>NZ_AFQU01000001.1:0-1257500 GCF_000220065.1 Streptococcus sp. oral taxon 056 str. F0418 | reverse complement strand
GTGGTCTGGGCTGTTTCCCTTTCGACTACGGATCTTAGCACTCGCAGTCTGACTGCCGACCATAATTCGTTGGCATTCGGAGTTTATCTGAGATTGGTAATCCGGGATGGACCCCTCACCCAAACAGTGCTCTACCTCCAAGAATCTTTATGTCGACGCTAGCCCTAAAGCTATTTCGGAGAGAACCAGCTATCTCCAAGTTCGTTTGGAATTTCTCCGCTACCCACAAGTCATCCAAGCACTTTTCAACGTGCCCTGGTTCGGTCCTCCAGTGCGTTTTACCGCACCTTCAACCTGCTCATGGGTAGGTCACATGGTTTCGGGTCTACGTCATGATACTATTTCGCCCTATTCAGACTCGGTTTCCCTATGGCTCCGTCTCTTCAACTTAACCTCGCATCATAACGTAACTCGCCGGTTCATTCTACAAAAGGCACGCTCTCACCCATTAACGGGCTCGAACTTGTTGTAGGCACACGGTTTCAGGTTCTATTTCACTCCCCTCCCGGGGTGCTTTTCACCTTTCCCTCACGGTACTGGTTCACTATCGGTCACTAGGGAGTATTTAGGGTTGGGAGATGGTCCTCCCAGATTCCGACGGGATTTCTCGTGTCCCGCCGTACTCAGGATACTGCTAGGTACAGAGTCTATTTAAAATACGAGGCTCTTACTCTCTTTGGCTGACTTTCCCAAGTCATTCTTCTATAAACTCTGAGTCCATATTGCAGTCCTACAACCCCGAAGAGTAAACTCTTCGGTTTGCCCTCCTGCCTCTTCGCTCGCCGCTACTAAGGCAATCGCTTTTGCTTTCTCTTCCTGCAGCTACTTAGATGTTTCAGTTCACTGCGTCTTCCTCCTCATATCCTTAACAGATATGGGTAACAGGCATCAACCTGTTGGGTTCCCCCATTCGGACATCCACGGATCGTCGCTTACTTACAGCTCCCCGAGGCATTTCGTCGTTTGTCACGTCCTTCTTCGGCTCCTAGTGCCAAGGCATCCACCGTGCGCCCTTACTAACTTAACCTTATTCTTGACCTTTCAGTCTTAAACTCATTAATATTCACAGCGTTTCGGTTTATTTCTTGTTACTATTTGATATAGTTATTCAATTTTCAATGGACTAGTCTTGGAACTTCCGTTCCAATGGAGCCTAGCGGGATCGAACCGCTGACCTCCTGCGTGCAAAGCAGGCGCTCTCCCAGCTGAGCTAAGGCCCCACAAGATCTCTCAAAACTAAACAAGACTCAATGTGCATTCCGTTTTTCCTTAGAAAGGAGGTGATCCAGCCGCACCTTCCGATACGGCTACCTTGTTACGACTTCACCCCAATCATCTATCCCACCTTAGGCGGCTGGCTCCTAAAAGGTTACCTCACCGACTTCGGGTGTTACAAACTCTCGTGGTGTGACGGGCGGTGTGTACAAGGCCCGGGAACGTATTCACCGCGGCGTGCTGATCCGCGATTACTAGCGATTCCGACTTCATGTAGGCGAGTTGCAGCCTACAATCCGAACTGAGACTGGCTTTAAGAGATTAGCTTGTCGTCACCGACTTGCGACTCGTTGTACCAGCCATTGTAGCACGTGTGTAGCCCAGGTCATAAGGGGCATGATGATTTGACGTCATCCCCACCTTCCTCCGGTTTATTACCGGCAGTCTCGCTAGAGTGCCCAACTTAATGATGGCAACTAACAATAGGGGTTGCGCTCGTTGCGGGACTTAACCCAACATCTCACGACACGAGCTGACGACAACCATGCACCACCTGTCACCGATGTACCGAAGTAAAACTCTATCTCTAGAGCGGGCATCGGGATGTCAAGACCTGGTAAGGTTCTTCGCGTTGCTTCGAATTAAACCACATGCTCCACCGCTTGTGCGGGCCCCCGTCAATTCCTTTGAGTTTCAACCTTGCGGTCGTACTCCCCAGGCGGAGTGCTTAATGCGTTAGCTCCGGCACTAAGCCCCGGAAAGGGCCTAACACCTAGCACTCATCGTTTACGGCGTGGACTACCAGGGTATCTAATCCTGTTCGCTCCCCACGCTTTCGAGCCTCAGCGTCAGTTACAGACCAGAGAGCCGCTTTCGCCACCGGTGTTCCTCCATATATCTACGCATTTCACCGCTACACATGGAATTCCACTCTCCCCTTCTGCACTCAAGTTAAACAGTTTCCAAAGCGTACTATGGTTAAGCCACAGCCTTTAACTTCAGACTTATCTAACCGCCTGCGCTCGCTTTACGCCCAATAAATCCGGACAACGCTCGGGACCTACGTATTACCGCGGCTGCTGGCACGTAGTTAGCCGTCCCTTTCTGGTAAGATACCGTCACAGTGTGAACTTTCCACTCTCACACTCGTTCTTCTCTTACAACAGAGCTTTACGATCCGAAAACCTTCTTCACTCACGCGGCGTTGCTCGGTCAGGGTTGCCCCCATTGCCGAAGATTCCCTACTGCTGCCTCCCGTAGGAGTCTGGGCCGTGTCTCAGTCCCAGTGTGGCCGATCACCCTCTCAGGTCGGCTATGTATCGTCGCCTAGGTGAGCCGTTACCTCACCTACTAGCTAATACAACGCAGGTCCATCTGGTAGTGATGCAATTGCATCTTTTAATCAATTATCATGCGATTTTCAATCTTATGCGGTATTAGCTATCGTTTCCAATAGTTATCCCCCGCTACCAGGCAGGTTACCTACGCGTTACTCACCCGTTCGCAACTCTTCCAGAAGAGCAAGCTCCTCCTTCAGCGTTCTACTTGCATGTATTAGGCACGCCGCCAGCGTTCGTCCTGAGCCAGGATCAAACTCTCATTTAATGTTCGTTTGTCTTCTTGCTCATTCTGTCACTGACAGATTTATTGCTTTTTTATGTTTGACGGACTGTCTCTCTTGACAGTCGCCTGCACATTGGTTCGTCTTGTTCAGTTTTCAAAGGTCTTTACTGCCTCTGGCGAGACAACTATCTTAGTATATCATCTACTAACTAAACTGTCAACTACTTTTCTTATCTTTTTTACTTTTTTCTTTTTGACTGTCGATTCTGCACTTCTAACTTTTATAAATAGAAAGGAGAGTCATTGCCTCCCCCTTCCTATTAGTCTAATCGTGGATTGAAATCTCGTAGATGTTCTGATAAATCACGAAGCATGGCTTTGCGTCCTTTGAATCTTTCATCAGCCATTAGACGCTCGTATTGTTTGTATTCTTCTGGACCGAGTCCGCTTCTGTACTCTGCCATGGCACTGCGAAAAGCTACTAGCTCATCTAGGTACATCTCCTTCATCCTTAACTTGTGCCCTATCTCACTCACTTCTTCATATGGTGCCTTGTCCAATTTCCGCTTCTGACTCTCCTGGCGGCGTATCTTGTCGTGGATTCTGTTCCGAAACTTGGTCTTAAAACAGCGGTATAACATCGTCTTGTCCTGCAATAGTTCCGGGCGTGACTTTACCAACTCATACAAGGCCATCATCCCTTCTTGTTCCCAGTCGCTGTATTCCCATAAATGTAAATAGTAGTCTTTATAACACCTCCTGACTATGCCTTGTACGTTTCTATATAATTCTTGAAAGTCCATGTCCTTCCTCCTTGTTTTCTTCTGGGGTAAAACCCTCCTCTAATTTATCATCTTACCTTCTCTTTGTCCCTCTAACTTACTATCCTGTTGCTCAAACGAACTATCATGTGCTTGAGGAAAATAACCTTTTAGCTGATATGAAAAAACGCCTGCTTACGAAATTGTTTTTTGATAAAAACAATTTCGTAAACAAGCGTCTACGTTTCATCATATGATGAGTGTTACCGCTGGAAATATTCCAGCGGCAGACCAGAGCTAGACTAAGAATAAATATTATTCCATCATCATAACACTCAACAAAGATTGATGATCTTATACTAATTCGATGATTGCCATCGGTGCAGCATCTCCACGACGTGGTTCAGTTTTAAGGATACGTGTATATCCACCATTACGTTCTGCATAACGAGGTGCTAAGTCAGAGAACAATTTTTGAAGAGCAGTTGTTGAAGTATATTTTTCAGTTGCTTCATCATAGTTTTCTGTTGCAATTTCGTTACGAACAAAAGCCGCTGCTTGACGACGAGCGTGCAAGTCACCACGTTTACCTAATGTAATCATCTTTTCAACTGTTTTACGGATTTCTTTTGCACGTGCTTCTGTTGTGACGATTGATTCGTTGATAATCAAGTCAGTAGTCAAATCGCGAAGCATTGCTTTACGTTGTGAGCTAGTGCGTCCTAATTTACGGTAAGCCATGTATTCCTCCTTTATTTATCGTTTTTTAATCCTAATCCTAAATCTGTCAGTTTAACCTTAACTTCTTCCAGACTTTTACGACCAAGATTTCGAACTTTCATCATTTCAGGCTCAGTTTTTTCTGTTAAATCGTAGACAGTATTAATACCAGCACGTTTCAAACAGTTATATGAGCGAACAGACAAGTCCAATTCTTCAATAGTGCGTTCTAACACATGATCATCAGAACTCTTATCTACTTCCTTCATTACATCAGTAGTTTTAGCAACTTCAGTAAGATCTGTGAAGAGGTCCAAATGTTCTGTTAAGATACGCGCTGAAAGTCCTAGGGCATCTTCAGGGATAATTGTCCCATTGGTCATAATTTCAAGGGTTAGTTTGTCAAAACCATCGTTGCTTCCAACACGAGCTGGCTCAACTTGGTAATTGACTTTTGTCACTGGCGTATAGATGGAATCTACAGCAAGTGTTCCCACTGGTGCATCATCTTTTTTGTTGTGATCTGCAGGTACATAACCACGACCACTATTAACGGTCATTATAGCTTTGAAACTAGCACCATCACCAATTGTAAAAAGATAATGATCTGGGTTTACAATTTCGACATCACTATCTGTCAAGATGTCTCCAGCAGTTACTTCCGCAGGCCCCTTAACATCTAATTCTATCGTCTTTTCGTCTTGGACGTAAGATTTTACAGCAATACCCTTGATGTTCAGAATAATCTGCATGACATCTTCACGGACACCTGGGATTGTATCAAATTCGTGCAATACCCCTTCAATATTAATTGAAGTTACTGCTGCTCCTGGTAATGAAGCCAACAAGACACGACGAAGTGAGTTCCCAAGAGTTGTACCATAACCACGTTCAAGTGGTTCTACTACAAACTTGCCATAATCTTTATTTTCATCAATTTTTGTTATATTTGGTTTTTCAAACTCAATCATTTAGTTAACTCCCTCTTAAACGAAAAGCAGTGTAATTGGATATGATTATACACGGCGACGTTTTGGAGGACGAGCACCATTGTGTGGTACAGGAGTCACATCACGAATAGCTGTTACTTCAAGACCAGCGGCAGCAAGAGCACGAATAGCTGACTCACGACCAGAACCTGGACCTTTAACAGTAACTTCAACTGATTTAAGACCGTGTTCTTGTGCAGATTTAGCTGCAGCTTCAGATGCCATTTGGGCAGCAAATGGTGTAGATTTACGAGAACCTTTAAAACCAAGAGCTCCAGCAGATGACCAAGCAATTGCATTACCATGCACATCAGTAATCATAACAATAGTGTTATTAAATGTTGCGTGAATATGAGCAATACCAGATTCGATATTTTTCTTCACACGACGTTTACGTGTTGGTTTAGCCAAGACTTTTTACCTCCTTATATTATTTTTTCTTACCAGCAATCGCAACAGCTTTACCTTTACGAGTGCGAGCGTTGTTTTTAGTGTTTTGTCCACGAACAGGAAGTCCACGACGATGACGGATTCCACGATATGAACCGATTTCCATTAAACGTTTGATGTTTAGGTTTACTTCACGACGAAGGTCACCTTCAACTTTGATAGCGTCCACTTCACGACGGATAGCGTCTTCTTGATCTGGTGTCAAGTCTTTAACACGAACATCTTCAGAAATTCCAGCAGCAGCCAAAATCTTCTTAGAAGTTGGAAGACCGATACCATATACATAAGTCAACGAAACGACTACACGTTTGTCATTTGGAATATCAACTCCAGCAATACGAGCCATGCTTTCTCCTTTCTAATTAACCTTGACGTTGTTTGTGTTTTGGATTTGCAGGGCAAATAACCATAACACGACCATTACGACGAATAACTTTGCAGTATTCGCAAATTGGTTTGACCGATGGTCTTACTTTCATTTCTTAATCCTCCAAGTTTTTCCATTATTTAAAGCGGTAAGTGATCCGTCCACGAGTCAAATCGTACGGACTCATTTCGACAGTAACACGGTCTCCCGCTAAAATACGAATATAGTTTTTACGAATTTTACCAGAAACTGTTGCTAAAATCTGATGTCCATTTTCAAGTTCAACCGTAAACATTGCGTTAGGCATTGTATCAACTACCTTGCCTTCGACTTCGATCACATCATCTTTTGCCACGCAAAAGTACCTCCCTAAATTTTGATTTAGTACCTCTAGACACAGAGGTAACAATTATAAGTCAGACTAATTCATTGTATCACTACTTGTCAAATATTGCAAGTGTGAAAAACGCTTTTATTTCAATTTTTCCAAGACTTTTTTAATGTCTGTAAATACATCATTAATATCTTGATTTCCTTGGATATCATGAACTAGATTCATCTGGCGGTAATGTGCGAGGATTGGCTCCCCTTGAGCGATATTCACATCAAGACGACGTTTCACCGTTTCGGGCTTATCATCTTCGCGTTGATAGTAATCTTCTTCTTTATAATCCACTGGTGGATTAAATACTTTATGGAAGGTCTCGCCAGTTTCTCTGTGAATGATACGACCGCTCAGCCGCTCCAAAAGGCTGTTAGGATCCACTTCGATGTTGATAACACCATCCAACTTGATTCCGAGTTCTTCTAATATTTCATCTAAAGCATGTGCTTGATCAATTGTTCGAGGAAAGCCATCTAATAAGAAGCCAGATTCCTTGATGTCTGCTTGAGCTAAACGCTCTTTAACGATTCCATTTGTAACATTATCTGGAACCAACTCACCTTTGTCGATATAAGACTTCGCAAGTAGACCCATTTCTGTTTGGTTTGCCATCGCAGCACGGAACATATCACCAGTTGAAATATGCGCCACCTTAAAGTTTTCTACAATTTTTGCTGCCTGTGTTCCTTTTCCGGCACCAGGTAATCCCATGATTAAAAGATTCATATTTATTCTCCTTTTCGTTTTTCAATAAATCTATTACACCGGTTAATAAACTTATTCAAAAACAAAATAGAAGGTTGACTATGTCAACCTATTCCTATTTTGTCGTTGTATTCATAAAGCCGGTATATTTTCTCTTCAGTAAATATCCTTCCAATTGTTTCATTCCTTCGATACCAGTTGCGATGATAATCAAAAGACTGGTTCCTCCCAATGCGACCGTGTCTGATAATCCAAACAAATCTTTTGCAATAATCGGAATAATTGAAATGAAGCCTAAGAATAGCGATCCAACTGTCGCAAGCCTGCGAAGTAGTTTCGACATATATTGTTCTGTACCTTTACCTGGACGTACACCTGGAATATATGCGCCACTTTTCTGAAGATTTTCTGCAGTCTTCTCTGGATTGATTTGAACAAATGTGTAGAAGAATGTAAATAAAATAATCAGCACCGCATACATAGCCATCCCACTAGGTGTAGTCGTAGCAAGTAAATCTTGAAGCGTTCGAACCCACTGTGCATCATGCTGAGTTGCACTTAAAAATTGCAGAATAGCAGCTGGTGCCGCAGTAATCGAACTTGCAAAGATAACTGGGATAACTCCAGCTGGATTTACCTTTAAAGGAAGGTAAGAACTTGATGGAGCGCCTTGTGCAATCTTTGTATATTGAATTGGAATTTTGTATTCCGCTTGTTGTACATAAGTTGTAAAATAGACGATAATTAAAACAGCAACAATCAAACAAGCAACGAAGATAAGAGAAGATTGAATTCTGTCGCTTGGCACATTGACAAAATAATCTTCATAAATACTCTTAATCATCTCTGGGAATGACGCAACGATTCCCGCAAAGATAATCATTGATACGCCATTTCCATATCCTTTATCTGTAATCTGTTCACCTAACCAAACCACAATTATCGAACCTGTTGTTAAGATACACCCGATAAAAAGATAAGTTTGCCAATTTGGTGTTGGCACTAGTTTTGTACTTGATAAAGTATTAAAACCTGCTGTGATACCTATAGATTGGACAAAGGCCAAGAAAAGAGAAATATAACGCGTCGCCTGATTGAGCTTCCTACGACCTACTTCTCCTTGCTTGCCCCATTCGACAAACTTAGGAAGCAAATCCATTTGAAGAAGCTGAACAACAATCGAAGCCGTGATATACGGGCTCACTCCTAAAGCAAAAATTGAAAAGTTCTTCATCGCATTTCCCGACACCAAACTTAACATGTTCAGGAAAGATAGGCCACTTAAAGCCTCTAAACTTTTCGCATTGACCCCAGGAACCGTGATTGTTGTACCAATACGGAAAACCAAAATAATGAAAATTGTAAACAAAATTTTGGATCGTACTTGCTTAATCTTTAATGCGTCTTTTAATAGTTTGAAAAACATTTGGTCACCTCACTTAGATGACTTCCACTGAACCACCTTTAGCAGTGATAGCTTCTTCAGCAGATTTAGAGAATTTAGCTGCTTTCACAGTTAATTTCTTTGTCAATTCTCCATTACCAAGAATTTTAACGCCAGATTTTTCAGCTTTTACAATACCTGATTCTACAAGTACTACTGGTGTCACTTCTGCACCATCTTCAAAAGCATTCAACTGATCAAGGTTTACAATAGCATATTCTTTACGGTTAACGTTTAAGAAGCCACGTTTTGGAAGACGACGGAACAATGGAGTTTGTCCACCTTCAAAACCAAGGCGAACTCCGCCACCGCTACGAGCTTTTTGACCTTTTTGACCACGGCCAGAAGTTTTACCGTTACCTGATGATGTACCACGACCAACGCGGTTGCGTACTTTACGAGAACCTGCAGCAGGTTGTAATTCATGAAGTTTCATTATTTAATTTCTCCTCTTTTGTAAAATGCTAGCGCTCATATAGGAGAAAAGGTGTCTCCTATACAAACTCGCCTATACATATATTCAGTTTTAGGGGCTGAGAAACTCCCATCCCCTAATGTATTTCAATTTTAAAGTTGTTAAATCTGCAATGCTTATTTAACTTCTTCAACAGTAACCAAATGTGATACTGCAGTAATCATACCACGTACTGCTGGATTATCTTCTTTGATAACTGAGCTGTTTAATTTGCCAAGTCCAAGTGCTACAACAGTTTTACGTTGTGACGGGATGCGTCCGATTGGAGACTTAGTCAAAGTAATTTTAATTTGAGCCATGTGATCCCCTTTCTTATGCTAAGTCAGAAACTGAAATACCACGAAGGGCAGCAACTTCTTCAGCGCGTTTTAGTTGTTTCAAACCTTCAACAGTTGCACGAACAATGTTGATTGGAGTGTTAGAACCAAGTGATTTAGATGTTACATCTGCCACACCTGCCAATTCGATAACGGCACGAACAGCACCGCCAGCAGCAACTCCAGAACCTTCTACAGCTGGTTTCAACAATACTTTAGCTCCACCAAATTCTGAAAGAACTTCGTGAGGAATTGTTGTACCAACCATTGGTACTTCAATCAAGTTTTTCTTCGCATCTTCAACTGCCTTGCGAATTGCTTCTGGTACTTCTTGAGCTTTACCAGTACCGAAGCCTACACGACCATTGCGGTCACCGACAACTACAAGAGCTGCAAAACGAAGACGACGTCCACCTTTAACAACTTTCGTAACACGGTTAATCGCAACTACGCGTTCTTCAAGTTCAACTGCATTGTCTTTAAATGCCATTTTCTAGTGTCCTCCCTATTAGAATTTCAATCCGTTTTCACGAGCTGCATCAGCCAAAGCTTTTACACGTCCGTGATAGAGATATCCACCGCGGTCAAACACCACTTCAGAAATACCTTTAGCAACTGCACGTTCAGCAACGAGTTTACCAACAACAACGGCTTGTTCAGTTTTAGTTCCTTTTGAAACTTCTTTGTCAAGAGTTGAAGCGCTTGCGAGCGTTACACCCGCTACGTCATCAATCACTTGAGCGTAGATGCCTGTATTAGAACGGAATACGTTCAAACGTGGGCGATCAGCAGTTCCAGAGAGTTTTCCGCGTACACGACGGTGGCGTTTTTGGCGGACTTTGTTTTTATCTGGTTTCGTAATCACAATTTTCACCTCTTAATTTTAATGAGTGCCTAGGCACAAAGTTGGAAATAAGGGACAGGGTTGAAAATCAACCATATCACATTATTTACCAGTTTTACCTTCTTTACGGCGAACAAATTCACCAACGTAGCGGATACCTTTACCTTTATATGGTTCTGGAGCACGCAAGCTACGAACATAAGCAGCTGTTTGTCCAACAGCTTCTTTTGAAATTCCGCTGACAACGATAGTTGTTGGGTTTGGAAGTTCAAAAGTAATTCCTTCTGGAGCTTCTACTTCATCTGGATGAGATTTACCAACAGCCAAGACAAGTTTCTTTCCTTGAAGTTGTGCACGGTAACCAACCCCACGCATTTCAAGTTCTTTCTTGAATCCTTCTGAAACACCAATAACCATGTTGTTCAAAAGGGCACGAGTAGTACCGTGGATAGTTTTCATTTCTTTTGAATCGTTTGGACGGTGAAGTGTTACTTCAGTACCTTCCACACGGATTTCAATATCTTTTGAGAACTCACGAGTAAGTTCTCCTTTAGGTCCTTTTACAGTTACAACGTTGCCATTGTTAGTGATTTCAACACCAGCAGGCAACACAATAACTTTATTACCAATACGTGACATGTTTATTTTCTCCTGTTAAATTGTCAGGCCTTGATGGCCAGTTTTCACGGGGGTGGGGGTTAAAGATACTTATTAAGTTCAATCGCTGAATTGAACACGCTCTAAGAACTGTGCAAAATAGATAAGTTGGCTTGTTTGTAAACAAACTGCTCCAACTTCCTAATTTTGCTTTGTTCTTCACGAGCTTTGTATCTGATTTGAGTTCGAGCTAAGAATTTGGTGAAAAAGATAAGTTTGTCTTGAAGCATCGCTCCTGCTACAAACTTCCTATTTTCACTGCATTCTTTTAACGCTCTCACATCATCAATTACCAAACGTAAGCAATAACTTCTCCACCAACATTCTTTTGGCGAGCTTCTTTATCAGTTAGCAAACCTTCAGATGTTGAGAGGATAGCAATTCCAAGTCCGTTTAATACTTTTGGAAGATCTTCACGTTTCTTGTAAACACGAAGTCCTGGTTTAGAAACACGTTTCAAACCAGTGATAACTCTTTCACCGTTTTGACCGTATTTAAGGAAGACACGAATCAAACCTTGTTTGTCATCTTCGATAAACTCAACGTTTTTTACAAAACCTTCACGTTTAAGGATTTCAGCAATCCCTTTTTTGATATTTGATGCAGGAGCTTCAAGCACTTCGTGTTTTGCTTGGTTAGCATTACGAATACGTGTCAAAAAGTCTGCAATTGGGTCAGTCATAACCATTTTTTATTTCTCCTCTTACTAGTAGTTTGCAAGTTGCACTTGCTAGTTAATGATTGAGCTAGGCTCAGATTGTATCGATACATTCGAATAAGATTACTCTCATTCGAACACAAGCTACAACCTAGGCAAAAAAGATAAATTTGTTTTGGAGCATCGCTCCTTCACCAAATTTTCTATTTTTGCTGCGGTTGTTACGCTCTTTGTATCATGATATTACCAAGATGCTTTGGTAACGCCAGGGATTTGTCCTTTATATGCTAATTCACGGAAGCAAACACGGCAAAGTTTAAACTTGCGGTAAACAGAATGTGGACGACCACATTTTTCACAACGAGTATAAGCTTGCGTAGAGAACTTAGCTGGGCGTTTGTTCTTAGCAATCATTGATTTTTTAGCCATTTGTTTTACCTCCTATATTATTTTGCAAAAGGCATTCCAAGGCCTGTAAGCAATTCACGTGACTCTTCGTCAGTGTTAGCAGTTGTTACGATAACGATGTCAAGACCGCGTGTCTTATCAACATCATCAAAGTTGATTTCTGGGAAAATCAATTGTTCTTTCACACCAAGTGTGTAGTTTCCGCGTCCATCAAAAGATTTTGTTGGAACACCGTGGAAGTCACGAACACGTGGAAGAGAAACTGAAACCAATTTATCCAAGAATTCATACATACGTTCGCCACGAAGGGTTACTTTAGCACCGATCGCTACACCTTCACGAAGACGGAAGCCGGCGATTGATTTTTTAGCTTTAGTGATAAGTGGTTTTTGACCTGAGATAAGAGCCAATTCTTCAGCAGCTTTTTCAAGGTTTTTAGCGTTTGATACAGCGTCACCGACACCCATGTTCAAAACGATTTTATCCACTTTTGGCACAGCCATAACAGATGAGTAGTTGAACTTTTCAGTCAAAGCAGGAACTACTTCTTTAAGATATTTTTCTTTTAAACGATTTGCCATTATACTTCTCCTTTCCTTCGTGATTAGTCAAGCACTTCGCCTGATTTTTTGTTATAACGAACTTTTTTGCCGTCTACAAATTTGTAGCCAACACGTCCTGCGACTCCATTTTTATCCAAAACTTGAACGTTTGAAACATGGATTGGTGCTTCTTTTTCCACGATAGCACCTTGAGGGTGTTCGTTATTTGGTTTTTGGTGTTTCTTAACGATGTTTACACCTTCAACAACAACTTTGTTTACTTTTGGAAGAGCTGTAACAACAAGTGCTTCAACACCTTTGTCTTTACCAGCAATTACGCGAACTTTGTCGCCTTTTTTTACAAACATTAGGTTCTCCTTTGATTTCTTACGCCCTGAACGGGCACCCTGGATAATCCAGGGGACTAGTTTGTTTTTAAATTAAAGTACTTCTGGGGCAAGTGATACGATCTTCATAAAGCCACCATCACGCAATTCACGTGCAACAGGGCCAAAGATACGTGTTCCGCGAGGAGTTTTATCTTCACGGATAATAACTGCAGCGTTTTCATCGAATTTGATGTATGAACCATCTTTACGACGAGCACCTGATTTAGTACGAACAATAACAGCTTTTACAACGTCACCTTTTTTAACCGCACCACCAGGAGTAGCTTGTTTTACAGACGCAACGATAACATCACCGATATTAGCAAACTTACGTCCTGAACCACCAAGAACTTTGATTGTCAAGATTTCGCGAGCGCCACTGTTATCGGCAACTTTTAAACGAGTTTCTGTTTGAATCATTTAAGTTTTCTCCTTTCTGGTTTGATTAGATGATGACCGCTTCTTCAACAACTTCTACAAGACGGAAGCGTTTAGTAGCTGAAAGCGGACGAGTTTCCATGATACGAACGATATCGCCTTCTTTGGCAACATTGTTTTCGTCATGTGCTTTGTACTTCTTAGAGTAGTTAATACGTTTACCATAGACTGGGTGGTTACGTTTTGTTTCAACTACAACTGTGATTGTTTTGTCCATTTTGTCAGAAACAACGCGTCCGACAAGAACTTTACGATTATTGCGTTCCATTGAAATTCTCCTTCCCTAGTCTATTATTTAACTTCTGATTGAACAGTTTTGATACGAGCGATTTGTTTTTTCACTTCTTTCAAACGAGCTGTCTGTTCTAATTGACCTGCAGCTGCTTGGAAACGAAGTTCAAACAATTCTTTCTTTAATTCGTTTTCACGCTTCGCGAGTTCTTCTTGAGAAAGACCACGAAGTTCTTTAACAAATTCTTTTACTTCATTAAGTTTCATGCTTTCTCCTTATTCTGCTTCACGTTTTACAAATTTGCATTTAACTGGCAATTTGTGACTTGCAAGACGAAGTGCTTCGCGAGCAATTTCTTCTGAAACACCTGCAACTTCGAACATAACTTTACCACGTTTAACTGGTGCTACCCATCCTTCTGGAGCACCTTTACCAGATCCCATACGTACACCGATAGCTTTAGCAGTGTATGATTTGTGTGGGAAGATTTTAATCCAAACTTTACCACCACGTTTCATATAACGAGTCATGGCGATACGAGCAGCTTCGATTTGGCGGTTAGTGATCCAGTGGCTAGTTGTAGCTTGAAGACCGTATTCACCGAATGCTACTTCTTTTCCACCTTTTGCTTCACCGCGCATTTTTCCACGGAATTCACGACGGTGTTTAACACGTTTAGGTACTAACATTGGTTATTTACCTCCTTTAGTGTTTTTACGAGCTGGAAGAACTTCACCACGGTAGATCCATACTTTAACACCAAGTTTACCGTATGTAGTATCTGCTTCTTCCCAAGCATAATCGATATCCGCACGAAGTGTGTGAAGTGGAACAGTTCCTTCAGAGTATCCTTCGCTACGAGCGATATCTGCACCGTTCAAACGACCTGATACTTGAGTTTTGATTCCTTTAGCTCCAGCACGCATTGCACGTTGGATTGCTTGTTTTTGCGCACGACGGAAAGCAACACGTTGCTCCAATTGACGAGCAATTCCTTCACCAACCAAATGAGCATCTAAATCTGGTGATTTGATCTCAATGATATTGATGTGAACTTGTTTGTCAGTCATTTTGTTAAGTTTTGCACGAAGTGCATCAACATTTGCTCCACCTTTACCGATAACCATACCAGGTTTAGCAGTGTGAAGTGAAACATTTACTTTATTAACTGCGCGTTCGATTTCGATAGTTGAAACTGCTGCGTCAGCTAATTCTTTTTGAACGAATTTACGGATTGCAAGATCTTCATGAAGGTAATCCGCGTATTCTTTTTCAGCATACCATTTGGCATCCCAATCACGGATGATGCCGACACGCATACCAATTGGATGTACTTTTTGACCCACGATGTTACCTCCTTATTTTTCTGCAACAACCACAGTAATGTGGCTTGTGCGTTTGTTGATTGGTGAAGCTGAACCTTTAGCACGTGGACGGAAACGTTTCATCGTTGGTCCTTCGTTTGCGAAAGCTTCTGATACCACCAAGTTAGCTTTTTCCAAACCAAAGTTGTTTTCAGCGTTAGCGATTGCAGAGTTTAATACTTTTTCGATAATGCCTGCAGCTTTGTTTGGAGTGAATTTCAAAATTGCGATAGCGTCAGCGACGTTTTTACCACGGATATTGTCAAGAACTAGACGAGTTTTACGAGGTGAAACACGCACTGTACGAGCCATTGCTTTAGCTGAAGTAATTTCTGCCATTTATGTTCTCCTTATTTTCTACGTGTTTTCTTGTCGTCTGCAGCGTGACCTTTGTAAGTACGAGTTGGTGCAAATTCACCAAGCTTGTGACCTACCATGTCTTCTTGGATGTAAACCGGTACGTGTTTACGTCCATCATAAACTGCGATAGTGTAACCAATAAAACTTGGGAAGATCGTTGAACGACGTGACCAAGTTTTGATAACTTTTTTCTTTTCGTCGTTGGCTTGAGCTTCAACTTTTTTCATCAAATGCTCGTCGACGAAAGGTCCTTTTTTAAGACTGCGTCCCATTTTTATATTTTCTCCTTTAAATGTTGTACCACAGCGGCTTGCGCTCACATGGAGCGCTACCGAGCTGGCGGATTCTCTAGTTGTCTAAGCAACTAGGTTATTATTTCTCGTTGCGACGGCGAACGATAAGTTTATCAGATTTCGCTTTTTTGTTACGAGTTTTAAGACCAAGAGCAGGTTTGCCCCATGGAGTAGATGGTGCTTTACGACCAACTGGTGCTTTACCTTCACCACCACCGTGTGGGTGATCATTAGGGTTCATTACAGAACCACGAACTGTTGGGCGGATACCTTTCCAACGGCTGCGTCCTGCTTTACCAAGGTTTACAAGTCCATGTTGTTCATTTCCAACAACACCAACTGTAGCGCGGCAAGTGCCAAGAATCATACGAACTTCACCTGATTGAAGACGAACAAGAACGTACTTACCTTCTTGACCCAATACTTGAGCAGATGCTCCAGCAGCACGTACCAATTCACCACCACGACCTGGTTTCAACTCGATGTTGTGAATTAAAGTACCAACTGGGATGTTAGCAAGTGGAAGAGCGTTTCCGACTTTGATATCTGCTTCTGGACCTGAAACGATACGTTGACCAACTTCAAGACCTTTTGGAGCGATAATATAAGCTTTTACACCGTCAGTATAGTGAACCAAAGCGATATTTGCTGAACGATTTGGATCATACTCGATTGTTTTAACAACTGCTTCAACAGCGTCTTTGTTACGTTTGAAGTCGATCAAACGGTAGTGACGCTTGTGACCGCCACCTTGGTGACGAACAGTGATGCGACCGTTGTTGTTACGACCAGCCTTGCTTTTCAATGAAACAAGCAAAGATTTTTCTGGAGTGCTGGTAGTGATTTCAGCGAAATCCAAAGAAGTCATATTACGGCGACCGTTTGTTGTTGGTTTATAAACACGAATTCCCACGATATATCCTCCTTAGATTATTCTGCTTCAGCACCAAACAACTCGATTGCTTTAGAATCAGCCGTTAAAGTGATGATAGCTTTTTTAGTTTTGTTAGTAAAACCAGTGTAACGTCCAACGCGTTTTGCTTTTGGTTTTACATTGATAGTGTTAACGTTAGCAACTTTAACTCCTTCAAAAGCAGCTTCAACAGCTTGCTTAATCAAAAGTTTGTGAGCGCGAGTGTCAACTTCAAATACATATTTTCCTGCTTCAAGCTGAGCCATTGAGCTTTCAGTGATGACAGGTTTTTTGATAACGTCATACAAATTCATTATGCAAGAACCTCCTCAATTTTAGAGATAGCTGCTTGAGTAACAAGAAGTTTGTCACTGTTTACGATATCAAGAACACTTGCAGTTGTTGCAGTTGCAACTTTAACATTTGGAAGGTTACGTGCTGAAAGTGCAGCAAATTCATTTCCTTCTTCAAGAATAACAAGTACTTTTGTGTCGATGCTTAGTGCAGCAAGCACTTTTGCAAACTCAGCAGTTTTTGGAGCTGTAAATGAAAGGCTGTCTACAGCTACGAATTTGTTTTCAGCAACTTTTTTAGAGTAAACTGATTTAAGAGCTAATCTACGAACTTTACGTGGAAGTTTGTAAGCATATGAACGAGGAGTTGGGCCGAATACGACACCACCACCACGCCATTGTGGAGAGCGGATAGAACCTTGACGAGCACGTCCAGTTCCTTTTTGACGCCATGGTTTGCGTCCGCCGCCTGATACTGCAGAACGGTTTTTAACAGCGTGAGTTCCTTGACGAAGACTAGCGCGTTGGCTGATGATAACATCAAAGACAACTGATTCATTTGGCTCAATACCAAAGATCGCATCGTTCAGAACTACTTCACCAGCTTCTTTACCAGTTTGGTCAAATAATTTTACGTTTGCCATTGTGACTGATTTCCCCTTTCTTTATTATTTACCAGCTTTAACTGCTGACTTGATAGTGATAAGAGATTTCTTAGCACCAGGTACGTTTCCTTTGATAAGGATAACGTTTTTCTCTGGAACAACTTGTGCGATTTCAAGATTTTGAATTGTCACACGGTTGCCACCCATACGTCCAGCCAAGTGTTTATTTTTGAAAACACGGTTAGGCGCAACTGGTCCCATTGAACCAGGACGACGGTGGTAACGAGAACCGTGAGCCATTGGACCACGAGATTGACCGTGGCGTTTGATAACACCTTGGAAACCTTTACCTTTTGAAGTTCCTGTTACATCAACAACATCGCCGGCTGCGAAAGTGTCAACAGTGATTTCTGCACCAACTTCCAAGCCTTCAATGTTTTTGAATTCACGAATGAAGCGCTTAGGAGCCGTGTTTGCTTTTGCTACATGTCCTTTAGCAGGTTTGTTACTCAATACGTCACGAAGGTCGTCAAAACCAACTTGAACTGCGTTGTAACCATCTGTTTCAACTGTTTTAACTTGAAGAACAACATTTGGTGTTGCTTCAACAACAGTTACAGGGATTAATTCGCCAGCTTCAGTGAAGATTTGAGTCATTCCCACTTTTTTCCCTAAGATTCCTTTTGTCATGAGAAAATGTTTCCTTTTCTATATTTTTTCAAAAAGTTTTTAACGAGCGTTTTTTATGCTCTAGTTTAGATCAAGCTTTGGATTAAAGTTTAATCTCTACGTTCACACCACTTGGAAGATCCAATTTCATCAAAGCGTCAACTGTTTTTTGAGTTGGGTTGATGATGTCGATCAAGCGTTTGTGAGTACGCATTTCGAATTGTTCGCGAGAGTCTTTATATTTGTGAGTCGCACGAATAATTGTGTAGAGGCTACGTTCAGTTGGAAGTGGGATTGGTCCCGCAACTTCAGCACCTGTACGAGTAGCAGTTTCTACGATTTTTGCAGCCGCTGTATCAAGTGTACGATGTTCGTAGGCTTTCAAGCGAATGCGAATTTTTTTGTTTGCCATCTTTTTCTCCTTTTCGTCTATTTAAGATAATAGGCTAGCTCCACAAGAAAACCGACAGGTAGTTGCGTGGCAATGCAACCGAGCGTGTCGCAACCTCTTGCATCAAAGCTACACGCTGTTTTTTTACAGCACCATAGTATCTTAACACAAACTCGCCTTCTTTGCAAGGCTTTTGGATAAGTTTTTCTTTAATTTTTATCTACTCCAATCACAAATTTTCCATTATCAGTTTATTCCCTTTTCATTTTAATCGTAATCAGCATATCTCCACCAAGCTATTGTTGCGATAAGACCTAGAATACTGACTCCAAATAAACTGACAATGCTCCCAAAATTCAATAGTGCTTTTCCTGCAATACCACTTGCGAATGCAGGAATCGCCCATGGAATGTATTTCCCAAAGTTAAGAGCAGAACCAAGCTGAGAAAAAATAATAGTAAAAATGATAAATGCCAATGGTGACAAATATCCCCGACCTAAACAAGCAAAAAAGGCTACTGGAGTAGAGAGTACGATCGTAAGAGTAGTACAAAGAACAAAAGTAAGTATACCTTTGAAAATCACCGTTAAGCTCCCACCCTCAAGTCCAATCAAATTACCAGCTAATAATCCTAACAAAAGTGCAAAAATTGATAGAATATAGCTCCATAGAGCGATAACGATAAACTTGGATAATACGATTGTATCTCTTTTTATCGGGAGCGCTAATAGATCTATCATCGTTTTATCAGAATATTCTCTGCCAAAAACCCAAGATGCTGTAAATCCAAAAATGAGCAATCCCCCAACAGAAATGACTTGTGATATGGTCATTAAGTACGACGACCAGTCTGTTACCCTCATCATTTCCATTTTTGCAGAAATCAAACCAAGATTTTTGAAATTCTCTGGATATTTCATCATAGTTGCAAACAGCCCAACAATAAAAGGAACTAAACAGATAGAACAAGCAGTTACAATGGAAAGTTTTGATTTTATTAACTTTCTCCATTCAATTAAAATACAGGAACTAAGCTTTTTCATTTGAAATTCCTCCATGATAGTCATTCAGTATTCTTAAGAAATAATGTTCCAAATTTTCTTTTTCAACAATCAGTGTTTTAGGTGGATAACCTGCATTAACTAGCAATGTAGCAATTTCTTCCGGGCATTCCACAGATTTTCTATCAGTTAATTCTAAGAAATCGATATTATTTTCTGCGTCTGATTGAATGTTTACATGATAGCCATGATTAGATAATACTTCTTTCATGGCCTTATTATTAGAGCCACTTACTAATAACTTCTTTTCTAAGTACTGATCTAATTCATTGCTTTCAACTTCTCTTATAAGTCTGCCCTCATGTACAATAACTATCCTAGTAGCAATTTTAGATATTTCTTCCAGATTATGACTGGAAATAAGGACAGTTGTACCTAGATTATTTGCCAATTCCTTTAACAGCTCTCTCACTTCAAGAACTCCAAAAGGATCTAATCCATTTGTCGGCTCATCAAGAATTAGGATTTTAGGTTTATGAATAATCGCTTTTGCAATTCCTAAACGTGCAACATTTCCTAAAGAAAGATGTTTCTCCTGTTTATGTTCATATTGCTGTAGTTTTAATTTTTCAATTACCCAGTCAATATTATCTTTATTAACCCCTCTTAATTTACTAACGATTTCTAAATTTTCTCTCACAGTTAAGTCTGGATAAGAATAAGGCGTCTCGATAATATAACCTATTTCGTTTCGAAGTTCTAAATTACTCAGATCTAACTTTTTTCCTTGGATATAACATTCTCCTGATGTAGATTTTATCAATCCTAGCATCATTCTCATCGTCGTTGTTTTCCCTGCACCATTCAGTCCTAAAAACCCTACTATTTCACCACTTTTTATTGATAGATTCAAGTTGTTGACAACATTTTTTGTTCCATATCTTTTAGAAAGGTTTGCGGTTCTAATTGCTTCTTTCACCATTACCTATCCTCCTCAGTAGTTTGCTCCACAACTCCTTGTATGACTAACTTCAATGTAGTATCAAATTGTTCTTCGCCGATTTCCTCGATGTGTAATATAGTCATAGCAATCGTTCTAAATAAAGCAGAGACGATTTCTACCGATATATTTTCCCTAATGTTGATTCGGGATACAATTTTTTTAACCATCCTATCATCTATCAGATGATGATTTGTTATCACTTCTTTCGGCAATTTTCTTAGGAGTAATTCCATTTCATGATTTTTAAATATGGTATACATAAATGAATAGCGAAAATCTTGATAAAAATCATAAAGTAACTGTACCAGATGATTTGTATCTATCTTGGTTTCCATACCCAATTGTTCTGTCAGGTGATTCATAACATCTATTTGATATTCTTCTAAGACTGCAAAAAATAACATTTCCTTTGAAGGATAAAAATTATAAAAAGAGCCTTTGGAAATATCAGCCAAGGCCGCCATTTGGTCAACTGTTGTTTTCTTAACCCCATATCTTTGAAGGCATTCCTTTGCGACTGTATGTAATTTCCTTTTAATTACCTCTTTTTCCTCAGCAGTAAAAGCAGCAACCATAACTTCCTCCTTTATTCTCTGTGACGTTTTTTAACTTTATAGTCATATATTATCACACAGACTAACGAATGTCAATCATAAACACCAACTTAGTTAATGGTTTCTGAAATAAAAGCTCTACAATTTCTGTAGTTAGTGAAAAAATTATAGTTCTTATGGAGTCTATTTTGTTGTAGAAAAAGGGTCTCCTAAGGACTATAACAAAAAAGCGTCAAAACCATTATCAGACAAAATCTTATGGAACCGTTACTTTTTATTATAAATCTAATAGGAATTAACAATTTTAACATCTCTATCTTGGGTTATGTAAATGCTGGAACTCATAAAAAATTATCGCTAAGCTAGATTATCCTGCACTTAAATTCCCTCACCGCCATAAATAAATGGTCAAATACGACTTCAAAAAAATGAAAGTCGCTCACCAAGAGTGTGAGAGTTACAAAACTCTGGTTCGTTTAAAAAACACCATTTCCGCTATAAATTCTGTAGACAAGTAACTATTACAGAGACTTCCTTAATCAAGAAAAAGCATCAGATCTCAACCAGAAAATTTCTAAAATACTAATCGAGAAAGTCCCTACTACAGCACAGCTAAAAATATCAAAAAGGAGAGGACTAAATTGGTTCTCTCCAAGACATAACATTTGGTCAACCCACAGTTGACAAAGAGCTCTTTTTTATTTGTATATATTGTTATCTCACATTCTGTAAATGAAAAGACGTAATCAAGAACCTCCGTATTCTTTTCTACCGATAATAATCATAAGCTAATCGGGGACTGCCGTCTGCGACATAAATGATGCCACACTCAGTAAAGCCATAAGACGTGATTACCGCTTGCATGGGCTTATTATCTTCATGAGTATCGATCCGTAGATAGGGTATCTGCCGATAGCAATAGTCAAAAACCTTATGAGACAGGCCTTTCACTTGACCGTTTGATGCGATACGGTGGATTGTACCATAAATCTCAGACGAACGCCACGCGCCTTTTTCAATGATCTGATAGGTTGGATCCTCTCCTGTGATAAAAGCAAAAGTTCCGACTATCTTTCCATCCTCCTCTACAACAAAAGAATGATTAGAAAGTATGTCTTCTTCAATTAGATGTTTGCTAGGATAGCCCTCTCCCCACTGGGTCGGATTTCCTTGCTCTTTCATAAACTGGCGGGCAAAAGCATAGATCTCTATGATATCTCTTATATCTTCCTCTTTGGATTGACGTACTTTCATCTTTCCCTCCTTTACAGAATGATGCTCTACTTCTTTAGCTCAATCATTTATTATACTACAAGAAAAGGAGACCGAAACATGCTTGTCTTAGTCTCCTTCTTGAAAGAATACTATTTAAATTCCTCTGGTTCTCCAGTATACTGAGACCACTCTTGACTAAAGAAACGATCATTCATCTGATAGCTAGGAGCAGGCTGAGGATTCGATACAAAAGGATCTACAACTTTATCAAAAGCCAGCCAACCTAACCATCCCATATGGATGGTATCTTGCATGAAATAAGGCTTACCTCCATCCTGAGAAAAATCAGCAATATTCGTAAAGCCTTGTGTTGTCAACTGATACTTGATTTTTTGAACAGCCTGTTGGTACATTTCTTGGCTCAATCCTGTATACTCCATCCATTTAGCATTGACCGGAGGAATGACAAAGATAACATTCGTTTTTGATTTAGCAAACTGATCCAAAGCTAACTGCAAATCATTGTATTCAGGAGACTGCACATATGATAGCTTCTTCTGAGAACCTTTGAGACGTTTCAAGGCTTTTTTTAAACGATTCTGATAGAATTTATTTTCAATTCCCAGATCATTACTACTTGTATGCTTCTGTGCTTCCTCCACACCAACTTTCTCTAACGCTGGATAAGAAAATTTGCTCGGAAGATTTTTTAACTTCGGCAAGACTAGATTTTCATAATTCTCATTATTAGCCGCTACAAAAGTACTAAAAAAAGCATCTTCTCGCTGGTTAATTCGAGCCATAAAACGAATAAAGGATTGATCAAAACTAGTCAAAGATTCTTTTTCAGCCAGCTTTTTGACATTATCCTTCATAGCAACATTAGGATATAGTTGCAAGAGGCGCTTCGCTGCATATTGGGCGGCTACATCCCCATTTTGTTGCTTTAAAAAGCTAGTCAGCTGATCACTATTGAAATATTGCTGAAAAGCAGAGGCATCATATCCTTTTTTTGTAAACCACTGAGGCGAAACAACATACACCGCTGTTTTATTCTCTAGTTGTGGTAGTATTTGTTGCATGCCAAAGTATTGATTCAGAGAAGCAGCTCCCCTTTGTCCTAGGAAATAAGGACGGTAAGAGCGATTATATTTCTCAGCTAAGACTGCTGGATGCAGACTATCAAAGCGCAACCACTCGCTCGAACCAAAGAACGGAACGAAACGATGATCTTCGTCAGTCAAAGCTTTAGCTTTTTGAGTCCGATTTTTAAAATTCTCCGCAGTTAACGTTACCGCTGAACGTTTTTCATTCTCAAAATGATGACTGTAGTTTATTGGATAGAAAAATAGCAAAGCTGCTACTAATAGCAGCGCACAGAAAACTGGCCCTAAAATCAGCCATAGTCTTTTAAGCATTGCGAAGCTCCGTTACACCTTCAACGATTTTGTTTGCAGTATTCCAATCGTCACGACCAAACTCAGAAACAGGTACGCGAATATTAAAGCGATTTTCTAATTCTACGATTAATTCTACCGTTCCCATACTATCCAAAACACCTGCATCAAACAAGTCCTCATCCATCATATCCGATACATCTTCCATGAATAGCTCATCAATAATTTCAATTACTTCTGCTTTTACATCCATTGTTTATTCCTCTTTTTTATTTTTTAAACCAAAGCTCATTCAAAAATCCAGAAAAGATTAAGAATGAGAACATCACAACATGAAAAGTTATAACCATTCCCAAAGCTTGCGTCCATTTATTGTCTGGCAATGGCGATAATCCTTTTGTTTTTCGTTCTTTATT
Source organism: Streptococcus sp. oral taxon 056 str. F0418 (assembly GCF_000220065.1). Taxonomy (GTDB): domain Bacteria; phylum Bacillota; class Bacilli; order Lactobacillales; family Streptococcaceae; genus Streptococcus. Next base: position 1,233,466 of record NZ_AFQU01000001.1, on the reverse strand, counting down.
AAGTGTCTTTTTCTTACGTAACCAAGCATCATTGATAATCAAGCCCAAGCCATGAAACACACCATAAGCAACATAATACCAGGTGACTCCATGCCAAAAGCCCATGATCGCCATGTTAATCAGATAAGCCACAGCTGATGTGGTATTTCTATTTTTAAATACTTTATTTCGCATCAAGACCATGACCAGTCGCATAAAGACAAAATCACGGAACCAAAAAGACAAACTCATGTGCCAACGATTCCAAAATTCCTTTAAATCACGAGAGATAAAAGGTTTGTCAAAATTGATTGGACTCTTAATTCCCATTAAATGAGAAATTGCCACTGCAAACATAGAATAGCCTGCAAAATCAAAAAAGAGATCCAAACCAAAAATATACATGACCCCTAGCGTCGGTAGGTTAAACCAACCACCTGTCTGAATCGCAAGTTGCTTTAATGGCGGCAACAAGATGTGACCAAAAATATGTGCTAAGACAAACTTATAAAGAAAGCCTAGCATGATATAGTGAACCGACTTCTCCAGCATGCTCAACAATTCATCTCGCTCAGGGATCTGGATATAGTCTTCATTAAACCGTTTAAAGCGATCAATCGGACCACTAGAAAAGGTCGGCATAAAGAGCATAAATCGTAAAAACTCCCAGAGACTAAAGTCTGTTAAAGCTCCATCCCGCAACTCCATCATCATACCAACAGATCGGAAGGTCAGATAGGAAATCCCTAGAAAACCTAGCAAGGACTGATGATGGTCTTGAATAGCTGGTGTGACTTTCACAATCGTCAACGGCAAAACTGCCAGGAAAACGTGTAAATAGAAAATCCACTTATTATCCCATCTCTTGCGATAAGACTTATAGACAAAAAGCCAAAAAGTCTGCCAAATGACATAGAAAGCAAAAGCATAGAGCTGTGTCAAGTCCGGCCCGACAAACATAAAGATAATAAAAGCTAAACTAACCAAGGTTTCATAAATTGGAAATCTTCTTTTAAAGAAGAGACCAATGAAAATGGGTAACACCGCTAAAATAATATAAACAAAATATTGAGGATCGCCATAAGGTTCTAAGTGAGGAAGTTGTTTTAAAATTTCCATCATCGGTTATTGACCTCACTAATTAAACCCTTAATATCAATTTTACCGTTTGGCGTTAAAGGAAGAGAGTCACGGTAAAGAAACTTAGACGGCATCATGTAGGACATCATGATATCTTCTAAATCTTCCTTGATAGCTTTTGTAATGTCAATTTCCCTCTCAAACTGCTCTGCCACTCCATCCTTCAAGATCACATAAGCCAAGAGATTTTGTACCTTGTGGTCTTTGTTATAGCGAGGGACAGCCACTGCCGAATCAATATATTTAGATTTATTGAGGTTCTGTGAAACATCCTCTAACTCAATACGGTAGCCATTAAACTTAATTTGGAAGTCCATGCGTCCCCCGTATAGCAAGAGTCCTTCGTCAGTCATAGAACCCACATCACCAGTGTGATAAGCAGGTAGACCCTCAAATTCAAAGAACGCTTCTGCTGTTTTTTCTGGATTGTTCATATAACCTTTAGAAACCGCTGGACCAGATACAATGATTTCTCCCTGTTCTCCGTTTGGAAGTTTCTTTCCATTTTCGTCAATGATAAAAGTTGGAGAGTCTGCCTTAGTATAGCCGATAGGTAGACGTTTCATAGTCGCTAGCATCTCATCTGTAATCGCAACAGCTGATAAGGCAACAGTCGCTTCTGTCGGTCCATAAGCATTGATGATTCGAGCATTCGGGAAACGATCGCGTAACTTTTGGGCTGTCTTAACAGTCAGCTCTTCTCCATCAAAGTAAAAATGGGTGATACCAGGCATTTTTTCAATATTGAAATCATCTGACAGCATAGCCATATCGGCAAAAGACGGTGTTGAAGTCCAGATAGCAATCGGCAAACTCAAGATCGTCTCAAAGAGCTGCTTAAAGTCTTGTGTGATGGCACTTGGAAGTGCAAATAGTGTACCTCCTAAAGCCAGAGTTGGCGCCCAGTACATCACAGACAAATCAAACGAGTACGGAGGCTGTGCCAACATTTGCGGTTGAGCAGGCGTAGCAAACTCTTTGTCTGTAATCATCCAGTTGGTGAAACTTAGTAAATTGTCATGAGAAATTTGAACCCCTTTGGGCTTTCCTGTCGTTCCAGATGTAAAGATAATATAGTAGTTATCGTCCCCTTTGACAGAATGGGTGATTTCATAAGGCGTTTTTTGCGCGAAAGTCTCTTGCAAGTCTGCCAATCCGATACTTGGAACAGCTCCTTCCATAGGAAAGTCTGCAATTGCAATGATCAAGCTTGGCTCTGCCACTTCTACAATAGCTGCCACGCGCTCCAAAGCTGAATGGCTGTCAATCGGGATATAAGCATGTCCTGACTTCGTTAAAGCTACAAAAGTCGCAAGCATTTCATATTCTTGACCACCAAATACTACAACTGGAGACTTTTCTGGTAAACCAAGGCTGTCGATCTTAGCTGCCAGCGAGTCAGAGTCTGATTTCAAATCAGCATAAGTATGAACCTCTCCTAAAACATTGTAGACCGGGAAGTCAGGCTGTGTTTGAGCATAGCGCTCAATCGTTTCTATCATGTCATTAATAATCGTATTTGTCACAAAGGATACCTCTTTTAATCTTAAAATTCATTGTAAATAAAGCCACCTTGTCCTTGACCTAGATAGCTAAAGAAATAGAGAAGTGCTAAAAAAATAACAAAGTAAAGCAAAGTTCTCCATGCAAAAGTGTAAATTGTTTGATGCTTTTTCATTCTTCATTCCAAATCATTCAATAAAATATATTCTATTTTACCATTTTATCTGTATAGTTTTCAATCCCAAGCCTATTTTGTTTCTGTGATTATAAAAAATATATATAAATTTTTTATATATTCTATTGACAAGCAATTTTTTTATGTATATAATTTATATATAAAAATATTATATATAAATTTTTTATATAAACAAAAAAGGAGGAAAAATGTGTACTACTTTCCAACATCATCAGCTTTGATCGAATTTCTAATCCTAGCACTTGTAGAAAAAGAAGATTCCTATGGCTATGAGATCAGTCAAACAATCAAGCTCTTAGCCAATATCAAAGAATCAACTCTTTATCCAATTCTCAAAAAATTAGAAAACAGCCATTATCTGACGACTTACTCACAAGAGTTTCAAGGTCGAAAAAGGAAATACTACTCTCTTACAGGTGCTGGTCTTGATCAACTTGACAATCTCCGTGAAGAGTGGAGCCAATACATCAACACAATCAACGATATTATAGAAGGGAATATCCGCCATGAAAAGAACTGAATACCTTGCTCAGTTAGACAAATATTTAAAAAAATTACCAAAGAATGATTACCAAGAAGCTATGGACTACTTCGTAGAGTATTTCGATGAAGCAGGACCTGAAAATGAAGAGAGCGTTATCGCTGAACTAGGAAGTCCAAAAGAGGCCGCTCATGACATCATGGTCAATCTCTTGGATAAAAAAATCGAAGAAGATGGTCCAAAAAACACTACAAACGTGCTGCAAATTGCCATCTTGTCCCTTCTAGCTGCACCTCTAGCCATCCCGCTGGCTTTAGTGATCGGCATTTTGGTATTTGTGTTCTTCTTTTTAACATTTATTTTTGCCTTCGTCTTAGCTATCGGATCATTTGCTTTTTTTGTCTTTGCGCTCAGCACTATTTGGGAGAGCTTGACCTATACCTTAGGCTTATCCATTCCTAGCTTTTTACTCACACTCGGAATCGGCCTTTTAGGATTTGGCCTATCAGCCCTTTGTGCTCTAGGAGTATCTCCACTCGTACAGTTCGCCAAGAACAGTTTTGTCAGCCTTGCAAAACGCATCTCTAAGAAAGGAACTCGTCATGCCTAATTTTAAAAAATCACTACTAACCGTTGGAATCGCAGGTTGCTTGTTTGGTGGTGCTCTGATTGCTACTGGAGTTGCAACAGGCGGTGCGAATCACTTGCTACAAGCAAATCAGACTAAATTTAGCAAGAAAACAGAGGAATTCTCAAACATCTCTGCACTCGACATTCACATGAACACACGAGATTTGTCCATAGATGAGTCCAAGGACGATAAAGTTCATCTGACCTATTATCAGGGAGAGGAAGCTTCTGAACATATCACCGTTTCAAATAATCAGGGAACTCTAAGTATCCAACAACCAAGACAACTTTTCTCTTTTGGTTGGATCAGCAGTTTCCGCTCTCTAGCAAATCTCTTTAACAGTGAACAACAGCGCTCAACAGTGAGTCTTAGTCTACCAAAAGGGACTTCTCTTACAAACTTTAAAGGTCACAGTAGCTTGGGAAATGTTACTTTATCAGGCTTGAATGTTAAAGAGTTAGATCTCAGCCTTTCAGCTGGTAGCTTGACTTTCAGCAACAGCACAATCACCACAGGAAATCTTTCTAATTCTCTGGGGAATATCACCCTGTCTGGCTTAAATGCTCAAAAGCTGGATCTCGATTTATCTTCTGGAAGCTTAGCAATCAATAATAGTACCATCAACAAAGGAAAACTGAAAAACTCTCTGGGAGATATCATGCTAAACCAAAGCAAGCTAGCTGATAGTACAATCGATCTATCGTCTGGTCTCCTTGATTCGCATCAACTCACTCTATCTGGAGATATCACTATCGACAATAGTTTGGGAGATGTGAAACTAAACTTAGTCAAGGAAAGTCTTGACACACTGTCATTTGACCTCGAAACTAGCCTTGGCACCGTTAAAGTACCAAGTAACTTTCAATCTATTACAGGAGAAAGCGATGAAGTCGGCTCTAAACTTAAACGTACACTAGATAATAGTAAAGGAAAAGTTTTTGTGAGAGATAGTGCTGGTAGCATTGAATTATCTGCTGCCGAGTAACATTATTTTAGCATTTCAAACGAAAACCACATCCGTCTGCAGATGGATATTAAAAAAGGCTGGGAAAATCTCAGCCTTTTTTGCTATTTCGCAATGACGCGATAAGTAGTAGTGCTAGTAAATTCTTGACCTGCTCGGACTAGAACTTGGTCCTTGTAGTTGCTATGAATGGCATCTGGTAGAGCCTGCATTTCAAGTGCTATTCCATTATGCTGCTTCATAGTTTTTCCATTGAATAGGATAGCATCATCCACACAATTAGCCGTGTAAACGACCAAGCATGGCGCTTCCGTCTTAAAGGTTAGGAAACGTCCTGACTCCTGATGATAGAGAAATCCTGCTGTTTCATGGTCTGACTTAAGAGCAAAAGGATGATCCAGACCCGATACAAGCTGAATCTGTTCGTCCTGCTCAGCAAATAGATCTTTTAAGAGCATCGCTTGGCGCAAGTGCTTCACAAATTCTCTTTCTTCCGGCTCCTTAGCTGGAATGCCGTCTTTTGCAATTGGAAATACACCAAGGCTATCAACCTGAAAAACATGATCATCAATAGGCTGATCAAAGTGACCAGAAAGGTTAAAATAACTATGATTGGTTGGATTGATCAATGTATCTTTATCAGTCTGTACTTGATAAGAGATTTCTAACTCTCCTTGCTCAGAAAGAGTGTAAGAAATCCAGACTTTGAGGTTACCTGGGAAGCCTCCTGTGCCATCTCTACGCTCCGTATAAAGAACAAGTCCTTCATCTGTCACTTCCTCTATCTGAAAAACAACACTATCCCAACCTGTCGATCCACTGTGATTACAATTTTGTCCATTATTAGCTTCAAGGATATAGTTTTCTCCAGCTAAGTCAAAAGTTGCTCCAGCAATTCGACCAGCAACCGGACCGATACTCGCTCCATGTTTAGGGCTATTTCCGATATAATCTACAAAACGATCAAACCCTAAAATAACATTTGCAAAATGTCCTGCTTTATCCGGCGTCTGATATTCCAATATCGTTGCGCCATAATTCATAACACTAAGGCGATAGCCTAGGTCATTTTCAAAAGTAAAACGAAAAATATCTTCGTTGCGAAGCTGTCCAAAAATAGATTTTTGATACGGTTTCATAGTGACTCCTTATGGTGAAATGGAAAGGCGCGGCTGTGTGATAGCCTAGCAACATTCTCGTTACCTCACTATAACACAATCTATAGCTTAAAAACCACCTACTTTTTAAAGACTTTCTTCTACTTTATCAAACCAACTATGAGCTGTGGTCTGCAAAACTTTATTCAGTTCATCAATATTTTCAAAACCAGTTGACCGTAGCCAGTCGCGTGCTGCGCCCTCGCCGTTTTCAATATAGGCTTGTACAGTACCTGCCCATGTAGCTCGACCGCATAGTACACCGTTGAAGTGAGCGCCTGATTCATGTGCAAAAACCAAGGTCTCTTGGAAGAGCTTAGCTGAGACACCCGCACTCAAATAAATATAAGGCAAGTGCGTTGCTTGGTCTTGTGCTTCAAAGAAGGCCGCTGCTTCCTCCCTAGTATGAACAATTTCCCCTTCACCAAAACCTTCGACATATTTAACATTAATCGGTACTTCAACCTTCAAAACATCTACATTAAAACGTGGGTCAGAAAAAATTTTCATAGCCTCAATTACTTTACGAGGTTTAACCTTGGCATACTCAACAGATCCATTATCAGCAATGGTTTCATCATAAGCAAGAATTTCCAAGAAGAATGGAATGTCCTCTGCTATACATTCAGAACCAATACGCTCAATGTAGGCCTGCTTTTCTTGATTGAGCTCGTCACTGCTATCTACATCATAGTATAACAAAAACTTAACCGCATCAGCTCCTTCTTCTTTAATCCGTTTTGCAGACCAAAGATTGAGGCAGTCTGGTAAGCGCTTGGTAGTCGACGTATCGTAACCGGTCTTTTCATATGCTAGTAGAAGACCTGCCTTTTTGTCTAAAACCTTGGTTGCTGGAAGCCCAAACTCAGGATCAAGTAGCATGGATGAAGCATAGGGTGTCAATTCTTCTGCTACCAAAACCTTCAACTCTTCCATTTGTGCTACTGTTGGTTCAGATTCTTGGTACTGAGCCATCAGTCGTTTTAAAGCGCCCCGCTGATCAAAAGCTAAAGCGGAAATAATACCTTTCTCATCCGATAGATTTCTCAGATGAGCTGCCTTTCCTTTGCTTAATGTCAATGATTTCATAACTGTATATATCCTTTCTCTCCTACTCAAATGGATGAATCACAACTCCTTGCACTACACGATTGACAGTGCCAGTCGGAGAAGGAGTATCTGGTCTATTATTGACTTTCAGAGAAGTCAAAAGAGCAAATAGCTGACCAAATATAATATATGGGAAGGTCCGATAAATATCATCTAACAAACGATTGTTCATTTCTACTTGTTCTACTTGTGCTAATGCTTCTTTTTTATCTGTTAGAAGAACAATCTTCCGTGCAATCTGATCACCTGCCACTTCTTTGATTAAATCCAAATCGTACTGTTTTGTATAAGGATTGACCGAGCCAAATAGTAGGACAATGGTTTGTTCATTAATCAGTGATTTTGGCCCATGACGGAAACCGACGGGGCTTTCATACATGGTTGCTACCTGTCCTGCTGTCAATTCCAGGATCTTCAACTGAGCTTCATGTGCTAAGCCAAAGAAAGGACCAGCTCCCAGATAAATAACACGATTAAAGTCTAAATTAACCAGATTCTGGATAGTATCTACTTGATTAAGTGTCTGTTGGCTAAGCTCGATAAGAGCTGCTACCTTTTCTTCTTTGATGGTCAAATCAGCCTTATCAAACACCAATAAAGCCGTCAGCATCATAGAGGTAAAGCTTGATGTCATAGCAAAACCAGCATCGTTGGATGGTTCAGGCTGAAGCAGCAGTAAATTTTTCTCATCTCCTTGTGCTTGTTGCGCTAATTTTCCTTCTGCAGCACAGGTGATCGTTATTTGATAAAGCTCATCTACGATCTGCTTAGCCAAATCAACTGTTGCTACACTTTCTGGCGAATTGCCGCTACGTGCAAAAGAAACCAGCACTGTCGGAATATCTTTATGCAAGTGATGTAAAGGACTAGCGACAATATCCGTCGTTGCTATAGCATTGAAATTCCATTTACGCTCATCATAAATACTTTTAAAATAGGGGATTAAAGTATCTCCTACATAAGCTGAAGTTCCTGCTCCTGTTAAGATAACTTTTATATAATCATGTTTGCGATCAATCATCTGCAAAAAAGCTTCAATATCCGCTTGATTGGCCTTGTAAGTATCGAATGCTTCTTGCCACACCTGAGGTTGTTGGTAGATTTCACGTGTTGTAATCTCTGCCCCCAACTCTATCAGCTCTTCCTTTGAATAGTCTAGCATTATTTTGTTTCCTTTCTAGTCAATTTGAAAAAAATCAAACATTTTCGTTCAAAAAAGAGGAGAGGAAACTCTTCCTTTCCCCTCATTATTTCTTATATAAGGTTTCTAGCAAACGCTAAGAGAGTCATAGAAACTATTCTTACTCGTCTTCGTCATCATCAAAGTCGGCCAAGAGGTCATTGACCTTGACGATACTTCCTGCTGCTTTTTCTTGGTAATTGCAGTCAGCTCCGATGAGAGAAGAATTGATAAACTCAATAACCATTGGTAAATTCATACCAGCATAAAGCTCAATTTCTTTTCCCTCCATAATCAGGCGACTAACAACATTGCACGGAGTGCCTCCCAAAAGATCAGCAAACACCAGATAGTCATCAAAATCTTTGATAGTATCTAAAAATTTTGCTAGAAAATCATCTGGCCCTTCTTCTGGAAGCAATGCAACGCTATGAATAGACTCTTGTGGGCCCATAATCATCTCAGTACTACGTTGTAATTCCTCACAGAAACGACCATGACTGATTAATACTAATTGCTTACTCATAATTTACACCATTATGCCATTCCAAAGAAGAAGTGACCAAATGCTGAGAAAGCAATCGCTGCAAGAATGATAAGTAAGATAGCTTTTGTAGAGTTCATACCCTTACGTCCAAGCAACCAGAAGATTACACCTGTGATGATAGCTGGTACCAAACGTGGGAAGATGAGGTTGAGCATATCTTGAATTTCAATTGCTTTGTCCCCAATGTGTGGAGCCCAAGAAACTTCAACACCAATCATGCTAGCAATCAAGGCACCAACCATGAAAACACCAAGTACAGATGCTGCATCAATCAAAGCAGTCAAAGTACTTTGCATGTTGTTGATGAGGTTAACCCCTTCTTTGTAGGCAAATTCCAATTGTTTCCAGCGGAAGATATCATACACAACTGCTACAGCGATCCATAAGAAGATACCGGCTGGGTTTCCTGCAACAGCCAAAGTTGCTGCGATAGAACCCATAATAGCTGGTACCAATGATCCAAAGATTGAGTCTCCAAGAGGAGCGAATGGTCCCATGAGACCTGTCTTGATACCATTGACCGCATCTTTTGATTTGACACCATCTTTTTCTTCCATAGCTAGATCAAAACCAGTGATAATGGTATGGAAGAATGGTGAAGTATTGAAGAATTGCGTATGCAATTTCATCATTTCTTTCAATTCTGGAGTACCATCACCGTACATTTTACGAAGTTGAGGCAAGAGCATATAAAGGTAACCAGAAGCCTGCATACGCTCATAGTTCCAACCCAATTGGAAGGTGAATAAGCTCCGCTTGTTAATCTGTTTAAAATCTTCTTTTGTTAGTTTGTAATTAGAATTCGTCATCTTCAATTTCCCCGCTTTCTGATTCAGTTACTGGAGCAGCTACGACTGTACGTTGGCTGTTTTTGAAGTGTTGTACTGCAAGGAAGATACCGATAATGGCAATACCAATCATAGATACACTCTTGAAGTTGTTAACAAAAGTAATAGCTTGTTCTTTTGGAAGTTTAGAGAACACTTCAGAACCAACAATACTAGATACTGCAGCACCAAGGCTTTGAACATTGCTGTAAAGCACTGTCAACATAGCTGTCAAGCCAAAGCCGAGAGCCAAGTAGTGAAGGTTGCGTTTCACTGGAAGATAGCGAAGCAAGATTGCAAATCCAAGACCTGGAAGCATTTGACCTGCAAGTTTTAGACCGTTTGCCAACCATTGTACATTAGAGATGCCTGTAACAACAGTTTCTACGAAAGCTCCACCAAAAGCAAGTGCGAAGAAGACTGGGAGGGCACGAGATGCCATCCAAGGAAGAGCCCCAAGGAGATAGTTGCGTTCGATACCTTTGTAGTCAAAGCGCTCAATCGCAGCATCTACACGGTGAGCGAAGTAAGTTGTAGTCATACGACCAAGAATATCGAAGTAAGTCAAGAGAGCAGCTACTGGAACAGCGATTGTTGAAATCGCAATTTCAGGTTTGATACCTTGAGCTACTGAGAAGGCAGTCGCAAGAACCGCACCAGAAGTAGCGTCAATACGAGAAGCGCCACCGAAGGTACCAACACCGAGTACCACCAATTGAAGGTTGGCACCAATCAATAGACCTGTAGGTAAATCTCCCATAATGAGACCTGTGATAAATCCAGCAAATACAGGTGAACCTGCTGAAGAAACGATCGTCAACTCATCGCAGATTTGATAAGCTGAGTACAGAGTGAGTAGTAAAATTTGCCACCATTGTATCATGACAAAGACCTCCTAAAAATTTTTCCTTATTTTAACAAATTCATAAAATCCGTAACTGGATCATTTGGAACCATCTGAGCTGTCAGCTTCACGCCTTTTTCATGCAGTTTGTGGAAAGCTTCCACATCTGCATCAACTACATTGATGGAGCGAGTGATTGGACGAGTTTCGTCTGACTGAGACATATTTCCAACATTAAGTGTTTCTAGTGGTACACCAGCCTCTACCAAACGAAGGAAACGGTCTGGTTTACGGGCAACGATAAAGAGTCGTTGTGAGTCATATTTACCAGCCAAGATATTTTCTGCTGCTTTAGCGATTGGCAGAATGCTGAGCTTCACTCCTGGCGGCGTTGCCAACTTGAGTCCGCTCTTTTCAATATCATTTTGTGCCACTTCATCATCAATTACCATGATGCGTGTTACATTAAGCTTAGTAGTCCAAAGATTGGCTACCTGTCCGTGAATCAAACGTCCGTCAATTCGATTACCTACGATTGTCATAGATTTTCCCCCTTTACTTTTTTAAATATAGGTTGGTTAACAAGTTGAATAGAATCTTCATATTTCCCTTCTGTCTCAAAGATAATAATACGGTTCGCTCCTTCTTTCAGAAGCCCATGGGGAATATAAAGCGATAGTGTCGGTCCGACATCCCAAAAACGCCCGATATGAACGTTATTGACAAAAGCCACGCCCTTTCCAAAATTAGTTAAATCTAGATAAGTATCGTTAAGCGTTTTCATTTCTAAGTTAAAATCAAAAGCATAGAAAGCAGGATGTCCTGGGTGCCATTTCTTTGAAAAATCAATCTTTTCAGGTTGATCTAGAGTAAGACAGTAGTGCTGCCAATCTAGCATAAAGTGTAAATCCTTGCAAATCCCTGTTCGGATCCCTTTTCTCTGGGTATCTGCCAAGAGTTTATGACCATAGTTGACACGTCCCATATTCTCAATTAGAATGTCAATGCTATAATTGGCCTTGATGTCCCCTTCAACTAAGATATCCTCTCCAATTTCCGTTTGGTACTGAGTTGCTATATGCTTTTGATCAACAAAAAGTTGCATTCGATCACGTCCATCAATGACACGAATCTTTTCTAACTCTGCATCCCAACTAGCCTCTATATGATAGAGTAGATAACCGTAGTTCTGTCCCAGTTCCTCCATCTTTTTAGGATAGAGACTTTGAACAGGCTCTGCCAAATCCGCCAAAGTTTCAAACAAACTAACCTTGTCGCTCAAGGGAATATTCTTTCGTTCAAAACTATCTTTTACCAAAGGCTCCATCTGTGGATACTCTGGATAGTAAGCTTTTATCATTTTTTGGACTGCAAAGTATTTAGCAGTTGGATTCCCAGCTTCATTAAGCAGAGCATCATAGTCATAGGATGTGACCTGAGGCAGATCAATCGTTCCTCTTGCCGAACAACCATTCATAAAACCGAAATTAGTTCCACCATGAAACATATAGAGATTGATAGAGCCTTGCTTCAAAACATCATGAACAGCTTCTGCCAACTCGTCTGGATCGCGCTTGATGATAGGTTCCTTCCAGCGGTTAAACCAACCATCCCAAAATTCCATACACATAAGTGGCCACTTCTTGTTGTGCTCTTGGAAAAAATTTTTCATCGAAGCAAAATTCTCATCTGCTCGAGATCCAAAGTTTCCAGTCACAAACAAATCCTCATCAATCAATGTCCCAGCCTCTAAAGTAGCTCTCCAAGGTCCATCTGAAGTGAAGAGGGGACAAGTCACGCCACGATTCAGCATCAAATCTTTAATAGCTCGAAGGTAAGCTTTGTCTTCCCCGTAAGAACCGTACTCATTTTCGACTTGCATCATCAGGATATTACCGCCATTATCCAGTAATCTGGGGATTAGGCGGGGAAGCAAGGCATCATAATAAGATGAAACAGCTTCAATAAATTGCGAGTCTGAAGAGCGAATCCTCATCTCTTCCGACAAGAGCCAAGCCGGCAAGCCTCCAAACTCCCACTCTGCACAGATAAAAGGAGATGGTCGAACAATAGCATATAGGTCCAAATCCTGGGCTATCTGTAAAAATCTCTCCAGATCCAACTGCCCTTGAAAATTAAATCTGCCTTTCTCAGGCTCATGCATATTCCAAGGAATGTAAGTCTCAACTGTATTAAAACCTAAAGCTTTTAGATTGTATAATGAGTGATACCAATCGTCTGGATGCACACGGAAGTAATGGATTGCCCCAGACAAGATCTTAAATGGTTTTTGATCTAATAAGAAAGTATCTGAGATTTCGAATCTCACCAAATCCTCACCTCCCTGCAAAAGAAATCCTTTTCATTAATTAATATAATAATATTTTGAAAAAAAGTCAATACTTTTAAACTATTTTTTTAAAAATATGGTAAAATCTTTATTGAAAGGGAATAAAAGCGAGGTGAAACAAATAATGGCAATCCCTAAATATCAATATATAAAAGAAGAACTAAAGCAAAAGATTATTTCGGGTCAATTTGAAAATGGTGATAAGTTTTATACTGAAGCTGAATTGATTCAAATGTACGATGTTAGTTCTATCACTGTTGTCAGAGCACTGAACGACTTAGCTAATGACGGCTATATTATCCGCCAACAGGGAAAAGGTACCTTTGTATCTCGGGCTCGTAAGCATAAATTAGTTGAATTCTCCGACATCGAAGTTTTCCCAACTCAAAACGATCGAGTGACTGTACTATCTATCGAACGCGGAAATGATTTGTCTATCTTGGAAAAGCTCGGTTTAAAAAGCAATCAATTCTATTATAAAATTGAACGAGTTCGGGAGACAAACGGTGTCACTTACATTTACCATCAGTCTTATATCCCTGAGCAATATATCAATGCCAACTATCCAAATCTAGATTACTATAGCTCTATCTATGGTCGATTTAAAGCTGATTACCATATCCATATGAATGATGAGCATTTTGAAGAAGTAAACGAAATTATCTTCCCAACGCCTGAAGTAATCGCACAAAAACTAGGAATTGATGCCCAATTCCCTTCTGTACACCAAGTGAAAACAACTCAACTGGAAAGTACTGGACAGATTCTAGAATATAGCGAAGCTTATAAGCGTAGCGATTTTTATAAGATTAAATTTATCTCTTCTGATAAGAGCCGATAATATTACAAAAGAACAGTTGCAGACAAAGTAATTGTTCTTTTTGTTAAAAGCGTTTTCATTTATGTTTATATTATATCGAAGTTCGCCTGATTTGAAAAGGTTTTTTAGCAAAAACTCTCATTTGTTTGATCAAGCAGTTTATTCGAACATTTACTGATTTAACAGTCTCTCATACAACTTGTTCGAGAGACTTTTTGATGCTAATCACCACAAATGACACACGAAACATTTTGTTTGTTTTGTTGAGCTTCAAACATTTTGCAAAAATTCTTCTTCATACAATCAGCTATCCGCCTAAAATCCTTGAATCATTTACTTTTTTTCGCTTATTTTCTTATCCTTACGCATTTCTCATTCTATTTTCATACTTTAAGAGGCTGGGACAAAAGTCCTAGCCTCTCAATTGCCTTTGGATTATCGAGCAAGACGCAGTGGTTGAGTGGGCTCTACTACGCTGATTTCATCAGCTTTTACAGCCCTACTCAACTGTGCGGAGGTGGGCCGACGAAATCGAATTCTAACGAATTACCGATTTCTGTCCTACTCTCTTCATTATATTATGTTTTTCTCAATGTCTAAAATGACGTACACCAGTAAAAATCATAGTCAAGCCATATTTGTCAGCCGCTTCGATAGATTCTTGGTCACGAACGGAGCCACCCGGCTGGATGATAGCCTTGATACCAGCCTTAGCAATTTCTTCCACATTATCAGCAAATGGAAAGAAAGCATCTGAAGCGAGGACAGCACCGTCAAGGCGGTCTTTAGCTTGCTCGATGGCGATACGAACTGAAGCTACACGATTAGTCTGACCTGGGCCTACCCCAAGCGTCATGTGGTCGTTAGTCACGATGATACCATTTGATTTAACGTACTTGATAGCTTTCCAAGCGAACTCAAGAGCGGTTGCCTCTGTCTTCGTTGGCTGGCGTTTGGTCACCACTTGCCAATCCGCAGGGCTTTCCTTTACCACATCTTGATTTTGCACAAGAAGCCCGCCGACTACACCTGTGTACTCAGCCTCTGCTTCACTAGTCTCTTGAGCATCAAATGGCAACTCGAGGATACGCAGGTTTTTCTTTTTGTTGGTCAAAATGGCTAGCGCCTCATCTGTATAGCCCGGTGCAATGATAATTTCCAGAAAAACACCATGCATCTTCTCAGCTGTCGCCACATCCACCTCACGGTTGAGAACGACAATCCCACCAAAGATAGATACAGGATCAGACTCATAAGCATAGTCCCAAGCTGTTTCGATGTCATCTGCCTGACCGATACCGCACGGATTCATATGTTTCAAAGCCACAACGGTTGGACGGTCTCTGAAATCTCGGATGATACAAATAGCTGCATCGGCATCACGGATGTTATTGAAGGACAATTCCTTACCATTAAGCTGTTTTGCAGATGCAATAGAGTAATCAGTCGGCAAAGCTTTTTGGTAGAAATCGGCATCCTGCTGAGGATTTTCCCCATAGCGCATGGCTTGTTTGAGGTCATAAGTCAAAGTGAGCTTTTCAGGTTTGCTTTCGCCCACTTGAACTGTGAAGTATTCTGCAATCAAGGCATCATAAGCCGCTGTGTGACGGAAAACCTTAGCTGCTAAGCGTTGGCGCGTTTCATAAGTGGTTTCACCCTCTGCAACCAATTCACCAAGCACCACTGTATAGTCAGCCGGATCTACCACAACCGTCACGCTGGCATGGTTTTTAGCTGCTGAACGAAGCATGGATGGGCCGCCGATATCGATGTTCTCTACAGCATCAGCGTAAGTCACGTCTGGTTTGAGAATCGTTTCCTTGAATGGATAAAGGTTCACCACCACAAGGTCAATGAGCTCAATCTGATTATCCTTAGCTGCTTCTAGGTGGCTATCTAAGTCACGACGAGCCAGGAGCCCACCATGGATATTGGGGTGGAGGGTCTTGACACGGCCATCCATCATTTCTGGAAAACCCGTCACATCATCGATGGCAATGGTCTCTACCCCAGCATTTTCAAGGGCAACCTTGGTACCACCTGTCGAGATAATCTCCCAACCAAGTTTTTTGAGTTCTTGGGCAAATTCAACGATGCCCGCTTTGTCTGAGACGCTGATTAAGGCGCGTTTAGTCATATGTTCTCCTTTTCCAAAACCATATATTTTACTTCGTATAAAATATCTATTAGATACACTTCTTTTGAAGCTTTACCCCATATGGGGTATTTAATAATATTTTTTATTCCACTATCTATGAAATTAATCAACCATACTATTATAGCCACGATTAAAATTAAACCCAAAAATGTTTCAACAGAAATAGCTGTATCATCTGCAACAAATAATTTATTTAAAGCCAAAGTGACAAAAGCCGTTGTCAAAATTATACCAATTCTACCAACAAATTGTATTGAACTTTCATATCGATTAATCGACCTATCACGTTTATCTGTCAAATCAGCTATTAACAACTTCACAGCATAACTAGCTTTTTCTCCATACATAAGAATCAATTCATACTTTATTTCTCTACATAGCTCTTCAAATTTATTAGGTTTTCCATCTGAAACTTTATCAAATTTTCGACTGAGATAAATAAAATACCACAAAGAAAACACAGTAAAAATAAGAGAAGGTATTTTAACACACAAATCACCAAAATCCCACAACCAAAGCACATAACTTGTTAACATTAGAGTAATAAATACAATTAAGCTAATTAGAAATTTATTTCTAATTTTTTTACTTTAGGGTAAAATTGTTTTTCATATTCATTAAAAAATTCTTCAAATTCTTTAACTTTATCTAGTAAAGTCTCAACAGCTTTATTATTCAAAAATTTACTTCCTATCCACTCCCAAACTATCCAACACTTCTAGATATAACCTGTATTCCGCCTCATGAATGCGGGCTTCAAAGCTTTCTAGTGTATCTTCTGCCAGACGTGGCACGCGCACTTGCTGAATAATTTTGCCTGTATCCACACCCGAGTCCACCCAGTGAATGGTCACGCCAGACTGCTCAACACCAGCCTGCCAAGCATCCTCAATCCCATGGGCTCCTGGAAATTCTGGCAGATAGGCTGGATGAATGTTTATGATTCGACCTTCATAAGCACTAAGCAAGGTTGAACCAACGATTTTCATGTAGCCAGCGAGGCAAACCAAGTCAATCTGGTGTTCTTGCAAGAGTTCCACGAGTGCTGCTTCATAGTCTGCCTTGTTCTCAAACTCCTTGAGTTCAAAAGCATAGCTTTTAACCCTTAACTGATTTGCACGCTCGAGAACAAAGGCATCACGATGGTCTGAAAAAACAAACTCCACTGGAAATTGTTCGGCAATCACTTGAAAATTTGAGCCATTACCAGAGGCAAAAACCGCTATTTTTTTCATTTGATGATGACACTTTCATTTTCTTTTTTGACAATCCGGCCAACTTCATAAACAGGCTCATCAAGAAGCTCTTTAACACGATCCACATTTTCAGGAGCTACGGCCAAAATCATCCCTAGCCCCATATTGAAGATTTCAAACATTTCTTGGTGCTTGATTTGACCATATTTCTCAAGTGCTTTGAAAATTGGTAGCACCGGAATCTTATCTTCCTCAATCACTGCAGCTAAATCACACGAGAACATACGTGGGACATTTTCAATAAAGCCTCCACCTGTGATGTGGGCAATTCCGTGAACTAGCTGTTCTTTAATCAATGGCAACAAAACTTTGACATAAATTCGAGTCGGCTCAAGAAGGACTTCCTTAAGTTTCTTTCCTTCCAATTCTGGCAAGACTTCCTCACCTGTATAGTCGGCAAAAACACGACGAACGAGAGAGTAACCATTGGAGTGGATCCCACTGGAAGCAAGTCCAAGGAGGATATCCCCTTCGGCTACTTTTGAGCCATCAATAATTTGGCTTTTTTCAGCCACACCTACCGCAAAACCAGCCAAGTCATAGTCATCTTCTCCATACATACCAGGCATTTCAGCAGTTTCCCCACCAATGAGAGCTGCACCTGCCTGCACACAACCTTCAGCCACACCAGCGACAACTTGTTCCAACTTTGCTGGCTCATTTTTTCCAGTAGCAATATAGTCTAAAAAATAAAGAGGTTCTGCTCCTGCTGCGATGATGTCATTGACACACATAGCTACACAGTCCTGCCCAATGGTATCATGCTTGTCATACTGGATCGCCAACATCAGTTTAGTACCAACTCCATCCGTACCAGAAATCAAGACCGGCTCTTTGACCCCAGTCTTTGAAAGATCAAACATACCACCAAAGCCACCTAGAGCACCCATAACACCCGCACGTTCTGTCCGTGCCACATGTTTTTTGATCCGCTCAACAACTTCATAACCCGCTTCAACATCCACACCGGATTGTGCATATGCATTTTTATTTGTCATCTTTTCTCCTCTTCCTTTCCTTTAATGGAGAGCCTTCATCCGCCTATTTGTAAAAACTGGTCTTTTCTTCCAAACTTCTTCGATATTCTTCTTCATAGTCATAGAGAGGGGTTGGATAGTTTCCATCAAAGTAAGCCACGCAAAGTCCACCATTGGGAGCGTCTGTCTCAATACCAATGGAATCTACTAACCCCTCAATAGAAAGATAAGTCAGACTGTCCGCACCAATGATTTGACGGGTTTCTTCAACTGTGTGATTCGCTGCGATCAACTCCTGACGAGTCTGGATGTCAATCCCGTAAAAACATGGATAAGCTAGTGCTGGACTACCAATAGCAACGTGAACCTCAGAAGCTCCCGCTTCTTTCAAGAGCTGAACGATCCGACGAGATGTCGTTCCACGAACAATCGAATCATCAATCATAACGACTCGTTTTCCTTTAACAACACCTGATACCGCAGAGAGTTTCATACGAACTCCTTGCTCACGTAATTCCTGAGTTGGTTGGATAAAAGTGCGTTGTGTATATTGGTTTTTGATTAAGCCCATTTCATTGGGTAAGCCTGATTCTTCCGCAAATCCCATGGCTGCACTGAGCGACGAATTAGGCACACCAACCACTATATCCGCTTCATGCTTAAACTCACGCGCTAACTGAGCTCCCATTCGCTTACGAGCTGTATGTACATTGACACCATGGATATTCGAGTCTGGACGGGCAAAGTAGATATATTCCATAGAGCAAATTGCAAGCTGTGTATCTGTCGTATAGTGATCATACTGGATGCCCTGATCGTCAATGATGACTACCTCTCCAGGCTTCACATCTCTAAGCCACTCTGCTCCAATGACCTCAAAAGCACAGGTTTCAGAGGATACCACAATTGCACCATTCGCCATTCTCCCGATAGATAAAGGACGAAAACCATTTGGATCCAGCGCCACAATAAGCTTGTCTTCAAACATCAAGAGGTAGGCAAAGCCTCCCTTAACTGTACTGAGTGCTTCTTTGACTTTTCCTATCAATGTAGGCTTATGGCTACGACGAATCAAATGCGCTAAAATTTCAGAATCTGAAGTCGAGCTGAAAATGGCCCCATTCTTTTCAAGTTCTTTTTTTAATGACGCTGCATTCGTCAAATTCCCATTATGGGCAAGACCAAATTGGATGTCATGAAATTTAAACATAAAAGGCTGGATATTATCTACAGAAGCCTCGCCAGCAGTTGCATAACGAACGTGCCCAATCGCACCTGTTCCTGTTAATTTATCCAAATTAGCAGGATTTTTAAAGACTTCGGATAAAAGCCCCATATTACGATGGCGCTTCAACTGCCCAGCATCGTTAGAAAGGATTCCTGCCCCCTCCTGGCCACGATGCTGAAGGCTATGAAGACCAAAATACGTTAGTTTTGCTGCATCAGGATGCCCCCAGATACCGAAAACACCACATTCTTCATTAAGTGACTTTACTTCGTACGTCATTGATTTACCTAAATTCTTTTATCTTGCAAAATGGAGAAAGCTAGCCGATCAAGCTAAACAACTCCGTATTCTTTCTTATAGTTCAGTTTCACTGCTTTCATACTGTCGTCTGATACATTATTATTTTAGAAACTCATCTATATCTAGGACTATTTATTTCTGTCTGAAATAGCGAACAGCACTTTCAAATAGTTTCTGGTCTTTCTGACCTGGAATATTCTGAAAAAGGCCTTCCTCCCAGCGCTCTGAATGGCCCATTTTCCCGATAATTTGACCATTCTTGCTAGTGATTCCTTCGATAGCGTAAAGGGAACCGTTAGGATTGTACTTACTGTCCATGCTTGGCTGACCATCGAAATCTACGTACTGACTCCAAATCTGACCATTGTCACGAAGTCTTGCAAACTCCTCTGCTGTTACGACAAACTTCCCTTCACCATGCGATACTGGGATCGCATGAATATCTCCAACTGTAACACCAGCAAGCCACGGTGAGTTAGTATTGACAATACGCGTTTCCACCATTCTAGCCACATGCTGATTAGCGTCATTATAAAAGAGAGTTGGACTTGTGCTACTTGCATCTTCAAAGTTACCATATGGTAAAAGTCCTGATTTTACAAGAGCTTGAAATCCATTACAAATACCAATTATCAAGCCACCTCTATCAATAAAGCTGTCAATAGCAACACGAACCTTCTCATTAAGCAATATGTTAACGATAAATTTTGCCGAACCATCTGGTTCGTCTGCAGCTGAGAAACCTCCTGCAAAGAAGATAATGTCAGAATTGACAATGTTGTCAACCATCTTGTCAACAGACTTGACAATAGCATCTTCATCAATTGTTACGAAAGGCACTAAGTTTACTTGTGCTCCTTCTTTTTCAAAAGCTTTAGCTGAATCATATTCAGAGTTAGTTCCTGGGAATACTGGGATGTAAACCACAGGTTTTTCAATTGTTTTTTTGGCTTCGATGACTATGCTAGACATAACAGCTGGAATTTCTGCCAATTCCGTTTCTTGCCTAAACTCAGTTGGGTAAACTTCTTCCAGTTTACCTTGGAAGGAACTGTCAAGTTTGTATCCATCTAACTTCACACCGTTGACAGTTAGTGTAAAGTCTGCACTAGTTTGACCGATTTTCTCTACTCCAGTAATTTCTTCAGGTGAAGTAAAGACAAATCCACCTAATTGTCCTGTCAAGCTACTCTCAAGATGAGTCAATGCTACATTTGCACCAATGTGATTCCCTAATACTGCAAGTGAGAGGCTTTCAACAACACCGCCATATTTAACCGCAGATGCTGCAGTTACCTTATGTGCCGCGTGAATCTCTGAAAATTTAGCAAAGTTTGACTTAATCAATTCAAAGTCAATATCTTGAGAAAGTTCTTGACCCGGAATGTAGTAAATATGTTCACCAGCAGTCTTAAATTCAGGTGAGAGCACCTTGCGACTATCTGCCGTTGTCACTCCAAAGGCAACCAAAGTTGGTGGTACAGTCAATTCTTCAAAAGTACCAGACATAGAGTCTTTACCTCCGATAGATGGTAAACCAAGTTGAATTTGTGCTTCGATAGAACCTAGAAGTGCTGATACTGGTTGTCCAAAACGCTCAGCTTGTTTGTCCATCCGCTCAAAATATTCTTGATAAGAAAAGCGAGCCTTGGACCAGTTGGCACCTACTGCCACCAGACGAGCTGTAGCCTCAATAACAGCATACGCTGCACCATGATAAGGCGACCATTTAGCCAAGTAAGGATGGTAACCTTGAGCTATTACTGATGCAGTATGAGTCACACCATGTTGTACAGGTAATTTCTGAACAGACGCTTCTGTTGGCGTGATTTGGTGTCGTCCACCTAGTGGTTGATTGACAGTTGAGCGACCAACTGAGCTATCAAAGATTGTTTGCAATCCCTTTTGACTCGTATGATTCAAGTCTGATAGAACTGCAAGAACATCTGCTTCAAGTGTATTTATAGATGTTGATCGTTTTTCAGGTAGGTTGACATCCTTGTCAACTACTTTGGCATTTACAACAACACGCACTCCGTTGGTATCAAGGAAACGACGCTCCAAATCCACGATCATTTCACCATTCCAGTGCATCACCAGATTTGGTTTTTCAGTGACAACTGCGACCACAACTGCATGAATATTTTCTTTATAGCATTCCGCAACAAAGGCTTCTACGTCCTTCGGACGAACAACGACCGCCATCCGCTCTTGCGATTCAGAGATAGCAATTTCTGTACCATTCAAACCTTGGTATTTAAGAGGTACTTTGTTCAGATCAATTTCAAGACCATCTGCCAATTCTCCGATAGCCACACATACACCACCTGCTCCAAAATCATTTGATTTCTTGATAAGACGAGTGACCTCACCATTACGGAATAGACGTTGAATCTTGCGTTCTTCAATGGCATTTCCTTTTTGAACTTCTGCACCAGCAGTCTCTACAGACTCTACTGTTTGAACCTTAGAAGATCCTGTCGCACCACCAATACCATCACGACCTGTTTTCCCACCGAGGAGGATAATCACATCACCCGCTTCAGGTTTCTCACGGACTACATTTTCCTTTGGAGCTGCGCCAACAACTGCACCAAGCTCCATACGTTTAGCTACAAATCCTGGGTGGAAGTACTCGCGAACATATGTCGTCGCAAGACCAATCTGGTTCCCATAAGAAGAGTAACCATGAGCTGCTGTCCTAGAAATGACTTGTTGTGGCAATTTCCCAGCACGTGTTTCAGAAATTGGCGCCGTAATATCACCTGCCCCCGAAATACGCATGGCTTGATAAACATAAGAACGTCCAGACAATGGGTCACGAATAGCCCCACCGATACATGTCGCAGCTCCACCAAATGGTTCGATTTCCGTTGGGTGGTTATGGGTTTCATTTTTGAACATGAGAAGCCAAGGTTCCTTGACACCATCAACATCCACTTCGATTTCAACCGAGCAAGCATTAATCTCGTCAGACACTTCCATATCATCCAAACGACCATTAGCACGTTCGTAACGACCAAAAATAGTCGCCATATCCATTAAGGTTTGTGGTTTTTCAGAACGACCTAATTTCTCACGCATAGCTAGATACTTCTCATATGTTTCCTGTAATTGCTTTTGGAATTTCGACGCTGAGAAGTCAATAGTCTTCAACTCAGTCTCAAAAGTCGTGTGACGGCAGTGATCAGACCAGTAAGTATCCAAAACTTTGAGCTCTGTTTCTGTTGGCACACGTCCGATTGACTTGAAATATTCTTGGATAAAGAGCAAATCATCCACTTCCATAGCCAGTCCTTGTTCTGCCTTATAGTGCGCAAAGTCTTCTGCTGTATAGCTTTCAAAGAAAGTCAATTTGGGAATCGTTTTATCCGATTCAGAAAATTTTTCCAATTGAATTGGTTGTTTAATATCCTTAAAGCGTGAATCCACTGGATTCAGCAAGTATTTTTTAACAGACTCCAACTCAGCTTCATCAATATCTTTATTGACTAAGTAAAGTTGCGCTGTTTTTACTGTCACATTACTTGAGCTACCAAGTAATAACAAAGCTTCTTGAGATGAAGCTGCCCGTTGGTCAAACTGACCTGGCAAGCTTTCAATGGCGAAAAATGCATAGTTGGCGAGATTAGCCTGCACAGTTTCTTCTGACAAAACAGTATCGGTCACCTGCTCCGAAAAAATATACTTCTCCGCACGCGCGAACAAACCCTCTGCCAAATCAAACACATCATAGACCTGTACAATACGAATGACTTTTAAAGTGGTCAAGCTGAGATTATGCTGAAGCTCCTTGACCAAACTATCTGATTTCACCCGAAAATCTGCTTTTTTCTCAACAAAAATACGTTTATCCATTTCAATACCTTATTTTAATACCTGTAATTTCTCCCAGACAGTTTCATAAACATCTGTCAGCTTCCCTAAACCTCTTCGGAAAACATCTTTATCCATATGATGACCATTCGCATCCCATAGACGACAATTATCTGGTGAAAATTCATCTGCTAGAATAATTTTCCCATCTTTGTCAAAACCAAATTCTACCTTAAAATCAATCAACTTCAATCCGATTTGACGGAACCAATCTGATAAAAGTTCATTAATCCGACGAGTCTCTTCTTTTAAAAATACTATTTCTTCATCAGTGGCAATCTGCAAAAATTTCACATGCTCATCATTGATAAAAGGATCATCTAAATCATCATTTTTATAATAAAATTCAACGATTGGAGTCTCAAGTTTTATTCCCTCCTCTACGCCAAAGCGCTTAGAGAAAGAACCTGCTGTATAATTCCTCAATACGACTTCTAAAGGAATAATATTCACTTTTTTATTGAGCTGATCTGTGTCCGAAATCTTTTCAATAAAATGCGTCTCCACACCAGCAGCATTAAGCTTTTCAAAAATAAAAGATGAGATTTGATTATTGAGTATCCCCTTGCCCTCAATTTGCTCCTTTTTCACACCATTAAAAGCTGTTGCTTGGTCCTTATAATGAGCTATAATCACATCTTCATCTTTTGTTGAAAAAATATCTTTTGCTTTTCCCGAATATAATAAATTAATGGACATTTTAATATTCGCCTTTCGTGTTTTTGTTATCTTAATACTACCACATAAAATCTGTTTTTACAAGTAAAATCCGCACAATAAAATGGATGCCATTGTTTTTTATTTAGTATTTGCTACCCATAAGACTACTTAATAAATTTTCCTGAATAAAAACATAGAAAAAAGTAGGCTAAAGGCCTACTTTACTTTCTTTTCTACATATGAGACAACATCCGAAACATTTTTCAGTTGGTCAATGTCTTCATCAGAGATATCAATTCCAAATTCATCTTCTAAAGTTAAAATAAAT
Organism: Streptococcus sp. oral taxon 056 str. F0418; assembly: GCF_000220065.1. GTDB lineage: Bacteria > Bacillota > Bacilli > Lactobacillales > Streptococcaceae > Streptococcus. The sequence continues at coordinate 1,208,954 of NZ_AFQU01000001.1, read as the reverse complement.
TCCATCAAATCTACAGAGTCTGCTCCTAAATTATCTTTAAGCCCCAGTTTAGGAGTTACGACAAAATCCGTTCCTTGACGTTCTTGGATAATGGCAACAACTTTTTGATAAATCTCTTCTTGTGTCATTTTATTCTGCCTCCTTTGAAAATTCAGCAACTGACTTGCCTACTACATTTGTATCCAACATCGTACGGATTTGACGAATCGTACTGCAAACAGTCTTAGCATCACTTGAACCATGTGTTTTGACTACTGGAGCCTTAAGTCCAAATAATACTGCTCCACCAGCTTCCGAATAATCCAAGCTAGATTTCAGCTCTCTTAAACTATCTTTTAAAAGTAAAGCTCCTAATTTTGCTTTTAGACCGCCACCTAGGATGCTCTTTTTCAGTTGTCCCATGATGCTTAGAGCAGTTCCTTCAATAGACTTCAAAACAGCGTTTCCCGTGAAACCATCTGTCACCACTACATCTGCTACATCATTCATTAATTCACGCGCTTCAACATTTCCAATGAAATGAATCGTAGAATCTGCAGCAAGCAACTCGTATGTCTCCTTGCGCAAAGGATCTCCTTTACTACTTTCTGTACCATTATTTAAGAGGCCTACACGAGGTCTTTTGATTCCTCTTACACTTTCTGCATAGAAAGAGCCAAGCTTTGCGTATTGATACAAATGATGAGCCGTATTTTCTGCATTAGCACCTAAGTCCAGCATATCAAATCCTTTACCATTAATAGTTGGAAGAGTTGATAATAAACCAGGACGGTCAATATTTTTTATTCGCCCTACAATAAAGAAGCCTGCAGCTAAAAGAGCACCTGTATTGCCAGCGGAAAGGACAGCATCTGCTTCTCCCGCCTTTACAGCTTTAGCCGCTAAAATCATGCTTGCGTTCTTTTTTTGCCTAATAGCTTTCGTTGGCTCATCATCCGATTCAATTTTTTCGTCCGTATGTACAATAGTGACACGTTCAGTAGCTGTCAAATATTGTTTGATTTTTGCTTCATCTCCATATAAAATCAATTCAATATCTGAGAATTCCCTTAAAGCTTGATTCGCTCCTTCGACCAAAGCTTGAGGTGCAAAATCCCCACCCATCGCATCAATAGCTATTTTCTTCATGTAGACTCCTTATCCTGATTATCTTGTAAAATATTTCCCCAGTCGCCCAGAGAGTCAATAAATTTTTTTGATTTTAGATGAATCCCAACATACTCATCATATAATTGATCTATAATGTTCCGTAATTGCTGTTTGATTTCCTTATTCAATGAAATGGTTTCCAAGGTTTCAAACTCAACAGATTGAAATTGATTTAGTAAAAAAGGGATATTTGGATGGAGATGGCTACGTCTCTCATCTTGATAGTAGTGTTCTGGACACAATAGGCCATTCCATTTAAATGAAAAATCAAAAGGCATGCCCGTTCGATGACAAAATACGCATTCGTGAAAGTTTAGAGAAACTCCAAAACGTGATAGAATCTGGATTTCAAAAATGTTCGTCAAAATTTCATAATCTAACCCTTGATTCATTAGCTCTAAAGTCTTTTCCAAAAAAGCAAAGAGAGCGGCGTCCGGCTGATTATCATGAATACTAGCATCAGCTAAGGCCGCTACATAAGTCGCATAAGCCATGATAAATAAATCATTATTTATTCTATTAAAAGACTGAACATCCTGATAATCTTGAATATAACTAAGACCTTCATCGCTAATTTTCATCAGCAAATTAGCAATTGTCAAAGGCTGAATGACTGGACTTAATTTAGAATTAACAGCATGTTTTACAAAAAACATCCTTTTCCCGGCTTGCTCTGTAAAAATTTTAACCAGCTTGTCATCCTCTCTAAAATTACGATTGTAGAGAATCAAGGCCTTACTCGTGATGGACTGCATCATACTCTTCCATATACTCCTTCAGGCGTTTCATCGCCTCCTGAATAACCTCCATGCTCGCTGCATAAGAAAGTCGGATGTACCCTTCTCCGTATTGTCCAAAAGCAGCACCTGGTATAAAAGCTACCGCTTTTTTCTCAGCAAAATCTTTCAGAAATGCAAATGAATCTTGATTGTATCCATCTGGAATCTTCGCAAAAATATAAAATGCGCCATCTGGTTTAATAATTTTAAAACCCAGACTGGTCATTTTTTCTAGGATGTAATCTCGACGTTTGAGATATTCCTTTTTCATCGGCTCTGCATCATTTTTCCCATCCAATAACGCTTCAGCACCAGCAAACTGGGCCATAGTAGTAGCCGCTGTCACCAAATACTGATGACTCTTAATAATTTGAGCCGTAAATACTGCCGGAGCAAATACAAATCCCAATCTCCAACCAGTCATCGCATGAGATTTTGAAAGTCCATTGATAACAACCGTCTGATTTCTCAAGTATTGCCCCAAAGAAACATGCGTCTCTCCTGTATAGGTCAACTCAGAATAAACTTCATCACAGATCACAAAGACTTCATATTTTTGTAAAACGGCCGCAAACTCCTGAATTTGCTGACGCGAATAAGTCACACCAGTCGGATTTGCTGGGTAATTCAGAATGACAGCTTTGACTTTTTCGCCTTGCTCTAAAATGGCTTTTTCCAGCATTTCTGGTGTTAAAACAAAATCATTTTCTGTCGTATCAATCTCGACAATCTCAGCACCCATGAGATTAACAAGTGGCTCATAACCAGGATAAGCAGGTGCCGGAAGTAGTACAATATCGCCTTCTTCCAAAATGGCTGTTAAGGTCGCTGACAATGCTTCTGTTGCACCGATTGTCACTAAGACCTCTGATTCTGGGTTGTAATCTAGATGATATTTTTCTTTAACAAAACTACTAGCAGCTTGACGAAGCTCTAACAAACCACTCATACCAGTATAGTGGCTTTGATTGGCATCAATTGCAGCTTTAGCCGCCTCTTTAATATGATCTGGAGTTGTAAAATCTGGCTCTCCCAAAGTTAAGCGCAAAACTCCCGGAATGTCAGATATGGACTGATCAAACTGGCGAATCATAGATACTGCAATCTTATCTAAATGCTTATTAAAGCGTTTCATTAAATCCATCATTCTTTCCCCCACATCTTTTCAAACATTATACTACAAATAAAAATCTGTCGCAAAATCTGACTATCTACCTAAAAGGAAAAAGATTGTGACCAAGTCCAATCTCATTTCTTAACTTTTAATTCTCTTCTACTTCTTCATCAAAATAGCGAATCAAATTCTTTTCTGTCAAGATATCTGAATACGTATAAGACTCAACATAAGTTCGAGCAGAATCCTCCTCAGGAACCTTGTCATTGATGTACTCTACGATAAATAAAGAAGGGTAAACTTCAATTAAACGGCCTTTTTTATCTTTTTGACGTTTCCGACCATTTTCCAAAGTCATCTCGACCATCTGCCCCTCATGAGCTTTGATATCTTCCTTTATTTTTTTCATCTTTGCAACATCTGTAAATGCATCACTCATTTTTATACTTCCTCCCTCTTAGAAATACTTGAAAATTTATTGTATTCTTTTTGGAAAATCAACTCTACAGTACCACGCGCACCGCTCCGGTTCTTTTCGATAATAACCTCAACCTTATTATTTGGAATGCCTTCTTCCTCTTCACCAGCTCGATCATAGTAATCATCACGGTATAAAAAGGCCACAATATCCGCGTCCTGCTCAATTGATCCAGACTCACGAATATCTGATAATACCGGACGTTTATCTTGCCGTTGCTCTACTCCACGAGAAAGCTGACTCAGGGCGATCACTGGTACTTTTAACTCTTTTGCTAAAATCTTCAGTTGACGAGAGATTTCTGAAACCTCTTGTTGGCGATTTTCACGCCCCGTCCCTGTAATCAGTTGCAGATAGTCAATCAAAATCAAGCCAAGATTCCCCGTCTCTTGGGCCAACTTCCTAGCCCTTGAACGAATCTCTGTAATCCGAATCCCTGGCGTATCATCAATATAAATACTAGCCTGAGCCAAATTGGCTTGTGCAATGGTCACCTTTCGCCATTCCTCATCGCTAAGTTGTCCTGTACGAATCGAGTGAGAATTAATCACTCCTTCAGAGGCCAACATCCGGTCTACCAAGCTTTCTGCTCCCATTTCCAAAGAGAAGATAGCTACAGTCTTATCTAACTTTGTACCAATATTCTGGGCAATATTAAGAGCAAAAGCAGTTTTTCCGACCGCAGGACGAGCAGCCAAAATGATTAGCTCTTCCTCATGCAAGCCTGTAGTCATCCTATCCAGTTCGGGATAACCAGTTGCAATTCCCGTAATATGTGATGTTTGCTGTGATCTAACCTCTAAATTTTCAAAGTTAATATTCAGAATATCCTTGATATTCTTAAAACCACTACGATTGGCATTTTCGCTGACATCAATCAAAGCTTTCTCTGCCCCAGCAATGATTTCGTCTGCTGGACTTGCCCCATCATAAGCTTGGTTGATAGAATCTGTCAGACGTGTGATCAAGCGGCGCAATATTGCTTTTTCAGCAACAATTTTTGCATAATATTCCGCATTTGCAGAAGTTGGAACCGAGTTAATAACCTCAACTAAATAACTCAGACCACCAATATTTTGCAAATCATCCTGGCTATCTAAAATATTACGAACTGTCGTTGCATCAATAGCATCTCCGCGATCAGCCAAATCAATCATAGCCTTGAAAATCAAGCGGTTGGCATACTTAAAGAAGTCTGCTGGCTCGATATACTCGCGAACGAAAACGAGCTTGCTCTCATCAAGAAAAATAGCTCCTAGAACAGACTGCTCTGCTAAAATATCTTGAGGCTGCGCTCGTAATTCATCAATCTCTGCCATAAAGAACTCCTCTCTCCTATTACCTTATCCTTCCTTGACACGCAGATTGATGATACCTGTAATGTCTTGGTAAATTTTGACTTGTACATCAATCAAGCCGATTGAACGAATCGGTGACTCTACCTTGATGTTTCGTTTATCTAATTTAATTCCGAATTGTTTCTCTAACTCTTCTGCAATTTTCTTACTAGTGATAGACCCAAATGTCCAGCCATCTGGACCAACTTTTTCAGTAAATTCGACTACAGTCGTTTCTTCGGCTAACTTAGCCTTAATTGCTTGAGCTTCAGCAACCAATTCTGCATGAGCTTTTTCCTCTGATTTTTGTTTTCCACGCAATTCTCCAACAGCTTGAGCAGTCGCTTCTTTTGCTAGATTCTTCTTAATCAAAAAATTCTGAGCATATCCTGTAGGGACTTCTTTGATTTCCCCTTTTTTCCTTTGCCTTTTACATCTGCTAAAAAAATAACTTTCATTCTATCTTCTCCTCTTCTTTTTTGATTGTTTCATCCAAAATTTCTTGATTCAACTTACGCGTTGCCTCTGCAACCGTTATATCTTTCATTTGTGCAGCTGCCAGATTGAAGTGTCCGCCACCGCCCATTTTTTCCATAATCCGTTGAACATTAATTTTACTTCGACTACGTGCGGAAATAGAAACATATCCTTGCGTATTCTTACTTACCACAAAAGTTGCTTCAATGCCAGACATGGCAAGCATTGTGTCTGCCGCCTTACTGATAACCACTGTTGGATAGCTAGTGTCCTCTGCACCACTTGCTACAATGACATTTGGTAGAATCTTGCTTCCTCTCAGAATTAACTCATTGACAGACCGATACTCGTCAAAATCTGTCGCTGAAATATCTTGAATGGCCACACTATCACTACCACGTGTCCGTAAGTAACTTGCTACATCAAATGTTCTACTCGTAACTCGTGATGTGAAATTCTTCGTATCCAGCATCATGCCCGCCATCAAAACACTAGCTTGCATTTTACCGAGTCTATTTTTCTTAGAATTTTGGAATTGGAGCAACTCAGTAACAAGTTCACTTGCACTACTAGCACCGCTCTCAATATAGGTAATCACAGCATTTTCAGGAAAATCATCATCTCGTCGGTGATGGTCAATGACAATCGTTTGATAAAACTGTTCGTAAAGTTCTTTCGACAAGGTCAACTCAATCTTTGAATGATCAACCATAATCAATAAAGAATTTCCACTCACCATCGTCATAGCTTTTGCTACCGTAATGAACTGAGTCTGGCCTTCTTCTTGAAGTCTATTTACTGCACGTTCAATATCTGCCGCCATTTGATATGGATCATAGACAACATAACTCTTATCGATTAGATTACTTGCAAAGAGTTGCATACCAACAGCAGAACCTAATGCGTCCATATCTAAGTTTTTATGTCCCATAACCAAAACTTGGTCCACACTTCGAATCTTGTCAGAAATGGCTGTCATCATTGCCCGAGTACGAGTACGAGTGCGCTTAACAGCCGAGGCCGTTCCTCCACCAAAGAAGATTGGATTTTTGCTTTCATCATTTTCCTTTACGACAGCCTGGTCACCGCCTCGAACTTCCGCTAAGTTTAGATTTAGCAGAGCTGTTTTACCAATTTGGTCGTGATCTCCATCTCCATAAGCAAATCCCATACTCAAAGTCAAAGGAATTTCACGATTTTTGGCTTCTAATCGAAATTGGTCAATAACAGAAAACTTATCCTGCATTAACTGATCTAAAACTGTAAAGTCTGTAAAAAGATAAAAACGATCTGTTCCTACACGACGGTAAAACATGTGGTAACGATCAGCAAATTCTGCAACATAATTTGCAACAAAGCTATTAATCTGACTGATGTCTGAGTCTGACACAACATCTTCCAAATCATCATAATTATCAACAGAAATAATTCCGATAACTGGTCTTGTAGTAACCAGTTCAGCAGTCGCCTCATACTCGCTAGAAGCATCAAAAAAGTAAAAAACATTAGATGAGCGATCCAAATAAATAGAGTATTTTTTATCGCCAACCGTCAAATAGCGACCAGATCCCTCAAGTGAAGCGTCCATCATCCGTTGTAGCACTTCTGTATCAAACTCGCCATCTTCCGTTGTGCAAAGTAATTCTGCATAAGGGTTAAACCATTCAACTTCCCCTGTTTCTTTCTTGATTTTAATAACTCCAACAGGCATTTGATCCAATAAGGAAGTCAGACTATTTTCTGCATGATGATTAACATATTGAATCTGCTCAAACTCATCTGCTTCAAACATTTTTTGTTGGTAAATCAAGACAAGAGTGAAAAAAGCTACCACAAAAAAGGCTGCAAGCAAGGCAAGTGTTCCCTCACCGAATACCCGCAACAAAATGGCTAAGATTCCAAAAGAAATAACCCCCAGCATGACAAAGTGAACTGGAGCAAAATGAAATTTTTTCATCACAAACCTCTTATCCGCCATTTTACCATAAATTAAGGAAAAAAGCGAGTTTTCCTTTGCTCTTTTATTAGTAAAAAAGACTGAAATATGACAATTATACTTACTCTTAAAAGGAGTTATATTTCATATTCATTTTATGTCATATTCTACTCATTTTCTTGCTTTTATTTACTCATTCATTGTCAATTTTGTAAATTTTGTTGACAAGACCTATCGTTTGCATAAAACAATACTCTTTGCCATTTCACACTCCATTTACCGTCTTCACTTTACTTGATTACTTTTTACTACTTCCCGCCCTCCAGCTTTATCCTCCTAATCTAACTAAGCTCTATGAAAGAAATATTAACCGAAGGTCCGAGATAATAATGCCTATTACCCTTTTTATATCCTATTTCTATCTTTGTCTATAAACTTATCGTTTTCACTCTAAAAATATTCATTACGTTGTCAATCTTGAATTGACAATTTGTTTACACCTATGTCAATCTATCGCTATAAAAACACGCTTGAGAAATGAACTGCACCCCAAAAGTTAGACAGAAAAAATCTAACTTTTGGGGTGTTTTATTATGAAATTAACTTATAAAGATAAAGTTCAAATATATGAATTGAGAAAGCAAGGAGAGAGCTTTAGACGACTTTCAAATCAATTTGAGATAAACATTTCTAATCTTCAGTATATGATTAAATTGATTGATCGTTATGGGACAGAAATCGCAAAAAAAGGAAAGAATCGTTACTATTCTCCCGAATTAAAGGAAGAAATAATTAATAAAGTTCTGCTTAAAGGTCGTTCACTAAGAAGTGTATCTTTAGATTATGCTTTACCCGATCCTTCGCTATTGAAAAATTGGATAGCACAATACAAGAAAAATGGGTATACTATTGTTGAGAAAACAAGAGGGAGAGTACCTAAAATGGGACGTAAGCCAAAGAAAAAACGGAAGAGATGACAGAACTAGAACGCCTTCAGGCTGAAAATGAGTATTTAAGAGCGGAGAATGCCATTCTAAAAAAGTTGAGAGAACTCCGCTTGAAGGAGGAAAAAGAGAAAGAAGAAAGACGCAGATTGTCAGAGAGTTAGTGTCAGAGTTTCCTTTAGATATTCTTTTAAAGATTATCAAACTTGCCCGTTCAACTTACTATTATCACTTAAAGCAGCTAAACCAAGAAGATAAGAATCAGGACGTAAAAAACGAAATACAAACCATTTATAACGACCATAAAGGAAATTATGGATACCGTCGTATTACTCTTGAGCTTAGAAACCGTGGGTTCATCGTAAACCATAAGAAGGTACAACGTCTGATGAAACTGTTGGGGCTAACTGCTCGTATTCGTCGAAAACGTAAGTATTCTTCTTATCATGGAGAAGTTGGAAAGAAAGCTGAGAATATTATTCAACGCCAATTCAAAGCTTTAAAACCATTGGAAAAGTGCTATACAGACATTACAGAGTTTTCTATTCCAACAAGTAACCAAAAACTATATCTATCACCAATTTTAGATGGTTATAACAGCGAAATTATAGCCTATACTCTATCGTCTTCACCGAATTTAAACCAAATAAAAGATATGTTAGAACAAGCATTTAGAGAAGAACAATATGAGAAGACTATTCTCCACAGTGATCAGGGATGGCAATACCAGCATGAGTTATATCATAATTTTTTAGAAGATAAGGGAATTCAGCCATCTATGTCTCGCAAGGGGAATAGTACTGACAATGGTATGATCGAATCGTTCTTTGGCATTCTTAAATCAGAGATGTTTTACGGCTATGAGAAGACTTTTAAGTCTATAAAGGAACTTGAGGGGGCAATCGTCGACTATATTGATTATTACAACAACAAACGAATCAAAGTAAAATTAAAAGGACTTAGTCCTGTATAATATAGAACTAAATCCTTTGCTTAAATTAATTGTCTAACTTTTGGGGGTCAGTACAAAATCAAACGTGTTTTTGCTTGTCTTTATTTTTTGAAATACTCCGTGCTTTTCCTTCCAAATAAACCATCAAAATAGAAATATCAGCTGGGTTGACACCAGAAATGCGACTAGCCTGACCAATTGTTTCCGGATTGATTTTCTTAAACTTCTGTCGTGCTTCTGTCGCAATTGAGTCAATATCATCCCAGTCGATATTAGCTGGAATGCGCTTCTCTTCCATGCGTTTCATCTTCTCAACCTGATCAAGGGCTTTAGAAATATAGCCTTCGTACTTAATCTCTGTTTCAATTAGCTCGATAATCTTTTCATCAAGCTCCTCTGCCGCCGGACCAATGAACTGAACCACATCCTGGTAAGACACTTCCGGACGTCGCATAAATTCTTTGGCAGTTACTGCATCTGTCAGAGGCTTAAAGCCAAGCTCTTCTACCTTAGCATTGGTTTCCTTGACAGGTTTTAGCTTGATGGATTCCAAACGCTTCATTTCATTGTCAAATTGATTCTTTTTAATTTCGAAACGAGCCCAGCGCTCATCATCTACCAGACCAATTTCTCGCCCCATCTCTGTTAAACGCATATCGGCATTGTCATGGCGGAGAATCAAACGGTACTCAGCTCGGCTAGTCAAAAGTCGATAAGGTTCTACGGTTCCCTTGGTGACCAAATCATCAATCATGACTCCAATGTATCCATCACTACGCTTCAAGATTAACTCCGGCTTACCTTGGATTTTCAAGGCCGCATTAATCCCAGCGATAATCCCTTGACCTGCAGCTTCTTCATAGCCAGAAGTCCCATTTGTCTGACCTGCTGTAAAGAGACCTGAAATTTTCTTGGTTTCCAAGGTTGCCCGCAACTGGTGAGGCATGATCATATCATACTCAATAGCATAGCCTGTCCGCATCATCTCTGCATTTTCTAGACCCTTGATAGAGTGAACCAATTCTTTTTGTACATCTTCTGGCAAACTAGTTGACAGCCCCTGCACATAAACTTCTTCTGTATCACGGCCCTCAGGCTCTAAGAAAAGCTGGTGTCGTTCCTTGTCCGCAAAACGGACAATCTTATCCTCGATAGACGGGCAATAGCGTGGCCCCACTCCCTTAACGATGCCTGAAAACATAGGAGCCCGGTGTAGGTTATTTTGGATAATTTCATGACTTTCCGCATTGGTATAGGTCAACCAGCAAGGCACCTGATCTTTCACATAGTCCTCATCACGAGATGTGTAAGAGAAATGATTGGCCTTTTTATCACCTGGCTGGATTTCAGTCACATCATAATTGATAGATGACGCCTTGACACGCGGAGGCGTTCCGGTTTTAAAACGACCAATTTCAAAACCTAGATCCCGCAGGTTATCTGCTAAAGGAATGGCTGCCAAGCTATGGTTTGGACCAGATGAATACTTGAGATCACCAATGATGATTTCTCCCCTCAAGGCTGTTCCAGTGGTAACAATGACAGCTTTAGCTGCATATTCCTGTTGCGTCGCCGTTTTAACACCAATTACTTTACCATCTTCAACCAAGATTTCATTAATCATGGTTTGTCGCAAAGTCAAATTTTCTTGATTTTCAACAGTCTTACGCATTTCTTTGGAATAAAGCTCTTTATCCGCTTGCGCTCTAAGAGCACGAACTGCAGGTCCTTTGCCAGTATTGAGCATTTTCATCTGGATATAGCTCTTATCGATATTCTTGGCCATCTCCCCGCCCAAAGCATCTACTTCACGAACGACAATGCCTTTTGCAGATCCTCCGATCGAGGGATTGCATGGCATAAAAGCCAGCATCTCAATATTGATGGTTGCTAGCAAAACTTTACATCCCATGCGACTGGCAGCAAGCGATGCTTCAACCCCAGCATGTCCTGCTCCAATCACGATAATATCATAACTTTCAGTAAAATTGTGTGACATTTCTTTTTCCTTCATTTTTTTCACCAAAAAAGGCCAAATCTCTAGAAGTGCAGGACAAAAAGCCTGCAACATCCATGAGCTTTGACCATCATAGGTATTGCTTATCTTATTGTAGCAAATTGAAGAGATTTGTCAATAAAGATCATTGCTAATCTTTTGACATAATGGCTTTCATATCTTGAATCCATTGTTCTGCTGATGTTTTCGCCTTATGACCAACTTTTTGAGACTTACTGTTTTTGAGTTGTCCTTGATAATCCGAAAATTTTTCAAATAATGATTCATAATCATCTGTGGTTGAAAATTGTTCATTAAGGGCATTTGATTTCTGCTTAAACTGATCAGGCCACTCATTCAAAGGAAGCGTTTCGGATTTCTGCTCAAGTAAGGACGTGTCAGATTCTGTCAACATGCTGTCAACTTCCTTTTTCTCGTAAAATTGATCCAATTTTTCTCTATAATATAAAATATCCTTCAGATATCTCTTAATATTACGATTTCTTAAATTTTCACCATACATCGGCTGGCTAACAAAGAAAAAGGCAAATTCTAAAATTGTTAAAGCAATTGTTGCTACAATAATAAACCCCAAAATCAGACTAACAGGAAATATTTTAGAATAGATTATAAAAGATTGCATTAAAATAGTCGTAATCGGAATAATTGCTAATATTGAAATGATGTGTAATTCAACTGTAAACCTTGCATCCGAGAAAAACCGTTTTTTGGATTCTCTAGATTTAACTTCTAGTAAAATTTGCTGTAAGTTATCATACACATCGTTGTCTGATAAACCAGCAACGTATTGTTTAATGTTGACTAACTTTTTATAATATAAATATTTGTCAGTTCTCCAGCCATTGGCCTCCCAAATTTTCTTGAGAACAATTTTATAAAGCAAGAACCAAATAAATAAAGATAATAAGAGAAAAATCAAGCAGATATAGAAGACAATTTCATCCCAACTTTGCAATATGAGATCATTAATAATAAAGAATAGAGAAATCAAAAATACATAGAAAGTAGGCAATCCTATCCACCAATATATTTTCACATACTTTTCTTCCTTTTTCATATCAAATTCTGTCAAGATTTTGTCAACAATTTCATGATAAAAGAAGCTCATTTCAGAATCCGTTACAGTATATCTTCTATTCTTTTTCATGGCTATTACCTTAACCTAAATATATTGTCTTACCTGATTATTCATATATGCATTGTCAATTAAGCCGCCACCTAAACATTCTTCGCCATCGTAGAAAACGACTGCCTGGCCAGGGGTGATTGCTCTTTGTGGTTGGTCAAAGTCGACAGTTGCTTTGTCACCCTTTACAAAAACTGTAACTTTAGTATCTGGTTGTCGATAACGAAACTTAGCTGTACACTCTAAGGTAAACTCATCTGGCATCTTTCTTGTAAAGTGAATTTGACTTGCTGTCAAGCTAGTTGACATTAAATTGTCATGATAAAATCCTTGGCCTACATAGAGGATATTTTGTCTTAAATCTTTTCCAACAACAAACCAAGGTTCATTATCTCCACCATGTTGACCACCAATGCCGAGTCCACCTCTCTGCCCAATGGTATAGTACATTAAACCTGCATGTTGTCCCATATCTCTGCCTTCCAATGTCATCATACGGCCTGGTTGAGCAGGTAAATATTGACTCAAAAATTCTTTAAAGTTCTTTTCGCCAATAAAACAAATTCCAGTCGAATCTTTCTTCTTAGCTGTTGCCAGTCCTGCACGCTCAGCTATCGCTCGTACTTCTGATTTTTCTAAGTGACCCAGCGGAAACATTGTTTTCTGTAGTTGTTCTTGTGAAAGTTGACTCAAAAAATAAGTCTGATCTTTATTATTATCTTTTCCGCGTAACATATGAATGGTCCCATCCTTATCACGCACTACTTGAGCATAGTGGCCTGTGGCTACATAGTCTGCTCCCAGTGTCAATGCATAGTCAAGAAAAGCTTTAAACTTAATTTCCTTATTACACATTACATCTGGATTAGGGGTACGACCTGCCCGATATTCTGCTAAGAAATATTCAAAAACGCGATCCCAGTACTCTTTTTCAAAGTTGACAGAGTAGTAAGGAATACCAATTTGATCTGCCACAGCTGCTACGTCCCTATAGTCTTCTGTTGCTGTGCAGACCCCAAATTCATCTGTGTCATCCCAGTTTTTCATGAAAATGCCAATTACATCATACCCCTGCTCTTTCAAGAGCAAAGCAGTTACAGATGAATCAACACCTCCACTCATACCGACGACGACACGAATCTTAGAGTTATCACTCATAAAATTCTCCCATCTTTTCGTTATTCACGATTGAAGGTCGTGTTATGCTTTAAACGATTGAAGGTCGCTTGAGCAGCTTTATTATAACATTATTTAATTATTTCAACAATAGTCTATAGATTTACACCATTGTCAATCTAATCGGAAAAAATATCAGACATCTTGAAACTGTTCCTTGTTCCACCCTACAAAGTTGATTGACATCATGGAGACTTAAAAAACTACAATGAGGTCAATCAACCACTTTACATTTTTTATATAAATTTAAAAGACTGGACCTTTTGTCCAGTCTTATGTCTAATACCAACCATTTGCCAACCAGAAAGATTTGGCAGCTACCCATGAACCATAGCGATTTGTAACATACGCATTGGCCACTTTTTCTTGATTTTCAGGTGATAAATCACCATTCAAATAAGTAATCGTTAATTGATAGCGTCCATAATATTGACCATTCTGAGCAGTATAACTACCACTTGATTCTTTTTGCGCAATAAACTCTTTTGCTTCTGATTCTTCTGTATTCAAGCCAACTGATGGAATGCTAGTTGCTTTCGCAGAAGTTGAAGATGTTTTACTAGTTGATTGAGATTTATTTGTATTTCCCAATTCCAGCACTTGACCAGTATGAATAAGATCTACATTTGAAATATGATTTAACTCTGCTAATTTCTCTACTGTAGTATTCTTTTGCGATGCAATAGCAGATAAGGTATCACCCGATTTTACTGTATAGCTATCTGCATTGGCCACCACTGGTAAAAATAAAACGATCGCTGCGAGACTTATAAAACTCGCCTTTACTGTTTTTTTGTTTTTGAAAAATGTCTGTATATGCATTTTTTACTCCTTTTCTTACAATTAGCGAATATTAGAAACTATATTTTTTCTATTTACTAAGTCGTTTCGCTATACATCTATCATACAAGTACTATATTACTCTGACTTTGAAAATAGATGATAAATATTACAAAATTATTGAAATTACAATAAGAAAGCTAATATAAGTCTTAAATAAAGGAATTTCCCTTTATTTATCTAAGTATATTTTTAAAAAAATAGCCTTTATCATAAAGTATTTCTCATCTAAAAATCAGCGGAAAATCCTTAACTTTGTTATAATAAAAGTAGAAATGTACGCAAGGAGAAACTATGTCTTCATTAAGATTTCAATCCGTTTTTGACATTATAGGACCGGTAATGATTGGTCCATCAAGCAGTCATACAGCTGGTGCTGTTCGTATCGGGAAAATTGTTGCTTCTATTTTTAATGATGAACCAACTGAGGTTGAATTTCAACTTTTTAACTCTTTTGCTAAAACATACCGTGGTCACGGAACTGACTTAGCTCTTGTAGCGGGGATACTAGGCATGGATACAGATGATCCTGAAATTCCTAATAGCCTTGAAATTGCCCATAAACGCAGCATCAAAATTGTCTGGACAATTCAGAAAGACAGCAATGCTCCCCATCCTAACACAACAAAAATAACGGTCAAAAACGACCGCAAAACAATTAGTGTAACAGGTGTATCTATCGGTGGAGGAAACATTCAGGTAACGGAACTGAATGGTTTTTCTGTCTCTCTTAGCATGAACACGCCGACAATCATTATCGTCCATCAGGATGTTCCAGGCATGATTGCTCATGTCACAGAAGCTCTATCTCGTTACAATATCAATATTGCTCAGATGAATGTTACCCGTGAAAAAGCTGGAGAAAAAGCAATAATGATTATTGAAGTGGATAGTCGTAGTTGCGAGGAAGCTATCAATGAGATTCGCAAAATTCCTCATCTGCACAATGTGAATTTCTTTAAATAGGAGAAAATATGTTTTATTCCATCAAAGAATTAGTTGAACAAGCTGATTTAGATTTCAATGGTAATGTTGCAGAATTGATGATTGCTACTGAGTATGAATTGACTGGAAGAGAAAGAGACGAGGTTCTACGCCTGATGACTCGAAATCTCGAAGTGATGAAGGCTTCTGTCCTTCTTGGACTGGACGAAAGTAAATCTCGTAGTGGGCTGACAGGTGGAGATGCAGCAAAACTTAACCAATATATCGCATCAGGAAAAGCATTGTCAGACTATACTGTATTAACAGCTGCAAAAAATGCTATTGCAGTAAATGAGCACAACGCCAAAATGGGACTAGTCTGTGCTACTCCTACAGCTGGTAGTGCAGGCTGTTTACCAGCTGTTCTGACATCAGCAATTGAAAAATTAAACCTTACAGAAGAACAACAGTTAAATTTCCTTTTATCTGCTGGTGCATTTGGCTTAGTCATTGCCAATAATGCTTCTATTTCAGGTGCTGAAGGAGGCTGTCAAGCTGAGGTTGGTTCTGCTTCTGCTATGAGCGCAGCTGCCTTAGTACTGGCCGCTGGAGGTTCTCCTTTTCAGGCAAGCCAAGCTATTTGCTTTGTGATTAAAAACATGCTTGGCTTAATTTGCGACCCTGTAGCTGGATTAGTAGAAGTTCCATGTGTAAAGCGAAATGCTATGGGAGCGAGCTACGCCTTTATTGCAGCCGATATGGCACTGGCAGGTATTGAGTCCAAAATTCCTGTTGACGAAGTCATTGACGCTATGTATCAAGTTGGATCGAGTCTTCCTACTGCTTTCAGAGAAACCGCAGAAGGAGGATTAGCAGCAACTCCTACAGGCAGAAGATTATCAAAAGAAATATTTGGAGAGTAAATGTAATTGACAATATTGTAAACATAAAAAAACGGCATGTGCCGTTTTTTTATTCTAAAATCCCCAAGCAGCTAGGCCTTGTTCTGTATAAGCTCTATAAGCTGTTTGAATCTGGTCTTCAACGGTAGCTGTTGAACCCCAGAAAGGCATTGTTTGGAAAAGACCGCTAGCTCCAGAAGGATTGTAAGCATCTACTTGTCCATTTGATTCACGTGCAATAATTGTTTCCCAGGTTGTCGCAGATACGCCTGTTAACTCAGCCATACGTGCTGCAGCGTAAGAACCAATTTCACCTGGAGTATTTCCATTCTCAAGAACAACTCCTGAGCTATAATTTGAATAGTTCGGTGTGGCAACATCTGTTGCTGGCGCTGGTGTAGCTGGTACAACAGAATTTGATTGTGCAGTAGGAGCCGCTGACGGTTTAGTAGCTGCTTTTGAGGCTTGGTTTGCTTTAACATCACCAAGTTCTAAAACTTGATCCACAAAAATCAAATCTGGATTTTGAATATGATTCAATTCAACTAATTTTTCAACTGTTGTTGACTTATCTTTTGCAATTTCTGATAAAGTATCTTCGGCTTTGACAGTATATGTATCTGCGTTAGCAACAACTCCTGAGATAAATAAAGTAGCTGCTGTTGCAAGAGTTGCAACTGAGCCTTTCATTGATTGTAATTTCATTATTACTTTAGTTTCTCCTTTTCGTGATACTACCATCATATACTTTGAATGTTACAGTTTTTTTAAAATTAAGTTACAAAAATTACAGATTTATTTTATTTAAAAAGCAAAAACGCTTTAAATCAAGGTTTTATCTTATTATTTAAAATATATATGTGAAATTTACACAAAATAGATACTTGACATTAATTTTTAAGTAAAAATAATATAGCACCCAAAAGGAATAAACTAAGAATGGCGATAGAATCTGCTGTTTTCCATCTTAGTTGTCTATAGCGACTCCGATTATCTCCACCTTGATAACCACGTGCTTCCATAGCAATAGCTAAGGCATCTGCTCTTTTAAAACTGGAGGCAAATAAAGGAATTAGAATAGGAATAATTGATTTTACCTTTTGCATCATATTTCCTTCACCAAAATCAACTCCACGCGCTCTTTGAGCATTCATAATACGAACAGTATCATCCATCAAAGTAGGTACAAAACGCAAGCTCATTGATAGCATCAATCCAATTTCATGAACAGGCAGTTTAAAGATTCGAAAAGGTTTTAAAAGCGATTCTACAGCATCTGCCAAACTAAGGGGCATAGTCGTTAAACTTAGTAAAGTAGAAAAAAATATGATCAAAATAAATCGACTAAAAATAATACCTGCTTGACCTAGCCCAATATCTGTAATATGAATAAATGAAAACTGAAAAATAGGCGTCCCTGCAGTTGTGAATACAAGTTGAAAAATTGTCGTGAATGCAACTAAGAAAAGCATAGATTTCAGACCTTTTACAAAGAATCCTATTGGAATTCTAGATAAAAATACCAAGAATAAAGTAAAAGAAAATAGCAATAAATTCGTTATTAAATTATTTGCCCAGAAAATAATTAGGATAAATAACAACATGGCTAATAGCTTACTTCTAGGATCAAGACGATGAATAACAGAATTACCTGGAATATAGCGTCCTAAAATCATTTTATCCATGTAGCATCTCCTTAAATTCTGTAATTGTAATGGGTAAGCTAGGCAATCTCAAGCCTTTTTGAACCATATTTTGAGCAAATTTTGTAATCTTAGGAACTCCTAGTTGAATATTTTCCATGAAATCTACATCTTGAAAAATATCTTTAGGATTTCCACTTCTGATTAGGCGACCTTTCTCCATAATATAAACAGTATCAGCAAAATTCGCAACGTCATCCATTAAATGAGTCACTAGTACAATCGTCATACCGTCATTATGTAAATGACTAAAAAGCTCCATTAATTCTTTTCTACCTAATGGATCTAAACCAGCTGTTGGCTCATCTAATACTAAAACTTCTGGTTCCATCGCTAAGATTCCTGCGATAGCTACCCGCCTCATTTGCCCTCCTGATAGTTCAAAAGGACTCCTTACAAATAAATCTTCAGAAATCCCTACCAACAGTAATTTTTCTCTCGCCACGCGCTCTGCCTCTTCTTTTGAAACACCAAAATTTTGTGGTCCAAAAGCCACATCTTCCAAAACTGTTTCTGCAAATACTTGGCTTTCAGCAAATTGAAAAACTAAACCGACTTTCTTTCTCACTTGCTTAATATCTTTATTGATAGAAGCTGCCGTAATTTCTATATCATCAACCAACACGCTTCCTGAAGAAGGGGTCAATAAACCATTTAATAGCTGTAGAATAGTAGACTTTCCACTACCAGTGTGACCAATTAAAGCGGTATATGATCCCGTTTTTACTTCTAAATTCACATCAAAAAGGGCAGGTCCCTCAAATGGAGTGCCTGCTTGATAAGTATAACTGACATTCTTTAAAGTGATTCCCATAAAGATTCCTGCAATTCTTTTTCTGTTAAATAGCCAGTCGGTAAGTCAAAATCTTCAGCCAAACTAACTTTTACTTGATTTGAAAAAGGCTGATCAAGGCCTAATTCTTCTAAATCTGATCTTGAAAAGAGTTCCTTAGCCGTACTACTCGACTCTACTCTTCCTTTTTTCATGACCAAAACACGATCACTTAGAGCCACCTCATCTAAATCATGTGTAATGGAAATAACAGTCATATTATGGCTATCCTTGATCCTTTTGACTGTTTGAATCAAGTCTAGTCGACCTTCTGGATCTAGCATGCTAGTAGCTTCATCAAGAATTATAATATCCGGCCGAAGCGCCACAACACCAGCAATAGCAACACGTTGCTTTTGTCCTCCAGACAGCCGAGCAGGTTCACGATCTTTAAACTCTTTCATTCCAACGATTTCTAGAGCTTCTGTTACACGACTCACCATAGTTGCATGATCTATTCCCTGATTTTCCAAACCAAAGGCGACATCATCTTCAACGGTTGCGCCGACAAACTGATTATCTGGATTTTGAAAAACCATTCCAATATGGCGACGTTTCTCCCAGACATTTTCAGCAGTTAGACGATCTCCTGCAATAAAAATTTCACCACTTTCTGCTTCCAAAAGGCCATCAATTAAACGAACTGTGGTTGATTTTCCGCTTCCGTTATGACCAACGATAGACAGCCACTCCCCTTGTTTCACGTGAAACGTTACATCATTCAAGATATACTGTTCTGATTCGTTTTCATACTTATATTTAAGATTACGTACTTCGATAATATTTTTCATCATTATTTAAAGGTATCTTTAAAAAGATAAGCGCTCCCTTTGAAATAGTCATATCCAGAATAGATAGTAAAAATTAAAGCAATATACAGGAGTATTTGACCTAAAATCGTCCAATGAAGAAGTAAGAAAATAATAGCAAACATCTGTGTAAAAGTCTTAATTTTACCTGGCATAGCAGCAGCTAAGACGGTTCCTCCAGTTTCTACTAAAAGAAGGCGTAATCCAGTCACAGCTAGCTCTCGGCAAATAATCACAGCAACTACCCAAGCGGGAGCCATATTCATTTCAATCAACATAATGAAAGCTGACATCACTAAAAGCTTATCTGCCATCGGATCAGCAAACTTACCAAAATTTGTAACAACTTGCCATTTCCGAGCTAAATACCCATCTAAATAATCTGTAATACTGGCTACTGCAAAAATAATCGCAGCAGTCACATGTACTCCTCTAGAAGAGCCAACGGTTAATAGCAAGATAAAAACTGGTATCAAGGCAATACGTAAAAGTGTTAAAGCATTTGGAATATTTTCTTTTTTCATAGCATCCTTAATTATTGATTGTTAATGTAATGGTTCCCATTTGAGTATTGATAGCAGAGGTATTGAGTACCTGATTATTGACTGTAACTGTAGTTCCTTCTACAACTCCCAAAGTAATAATAGTTGAAGAACCAGGTGATAAGGTCGTAGTCACACTTGTATTTTCTGGAGATAATACTACTCCATTAGCCAAATCTGTCCCTGATACACTAATCCAGCTTGTTACAGTAGTAACAGATATTTTAATAGTAACAGGACCCTTTGCCCCTGAGTACGAAGCTGTTAAGCTCTGCCCACTACCAGAAACTGTTAAAGCATTATTTGAGGAGCTACTTGACGACGAATCCTTCTGACTAGAAGGATTTGATGAAGTCTCCGAAGATTTTTCGCTTTGAACGACACTATAGCTAGTAGATGCAGTATCCACTGTTTGATTACGACTGACATATTGCCAAACATAATAAGTCACAAAGGCAATTATCGCTATTGAAATGAGAGCAAAGTAAAACAATGGTAGGTACGATGCTCTCTGTCGACTACTACGTCTCCTGCCCGCATTTTCCTCATCAATATCTATCTCATCGTAAGTCACCATACTACCAGACTCATAAGCATCTAAAATGATTTTATCATCGAGATCAACTGCCCAGGCATATTTACGGAGAAAAGATCTAGCATAAAAAGCGCTTGGTAATTTATCAAAATCATTCGCTTCCAAAGCCTCTAATAAATCGAGTTGAATATCTGTTTTTTGTTGTAAATCTTCTAGACTGAGTCCTTGATTTACCCGAGCTAATCGTAGGACCTCACCTATTGTTTTTTTTCTCATACGTTCAATTTCCTTTTAAAAATACTATCTAGAAACAGCTTGAAGGCAAATAAATAGACCCCAGCTTCAAACATTATATTGTAAAATTAAAAATAGAGAATAACTCCTCATTTCAGAAGTTTTACTTCTTCATTTTTATAGACTATTGTATCAAATTTTTTATCTTTTTGTTGGGATTATTTTGGAAAAATCGTAAAATCTATCATGTCACAGTTATCAATAAACTGGTGGCCTACTTCTAAAATATCTTCTAAATGAATATCCTGTAAAATTTTTGGTAAATCAAACAAATTTTCCCCACTCAAAAGTGTATCATACTGGGTTGCTATATATTCTAATGAGTTTAGTCCATGTAATAAATCGCCATACATCTCACTTTTTACAATATCTAAATGCTCCTCTGTGACATCTAAGTCCTGAGCAAAACCTTGGATAGCCTTTCGAATCTGATGAGATAATGCTACAGGCTCCTGCGTATCCATCGTTAAGATAACAAAGTGGAAACGATCCTCTACTTCAACTTCTAAAGTTAGAGAAGCATCTATTCTTCCTGCCTCATACAACTCCTGATAGCGCTTTGAAGTCCACCCGAACATCATATCAAATAATAACTTTAATATAACTTTATAACGGAATAACTTCTTTTTAAGAATTTTATCTGTTCCTCTCAGAGCAATAGCTAATTTAGGACGACTAACTTTCATTCTTGTACTGGCTGTCGGTATGACAGGAGATAATTTCAAGCTACGTCGTCTAATTGTTGTTTTCTCATCATCTATTTCATACAGAAGATATTGTTGTCGATCAATAGAAGCAGCCACATGATCTACATCAAAATTTCCAACCAAAAACAGGCTCATGTTTGATGGATGGTAAAATGTTTCAAAATTTTCATCTAAATCTTCTACAGTGATGTCTGAAATAGTCTCATGATTACCAGCTATATCCTGCGCTAAAGGTGTATCAGGATAAAGATTTGCTAAAGCATTAAAAAATAATTGATAATCTGAATCATCCTGATACATTTCGATTTCTTGTTGGATGATCCCTTGTTCACGCTGGATAGAATCTTCTGTGAAATAAGCCTCCCCAATTAGATTCTGTAATAATTCTAAACACTCTAACACATTATCAGTTGTAGAAAATAAATAGCTAGTTTTCGTAAAACTTGTAAAAGCATTACTTTCTGCGCCTAAATCGACAAATTTCTGAAGCAGATCTTCTCCATCTTCATCTTCAAATAATTTATGTTCTAAAAAATGAGCAATTCCAGCTGGGTAATGACGAGCTTGTTTCAATCCTCGTGGTATAAAATGAGTATCCACTGATCCAAAATGAACTGTCATAATACCATAGGTCTCACGAAAATTCATTTTAGGAAGCAGAAAAACTCGTAATCCATTAGGTAAAATCAATCGATAAAGACTTTCTCCAATAGACGGATATTCTATTTTTTTTATAGCTAGATCAGGCATTATTTTCCTTCCATAAAGTACATTGCTTGAAGCTTTAGGTTATTTGCTGCCGAGACAACATCCTCTTTTTGAACATTCTCCAAAGCTATCAACCACTCATCAATAGCAAGAAATTTTTCTCCTAAAATTGATGATAAATACGCCATTTCAAGTAATGAGTTTTGACGATCTTGAGATAAAAGTGCACTATTTCTCAGCATTTTCTTCGTTTGCTGAAGTTCTTCTTCTGAGAAATTCCCTCTCTTTAAATCAGTAACTTGCCGATTTATCAACGTTATTGCTTTATTACGATTTTGTCTATCAATTCCAGCATATACTCGCAACATTCCTGAAAAAATATCCATACTACTAGAAACGGTATAAGCCAGACTTGCCTTTTCACGCACTTCTACGAATAATTTAGAATGTGCATAGCTACCTAATAAACCATTCAAGACAAGCAAAGGAATATGACTATCTTCTCCGTACTGAATAGGAAAATGATACCCCATTTCTAAAATAGATTGATGTGCTTCCTTCTGCTCAATTCCTTCTCGTAAAATCTTCGAAAAATTTTGTTGATAGTTTAAACTTAAAATCTGCTTTCGATCTGAAAATTTGAATAGCTCAAACTGTTCCTGCATCGCTAACTCATTAAAATCACCTATAAAGAAGATGTCAATTTGATCTTCTTTTAACATCTTTTGAAAAACGGAAAAGCTAGTCTTCGGCGTTACTTGTCGCATTAATTCAACTGTTGAAACACGAGGAATTTGCATTTCTCGGCTTATGTAAAACAATTGATTCAACTCCAAGTGCGCGTGATAAAAATGATTTTCAACCTCAGATTCTAGTTCGTGGATAAGGTTTTTCTTTTCAATATCAAAAATAGATGAATCAAACGCTCCATCATGAGCTAGCGGAGATAATAAACTAGCTTTAATAAATTCTATTATTTTAGTTGTGAGAGTATTTTTTCTACTTAAAAATGAGTCTCGTACAAAAGAAACATTGACATCAACATAATGAATCAAGCCTCTTCTTGAAACACTAGTTGAATAATTTGAACCATATAAACTTGCCAAATGTTCACGAAATAGTTGTGAAGTTGGATAAACAGCATTAGCAGTCTCTAAAAGACTAGAAACGATTACTCGCTCAGCAATTGTATCCGCACTCATAGGAGCTGAAAAACGAATTTTAATTTTATTTGTCTTAAATTTAGTTGATTGAATAAAATGAAGATTCATTCCCTGTGCTAATTTCATAAACTTCCTCGCACTTCCTAATATAAACTCTATTATATCACGAAATAGACTAAATTTGTTTTTCTCTGCAATCGATTAAAACGTTTTCTTACCCAGCTCTAAATTCTAAAATATGGTATAATATCAGGGATCGAGGTGAAATATGGATTATAAATTATTTGATGATTATATCACGCTTCAGGCTCTTCTAAAAGAAGTTGGAATTATACAAAGTGGTGGTGCTATTAAAGCATTTTTAGCTGAAAATCAAGTTTATTTCAATGATGAATTAGAAAATAGACGAGGAAAAAAAATCCGAGTTGGAGATGTGATAAGTATTCCAGCACAAGAATTCACTCTAACCATTTTAGAGCCAAGTCTTGACGAAAAACAGCAACATCAGGAAGAACAAGCTGAAAAAACACGAGTTGCAAATATGGTAAAGGAAATGAATAGAAATCTCAAAAAAACAAATATCGTATCAACTAAAAAAATAAAAAACAAACAGGTGTAAATAAAAAATCCCCTGTCCGTTTTCCAGGAACGTAATATGTGGCTTAAATCACTTAAACTTAAACATTTTCGTAATTATGAGGAAGCAGATATTCATTTTCATCCTGGTTTAAATATCTTTCTTGGACAAAATGCACAAGGAAAAACGAATATACTAGAATCGATTTATTTTTTAGCCTTAACCCGTAGCCATCGGACTAGATCTGACAAGGATCTAGTTCATTTCCAAGAAAAAGAATTAAGAGTATCTGGTATTATTGAAAAAAGCACCAGTACTATTCCTCTTGATATTGAGTTGACAACTAAAGGACGCATTACTAAAATCAATCATCTCAAACAAAGTAGACTATCAGATTACATAGGAACAATGATTGTTGTCTTGTTTGCACCTGAAGATTTACAACTCATCAAAGGATCTCCAAGCCTAAGAAGAAAATTTATAGATATTGAATTAGGACAAATTAAACCATTATACTTATCAGATTTATCAAATTACAACCATATACTAAAGCAAAGGAATTCTTATTTAAAAAACAACCAACAGATTGATGAAAATTTTCTCTCTGTTTTAGACGAGCAGTTAGTTGAATATGGTTGTCGCGTCATTCAGCATCGCTTAGATTTCCTACAAAAACTGGAAAAATTTGCTCAAGAAAAGCATCTAGAAATCTCACAGAAAAAAGAAATCTTAACCATTGAATACCAATCATCAATTCCTTTACAACAAGTTGACAACATTCAAGAAAGTTTTAGATTAGCTTTAGATAAAAGTCGAAAAAGAGACTTGTTTAAACAAAATACTGGTGTTGGTCCTCATAGGGATGATATTAGCTTTTTTATCAACAAAATGGATGCTAATTATGGTAGTCAAGGGCAACACAGAAGTGTCGTATTATCTTTAAAATTAGCTGAGATTAAATTAATTGAGAACATAACCAAAGAAATTCCTATTTTACTACTTGACGATGTTATGAGTGAACTTGACAATGACCGTCAACTAAAATTACTTGAAACAATTTCTCAAAATATACAAACTTTCATTACGACAACAACACTAGACCATCTTCAACATCTTCCAGAAGATATTAAAATATTTAATATTGTAAACGGAGTTGTAAAATAAATTTACTATTATGTAAATCAACTTTACAAATAAAATAAAAGACTGGAAGTACCAGCCTGTTATTTTATTATTGTACAGAGTAATTTGGTGCTTCATTTGTAATTTGTACATCATGCGGATGACTTTCTTTTAATCCTGCACCACTCATTTCGATAAATTGAGCATTTTCATGTAATTCTTGTAGATTTGCAGCGCCGACATATCCCATACCAGAACGAATACCGCCTAACATTTGAAAGACAATATCAGCTGCCGCTCCCTTATAAGCTACACGACCTTCAATACCTTCTGGAACAAGTTTATTAGCTTCATTAACAGAACCTTGGAAATAGCGATCACTAGATCCTTTTTTCATTGCTGCAATAGACCCCATCCCACGATAGGTTTTAAACTTACGTCCTTGGAAAATTTCTGTTTCTCCAGGAGCTTCATCTGTTCCTGCAAACATAGAACCCAACATAACAGCATTTCCACCTGCTGCCAAAGCTTTAACAATATCACCAGAATATTTGATTCCACCATCAGCGATAATTGTTTTTCCATATTCACGCGCAACTGCTGCAGCATCATAAATAGCCGTTACTTGAGGAACTCCAACACCAGCAATAACACGAGTTGTACAGATAGAGCCTGGACCAATTCCTACCTTGACAACATCAACACCTGCATCAAAAAGTGCACGCGCACCCTCAGCAGTTGCAATATTTCCAGCAATGAGAGTACGATTTGGGAAGTGAGCACGAATCTCAGCAATCTTACGTAAAACTCCAGCTGAATGACCGTGAGCTGTATCAATTACAATAGCATCTGCACCCGCTTCAAATAAAGCTTCCGCACGCTCAAAAGTATCTGAAGTAACACCAACTGCACCAGCAACTAAAAGACGACCAAATTCGTCTTTAGCTGCATTTGGAAATTCAATAACTTTTTCAATATCTTTAATTGTAATTAAGCCTGATAAACGACCATTTTCATCAACTAGAGGAAGTTTTTCAATACGATGTTCTTGAAGGATACGCTCAGCGGTTTCTAAATCTGTTCCCACAGGAGCAGTTACTAGATTTTCACTAGTCATATGGTTAGAAATAGGTTGGTTGTAATCTGAAATAAAGCGCAAATCACGATTTGTTAAAATACCAACTAATTTACGATTTTCTAAGGTTTCCACGACAGGAACACCACTGATACGATAACGTCCCATCAGTTCGTCTGCTTCAGCGATTGTATGGCTCGGAGTCAAGAAGAATGGATCAATAATAACACCATTTTCTGAACGTTTTACTTTCCGAACTTCATCAGCCTGCTGTTCAATTGACATATTTTTGTGAATAACACCGAGACCTCCTGCACGAGCAATAGCGATGGCCATTTTACTTTCTGTGACTGTATCCATAGCTGCTGTTATAATAGGAATATTTAATGTAAGATTATCCGCTAACTTTGTTCTCAAATCCGCATCATTTGGCAACACATGGCTTTCAGCCGGAATTAACAATACATCATCAAAAGTAAAACCTTTTTTAAAAACTTAGTGTCCCAGTTTGACATTCACAAATTCCTCTTCTCTATTTTTATATACCATTAGAACGATGTTCCAGACCGACTTAATTTATAATATAATACCACTCTATTATGATTTGTCAATCATCTCTTAAAAATAATTAATCCCCATAGCTGATTTCACTTCAGAAAGAGTTTGACTGGCTACTTGACGAGCTTTTTCACTGCCTTTTTGTAACATATCATAAACTTGTCCCATATCTTTAGCAAACTCCACACGACGCTCACGAATAGGGCTTAATTCTCTTTCTAAAATTTCTAATAAATAACGCTTAGTCTTTACATCTCCTAGACCGCCACGTTGATAATGTTCTTTCAAAGCCGCAATTTCATCAGCATCTTCTGGACGACCAAAAACATCCAAATAATGGAAAACCATATTTCCTTCAATTTTACCTGGATCTTCCACTTTGATATGGTCAGGGTCTGTGTACATTCCCATCACTTTTTTCTTAAGTGTATCCATGTTATCAGCAAGGTAAATTCCATTATTTAATGATTTAGACATCTTAGCATTGCCATCAAGACCAGGTAAACGACCTGCTGCTTCATTTTCAGGATAAATCCCCTCTGGTTCAACTAAAACATCTCGTTGATAAGCATGATTAAAAGAACGTACAATTTCTCTGGTTTGCTCAATCATTGGTTTTTGATCAGTTCCTACTGGTACAAAATTGGCTTTAAAAGCTGTAATATCAGCCGCCTGGGAAATTGGATAAACCAAAAATCCTGTAGGAATACTTTGACCAAACCCCTTTTGCGCAATCTCTGTCTTAACAGTTGGATTTCTTTCCAAACGGGCTAAGGAAACTAGATTCATATAATACATTGTTAATTCAGCCAGCTCAGGAATTTGACTCTGAATAAAAATAGTAACCTTTTCTGGATCCAACCCAGCAGCTAAATAATCCAAAGCTACATTTCCAATTGATTCAATGATTGTTTGTGGGTCCTTGGCATGATCTGTCAAGGCTTGCTGATCAGCTAAAAATACAAATAAATCATATTTTCCTTCATTTTGTAAAAGTACTCGATTCCGTAAACTTCCTACATAATGACCAATATGTAATTTTCCAGTTGGCCGATCTCCTGTTAAAATAATAGGTTTTGTCATTTATTACTCCTCAATTTATGTTGAATTTATTATATCATTTTCAATAGAAATGAGAAAGAAGATTAGTATAATTTCTCAGATAAAAGATTCTTTACAAGATTGTCAACTTATTGTAAATATAATTGACAATAAATTGATAGTTAAAAATAAACTTTAACCTAGAATCATTTGAAATAAGTTTCATTTTCTAGTAAAATAGTAATAGTTATATTAAAGAGGAGAATTATATTGCTTACAGTATCTGATGTTTCATTACGTTTCAGTGACCGCAAATTATTTGATGAAGTTAACATCAAATTTACAGCTGGTAATACCTATGGTTTAATTGGTGCCAATGGTGCTGGAAAATCAACATTTTTAAAAATATTAGCTGGAGATATTGAACCAACGACTGGTCATATTTCTTTAGGCCCTAATGAACGTCTTTCAGTCCTTCGTCAAAATCACTTTGACTACGAGGATGAAAGAGTTATTGATGTTGTTATTATGGGAAATGACCTACTTTACAACATTATGAAAGAAAAAGATGCTATCTATATGAAGCCCGATTTTTCAGATGAAGATGGTGTTCGTGCGGCTGAACTTGAGGGAGAGTTTGCTGAACTAGGTGGCTGGGAAGCCGAAAGTGAAGCTTCTCAACTCTTGCAAAACCTCAATATCCCAGAAGATTTACACTACCAAAATATGAGTGAACTTTCTAACGGAGACAAGGTCAAAGTACTCTTAGCTAAAGCCCTTTTTGGTAAACCTGATGTCTTGCTTCTGGACGAGCCAACTAACGGTTTGGATATTCAGTCGATTACTTGGTTAGAAGATTTTCTTATTGATTTTGAAAATACAGTCATTGTCGTATCCCACGACCGTCACTTTTTAAATAAAGTCTGCACTCACATGGCTGACCTTGACTTTGGAAAAATCAAGCTCTATGTTGGAAACTATGATTTCTGGAAAGAATCAAGTGAATTAGCAGCTAAACTACTCGCTGACCGAAATGCCAAAGCAGAAGAAAAAATTAAACAACTTCAAGAATTTGTTGCTCGTTTCTCTGCCAATGCTTCCAAATCAAAACAAGCAACTTCCCGTAAAAAGATGCTTGACAAGATTGAGTTAGAAGAAATTGTCCCATCTAGTCGTAAATATCCATTTATCAGCTTTAAAGCAGAGCGTGAAATTGGTAATGACCTCTTGACAGTAGAAAACCTTTCTGTCAAGATTGATGGTGAAACTATACTTGATAATATTAGTTTTATCTTACGTCCAGGTGACAAGACAGCTTTGATTGGTCAAAACGACATTCAAACAACTGCCTTAATCCGTGCTTTAATGGGAGATATTGAATACGAAGGAACTGTCAAGTGGGGTGTAACAACTAGTCAATCTTACTTACCTAAAGATAACTCTCGTGATTTTGCTGGTGGTGAGTCAATACTAGATTGGCTTCGTCAATTTGCGAGTAAAGAAGAAGATGACAATACTTTCCTCCGTGGTTTCCTTGGACGCATGCTGTTCTCTGGAGATGAAGTTAACAAGCCTGTAAACGTCTTGTCAGGTGGAGAAAAAGTTCGGGTTATGCTTTCTAAATTGATGTTACTTAAATCAAATGTTCTAATATTGGATGATCCAACAAATCACTTAGATTTGGAATCAATTTCAAGCTTAAATGATGGACTTAAAAACTTTAAAGAATCCATTATTTTTGCTAGCCATGACCATGAATTTATTCAAACATTAGCAAATCATATTATTGTATTATCTAAAAACGGTGTGATTGACCGTATTGATGAAACCTATGATGAATTCTTAGAAAATCAAGAAGTTCAGCAAAAAGTAAAAGAATTATGGAAAGATTAAAAAGCGAATATTCATTCGCTTTTTAACTATATGTTTTATGAAAAAAATAAAGAATTATCTTAAAAAATATTGGCTCTACCTAGTGGCATTCTTAATTCCTTTTTTATTATGGTAACTGTGTACCTTTCTCAGGGGATTTACTGGAATAGTGACACTTCACCTTTATTAGGAGATGGTTTTCATCAGTATGTTATCTTTGATACCACACTCAGAAATATTCTTCACGGTAGCGATAGTCTTTTTTATACATTTACAAGTGGATTGGGATTAAACTTCTATGCTCTGACAAGTTACTATTTAGGAAGTTTTCTATCTCCATTTGTTTATTTTTTCAATCTAGAAAATATGTCAGATGCTGTCTACCTCTTTACCCTCATAAAATTTGGATTAATTGGATTGACAGCTACTATTAGTTTAAAAGGAATATTTAAAAAAATACCAACCTTACTTATTTTAACGTTGTCAACTTGCTATTCTCTTATGAGCTTTGCAACCAGTCAAATTGAAATTAAAACTTGGCTTGATGTTTTCATTCTTGCTCCATTAATTCTTTATGGTTTACACCTATTAATGATAGGTCAAGGTAAAATATTATACTTTACAAGTCTGACAATTCTTTTTATCCAAAACTACTATTTTGGATATATGATGGCATTATTTTTAGTATTTTGGTTTTTAGTTCAGACTTCTTGGGATTTTAAAAATAGAATTAAAACTTTTTTTGACTTTACAATAGTGTCAATATTATCTGGCTTCACTAGTTTAATAATGATTTTACCTACATTTCTGGATTTAAAAACTCATGGTGAAAAACTAACTTCTATTGACAAGATTTTTACAGAAAAAACTTGGTATTTAGATATATTCGCTAAAAATTTTATTGGAAGCTTTGATACAACAAAATACGGATCAATTCCAATGGTTTATGTTGGAATAGTTCCACTATTGCTCGCTATCTTATTTTTTACTTTAAAATCAATCAAGTTTCACGTGAAACTTTCTTATTTTTTACTAATTCTATTATTTATGGCTAGTTTTTCTCTTGAAAGATTAGATCTATTTTGGCAAGGTATGCACGCGCCGAATATGTTTTTACATCGCTATTCTTGGCTGTTTTCTCTTTTCATTATCTTTATAGCGGCCGAAACTTTACAACGCCTCAAACAAATCAAATTTAAAAATATAATTATAGCTTTCACATTTTTATCTATTGGATTCACCTTAGTTTTTATTTTTAGAAAACATTATGATTTTTTAGATCCTGTAAACTTTATTTTAACTTTGGAGTTTTTATTAGCTTACTTATTAATTTTTGGAACATTTACTCAATCTTATATTTCAAAAAAGATCTTTCTTGTTTCTATTTTAACTTTCGTTTCTTTTGAGGTTTCTTTAAATGCTTTTTATCAAGTTGATGGTATTGCCAAAGAATGGGTATTTGCAAGTCGTTCTTCATATGCAAAAAATTTAAAAACAATTGATAAACTTGTTGATTATGCAAAAAAAGAAAATAAAGAATTTTTCCGTACAGAATCTTTAGATCCTCAAACAGGAAATGATAGTATGAAATATAACTATAATGGTATTTCTCAGTTTTCTTCTGTTCGAAACACAATGACTAGCTCTACATTAGATAAACTTGGGTTTAAATCATCTGGGACTAATCTTAATCTACGTTATCAAAATAACAGTATTTTAATGGATGCTATTTTTTCAGTAGCCTATAATATTGCTGAAACCAATCCTAAAAAATATGGATTTACTCCTATAAAAACAGAAAGTAATCTCTCTTTATATCAAAATAAAAATTCCACTTCCTTAGCTTTTTTAACAAATGAAGTTTACAAAGATGTAAAGTTTAATAATTTAACACTTGATAATCAGTCAAAATTCCTAAATAATTTATCCGGTCTAAATTATAAGTATTTCCAAAGAATGGAGCCTATCAGTGCTCATAATATCATAGAAAATAATAAAACTTTTACAGTTAATGTTGACAAAGAAAGTAAAGAAAGCTTTGCAAGTATGACATATACTGTAAACATTCCAGCAAATAGTCAGGTATATGCTAGCTTACCGAATATCAATTTTTCAAATGATGATCAAAAAGTTGTAGAAGTTTCAATCGGTAAAGAAAAGAGACGTTTTACAACAAATAATGTCTTCACTTTTTTTAACATTGGTTATTTTAAAGAAGAACAAATAGTTACTATTCGTTTTACTTTTCCAGATAATTCGCAAGTTTCCTTTGATAAACCAGAATTTTACAAAGTAAATACCAAACACTTCCAAGAAGCGATGGATAAAATCCATTATCAAAATGTCACTGTTACTACTCAAAATAGTCAAATTACTGTGAATTATGAAGCGAAACAAGATAGTTCTTTATTTTTCACCTTGCCTTATGATAAAGGATGGAGCGCTACACAAGATGGACAACCAGTGTCAATCCATAAAGCACAAGAAGGTTTTATGAAAGTTGATGTCAAAAAAGGAAGAGGAAAAGTGATATTAAAATTTTTCCCTAATGGATTAAAGGAAGGGATACTTTGCTTTATCTTAGGAATAATTATTTTTACAATCTATCAACATAAAACGAAATGTCGTACCAAAAAATAATTTGTTTTTATCTAAAAAAATTTTATAATATTAGTAACTACAGGAGGAAATTAAAATGAAAAAAATTATTCACTAAAACTTTTTCTTACGTTATTGACAGTATTTGTATCCGTTATTTTATCGTCATGTACCACTAAGAAAGACGGAGTAGCTTATTATCAACGAATTGATCAAACTAATCAATATGATATTCGTTTGACTTATTATTATACAGGCGATACTGTTACTAAACAAAACACTGAAAATTATATTTCTTATAAGTCTTTAGGAATTACTGAAGGAAAAGAAAACGCTGAAGATCAGAAAAAAGCTGCACAAGCAAAGGTAACAGCACTATCTCAGGAATATCAAAAAGTAAAAGGTGTAAAAGAAAAATTAGTTTTTGATGAAAAAGGAATCAAGGAAACCGTTGAGATAGATTATGACAAAGCTAACATTGAAGAACTTTCTAAACTACCAGGTATGGGAATGTCCAGTGGAAAAAATACGAAGCGTATTAGTATGAAATTAAGTGGAGATATGCTAGAAAAAAATGGCTACAAGAAAATAGAAAATGGAAAATTTGAAAAGTTAAATAAATAATAAAAAGTCTTAGATATTAATTATCTAAGACTTTTTTATTTTTCTTTCAAAATCATAACGACTCATCATAACGACATGATCACAATTAGTGCAACGAATCTTAATGTCTGCTCCAATCCGTGTAATTTCCCAACGATTCGCCTTCTTGCCTGTTGACTTGATAGTACAGGCATGAGGTTTTTTCATCTCAACAAAACTCCCCTTATCGTACATTAGTTTGTTCTCACTGGAGTAATCAATTGAATAAAATCTTCTTCCTTTTCACTAGGAATAAGGGTAAATGGACGAACTGCTGAAATAAAACTAATCGTTACTTTTTCACTATCCACAGCTTTTAAAGCTTCAATTAAATAAGTTGGATTAAAACTAATGGTTAAATCTTCACCTGATACATTTTCCACATCTATTTCTTCATTTACTCGTCCTACTTCTGGAGAATTAACATGGGCACTGACGACACCGCCAGTAATCTCTAGTTTTACCGTTCCATTTTGTGTAGCATTTGATAGTAAACGTGAACGCTCCATAGTTGCTCGTAAGCTAGAAGTTTCAAAGGTAACAACTGTTGAAAAATCTGTTGGAATTAGTCGATCTGTATCAGGGTAATTTCCTTCTAAAAGACGAGTATAGAAGCTGATATTTTCACTTCTAAACAAAATTTGATGATTAGCAAAGAAAACTTCTACTGTTTCAATTTCATCGCTAAATACGGCTGTAAATTCACGTAGAGAGCGACTTGGAATAACGACATCAAAGTTATCACTATTTTTTTCCAAAGTAATTTTCTTTTGGCTTAGTCTATGAGAATCTGTTGCAACTGTTTTAAGGTGCTTATGATCTGTTAAAACGAAATGCACACCTGTCAATATAGGACGACTTTCTTGTAAACTAGCTGCAAAAGCTGTTTCATTAATTAAATTTTTTAGAAGTTTAGTTTCAAGAAGTAAAGGATTTGTTGTTGGTACTTCCTGAATACGTGGATATTGAGCAGCATCTTTTCCTTTTAGAGTAATTTCTGACTTACCACTAGTTAATACAACCTGCTTTTGTTCAATTTCTTTAAAATCAAGTGTTATATCAGGCATACTAGATACAACGTTTATAAAGAAATTTGCTTCAAGAAGAATAGAACCTAGAGAGTTAATTAATAAGCCAGCATTTTCATTTTTTATAGATATAAAGTTTTCAATTGAAATTTGACCATTCGATCCAATTAATGTTATTCCTTCATTGCTAACGTCAATTTTTACAGTTGAAAGAATTGGAATAGCATTTTTATGGCTAATAGCTCGCTTTGTTGTATTTAAAGCTTGTAAAAATAAATTTTTATTAATTGAAAAGTTAATCATAGAAACTCCTTTTATTATTTATGATTATAAGGTTAATAGTAATAGTAGGCTATGTGAATATTGTGGAAAAATACTTCAATCCAAATAAGGACAAGCTTTTGAACTTGTGCACAAATTGTGGAAAAAAATTTAAAATTTTATAAAGTTATCCACAATTATTTGATTTTATTTTTTATAGTTTCAATTTCCAGACGAAGATTATCATCTTCTTCTAACATACTTTTAATTTTTCCATGTGCGTGGATCACAGTTGTATGATCTTTACCACCAAATTCACGGCCAATTTTTGGTAAGCTATTATCCGTTAATTCTCGTGCTAGGTACATAGCTACCTGACGAGCTAATACAATATTTTGAACTCGCCTTGTCCCCTTCATTTCCTTAACACTGACTCCATAAAAGTTACCAACTTCAGTCTGTATACGATCAATTGGTATGACTAATAGTTGGCTTCCTGCTTGCTTACGAGAGCGAATAGCTTCTGCTGCAAGATCAATGGTAATATCCTTAATATTTCGCATACTTGCAAGTAAATTGATATCTTTCAACGCACCTTCAAGATCGCGAACATTTGAATCAAATTGTCCAGCTAGATATTCAATCGTTTCATTTTGAAATGTAAGATCAAATTCTTCAATTTTATTACGCAAAATTGCAATACGAGTTTCAAAATTCGGAGGAGTGATATCACTTGTTAATCCCCATTTAAAGCGCGTGACAAGACGTTCTTCTAGATTTTCTAAATAATCTGGACTACGGTCACTCGTCAACACAATCTGTTTGTTTTCGCCGTGTAAAGCATTGAATGTATTGAAAAATTCTTCCTGCGTAGAAACCTTTTTACTAAGCGCTTGAATATCATCGATCAATAGCAAATCTAAACTGCGATAGATTTTTTTAAAGCTATCCATTTCACCTAATCGGAGATGTTCTAGGAAATCATTAATGAAAGTTTCTGCGGGTACATATTTGATACGAGCATCAGGAATATTTTCTAGTACCTCATTTCCAATAGCATTTAGTAAATGGGTTTTCCCTAGACCTGGTCCACCGTATATAAA
Organism: Streptococcus sp. oral taxon 056 str. F0418; assembly: GCF_000220065.1. GTDB lineage: Bacteria > Bacillota > Bacilli > Lactobacillales > Streptococcaceae > Streptococcus. Next base: position 1,173,633 of record NZ_AFQU01000001.1, on the reverse strand, counting down.
TAAAGGATTGTATATTCCCCCTAAATTGTCTGCTACAGCAAGAGCAGCAGCTTTCGCCCATTGATTACCATCACCTTGTACAAAGTTTTCAAAAGTATATTTTTGTTTTAAACCTGTAGATAGCGGAGGGGGTGTCTTTTTTTCTGTAGGCTCAGGTTGATGAGAAGTAGTAGCAGAATGATTTTCTATTTTATTATCTTCGTTTTCGAAAACATATAATGCAGTTATCTGAGTGTTATAGATCTCAAATCCTGCAGTTAAAATAATATCAGCTAAATTTTGTTCCCAAAATAGTTTTTTACAGGGCTATCTAAATGGATAGTTGCTTGATTATTTTCAATTTTAATAAGTTTGGCTTCTGCAACGAAAAAATCAAAAGTTGTCTTCTTTAGCTGAGTTTGAGCTAACTCCAAAACACGCGCCCAAAATTCTTTATCATGAGCCATTACATCTCCCCTTTCTATCTTAAATATCTTTTATTTTATCATAAATTATAAAAGTTTTCCACAACTTGTGGATTAAAATTCACATTGTTTATGGAAGTTTTCCACAACTTGTGGATATGATCGATTTTTGGTGATTTGCTTAGATTTTCCTTATTTTATTTTTGTGGAAAGATTTGTGGATTTAAAAAATAAAACTAACAGCCTTATTTCAGACTGTTAGTAATTCTTTCATATTCTTCCTGACTAGAAAAAGAAATGATAATTTTTCCAGTTTGTTTTTTAGAAAGAGTAATGTTAACATTTACTCCTAATGCTTGCTTTAATTTTTCTTCTTCCTCGGCAATAAATACTTTTTGATAATTCTTATTAGATTTCTTTTTATTGGAAGGAATTTTTAAAAGTTCCTCTAATTTTCTAACCGATATATCTAAAGAAGTAATTTTTTGAAGCCAGTCTTTTTGCTCTTTTTCTGAATATTTTAGAAGTAATCGAGCATGTGCTTGGGAAATGTCTCCTTTTTTCACTGCTTGGATCATAAATTCAGGTAACTGCAATAATCGGATAAGATTACTAATATAAGGTCTAGATTTCCCCATAAATTTAGCAATTTCGTCGTGTGTCAATCCTCGATCAATAAGATGTTGATAAGATTCAGCTTCTTCGATTGGATTAAGATTTTCTCGTTGAAGATTCTCGATAATTGCTTGCATCATCATTTCTTCATCGCTCAGTGATTTAACTATAGCTGGAATTTGTGTTAAACCCGCTAATTTTGCTGCACGAAATCTTCGTTCACCTGCTAAAATTTCATAGCCAATGATGGATGATTTTCTGACAATAATTGGTTGGATCAATCCATTTTCTCTAATTGAATTTGCTAATTCATTTAATTTTTGAGATGAAAAATGTTTTCTTGGTTGGTAAGGGTTTGTTTGAATATCTTCAATTGCAATATATTGATAATTTTCCATTTGTATATAGAATAACACACCTTTACGATTGTGTAAAGGTGTGTTTACAGGATTGTAAATAATGATTAGTTGGAACTCAAATCAGCAGATGATTTCGTTAATTTTATAGTAGTTGTTTGCTCTTTCCCATCACGGTAGTAAGTTACTTTAATTTCTTCGTTGAGAGTATGTTTATATAAGGCAGATTGAATATCACTTACAGATGATATCTCAGTGTCATCAATTTTTGTGATAACATCATATTTTTCTAATTTACCATCAGCTGGCATTCCAGATTGTGTAGAACGAACGACAACTCCATTTTTTACATTTTCAGGTAGTTTTAATTTTGCAACACTATCTGAAGATAAATTGCTTAGATTCAACATTTGAATACCTAAGGCTGGACGAGTAACTTTTCCATTTTTTTCTAATTGTTCAATAATATTGACAACATCATTGGATGGGATAGCGAATCCCATTCCTTCAATCGCTGTACTACCATTATTTGTATTTGCAATTTTACTTGAGGTAATACCAATAACTTGTCCTTGGATATTTACAAGTGGTCCACCTGAGTTTCCAGGGTTAATGGCTGCGTCTGTTTGAATAGCTTGTGTAGCAATTGTTTGACCATCTTCTGATTTTGAAGAGACATTACGACTTAAACTAGATACAATTCCTTGTGTAACTGTGTTTGCATAGTCAGAACCAAGTGGACTTCCGATAGCAATAGCTGTTTCACCTACCGTTAATTTACTAGAATCTCCAAATTCTGCTACGTTTTTGACTTTATCTGCAGGAATTCTAACAACAGAAATATCTGAATACGTATCTGAACCGATAATTTCACCAGGTACCTTGTTACCATCAGCAAGACGAATATCAACTTTTTTTGCACCGTTGATAACGTGAGTATTCGTAACTAAATAAGCATAATTCTTATCTTTCTTATAAATAACTCCTGAACCTTCACTTGCTATTTGATCATTCTCATTGTTTGAATTATTATTGTCAAATACAGCATCTGAAATAGATTCAGAATAAGTAATTACAGACACAACAGCATCTTTTACTTTATCAACAGCCTTTGTAGTAGAATTGCTATTTTTATATGAAGTGCTTACAGTCGTTGTCTTTTGATTGCTATTTGCTGTAGAAGGAGATTTTTGAGCATGAGAAAAAGCCCATGTTCCTACTACTCCACCAATAAAACCAACTAATAATATAATGAAAAGTTGCAACGTTTTTTTAACGAAATTTGAAGAATTTTTCATATCTTCCTCCTAATTTTCAAATTACTGAAAGTATAAATTTGCTAACTTAATTATATCTTAAATAAAAAAAGTTTTCCACAGTTTGTGGAAAACTTATAAAAAATGTTTATTTCTATTAGAAAATAAATAGATAACAAAAACTATTATACCTTAAAGCGATGTGGATAAGAAGTGAATGTGGTACAATTAGACTATGAAAATAAAACTTGTAACTATTGGAAAATTGAAAGAGAAATACCTTAAAGAAGGCATAGCAGAATATTCAAAAAGACTCAGTCGCTTTACCAAAGTTGAAATAATCGAACTGGCAGATGAAAAAACGCCAGATAAAGCTAGTCAATTAGAAAATCAACAAATTTTAGCAAAAGAAGGTGAGCGAATTTTATCTAAAGTAGCTGATCGTGAATTTGTGATTGCTTTAGCTATCGAAGGCCAGCAATTTCCTTCAGAGAAATTTAGTCTGGTAATAGAAGATGCCTCTATTAAAGGATTTTCAAACATTACTTTTATCATTGGAGGAAGTCTTGGCTTGTCATCTCAGGTAAAAGAGAGAGCAAATATTTTAATGAGTTTTGGGAAATTAACTTTACCTCATCAATTAATGAGATTGGTTTTAATAGAACAAATTTATCGTGCCTTTATGATTCAGCAGGGTAGTCCTTATCATAAATGAATCTTGACGCTATACGGTCTTTTTGTTACAATAATAAAGTATGGTCCCATAGCTCAGCTGGATAGAGCATTCGCCTTCTAAGCGAACGGTCGCAAGTTCGAATCTTGCTGGGATCATATAAACATTTTGGGTGTGCTAAAGCGCATCCTTTTTTCATAAATACGTGATCAAAATGACATTTCAGTTATATTTATTTGCATAAGAAAATTCTTTTAACAGTTTTGTAGATACTCCAGTATAATAATTCTTGTAAGTTCAACTTACGAAAATTATTATTTATTAGGAGATTTTATTTATGAAAAAGAAAAACCAACAAAATGTATTGCCTCAAGAATTTAAAAAGTATCAAGTTCTTAAAGAAAATGAACTCCAGAAAGTTGTTGGGGGGAATCACAAAACATTTTATGCAACTAGAAGAGGAGAAACAGTAAGTTGGTTCTGGAAACTATTTGGGAGATAGAAAATTAGAATGATGAATTTAGAGAGATTATTTGCTCTAATAGCTTTAATAGTAAGAGTTATTTCGTTTATTGTTGTATATAAAAAGATTTGTAATGTGAAAAAGATAAAAATAATATTTATTTTTATTTTTTAGGAATAGTATTTATAAATTTATTGCCAGTACAATTTTATCTTTTTTTACCAAGTTATGGCTATATTTTAAATCATGCTTTTCATTATCTATTACTCTTCTTACAACCAATTATATTATATATCTTCTTTTATAAAAAACGGTTATATGATAAATTTTTATGCATGTTTTTAGCGTTTTTTATATATCTTTCTATATTATCATCTGAAACCTTTTTTTCTGTTATTATTTCCTCTGTAACAGGAAATAATTTTGTTGATCAATATTGGGGATCATATTATGTAGTAATAAACAGTTTGTCTTTATTTATTACCTTAAAGTATATTGATTTCTTTGAATTTCAATTTAATTATTTTAAAAAAATCTATTTTATAAGAGAAATAAATTCAATTACAAAATCTTATATAATAATCCATATTTTATTGAATATTTCTCATATTCTAAGCGAAGTTGCACATTTAAATAGCTTTGCTAGTATGATTGCGACTATTTGTTTTATTTTATTTTTATCAAGTCTCTTTTATTTAAAGTCCGTTAGGGAACGATATGAAAAAATAAAAGAAATTAAGCAAAAAGAAAAAGAGCAGCGTCAATTACAGCTTTATACAGACGAAATTGTACAGCTTTATAATGAAATTCGAGGTTTTCGGCATGATTATGCTAGTATGTTGATTAGTTTACAAACAGGAATTAATACTGGTGATATGAAAGAAGTTGAGAATATTTTTCATAATGTTCTCAAAAAAGCTAATCTATCACTACGATCAGATGATTATACTTTTTTTGAATTGAATAATGTTAAAGATACTGCCTTAAGAAGCGTGATGATTCAAACTATTTTTAAAGCACGTGAACATGAAATAGAGATTTTATTTGAGGTAAAAGATGAAATTGAAAGATTACCAATGAATCTTTTAGATCTCGTGCGAGTAGCTAGCGTTTTGCTTAATAATGCAGTAGAAGGTGCTGCTGAAAGTACATCAAAATCAATAAATATATCATTAGTCAACTTAGAAAACGAAATTATTTTTGTGATTCAAAATTCTCGTCAAAGTCGCCATATGAACATAGAAGAAATTTATGAAATGGGATTTTCAACAAAAGGGAAAAACCGTGGATTAGGTTTAAGTAATGTTAAGGAAATTATTAGTAAATATGAGGATATCATTCTTGAAACTGATATCACATCGAATAGTTTTACACAAGTTTTGATATTTAAACGAAAGGAAATATTATGAGAGTCTTAGTATTAGAAGATACCATTGAACATCAAGTACGAATGGAAAATACATTGGATGAGATTTCAAAGGAAATGAATATTGAAATCAAAGCCAAGGTAACTGGCAAAATTAGTGAATTTAAGGAATATGTAGAATCTGATGAAGTGAATCAACTCTATTTTTTAGATATTGATATCAAAGGAGAAGAACAAAAAGGTTTAGAAATGGCGCAATTCATTCGCCAACACAATCCTTATGCGATTATTGTTTTTGTAACAAGTCACTCAGAATTTGCTACACTAACATTTAAATATAAAGTATCTGCTTTAGATTTTATAGATAAAGATATAAATGATACATCTTTCAAAAAAAGAGTTAAGGATTGTATTCACTACACACGAAACAACTTAATTGAAAATACAGAAATTGTAGACTTTTTTGAATATAGTTTTAGAGGAAGTGATATTCGAATTCCTTTTAGAGATATTTTATATATTGAAACAGCGGGAGGACCTTATAAATTAAGAATCGTTGGAAAAAATTTTCTCAAAGAGTTCTATGGTACAATTGCAGAAATTCAAGAGCAAGATTTGGAGCATGGGAATTTCTTTTCGCCTCATAAATCTTATTTATCAAATATTAGAAATATCAACGGCTATGATAAAAAAACGAAGGAAGTCTTATATTATGATGGACATCGTTCACCTATTTCTCGCTTACGTGTCCGCTATTTGAAAGAAATTTTAAAAACTAAAAATAAGGAGAAGAAAAAACAAGAAGGACAAATTTCAAGTTCAGATTATTCATCTTGAAATGACTCCTAATAGATTTGTAATCTAAAAAGAATTTTCTCTCAAAATAGGTATTAATAAAACAAAGAAAACTATTGACAAAGTGAAATAAACTGGTATAATAAAATATGTCTTCTTGTGAGGCATATATGGTCCGTTGGTCAAGGGGTTAAGACACCGCCTTTTCACGGCGGTAACACGGGTTCGAATCCCGTACGGACTATATAATCCGGCATAGCTCAGTTGGTAGTAGCGCATGACTGTTAATCATGATGTCGTAGGTTCGAGTCCTACTGCCGGAGTCGTAACACTCAACTTGATTGAGTGTTTTTTTGTATGTTTACCTCTACAGACTAAGATTTTTTATGGTATAATGGTTTGAATTGAAAAGATGAAAGGAAGAGCTAAATGGCTTTAACAGCAGGAATTGTCGGTTTACCTAATGTCGGCAAATCAACTTTATTTAATGCAATTACAAAAGCAGGAGCAGAAGCTGCTAATTATCCTTTTGCGACAATCGATCCAAATGTTGGACGAGTAGAAGTTCCAGATGAACGTTTAGATAAATTAACAGAACTCATCAAACCACAGAAAAAAGTTCCAACAACTTTTGAATTTACAGATATAGCAGGGATTGTTAAAGGTGCATCAAGAGGAGAAGGTCTGGGAAATAAATTCTTAGCCAATATCCGTGAAGTGGATGCTATCGTACATGTTGTTCGTGCTTTTGATGATGAAAATGTTATGAGAGAACAGGGGCGTGAATCAGATTTTGTAGATCCAATGGCAGATATTGAGACCATTAATCTAGAATTAATCTTAGCTGACTTAGAAAGTATCAATAAACGCTATGCACGTGTAGAGAAGATGGCAAGAACCCAAAAAGATAAGGATTCAGTAGCGGAATTTAATGTGTTACAGAAAATCAAGCCAGTTTTGGAAGATGGTCTATCAGCTCGTACGATTGAATTCACAGAAGAAGAGCAAAAAATCGTCAAAGGACTCTTTCTTTTAACTACTAAGCCAGTTCTCTATGTGGCTAATGTTGGTGAAGACGAAGTGGCAGATCCTGATAATATTGACTATGTGAAACAGATTCGTACTTTTGCTGCTACAGAAAATGCTGAAGTTGTTGTCATTTCAGCGCGTGCTGAAGAAGAAATATCTGAATTGGATGATGAAGATAAATCAGAATTTTTGGAAGCTATCGGCTTGACAGAATCTGGTGTGGATAAATTGACTAGAGCAGCCTATCATCTCTTAGGACTTGGAACCTACTTTACAGCTGGTGAAAAAGAAGTTCGTGCTTGGACTTTTAAGCGTGGAATGAAAGCCCCTCAAGCGGCAGGTATTATCCACTCAGATTTTGAAAAAGGCTTCATTCGTGCGGTGACCATGTCTTATGATGATCTGGTTCATTATGGTAGTGAGAAAGCAGTTAAGGAAGCCGGTCGTTTGCGCGAAGAAGGTAAAGAATATGTCGTTCAAGATGGCGATATTATGGAATTCAGATTTAATGTATAAAAAGCTATGAACTGAATAGATAGTAGGTTGGAAAAACATTTCCAACCCTTTTGAGTTTTGAAAGGGGAAAAATGACAAAACTAATAGTAGGATTAGGAAATCCTGGTGATAAATATTTTGAAACGAAGCATAATGTTGGTTTTATGTTGATTGACAAAATTTGTAAAGATTTAAACTTAAAGTTTACAACTGATAAGATATTTCAAGCTGAAGTCGCTTCAACCTTTATAAGCGGAGAAAAAGTTTACTTTGTCAAACCTAGTACTTTTATGAACGAAAGTGGTAAAGCAGTACATGCTCTTCTAACATACTATGGGTTAGATGTAGAAGATCTTTTAGTTATCTATGATGATTTAGATATGGAAGTTGGTAAGATTCGTTTACGTGCAAAAGGTTCAGCAGGCGGCCATAATGGGATAAAGTCCATCATTAAACATATTGGAACGCAAGAATTTAAGAGAATTAAAATTGGAATAGGAAGACCCAGAAATGGAAAAACAGTAGTACATCATGTTTTGGGTAAATTTGAGAAAGATGACTATATAACGATTTTAAATACGATTGATAAAGTTGACAAATCTGTCAATCATTATTTACAGTATAGAAATTTTGAACAAACAATGCAACAGTATAATGGATAGAAAAATAAACATGATACATTTATTTAGCGAAAATAAACAAATAGCTGATTGGAAAAAGAATTTAAATAAAGAAACTCGACAATTATTGATGGGATTGTCTGGTTCTACCAAAGCACTTTCTATATCCTCAGCTTCTGAAGAACATCAAAAAATTCTTATCATAACGTCAAGTTATAGTGAGGCAGAAAAATTATCAAGTGATTTAATTTCACTCATGGGAGAAGAAAAGGTTTATAGTTTTTTAGCTGATGATGCCCCTATGGCAGAGTTCTTATTTTCTTCTCAAGAAAAAATTTATACACGACTTGAAGCTTTAAGCTTTCTTTTGAATGAGCATGCTTCTGGTATTCTTGTATCGAATTTATCAGCTAGTCGTCTTTTTTTACCTGAACCTAAAAATTTTAAAAACTCAATTTTAGAATTGAAAATAGGAAACGAATATAATATTGACAATGTTGTAAACGTATTAATGAGACTTGGATATAAAAAAGAATCTCAAGTTCTAAGTCAAGGGGAATTCAGTTTAAGAGGAGATATTCTAGATGTTTTTGATAAAGATGCTGATTATCCGTATCGATTGGAATTTTTTGGAGATGAAATTGATGGAATTCGTATTTTTGATACAGAAACTCAGATGTCTATTGAAAATCTTGAACGTATCCTTGTTAAACCTGCAAGTGATATATTATTAAATGAAGCAGATTATCTAAGAGCTCAACACAATATAGAAGAAATTATAAAAGTAAATCAGGATAGCATTTTAAAAGCTTATTTAGAAGAGATTTTAGTAGATATAAAAAATCGCCAACTTCATCCAGATATTCGCAAATTTTTGTCTTGTTTTTATGAAAAAGAGTGGACTATTTTAGATTATCTTCCAAAACATACTCCTATTTTCTTTGATGATTTTCAAAAAATAATGGAGCGGAATGCTCAATTTGATTTAGAAACAGCAGCTATTTTGACAGAAGGTTTACAAAATAGTAAAGCTTTTTCAAATCAACATTATTTTGTTAGTTCTTATCAAAATTTTAGAAATTACAAGCCGGCAACTTTCTTTTCTAACTTTCATAAAGGTTTAGGGAATTTAAAATTTGATTATATATATCAATTTAATCAATACCCTATGCAGGAATTTTTTAGTCAATTTTCTTTACTAAAAGATGAAATTGAACGATATAAAAAAGCTGGAGCAACAATTGTTCTACAGGCCTCATCATTATCAAGTTTACAAGCTTTACATAAAAATTTACAAGAATATGATATTCAAATAGACTATGTAAATGATAAAAATATTCATAAAAATGTTACTCAACTCATTCAAGGAAATTTAAACCAAGGATTCAATTTTGTCGATGAAAAGCTCGTGCTGATTACAGAATATGAGATTTTTCAAAAGAAAGTGAAAAGACGAGTAAGACGTCAAAATATTTCGAATGCTGAACGTTTGAAAGATTATAATGAGTTAGAAAAAGGCGACTATGTTGTTCATCATATTCATGGTATTGGGCGATATTTAGGTATTGAAACAATCGAAATTTCAGGAATTCATAGAGATTATATAACGATTCAATATCAAAATTCAGATCGAGTATCTATACCTGTTGATCAAATTCAACTTCTATCAAAATATGTAGCTAGTGATGGTAAAATTCCAAAGATAAGTAAATTAAATGATGGCCGTTTTCAAAAGGTAAAACAAAAAGTTCAACATCAAGTTGAAGATATTGCAGATGATTTGATCAAATTGTATGCAGAAAGAAGTCAATTAAAAGGCTTCGCATTTTCAAATGATGATGAGCACCAAGCTGAATTTGATAATGACTTTCCTTATGTAGAAACTGATGATCAACTAAGAAGTATCACAGAAATAAAAAAAGATATGGAAAGTCAAAAACCGATGGATCGGCTGTTGGTGGGAGATGTCGGTTTTGGCAAGACTGAGGTAGCCATGCGAGCAGCTTTTAAAGCTGTCAACGATAATAAACAGGTAGCAATTTTAGTTCCAACAACAGTTCTAGCTCAACAACATTACACAAACTTTAAAGAACGATTTACTAATTTTGCTGTTAATGTTGATGTTTTAAGTCGTTTTAGGACTAAAGCGGAGCAAAAAGAAACGCTTGAAAAGTTGGAAAAAGGACAGATTGATATTATCATCGGGACCCACCGCCTTTTATCAGCAGATGTAGTTTTTTCTGATTTGGGGCTACTTGTGATCGATGAGGAACAGCGTTTTGGTGTCAAACATAAGGAAAAGTTGAAGGAGCTTAAAAAGAAAGTTGATGTACTGACATTGACAGCTACTCCTATTCCGAGGACTCTACATATGTCCATGCTCGGTATTCGAGATTTATCAGTTATTGAAACGCCTCCAACAAATCGTTATCCAGTGCAAACTTATGTTTTAGAAACAAACCAAATGATAATCCGAGATGCTGTTTTACGAGAATTGGATCGTGGAGGACAAGTTTACCATCTTTACAACAAAGTTGACACAATTGAGGAAAAGGTATCAGAGTTAAGAGAGTTAATTCCAGAAGCAAATATTGGTTTCGTGCATGGCCAAATGAGTGAAATCCGTTTGGAGAATACTTTAATTGATTTTATTAATGGAGAATATGATGTTTTGGTAACAACGACAATTATCGAAACAGGAGTAGATATTCCAAATGCAAATACTTTATTTATAGAAAATGCTGATCATATGGGCTTGTCAACTCTGTATCAACTTCGTGGGCGTGTTGGACGCAGTAATAGAGTAGCATATGCTTATTTTATGTATCGTCCTGAAAAAATCTTAACGGAAGTAGCCGAAAAACGTTTAGAAGCAATCAAAGGTTTTACAGAGTTAGGATCAGGTTTTAAAATTGCAATGCGAGATTTATCTATTCGCGGTGCAGGTGATATACTTGGAGCTTCTCAATCAGGTTTTATAGATTCGGTAGGTTTTGAGATGTATTCTCAACTATTGGAAGAGGCGATTTTGAAGAAGCAGGGTAAAGAACAAAAGCGTCAAAAAAGCAATGCAGAAATTAATTTACAAATAGATGCTTATTTACCGGGAGACTATATTTCAGATGAAAGGCAAAAAATTGAAATTTACAAACGAATCCGAGAGATTGACAGTCGTGTAAACTATGAAGATTTACAGGAAGAGTTAATAGATCGTTTTGGCGAATACCCTGGTGTTGTAGCTTATTTATTAGAAATCGGTTTAGCAAAATCTTATTTTGACAAAGCTTTTGTATCATTAGTGGAACGCAAGCAACAGATGGTTGTTATTAGATTTGAAACCATATCTAAACAGATCTTTTTGACTCAAGATTATTTTGAAGCATTATCAGCTACGAATTTGAGAGCCCGTATTGGTGAAAGTGATGGATTTATTGAAGTTATTTTCGATGTTCGCCAGAAAAAAGACTATGAAATTTTGGAAAATCTGATTCAATTTGGAGAAAAGCTCGTTGAAATAAAACAGAGAAAGGATAATTAAAGAAAATTTACTTTTTCATTTTTATTAAAACATGGTAGAATATTAGAGAATTGAGGTGGTAAATTTGCGATTAGATAAATATTTAAAAGTTTCACGAATTATAAAGAGACGAACAGTAGCAAAAGAAGTTGCCGACAAAGGAAGAATTAAGGTAAATGGAATTTTAGCAAAGAGCTCAACAGACTTAAAGGTAGATGATCTTGTGGAAATCCGTTTTGGGAATAAATTATTAACTGTTAAAGTTTTAGAAATGAAGGATAGCACAAAGAAAGAAGACGCTGCACAGATGTATGAAATTGTTAGTGAGACAAGGATAAAAGAAGATGCCTAGAAATATTGTTCAATTAAATAATCAATATATTCAAGATGAAGCACAACGTCGTCGCTACTTGGAAGCAGAACGTCGCAAAAAAAATCGTTTTATGGGATGGGTTTTGATTTTAGTCATTCTATTATTCATTTTGCCAACGTATAATCTGGTACAGTCCTACCAAACCTTACTAGAACGACGTGAAAAACTAGTTGAACTTCAAAAAAAATACGATGAATTGAGTAAAGAAAGAGATTATCAAGCTAATTTGGCTAAGCGCCTAAAAGATGATGATTACGCCGCTAAGTATGCTCGTTCTAAGTATTTTTACGCGAAAGAAGGAGAGACAATCTATAATATCCCGGATTTGTTACCACAATAATTATGGAGAATATTGTAAAAACAGTTGAGAAATTTTTAGCTTTCTCGGATGAGAAATTAGAAGAGCTTTTACAAAAAAATCAAGCTCTAAGACAGGAAAAAAATATAGAAAGGAAGGATTAATGCGAAAAATACTAGCCTTGTTGTTACTGCCAGCTTTTTTCTGTAGTAGCATTGTTATTAGTACAGAACGGGACATATTGTTGACATCAGATCAGCTATATGAGCTGGTTGATACAAATTATGGCAATTATTATCACATTATTCCTACCAATCCAAATGTTTATGAGGAGACTCTTACTTTTTCTACTAGGAATTTAGACAAGGTTGCAGGAAAATTATCGCCGAATCAGCCATTTGAAATTTCAGAAATAGTTATCAACGACAAAGGACTTCCTCTGTTTAAATTGGCAAATGGCCAATTTGTAGTCGCTGATAAACGTACAATATATGAAGATTCGGTTTTATATACAGAAGATACTAATCAAACTGTTTGGTTGAAACCAGGATTTTCCATCTATGAAAAGGCTTATGTAAATAGCGTAAAAAAACAAAGTTCAAATTTATCAGCTTTTTCTCCTGTGAAAATTACCCAGATTGCAACAACTCCAAAAGCTCGATACGCCAAAATTGAAAATAATGGTTGGGTCCAAGTAGATTATTTATTTGATAAGGATAATCGAATGGAAAAAGTACAAGAGATACTGAATGATCGATATAATCAAACAGATTATTCTATCTATGTTAAACAATTAAATACAGGGCAAACTGCTGGAATAAACCCTAATTTGAAGATGTATTCCGCAAGTATTACAAAATTGCCACTCCTTTATTATGCACAGGAACAGATAAATAAAGGAAAATTTTCTTTATCTCAAGGTCTAAAATATATTCAAGATGTCAATGATTATTCTGGAGCATATGATACGGAGGGTAGCGGCACCTTACCTAAAGAAGCTGATAATAAAGAATATAGTGTTCAGGATCTTATCAATCATATCTCTCAAGAGTCTGACAATGCTGCGACCAATATTTTAGGGTATTATATTACCGGAAAATCAAATAAAACTTATCGTTCTAAGATTGCTAACATTGCAGGTGAAAAATGGGATGTTGAAGAAAGAAATGCTTCTGCTAAAATGGCTGGGAATGTCATGGAAGCAATCTACCAACAAAATGGAGCTATCATTGATTCCTTGTCACAGACTAATTTTGATAATCAGCGTATTTCAAAAGATATTCCTGTGAAAGTCGCCCATAAAATTGGGGATGCGTACGATTTTAAACATGATGTTGCAATCGTATATGCGAATTCTCCATTCATATTATCTATATTTACGAATCATTCTGATTATGAAACTATTTCAAAAATTGCCAATGATATTTACGAGGTGCTGAAATGATGAAACAGCAATTTCTAAAGCACTGTAAAGAACAAGGCTATTTTCAAAATCACAAAAAAGTATTACTAGCCATTTCTGGTGGCCTTGATTCTATGACCTTATTAGATTTACTATATGATAGTCAAAGTGAGCTACAGATAGAGCTTGTTTTAGCCCATGTTAATCACAAACAGCGTTTAGAATCTGAATATGAAGAAAAAGAATTGGAAAAAATTGCTAAAAAACTTGGTGTAAAGATTGTTACATCAAGTTTTTCTGGAGTATTTTCTGAAAAAGCAGCTCGTGATTTTCGTTATCAATTTTTTAGAAAAATAATGCAAGAAGAAAATTGTTCAGCCCTTGTGACTGCCCACCATGCAGATGACCAAGCAGAAACAATTTTTATGCGTATTCTTCGAGGTAGTCGTTTGCGATATGTATCTGGTATTCAAGACAGACAACCGTTTGGTAGTGGAGAATTAATAAGGCCATTATTACCCTTTTCAAAATCAGACTTCCCTAATATTTTTCATTTTGAAGATGTCACAAATCAAGAAAGCATCTATTTTAGAAATCGTGTAAGAAATAACTATCTCCCTCTTTTAAAAAAGGAAAATCCACAATTAAATCAAGCGTTGATCAGTCTAGGCTCGGAAATAGATCAACTTCAAAAAGCGCTTTTTGAATTAACAAGAGATATAGATACTACAAATATACAAATTTTTAGAAAGCAGAGCCCTTTTGTTCAGAATTTTTTGTTGCAACAATATCTTTCTCAGTTTTCTGATTTGCAACTCAGTAAGATTCAATTTGATGAAGTATTACATATTTTAAATACAAAAGTGAACCATCATTATTATCTTAAAAATCAATATGAGCTTATTCAGGATTACCAAACCTTTAAAATTCAGAAAATCAGTCCCAAGTCTGATTTAAAATCTGATACTATTTTGTTACAATTTGGAGAAGTTCTTGAATTTGGAAATTATTATTTTTCATTTGGGAAAAAAATTCCAAATGGAGCTGATCAAGAAATTATCGTTTCACGAGAAACAGATATTTTGCTTCGGTATAGGCAAGCTGGCGATAAAATGTTGTTAAATGGTCATCATAAGAAAATACGTCGCTATTTTATTGATAATAAATATTCACTACGGGAAAGAAAACAAGCTATTATTGTAGAACAAAAAGATGAAATTTTAGCAATCGCAGGAATCGTAACTAGTGATTTGAGTAAGTATTTGAAACATGATATAATGAAAGATGTTCTTTATATTAAAAAAATAGACAGGTGACATTATGCTAGAAAAAGACATAAAAAAAGTGATGATTTCACACGATGAAATAGTTGACGCAGCTAAAAAGTTAGGTGCTCAACTAACAAAGGATTATCAAGATAAAAACCCTATTTTGGTAGGTGTTTTAAAAGGTTCAGTTCCTTTTATGGCTGAATTGATCAAACATATTGATACACATGTAGAATTAGATTTTATGGTTGTTTCTAGCTATCATGGTGGAACTTCTAGCAGTGGAGTGATTAACATAAAAAAAGATGTGGATCAAGATGTTTCTGGCCGTCATGTTCTGTTTATCGAAGACATTATTGATACAGGTCAAACATTAAAAAATCTTCGTGATATGTTTAAAGATAGGAATGTCGCATCTGTGAAAATCGCAACATTATTGGATAAACCTGAGGGTCGTGTTGTAGAAATTGAAGCAGATTATACATGTTTCACCATCCCTAATGAGTTTGTAGTCGGTTATGGCTTGGACTACAATGAAAATTATCGGAATATCCCATATGTCGGTGTGTTGAAAGAAGAAGTATATACAAAATAAGGAATTACTATATATAAATGAAAAATAAACAAAATAATGGATTCGTAAAAAATCCGCTACTGTATGTTTTGGTTGTAGTTGCACTTGTAACAGGTTTCCAATATTTAATGGCTGGAAATTCTGCGAATCAAAACCAACCAATCAATTATACAGAATTAGTTAAAGAAATCGAAAATGGAAATGTTAAAGAAATTAGTTATCAGCCAAATGGCAGTGTTCTTGAAGTTTCTGGTACCTATAAAAAATCTAAAAAATAAAAATAAAACAAGTATACAGTTTTTTACCCCTGTATTAACCATTAATAAATTTACCAGTATCATTTTGCCATCAGATTCTACCATTTCTGAATTACAACAATTGGCTTCTAAAAATAAAACAGAAATTAGCGTTAAACATGAAAGTTCAAACGGAATGTGGTTGAACCTTATCATTTCTATTTTACCACTTGTTTTTGTTGGTTTCCTCTTTTTTTCAATGATGAATCAAGGTGGGGGTAACGGCGCACGCGGAGCAATGAACTTTGGACGCAATAAAGCTAGAGCCACTAATAAAGAAGACATTAAAGTCCGCTTTTCAGATGTTGCAGGCGCTGAAGAAGAAAAGCAAGAGCTAGTTGAAGTTGTTGAATTTTTGAAGGATCCTAAACGCTATACTAAATTGGGAGCTCGTATTCCTGCAGGCGTTCTTCTTGAAGGACCTCCAGGGACAGGTAAAACCCTTTTAGCCAAAGCAGTTGCAGGAGAGGCGGGGGTACCATTCTTTAGTATTTCTGGTTCAGATTTTGTTGAAATGTTTGTTGGTGTTGGTGCTAGTCGAGTTCGTTCATTATTTGAAGATGCAAAAAAGGCGGCACCAGCAATTATCTTTATTGATGAAATTGATGCGGTCGGTCGCCAACGTGGCGTTGGACTTGGCGGAGGAAATGATGAACGTGAGCAAACTTTAAACCAACTTCTTATTGAGATGGATGGTTTTGAAGGAAATGAAGGTATTATTGTTATTGCTGCAACAAACCGTTCAGATGTACTGGATCCTGCTCTTCTTCGTCCTGGACGTTTTGATAGAAAAGTCCTAGTCGGTCGTCCTGATGTTAAAGGACGTGAGGCTATTTTACGAGTTCACGCAAAAAACAAACCTTTAGCAGAAGATGTTGATTTGAAATTAGTAGCACAACAAACACCAGGCTTTGTTGGTGCAGATCTTGAGAATGTCCTAAACGAAGCAGCCTTGGTAGCGGCTCGTCGAAATAAGAAAGTAATTGATGCTTCTGATATCGATGAAGCTGAAGATAGAGTTATCGCTGGACCGTCTAAAAAAGACAAGACTGTTTCAGAACGTGACCGCCAGATCGTTGCGTATCATGAAGCAGGTCATACAATTGTTGGTTTAGTTCTTTCAAATGCGCGTGTCGTACACAAGGTAACCATCGTACCTCGTGGTCGTGCTGGAGGATATATGATTGCCTTGCCTAAGGAAGATCAAATGCTTCTATCTAAAGAAGATATGAAAGAACAATTAGCTGGTTTAATGGGTGGTCGTGTTGCAGAAGAAATCATCTTTAATGTTCAGACAACAGGTGCATCCAATGACTTTGAGCAAGCAACGCAGATGGCACGTAGCATGGTTACAGAGTATGGAATGAGTGAAAAATTAGGTCCTGTTCAATATGAGGGAAATCATGCAATTATTTCTGGTGCCTATAATCCTCCAAAAGCTATTTCTGAGCAAACTGCATATGAAATTGATGCTGAAGTTAGAGATATCTTAAATGAAGCTCGCAATAAAGCGGCGGAGATTATTCAGGCGAATAGGGAAACACACAAATTAATTGCAGAGGCACTCCTGAAATACGAAACACTAGATAGTAACCAAATTAAGTCAATTTATGAAACAGGGAAGATATCTGAAGAACATTTCGATGAAGACGAAGATTCTCATGCTCTTTCTTATGATGAGATTAAATCAAAGATGGAAGAAAATAACTCAGATGAATAAAATATAAAAAAGAATCTCAAATTGACCTGCACCCCAAAAGTTAGACAGAAAAATCTAACTTTTGGGGTGTTTTATTTTTTGTGACTTTTAGTCTGTCTGGCTCCGTAAGGTGCGAGACAAATAAACCACCCGCTATGCGGGTGCGCATCAAAGGTTATACCAAAAAAACTCCAAACGCGATACAATAAAAGTGTTCAAGCCGATTGTAAAGCGAAAGGAGAAAAATATGGCGCAAAAGGCACATAGTTTATCACACACAAAGTGGATGTGTTCTATCACATTGTGTTTACACCTAAGTATAGACGAAAAGCTATCTATAATCAATATCGAAACAGTTTGGGTGAAATCTTCCACCGATTATGTAGTTATAAAGGTGTTGAAATTATCGAGGGTCACTTGATGCCGGATCATGTACATATGTTGGTGAGTATTCCGCCAAGAATCAGCGTTGCAAGTTTCATGGGTTATTTAAAAGGTAAAAGTGCACTTATGATGTTTGATAAACACGCCAATCTCAAGTATAAATTTGGGAACCGACATTTCTGGGCGGAAGGTTATTACGTGAGTACAGTAGGACTTAATGAAGCCACAATTAAGAAATATATCCAAGATCAGGAAAAGCATGATATAGCGTTGGATAAATTGAGTGTAAAAGAATATGAGGATCCCTTTAGGGATAGTGGTAAGTAATGCAAATACCTCTTTGAGAGGTTTGTGACGAGTCAAGAGCAATGAGGCTTGAACAAAGTGAAAGCCAGCGTCTTTAGGCGCTGGCTGGTGATATGGGCTTATAGCCCTGGGAAAAACCACCCGTCTAACGGGTGGTTATGATTATGAAATTAACTTATGAGGATAAAGTTCGAATCTATGGACTAAGAAAACAAGGAATCAGCTTCAAGCGTCTTTCTGATAAATATGGGATTAACCTTTCAAATCTTAGGTACTTAATCCGATTGATTGATCGCTACGGAATAGAAAGTGTCAAAAAAGAGATAAACCATTATTACTCTCCAGAATTAAAACACAAAATCATTAATAAGGCTTTGATTGAAGACCGTTCTCAAGTTAGAGTTTCTCTCGAATGTGCTCTTCCAAGTAGCGGATTACTTCCAAATTGGCTGGCACAATACAAGAAAAATGGGTATACTATTGTTGAGAAAACAAGAGGGAGGCCAGCTAAAGTGGGACGAAAACCAAAGAAAAAACTAGAAGAGATGATAGAACTAGAACATCTTCAAGCTGAAAATGAGTACTTGAGAGCGGAGAATGCTATCCTAAAAAGTTGAGAGAACTCCGATTGAGGGAAGAAAAACGGAATTGTTCAAGAAATGGTAATTGAGTTTTCTTTGGATATTTTTCTAAAGATTATTAAGCTTGCTCGTTCAATTTACTTTTACCACTTAATCAATTGGAACAAGCTATTGTAAACTATATTGATTACTATAACAACAAGCGAATAAAAGCCAAATTAAAACATACTAAGATTAGTAGTGAGGAAATCTCCGGCGGGAGAAAGTACTCACTACTTTTTCGTTATGTTAAAGTAGAGGTGTCTTGTTAAGTCGATAAGTCCTTTGGCGCTAGACGTCGTAACTAAAACTGACAAGACACCTGTTTTAGGAAGAATGTTATCAAAGTATGTGGGACGAAAAACGTCGAGTATTGAAAATGACATCACTAAAGCAAGGAATCATTCAAGACAAAGAGGTAATATCATGCGAGTAGTTTTTGGGATTGACGTGAGTAAAGCAAGTTCAGAAGTGGCCATCTTGGTCAGTGGAGAAAAAGTACATGGCTATACCATACCCAATGATGCCATCGGATTTAATCGACTACTTGGGGACTTGAAGACTGTTCACGAGCCAGAGATTGTCTTCGAGGCGACTGGTGTCTATTCTCGTCGTCTTCAGGCCTTCTTTGAGGATAATAGTTACGCTTATACACGGCTCAATCCCTTAGAATCCAAAAAACAACTAGATAGCTTAAGAGTACGTAAAAATGATAAGATAGACGCTGAAAAACTAGCTGCGTCTCAGCTCATCCTCAATCGTAAACCAAGCTATGTCCAAGAAGCGCTTTATCAAGAATTATGCGATCTCAGCCGTTTCTATCAGAATCTTACTGAGGATGTCGTCTGCTCTAAAAACCGTCTGCACAAGGTTTTACAGGTCACTTTTCCTGAATTGGAAAACATCTTGTCGGCACCAACTGGGGAACAATATTGGAACTTGGTCATGACTTTTCCATGTAATAGTTTTGTACTGGAGTCAGACGACGCCACATTAACAGCTATCATCCGTCAGTCTACGGCAAAACGTATCTCTGAAAAACGTGTGACTTACTTAGTAGATAAGCTTACAAAACTGGCTAATCAGTCTTATTGTGCGGTCAAGAAAACTTCTCCAGTGATAGAAAAGGTCAAATACTATGCAGGGGAGTTACTTGGGCTTTCTGAACACAGACAAGGTGTTTTAGAGGAGATGGTAGCATGGGCTCAATCTTTGCCAGAATATGAGATTCTTCTCTCTATTCCTGGAATAGCTGAAACCACAGCGACAAGTATTATTGGCGAACTTGGTGACATTCGTCGATTTCACTCTGCCAATCAAATCAATGCTTTTATCGGCATTGACCTCAGACACTATGAATCTGGAAACTTTCTAGCCAAGGAACATATCACCAAACGTGGGAATCCCTATACCAGAAAGATTCTCTTTAAGTGCATTCATAACATAGCTTTAGCTAGCCACACCAATCCTTGTTATATCGCAGACTTCTATGAGAAACGGAAAAGACAATCGCAAGTGACTTCAACCAAACCACACACGATTGCCTCTATACATCGTCTCATTAGAACAATGTATTACCTCATAACGCATAACAAACTTTACGATCATACTTCTACCCAAAATCGGTAAAATTGTTTATGCCATATTATTGTAACGCCTTATCAAAAAAATCACCAGATGAGGTGTTGGTTTAGTGTACACTTTTTATACTAAACTTTAGTTCAAAAAAAGACAATTCCCTTAGTTTGACTATGGAACTCAAACTATTTTTCATCAAATACCTTGATATACTTGACAAATGGTAGAAAAGGACTTAGTCCTGTGCAATACAGAACTAAATCCTTTACTTAAATTATTTGTCTAACTTTTGAGGTGCAGTTCAATTTTGCCTTTTATTTTTATAAACTTTCATATCAGCTAAAAGGTTATTTTCCTCAAGCACATGATAGTTCGTTTGAGCAACAGGATAGTAAGTTAGAGGGACAAAGAGAAGGTAAGATGATAAATTAGAGGAGGGTTTTACCCCAGAAGAAAACAAGGAGGAAGGACATGGACTTTCAAGAATTATATAGAAACGTACAAGGCATAGTCAGGAGGTGTTATAAAGACTACTATTTACATTTATGGGAATACAGCGACTGGGAACAAGAAGGGATGATGGCCTTGTATGAGTTGGTAAAGTCACGCCCGGAACTATTGCAGGACAAGACGATGTTATACCGCTGTTTTAAGACCAAGTTTCGGAACAGAATCCACGACAAGATACGCCGCCAGGAGAGTCAGAAGCGGAAATTGGACAAGGCACCATATGAAGAAGTGAGTGAGATAGGGCACAAGTTAAGGATGAAGGAGATGTACCTAGATGAGCTAGTAGCTTTTCGCAGTGCCATGGCAGAGTACAGAAGCGGACTCGGTCCAGAAGAATACAAACAATACGAGCGTCTAATGGCTGATGAAAGATTCAAAGGACGCAAAGCCATGCTTCGTGATTTATCAGAACATCTACGAGATTTCAATCCACGATTAGACTAATAGGAAGGGGGAGGCAATGACTCTCCTTTCTATTTATAAAAGTTAGAAGTGCAGAATCGACAGTCAAAAAGAAAAAAGTAAAAAAGATAAGAAAAGTAGTTGACAGTTTAGTTAGTAGATGATATACTAAGATAGTTGTCTCGCCAGAGGCAGTAAAGACCTTTGAAAACTGAACAAGACGAACCAATGTGCAGGCGACTGTCAAGAGAGACAGTCCGTCAAACATAAAAAAGCAATAAATCTGTCAGTGACAGAATGAGCAAGAAGACAAACGAACATTAAATGAGAGTTTGATCCTGGCTCAGGACGAACGCTGGCGGCGTGCCTAATACATGCAAGTAGAACGCTGAAGGAGGAGCTTGCTCTTCTGGAAGAGTTGCGAACGGGTGAGTAACGCGTAGGTAACCTGCCTGGTAGCGGGGGATAACTATTGGAAACGATAGCTAATACCGCATAAGATTGAAAATCGCATGATAATTGATTAAAAGATGCAATTGCATCACTACCAGATGGACCTGCGTTGTATTAGCTAGTAGGTGAGGTAACGGCTCACCTAGGCGACGATACATAGCCGACCTGAGAGGGTGATCGGCCACACTGGGACTGAGACACGGCCCAGACTCCTACGGGAGGCAGCAGTAGGGAATCTTCGGCAATGGGGGCAACCCTGACCGAGCAACGCCGCGTGAGTGAAGAAGGTTTTCGGATCGTAAAGCTCTGTTGTAAGAGAAGAACGAGTGTGAGAGTGGAAAGTTCACACTGTGACGGTATCTTACCAGAAAGGGACGGCTAACTACGTGCCAGCAGCCGCGGTAATACGTAGGTCCCGAGCGTTGTCCGGATTTATTGGGCGTAAAGCGAGCGCAGGCGGTTAGATAAGTCTGAAGTTAAAGGCTGTGGCTTAACCATAGTACGCTTTGGAAACTGTTTAACTTGAGTGCAGAAGGGGAGAGTGGAATTCCATGTGTAGCGGTGAAATGCGTAGATATATGGAGGAACACCGGTGGCGAAAGCGGCTCTCTGGTCTGTAACTGACGCTGAGGCTCGAAAGCGTGGGGAGCGAACAGGATTAGATACCCTGGTAGTCCACGCCGTAAACGATGAGTGCTAGGTGTTAGGCCCTTTCCGGGGCTTAGTGCCGGAGCTAACGCATTAAGCACTCCGCCTGGGGAGTACGACCGCAAGGTTGAACTCGAAAGGAATTGACTGGGGCCCACACAAGCGGTGGATCATGTGGTTTTAATTCAAGCAACGACGAAGACCTTACCAGGGCCTGACCTCCCGATGCCCGCTCAAAATGAAAAAGTTTTACTTCCGTAACACCGATGAAAGGTGGTGCATGGTTGTCGTCAGCTCGTGTCGTGAGATGTTGGGTTAAGTCCCGCAACGAGCGCAACCCCTATTGTTAGTTGCCATCATTAAGTTGGGCACTCTAGCGAGACTGCCGGTAATAAACCGGAGGAAGGTGGGGATGACGTCAAATCATCATGCCCCTTATGACCTGGGGCTACACACGTGCTACAATGGCTGGTACAACGAGTCGCAAGTCGGTGACGACAAGCTAATCTCTTAAAGCCAGTCTCAGTTCGGATTGTAGGCTGCAACTCGCCTACATGAAGTCGGAATCGCTAGTAATCGCGGATCAGCACGCCGCGGTGAATACGTTCCCGGGCCTTGTACACACCGCCCGTCACACCACGAGAGTTTGTAACACCCGAAGTCGGTGAGGTAACCTTTTAGGAGCCAGCCGCCTAAGGGATAGATGATTGGGGTGAAGTCGTAACAAGGTAGCCGTATCGGAAGGTGCGGCTGGATCACCTCCTTTCTAAGGAAAACGGAATGCACATTGAGTCTTGTTTAGTTTTGAGAGATCTTGTGGGGCCTTAGCTCAGCTGGGAGAGCGCCTGCTTTGCACGCAGGAGGTCAGCGGTTCGATCCCGCTAGGCTCCATTGGAACGGAAGTTCCAAGACTAGTCCATTGAAAATTGAATAACTATATCAAATAGTAACAAGAAATAAACCGAAACGCTGTGAATATTAATGAGTTTAAGACTGAAAGGTCAAGAATAAGGTTAAGTTAGTAAGGGCGCACGGTGGATGCCTTGGCACTAGGAGCCGAAGAAGGACGTGACAAACGACGAAATGCCTCGGGGAGCTGTAAGTAAGCGACGATCCGTGGATGTCCGAATGGGGGAACCCAACAGGTTGATGCCTGTTACCCATATCTGTTAAGGATATGAGGAGGAAGACGCAGTGAACTGAAACATCTAAGTAGCTGCAGGAAGAGAAAGCAAAAGCGATTGCCTTAGTAGCGGCGAGCGAAGAGGCAGGAGGGCAAACCGAAGAGTTTACTCTTCGGGGTTGTAGGACTGCAATATGGACTCAGAGTTTATAGAAGAATGACTTGGGAAAGTCAGCCAAAGAGAGTAAGAGCCTCGTATTTTAAATAGACTCTGTACCTAGCAGTATCCTGAGTACGGCGGGACACGAGAAATCCCGTCGGAATCTGGGAGGACCATCTCCCAACCCTAAATACTCCCTAGTGACCGATAGTGAACCAGTACCGTGAGGGAAAGGTGAAAAGCACCCCGGGAGGGGAGTGAAATAGAACCTGAAACCGTGTGCCTACAACAAGTTCGAGCCCGTTAATGGGTGAGAGCGTGCCTTTTGTAGAATGAACCGGCGAGTTACGTTATGATGCGAGGTTAAGTTGAAGAGACGGAGCCATAGGGAAACCGAGTCTGAATAGGGCGAAATAGTATCATGACGTAGACCCGAAACCATGTGACCTACCCATGAGCAGGTTGAAGGTGCGGTAAAACGCACTGGAGGACCGAACCAGGGCACGTTGAAAAGTGCTTGGATGACTTGTGGGTAGCGGAGAAATTCCAAACGAACTTGGAGATAGCTGGTTCTCTCCGAAATAGCTTTAGGGCTAGCGTCGACATAAAGATTCTTGGAGGTAGAGCACTGTTTGGGTGAGGGGTCCATCCCGGATTACCAATCTCAGATAAACTCCGAATGCCAACGAATTATGGTCGGCAGTCAGACTGCGAGTGCTAAGATCCGTAGTCGAAAGGGAAACAGCCCAGACCACCAGCTAAGGTCCCAAAATAATTGTTAAGTGGAAAAGGATGTGGGGTTGCACAGACAACTAGGATGTTAGCTTAGAAGCAGCTATTCATTCAAAGAGTGCGTAATAGCTCACTAGTCGAGTGACCCTGCGCCGAAAATGTACCGGGGCTAAAACAATTTACCGAAGCTGTGGATCCCTTAGGGGATGGTAGGAGAGCGTTCTATGCGTGGCGAAGGTGTACCGTGAGGAGCGCTGGAACGCATAGAAGTGAGAATGCCGGTATGAGTAGCGAAAGACAGGTGAGAATCCTGTCCACCGTAAGACTAAGGTTTCCAGGGGAAGGCTCGTCCGCCCTGGGTTAGTCGGGACCTAAGGAGAGACCGAAGGGTGTATCCGATGGCCAACAGGTTGATATTCCTGTACTAGAGTATGAAGTGATGGAGGGACGCAGTAGGCTAACTAAAGCAGACGACTGGAAGAGTCTGTCTAAGCAGTGAGGCGTGGTATGAGTCAAATGCTTATACCTATAACGTTGAGCTGTGATGGGGAGCGAAGATTAGTAGCGAAGTTAGTGATGTCACACTGCCAAGAAAAGCTTCTAGCGATGTATCATACTCTACCCGTACCGCAAACCGACACAGGTAGTCGAGGCGAGTAGCCTCAGGTGAGCGAGAGAACTCTCGTTAAGGAACTCGGCAAAATGACCCCGTAACTTCGGGAGAAGGGGTGCTGACTTTAGTCAGCCGCAGTGAATAGGCCCAAGCAACTGTTTATCAAAAACACAGCTCTCTGCTAAATCGTAAGATGATGTATAGGGGGTGACGCCTGCCCGGTGCTGGAAGGTTAAGAGGAGTGCTTAGCGGTAACGCGAAGGTATGAATTGAAGCCCCAGTAAACGGCGGCCGTAACTATAACGGTCCTAAGGTAGCGAAATTCCTTGTCGGGTAAGTTCCGACCCGCACGAAAGGCGTAATGATTTGGGCACTGTCTCAACGAGAGACTCGGTGAAATTTTAGTACCTGTGAAGATGCAGGTTACCCGCGACAGGACGGAAAGACCCCATGGAGCTTTACTGCAGTTTGATATTGAGTTTCTGTGCCACATGTACAGGATAGGTAGGAGCCTACGAGATCGGGACGCCAGTTTCGATGGAGGCGTTGTTGGGATACTACCCTTGTGTTATGGCCACTCTAACCCGGTAGGTTTATCATCTACGGAGACAGTGTCTGACGGGCAGTTTGACTGGGGCGGTCGCCTCCTAAAAGGTAACGGAGGCGCCCAAAGGTTCCCTCAGACTGGTTGGAAATCAGTCGCAGAGTGTAAAGGTATAAGGGAGCTTGACTGCGAGAGCAACAACTCGAGCAGGGACGAAAGTCGGGCTTAGTGATCCGGTGGTTCCGCATGGAAGGGCCATCGCTCAACGGATAAAAGCTACCCTGGGGATAACAGGCTTATCTCCCCCAAGAGTTCACATCGACGGGGAGGTTTGGCACCTCGATGTCGGCTCGTCGCATCCTGGGGCTGTAGTCGGTCCCAAGGGTTGGGCTGTTCGCCCATTAAAGCGGCACGCGAGCTGGGTTCAGAACGTCGTGAGACAGTTCGGTCCCTATCCGTCGCGGGCGTAGGAAATTTGAGAGGATCTGCTCCTAGTACGAGAGGACCAGAGTGGACTTACCGCTGGTGTACCAGTTGTCTCGCCAGAGGCATCGCTGGGTAGCTATGTAGGGAAGGGATAAACGCTGAAAGCATCTAAGTGTGAAACCCACCTCAAGATGAGATTTCCCATAACGCAAGTTAGTAAGAGCCCTGAGAGAAGATCAGGTTGATAGGTTAGGAGTGGAAGTGTGGCGACACATGGAGCGGACTAATACTAATAGCTCGAGGACTTATCCAATTTTCATTGAGTGCAGCGTTCAATAAGTCTTGTTAGAAATGAATAGTTATTCAATTTTGAGTAGATTAGATACTCATAGTTAAGTGACGATAGCCTAGGAGATACACCTGTACCCATGCCGAACACAGAAGTTAAGCCCTAGAACGCCGGAAGTAGTTGGGGGTTGCCCCCTGTGAGATATGGTAGTTGCTTAGCAAGGATAGGAAGTTAGGATTAACTTCCTTTTTGGGAGTTTAGCTCAGCTGGGAGAGCATCTGCCTTACAAGCAGAGGGTCAGCGGTTCGATCCCGTTAACTCCCATAAAGGTCCCGTAGTGTAGCGGTTATCACGTCGCCCTGTCACGGCGAAGATCGCGGGTTCGATTCCCGTCGGGACCGTTGAGATTGAGAAGGATAGCAATTTCAACATAAGACTCGTTAGCTCAGATGGTAGAGCATTTGACTTTTAATCAAAGGGTCACTGGTTCGAGCCCAGTACGGGTCATAAGCGCGGGTTTGGCGGAATTGGCAGACGCACCAGATTTAGGATCTGGCGCTTAACGGCGTGGGGGTTCAAGTCCCTTAACCCGCATAAAAATAGGCCGGCTTAGCTCAGTTGGTAGAGCATCTGATTTGTAATCAGAGGGTCGCGTGTTCAAGTCATGTAGCCGGCATTAGAGAGAAGAAGAGCATGAATGCGAACGTAGTTCAGTGGTAGAACATCACCTTGCCAAGGTGGGGGTCGCGGGTTCGAATCCCGTCGTTCGCTTAGAGGCCGGGGTGGCGGAACTGGCAGACGCACAGGACTTAAAATCCTGCGATTGGTAACAATCGTACCGGTTCGATTCCGGTCCTCGGCATAATAGAATAAATAGAGCACCCTTAGCTCAACTGGATAGAGTACCTGACTACGAATCAGGCGGTTAGAGGTTCGACTCCTCTAGGGTGCATATAGTGATAGGATGTATTCGATCACGACGGGAAGTAGCTCAGCTTGGTAGAGTACTTGGTTTGGGACCAAGGTGTCGCAGGTTCGAATCCTGTCTTCCCGATTGTATGGCGGTGTAGCTCAGCTGGCTAGAGCGTCCGGTTCATACCCGGGAGGTCGGGGGTTCGATTCCCTTCGCCGCTATAATGAGCTTATTGGACCTTTAGCTCAGCTGGTTAGAGCTCTCGGCTCATAACCGAGTGGTCGTAGGTTCGAGTCCTACAAGGTCCATGTTATTTATATATTGGAGGATTACCCAAGTCCGGCTGAAGGGAACGGTCTTGAAAACCGTCAGGCGTGTAAAAGCGTGCGTGGGTTCGAATCCCACATCCTCCTTTAGAGAATATAATACTATCGCGGGATGGAGCAGCTAGGTAGCTCGTCGGGCTCATAACCCGAAGGTCGTAGGTTCAAATCCTGCTCCCGCAATAAGGCTCGGTAGCTCAGTTGGTAGAGCAATGGATTGAAGCTCCATGTGTCGGCGGTTCGATTCCGTCTCGCGCCATTGTTCTAGTGAGCGGGTGTAGTTTAGTGGTAAAACTACAGCCTTCCAAGCTGTTGTCGCGAGTTCGATTCTCGTCACCCGCTTTGAACAATTTTTAGTTCATACCAAGTTTTTAGGACTTGGGCGCGTAGCTCAGGTGGTTAGAGCGCACGCCTGATAAGCGTGAGGTCGGTGGTTCGAGTCCACTCGTGCCCATTTTATAGTTGGAGAATTACTCAAGAGGCTGAAGAGGACGGTTTGCTAAATCGTTAGGTCGGGTAACTGACGCGGGGGTTCGAATCCCCCATTCTCCGTTAATAGGGAGTTTAGCTTTCTGCTATCTCCTTTTCTTATACTTTGTTGGATATTATGGGTTTAAAATATGAAGAAATCTAGATTATTGGTAATGATTATTGTATTGATTTTGACTGCATCGGCTTTATTATTAACGACTCGTTCAAATTGGTTTGTGAAAGGGACTTCAAATACAATTGCTTTAATTGACAATATTGTATCAAAACCTTTTCAGGCCTTAGAAGATATAAAGAATGATTTAACGAACTTGGTGCATACTTATCGGGAAAATGAAGAATTAAAGTCTAGTCTATATGAAAAGGAAATGAAAGCAATCGAGTCTGATAGCCTAAAAGAGGAAAATGCTCAGCTACGTAAGCTTCTTAATATGCAGGATTCATTTTCTAGTCAATTAAAAGTTTCTGCGGATGTGATAGCGCGAACACCAGCATCTTGGAAAAACGAGTTGACTGTAAATGTTGGCTTAGATAGTAATGTTCAGTCTTCAATGCTTGCTATCAGTAGTGGTGGTTTGATTGGTAGTGTTAGTGAGGTCGGGAAGCAGTCTAGTAGAATTAATTTATTAACAAATAAAAGAAATACTGAAAAGATATCGGTTAGTATTCAAAATGGATCCAAAGTGATTTATGGAATCATTACTGGGTATGATGAGAAAAAAGAAGCGTTTATAATTAGCCAATTAAATGAGACTGTTAATCTTAAAGAGGGTTCAAAAGTATTTACAAGTGGTCTTGGAAGCTATACAGTAGCAAATATTCCAGTTGGTAAAGTTCTTTCTGTGATAGAAAGTAGTGATCATTTATCAAAGGAAGTCTATGTGAAACCTAGTGCTGATTTTTCAGATATTCGAGTTGTGACTTTGGTAGGGAATTAATATGCGATTTTTTAGACAAAATATAGGAATACCACTAATTTTAATCTTTTTAATGTTATTGGATGGACAACTCTCTACCTTTATGGCGACAATATTTCCAGTAAACTTGCATTTGGTGTGTCACTTGCTTTTGATATTCCTTTTGTTTGTTTCTGTAGAAATTTCAGATGTGGCAACTTTTATTATTTTCTTAATTATTGGAATTCTCTACGACGCTTACTACTTCCATATTATTGGAATTGCTACTTTGATATTGCCATTGCTAAGTTTATTGGTTAATAAATATAATGCTACAATGATGGAAAATAGAGGAACGCGGTTTCTATCTGTTTTAATTTTAGTTTTCTTGTTTGAATTTATCTCATTTTTACTAGCCCATTTAGTTAATTTAACAAGTATGGAAATGAATGTCTTTATTGTTTATAGTTTAGCACCTTCTATGTTACTAAATGGCTTGTTATTAATACTATTACAACCACTTTTGGAAAAAGTTTATTTATGATAAAAAAGAAGACATAAAAATGTAATAAAGGCGTAACATATTATGCGCCTTTTTTTGCTATACTTATAATTGTCTTATTGGATAGGAGTAAATATAGTCTATGAAGAAAAAAATTATCACTTCAATGTTATTGAGCACCTTGCTTTTTACTCAAGGTGCAACTCTAGTAAATGTGCATGCAGATACTACAGATGATAAAATCGCAGCACAAAATAGTAAAATTAATAATTTAACAGCTCAACAAAAAGCTGCTCAGACTCAAGTAGACCAAATTCAAGGTCAAGTCTCAGCGATTCAGTCGCAACAGGATAAACTTCAGGCTGAAAATACTCGTTTGACAGAAGAATCAGCAAAACTTTCGGCTGAAATTGATGAGTTATCAAAAAACATCGTTGCTCGTAATGAATCATTGGCAAATCAAGCTCGTAGTGCTCAAACGAGTGGGTCTGTGACAAGCTATATCAATACAATTGTAAATTCAAGCTCTATTACTGAAGCGATTTCACGTGTTACAGCAATGAGTGAGATTGTATCTGCTAATAAGAAAATGTTAGAGCAACAAAAAGCAGATAAAAAAGCGATTGCTGAAAAACAAGTTGCTAATAATAATGCAATCAATACGGTTATTGCGAACCAACAAACACTTGCTGATGATGCTCAAACATTGACAACAAAACAAGCTGAGTTAAAAGTTGCCCAATTGAATCTCGCAGCAGAAAAAGCTACAGCTGAAGGTGAAAAGAGTGCTCTCTTGGAACAAAAAGCGGCAGCGCAAAAAGCAGCAGAGGCAGCGGCAGCAGCAGAGGCAGCATACCGTACGCAACAAACATCACAGCTTCAAGCAGTGCAAGCTTCTGGAAATACTAACTTTGCTGCTCAGGTACAGGCTGCTAATGGGGGAGCATCAACTCCAACTGTAAACGTATCTTATTCAACAGATGCTTCAAGTTATCCTGTTGGTGAATGTACTTGGGGAGCAAAAATCCTAGCTCCTTGGGCTGGAAACTATTGGGGTAACGGTGGCCAATGGGCAGCGAGTGCAGCAGCAGCAGGTTTCCGTGTAGGTTCACAACCACAAGTTGGAGCTATTGCATGTTGGAATGATGGTGGCTATGGTCACGTTGCTGTCGTAACAGCAGTTCAGTCTGCAAATAGCATCCAAGTGTCAGAGTCTAACTATCTTGGGAATCGTAGTATCGGTAACTACCGTGGCTGGTTTGATCCAACGACTGCACAAGGTACAGTTAGTTACATTTATCCAAATTAATCATATAGTGGTCGGAAACAAAGTTCCGACCTTTTTTTACAAATAGTATCAAATTTTATATAAAACGCTTTACTCTAATTTGAAATATTCGCTAAAAAGCGTTAAAATGTTAATGGAATAAATTTTCGGAGGAAATCATGTCATTTTCGGATTTAAAGCTCTTTGCACTTTCTTCTAACCAAGAATTAGCCAAGCAGGTAGCAAAAGGAATTGGAATGGAGCTTGGTAAGTCAACAGTACGCCAATTTTCGGATGGAGAAATTCAAGTTAATATTGAAGAGTCTATTCGTGGGAAACATGTTTTTATCCTACAGTCTACGAGCTCGCCTGTTAACGATAATCTCATGGAGATTTTAATTATGGTGGATGCTTTGAAAAGGGCAAGTGCTGAATCGATTAATGTGGTCATGCCTTATTATGGATATGCTAGACAAGATCGTAAAGCTCGTGCACGTGAGCCAATTACTTCAAAATTGGTAGCCAATATGCTTGAGATTGCAGGGGTTGACCGTTTGCTGACAATTGATTTACATGCTGCACAGATTCAAGGTTTCTTTGATATTCCGGTAGATCATTTGATGGGAGCTCCTCTTATTGCGGACTATTTTGAGCGTAGAGGAATGGTTGGAAGCGACTATGTCGTAGTTAGTCCGGATCATGGTGGTGTAACTCGTGCTCGAAAACTGGCAGAATTTTTGAAAACCCCAATTGCTATTATTGATAAGCGTCGTAGTGTTGATAAAATGAATACCAGCGAGGTGATGAATATCATCGGAAATGTAAAAGGGAAAACTTGCATTTTGATTGATGATATGATTGATACGGCTGGTACAATATGCCATGCGGCTGATGCGTTGGCAGAAGCTGGAGCGGTTGAAGTTTATGCTAGTTGTACCCATCCTGTTTTATCTGGTCCTGCAATGGATAACATTCAAAAATCTGCTATCAAAAAATTAATCGTTTTAGATACAATTTATCTTCCTGAAGAGCACCTTATTGATAAAATTGAACAAATCTCTATTGCTGAATTACTTTCCGAAGCAATTATTCGCATTCATGAAAAACGCCCTCTTTCTCCTTTGTTTGAAATTGGGAAAAACTAACATTTTAAAAAATTAAAATTAGATATTTAACAGATCCTCCTTTCTGAAACACAAGATAAGGGGGATTTTTTATTGAAATGAAAGGATTTCTACTAGATAATGAATTTTAAAAAAATGAAAAAAAGTGTTGACAAAGAAATAGGGAATCTATATAACATAGATAATAATTCTGAGTTACGAATAATTTTTTAAAAAGAAAAAGGAGATAAAACGTTTGAGGGAGGTAATGAACCTTATCTTGGAACAGTTTTTATGGATACGGATAATAAAAAAGATTTTAGTGATCGTTTGACATGGTTATTTGGGCATGCGCGTGGAAGTAAAGTAGCTGATAATCGGATGTTTAATGATGTCAACTTCTACGATAAGCAAGAGTACTTTGATCAGCACAAGTATGTTGTTATTGAAACACCGGAACGTAAGTTTTACTATGAAGCTATGGGCTTGGTTATTGTACCAGAAGAGACAGCATTCTATCGTACTACTTTTACGGATGATAAGGATTTTACAGATCAGCTGAGCAGTATCTATGAAGCGTCTAGGACAAAGAATAAGGATATTAAGGTAAAAGCAAGTGATAAATATTTAGTATTGTCAACTTGTCGTGAAGAGGATGAAACGATTCGTTCTAACCTTTACTTACGTCAAATTCCTGATTCTGAAATGAGTGATTTTCTTGCGAAACATGGGTCAGAATTGACATATACTCCTACTAGATAGTCTATTAAAGAGGCGGAATTTATTTTCGCCTTTTTTATATTTTTTAAACATGTTATAATGGGATCAGAGGTGGACACTATGATTAAAAATTTGGTTTTTGATTTAGGAAATGTTTTGATTGAGTGGAATCCAGATAAGATATTCAGGCATTTTGAAGCAGATGAAATGCGACGACAATTCCTGAGAGAAGCGATTTTTGATTCACACTTATGGCACCAAACGGATTGGGGGTCTTTGTCTTTGGCGGAAGCTTGCAAATTAGTTCAACAGAATCTAGATCCATCTTTTGAAGCTGTAGTTGAAAAAATATTTTTTCACTGGTATGAGGCTGTGGATGTCTACCAAAATTTGCAAGAAAAAATAGAGCAATGGTCAAAGTTAGGCTATCATATTTACATTTTATCAACAACCTGTGAGATATTTTATAGGATTGAACAGGCAGGATTATTGCCAATTTTTCCTCTTTTGTCAGGTTATATTCTCTCTTCAGAAGTTAAAGTAGTAAAACCTTACAAAAAAATATACCAGGAACTCCTTGAGAAATATAATCTTAAACCAGAAGAGTCGGTCTTTATGGACGACATTCAGGTCAATCTAGATACGGCAAGGGAAATGGGCTTTGAGACAATATTGGCCAAGAGCGAATTGGAAAATATTGAGGCGCTGGATTGTTTATTACTTTCTAAGGGGATGTTTGGTTCAGTGGGATTAAGCTCAAATCTTGACAGGGATAGATGATTGCGCTATCATAGGACTATATATGGGAGTCTGTGTACAGTCTGAGAGGAAGTGTAAGCTTCGACCGCACCTGATCTGGGTAATGCCAGCGTAGGGAAATGTATTTGTAAAAACCTTGTGGTTTTACTAAAAGTGGCGAGTTATTCGCCAATCTTTAGGATACTGATGCATGCTACACCTTTTCCATATTGGAGAAGGTGTTTTTGTATGAAGTGCAAAGTTTTTATAAAGAGTGCTTGTAATCTTTTTCATTAGGGAAAGAACGGTCTGGTTAGCAAATGGAATCGTATCTGTATGCATCATTCTTAGATAGAGTTTAAATGTAGGGAGGTGAAGAGATGAAAGCGAGCATTGCTTTGCAAATTTTGCCTTTGTCAACTGATAAAGAACGGTTGGTAGTCATAGAGAAAGTAATTGATTATCTGCAGAAACAGCCCGTGAGGCAGTTGGTAACTCCTTTTGAAACAGTTTTAGAAGGAGAATGGGAAGATTTGTTTCCTATATTGGGAAAGGCGATTGAATTGGCTGGCAGCCAAGCAGATAATGTATTTGCAAACGTTAAGATAAATTATGGAGAGATTTTGTCTATTGATGAGAAACTTGAAAAATATTCTGCGCCAGCAGATTAGTCTTTTAGGGATGGTGGGTTTACTTGCCGTTTGGCAGGTCATGGGCTGGCTCAAGCTCTTGCCTAAGTTTATTCTACCAACACCTCTGGAAATATGTCAGGCTTTTGTTAGGGATGCAGAATTGTTGGCTATACACAGTTGGGCGACCTTAAAAGTAGCCTTGTTGGGTTTGCTGCTAGGAGTTATTATAGCTTGCTTGTTAGCAGTACTCATGGATAGTCTGAGTTGGCTCAATGATTTGATTTATCCCATGATGGTTGTGGTGCAGACGATTCCGACCATTGCTTTGGCGCCGATTCTGGTTCTCTGGCTGGGGTATGGAATTTTGCCCAAGATTGTGCTCATTATTCTGACGACGACTTTTCCGATTATCGTCAGTATTCTGGATGGTTTTCGGCATTGCGATAGAGATACCTTGACTCTCTTTGGACTCATGCAGGCCAATCGATGGCAGATTCTTTGGCATTTTAAGATTCCAGCTAGTTTACCTTATTTATATGCGGGTCTGAGGGTCAGTGTTTCCTATGCTTTTATCACGACCGTAGTTTCCGAATGGCTGGGCGGTTTTGAAGGACTGGGTGTCTATATGATCCAGTCTAAGAAGCTTTTTCAGTATGACACCATGTTTGCCATTATCGTTTTAGTATCAGTTATCAGTCTTCTGGGTATGAAACTGGTAGCTATTAGTGAAAAATTTGTCATCAAGTGGAAATAGGAGCTTAGCTCTGCTATTTTCCAAAAAAGAAAAGAGGATTATGATGAAAAAAAGTTGTAAATTGTTCCTTGCAGGTTTGGCTGCAGTATCACTCTTTGGTCTAGCGGCCTGCGGTCAGTCGAAATCTACGTCTGAGAGCAAGGACAAAAAGATTGATTTTATTCTGGATTGGTCACCCAATACCAATCATACAGGACTTTATGTGGCTAAGGAAAAGGGCTATTTCAAGGAAGCAGGTGTGGATGTTGATATTAAGTTGCCGCCAGAAGATAGCACTTCTGACTTGATTATTAATGGCAAGGCACCTTTTGGAATTTATTTCCAAGATTCTATGGCTAAAAAACTGGATAAGGGCGCAGAAATCACAGCTGTTGCGGCTATTGTAGAACACAATACTTCAGGTATCATTTCTAAGAAATCTGCAGGTATTACAAGTCCCAAGGATCTAGCTGGGAAGAAATATGGTACCTGGAATGACCCTGTGGAGTTGGGCATGCTGAAAACCTTGGTAGAAAGCCAAGGTAGTAAGTTTGATGATGTAGAGAAGGTTCCAAATAACGATTCTAACTCAATTACACCGATTGAAAATGGTTTGTTTGATGCAGCCTGGATTTACAACGGCTGGGATGGCATCATGGCACAGTCTCAGGGCATGGACACGAATTTCTTTTACATGAAGGACTATGTCAAGGAGTTTGACTATTATTCTCCAGTCATCATTGCTAATAATGACTATCTGAAGAAGAATCCGGACGAGGCGAAAAAGGTTTTGCAGGCTATTAAAAAAGGCTACCAATATGCCATGGAGCACCCTGAAGAAGCAGCAGATATTTTAATCAAGCATGCGCCAGAGTTGAAAAACAAACGTGACTTTGTTTTGGCTTCTCAAAAATATCTGTCTGAGCAATATGCATCAGATAAGAGCAAGTGGGGTCAGTTTGAGGCTAGCCGTTGGAATGCCTTTTACAAATGGGCCAAGGATAACGATCTCGTAAAAAATGACTTGAGTGACAAGGGATTTAGCAACGATTATATAAAATAATGACAGAAATTAAACTTGAAAATATAAGCTATGCTTATGATGAGCAGCAGATTTTGAAAGATATCAGCCTAAAGGTAGAAGCTGGACAAGTAGTGGCAATCTTGGGCCCTAGTGGCGTTGGGAAGTCAACTCTTTTTAACCTCATTGCTGGGATTTTGGAGGTTCAGTCGGGCAGGATTATCCTAGATGGCCAGGAAAATCCCAAGGGTCGGGTGAGTTATATGCTGCAGAAGGACTTACTGTTGGAGCACAAGACGGTGCTGGGGAATGTCATCTTGCCCCTCTTAATCCGAAAGGTATCCAAAAAGGAAGCGACGGAGCAGGCGACTGAGATCTTGAAGGAGTTTGGGCTTTTTGATGTGGCAGACAAGTATCCACATGAGCTGAGTGGGGGGATGCGGCAGCGCGTGGCACTGCTACGGACCTATATGTTCGGTCATAAGCTATTTCTTCTAGATGAGGCCTTTAGTGCTTTGGATGAGCTGACTAAGATTGAGCTGCACGCTTGGTACCTGGACATTCATCGTAGGCTGGGTCTGACGACTCTTCTCATCACGCATAGCATTGAGGAGGCTCTGGCTCTCAGCGATCGCATCTATATTCTGAAAAATCGGCCTGGGCAAATTGTTGCAGATTTCCAATTGACTTGGTCAGACAGTGAGGAAAAGGAACTACAGAAGCTACGATATAAACGGGAGATTTTGAGGATTTTAGGAGTGTGAGAAGCTAGCTTTATAAATAGTTGATTTTCATTAAAAAAATGTTTTAGTAAAATTATCACTTAAATGAAAGGAATTTAACTATGACCAAACTCCCTAATCAAATTGATAATATCGAATTCCCTTTTCCAGATAGGGAAGCGCTGAAAGAAAGTAGAAAATTTTATCAACAAGTCTTCGGCTGGCAATATCAGGAATGGGGTCCTGAATATTTGGATACAAGCAATAGTGGTGTTGCCAGTGGTCTGACTGTTGATAAGCGCCAACACCCTTTAATTATCATCTATACTGATAATATTGAGCAAGCTTTAGCAACCGTTAAACAAGCTGGCGGAGAGATTACTCAGGAACTGTTTCATTTTCCTGGTGGGCGTCGTTTTCAATTTAAAGACCCTGCTGGCAATGAACTGGCCTTTTGGTCTGAATAGCATAACCTAAATCAAGCCTTTTGGCTTGATTTTTTTTATAGAACAGTCTTTACTTTTGGCTGTATTCGTGGTACAATAACCTTTGTGTGAAATAGCAGCAGGAGAGCATGGAGCTCGTCAACAGAACATCAGCTATAAAAGTAGCCTTAGCTGTTTGGGCGAAAATGTTCTGCACGAATCAGGGCTTTCTAAGTGACTATTTCCTCGAAAATATTTTTTATAGGAGGACATTTTTATGTCACGTTATACAGGACCATCTTGGAAACAAGCTCGTCGTTTGGGTCTTTCTCTTACTGGTACAGGTAAAGAATTAGCTCGCCGTAACTATGTACCTGGTCAACATGGACCAAACAACCGTAGCAAATTGTCAGAATATGGTTTGCAATTAGCTGAAAAACAAAAACTTCGTTTCACTTACGGTGTAGGTGAAAAACAATTCCGTAACTTGTTCGTTCAAGCTACTAAGATCAAAGAAGGCATCCTTGGTTTCAACTTCATGCTTCTTTTGGAACGTCGTTTGGATAACGTTGTTTACCGTCTTGGTCTTGCGACTACTCGTCGTCAAGCTCGTCAATTCGTAAACCACGGTCACATCCTTGTTGACGGAAAACGTGTTGATATCCCATCATACCGCGTAACTCCAGGTCAAGTGATCTCAGTTCGTGAAAAATCATTGAAAGTGCCTGCAATCCTTGAAGCTGTTGAAGCTACTCTTGGACGTCCAGCATTCGTATCATTTGATGCTGAAAAATTAGAAGGTTCATTGACTCGCCTTCCAGAACGCGACGAAATCAACCCAGAAATCAACGAAGCACTTGTCGTTGAATTCTACAACAAAATGCTTTAATTTATATTTGCTATTTGAAGAATCTGAGAATATTTTTCTCAGATTCTTTTTGTTATTTCGATATTTTATGACCGTTTGTGATTAAAAATAGACTTTTTAGGAAGAGATCAACATTTTAAGATATTTTTGCTATACTTACTATAAGGAATGTTTTAGAAAGTGTGAAAGTATGTTAGAGCAAATGATTGATCTATTCTTTTTTGTTTTATTCATTGTCTGTTTCTTTTTTCCTTATATTTATTTAGGGATTCGAGTGGATGCGGCTTTTAAAAAGAAACGTTATTGGTTTATTTTAGTTGTTATAACAACGATTTTTTTGAAGATAGAACTTTTACTGATTAATCCAATTATTCTTGTGTTTTATTATGTTATTTTGCACTATATATCGAAGAAAAAGCAACTTGAATCACTCTTTCTCTCTTTTTATTTGGCTTTGTCTTATCATGGTGTACGTTTGCTTTTTACGGCAATGATCGGTTATTTTGTGACTACTGAGCAGCTTTCTGACAGAATTTCAGGTTTGATCTCAGCAGGTATCAATATAGGTGTTTTAGGCTTGGTTGTCTTGCTATTGCGAGGTTTAAAATTAAATTTAGATTTACTATTTTCAAGGCCATTTCGACCTTTACTAAAGGAATCAACGCTCTTTTTTGGCTTCTTATATTTGATTCGGATTTTTTTGGTTGTCTTGCTGAATCAAAAAAACAGCTGGGCATCTCATTTTGATACGACAATCTCGCTTTTGTTGTTTATGATTTATTTGTTGTGGACCTTGCATATAAAAGGGGAGTTGGCAGACTATGTTCATGAGCAGATTGTTCATCAGAAAGAGGCTGAGAACCAAGCTATGCACAGAATGGTCGAAAAATTAGGAAGCTTATATGATGAAATTCGTGGTTTCCGGCATGACTTTGCAGGAATTATTTCTAGTATGGAGCCTGCTATTGAGAAAGAGGATATTAAAGAGATTGAGAAAATTTATTATAAAATATTTTTAAAGACAAACGATAAGTTAAAAAAGGCAGATTATACTGCGTTCAACTTACAAAATATAGAAGATATTGCTTTTAGAAATGCTTTGGCTCAGATTATGGTTCAGGCTGAGAATGAAGGGATTCAATTTGATTTGCAGACGATTGGCTGTGTTCCAAGAGTTCATGTACCGATGCTTGAGACGGTTCGTATTCTGTCTATTTTATTGAACAATGCGTTAGAAGCAGCAATTTGTGCAAAAGTGCCTCGAGTAAGTGTAGCGCTGTTTCGAGAAAAAGAATCTGTCATTTTTGTAGTAGAAAATACCCGGAAATCAGGTCCTTTAGATCAGCGGAGGCTATGGGAAAGTGGCTATTCGACAAAGGCAGAGAAACGAGGAATAGGTCTTGCTGTATTGCAAGAGTTGGTACTTCGCTATCATTTAGGAATTGAAACGGAAATTGGAGAAGAAACGTTTGTGCAGAAGATGACGTTTGTAGTAAGGGAGGAAGCTAATGAGAGTGCTAGTATTGGAGGATGATGATGCGCAACAAGGGCGAATCGAAACAGCTTTATTGGATATTGCAAAAACGATGCGTATCAAGTTGCATGTTGATATTGCAAAATCTTACAGGGATTTGCAGGTTTATCAAAATTTTTTAGATCATTATCAACTTTATTTTTTGGATTTGGAAGTGGACAATGATCGTGAAATGGGCTTTAAGGTTGCAAAGGAGATAAGAGAGCACGATCCATATACTAGTTTAGTCTTTGTTTCGGCTTTATCTGAGTCTGCTACTCTAGCCTTTCGTTACCATTTATCTGCACTGGATTTTATTGTTAAAGATCATAATGAGGAAGTTTACCGTGATCAAATTCGATCGTGTGTGGAGCATGTACTACATCATAATCATTTGACAGAAGAAAGAAATTTATTTACCTATATGCACGATGGGCGTCAGAGCTTTAGTGTTCCTTATCGAGATTTATTGGCAATTGAGACGACTGGCGATTCTCACCGGTTGAAGCTTTATTGTACGAATTCAAGCAAGATCTTTTATGGTAGTTTGGCGGAGATCGTGGAGCAGGACAGGAAGCATCAGTTAGAATATGCTAGCCGTTTTCTTTTAGTTAACATTGATAATGTTAAAGAATGTTTGAAAGGTGAGGTTGTTTTTTTAGACGGGATGAGCTTCCCAGCTTCACGTACTGGTCAACGAACCCTGAAGAAACGTCTAGTAGCAAGAGAAGAAACGGATAGATAGAAAATGTGCTACTTAAATAGGAAGCATGGAACTCTATGGAAAAATGAAAGGAATGAAAAATGGAAGATAAACAAATATTAGAACATGCTAGTCAGTATATTAAGGCGATTGACATCAATTTTCAGAAGTGTAGGCGATCATCCATAGATGATATAAAATTTCAGGAGAATTTAACGAGCATTTTAAATCAGCTCTCTACTAGTACTCAGCTTGACAATCATGTGCTGATTGCACTGGAAAAATTTTATCAATCAAGTAGTCTCTTAATAGGTTTGAGTACTCTGGCATTAGATGAGAGGACCTATCAAGCCTGGAGAGTGTACGATGCCTTTCATTTTGAATCTGTCAAACCAGCTCTTAAGCTATATGGTCCAAGTGTAGTGCTATAAGTTATCGGTAGTTTGTTATGAAAAATTTTAAAAAAGGGCAGAATATATCTGTTTAAGTTTATTTGTATTGTTGTTAAGTCAGGTTAGTTTTTTCTATATGGGAAAAACCATACAATCCGGAAAAAGTTTTGATCTGAGATCAACGATCATCTGTCTTCTCATTTATTTTTTAGTTATTTTTTATAGTTTAAGAATAGGAAAGCAGGAAAAACTATTATCCTTTAATTTTCATGTCTTTAATTGGAGTGATATCAGTAAGTTGCTCTTATCATTTCTGATATTTATACCAATAGTATTTTTGACGGCTATAGTTGCAAAAATTGAAGGAGCACCGCAGATTACTTCTAATCAGGCAGCATTGAATTCTTTATTTTCAAATGTACCTAAGGTTCTTATGTTGATTGATTCGGTTATAAAAGCGCCCGTTTTAGAAGAAATTACTTTTCGAGGTTTGATTCCGCAGAAGATTTTTCCGCATAATCAAGTGAAAGGATTAATGGTAGGAGTTGTTTTGTTTGGTTTGTTCCACTTTCCAACGAATATTTCGAGTTTTATATTTTATACAGGTTCAGGGGCTATACTTGCTTGGGTTGCATATAGTAGTAAGAGATTAGAAATGTCTATTCTAGCGCATGCACTTCGTAATTTTATAGCATTCTTACTTTAATAATCATATTTTACTTCTTATTTTAAATCCTATTTCGTGGAGAAAAACAGATGATTTTTGAAAAAATAATGTATTTTTTGATAGGTTTGATTGGAAATCTGGTCATTATGGCATTTACTTATAGTCTTTTCTTTGCTAGTCCAGAGCAGCTTTTTCGGACAAATCAAGAAGCGTTTATTCTCTTAAATATAATGATTATTACAGCGCTCCTATACTGTTTAAAGAAATACAAAATTGTACGTTGGCAGAAGCCATCTTGGAAAGAGCTAGGAATTCTACTTTTAGGTGTCGTAGCTGTCTATCTTACGAAATGGGTAGAAATATTCCTTTTTCCAGTAGATATAGCGACATCAGAGTCGGCTCAAAATATTATGGAGATAGCTTCAAGAGGCTTCACAGTATCGTTTTTAACGACAGCAGTGATTCTCGCTCCTATGCTAGAAGAAATCTTCTACAGAGGCTTTATGCAAAAGGGTAGCTTCAATCATAGCAGAATAGGGATTTTGATTTCGACAGGGATCTTCGCATTTTCGCATGGAGTTAGTTCTTTTTCGGCATTTTTAGTGTATTTTATACCTGAACTTGGGATTGCTTATAGTTATAAGCTGACAGATAATTTCTGGGTACCTATGGCTTTTCATATTCTGCATAATAGCTTTCCGCTTATACTTTTATTGATGAGATAAAAGGAAATATAGAAATGAGGATGGGGATGTGCGCCCTATCCTTATTTTTGTTGTGGAAAAATGAGAGAAGTGAAAAACTGGAAAATTTTTTGTTTTTTTAGGCACAAATCTCCACTTTTTAGGAACAAGAGGTGCAAAGGCTTTCAAATTTGTTATAATAAAAATAGAAATAATGTTTTATATAGGGGAAAATAGCAGTAGGCAACTTGTCAGTCGGAAATGGGTAGAGCCATATCTTTGATCGTATAAAGGAGTTAAATATGAAACAAATAGTAAAAGAATCGCTAGAAGACTTGACACCATTGACAGAGGAAGAGCTTCAGCAAGTAAGTGGTGGAAATAATTTTGGAGATTTGCTCAGACAATGGTGGTGGAGTGTTTTTAGAGGGGATGATTGATAAAGATGTTACTTTTTTTAATTCTCCCTCTTCCCTATTTATTGATTGCAGGACAGCTTGAAGAAAGCTTTCAAGGATGGGAAAAAAAGTCGTTTTGGAAAGATTGGTTTTACTTATTACTTTGGTTGTTAATTTTTGCAATCATTACGAATCGATTTGCCACTTTTGCTACTTTTTTCTTTTTCTTGCTTTTGTATCGCCGACGTTTTAAAAAGACTTGGGAAGTATCATTCTTTTATGGGAGTTATATCCTTTTAACTTACCACATTATTCGGTATTTTATTAGTTCTTTTGTTTTATACTTGTACAGCTTATCTAGCTCTACGGAAACAGTGTGGCTTATTTTGGACTACATGGGTATGGCGATACTAGTCTTTTATCTTCACAAGTGGCTACTTGGTATATTTAAGATAGATTTTACCCTCTTAGAAGAAAAGACGATGTCAGCAACATTAAAATCGGTTAATATTGTTTTTGCTAGTCTGTTGTTAGCACGTATTGCCAATTTGGCTCTGTCATTTTTTATATCGGATGCTAAGAAACCTTTTAATACGACGATTTCTTTGGTTATGTTAGTCGGCTATATTGCATCTTTAGTCTATGTAAAGACTCAGCAAGAAAAGTATCGCATCAATCAAGTCCTGCTTATAAAAGAGGAGCAAATCAGGGACTTAAATCAGTTTATTAATAAACTTGGGAGTCTATATGATGAAATCCGTGGAATTCGTCATGATTTAGGCGGTGTCGTGGCTAGCCTGCGACCAGCTATTGCAGCAGGAGATCTATCTCATATCGAAAAGATCTATGAGGAAGCCCTAGTAAAGCTAGATATTC
This sequence comes from Streptococcus sp. oral taxon 056 str. F0418, assembly GCF_000220065.1. Classification (GTDB taxonomy): domain Bacteria; phylum Bacillota; class Bacilli; order Lactobacillales; family Streptococcaceae; genus Streptococcus. Next base: position 1,130,762 of record NZ_AFQU01000001.1, on the reverse strand, counting down.
AACTACATAATGTAGATTATTACTCTTTTGATGTAAAAAATATAGATGATCTAGCTCTTAGAAGCGTCATTGCGAATAAAGTTTTGCAAGCAGAAAGAGAATCGATAGTTATCGGTGTAGAAGTACATGAGTCCATACCTGTCGTGGCTGTTCCCATGCTTGAAGTCATTCGTATGGGAGATATTATTTTAAATAATGCTATTGAAGCTGCTAGACAGACTAGTCAACCTTTTGTGAGGGTAGCGCTTTTTATGGACGATGAACAAGTAGCTTTTGTTGTGAGCAATAGTCGTTTAGATGCTCCTATTGATCAAAGTAAAATTTGGCAAAGAGGCTATTCTACCAAAGAAGTCGGCCGAGGGGATGGGCTAGCAAATTTACTAGATTTGGTGCGTAGCTATGAGAGGCTGGTATCTCTCCAAACTCGAGTGGAGCGTGAAAGTTTTACGCAAATATTAAAATTTAAACAGAAAGGAGAGAGTCATGAACATTACCATTTTAGAGGATAACTTAGAACATGCAATTCGTCTTGAGAATGTAATCAAAGCAATAGCTAAGGACTTGCATATTTCCGTGCGAGTTCATACGACAGGAAAGGTAGCAGAGTTTCAGGAGTCAGTAAAGATGGATCGAGCCCATCATTTGTATTTTCTAGACTTGGATATAAAGGGTGACCAGAGACAAGGTTTTAAGATGGCAGAAATTGTTCGCGAGCGGAATCCTTTTGCGATTATTGTCTTTGTAACAACTATGTTTGAAAGTGCTCCATTGGCGTTTGAATATCATATATCTGCTCTAGATTTTATTCGAAAAGACTTGAAAAACTTTGATCAAAAAGTTCGAGATTGTATGGAATACGCTTGGCGGCAGTTCAATGTTGCTGAGAGCATGGAGCGACCAGAAGATATTTTATGCTATAGCTACAGGGGGAAGCTCGAGTTAAAAGTGCCTTTTGAGGATGTTTTTTATATCGAAACAACACCTATTTCTCATAAGTTACTGGTTCAAGCACGGAATTTTCGTATGGAATTTTATGGGACAATTTCAGAAATTATGGAAATAGATGTGCAACAACGATTGTATAAAGTCGATCGTTCAACGCTGATCAATGTTGATAATATTACAAGTGTTAATAAGCGGGCGAGGGAGCTAATCTTTTTTGATGGTTCAACTTATCCTTTGCCTCCAAAAAGGCTAAGAATGGTTGAAAAGTTATTAGTGGCAAAAGGGGATAATGATCAAAAATAGGATCTGGAGTCATTGTAGAGCTTATAAATTGTTCAAAAACGAGGCTGGGACAAAAGTCCTAGCCTCTCAATTTTCTTTGGATTGTCGAGCATGACGCAGTGGTTGAGTGGGCTCTACTACGCTGATTCCATCAGCTTTTACAGCCCTACTCAACTGTGCGGAGGTGGGACGACGAAATCGAATTCTAACGAATTACCGATTTCTGTCCCACTCTCTTTTTATAATTTATTCGGAAGAATATTGGAATCTTACTTTTGTGCGTAGAACAAGCAATTTTGTTCTTGAACGAACCATTCAACATAGATTTTTAAATCATTTTAGGCACAAAATGGACTTTTTAGGGAAAAATATTACAAAAGAAAAATAAGGTTTATACTAACAGTAGTTAAAGAAAGCGCCTTCTTTAAGAGAATGAGGTACAGGTAACTCCGCAAACCTGTAAAATGAAAAGGAGTGAAATATGAACTCATTAGAAAGTAAATATATGACACTATCAACAGAAGAGATGGCTACTGTTGTAGGGGGAGACTGGTCTAAGATAGTTATTGATTATATAGCAGATAAGTTTGTAGATGCTTTTGGCGACTATAGTACAAATAGTTGTCGTAAAAATCATAGACAGTGGTTTTGTATCCAAGTCTAAAAGTATTTGTCTGCTGTCTTTATAGGAGTGCTTTATGAAGAATGTAATAAAATTATTGCTCTTATATCTTTTTGTCTATTATCCTGTAAAAGAATATTTTGGAAGAGAAAGTATGATGAGTTTAATATTATCTATTATTATTTTCGTTTCTTTGTATTTCATTATATTTAAGTATAAAAAAGATAAGGAAAGGTTTCACAGTATGCAAGTGTCAATGAGAGAATTAAAAAAGGAAGAGCTAGAATGTGTTATTGGGGGTTTTTCTTGGATTCCCATAGGAGCTTACTTTGTTAGTAAAATGATTGATGAAGCAGTTTCTGAAAGTACAGCTAGTTGTCGAAGAAATCCAAGACAATGGTTTTGTGTAAAAGTGTAGTGAGAGAGGAGTATTTTGCAATGCAATATTTAAAAGAAGAAGAATTAGCATCAGTTACCGGTGGAACTTATTGTTCTATTTTTGATGTAGGGTGTTGGAGTTGGGGAGTATTCAAAAGTGTAATAGGAACATTTGGTCCTAGTGCTCCCCATCCAGAAGCTTGCATTCCTAAAAGTTCTTGGAATCCAGTTCCACCGGTTCCTTGCCCGTAAAACCCAATATTGGAATAATTTATTTTATGAATATATAAGAGGTAGTATAAGCAGAAAGAGTTTGTATATTATCTTCCTATTTAGGGAAAATGTACTAGAAATGTAAAAAAGCAACTGGCGAGAAATCGACTAATTCTTTCTCTCCAGTTGCAGTTTTATTCTGGTTTGATAGAAACTCAAAAACGGAGATAAATTTATGAAAACATTTTTTAAGAAAGCGGAATATGTCCTTCTGACATTATTTGTAGTCTTTCTCAGCCAGGTACCATTTATTTATGAGAAGCTGATTATTAGTGGTAAGGGATTTAGTGCCAGGACGACGATTGTTGATGCTTTTATTTGCTTATTGATTGTTTTTTATAGTTTGAGAATGGCTAAGAAAGAAGGCCTTTTATCACTTGATTTTTCATTTTTTAACTGGGGAGCAGTAGGAAAGCTTGCTATTTCTTATTTTTTATCTCTACCATTGGGAATAATAGTGTTAGCGGTAAAAAGAGTTGAAGGGGCTCCAAAGGTAACGTCTAATCAGGCTGCTCTGGAAGAGCTATTTAAGCATATGCCGATGCTTTTGATCTTGTTTGGAGTTATTTTAGTAGCGCCTGTTTTGGAAGAGATTGTTTTTAGAGGCTTAATTCCGCAAAAGCTATTTCCTAAGCACCAAATAATTGGAATGGCAATAGGAACTGTTCTTTTTGGTCTCTTTCATTCACCGAACAATCTATCCAGCTTTATCTTTTACGCGGGGATGGGGGCAATCTTGGCTTGGGTGGCTTATAGTAGTAAACGATTGGAAATGTCAATTCTAGCGCACGCACTTCGAAATGGGGTCACTTTCTTACTCTACTGGTTATAAGATTATTTATATCATTAGAAAGATGTGAGAACGCTTTGTTAGTCACGCATAAGATTTAATAGAATAGCAGGACAGAGATTATTATGAAAAAGTATATGTTATTAACAATAACCCTTTTATTATTTTATTCAACAGAAGTGATATTGGCAGATGAATCTATAACTGCTAGCACTTCTGAGGTACAGGTAGTAAATAAAGAGATCAATCGTACGGAAACAAAAGTTGATGGTCAAGTTGAAAAAGATTTACAAAACAAAGAGGACAAGACGCCGGATTTACTGAACGAGACGCAACAAGAATCTATATCGCATAAGGATAAAGAGCATAAGGAAGAAACATCAGATGAATCTAAAGAAGTAACGATAGAAGATTATGAAAAAAATGTCGCAAACTTTAGAAAAATCGGTATTGAGCAGTTGATGGAGATTTTTCAACCAGATACTAAAGGAGAGACTGTACTTTATATTGGTCGTCCGACTTGTAGGCATTGTCGGCAATTTTCTTCGACTTTAAAAGAATTGAACCAGCTGATTGATGGAAAACTATCCTATTATAATGTAGATGGAGACGATTTTGATGAAAAGGCACGGGAGTTTATTTTCCAAACTCTGGGAGTGCCAGGGACTCCAACTTTGATCCACATGAAAGAAGGCAAACCAATCGGAGCTTTCGTAGGCGGAGGCATTTCTGTACAAGAGTTGTATAAGGCACTGTACAAGAAAGAACCGCCGACTCAATCAGAAATAAAATCAGAAGAAGCAGGTCAAGAGTCTGATGTTCTCTCAGAAGACCAACAGGTACGAACTCAAGAAATTAGCGAAGTTGCCAACGCTCAACACCAAGTTGAATTAGTTGCTCTTCCCAATCCAGAAGAAAGACAAAGTACGTTACCTTCAACGTATATTCCCATCAAACAAGCTCCCAAACCAGAGTCGCTTCTAACTGTATCAAATGTCTCTATGCATTCCACCCATTGGAACAGAATGTTACCGACTACAGGAGAAATCTCTCCCTTATTGTTGCAGATATTAGGGCTTCTTGCTTTTTCTGGTGGTATGGGAATTCTGCAAATTAAGTATAGGATAAGAAAACATGATACTAAAATAATGAATCTACATTTGAAAAGAATTATGTAGCATTTTAAGAAAGTGGACTGAAAAATTAGAAACATTTGAGAAAAGAAGCTTGGCAAGTTGCCAAAATCTTGTCGTTCAGACAAGTTTTTTTATTATCATAATGCTATCAAGTACAGATACATATGGAGAAAGATTTTTATGAAGTTTAGGAAACGACACTACCGTGCACAGGTAGATACAAGAGATTGTGGCGTGGCGGCTTTGGCGATGGTTTTGGGATATTATGGCTCATATGTTTCGCTGGCAACTTTGAGAGAGAAAGCAAAGACGACAAATGATGGCACGACAGCTCTTGGTTTGGTCAAGGTGGCTGAGGAGCTTGGATTTGAGACACGAGCTCTTAAGGCGGACATGACTGTGTTTGGGATGGAAGAAGTATCTTATCCTTTCATCGCTCATGTGCTTAAGGATGGGAAACTTTTACATTATTATGTGGTGACCGGCTATGATAAGCATACGATTCATGTGGCAGATCCAGATCCTCAGGTCAAGATGACAAAGATACCACGAGAACGCTTTGCGCAGGAATGGACAGGTATTACAATCTTTTTGGCTCCTAGCCCAGCTTATAAACCCAGTCAAGAAAAGAAAAATGGCCTTTTAGATTTTATTCCGCTATTGACCAAGCAAAAAGGTTTGATTACCAATATTGTCCTTGCAACCTTATTAGTGACAGTGATTAATATTGTCGGTTCTTACTATCTTCAGTCCATTATTGATACTTATGTACCTGATCAGTTGAAGACGACGTTGGGAATGATTTCTGTCGGATTAATCATTGTCTATATCTTGCAACAGTTTTTATCATACGCTCAGGAGTACTTACTCTTGATTTTAGGACAACGTTTGTCAATTGATGTTATCTTGTCTTATATCAAACATGTTTTTCAGCTTCCGATGTCTTTTTTTGCGACACGACGAACAGGGGAGATCATCTCTCGCTTTACAGATGCCAATCGGATCATTGATGCCTTGGCGAGTACGATTTTATCTATATTTTTGGATGTATCAATTGTCTCAGTTATAGCAGTAGTGCTTTTTTCACAAAATGCCAGTCTTTTCTTTCTGACTTTACTAGGTATTCCTGTTTATGCTCTGATTATTTTTCTTTTTATGAAGCCTTTTGAAAAGATGAACCATGAGACGATGGAAGCAAATAGTGTGCTGTCTTCTTCTATTATCGAAGACATAAACGGAATTGAGACCATCAAGTCTTTGACGAGTGAAAAGCAACGCTATCAGAAAATTGACAAAGAGTTTGTTACTTATTTAAAGAAGTCTTTTGCCTACAGTCGTTCTGAGAGTTTGCAGAAAGTCTTGAAAGCTGCAGCTCGCTTGATTTTGAATGTATTGATTTTATGGGTTGGTGCTACATTAGTCATGGATCAGAAAATCAGCCTAGGTCAGCTCATCACCTATAATACGCTTTTGGTTTACTTTACTAATCCTTTGGAAAATATCATCAATCTCCAAACCAAATTGCAGGCGGCTCGAGTAGCCAATGAGCGCCTGAATGAAGTATACCTGGTTCAATCAGAGTTTGAAGAAGAAAAACTGATCCAAGATTTGAGTCTGCTGCAAGCAAATATTGAGTTTCGTGGAGTTAGCTACAAATACGGCTATGGCAAAAATGTTTTATCAGATATTGAATTTAGTATTCCTGCTGGGAGCAAGACAAGCTTTGTTGGTATATCAGGATCAGGAAAGACGACCTTAGCTAAGATGCTGGTCAATTTTTACGATCCAAACCAAGGTGAAATTTGTCTGGGAGGAGTGAATCTCAATCAACTTGATAAAAAAGCTTTGCGTCAGTATATTAACTATCTCCCTCAACAACCTTATGTGTTTAACGGTACGATTTTGGAGAATCTACTTTTAGGTGCGCGTGAGGGCACAAGTCAAGAGGATATTTTGCGAGCAGTCGAGTTAGCAGAGATTCGAGCGGATATTGAGCGGATGCCCCTCAATTACCAGACAGAGCTGACGGCAGATGGAGCAGGAATCTCGGGTGGCCAACGCCAGCGCATTGCTTTGGCACGAGCTCTCTTAACGGATGCGCCAGTCTTGATATTAGATGAAGCAACGAGCAGTTTAGATATTTTGACGGAGAAGCGGATTATTGATAATCTCATGCAGTTGGACAAAACGATTATCTTTATTGCTCATCGTTTGACCATTGCAGAGCGCTCGGAGAAAGTTGTTGTTTTGGATCAGGGGCGTATTGTCGAGAGCGGAAGCCATCAGGAACTTTTAGAAAAAGAAGGTTTTTACTACCATCTAGTCAATAGTTAGGGAGAGATTATGAACGAACAGTTTTTAGAAAGTGCAGAGTTTTATCAGAAACGCTATCACAATTTTGCGAGCTATTTGATTGTGCCCAGTCTCATTTTGCTAGTGTTTTTAGTGGGTTTTGCTCTACTAGCCAAAAAGGAAATTTCGATTTCCAGCAGAGCTTCTGTAGAAGCTAGCCGAGTGCTGTCGCAGGTTCAGTCAACAAGTAATCAAGCAATCATTGCAAATCACTTGGCAGAAAATAAAGAAGTCAAAAAAGGAGATCTACTCATTCAGTACACCATGGATGGTGAGTTAGCGCAAGAGCAGAAATTTTCTAGTCAGCTAGGCTTACTCAAGGATCAAAAAGGAAAACTTGAAACGTTGCGATCTAGTCTGGAGAGTGGAAAAAATCAATTTTCTGAGCCAGATAGCTATGGATATGAGCAAAGTTTTAAAGATTATCAAAATCAAGTCACAAGTATGACCAGCTCGGTCAATCAGCAAAATAGTACAATAGCTTCGCAAAATACTGCAGCAAGCCTATCACAGGCGGAGCTGGGGAATGTTATCAGTGATATGGATGGTAAGTTGCATGATTATCGTCAGCTAAAAAGTGCCATTCAAACAGGTAGTAGTGTAGATGAGGAAAATCCACTTTACACCTTGTATCAGTCTTACAATACACAGCTGTCTCAGACGGAGAACAAAACTGCTACAACAAATCAAATAGTAGCGCAGCTTGATGATCAAATTTCTCAGCTAGAGTCGGCAACTACGGGCTATCGCATCCAGTATGCTGGCGCAGGTGCCCAGCAAGCTTATGCAGGAAATCTATCTAGTCAATTAGCTTCTTTGAAAGCTCAGCATTTAGTTAAGGTTGGACAAGAAATGACTAGTCTGACACAACAGATTTTAGAAGTGGAGAGCAATCTCAAGCTTCAAGAAGGCGTGACCAATAAAAGACGCGTCTTGGCTCAGATGGATGGAGTACTCCATCTTAATTCCGAATTGAAGGGTTCAAACCTTGTAGCAGAAGGGACCGTATTGGCACACATTTATCCTAAAATTATGAGTGAAAAAAAGGTTACTTTGGTTACCTATATCTCTTCAAAGGATATTTCTACTGTTAAAATCGGAGATAAAATTCGCTTTATAACAGCAGATGATGCGAATAAGCAGCTAGTATTAGAATCTAAGATTTCGAGTATTGATGCCAATGCAACTCAGACTAAGCAGGGCAACTTTTTTAGGGTAGAGTCTGAAACAAGTGTCAATCAAGAACAGGCTAAAAAGCTTCGCTATGGATTAGAAGGTAAATTCATCATGGTGACAGGCCTAAAGACTTATTTTGACTATTACATGGAGAAATTATTTCATCTAAACTAGTCAAAGTTGTATTGTTTCGCATGAAACATAAAATGTGCAGGGCAAATCGTCCTGTTTTTTATTATTTTGCTATAATAAAGTAAAATAAGGAATGTGATATGTAGCATGAAGCAGAAGAAATGGTATTTAGTTGGTTTGTTGCTTCTAGGAATTGTACTCTTTGGTCTTACTCATCCGATACAGACAGAGGTGGCCGAGCGACGGGATGGATTGACAGAATATAGAGATGTTGTGCAATGGTTTCGAAAGGTTACACCAGATGAGCTGATGGCCAAGCAAGAAGCAGGGCAGGATTTTTACTTGTATATTGGTCGAGGGACTTGCCCATACTGTCGCCATTTTGTACAGCAGTTAAAAAAGGTAAAAGCAGATTTTTACTACATAGATAGTGAAAATAAGACGGAGCCTCTTAGTCGTTTTCGTAAATTTTACAACATTAAGTATGTACCTTATTTTGGCTATTTTAAAGGAGGGCAGCAGGAAAAAGTGCTAAAAATCACTCCGCAGACAACAAGTGATGATATACAGGCTTTCTGTGACTAGAAAGTCTTTTTGTATGCTCAAAAGCACCTTCTGTGACTAAGAAGGTGCCAGTCGTATCTAGTAGGGATAGATGTAGGAAACAGTGCCTTGGGCGATAGTTGGGTCAAACCAGCCTCGGAAGTTTGCGATGTATCGTTGACCAGCATAGTTTGCTTCCTGGATCTGAATGCGTGTGCGCGAGTCTACATGAGTCACGACACCGACATGTCCGTACCCACCATCAGTCCAGCATGCAATAGCGCCCACTTGAGGAGTAGTTCCGACATGGAATCCAGCTTGCTTGGCACTGGCCGCCCAATCTCCGCCATTTCCCCACCAATTTCCAGCCCAAGGAGCTAAGACTTTAGCGCCCCAAGTACACTCTCCGATAGGATAAGTATTGGTTGGGTCAATCGTACGTGTCTGTTTCAATGGTGCTTTAGGAGGTGTCACTTGAAAAGTAGAAGACATGATTCCGGTTACCTTTCCGCCAGATTGTCGATAAACATGGACATGATAGAGACCATCACCGATATGATGATTGGCGTTAAAATCTAACGAATAGCGGCCATTTCCGAGAGAATTTGCGGTGTACCAACGGAGATCATCTTGTCCATTTATATCGGACCAGATTGGAAAGAGGATATTTCCATCGCCAAAACTGTTTTGCAAGGTGATTTGATAGAGAGCTTGATCTTTGTGAGTAACTTGGAGAATAGGATTTGCTACTGGTTGTGCGGGTTGAGGGAGTGATATATTTTCAGCCACATAGCCTACATGGCTACCATCTTCATAGGTGATATAAATGTGGTTGATGTAGTTACCATAGATCCGTTGGTGATTTTGAATGTCAAATTGAACAGTAAAACTACCATTTCCCGTTGGAATCGCTTCGTACCATTTTAGATTACTTTGATTTGGAGTGCTCCAAATGGGAACTCTAACAGATTTGATTCGTTTTGAATAGGAAGTCTCTTGTATACGGACAGTATAAGTTCCCTTTGTTTGATCAATGTTAGTAATACTGATTTGAGGCTTACTATCGTGGGCTGGTTCAACCTTCTTTTCCTTGTTTACTTGGGTAGAAGCACTTGGTTTGGAGTGTGAATCATTTTTTGAGACACTTGCTGGTTGGCGAGATGGTGCTTGTTTTGTTTGATTGTCTGGTTTTGAGTAGGGGTTGCGAGGATTATCGATTCGTTTGTTGCTAGATGAAGTCGATGGCTTGATTGGTGATGGAGCATCTTTTACTGAGACTGACTTGGTTTGATTTTCCGCCTGCTCTGGTCTAGCTTTATTTGCTGGGGATTCTGACTTATTGAGAAAGACGGTTTTACTACTGAGGTGATATTTAATTCCATTTGCATCTAGGTAGGTTTCGATGCGAAAAGTTCCTTGACCTTTGTGCTGATTTAAGTTGACTTTAGTTGAAGGTGTGTCGGCTTTATACCAGATAATATCGTCTTGGCCACCCTCCTCAGACCAGACGGCATGTTGGATGGTATAAGCTTCTTGCGCAGCGGTTGGTTGGTACTGAACAATCGCCGTTTGTCCTTCAAGCTGAACGGAAACTTCGCTGGTCATAGCTGTCAGCTGGGATGGGCTAAACTGTTCATTCGCTATAGCTAAGGGAGCGGATAGTGAGGTCAACAAGGTTGCTGAAAGCAGTAAGAAATTTTTGTATTTTTTCATACATCTCCTTTACAATATTTTTTTTGGAAAACTCCACTTATATTATTCGGGAAATTTATTGGAAAAATCAAAGTTTAGAAATTATCAAGCTTCTTCTACCATATTTCTTTCATTTCAAATGGAATAAAGCGAACGATTGTGATATAATTTAGATAAATAATTCGTAAAAATTGCACTGGTTTTTACGTAATGTGTAAGCTTGGTGCGTAAGCGCCTGTGATATTGGATATTGAGGTATCTTGGCTATGAAGCTTTTAGTTGTTGGTTCAGGTGGTCGCGAGCATGCGATTGCCAAGAAGTTATTGGAGTCTCAGGGTGTGGAGCAGGTGTTTGTCGCACCTGGAAATGATGGCATGACCTTGGATGGGTTGGATTTAGTAAACATTGGAATTTCCGAACATTCCAAACTGATAGAATTTGCCAAGGAGAATGATGTTGCTTGGTCCTTTATCGGTCCGGATGATGCCCTGGCTGCTGGAATTGTAGATGATTTTAACCAAGCTGGACTCAAGGCTTTTGGTCCATCTCGTTTAGCAGCGGAGTTGGAGTGGTCCAAGGATTTTGCCAAGGAAATCATGGTCAAATACGGCGTGCCGACAGCAGCCTATGGCACATTTTCCGACTTTGAGGAAGCTAAAGCCTACATCGAAAAGCAGGGAGCGCCTATCGTGGTCAAGGCGGACGGCTTGGCTCTGGGTAAGGGAGTGGTCGTCGCAGAGACTGTGGAGCAGGCGGTCGAGGCCGCTCACGATATGCTCTTGGATAATAAGTTCGGCAACTCAGGTGCGCGCGTGGTTATCGAGGAGTTCCTGGATGGCGAGGAGTTCTCCCTCTTTGCCTTTGTCAATGGCGACAAGTTTTACATCCTGCCGACGGCTCAGGATCACAAGAGGGCCTACGATGGGGACAAGGGACCCAATACAGGCGGCATGGGAGCTTATGCGCCAGTGCCTCATCTGCCACAAAGCGTGGTGGACCAGTCAGTTGAGACGATTGTCAAGCCGGTTCTCAAAGGCATGATAGCTGAGGGCCGACCTTATCTGGGCGTGCTTTATGCAGGCTTGATTTTGGCAGCAGAGGGTCCTAAGGTCATAGAGTTCAACTCGCGCTTTGGCGATCCAGAGACCCAGATTATCCTGCCTCGCTTGACGTCTGACTTTGCGCAGAACATCACGGACATTTTGGACAAGAAAGAGCCTGCTATCACCTGGCTGGATGAGGGGGTGACACTTGGCGTAGTTGTCGCTTCAGAGGGCTACCCGCTGGACTATGAGAAAGGCCTGCCTCTGCCGGAGAAGACAGACGGCGACATCATCACCTACTATGCAGGGGCTAAGTTTGATGGCAATAGCCAGCTACTCTTGTCAAACGGCGGCCGCGTCTACATGCTGGTCACCACAGCAGATACCGTCTCAGCTGCGCAAGAAAAAATCTACGACCAACTAAAAAAACAAGACACCACAGGTCTCTTTTACCGTACGGATATCGGAAGCAAGGCTTTGTAAATCAAATCTATGAAACTTTTTAGCCGTGAGACTTAAATATAGAATTCAGGTGTTTGAAAAATGAAAAATAGGTTGCTATTTTTAGAAGGTTCAAGCTTGACCTCACGAGAAACTTTGACAGTTTTGTTGAAAGAAAGCTATAAAATTGATGTATTATCTCCTGGAAGATTTTCCATTGCACACTTTAGCCGTCTAACCCATAGAGTTCCGATAGTTGATGTGAATCGTTTTCCTGTAGATTATCTGAGACAGGTTAGTCAGTTGCTTTGTAAAACCAATTATAAGGCCATTTTGCCAACACATGAGGAAGGCTGGTTATTAGCAAATGGAAAGCAATTTTTGCTTCAATCGCTACCAATCGCCCTTGCTGATAAAGAGCAGTTTAAAAAGTTGGCTGGAAAGATTGCTTTTGCTGAAACTGCGGATTTATTAGGACTTCCCACACCTAAGTGGGAGTACGTGAAAGATGCAGACTCTATCCTGCTAGACTATCCTTATTGGCTGAAAGCAGATTATGGTACTGCCGGTCGATCGGTTTATAAGATTTCAAGTAAGAAAGATTTGGCTGAAGTGACGAGCAAATTAACAGCGAGTGATGAGGAATGGATGGTTCAGCAAGACATAGTTGGAGACTATGGTCAGGTTCAAGCAGTGTTTGATCATGGAGAATTACTCGCAGTGCATTCTAGCGTAAAAGTAGGTTCTGGCGCGGGTGGTTCGGCTGCGGCAAGATTAAGCATAGAATCTAAAAGAACGAGAGAGCATGTTGAAAAATTAGGACAATATATACAATGGCATGGTTGCCTAACCCTAGATTTTATACGTAGGGGAGACCAATTTTACTATATAGAGTGTAACCCTAGAATGGTAGAGCCTGCTAACGCCTATAAAGCAGGAGTTAATTTTCCAAAAATCATGATAGAACTAGCCAGTCACAGCTACGCTAAATCTGAGGTCATTCTTGGTCAAGCAGGCGTTGAGACGCATAGTCTGATGGCTTTGATTATTGGAACAGCTGAGAAGACGAAAAGTAGAAGAAAAATATTGCAGACAATAAAGTACTGGCTTTTAAGACGTGATAGTGAAGAAGTGTTGACACCTGTCTGGAAGGATTTGCCGAGCATTATACCTCTTGTGACAATTATACTTCGTTTATTGCTAAAACCTAAGAGCGTTGAAAATCTGGTTAATCAGACTGTTCAACATTATAGTGTTGAATCAGCTACTGTAAAAAATATTGAGCAAAAGAATTAGTTTATTCAGAGGAGAAAATATGAAACCAATTATTTCCATCATCATGGGCTCCAAATCCGACTGGGCAACCATGCAAAAAACAGCTGAAATTTTAGACCGCTTCGGTGTAGCCTACGAAAAGAAAGTCGTCTCTGCCCATCGCACGCCCGACCTCATGTTTCAGCATGCCGAAGAAGCTCGTAGTCGTGGCATCAAGGTCATCATCGCAGGTGCTGGTGGAGCAGCTCACCTACCAGGAATGGTAGCAGCTAAAACCACCTTGCCTGTTATCGGTGTACCGGTCAAATCACGCGCTCTTAGTGGTCTGGATTCGCTCTACTCTATCGTACAGATGCCGGGTGGTGTGCCAGTGGCAACTATGGCTATTGGGGAAGCGGGAGCGACAAACGCTGCTTTGACTGCCCTGCGGATCTTGTCCATTGAAGATCAAGACCTGGCAGCAGCGCTAGCTGATTTTGCTGAAGAACAAGGAAAAATCGCTGAGGAGTCAAGCAATGAGCTCATCTAAAACAATCGGAATCATCGGTGGCGGTCAGCTGGGTCAGATGATGGCCATTTCTGCCATCTACATGGGGCACAAGGTCATCGCGCTGGATCCTGTGGCGGACTGTCCAGCCTCTCGCGTGGCAGAGATTATCGTGTCGCCTTATAATGACGTGGATGCCCTGCGTCAGTTGGCGGAACGTTGCGATGTCCTGACCTATGAGTTTGAGAATGTTGATGCCGACGGTTTGGATGCCGTTATCAAGGATGGTCAGCTCCCTCAAGGGACGGACCTGCTCCGCATTTCTCAAAATCGGATCTTTGAAAAGGACTTTCTCGCAAACAAGGCCCAAGTTGCCGTTGCACCCTACAAGGTCGTGACTTCTAGCCAAGACTTGGCAGATATTGACCTGCCGAAAAACTATGTCCTCAAGACTGCAACAGGTGGCTATGATGGACATGGTCAGAAGGTCATTCGTTCAGAAGCAGACTTGGCAGAAGCCTATGCCCTAGCTGACTCAGCAGACTGCGTTTTGGAAGAATTTGTCAATTTTGACCTTGAAATTTCGGTCATCGTGTCAGGAAATGGCAAGGACGTCACGGTTTTCCCAGTTCAGGAAAATATCCACCGCAACAACATTCTCTCTAAAACGATTGTGCCAGCCCGCATTTCAGAAAGTCTAGCTGAAAAAGCCCAAGCAATGGCGGTGCGAATTGCAGACCAGCTCAAGCTATCTGGAACCCTCTGCGTAGAAATGTTTGCGACGGCTGATGATATCATCGTCAATGAGATTGCCCCACGGCCACACAACTCTGGGCACTACTCTATCGAAGCCTGCGACTTCTCGCAATTCGATACTCATATTCTCGGTGTTCTGGGAGCACCATTGTCAGCTATCCACCTGCATGCGCCAGTTGTCATGCTCAACGTACTCGGCCAGCATGTCGAGACTGCTGAAAAATATGTCACAGAAAATCCAAGCGCCCACCTCCACCTGTATGGTAAAATAGAAGCGAAGCACAACCGCAAAATGGGACATGTGACTTTGTTTAGTGATGTGCCGGATAGTGTGGTTGAGTTTGGGGAGTAAGACAGGACCCCAGTTATAAGGTCCGTCGTCTTACCCCTGCAAAGTTGACTAGGCTTGTCGCAGCTGATAAAGTCAGCAAGAGAAGTCAGTCAACCACTGTTAGAAGAGATTGATTTTTAAGAAAACTCTGTGGAGGAAATGTTATAGATGAGACCAATTATCCCGAAAAGTCCAGAAGTTCCGAAAGAGTTCTCTGATAAAGAAATCTCCTTTTTAACTAAGAGTGTTTTCGGGGAAATAATCGAACCTCAGCCGTGTGATGTTTTATTTGTTTTCAGCGGGACTCACCCAGGCCACTGGGAAAGAGCTATTGAGGCATATCAAAAAGGCTATGTAAGACGAATCATTGTGACCGGTGGCCGAAGTTTGACGGGAACGCCTCATCCAGATTGGAATGGCCATACAGAGGCAGAGGTTATTATCCAGCATCTACTGGCTACAGGCATTCCTGAAGAAACGATTAAATCTGAAAGCTCCTCTAGCAATACTTTAGAAAACGTACTGTTTGCCAAAGAAATTTTTGATTTTAACACTGTTGAGACCGTTATGTTCATTTGTAAAAGCCATGCGACTGGTAGGCAATGGCGGACCTTGGCTCAGCACTTACCAAAGCATCTTCGCTACATCCCATATACCTTCAATGCCTTTTACAAGGATGTTGAGATTGGTCGGGATAGCTGGATGAATACAGACATTGGTAAGTCCAGAGTTTGGGGAGAATATCTGCGGCTTCTCCATTATGGAGAAAAGGGAGACATTTTAAAATTAGATGTTGAATTGTGATATAGGAGGTTTCTATGATTCAAATCATCGTTAATGCTTTTGTGGAAGAAGACAAAGAAACTGCCGTTGTGGAAGTGCTCTTTGCTAGTGTCGACCATGAAAAAGTAAAAGCCAAATATCAGGAATTAAAGATTCAATATCCAGACAATTATCTGGCTATCTATAATTTACCATTGGATACAGATCTGAGTAGCTTGCCGCACTATCCGTCGGTGGCGATAAGCAAGGAGGAGTTTGATTAGCCTATGAAAACTATCGGTCTGATTGGTGGCATGAGTTGGGAAAGCACCACATCTTACTACCAAATTATTAATGAAACCATCAAAAAAGAGCTGGGTGGCCTGCATTCTGCTAAGATTCTACTTTATAGTGTTGATTTTGCAGAGATTGAGCATTATCAGGCAGTCGGAGACTGGGAGAAAAGCGGTCAACTTTTGGCAGATGTTGCTAAGCGCTTGGAGCAAGCAGGTGCAGATTTCATTGTTATTTGCACCAACACCATGCACAAGGTTGCTCCGCAGATACAAGAAAAGATTACGATTCCAATCTTGCATATTGCACAGGCAACTGCGCAGGCCTTGTTGGCTGACGGTATTCAAAAAGTCGGTCTCCTAGGGACTAAGTACACCATGACCCAAGATTTTTACAAGGAGAAATTAATAGAGTCTGGGTTAGAAGTGCTGATTCCAAACCAAGCTGGTATTACAGAGGTCAATCGGATCATTTATGACGAACTCTGTCTAGGGGATATCAAAGAAAGCTCAAAGCAGACTTATCTTACCATTATAGATGATTTGAAAAAAGCTGGCGCAGAAGCTGTTATCTTGGGTTGTACCGAGATTGGTCTCCTCGTCAAGCAATCCGACACTGACCTGCCACTCTACGACACAACAGTGATCCATGCACAGAAAGCAGCGGAGTGGGCGGTGAATAAATGACAAACGTAAAATGAAACATGTGATGAGATTGGGTGAAGATGTAAATGAATCTATCATTAGACGAATTTAAATCTTAGAACTTAAAGATAAATATGTGGAACAGGAGAAAAACAACAATGATCAACCGTTACTCTCGCCCTGAAATGGCGAACATTTGGACTGAGGAAAATAAGTACAAGGCTTGGCTGGAGGTAGAGATTCTGGCTGATGAGGCCTGGGCTGAACTGGGTGAGATTCCCAAGGAAGATGTGGCCTTGATTCGTGAAAAGGCTGGCTTTGATATTGACCGCATCTTGGAGATTGAGCAGGAGACGCGCCACGATGTGGTGGCCTTCACGCGGGCGGTTTCTGAGACTCTTGGTGAAGAGCGCAAGTGGGTCCACTATGGCCTGACTTCGACCGACGTGGTGGATACAGCCTACGGCTACCTCTACAAGCAGGCCAATGACATCATTCGTGAGGATCTACGTCGCTTCACTGACATCATTGCAGAGCGGGCGCGGGAGCACAAGTTTACCATCATGATGGGTCGGACCCACGGGGTGCATGCGGAGCCGACGACTTTCGGTCTTAAGCTCGCGACTTGGTACAGCGAAATGAAGCGCAATATTGAACGTTTCGAGATTGCGGCTGCGGGTGTGGAAGCCGGGAAAATCTCTGGTGCGGTTGGGAACTTTGCCAACATTCCGCCATTTGTGGAAAGTTATGTCTGTGAGAAATTAGGCATCCGTCCGCAGGAGATATCGACTCAAGTCCTGCCACGTGACCTCCATGCTGAATACTTCTCAGCTCTAGCCTTGATTGCGACATCTATCGAGCGTATGGCGACTGAAATTCGCGGTCTGCAAAAGTCTGAGCAGCGCGAGGTCGAAGAGTTCTTTGCCAAGGGGCAAAAGGGTTCATCTGCTATGCCTCACAAACGCAATCCAATCGGCTCTGAAAATATGACTGGTCTGGCGCGTGTCATTCGTGGCCACATGGTGACAGCCTTTGAGAATGTCTCTCTCTGGCATGAGCGCGACATTTCCCACTCATCTGCTGAGCGGATCATCGCTCCGGACACGACCATTCTCATTGACTACATGCTCAACCGCTTCGGTAATATCGTCAAGAACTTGACCGTCTTCCCAGAAAACATGAAGCGCAACATGAACTCAACCTTTGGTCTTATTTTCAGCCAGCGGGCTATGTTGACCCTGATTGAAAAAGGAATGACGCGGGAGCAGGCTTATGACTTGGTGCAGCCAAAGACTGCCCAATCTTGGGACAATCAAGTAGACTTCAAGCCTCTGCTCGAAGCGGACCCAGAAGTCACTTCCCGTCTGACTCAAGAGGAGATTGATGAAATCTTCAATCCAACTTATTACACCAAGCGCGTAGATGAAATCTTCAAGCGCGTGGGCTTAGATTAAATATAAAAATAGGCGCTTCTTAGGAAGTGCCTATTTGCTTGTTCTTAAATTTGACTGGCCAGCTGCCTGATTTTCTTGAGCATTTCTTGGCGTTGTTGATCTGTTTTGCGTTCTACACTGTTGAGTTCAGTCAGTTTGACTGGAGAAATACCGCAAGGTTTCAGGATTTGATTTTTAAGTACCTTGCCATAGTCTTGGACGAAAGGCAGGGCAAAACCTGGTGTATTATGGCTGACGATAATCCAGCCGGATTTCCCTTGCAGGTGGCCTTGGAGTCCGACTTTCTTATAAGAGTAGGCAAAGTCAGCCGCAAAGACACGGTCGATAAAGCCTTTGAGAATGGCCGGCATACCGCTCCACCAGATAGGGAAAATGAAAATCAGATGGTCTGCCCAAGTGATTAAATCTCGATATTTGGCCATTTCAGGGTCTTTATGCAGGTCACGGCGTCTGTGTTCTTGATCAAAGCGCAAAATCGGGTCAAAATTTTCGGCATACAAGTCTAAGGTTTTCAACTCGTGCTTCTTAGAAAGGTTGCTTTGAACTTCTTTGAGAATAGCAGCATTGAAGCCAGTTGGGTTGGGGTAGGTGTAAATAATCAAGGTTTTCATGATCGTTCTCCTTTGATATAAATGTCGAGCATGTGCTCGATCGTGCTTTGGATAGCTTGAGGATCTAGGTCTTGTCCGATAGGACTGTTGGTCAGAACGGCTAGACCTGTGATAAAGCTCCAAAAGTGAAAAAGGCTTTCTGCTTCGCTATTGCTAAAATTTTCCTCCTTGCGAAGCTTTAAAACAAGCTCCTTAAATTTATCAAATCCAGGCAGGTCAGACTCTAAGAGAATGGTGTCCTGGGTAACCTTCATATATTTAAAAGGAAATTTGATAAAGAGAGCTTCGAAAAAATGAGGGTAGGTCTTGGCAAAAATAATGAAATTAAGTCCAAGCCGGGTCAGCTGATCACGCGCAGAACCTGTCGCATCAATATTTTCATTGATTTCCTGATTGAGAAACAGCGAAAGCTGGGTCAAAACCACCTTGAGGTAGCCTTCTTTGCTCTCAAAATGGCGGTAAGGGCTGCCATGAGTTACACCGCAGGCCCTGGCAACAGTCCTGAGTGAAAGCTGTTCAATTCCATGTTTTCCGATTTCGTCAATCCCTGTTTGGATGAGCTGTTCTTTCAGCTGGGCAGTATTACGTTTCATTCATCTCCTCCAAAAGTATACGCTGTCTACTTATCTATCTTTAGTATACATTGTCTACTTTTTCTTGTCAAATTAAAAGTGATAATAAGTATTGAAAAAGTAATGTTTATAATTCGATAAAATCCAAAACAAAAATAAAATAATTTAAACCTATTATTACATGGTTTTAGGTAAAAACAAAAAAAGCCTTTGAAATGTTGATTTCATAGGCTTTCTTTATCTCAATTATTTTACTTCTGTAAACACAACGTGTTTGCGAAGTTTTGGTGAGTATTTCTTCAATTGAAGACGGTCTGGAGTGTTACGTTTGTTTTTAGAAGTAAGGTACAAGCGTTCACCAGATTCTTTGTGTTCAAGTGTAATATTTACGCGCATGGTATCTCCCTTCTATTATTCAGCTGCAGCAGCTTTAGCGATCTTACGTCCTTTGTAGTATCCTTTAAGTGATACACGGTGAGAACGTGAGTAATCTCCAGTAGTTTCGTCAAAAGTTACAGATGGAGCTGTTACTTTGTAGTGTGTACGACGTTTGTTTTTCTTCGCTTTTGAAGTGCGACGTGCAGGTACTGCCATTTTCTTTTTCTCCTTTAGGTATTTAAATTCGATTCAATCTACTGATTTTCATCAACTTTAATAGTATATCAAAACTTTTTTGTAAAGTAAAGTTACTTGACAGATTTTTTTCTTAAAAAAATAGTAAGGCCTCACAGAGAAAATTCCTCTAAAAGGAAGAAAAAAGGCTATGCTTATGGTAGAATATTACTAACAAAAGAACGAAGGAGTCATTATGAAATTACAAAAGCCAAAAGGTACACAGGATATTCTTCCTCAGGATTCTGCTAAATGGCAATATGTTGAAGAATTTGCTCGTGAGACATTTAAAAAATACAATTATGCAGAGATTCGTACTCCTATGTTTGAGCATTATGAAGTCATTAGCCGATCTGTTGGAGATACGACAGATATCGTCACAAAAGAAATGTATGATTTTTATGACAAAGGAGATCGTCACATCACGCTACGTCCAGAAGGGACAGCACCAGTCGTACGATCTTATGTAGAAAATAAGCTTTTTGCACCAGAGATACAAAAGCCTGTGAAACTCTATTACATGGGTTCTATGTTCCGTTATGAACGTCCTCAGGCAGGTCGTTTGAGAGAATTTCATCAAATTGGGGTTGAGTGCTTTGGCTCTGCCAATCCAGCTACAGATGTTGAAACAATTGCGATGGCTGATCACTTTTTAAAAGAGCTAGGCATTCGCAATGTAACCCTTCACCTCAATACGCTAGGAAGTTCAGCGAGTCGATCAGCTTATCGAACAGCCTTAATTGATTATTTGATTCCTCTCAAGGATAAATTATCTGCCGATAGCCAGCGCCGTTTAGAGGAAAATCCGCTCCGCGTCCTAGATAGTAAGGAAAAGGAAGATAAAGAAGCAGTTGAAAATGCACCTTCTATTTTAGATTACTTGGATGAAGAAAGTCAGGCACATTTTGATGCAGTTCGTCAGATGTTAGATAGCCTCGATATTGCTTATGTGATTGATACGAATATGGTACGTGGTTTAGACTATTATAACCACACGATTTTCGAGTTCGTCACAGAAATTGCTGGCAGTGAATTGACGATTTGTGCTGGTGGTCGCTATGATGGTCTCGTTTCTTACTTTGGAGGACCTGAAACACCTGGCTTTGGCTTTGGTATGGGAATGGAGCGAATTCTTCTAGTGCTTGAAAGTCAAGGAGTTTCGTTGCCTTTAGAGACTCAACTGGATGCGTATATCGCTGTTTTAGGCGCTAAAGCAAATAGCGGAGCTTTGGAGTTGGTTCAGGCTCTTCGTAGTCAAGGTTTTGTTGCAGAGCGTGATTATTTGGATCGTAAGATCAAGGCCCAGTTCAAATCAGCAGATACTTTTCAAGCTAAGATCATCATTACCTTGGGAGAGAGTGAATTAGAGTGCCAGCAAGTCACAGTCAAAAATAATCAAACTCGTCAAGAAGTGACGGTTTCACTTGAAGAAGTTAAAACAAACTTCCAGGCTGTTCTCGAACAAATTGGGTTAGGGAAAGTCTAGTAATAGGTAATAAAACCTTTTGTCTTTTTAGAAAAAATTTAGAAGGAATCCATGATGAAGAAGATAATCGTCCTATCTTTCATACAGGCAGTAGCTATATTTATCCTGACAGGTCTTCTCTGTCTATTTATTCGAGGAGACTTCTTTTTCCGCAGTTTAGCACCTATTTTTGGTTTTGCAGCGGGGTTGTTACGCTCTGTTACAGCGATGGTGAGCCTAGCATTGGCTCCGGATCTATTTGAAGACAAGAAGAAAAAATGATAAAGTCATTTTCTCTCTTTTTAATACGCATATGAGAGATGAAAATAGAGCTTTAAGCTAAAAAATCCTAGAAAGACATATTTATAAGCGTCTTTATGGTAAAATAGAACAAGAATTAAAAGTTTGGAGAAGAAGAATGAAACGTTCGATGTATGCTGGACGTGTTCGCACAGAGCACGTAGGTCAAGAAATCACCTTAAAAGGTTGGGTCGCTCGAAGACGTGATTTAGGAGGGTTGATTTTCATTGATTTGCGTGATCGCGAAGGTATTATGCAACTGGTCATCAATCCAGAGACTGTATCACATGATGTGATGACTACTGCTGAGGGCTTGAGAAGTGAGTTTGTCATTGAAGTGACAGGACAAGTAGCAGCTAGAGAGCAAGCTAATGATAAGCTAGCAACAGGCGAAGTCGAGCTCCATGTGGATAGTCTTGTAGTGCTGAATACAGCTAAAACAACTCCATTTGAAATCAAAGATGGTATTGAAGCCAATGACGATACACGCTTGCGTTACCGTTATTTAGACCTTCGTCGACCAAAAATGCTGGAGAATCTTAAATTGCGTGCGAAAGTGACACATTCTATTCGCAACTATTTAGATGAGCTGGAGTTTATCGATGTGGAAACACCGTTTCTCAGCAAATCTACTCCTGAAGGAGCGCGTGATTATCTCGTTCCTAGTCGTGTCAATAAAGGACATTTTTATGCTTTACCGCAAAGTCCACAAATTACTAAGCAATTGCTGATGAATGCAGGGTTTGACCGCTATTACCAGATTGTAAAATGTTTCCGAGATGAGGATCTACGTGGCGATCGTCAACCTGAGTTTACACAGGTCGATTTAGAAACATCCTTCTTAACAGAGCAGGAAATTCAGGATATTACAGAAGGATTGATTGCTCGAGTTATGAAAGAAACCAAAGGAATGGAGGTTTCGCTGCCATTCCCACGGATGAAGTATGACGATGCAATGGCTCTATATGGCTGTGATAAACCAGACACTCGCTTTGAGATGTTGCTTCAAGACTTGACAGAGCTTGTCAAGGAGGTTGACTTCAAAGTCTTTTCTGAGGCACCAGCAGTAAAAGCGATTGTTGTAAAAAATGCAGCAGATAAGTATTCTCGCAAAGATATTGATAAATTGACTGAACAAGCAAAACAGTATGGAGCAAAAGGTTTAGCTTGGCTTAAATTCTCCCAAGGAGAGTTGGCTGGTCCAGTTGCTAAGTTCTTGACAGAATTGACAAGTAAGTTGACAGATGCTTTACAACTTCAAGAAAATGATCTGGTTCTCTTTGTAGCAGATTCTTTAGAAGTTGCAAATGCAGTGCTGGGAGCTCTTCGTAATCGCATTGCGAAGGATCTTGATTTAATTGATCAAAGCAAGTTTAACTTCCTTTGGGTGGTCGATTGGCCGATGTTTGAATGGTCAGAAGAAGAAGGACGTTATATGAGTGCTCATCATCCCTTCACTCTTCCACAAGAAAATTCTACACATGAACTAGAAGGAGATCTCAGCAAAGTTCGTGCTATTGCCTACGATATCGTGTTAAATGGTTATGAACTCGGCGGAGGAAGTTTGCGGATTAATCGTAGAGATTTACAAGAGCGCATGTTTAAGGCTCTTGGATTTTCAAAAGATGAGGCAGAAGATCAATTTGGCTTCTTACTAGAAGCGATGGATTATGGTTTTCCACCACATGGTGGTCTGGCATTGGGATTGGATCGGTTTGTTATGTTGCTTGCTGGAGAAGAAAATATTCGCGAAGTCATCGCCTTTCCAAAAAACAATAAAGCAACAGATCCGATGACACAAGCTCCAAGTCTCGTTGCTACGAAACAACTAGATGAGTTAAATCTACAAGTAGAAATAAATGAAAAAGACTAAGTTTAACAAGCTTTTACGCTATTATATCCGCCGGATGGCCTATAATTTCCGATTGCTAAAGGTTCTTAAGAGCATCTCAAAGGAAAAGTATGATGAGAAAATATCGGCTTCGATTGTTTACGGTATTTTGTCAGCAGTAGCAGTGAATTTCTTTTTTCAGCCAGGGCACGTCTATTCTAGTGGCGCAACAGGATTATCACAGATTCTATCTGCATTGAGCCATCGATTGATTGGCACGACAATTCCAGTATCATTGGCTTTTTACCTGATTAATATCCCATTGATGATTTTAGCTTGGTATCAAATAGGACATAAATTTACGGTATTTACCTTTATAACAGTTAGCATGAGCTCTTTTTTCATCCAAATTGTACCAGAAGTTGTGTTGACTAAGGATCCGATTATCAATGCACTGTTTGGTGGGGTTGTAATGGGGACAGGTGTTGGCTTTGCCTTAAAAAACAATATCTCAAGTGGTGGGACAGATATTGTCAGTTTGACAGTGCGCAAGCGAACGGGACGTAATGTTGGAAGTGTCTCTTTTATGGTGAATGGAGTGATTATGTTAATTGCCGGTGTAACTTTTGGTTGGACCTATGCTCTCTACTCCATGATTACAATCTTTGTGTCTAGTCGAGTGACAGATGCTGTATTTACTAAGCAAAAGAAGATGCAAGCCATGATTATCACGAGTCATCCTGAGAAAGTCATTGAGAAGATTCATAATCGCCTCCATCGAGGTGCGACGATGATTAACGGAGCTGAAGGAACTTATAACCATCAGGAAAAAGTGGTTTTAATAACGGTCATTACCCGTGCTGAGTACAATGAATTCCAGCACATCATCCGAAAATCAGACCCTCAAGCCTTTGTATCTGTAGCAGAGAATGTCCATATTTTAGGGCGCTTTGTAGAAGAGTAAAGAGCTAAAAGTGACAATTCAGTTTAATATAGATAGCTTCTCTCCTCATCATAAGAGGGTAAAATAAGGCTGAGACATTTTGTCTCAGCCTTATTTATTTTTCTTAAATTAGCTTTTTGTGTTTGAAAAATTGCTTACTTTGCTTCTTTCTCTTTCGTGATAAAAGAGCGAACGAAAGAACTGGCAATGAGGAGTGCAAGAATCCAGTAAAAAGGATTAGAAATATCTTGAAATCCAAAGAAAAAACTTCGTGCTAGAAAGAGAGCGAAATAGATTTTTGGATCATTATAGAATCCCCAGTGAAAATGGTAGCTGCCCACTGGATAATTTTTATGGTGTATAATTGGAACAAAAATTTGCAGGATCAGTAAAAACAATACACATCCAAAATAGATAAGATTTGGGACATTCAGACCTGCATGTGGCTCAATCACGCCCAAGAACAGCATCAACAGCAAAATATAAAAGCGTCCTTCAAACCGGAAGTCTTTATTAAAATGAAATTCAATCATGGCGTCTACCTCCACTATTTCATTGATTTGTATCCGTTTTCTAAATTATAAATCTGTTTATGTCTTTTTGCAAGAAAACATGCGAATATTCATGATCATACTAGAGCTATCATAACGTCTCTGTTCTACTTACAAGTTTAGTATAACTTTTTTTAATAAAAAAGAACATGACGTTTATGTCATGTTCTGATATTTTTACATTTTCTCTGGTGCTTCAACACCTAGTAGGCGAAGCGATTCTTTGAGTACCACAGCTGTAGAGTAGCTGAGAGCGAGACGGCTGTCACGCTCAGGGCTTTCGTCCAAGATGCGTGTGTGTGCATAGTATTTGTTGAATGCTTGTGCTAAGCTAATAGCATATTTAGCAATCAGTGACGGATCGTAATTGTCTGACGCACGCTTGATAATGCGAGAAAAGTCTTGAAGAAGTTTGATAATTTCCCAGCTTTCGGCATCATTTAAGTTGTAGCTAGCATTCACATCTGGTGTAAAATTCACTTTACGCAAGATTGATTGAATACGAGCGTAGGCATACTGGATGTATGGACCAGTTTCGCCTTCAAAAGATACCATAGCTTCAAGATCAAAGTCATAACCATTCCGACGGTCTGTCTTCAAATCGTAGAATTTAACCGCACCGACACCAACTGCATGGGCAACCGCTTCTTTGTTTTCAAGTTCTGGATTCTTGTCTTCAATTTGAGATTTTGCACGGCTGATGGCCTCTTGCAAGGTTGGCTCAAGAAGAATGATATTTCCTTTACGAGTAGACAGTTTTTGGCGATTCTTAGTAACTAGCCCGAAATCTACGTGAGTCATATCATCGCTCCAGTCAAATCCCATCTTCTTAAGGACAGCTTTGAGCTGGCGGAAGTGGTTAGACTGTTCTTGTCCGACGACATAGATACTTTTCACAAAGTTATAAGTACGAGCCCGGTACATAGCAGTCGCTATATCGCGAGTGATGTAGAGAGTTGCTCCATCTGATTTTTTAATCATAGCTGGAGGAAGGTTGACATCATCAAGATTGACAATGCTTGCTCCTTTTGATTCTTCCAAGAGACCTTTTTCTTCGAGGATTTTGATTCCTTCTTCCATCTTATCGTTGTAGAAGGCTTCCCCATTTAGGCTGTCAAACTCCACTCCGAGAAGTTTATAAATGCGGTTGAATTCTACCAAGCTTTCATCACGGAACCACTGCCAGAGCTCAGTTGCTTCTGGATCACCATCTTCCAATTTTTTGAACCAAAGGCGACCTTCTTCATCAAGGGCTGGGTCTGTTTCGATTTCAGCATTGATTCGTACATAGAGTTTGAGCAGTTCATCAATTGGATTGGCTTCAACAGCTTCCTTGCTACCCCATTTTTTATAGGCCACCATCAAAAGACCAAACTGTTTGCCCCAGTCACCCAAGTGATTGATCTTGATTGTATTGTAGCCCATCTTACGGAAGATATTGGACAAAGCATCCCCGATAACAGTAGAACGCAGGTGGCCAACTGAGAAAGGTTTGGCAATATTTGGACTAGAAAGGTCAATAGTAACATTTTCGCCCTTGCCTTCATTTTGCTGTCCGTAATCAGCCCCTTCTTTGATCACTTCTTTGATTACTTGGCTAGAAATTTCAGATTTATTTAGAAAGAAATTGACATAAGGACCAGTTGCTACAACTTTTTCAAAGTGAGTAGTATCAATTTTTTCTGCAAGGTCAGTTGCAATGGCTTGAGGAGCTTTGCGCTCAACTTTTGCTAAAGAAAAGGCCGGAAAAGCAATATCTCCTAAATCAGAACTTTTTGGCTGTTCGAGTAAATTTAAAATAGCGTCTTGGTCTAGGCTGTCAATCACCTTGGCCAATTCGCTGGCAATGATTTGTTTGTTATCCATAGCTACTCCTTTGAGTCTTTTAATAGTACTATTTTATCATATTTTTAAAAGAATCTTGAATTTTTTTAGGGATTATAATAAATTTTTGGTATAATTTAAGGTATAAATATACAAATATTGAGGAAATTATGAAAAAAAAAGCACGTCACGATTTGATTAAAAAAATGATTACAGATGAGAAACTAGGGACTCAGAAGGATATCCAGACTCGATTAGAAGCAGCGGGAATTTATGTAACTCAGACGACTCTGTCTCGTGATTTGCGTGAGATTGGTTTGATTAAGGTCAAGAAAAATGACCAATTGTATTATGTATTGGCACAGGAAACGAAGCGGATTGATTTGATCGAGCTTCTGTCATATCATCTTAGAGGGGTTGCAAGAGCAGAGTTTACCTTGGTACTACATACTCGTCTAGGGGAGGCTTCTGCTTTGGCTAATATCATTGATGAAAATGCTGATGAGCGCATTCTTGGTAGTTTAGCGGGTGCAGATACGCTTTTGTTGATTTGTTGCAATCAGGAGTCTGCTAAAGAAATTGAAGATCAGATTTTAGAGCGCATGTAGAAATGAGATATAAAACAATCAAAGGCTGAGACAAAAGTTTCAACCTTTTTCAATTTATGGTAAAATCAGGTATGACAATCATGGAGTCATTTTGAGATGATTAGAAGCTCAAAAGATGTACAAGGAACAAATACTTAAGATGGACTTTCTGAGTTTACAGTAAGAGAGGAACGTATGGCAACAGAAAAATTATCGCCAGGTATGCAACAGTATCTGGATATTAAAAAAGACTATCAGGATGCTTTTTTGCTTTTTCGGATGGGAGATTTTTATGAGTTGTTTTATGAGGACGCAGTGAATGCTGCTCAAATTCTTGAGATTGCTATTACAAGTCGAAATAAAAACTCAGAAAATCCGATTCCGATGGCAGGAGTTCCTTATCATTCTGCTCAGCAATACATTGATACCTTGGTTGAATCTGGTTATAAAGTAGCTATTGCAGAGCAGATGGAAGACCCGAAACAGGCTGTAGGTGTTGTAAAACGTGAAGTTGTCCAAGTGATTACACCAGGGACCGTAGTGGACTCTAGTAAGTCAAGTGGAGAAAATAACTTTTTGGTTTCTTTGGATCGCGAGGAAGGTCAGTATGGATTGGCTTATATGGACCTTGCGACAGGAGAGTTTCAGGTAACCACGCTGGCTGATTTTGATCAAGCTTGTGGAGAGATTAGAAATTTACAAGCTCGAGAAGTGGTCGTTGGTTATGCTTTGCCAGAATCTGAAGAGAAAGTTTTATCAAATCAGATGAATCTTCTTTTATCCAGAGTTGAAGATGTCCTAGAGGATGTTCAGCTACTGGGAGATGAGTTGTCACCTTTAGAGAAGAGGGTGGCAGGTAAGCTATTACACTACGTTTTTCAGACACAAATGCGGGAGCTCAGCCATCTTAAAAAAGTGCATCATTATGAGATTAAAGACTTTTTGCAGATGGATTATGCGACAAAAACTAGTTTAGACTTGATTGAAAATGCACGAACTGGGAAAAAACATGGCAGTCTTTTTTGGCTCATGGATGAGGCAAAGACCGCTATGGGAGGTCGCTTGCTACGTTCATGGATTCAACACCCTTTGATTGATAAAGATCGAATCACCAAGCGTCAGGATGTGGTTCAAGTTTTTCTAGACTCTTTCTTTGAACGCAGTGACTTATCGGATAGTTTGAGGGGAGTATATGATATCGAACGCTTAGCTAGTCGTGTCTCCTTTGGTAAGACCAATCCTAAAGATCTTTTGCAGCTAGCATCAACTTTGAGTCATGTTCCGCAGATTCGAGCGATTTTAGAAAATATAGCCAGTCCAGCTCTAGAAACTCTAGTCTCTAAGTTGGATGCTATTCCTGAGCTAGAAAATCTTATTAGCTCTGCCATTTCCCCAGACGCTTCTCAAGTTATCACTGAAGGGAATATCATCCAGTCAGGTTTTGATGAGACCTTAGATAAATATCGACTTGTCATGCGAGAAGGAACCAGTTGGATTGCAGATATTGAAGCCAAAGAGCGAGCGACAAGTGGAATTTCTAATTTGAAGATTGATTACAACAAAAAGGACGGCTATTATTTCCATGTCACCAATTCGCAGTTGGGTCATGTTCCAAGTCACTTTTTCCGGAAAGCCACTTTGAAAAATTCTGAGCGCTATGGAACAGAGGAGCTGGCACGTATTGAAGGAGAAATGCTAGAGGCACGTGAAAAGTCTGCTAATTTGGAGTATGAAATCTTTATGCGCATCCGTGAAGAAGCAGGGAAATATATCAAGCGTTTACAAGCTCTAGCTCAAACCTTAGCTACTATTGATGTTTTGCAAAGTTTTGCGGTTGTAGCTGAAAACCAACATCTGGTTCGACCTAGCTTTACAGCTAACAGGACCTTGAAAATCGAAAAAGGTCGCCATGCTGTTGTTGAAAAGGTCATGGGAGCGCAAAGTTATATTCCAAATAGTGTTGTCATGGATGCAGATACAGATATCCAGTTGATTACTGGCCCAAATATGAGCGGAAAATCAACATATATGCGGCAATTAGCTATCATTGTCATTATGGCTCAGATGGGCTCTTATGTACCTGCAGAGCTGGCGGTACTTCCAATTTTTGATGCCATATTTACTCGAATTGGTGCGGCGGATGATTTGGTTTCTGGGCAGTCGACCTTCATGGTGGAAATGATGGAAGCCAATCGAGCTATTCGTCAAGCTAGTGAACATTCTTTGATTCTATTTGATGAATTGGGTCGAGGTACGGCTACTTATGATGGGATGGCGTTAGCCCAAGCCATTATTGAGTATATTCATGATCGGACGAAAGCTAAGACTTTATTTGCAACTCATTATCATGAGTTGACAGAGTTGTCAACTAGCTTGCCACGCCTCGAAAATCTTCATGTAGCAACTTTAGAAAAAGATGGTCAGGTGACTTTCTTGCACAAGATAGAGGAAGGTCCAGCGGATAAATCCTATGGGATTCATGTGGCTAAGATTGCTGGATTACCTGTTGATTTATTAGAGCGGGCGGATTCAATCTTGACACATTTGGAGAGTCAAGATAAGCAGGTTGTTTCACAACAAAAAGCGACCGCAGAGCAAATATCTCTATTTGAAGCACCGCAAAGTAGCCCAGTGCTAGAAGAACTAAGAAATCTAGATATTTACAATATGACCCCTCTAGAAGTGATGGCAGCTGTTTCGGAAATGAAGAAAAAATTATAAAAATCGCAGGACCACCATTTTTAAAGGTCCATGCGATTTTTCTTTTATTTTTGCTGAATAACCCAAATTCTAGAGTCAAAGTCATAGGTTGGTGGAAGTGGAGACTGGTTATTATGCTCGCCACTAGATGCATCCGTAATGCTAAAGCCAGCCTGCATCAGCTCCGCACCACTATAATCATGTTGGTCAATCTGGTAGATAGCGTTGGGATTTAGTCCTTGCAATTTCAAGCGACGGAATGGATGGTTGACTTGGTTCAGCATTTTATAGTGAGCTAGAATAGCTATTTTTTTGTCCTTGCTGACCACCATCCAAGCAGTTTCCTGTGATTCAAATGGTGACAAAAGTCGATAAAAGCTACCACTATGAAGTAATTCTCGATACTGTTTGTAAAAAGAAATTTGCTGGGAGACCTCTTCTAGCTCTTGGGGATCGAGTTGGTTAAGGTCGAGCTCATAGCCAAAGGCTCCAAAGTAAGCCACATTGGCTCTAGTTTTTAGTGGTGTTATCCTGTTTAATTGGTGATTTGGTACGATAGATACATGTGCCCCCATAGAAGAAACGGGATAGAGGAGACTGGTTCCGTATTGGATTTTCAAGCGCTCAATCGCATCTGAATCGTCACTAGTCCATGCTTGAGGCGCGTAGAAAAGCAAGCCAGGATCAAAGCGTCCACCCCCTGAAGAACAAGACTCAAATAGGATATTTGGATAAGTGCTGGTGAGTCGCTCATATAGTTTGTAGACACCGAGTACGTAACGGTGGAAAACTTCTCCTTGCTGATCCGCAGGTAATTCACAAGAATAGACCTCTGTCAGTGTACGGTTCATGTCCCACTTGATATAGTCAAGCTTGGCTTCTTCGATGATGGCGGACATTTTTTGGAAAATGTGTTCAATGACTTGATCAGATGTGAAATTTAAGACATATTGATTACGTCCGTGGCAAACTGGACGATTCGGTGTATGGATATGCCAATCCGGATGTTCCCGAAAGAGCTGGCTATCTTTGTTGACCATTTCAGGTTCAAACCAGAGACCAAATTGGAGGCCAATTTCTCGGATTTGTTTTGCTAGATGGCCAATACCTTCTGGCAGGCGGTCAGGATTTACATACCAGTCTCCTAAGCCTGCTCGATCATTGATCCGCTCACCAAACCAACCGTCATCTAGTACAAAGAGCTCTACCCCTACTTGTTTGGCTGTTCGAGCAATCGTTAAAAGCTTTTCTTCGGTAAAATCAAAGTAGGTTGCCTCCCAATTATTAATGAGAACAGGGCGTTTTTTCTCTTTCCAAAATCCGCGAGCTAATCTAGTACGGAAGAGCTGGTGAAAGCTTTGACTCATGCCGTTAAGTCCTTTATCAGAAAAGACTAACAAGGCTTCTGGACTGATGAATTGGTCATTTGGAGCTAATTTCCATTCAAAGTGGAAAGTATTGATACCAACTTGGAGGCGTGTAGTATCCCAAGTGTCCACTTCAGCTTGAATGAGAAAATTACCAGAATAAACAAAAGTAACTCCGATAACCTCGCCTTGATGCTCAGTTGTTTCCTTTCGTTTTAATGCTACAAAAGGATTGTGATGGGGACTGGAAATGCCACGTGTTGATTCGATGGATTGGATTCCTTGAGATAGTGTACGAGTCTTTATGTAACGTTCTCTTGCCCAAGCTCCAGAAAGTTGAAGCCACTCATAGTTTGCGTCAGGTAGATCTAAGTTTAAACTAGCAATTTGTTGGATATAATGAGTGTCTAAACTAAGATTACGGACCTCAATGTGGCGACTAATGACGGGTAGATCACTAAAAATAGTATAGTGTAGATCTATTTCTACTTTTATAAGCTCATCTCTTAAAGTGACCACAATAGTTTGGCTCTCGTTTTCATCTTCTACATAAGTGGCTGGCAGCCCATCTAAAGTTGGTTTTCCTTTGAAAATATGATGTTTCATGTAACGAAAATCGCTTATTTTTGAACCATTTTCTTGCCGAATCATGATTGCAGGATGTCTAAAATCACTGGTTCCATATTCGGGGAATTCTTGTTTTAAATGTTCTAAAGAATAGAGAAAATCTCCTTCCTTTCGATAGGTTGTCATTGGACGAGAGCACATCTCTATTAAGTGACTATAATCTCTTTCAGGAAGAGCTTTTCCGTAGTAGAGATGCAGAAGTTTACCATCTTCGCTGACCGAAAAGATATAACTGATTTGATCATTTCTAAGATGAAACTGCCGAGCAGATTCTAAAAAGTGGATGGAAGCAGCCATATGATCTCCTTTTTATGTATTGGATTTTCCATAACTAAGATTACTTCCATTATAAAAAACACCCACTGATAAAGTAAGCATTTTTTTAGACGATTCTTTGTTAAAATCTGACTTATTCTTCCGGACGTTTCCCTTTGAATCCAACCTGTTTTTTTCGGTAGGCAGATGGAGTGACTTTTTTGATTTTTTTAAAGGCTTTTGAAAAGTTTTGGATACTAGAAAATCCTGTTAACTGACTAATCTTTTCAATAGAATAACTAGTCGTTGCTAAAAGATCGCTAGCCATGTTGATACGAATTTGATAGATATAATCTTTGGTCGACAGACCCAGATTTGCTTTAAACAGCCTGGATAGATAGCTAGGGTGAACTGCTAAGCGTTTGGCAAGATTCGTAATCGATAATCCCTGCCCACCTTCTTGATTAATGATTTGGAGGGCTTTTTGGACATAGGGATTCATTTTTTGACTTGACGTGATGTATTGATACGGGGAGATGGATTTTGCTAACAACTGTAGGAAGTCGTAAGCCTTTTTTTGTAAATTTAGTTCGTTGACAAGCGTGTCATCATCATATGCAAAGCACTCGAAAACCAACGCTTTAAAGTTATATGGAGATTGAACATGGAAGGAGAAATGCTCTCCCCCAATCCCCATCTGCTGAAAGTATTCTTGCACTTTTTCCCCACCGATCCCCATCCAAAGATAGGTCCAAGGAAAATGCTGATCTGCCTGATAGAAACTTGATACACCAGGCGGAATGATGAATCCTTGTCCTGCTTTGAGTGAGTAGGTCTGATCTTTGATAGAATAGGATCCCTCTCCCTCTAAAATAATATGAACTAAAAAACAATCTTTAACTGCCGGACCAAAACTGTGCCCGGCTTCAGTCTTAGAAAAGCCACAAAAAGAAAAGTAGCAATCTTTATAGTTTTTTTCGGGTTGTTTTAGCAAATAAAGCGTATCTTCCATTTCTTCTCCTGAAAGTCAAATTCTAACCAAAAAAAGTCAAAAACAAATAAATTTTATTTTATTATAACAAAAAATGTAACTTGGAGTAGATTTCTTGATGCATTAGTAGGATTTGATGAATTGTCTCGTCAAAGAAAGGAAATGGCAGTCAACTTCTGATAGAAAAAAGTCAATGTGCTATAATAGGAATTAGTACAAATACGGAGAAGAAAATGTCAAAAATTATCGAACTTCCAGAAATTCTAGCCAATCAGATTGCGGCCGGTGAAGTCATTGAGCGGCCTAGTAGCGTGGTCAAGGAGCTAGTGGAAAATTCAATTGATGCAGGTGCCAGTCAGATTACCATCGAAATCGAAGAAGCTGGACTCAAGAGCATTCAGGTAACGGATAATGGTGAGGGCATAGATCACGAAGATGTTCCTCTGGCTCTTCGACGCCATGCTACCAGTAAAATCAAGAAGCAGGCAGATCTCTTTCGGATTCGGACACTGGGTTTTCGTGGTGAGGCTATTCCTTCCATTGCCTCCGTCTCGCATTTTACCATTGAGACTGCAACCGAGAGTGGGCAACACGGGACTTTGCTAGTTGCTCAGGGAGGGGAAATTGAAAAGCATGAGCCTGCTAGTAGTCCAGTTGGGACTAAAATAAAGGTAGAAGACCTATTTTTCAATACTCCAGCCCGGCTCAAGTATATGAAGAGCCAACAGGCTGAGCTGTCCCATATCGTTGATGTGATTAATCGGCTCAGTCTGGCCCATCCAGAAGTGGCTTTCACCCTTATCAGCGACGGTCGAGAACTGACACGGACTGCTGGCAGTGGCAATCTTCGGCAAGCTATTGCAGGCATCTATGGTCTGGCAACAGCTAAGAAAATGGTTGAAATCTCTGCTTCGGATCTGGACTTTGAGGTGAGCGGCTATGTCAGTCTGCCTGAGCTGACTCGTGCAAATCGGAATTATATTACGATTCTCATTAACGGCCGCTATATCAAGAATTTCCTGCTCAATCGCGCTATTTTGGACGGCTACGGCAGCAAGCTGATGGTAGGCCGCTTTCCACTCGCGGTCATCAATATTCAGATTGACCCCTATCTGGCCGATGTCAATGTCCATCCGACCAAGCAAGAGGTGCGGATTTCTAAAGAACGGGAACTCATGACCTTGATTTCGCAAGCCATTGCGACCAGTCTCAAGGAGCAAGACCTTATCCCGGATGCTTTGGAAAATCTAGCCAAATCAACTGTTAAGCGTGCTAATAAGCCTGAGCAGACCAGCCTTCCTCTTAAAGAAAATCGCCTCTACTACGATAAGGAGCAGAATGACTTCTTCCTCAAGCCACAAGTGGCAGAGCAGCAGCTATCCTTTGAAGAATCAGCAGAATCTGTTCATGAAGCGACAGATGAAAAAGCAGAACCGCCACAATCAACTTCGGTCAAATTTGCAGAGAGAAAGCCAGCCAGCTATGACCAGCTAGATCATCCAGAACTAGACCAAGCCAGTCTGGAGCGGGCTGTAGATAAGTTGGAACAGGAAGAGAAGTCAAGCTTCCCAGAGTTAGAATATTTCGGCCAGATGCATGGTACCTATCTGTTTGCTCAGGGCAAGGGCGGTCTTTACATTATTGACCAGCATGCTGCCCAAGAGCGGGTCAAGTATGAGTATTATCGAGAGAAGATTGGGGATGTGGACAATAGCCAGCAGCAGCTTTTAGTGCCCTATATCTTTGAATTTCCAGCAGATGATATGTTGCGAATCAAGCAGCGGATGGAGTTGTTAGAAGATGCTAGCATCTTTTTAGAAGAGTACGGAGCCAACCAGTTTATCCTCCGCGAGCATCCGATTTGGTTCAAGGAAGAGGAGATTGAGGCAGGCATCTATGAGATGTGTGATATGCTTCTCCTGACCAAGGAAGTTTCTATCAAGAAATATCGAGCAGAGCTAGCTATTATGATGAGCTGTAAACGCTCTATCAAGGCCAATCACAGTCTAGATGACTACTCTGCGCGTGACTTGCTCATTCAGTTGTCCCAGTGTGACAATCCTTACAACTGCCCACACGGCCGGCCGGTCTTGGTCAACTTTACCAAGTCAGATATGGAAAAAATGTTCCGCCGCATTCAGGAAAATCACACTAGCCTACGGGAGTTGGGGAAATATTAAACTCTATAGAAGATCAAACAGCCCTAGTCATAGAACTAGAGCTGTTTTTTAATGTTTGAGCTTGTGTTCCAGCCAGCAAATCAGCTCTTTCAGACGAGTTTTGACAGGTATGGGATTGTCAGTTTTTAGCATCATCTTTAGTATCTTTTTTCCCAGAATCCTCATCAAGGCCGATAACCTTGTCCAGATACTTTTTCTTGATTTTTAGTGCCTTGTTAATAGCCATTGCGGATGCGATTAAGAGGAAGAAGGTTAACCAGACCAGGGCAGTGAATTTTGCTGGAAAGCTAGAACCTGCGAAAAAGAGAAAGATAGCCAAGGCTGATACAAAAATAGACAGAACCTGCCAGAAGCCATAAGATTTCACTTCCTTATAATAGCGCTCTTTTTCGTTTTCTGATAGGATGGATTTTATCTCAGGCTTTTCGCTTTCTTCTATAAGCAAATAATCCGTCGTCACTTGGAAAATCTTGCTCAGTTCTACAATTTTTTCCAGCTCTGGCAGCGCTTGGCCAGACTCCCACTTGGAAATGCTCTGGCGAGAGACATTGATTTGTTCAGCCAGTTTTTCTTGTGACCAGCCTTTTTCTTTTCTTAGTTCAAATAATGTATCAGCGAGTTTCATCATCGCAGCCTCCTTTTCTTTGCTAACTCTATCCTAACAGCTTTTCTTTATCTTGAGAATACAGCTTCCTGTACATTTTGTCAACCACTGGTTGCACTTCTATTTGCAGTATCCAAACAGAAAATATGATATACTAGATAGGCAAAATGATACAAAAAGAAGGAAGATTATGTACGAATATTTTAAAGGAATCATCAGTAAAATCACAGCCAAGTACATTGTATTGGAAGTCAACTCTATCGGCTATATTCTTCATGTGGCCAACCCCTATGCTTACTCAGGACATCTTCATCAGGAAGCCAAGGTCTATGTTCACCAGGTGGTGAGAGAAGATGCGGAGCTCTTATATGGTTTTGCGACCGAGGAGGAGAAGCAACTCTTTCTCAGCTTGATTTCAGTCTCAGGCATTGGCCCAGTGTCTGCTCTGGCTATTATTGCGGCGGATGATAATGCTGGCTTAGTGCAAGCCATTGAGCAGAAAAACATCACCTACCTGACCAAGTTTCCTAAGATTGGTAAGAAAACAGCCCAGCAGATGGTGCTGGACTTAGAAGGCAAGGTAGTTGCGGCAGATGGTCCGGCAGAAAGTAAAGCACCCATCCAGACTGCGGATAATCAGGAGCTGGAAGAAGCCATGGAAGCCATGCTGGCTCTGGGCTACAAGGCTGCTGAACTCAAGAAAATCAAGAAATTCTTTGAGGGCACAACGGACACAGCTGAAAACTATATCAAGTCAGCCCTCAAGATGTTGGTGAAATAGGAGATCAAATATGACCAAACGCTGCGGCTGGGTAAAAATGAACAACCCCTTGTATGTGGCCTATCATGATGAGGAGTGGGGCAAACCCCTCCATGATGATCAGAAATTATTTGAATTGCTCTGCATGGAGACCTATCAGGCTGGACTTTCTTGGGAGACCATTCTCAATAAACGTCAGGCTTTTCGGGAAGCTATTCATTTCTATGATGCCCAGAAAATTGCTCAGATGACAGATACAGATCTAGATGGTTTGTTAGGCAATCCTGATATTATCCGTAACAAGATGAAAATTTATGCGACCAGGGCTAATGCCCAAGCTTTTTTGGCTGTTCAAAAGCAGTTTGGCTCTTTTAATGACTATATCTGGTCCTTTATAGATTTCAAAACGATTGACAATCAAATTATGAACTACAAGGAAGCCCCAACAAAAACAGAGCTATCAGAAAGCATATCCAAGGCACTGAAAAAGCAAGGCTTCAAATTTGTCGGTCCTGTTTGCGTCTATTCATTCCTAGAAGCAGCTGGCCTTATCAATGACCATGAAAATGATTGTGATTTCAATCCACATAAAAATACCGTTTGAGAAAGACTCTCAATGGTATTTTTCAATTTCTTCTTTTAGCGATTTTACTAGCTCTTTTTCATCGGCAAGTTGTAGTAGGGCAATCCCTTTTTTATTAATTCGTTATCATTTTTGCAAATTCCAAGTCGAATCTGTGAAAGCCCGAGGGAATCATAACGTTTTTCTTTTTTTGACAAATCGTAAACGTACGTAGTAATTTCAGCGCATTCTCTCTTTAATCCATTATAAAGATAGATGGTAGAAAGGTTGACTAAGAGTCCGATTTGTAGATTATTCCCATTGCGAAATGATTGGTATTTTTTTATGCTATTTAAAATCTTTTGGGTAAATTGTTTGATATTTTCTAACGGGAAGAAATAAAGGATAGTAGAAAGAAGTCGAAAATCACTTTCATACCAAGTGTCCTGTTTTTCTAAATACGCCCAAATTTTATTGGTAGCAGCATTAATTTCTTTTGTCTCAGAAATTCCATTTTGTCTCAGATGAATAGTAATATTGATGCTATCTAAAGCATGTTTAATCGGAATATCGGAATGTTTACATAGATATGCCTCGCATTCTCTCTTTAGTTGTAACAAGCTTTTCGTCCCTACAATAGTCTCACCTTGGTTATACAGAGAATTTAAAATTTTCTGCCGTTGACTAGGTTGATAATAATCACAAATATATTTAAATTCTTCTAGTGTCATATCTATCTGGCGAAGTAAAAAAATCATGGTATCGAACTTTGGCACGACTTGCCCGCTTTCAATTCGTGCCAAAGTTGAGCGAGCTAAAAAATCTCCACAAATTTCTTCTTGAGTCAACCCTTTTGATTTCCTAATTTCTTTATAGATTTTTCCATAATCCCAGCGCATAAGAACTCCTTTTTAAAATGTTACTAAAAGCTACGTTTTGAAAAAAATATTTTAAAATAGTATATCATGAAATAAAAAGGAGGGCAAGAATGAAAAAAATAATGTACAATTTAATTTTACTGGCAGTAGCGTTAATAGTTACTACAAGTGTGTTTCCATGGTGGTGGCTGTGGAGATAAGGTGGATAGGATAGAAGGGGAGTGAGTTCAATGTTCTAAATATTTCAAAAAAGTAGGCAAAGATTAAATATATATATATTTAAAAATTAGAATCTATAAAATTAAAG
This sequence comes from Streptococcus sp. oral taxon 056 str. F0418, assembly GCF_000220065.1. Taxonomy (GTDB): domain Bacteria; phylum Bacillota; class Bacilli; order Lactobacillales; family Streptococcaceae; genus Streptococcus. Next base: position 1,092,427 of record NZ_AFQU01000001.1, on the reverse strand, counting down.
GAGGTGAGACCAGTGGGGTCGTTGATTGTGACTAGCTAAGCTATAAATTGGAAAGGTAAAATATTCTCAAAAAACTATAAAATATTCAATATAGGAGTGTAGTTATGAAAATAAGAATTAAAAATAAAACATTAGCTTTATTAGCTACAGTTTCTTTAGGTTTTGGGCTAACTACTATGACTAGTATCGTTAGTGCAGAAGTAGCATATCCAGCCCCATATCCGATTATTGATGAATGGAATTATGGTGTGAATGGTAACTATGGTTATTCTAATTACTATGTTAAATCTCCGAATAATATTGGTTCAAAATCTTCGATAACTAATCTTTGGGGAACTGTTAAGTCATCTGATTCTCAAAAATATGGATGGGCAATGTCAAGTTCAACAAAAAGTTGGAATGATGTTCGATTAAATGCACATTGGAACTACTTTAAATTTTAACAATAGTTTATGAAAGTTGGAAGACCCAATAATATTATAGGGTCTTTTATAATATAGGTAGGAGCTTATGAAATTAAAATTAGGTGTTATAGGACTCTTTTTTTGCTTAATTGCTGCCATTGGTCTGGTTAGTATTAGTGATACTCAAAAACCAATACCTTTACCAATTGATGGTGCCTTCTCCATTCAAGGGAAAAGCAATCTTTCTAATGAAGAAGTGTATCAAATGATTAGTGGCCTATCAGAAGAAAAAAAGTTAAAATATACAAGCCGGTGGTTCAGAATTCAGGGCAGTTGACTTATATAAATCTTGATGATGCCAGCTATGAACAATTAAAGTCTGTACCGATAACAGGGATGTACTATACTCTAGGGGAAATAGATTCAAATGATTTAAAAAAACTTACGTCTACAGGTCTGCAAGTAGTATATATGGCTTACCCTTGGTATATGGGAGGAATGATACAATTTACTGGCTCTTTAAGATTTTTGTTAATGATTTCAATTTACTTAACCTTATTAGTTGTTTTATTTGTTGTTAGAGCGAGAAAGATTAAAGAAGGGATGATAAGACGTTCTTTAGGATTACCTGTGTATAACCTAAAAAAGGATTATTTAATTTCTGTTACTTTTGAGCTGATTTTAGTTGCTTTATTGATGGTTTTCTATGGCTCTTTTCTGGGGAGTGGTCTCTTCACCTATAGTTCCAAGTTATTCTTCTCTCTACTTCTAACCAATTTTATAATTTTTCAAATCATTGATCTCATCACCTTTGTTTTATTTTGGCTGACGATTCAGGTTGAAAAGCCTATTGAAATTATAAAAAATAAGGCCAAAAACAGCCTCATTTTTATCGTATGGCTTGCGGTTATTTCTAGCATAATAGTTGTTTCAGGAGTCTTTTTACGGGAAACAAAGGCTAGTCAATCAAAGATAAATATACAGATAAAGCATTTAGAACCATGGAGTGCAGTAAAAGATTGGAAAAGACTAGAGTTTTTGGGTATTGAAAATGAATCTGTTACTAATGGAGAAGAAGCAAATGACTCAGGAGCTAAGTATATAGAGATTGCTAAAGCCTTAAAAAAACTGGATTTTATATATATCAAATCATCTTCAGCCTATGTTCCAGATTTTATGAAAACTTCTCATGTTACAGAAGATTTTTCTAAGCAATTAAAAAGTGATGGGATAACGAATACAGAGGTTAATAAAGAGCTGGTTTATATCAATCAAACAGGTGCTAAGGTACAAAATAAAGTTAATGGAACAAACTATCGTATTTTAGATAATAAAATAGCAACCATCTATATTCCTAATAAATTTAAAGAGAATAAGGCATCAATCGAGAATACGGTTGTAGCAGAACAATTTACTGGTACAAACTATACAAAAGATGATCTTACGGTGCAAGTCATTCCTGATGGGCAAGAATTTTTCTATTTCAATGAAAATGGCAGTAGTGTCCCTGAAAATAAAGATAATCTACCTTTGGAAAGTGTGACAAATAGTAAGAGTAATATAGTGGTTGTATTAGATACTGATAAAATGGTAGAAACTAACGATTTTATTTTGGCAAGCAATATCATATATAACTCACTTTTTAGTCCAGAAGCAATTAAGGACATCAACGATTTGAGTGCTAGTTTGAATTTTTCAATCAATCCAGTCGAGGTTTACCAAACTGTGAAACTTAATATTCAATCTTTAGAGCACCAAATTCTCCTTTCAAAAATACTGCAAATAGTTATTTGCGGAATTGTATTTCTACTCATTTATCAATATGCTCAAATGTTTGTTGCCTTAAAACAGAATGACTATGTCAAAAAAATCATTTTAGGCCTATCGAAAACAGGTATGGCCATTTCAAGTCTAAAATATTTTATGATAACGATTATAATGGTTATCTTATTGACATTTATCATGACAGGACAAATAGAGTTATTGTATATTGGTCTTGCTTCTTTAACGGTTTTAATGATGTCAATGATAATAAGTTTCAGAAAATTATCTGATAGATACACTCAAATTCTAAAAGGGGATGACTAATGACAATTGAAATTGTGAATGTTACAAAAAAATATGGCTCAAAAGAAATATTTACAGATTTAAATTTAACCTTTGAAGCTGGGAAAAGCTACGCCTTGATTGGCGGTTCGGGTTCAGGTAAAAGTACCTTGCTAAACATTATAGGAAGGCTAGAAAAAATTGACAGTGGAAAAGTGTTAGTTGATAAACAGGATATTTGGAAAACCAAAGAAAGAACCTATTTTAAAAATACTATTGGGTATGTATTCCAAAATTATTCTTTGATAGAAAACAAAACAGTATATGATAATTTAAAACTCCTCAATAAAGACAAAAAGATTATATCTGAGATACTTGAAAAAGTAGGCCTTTCTAGGGACTATTTAAAACATAAAATATATGAATTGTCTGGGGGACAAGCTCAGCGTGTAGCTATTGCAAGAATGTTAATGAAACCGCGTAAAATTATTTTAGCGGATGAACCTACAGGAGCCTTGGATAGTGAGATTGGGAATGAAATCATCAACTTATTATTGAGTGAAGCAGCCAAGAACAATTATGTTATTATAGCAACACATGATCCAGCTGTATATAGTAAAGTTGATGTTATCATTGACATAAAAGATATAGGAAGTCAGGCATGAAAAAGAAAATTTATATTAGTTTGCTACTAGTCATTGGAATACTCGCAATCGTCTTAATTGGCAAACAAGTGATTAAAAAAGAAAATTCCAATAAACCTTCGGTGGATTTAACAGTCTATACAATCTCTTCGAATGATACCGAAAGATGGGATAAGGTAAGGCAAGTAGAAACAGAAGATGCTGTCTATCTAATATCTGTCAAAGAAGTAGCATCTTCAGAAGAAGTGTTTTCAAATATTATTGCAGATGGCACTGCTATGGGGTTTGGAGTTAGTGAAGAAGAAGTTAAACAATTTAACAATAATTTAGGAACTACTGTAGTAGATGCTAAAAATAATAAATTGATTGGGATAGAATTCTTCACTTTTTCTGATGATGGCAAGGGATTTTCAGTAGCGAATTTTGATTACGGCAAAAAAGAGTTTAATAATCAAAAAAAGAAAAGAAAGAGTTCTATAAAAAACTATACGAAGCGTTTAAAAAATAATTTATGATGACACGACAAACGCATAAAGACAAAAGTTCCAATAAATTTTTGAAATACAAATTCTAATTTTTCTCAGTTTGCTTGTAAATGTTCTTTTTGCGCTAAATCTTCGTCTGATGAGTGCGGTGGCAGTTTTGAAGAATAAAAAATCAAATCCCCTGGTTCTTTATATCTGGCTTTTTGGCATTTTGTTATCCTGTTTTATCTTTGGTATAACAGTTTCAGAGAGCGTAAAGACTATTTCTAAATCTGCTCAAGAAATCGCTGTTTTAGGAAATTGGAAAGTAGCGCAGGATTATAATACAATCACTTGGTTTGAAAATACTGCTGCCCACACAGATGAAAATCATCAGTTAGACGCGGATTTTATGAAAGAGAGTTCAGCTAAACAACGTACTTTTATCCAATCTTTTGGTGCAGATAATTGGCTCTATTCTGAGAGTTCAAGTCTTAGCCCAGAAAGGGTAGAGTATGCTCCTCAAGAATTTAAACAAGAGCTAACAAATAATGGAGTAGATACAAAACTTGCAGAAAAGTTGTTCTATGTGAATACAGGTTTGGTGGATAAGAACAAGGAACTGAATTCTCAAAATCAATATGGACAGCCAAACGCTGATGGAGTTGGTGTGCTCTATATTCCTAGCAGTCAGATGGTCAATATTGAGGGAATTCGAAAGCTGATAGACTACGAATATTTCCAGTATAGTAGCTTTAAAGCTGAAGATTTTGAAATAGTAGAAGTTCCGGATGGACAGAAGACTTTCCTTTTTAATCATAAAGGAGAACAGGATGAGCTTTTTGCTAAGCAAGAAGTGATTGATGCTGTTTTAGTGCAAATTAATTTTCAAAACTTGCCAGAAGATGCCGCTTTTGATGGGAAATATGATGTGTTTGCAGTTAATGGAATCTTTAAACAAGATTTAATAAAAGAAAAAATTGATCAAGCTGGCTTGACGAACTTTTCCAGCATGACAAAAGTCTCAGAGCAACTCTTATTAGCTCGAGAAACCATTATCAGTCAGTTGACTGGAACAGTCATTGCTCTTGCTATGTTGGTTTTAGCACAATTCTTTATTATCTATGAGTACATTTCGACCCGTATGAAGCAGAAAGCTAAAAAAATCTCCCTGCAGAGCTTGCTGGGGACAAGTAGTGGTATGGAAATCTTTCAATCTTTACTGCCCCTGATACTAGGAATCTTCTTTGTCAGTTTGCTTACTATCTTGATGAGAGGGGATTTTGTTGTTACTATCCTAGTTGGGTTTCTGTATATCATTGAGATATCCGCCATGTCTGGTTTTGCTTTCCTACAAGTCAAGAAACACCGGGTTCAGATTATAAAAGGAGACTTTGAAATAGTATGATTCAGTTAGAAAATTTAAGCAAAAATTATGGTAATAAAAGGATCTATTCTCAAGTAAATCTAGTTTTTGAAGCGAATAAATCTTATGCTCTGATTGGGCCGTCAGGTTCAGGAAAAACAACGTTATTAAATGCAATCGCCCGTCTAGAAAAGCCTAATAATGGCAAAGTCTTACTGAATAATCAAGATATTTGGGCTATGAAAGAAAGAGATTAATTTAAAAACTATCTGGGCTATGTTTTTCAAAACTATGCTTTGGTGGAAGAGGAGACAGTCTGGGATAATCTAAAAATGTTAGCAGGTAAAGCAGAAGTGACTGCTACTTTAATGAAAGTAGGACTGGACGAGTCATTCCTTAACTCTAAAATTTATGAACTTTCAGGTGGTCAAGCTCAGCGTGTTTCTGTTGCCCGACTCTTGCTCAAAAAAGCCAAGATTATTTTGGCTGATGAGCCGACAGGAGCGCTTGATCGGCAGACCGGCCAGGCTATTATAGAGTTATTGTTAAGTCTGGTTGCACCAGATACGGTTGTAATTTTTGCCACTCATGATCCCAATGTGTTTAAACAAGTTGATATTATTATTGATGTTACACAAATCTAATCTTGATTCAGCTCATTTGTCAAAGGTAGCTGCAGTTTTACTTTCCTCTTTTTTCTTTGCTTGTCTGTTCTCTTTCATAATAGTGCGACTATATTCCTTGTTTCATAGAAAAAATTCCTTGGTTTTCTAACATCCAAGGAATTTCGTTTAGTTATCCTTCTGCCTCCAAATCTTTTCCTTGATAAAGATGCGCAGTTCATAGAAGAGCATAAAGAGGGTGGAGATGAGGAAGCCGGCCATAAAGATATGGTGCAAGTAAGCAAAGACACCAATATAAACCAAGATGGAAAAAAGGTAGAGGATGACTAAATAATGCCATTTCTTGGCCTTGCTGTCTTCGATAACCTTTTTCTCCAAGCGCTCATCCTCCTTGATGAGTGTGTCTAGACTGATATCAAACTCGCGGCTAATGGCGATGAGATTGCCAATATCAGGGATCCCTTTTCCACTTTCCCAGCGGGCAATGGCAGAGCGGGAAACCTTGAGTCTTTCAGCCAAGGCTTCCTGAGTGAGTTGATGTTGTTGACGAATGTTCTTGAGCATTTGTGAAATTTTCATAATGATCTCCTTTCTTCAAATAAAAATATTTAGCTGATTTCTTTTTTCATCTTCATTATAGAAAGAATCAAACCATTTGCCAATAGCATTTCCCTAACAATCTGGTTATTCTGCATAACACTAGTCGTTTTAAAAAGTTTTCCACAGCATATTGACAAGTTTGTCAAGGAACTTGACAGCTCTCTTTATTTCCTGAAATGAAAATCAACTTTTTTAAGATTTTTTGTGATAAAATAAAGCCAATTCCGAATAGTAAGGTAGGAGGTTCTATGAAAGCAGAAATTATTGCTGTGGGCACCGAGATTCTGACAGGTCAGATTGTCAATACCAATGCCCAATTTTTATCTGAAAAACTGGCGAGTCTGGGGATCGATGTTTATTTTCATACAGCGGTGGGTGACAATGAAAGTCGACTTCTCTCGGTTTTAAGAATTGCTCAAGGACGCAGTAATCTGATTATCCTGACAGGAGGCTTGGGGCCAACAGAGGATGATTTGACCAAGCAGACCTTGGCTAAATTTTTGGATCGAGAGTTGAGTTTTAATCCTGATGCTGTGGAAAAGCTAGATTGCTTTTTTGCTAGCCGACCAGATTACGCTCGAACACCCAATAATGAGCGTCAGGCCCAGCTGGTCGAAGGTTCGACGCCGTTACCAAATGCGACCGGATTAGCTGTCGGAGGATTGTTAGAAGCAGACGGAGTGACCTATGTAGTCCTGCCCGGCCCGCCTAGCGAGCTCAAGCCAATGGTCAATAATGAGCTGGTTCCCCTCTTGTCCACAGGTCAGAAATTGTATTCACGAGTGTTGCGCTTCTTTGGTATTGGCGAGAGTCAGCTAGTGACTATTTTGTCAGAGATGATTGAGCAGCAGAGTGACCCCACCATTGCTCCTTATGCTAAGACGGGGGAGGTGACCTTGCGGCTATCTACGAAAGCATTTAGCCAGGATGAAGCAGACCAAAAGCTTGCAGTTGTTGAACAGTCAATTTTGGCACATAAAACTTTTGAAGGACAAGCTTTGTCCGAGATTTTTTATGGCTATGGAGATGACAATTCCTTGGCTCGGGTGGCTTTTGATTTGCTGAAGAGCCAAGGCAAGACGATTTCAGCGGCAGAGAGTCTGACGGCGGGTCTTTTTCAAGCGACCTTGGCGGATTTTGCTGGTGCTTCAGCTATTTTTTCAGGTGGCTTTGTCACCTACAGCATGGAGGAAAAGAGCCGGATGCTGGATATTCCATTGAGAGACTTGGAGCAGCACGGTGTCGTTTCAGCTTTTACGGCTGGGAAAATGGCAGAGCAGGCTAGAAAGCTGACCCAGAGTGATCTAGCTGTCAGTCTGACAGGCGTGGCAGGCCCAGATTCACTGGAAGGTCATCCATCTGGGACGGTTTTTATTGGCTTAGCTAGTGCTGATGCAACAAAAATTATTAAGGTCAATATTGCAGGACGCAGTCGACATGATGTGAGGGAAATTGCTGTTTTGCATGCCTTCAATCTAGTACACAAGGCTTTATTAAACAAATAATTTTTGATATAATGAACAAACAGCTAGAAGAAAAGATATTTTAGAACAAATAGGAGAAATAAATGGCAAAGAAACAAAAGAATTTAGATGATATTACAAAGAAATTTGGCGATGAACGTCAAAAGGCTTTAGACAACGCTTTGAAAAATATTGAGAAAGATTTTGGTAAGGGTGCAGTGATGCGTCTGGGCGAGCGAGCAGAGCAAAAAGTTCAAGTTATGAGCTCAGGTTCTTTGGCCTTGGATATCGCTCTTGGTGCTGGTGGTTATCCTAAGGGAAGAATCATTGAAATCTACGGCCCAGAATCTTCTGGTAAGACAACAGTGGCTCTTCATGCAGTAGCACAAGCACAAAAAGAAGGCGGAATCGCAGCCTTTATCGATGCCGAACATGCTTTGGACCCGTCTTATGCAGCAGCATTGGGTGTGAATATCGATGAGCTCTTGCTGTCTCAGCCTGATTCTGGGGAACAAGGTTTAGAAATTGCTGGGAAATTGATTGATTCAGGTGCAGTTGACTTGGTAGTTATTGACTCAGTTGCTGCCTTGGTTCCACGTGCGGAAATCGATGGGGATATTGGAGATAGCCATGTCGGCTTGCAGGCTCGTATGATGAGCCAGGCGATGCGTAAACTATCTGCATCCATCAACAAAACTAAGACGATTGCGATTTTCATTAACCAGTTGCGCGAAAAAGTCGGTGTGATGTTTGGGAATCCTGAAACAACACCAGGTGGTCGTGCCTTGAAATTCTATGCTTCTGTCCGTTTGGACGTTCGTGGAAATACTCAAATCAAGGGGACTGGTGATGCGAAAGATACAAATGTTGGTAAAGAAACCAAAATTAAAGTTGTAAAAAATAAAGTAGCTCCGCCATTCAAGGAAGCTTTTGTGGAAATCATGTATGGAGAAGGTATTTCTAAGACAGGGGAGCTGATTAAGATTGCAACTGACTTAGATATCATCAAAAAAGCGGGTGCTTGGTATTCTTACAACGATGAAAAAATTGGTCAAGGATCTGAAAATGCTAAAAAATATTTAGCGGATCATCCAGAAGTTTTTGAGGAAATCGATCAGAAAGTCCGTGTTCGTTTTGGACTTATTGATGCAGATGAGGAAGCGGAAGCAATAACACCAGAAAAAACAGGAAAAATCACTGAAAATATAGAAGAAGTGACGCTTGAGTTAGATGATGCTATCGAAATAGAGGAATAAATTTTCTAAAATAGGTCGCAAGACCGATGGTTTTTGTGGTATAATAGACTACGATAGTAATATCGGGTACTGAAAGGAGTCCTTACATGATTACAATTTACACAGTTTCAAGTTGTACAAGCTGTAAGAAAGCAAAGACCTGGCTTAATTCCCATCAATTAACTTACAAAGAACAAAACCTCGGCAAAGAGGGAATCACAAAAAAAGAAATTTTAGATATTTTGACCAAAACTGAAAATGGTATCGCAAGTATTGTTTCTTCCAAAAATCGTTATGCCAAAGGTTTGGGAGTTGACATTGAGGATTTGAGTGTGAGCGAAGTCATTGATATTATCATGGAGACGCCACGTATTCTCAAAAGTCCAATCTTAGTCGATGACAAACGCCTGCAAGTTGGTTATAAAGAAGATGACATACGTGCCTTTCTACCACGTTCTGTTCGCAATGTTGAAAATGCAGAGGCGCGTTTAAGAGCTGCGCTATAATATATAAAAAGGCATGGGAAAGATCTGCTTTACTTGTTTAGTGGAGACTGACCGTGCTTTTTTGCTCTCATAAATTGGTCATAACATTGACAGAAGTAGTTGATATGGTACAATAAGGATAGGAGGCTAGAATGATGAAAAAAACAGTGCTATTATTAGGAGTCGCCTTGTTAGTATTGACTGGTTGTGGCTCAAAAAAATCAAATTCAGGAACAGCTAGTTCAAAAGATAAAATAGACACAACTTTACCAATTATCGCAAATGCTGAAAAAAATACTGTTATGACGAGGACGTTAGTTTTTCCAAAAAATGAAGATGGTTCTCAACAAAAACAAATCGTTACTTATAAGGGAGATCAATTTTTGGGTTTGACTTTGGAGCAAATCTCTCCGAATGCAGATGACCTGAAGCAAGCCATAGCACAATATGGCATAGAGGAAGCCCAGAATTTGCTAAATAAGTCTTTAGAAGAAGATGCGAATTACCAACAGGTGAAAGACTTACCAGGCTTTAGTACCTCATTACAGATCTTAAATGAAAATGAATTGAAGCGCGTAACTACTCTTGATTTTCAGACTTTAGATGTTGATAAAGCGTCTAATACAGAGTATTTAAAGGGTTTGAAACTAAAAGAATTATTGAAGATCAAGCCAGCTCAGTATATTGATAATCAAATCGTTAATGGGGCGACAGAAGAAAAATAAGCAGAAATTTTCGCTTTGATATTGATTTGTAACATTTGTGAAAAGTTCTGAAATATGCTACAATAGAAGTATTCCAATGAAAGAGGGTGTAATTGTGGGATTTACAGATGAAACAGTACGTTTTAATCTCGACGACTCAAATAAAAAAGAGATTAGCGAGACATTGACTGATGTCTATACTTCACTCAATGAAAAAGGCTACAATCCAATCAATCAAATCGTCGGGTATGTTCTCAGTGGAGATCCTGCGTATGTACCCCGTTACAACAATGCGCGTAATCAAATCCGAAAATATGAGCGTGATGAAATTGTTGAAGAATTGGTTCGTTATTACTTGAAAGGGCAAGGCATCGATCTTTAATGAGAATTATGGGGTTAGATGTAGGCTCTAAGACAGTTGGGGTTGCGATTAGTGATCCTCTTGGATTTACAGCACAAGGCTTAGAGATTATTCAGATTGACGAAGAACAAGGACAGTTTGGTTTTGAGCGCCTTGGTGCATTAGTCTCAGAATACAAAGTAGATAAATTTGTCATAGGACTTCCTAAGAATATGAATAATACTAGTGGTCCACGTGTGGAGGCTAGTCAAGCCTATGGCGAGAAAGTTGCTGAGTTATTTGGGTTGCCAGTTGATTATCAGGATGAGCGTTTGACGACAGTAGCTGCTGAGCGTATGCTGATTGAACAAGCGGATGTCAGCCGTAGTAAGCGCAAAAAAGTGATTGATAAATTGGCTGCACAACTAATTCTACAAAATTATTTGGATCGAAATTATTAAAAAAGAATTGAGGAATAGTGAATATGGCACATGATCACAACCATGACCACGAGCATGAAGAGCGTGAAATGATTACCTTAGTTGATGAGCAAGGGAATGAAACGTTGTTTGAAATTCTTTTGACCATTGATGGTATGGAAGAATTTGGTAAAAACTATGTCCTTCTTGTACCTGCTAATGCAGAAGAGGATGAGAATGGCGAGATTGAAATTCAAGCTTACTCATTTACAGAAAATGAAGATGGTACAGAGGGAGATCTTCAACCAATTCCAGAAGATTCTGAAGAAGAATGGAACATGATTGAAGAAGTCTTCAATAGCTTCATGGAAGAGTAAGAAAAACTGACCGATCAATCGAAATTGACACTTAGACTTGATCAAGTCAGTGTATCTATCCTTTGGGTTATTAACTTCTTATTTTGAAGAAGAATGAATACTCAAGGGTGAATCATTTCTGCTTTTATCAAAGAGCAGGGATTAGTAAAAATTGTTAAACAGATAGTTTATTGTTAACTCGGAGTCTCAAACGTAAACTATATTATTAAAATTAAGAAGAGAGCAGATTGATTATTCACTCCGCTCTCTTTTTGCTAGGAGTAAGTGTGCAAAAAATAGAGAGTTGGCTGAATAGCCGCATTGGTTTGAACTTTCGTTCAGGTTTGGGACGAATGGAGCAAGCTATTGATATTTTGGATCATCCAGAGAGATCTTATCCGACAATCCATGTGACTGGGACGAATGGCAAGGGCTCAACGATTGCTTTTTTGAGAAATTTGTTTGAGCGACATGGGAAAAAAGTAGGGAGTTTCATATCGCCTCATATGGAAACTGTTCATGATAGAATTTGTTTGAATGGGATTCCCATACCTCAAGCGGATTTTACTCGGATAGGTGAGCAGGTACGAGAAATGGAGAAAAACCTACTTGAAGAACATGGTTTTTTGTCCTATTTTGAAATTCTCACATTGATGGCGTTCATCTATTTTTCCGAGCAAGAGGTTGATGTTGCGTTGATTGAGGTAGGAATTGGTGGTTTGTTAGATACGACCAATGTGATAAAAGGAACAGTTTCAGTGATTACTTCGCTTGGTTTGGATCATCAGGAAACCTTAGGGGATACGATTGAGGAAATTGCAGAGCAAAAAGCAGGTATCTTTAAGTCAGGAAGAACAGCAGTTGTCGGTCCTCTGCCAAATGCTGCGCTGTTGATTTGCCGAGAACATGCCGAGAGTTTAGGGATTGATTTACATGAATATGGAAAAGAGTTTTCTTTTAACAATAAAACTTTCCAGTCTGGGCGTATTCATTTATCAGATATAGAGCTTGGTTTAGTTGGAACTTTTCAAGAAGAGAATGCTGGGATAGCCTTGGAAGTTTTTTTCTTGTTTATGGAGCAGCAATCTTGGTTAGTTGATCTTTATCTTGTAAGAGAGGCGCTAGCTCAAACTAGATGGGCAGGTCGTTTGGAACGAATTTGTGACGGGGTGTATCTTGACGGAGCACACAATTTGCCAGCGGTTGAGCGTCTGGTGGAATTTGTCAAACTACAAGAAGATAGAAAAATTGTTATTTTGTTTGGAGCTTTAAAGCGAAAAGATTATTCTGCTATGATATCTTATCTGCAAAGAGAGTTGCCTCAAGCAGACTTATTCTTAACTAGTTTTTCGTATGGAGAGTCAGTAAGCGAGAAAGAGGCAGAAGAGGTAGCCTATATTAGCGATTATCAAACATTTATAGATGAACATCTGTTAAAAAAAGATGAGCAGCAATTATTATTTATAACTGGCTCGCTTTATTTTGTTGCAGAGGTGCGACAGTTTCTGAAGAGCAGATAGATTGACGTTTAGAAAATCTATCTGCTATACTAAAAGTAGAGCTAAATTAGAAACGTAAGGGAGTTTCTTTTGATTTGCTCACGGATGCGTAAAGGAGGAAAGAATATGAAACTTTCAAAGAAAATAATGCTCTCGAATTTTGTAATTATGACGATTTTAGTTCTGGTGGCTTGTGGAAATGGGAGCAACCAAACGCAATCTTCTCAAACAACGAGCTCAACTAGCTCTCAAGTATCATCTGCTAGTTCTACTTCTTCAAGTGTGAGTAGCTCAGCAAATTCTACGTCATCCTCATCTCAAACTACTGTAGTTAGTACAGAATTAGACGGTACTTATACTGCTATTCATGAAGGAGACCAATTAACCTTGAAGCTTGTATCTGGCAAAGGGACTTTGACGAAAGTAGAGCGAGATGGTGATCAAGAAATCGAGCAAGTAGAGATTGATACGACGAACCAAAAAATGACAATTGGTGATGATGTACATCGATACTATGTGAATGGCAATCAGTTGACTGTAGAGGATATTGATCAAGAAGTGGATCAAGATGATACGATTGTCTTTACGAAGCAATGAAAACTATAACAAGGTTGGTTTAACTAGCCTTGTTCTTTTTTGCTTGATTTATTAAAGTAGCCTCGCTATACTAGGTATTAAGAAAATAAGGAGTAGGTGTGTGAGAAAATTTCGCTTATTAATGTCGAAATATGGTTTTAGTATGATTGTTATGTTACTAGAGCTTTTATTCGTTTTTTGGCTTTTCTTTTATCTAGGTGACATCAATCAGGATTTGTGGATTCTTGTGGTAACTTTACTGACGATTGGAACGATTTTTTCAATCGTGAATCGTTCGATGACTCCTGAAAGCAAGGTGACCTGGCTGTTAATCACATTTATTCCCGTTGTGGGAGCTTTAATCTACCTCATGTTTGGAGAACGACGACTTTCTCGGAAAGAATTGAAACAACTGAGAAATATGGATTCGATGAAATTTCGTGAGGATAACAGCTATGAGTTAAGGCTTGCCTTGAAAAAGACAAATAAATCAGCTTTTGGAATTATTAAATCTTTGCTAAGTATGGATCATAATGCTGATGTTTATGATGGTACGGCTTCTCGTTATTTTTCTTCAGGTGAGGATATGTACCTTGCGATGTTAGAGGATTTAAGAGAGGCAAAGAAATTTATTTTCTTAGAATACTACATTATCGAAGAAGGAAAAATGTGGGGGAGTATTCTAGAGATTCTCAAAGAAAAGGCAGCTCAAGGTGTAGAGGTCAAGGTGCTCTATGATGATATTGGCTGTATGGCGACTTTACCTGGAGACTACACACAGATTTTGCGATCTTACGGCATCTATGCTTATAAATTTAACAAAGTAATTCCCCGTATGACAGTGGCTTATAACAATCGAGATCATCGAAAGATACTGGTTGTAGATGGTCAAGTAGGCTATACAGGTGGGATTAATTTAGCAGATGAATACATCAACCATGTAGAGCGTTTTGGTCATTGGAAAGATGGTGGTATTCGTTTGGATGGTCGGGCTGTAAAGGCATTGACTAGACTTTTTTTGCTGAACTGGTATATTAATCGTGGGGAAATTACGGATTTTGATAAGTATCATTTAGAGAATCAAGCAGTTGAGGGAGCAGGACTCTATATTCCATATGGAAGTGGCCCTAAGCCGATGTATAAGTCTCAAGTCGGCAAAAATGTTTATCAAAATATAATTAGCCAGGCGACGGATTATGTCTACATTACAACTCCTTATCTGATTATTGATTATGATTTGACTGAAGATATAAAAAATGCCGCTATGCGTGGAGTTGATGTTCGCATTGTCACGCCTTATGTGACTGACAAAAAGTTAATTCAACCCATTACTCGTGGTTCTTATAGAGAATTACTGGCGGCTGGTGTACGAATTTATGAATACACACCGGGTTTTATACATAGTAAGAATGTTATAGCTGATGATGAGTTGGCTGTTGTGGGGACGATTAATTTTGACTATCGTAGCTTAGTTCATCATTATGAAAATGCGGTGCTGTTGTACAAAACACCTATTTTATCAGATATAAAAGCTGATTTTGAAGAGATTTTTAAGGTTTCAAAAGAGGTGTATGATGGTGTTTTCAAGAGTACTTGGTACCAAAGCTTGTTAAAAGAGATTGTTCAACTTTTTGCACCGATGTTATAAAGAGTAAGGTGCTGACTCGACTTATTTAGTTGAATCAGCTATCTTGCTTTTTATTTTTACGAATAAAAAAGTAAAAAGGAATTTTTGATGAAATTAGACGGTGTTTATCAGGGGAAAAACAAATCTCGGGTTTATAGAAGTTTTAGAGAGTTGGAGCTCATTGCAAAATTACAAATATCTGAGCGAGAGAAATTTGTAAAGTTTGTCTCTAAAGCAAAGGAAAATTAAGAGTGCCAGGAAAAACTGACAGAAAGTAGACTTTTTGATATACTAGTAAGGACTATATCAAGGAGAAGTATTATGTTTGATGAATTTGAAACGCATGAAGAAAAGGATTATCTGGAAGTGCAGTTGACGGAAAATACCGAGGAAAAAGAAGATAGAGAAACGAAAGAACTTCCTCGTTTAAAGGTCGCGAATGCTCCTTCTGGTAATTTATTTTTCTGGAGTGCGCTGATCAGTCTTTGTAGCGTGGCTAATCCACTTTTTTCTTCGCTTGCTAATAACTTACAGACCCAGAATCTGTATGCTGGCTGGGCGATGACTCAAGGAAAGCTAGCTTATGGAGATATTTACGGTACAGGTGGAGTGCTGTACTATTTGTTAAACTGGCTAGGCAGTAGTGTATTGGGAAGCCTTTTATTTGCTTTTGTACAGTTTTTAGCCTTGTTTGTAGCAGGGAATTATCTATTTCAATTTGTGTATCAATTAACCAGAAAAAAAGAGTTAGCTCAGCAACTGCTTTCTCTATTTTATCTTTTCGTCTTAACGGTAGGATTTGGTGGTTTATACGCCAGTATTTTTGTGCTTCCGTTTACGATGTGGAGCTTGAACTTCTTAGCCCGTTATATGAATGGTCAAATAAGCGATAATGGTTTTATTTTATTTGGTGCGATTGGTGCATTGGCTTTTTTGATCGATCCTTTTACGAGTATCATTTTTTATGGCCTAGTTTTTCTCGTTTGGACAATTTTCCACTTTGTTCGTAAGCGGGCAACTAGGGGATTTTATCAGTTATTAGCTAGCCTTTTAGGTTTTCCTTGCTCTTTTATCCGATAGGATACTACACTGTATGGAATGGGACTTTTGGTTTAGCGATTAGTCAGGTAACTTATCTGTTTGAGAGCATAGGTGTCCATTCGGGTGTGTTGGAAAACCTGATGCTTTATGGTGGTTTATTCTTAGGGCTAGGGTTCGTAACGGCACTCATTATGGGGGTGTCTTCCTCTGCAGAGAAAGACGAGTGGCCTTTCCGTCTTTTAGGTTCTTTAGGACTTTTAGTAATACTTGTGTTGAGCATCTTTTCACCAATACAAGGAGCTTTTCAGTTGCTACCTGCAATCCCTTTTGCTATGATTCTTTTTGCTACTTGGTTTAGTGGAAGATTTACAGAAGGGCGTCATATCAGAAGCAAGAGAACGCCATCGGTTTGGAAAAATTATGTTGCTGGGAATTTCTTTTTGCCAGTGCTTGCTATAGCCTTTCTAGTAGTCATGCCGTTTGCCCAGCGCTATGCTTTGTCAGGAGCTGAAACGGCAGAGCGTGAAGTGATTAGTGGCTATATTCGTGATGAGTCAAAGACTGATGATAAAATTTATGCCTGGGATAATACGGCCAGTCTTTATCTTTCCACAAGCCGTCTGTCAGCTTCCTCTATTTTAAGTCCAAAGTTATACGTTGATACAGCGGAAAATAAGATTCGTCTTGAAAATCAACTGGATGCTTCTCTGCCTCGTTATATTGCAGTGAATGAGAAAGTACCTCTTTTACCAAATGTTAAAAAATTATTGTCTTCTAGTTATAAAAAAATTGATGTAAAAACGAGCCACTTCAAGCTTTATGAACTAAAATAAAAAATCAATATGTTGTGTATAAATCAAAAAAATATTTTTTTGACACAACATATTGATTTTTTATTTTTTAGTGATATAATGATTCTTGAACGAACGGAGGACATGCTATGATTGCTTTAAGAGAAGAAACGCAGACTTGTATTCCAAATATTTATGTGGTAAAACGTGATGGTCGCCGTGTAAATTTTGACGTGGACAAGATTTATAAGGCCTTAGTTAAGGCAGCTTGTGAGGTAGCTCCTATGTCTCCTTTGCTTGAAGTGAAGCTTGAGGGGATTACAGAACAGGTTGTAGCAGAGATTGCAAATCGTTTTGCACAAGATATTAAGATCTATGAGATCCAGAACATTGTCGAACACGAGTTGTTGAATGCCAATGAATATGCCATTGCTAAAGCTTATATCTCTTATCGAACGCAACGTGATTTTGACCGTTCACAGGCAACAGATATTAATTTTACGATCGATAAATTACTTAATAAAGATCAGACTGTTGTCAACGAAAATGCTAATAAGGATAGCGATGTTTTTAACACACAACGCGATTTGACTGCGGGAATTGTTGGCAAGTCAATTGGGCTTAAAATGCTGCCTCCTCACGTAGCCAATGCCCATCAAAAAGGGGATATTCATTATCATGACTTGGACTATAGTCCTTATACGCCAATGACCAACTGCTGTTTGATCGATTTTGAAGGTATGTTGAAAAATGGATTTAAAATCGGAAATGCGGAAGTAGAGAGTCCTAAGTCTATCCAGACTGCAACAGCCCAAATTTCACAAATCATTGCTAATGTTGCATCTAGTCAATATGGGGGGTGTTCAGCTGATCGGATTGATGAAGTTTTGGCGCCTTATGCAGAGCTTAATTATGAAAAGCATTTGAAAGATGCTAAGGATTGGGTTTTAGCGGATAAACGAGCAGATTATGCCTGGGAAAAGACTAAAAAAGATATCTATGATGCGATGCAGTCATTGGAGTATGAGATCAATACCCTCTTTACTTCTAATGGTCAAACTCCTTTTACTTCACTGGGCTTTGGATTGGGAACCAATCGTTTTGAGAGGGAAATCCAAAAGGCTATTCTGAATATTCGTATCAAGGGGCTTGGTAGTGAGCATCGTACAGCGATTTTTCCTAAGCTGATTTTTACACTGAAGCGTGGGCTTAATCTCGAGCCAGGAACGCCTAATTATGACATTAAACAATTGGCTTTAGAATGTGCGACGAAGCGAATGTATCCAGATGTGCTCTCATATGATAAAATCATTGATTTAACGGGATCCTTCAAGGTTCCAATGGGATGCCGTTCTTTCCTCCAAGGTTGGAAGAATGAGAATGGCGTAGAGGTCAATTCTGGCCGGATGAACTTGGGAGTTGTCACTGTCAATCTGCCTCGCATTGCACTAGAGTCGGAAGGGGACAAGGAAAAGTTTTGGGCATTGTTTGATGAGCGAATGAACATTGCCAAGGATGCTTTGGTCTACCGAGTGGAAAGGACGAAGGAAGCAACTCCAGCAAATGCACCAATTCTTTATCAATATGGTGCCTTTGGCAAACGCCTAGGAAAATATGATCAAGTTGACCAGCTTTTTACTCACCGCAGAGCAACGGTCTCTCTTGGTTATATCGGCCTTTATGAGGTGGCGACGGTCTTTTATGGTGGGGAATGGGAAGGCAATCCAGAAGCCAAGGAATTTACGGTTGCTATTGTAAAAGATATGAAGCGCCGGGTTGAAGAGTGGTCAGATGAGTACGACTATCACTTCTCAGTTTACTCTACTCCTTCAGAGAGTTTGACGGATCGTTTCTGTCGCTTGGATACAGAGAAGTTTGGTATCGTTCCAGATATTACAGACAAGGAGTACTACACTAACTCCTTCCACTACGATGTGCGTAAGAATCCAACACCTTTTGAAAAGTTAGATTTTGAGAAAGTTTATCCTGAAGTTGGGGCTGCCGGGGGCTTTATCCACTATTGTGAATACCCAGTGTTGCAGCAAAATCCAAAGGCTTTGGAAGCTGTCTGGGATTATGCTTACGATCGTGTCGGCTATCTGGGAACCAATACACCAATCGATCACTGCTATAAGTGTGACTTTGAAGGGGATTTTACGCCGACAGAGCGTGGTTTTACCTGTCCAAACTGCGGGAATAGTGATCCTAAGACTGTAGACGTTGTCAAGCGGACTTGTGGTTATTTGGGAAATCCACAGGCACGCCCGATGGTCAATGGCCGGCATAAGGAGATATCCGCTCGAGTTAAACATATGAATGGATCAACTATTAAATTTTCAGGAAATGAGATCTGATGTTAATGATCTAAATAAGCGGGAGTGATACAGAACATCATGCGATGTATCGCTCTTTTTTATCAAAACGTAATAAGGAGATATGAACGTGGGAAAGTATCAATTAGATGATAAAGGAAAAGCTCAGGTGCGGCGCTTTCATGAAAAACATTCAACAGGAGCTAGTAATAAGAAGGATCGAGTAGCCAGTCTACGGGAACAGTTCCTTACTAAGTTAAACAAGAAAAAATAGGGGATAAATAGAAAAGTGGATTTAGAATTACGAAAGCCTAAATTGGCAGATAAGACAGCCATTTTAGAAATGTTAGCTGACTTTAAAGCGTCTGGGGGTCGACACGATGGCTTTTTTGGTGGAGAAGATTTTATCTATGAGGACTGGCTGGAGACCATTCAATTAGCTGAGGCAGGTATCGGCTTGCCACAAGGTTTTGTGCCTTATATCCAACTGGTCGCTTTTGCTACAGACGGTCAGGCTGTGGGTTTTCTCAATCTGCGCTTGCGGCTCAATGACCATTTGCTCCAAGAAGGCGGGCATATCGGTTATAGTATCCGTCCCGCTGCGCGTGGGAAAGGATTGGCAAAAGAGCAGCTGCGACAAGGCTTGCAAGTAGCTAAAAGTAAAAATATCAAACGTGCTTTAGTGACTTGTGATTGTGATAATGCTGCCAGTCGAGGAGTGATTCTGGCTAATGGTGGGGCTTTAGAGGATATTCGATGCGGAAAAGAGCGCTATTGGATTGATATAGATTGAGGAGAGTCTATGAAATTACGACGACCAACTTTGGAAGATAAAGACGCGATTTTGGAGATGATTGCGGAGTTCGATGCTGCAAAATCCTATATGCATGGTGGCATGGGCTCCGCTTGGAAGCAAGCAAAGGATTATGAAGATTGGTTAAAGATTGTAGAGCAGCAGGAGGATGCCGCCAATTTGCCAGCAGGCTGGGTTCCCGCAATCAAATTTTTATCCTTTGATGAGACCGGCTTGCCTCTGGGCTTTTTAGCTCTGCGCTTGTCCTTAAATGACAAATTATTTGTGGAGGGTGGACATATTGGCTATTCTATTCGGCCCAGTCAACGCAGAAAGGGCTTGGGCAAGTTGCAGCTAGAGTTAGGGCTGGCAGAGGCTCGAAAGCAAGGATTAGAACGAGTGCTGATTACCTGCGATGAAGACAACGAAGCCAGCCGCCGCACGATTCTCTCCACTGGCGGTGTTTATGAAAATACAATCGACAGAAGTCAGCGCTACTGGATAGAGTTAGATTAAGGAGGGAACATGGAGCTAAGACGACCAACTTTGGAAGATAAAGACGCGATATTAGAGATGATTGCGGAGTTCGATGCAGCAAAATCCTATATGCACGGTGGCATGGGCTCCACTTGGAAACGAGCAAAGGATTATGAGGATTGGTTACAAATGGTAAGACGACAGGAAGATGTGGCAAACTTGCCAGCAGGTTGGGTTCACGCCATCCAATTTCTATCCTTTGATGAGACTGGCTTGCCTCTGGGCTTTTTAGCTCTGCGCTTGTCCTTAAACGACAAATTATTTGTGGAGGGTGGGCATATCGGCTATTCTATCCGCCCCAGTCAACGTAGAAAAGGCTTGGCCAAGTTGCAGCTAGAGCTAGGACTAGCAGAGGCTCGCAAGCAAGGACTAGAACGAGTGCTGATTACCTGCGATGAAGACAACGAAGCCAGCCGCCGCACCATTCTCTCTGCTGGCGGTGTTTACGAAAATACAATCGACAGAAGTCAGCGTTACTGGATTGATTTGGAGGATGAAGATGAACAATCCCAAACCTCAAGAATGGAAAAGTGAGGAGCTGAGTAAGGGACGAATCATTGACTATAAGGCCTTTAACTTTGTGGATGGCGAAGGTGTCCGTAACTCCCTCTATGTCAGTGGCTGTATGTTTCACTGTGAGGGCTGCTATAATGCAGCAACTTGGTCTTTCAACGCTGGCATTCCTTATACGCAAGAGTTGGAGGAGCAGATTATGAAAGACTTGGCGGAACCTTATGTACAGGGGCTGACCCTCCTAGGTGGCGAGCCTTTTCTCAATACAGGCATTCTCCTGCCCTTGGTCAAGCGGATTCGAAGAGAGCTGCCGGACAAGGATATCTGGTCCTGGACGGGCTACACCTGGGAGGAGATGATGCTGGAAACGGAGGATAAGCTGGAGTTGCTAAGTTTGATTGACATCCTAGTGGACGGCCGTTTTGATATTACCAAGAAGAATCTCATGTTGCAGTTCCGCGGCTCTTCTAATCAGCGAATCATCGATGTACAGAAGTCCCTTCAGTCAGGCCAGATAGTCATCTGGGATAAACTGAATGATGGAAAAGAGAGTTTTGAACAGGTGGATCGTGATAAACTTATCTAAGGTTTTTCATAGCGAGGACTAGCTCCATCTTTTTTCGCTTACTGACTGATAAACTAACAGAGAAGGATCTTGCTGCTTGTTTGAGCGAATACAAAAAGCTAGAAACCAGCGACCTGAGTACTAACTTCCTTTACAGTATTCTGTACGTGAATATTTAAGTAGTCAAGTAATTATAGAATCTTTTTTAGTACGAGACAGCGAGCTACAGATTGTACGGAAGTACAGACGACACAAGTTTAGCTTACCTTGCTTCAACAGTCTCCTAAGCTGTTGAAGCAAGGTAAGCTAACAGACAAACTAGACATATAGAAAAGGAATAATGAGCTCTAGTAGAGGAGTCCATTATTCCTTTATTTTTTGGTAGATTTTATTTTCAAAAATGAGCACAGCTGACAAGAGGCAAGAGATAAAAAGATAATTAAATAAGATTCCATGGTTGCCAATAATAGGCGGCTGGCTTAAAAATCCGTAATTCCCATCTGTCAGCAAGTTGATGCCTACGATGATGAGATTGAGTTGAAAAGTAAAATAAATAATCCGTTTGCTAGATAAGGGCTTTTTGTGAAGGGTTAGGTAAACGAGGGAATTTCCAATCAATGCATAGTGACCAATGATGTAGGATATAAACGTGATATGGGGCAGCCGAAAAGGATCAAAGATAGGATAAATCGTGGAACAGATTGGCCCAATAATACCTAATAAGGCAAAATAACTTTTATAGATGGATTGATCTGGCAGGCACAGCAGGGCAAGTGCAGCTAAACTGCAGTGATAAAAGGGCAGACTTTCAGCGGAAGGTGTTAACGTACAGAGGTACCAGCCGTAGAGCCCAATAATTTGTAAAATTTGTAGGTACTTCAGAAGTTTTCTGTAGGGAGTAGAGTGGTAAAAGCGAAGAGAGGTGTAGTATACACTTGCTAAACCGATGAGGAGCAGCACATACCAAAAAGGAGTTAAATGAGGTGCTTCTGTTTTTTGATTAGAGAAAAAATCGGCCATAGTATTTCCTGATTCAATTATGTTTGCTGTTGGCTGGTTTCAAATAGCTGGAAAAGAAAGAACATGCGTTCAAATGGCGCATGTTCTTTTGCAGAATGAAAGTTCTTTCATCCTCCAATGCTGCTTTGATGATGTTGAAACAGTCTCCATTGAACCCACATCAACAGTAAGAGCAGACTACCTAAAACAGCCAGAACACTGAGTGATATTTGTCCAGACAGAAAAGCAATGACAAATTCACGGACAAATTGCATACAAGCCTGTACAATAGCTTGTGGTAAAATAGTGGATAAGCTTGTGACCAGAACCGTCAGCAAAATGGTCAAGATTCCTGGTAGAATCCAGATGAGACCAATCAGCCAAATCAAGCCAATTTTTCCAGCGAACTTATCGAAAAACATGCCGATACAGTTGCCGATAAATTTGATGCCCAGTAGAATACCAGTCAGCAAGGTTAGCCAATAAAATGAGCTCAGCAGGGTCCAGTTTTGAAAACTGAAGCCAGACAAGTTCAGATGAAAGAATTGGGCGAAGCTATTAAATAAAAAACCAACTAAAATAATGCTCAAAGAAGAAATCAGAGCCACTAAAGCAGAGCTAATGATTTCTGCTAAATATTGATTTTTCCGTGTTAATCCCAGCTGGTTAAACATCCGAAAGAAGTGCGGTGTGTAATAAATGCCGAGAACTAATATAAAGATGCCAGCTAAGATGGGAAAGTTAAAGTTAGCATTGACAGTTGTATTGCCTGAAAGGAGCAGAATCGTCAGCAAAAGAAGGGTGGCAGCTATGACGCCCGCAATTCCTTTTGCGAGAACCAGCAACAAGTTTTTGGTTTCATATAGATAAGCGCGTTGTAACATCAGACTTCATTCTCCTTTCTGGTGATGTGGACAAAGTATTCTTGTAAACCAAGCGGTCCAATAGTAATCTCATCAGGAATATCGTTAGGAATATCTCCTAAGACAACGACCTGCTTGAAAGGACCGAGATCTTCCTGAGCAATGATATTACAGCCAGCGGTGTATTCATCAACCAGATTAGCCTGTCCAGAAATCGTATGCCCGATGCTTAAGAGACTTTCGATATCGGCTTCCTCCATAATCACGCCATCTTGAATGATAATGACTTCCTGTAACAAAAAAGCAATTTCCTCAATAATATGTGTTGAAATAATGAAAGAGCGCGGTCTGCGATCATAGGCTTCCAGTAATTTTTTATTAAAGAGCTGCCGGTGATTGGCATCCAGTCCCAGAGCGGGTTCATCAAGAAAAACATAATCGGCCGGCACACAAAAAGCGATGATGATTTTGGCAATGGTCTTGTAGCCGGTAGATAGTGATTTGAATCTTTTATTTGGATCAAGAGCGAAGGCACGGGTTAGATTTTGAGCAAATTCCCAATCAAAATCACCCGTTACATCATCGACAAAATGGAAGATTTCATACATCTTCATATTATTGTTGAACCAATTATCATCATTCATCAGATAAATGCGGGACATATTATCTTGATTTTCCCAAAGGGGAGCTTGATTGAAGCGTAATTCACCGCTATCCTTGTTAATTCGGTGGCTGATAATTTTTAATAGGGTGGATTTGCCAGCTCCATTGCGTCCTAATAAACCATAAATCGTCTTTGGTTTAAAGGTTAAAGAAATATCGTGCAGAATCATTTGATTCCCATACTGCTTACGAATACGATTTAAGACAAGCGTCATCTGTCATAACCTCCTCTAATGAGAACAATGAGCTCTTCGTAACTGATATGCAACGCCTTTGCTTCTTTGACAAATCTTTCCACGTGTTGAGCAAGAAACTCATTACGTCTTTTTGCTTCAATCAAAGCCAGAGCACCACTTGTCACAAACATACCAATACCGCGGCGTTTTTCTAAGATTTTCTGTTCAACCAAAAGATTCATGCCTTTTAAAACGGTTGCAGGATTGATTTGATAGAGCTGCGAGATTTCAGTCGTTGAAGGAACCTGCTCATTTTCTTTGAAAGTCTCATTGAAAATCTCATTTTCTAGTTGGTCTGCAATCTGCTTAAACAGCGGAACAGAACCATTGTAATCTAATTTCATTGGGTTCTCCTTGGCCAAAGGATTGTTGGTTAGTTACTCAACCAACTAACCTAAATATACAACTTTGATTTTTTCTTGTCAAGAAAAAAAGTCATTTTGAAAATATTTTATAAAAAGCTTGTAAGCCTGCTTTTTTATGTAGGAAATTTATTTATATAGTAAATATATTATATTTAGGTGCGGTGTTACAGATTTAAAGTTCGCATAACAAGTGAATCAAGATACATTTTAAACGGTTATAGGTGTGCCAGTCTGTTCATGATATCCAGTTAGATAAAGAGTTTCTTGAATATCATGAGTGGCCCTGCGTTTTAGAAAATTTGGGTTCTCTAAGTAAATCGTTGAACAGATTGACCTGGCAATGTCTAATAAAGCAAAATATCTTTTATAGATGGATCTATTTGGTATGCACAGCAGGGCAAGTGTGGCTAGATTGCAGTGGTAAAAGGGTGGGCTTTCAGCAAAGGAGGTTAACGTACAGAAGTACCAACCGTAGAGTCTGATAATTTGTAACATCTGCAAGGACCTTAGAAGTTTTTGATAGGGAGTAGAACGGTAAAAATGAAGAGAAGTATAGTATACGCTTGCTAAATCGATGAGTAGCAGTACATACCAAAAAAGTTAAATGCTGCTCTTCTTTTTTTGATTAGTCATTGAAGTGGGGATGATTTTTCAGCTATCTTAGTGCATTTTTATATTAAATCAAATCATTGTTTAGCTGCTATATGTTAACACTTCGACGCTTTTCTTGTTAATTTTTCCAGTATTAGTAAAGAATTCTCTATTTTTATGCTATAATAGAATAGAGTATTTTACATAGAAAGTGGTTTATCATGTCCCGAAAAAGAAGTGGCGGATTCGCTCGAGCAAAAAATCGATTAAGAATTGTTAATGTTGGCTTGTTAGTAATCTATAGTTTGCTGGCTGCCTTGTTGATATTTGCTATTTTCAAATATAATATTTTAGCATTTCGGTATTTGAATATAATCGTTGTTGCTATTATGCTAGCAGTAGCAGTTTTGGCGATTCTACTTATTTGGAAGAATAAAGCGCGTGTGTTCACCGCAGTATTATTATCTCTATCATTGTTAGCTGGAGCTGGTGCAATGTATGCTGTTAAAGAGGTGCTTGATTTATCAACAGGTGTAAATTCTACATCAAGCTTTTCTGAATATGAAATGAGTATTGTGGTAGCAGCCGATAGCGACATTAAAGACATCACCAAAATTACTAATGTCCTGGCTCCAACAAAGAATGATGCAGCTAATATTACAGCATTGACAGATGAACTTGCTAAATCGAAAAATATAAATGTGACAGTTGATTCGGCTAGTTCATATCTAGGAGCTTATAAATCTCTGATAGCGGGTGAAACAAAGGCTATCGTCCTCAATAGTGTTTTTGAGGATACCCTGCGTAGTGAAGATCCAGATTATGCATCCAAAATTAAAAAGTTATATAGCTTTAAGATGACCAAAAAAGTTGAAATTGCTAATCAAAAACAAAATGCTAATGCGGATGTGTTCAATATTTATGTTAGTGGAATTGATACTTATGGTAGCATATCGTCTGTTTCACGTTCGGATGTGAATATCATTATGACAGTTAATCGTAAGACTAAGAGAGTTCTTTTGACAACAACACCGCGAGATAGTTATGTACCAATTGCAGATGGCGGTGAGGATCAACCAGATAAATTGACTCATGCTGGGATTTATGGCGTTGATGCTTCAGTCCATACGCTTGAGACACTTTATGGTATTGACATTCCATATTATGTCCGTCTTAATTTCACTTCGTTCTTGAAATTAATTGATCTTTTAGGTGGTGTAGATGTTTATAACGAGCAAGAGTTCACTAGTCTTCACGGGAATTATCATTTTGCTATAGGAGAGGTTCATTTAAATTCGGAACAGGCGTTAGGTTTCGTAAGAGAACGTTATTCTCTTAACGGAGGGGATGGCGATCGTGGTAAAAATCAGGAAAAAGTTATCGCAGCCATTATTAAGAAACTCACCTCTACAGATGCTTTGAAGAATTATAATAACATTATTTCTGGCTTACAAGATTCTGTTCAAACCAATATGAGCTTGGAGACTATGATGAACCTTATCAACACTCAATTAGAAACGGGTGGCAGTTATGCAGTGACTTCACAAGCCTTGACTGGTAATGGAACAATGGGCTTGCCATCGCATGCTATGCCAGATGCCAATCTTTATATGATGGAAATTGATCAAAATAGTTTGGCCGCAATGAAAGCTGCTATCCAAGCAGTGATGGAAGGAAAGTAAGGCATGATTGACATTCATTCACATATTGTTTTTGATGTTGACGATGGGCCTAGAAATTTGGCAGATAGTCGTGCTCTGCTTGAAGAAAGCTATAGGCAAGGAGTTCGGACAATTATTTCCACTTCCCACCGTCGAAAAGGGATGTTTGAAACACCAGAAAATAAAATTGCAGAACATTTTAAGCTAGTACAGGAAATAGCAAAAGAAATTTCAGATGACTTGACGGTACTTTATGGTGCAGAGATTTACTACACCAGTGATGTGCTAGATAAGTTAGAGAAAAAAATAATCCCTAGTTTAGCAGATACGAGATATGCTTTAATTGAATTTAGTATGACAACTCCTTATAAGGAAATTCACACAGCTTTGAGCAATGTTTTACGTCTAGGGATCACACCTGTGGTAGCGCATATTGAACGTTATCACTGCTTAGAAAATGACGAAAAAAAGGTTCGTGATCTGATTGATATGGGATGCTACATGCAAATTAATAGCTCAAGTGTACTGAAGCCAAAATTATTTGGAGACAAATATAAATTTATGAAAAAGCGAGCTCGCTTCTTTTTAGAGAAGGATTTGGTTCACTTTGTGGCTAGTGATATGCATAATTTAGATGATCGGCCACCATACATGGAAGAAGCTTACCAGATTATATCTAAAAAATATGGCGTTGCTTACGCAGAACAATTATTTAGAAAAAACCAAGAAATTTTGTTGAGAAATGAGTATATTTAACTTTCATTTTTAACAAGGAGAAAGAGAAAAATGAATCAAGAAAACCAAATGGTGGAAATTGACATAGTGTCGTTGTTAAAGATTATATGGCAGAGAAAATTTTTTATTGTTTTGACAGCTTTAATGACAGCAATTTTAGCGCTGGGCTATAGCGTTTTTATAGCAAAGCCATCATATCAAAGTACTACTAGAATCTATGTGGTCAGTCGTCAACAGTCAGATAATAACGCGTTGACAAATCAGGATCTTCAGGCAGGCGCTTATCTAGTTAAGGACTATAAAGAAATTATTTTGTCACAAGACGTGTTATCAACTGTTATTTCGGAGTTGAAATTATCAAGTACAACAGCTGATTTAGCTGGGAAAGTAGCCGTCTCTGTTCCCACAGATACTCGTATTGTCTCAATCACTGTGACAAATGGCGATCCAAATCAAGCGAGTCGCATTGCAAATACTTTACGTGAAGTAGCTGCAGAGAAAATCATTGCTGTGACAAAGGTATCTGATGTCACAACCTTGGAAGAGGCAGAAGCCCCTAAAAGTCCTTCTTCTCCAAATATTCGCCGTAATGTAATGATTGGATTTGTCGGTGGCGCTGTGGCGATGGTTGTCTTAGTATTGATTGTTGAAGTCTTAGACGATCGGGTGAAAAAACCAGAGGACATTGAAGAAGTAATGGGTATGTCTTTACTTGGTATCGTACCTGACATGAGAAAGTTGAAATAAGGAGTTCCTATGCCAGTATTAGAATTATCAACTAAAAAGAAAAACTCTATCCAAAGAACGGAAGAGTATTATAATGCTCTTCGCACCAATATTCAGCTAAGTGGAGAAAATATTAAAATTGTTTCCCTTACTTCTGTTCACCCCAATGAAGGGAAGTCAACAACATCTACGAATCTTGCCATTGCTTTTGCAAGAGCGGGTTATAAGACGCTTTTGATTGATGCAGATATTCGAAATTCAGTCATGTCGGGTGTATTTAAGTCTTCAGCAAAAATCACAGGATTGACAGACTACTTGTCAGGAAAGACGGATCTATCACAAGGATTGTGTGAAACAGATGTTAAGAATTTATTTGTCATTGAGTCGGGTCAGTCTTCCCCTAATCCAATAGCTCTTTTACAAAGCAAGAATTTTGATATTATGATGAATATTTTGCGCCGCTATTATGACTATGTCATTGTTGATACGCCTCCTGTTGGCTTAGTAATTGATGCTGCTATCATTTCTCAGAAATGTGATGCTAGTATCTTAGTGGCTGAGTCTGGTTCTGTCAAACGAAAAGCCTTGCAAAAAGCAAAAGAGCAATTAGAGCAAACAAGCACACCATTTTTAGGAGTTATACTAAATAAATACGATGTATCTAACGATCGCTATGGAGCCTATGGCGCTTATGGAAACTATGGGAACTACGGAAAGAAACATTAAAAAGTAATAAGGTAAGAGATATGTTTGAAAAGCAAAAGGAATTACAGAAAGCAGAAATAGCAAGCTTGCAACTGATTGTTGTTATTTTGATTGCGGTTTTGGTGAGTTTTATTTCAGATTCAGATTTAAATCGAACGAGCATTTTCATATTATCTCTCCTTCATTTACTTGTATTTTATGTTAGTGATTATTATGACCAATTCTTTCAGCGTGGCTATTTAGTAGAATTACTACAAACTCTGAAATACAGCATATTATATACTCTTATAGTCACTTTT
The DNA here is from genome assembly GCF_000220065.1 of Streptococcus sp. oral taxon 056 str. F0418. Taxonomy (GTDB): domain Bacteria; phylum Bacillota; class Bacilli; order Lactobacillales; family Streptococcaceae; genus Streptococcus. Next base: position 1,063,181 of record NZ_AFQU01000001.1, on the reverse strand, counting down.
GCATCGTTTATAATGGAAGATCATTTCCCGATTTCTCGTAGAGGATTGATTTATTTTATTTTAATAAATGGTTTGGTTATTTATACTACAAATACGTTTATTAAGAGATATTATTCGATTATTTACCCTAATTCTAAAAATAGCAAGAGAATATTTTTAATTACAGCGAAGTCTCGAGCGAGTTATGTATTAGAAAGATTGAAAAACTCTCAATCATTAGGTGGAAAGTTAGTTGCAGTGACTCTCGTTGATGATGCGACTTTCCAGCATTCGGATTTTGAAGTTGTCCCAGAGAAAGAAATCATTCAGTATACCACTAAATCCGTCATTGATGAAGTGTTTATTAATATTCCCAGCGAGTTCTATAAAGTTGATAGCCTTATTTCTCAATTTGAACAAATGGGAATAGTTGTGAATGTAAGTATAAATATTTTAGATTTCCCAACAAGTGGGGAAAAAAGGATTCGGACAATAGCTGATTTTAATGTCGTTACTTTTTCTACGAAATTTTACAACTATTATCATGTTTTAATCAAGCGTGTTATGGATATTGTGGGTTCTTGTATCGGTTTGATAATTTGTGGTGTTATAGGGATATTCTTAATTCCATTCATAAAAAGAGACGGTGGACCAGTCATTTTTGCACAAAAGCGTGTTGGGAAAAATGGTCGAATTTTTAAATTTTATAAATTTAGATCAATGTATATTGATGCGGAAGAACGTAAAAAAGATCTTTTGGCTCAAAATACTATGACAGGTGGGATGTTCAAACTGGATGATGATCCACGTATTACTCCAATTGGTCGTTTCATTCGAAAAACGAGTTTGGATGAACTTCCACAATTCTACAATGTTTTAAAGGGTGATATGAGTTTGGTAGGTACACGACCGCCAACGGTTGACGAGTATAAGCAATATACTCCTGAACAAAAGAAACGATTAAGTTTTAAACCGGGTATCACTGGCTTATGGCAGGTTAGTGGTAGAAGTCAAATTACGGATTTTAATGATGTAGTAAAACTAGATGTTGCATATATTGATGGTTGGACAATTTGGTCTGATATCAAGATATTATTAAAGACATTTAAAGTCGTATTTATGAGAGATGGAGCGAAGTGAGAGATGGTAGATAGAATTCGGGTGCTAGGAGACAGATGAAGAAGTCGGTTTATATCATAGGTTCAAAAGGGATCCCAGCAAAATATGGTGGTTTTGAAACTTTTGTTGATAAATTAACCGCTTATCAACGAGATAATAGTATTCAATATTACGTTGCGTGTATGCGAGAAAATTCTGCTAAATCCGGTTTTGTAGAAGATGTTTTTGAATATAATGGAGCTATCTGTTACAATATAGATGTGCCTAATGTTGGACCGGCTCGAGCAATCATTTACGATATTATTGCATTGAATAAGGCTATCGAGCTGGCAAATAAAAATCAAGATTGTGAGCCAATTTTCTACGTTCTAGCCTGTAGAATTGGACCCTTTATCGGAACTATCAAAAAGAAAATCAAAGAGTTGGGGGGCAAACTCCTTGTCAATCCCGATGGTCATGAATGGCTACGAGCCAAGTGGAGTTTGCCGGTACGCAAGTATTGGAAAATTTCTGAAGCTTTGATGGTTAAGCATGCAGATCTTTTGGTTTGTGATAGCGAGAATATCGAATCTTACATAAAAGAAAATTATACGAAATATGCTCCAAAGACAATTTATATTGCCTATGGAACAGATACAAGCAAGTCTGAGCTGTCTGCTAACGATGATAAAGTTCTATCATGGAACAAGGAAAAAGGCATTGCTGAGAATGAGTATTATTTAGTTGTTGGACGCTTTGTGCCAGAAAACAACTATGAAGCTATGATAAAGGGTTTTATGGCCTCACATTCTAAAAAAGATTTTGTCCTGATTACCAATGTTGAAGAAAACAAGTTTTATAATCAGTTGCTCAAAGACACAGAGTTTGATAAAGATTCAAGGATTAAGTTTGTTGGGACAGTTTATGACCAAGAATTGCTCAAGTACATTCGGGAAAATGCATTTGGCTATCTTCATGGTCACGAAGTTGGTGGGACGAATCCATCTCTTTTGGAGGCTTTGGCATCTACCAAGTTAAATCTCTTATTGAATGTCGGCTTTAACCGTGAAGTAGGTCAGGATAGTGCTATATACTGGGAAAAAGATGAACTAGCTCGTATGCTTGAAAAAGCAGAGGAGTTGTCCCCAGAAGAAATTGAAGAGTTGGATAGAAAATCAAATCAGCGCATTGCGAATGCATTTACGTGGGAGAAGATAGTTGAAGACTATGAGAGGGTATTCATAAAGGAGAAGAGATGGCAACAGTGCTTGTAATGATGTCAACTTATAATGGCGAGAAGTTTCTACAAGAACAAGTTGATAGCATTTTAAATCAAGAAAACTGTGACGTTCACTTGTTGATAAGAGATGATGGTTCCAAGGATGAAACTATTAAAATATTGGACAAATATAGCAGTCAAGATTCTCGAGTCTCCTGGTATACAGGAGAAAATTTGAGGTCTGCAAAATCATTTATGCATTTATTAATCCATTGTGAAAAAATTTACGATTATTATGCGTTCGCAGATCAAGATGATGTGTGGGATGTAGACAAACTCAGTGTAGCCATTGGAATGCTTGAGCAAGAAGCTGGTCCGGCTCTCTACTGCAGTAACTCTATGTTGGTTAATGAAAAGTTAGAAGACAGTGAAGAGCATTTGTATAAACATGTTCCTAACTTCACTTTTAGTAGAGTACTAATTGCTGGCCAGATTCAAGGAGCTACCATAGTTTTGAATAGTGAGTTTGCTAATTATTTTGAACATAAAGCAATCCCCAATTACATTCCAATGCACGATTATTATGTTTCCGCAGTATGTTTAGCAGTTGGTGGAAAAATCTTTTATGATTCTAATAGTCATATGAAGTATAGGCAACACGGAAATAATGTTTTTGGAATTGATACATCTTTTTTAGGAAAAGTGAAAAGAAATTTAAATACAATGTTCCAAACAAATGACTTCTTTGACTTGCAGAGATTTAGTCAAGAACTTATAAATTTGAACCAATCATCCCTAGACAAAGATTCGAAAGTTTTACTGAATTTAGCCAAAGATTATAAAAAAAGTTTCACAAACCGATTTAAACTGGCTTTTTACAAGGGATTAAGTTTTGGACGACTAAATCAAGAAATTAGTTTTAGATTGGCTGTGCTATTGGGAAGATTATAAATATAGATAATGGAGATAAATAGATGTCACTAGTGCAGATAGGAATCGCCTTCTGTTTTATTGTTGCTCTAGTAGCGATGAGGAAAGAGAGAACGGTTATTAACCCTCTTTCTGTTTTTTGTTTTGTTTGGATGGTAGTTTTGTTTTTCTCCACAAATACAACTAGGTTGGATTATCCGCAGAATGAGACGATAGAATGGATTGTAATAGGTGTTGCTGCATATGCTTTAGGATACATTTTTCAACGGAGCTCTAAAATTCGCTTTACCTTTGGAAAGTGGACTTCATTAAGAGATCAAGTAGTCGTTCCTAGATATAAAGTATTGATATTTTGCGCCATTATGTGCATGTTGTTTTTCTTAAAAGATTTGATACTAGTTTTCTTAAACGGTGGAAGTTTTAATTTACGATATATACAACAGTTTTTACGCTCAGGCGACTACACTGTTATGAGTAGCCCAATTGAAAATGCAATAAATTTATTATTTATACAGCCGATTTCTTTTGCATTACCAGCTATTTGTGCAGTAGATATTTTTTATGGGGCCAAAAATAAGCGCTTAATAATAATAACAGTTCTGATGTTGCTGTTTAAAATGATGTCCACAGCTAACAGAAGCGGCTTCTTGCTGTTGTTTATATATATATTGATAGCTGGCTTGATATTTATCAGAAACAAACATTTTTCGAATTTCAAAAATAATAGATTGTTGAAAAGGTATAAATATTTGTTGTTTGGCATCATAATCGTAGCTGGTTTGGTTCTTGTCATCACAACTATTTCACGCGGAGTTGATTTGTCAACCAATATCTATTTAAATTTAGCTATTCCACCTAGAATGTTTGAAATTTGGAGTAAGAAAGTTCAAGAAGCAGGGTTGCAGGGATATGGTGAAACTTCCTTTATGGGATTTCTTTTTCCTGTTAAGTATATTTTTAATAATGTATTGAAAATATGGGATGCGACCAATATAAACGCTGTTTATAATATGATTCAATTGACGGACGTCCAATGGGTTTGGCCTGGTCCGAAAATTACGGCAAATGCCTATGTTTCTATGTTTTGGAATTTATATACGGATTTCCGTTATGAAGGTATCTTAGTCGGTAGTTTCTTATATGGAACCATTTCTGCGCAAAGTTTCTGGAATGCCATAAGAACTAATAATCCCAGAATGCTTAGTGTATTTTGTCTCATATTATATTCAGTATTATATTCTTTTGTTCGCTTCCAATTTTCAGATAGTAGATTTGTATTAGCTATTATATTTATAAGTTTTTTTGCCTATAAAAAAGATTATAAGTTGGATGCTATTTAGGAGAGAAATGAAAGTATTATTTATTGAAAATGCAGGACACAAGACAGCAGGAGCTTTTAGGAGTCTGGTTTCCCTCGCTGTTATGTTGAGAAAGTATGGCGTTGAAGCCCATGTGGCTCTACCCAAAACAGCAGATGGGGTTTCTTTGTTAGAGGAGAATCAGATTCCTTTTATTCAGTTGCAAAGCTGTGCTTACTCCAGAATGATGTTAGCAGAACCAAGTTTCATAGAGCAAATTAAAATGCCTGTAAAAGATTTTGTATTAAAATTTTCTGCCAGAAAAATTGCAAAATACGTGAAAGATAATCATATAGATATAGTTCATGATAATACTTCCGTTAGTTATATAGGCATGTACGCTGCTAAATATGCCAAAGTGAAGCATGTTTGGCATATCAGGGAATTCATGGAGGAAGATTTCAATCGGAGATTTTGGAGGAAAGCAGCGTACTTACGATTGATAAATAAGTCAGATGCTGTTGTTGCAATTTCGCAGGCTGTCTATGATAAATATAAATGTGAGATAGATAATAGCAAGTTTAGCTTGATTTACAATGGTATAGATGTTGAGAAGTTTATAAATACAGATAGAGAGCTTTTTAAATCAAGACCCATTAGTGTCCTGTGTGTTGGTCGTATTAGTCCAGGTAAAGGGCAAGGATTACTTATCAGAGCGACTGCTCGTTTAAAAACAGAGTACAATCAGTTTATTACACTAAATTTAGCAGGCTCTTATCAAGCATCTCAATATAATCAGATGATAGATCTTGCTCGTTCTTACGGAATCGAAAAGCATGTGAATCTTTTAGGTCAATGCGATGATATGAATGAAGTATATAGAAAGAACGATGTGTTCTGTATGGCTTCAAAATGCGAGGCCTTCGGCAGAGTTACCATAGAGGCAATGTTAGCAGGTTGTATAGTGCTCGGTAGCAATAGTGGTGGGACGGCAGAAATTCTAACAGCAGATACAGGATTGACTTTTCATCCAAATGACGAAGTGGATTTGGCTGAAAAACTGAACTATATTATTGAAAATCAATCTTTAATGAAAGAGAAAGCAAAAAATGGTCAAGAGTTTGCGATGCAGAATTTCACTTCGGACAAAAATGCAAAGGAAATTTATCATTTATACTGCAAGCTACTAGACATTGAAAGGAAATAACTAATTAATGGCGAGTGTTAAGAAAAATTTTGCCTACCAAAGTATATATCAAGTTGCAAACATTATCCTTCCTTTGGTTACTTCCCCGTACGTAGCTCGTGTTTTAGGAGCAAAGGGGATAGGAGTTTACTCTTATACTTATGCTATTGCCTACTATTTTTCATTAGTCGCGTTACTTGGAATTGCTAATCACGGTAATCGAGTAATAGCGGGGGTTCGTGATAATAAACAAAAATTAACTAAAACATTTTCAGAGTTATTATCAGTTCATTGTGTTATCGCCTTTGTTGCTGTTGTGGCTTATTATGTTTATTTTCTTTTTTTGTAAAAGAAGATTTTCTACCAGCTTTTATCCAAGGGATATGGGTATTGGCATCATTCTTTGATGTCAGTTGGTTCTTTTTTGGATTAGAAAAATTTAAACTGACAGTGACAATTAATTTAATTATCAAGGTTGTAACTACAGTAAGTGTTTTTATTTTTGTTCAGCAACCTCAGGATACATGGCTGTATTGCCTCATTATGGCTGCAGGTTCCCTAATTAGTCAACTTATCTTATGGCCATATATCAAGCAATATGTCAATTTTAAACTTGTGACATGGAAAGGTATGCAGAATCACATTACACCATTACTGACCCTGTTTATTCCAGCAATAGCAGTTAGTTTGTATAAGTATATGGATAAGATTATGTTGGGAATGCTGACTACAAAAGTACAAGTTGGTTTCTTTGAAAATGCTGAACGTGCAATCAACATTCCAATTAGTATAATAGCTTCTTTTGGGACTGTAATGCTTCCGAAAATGTCTAATCTTGCCATTAAAGGAGATACGGAACGCGAGAGACACTATATAGGTCTTTCCATGGAATTCATAATGTGGCTTACCAGCGCCATGTCTTTTGGAATATTTGCAGTTGCTCATAATTTTGCGGTTATATTCTGGGGGGATGAGTTCATAGCTTCAGGCAGTCTCATTCAGACTCTATCGATATCTATTATCTTTGTGGCTTTCGCTAATATTATTAGGATGCAATATCTGATTCCCAAGAGATTGGATGTGCCCTATATTATTTCTATTTTTGCAGGAGCGGTGATTAATTTAATAACAAATGCTCTATTAATTAGCAAATTTGCAGCATTAGGAGCTGCTATAGGAACTGCTGTTGCAGAATTTACTGTATGTGCTGTTCAGGCATTCTATGTTAGAAAACAGTTAGATATTAAGCAATATATTTCAAAAACGCTCCTATTCTGTACTTTTGGTTTGTTTATGGCAACTATTGTTTTTGTGGTAGGAGAATATATCCCAAATAGAGCAGTTAGCTTATTGGTGCAGATTAGCATTGGGGCTGTTGTTTACTCTGTTTGTTCCTTGTGTTATTTTCAGAAAACTCAAAACCAGTATATTAGGAACCTTATTGAAAAGGTAAGGAAAAGATTTTTAAAAAGTTAAGAGGACTGTTAATGGAAGTGAGTGATATTTCTACAAAAAATCAAACCTTTAGATTAGATTATATAGATATTTGCAAAGGCTTTGGTATCATTTTAATGATTTTAGGTCACATCCCAGTGGACAAAATCCCAATGATTTTGATTTATTCTTTTCATATGCCCTTATTTTTTATTTTGTCAGGCTTGTTAGTGAAATCGGAGAATAATCCATTAACATTCACTTCTGTTAAAAGGAAATTTCAAAAATTTTTAATTCCTTATGCTGTTTTCTTTGTGCCAGCTTATATCTTGTGGTTTATAGAATTAAAACCCAAAACATTCAATCATGCTATAAAGCCATTAGTTGCTGCTATATGGGACAATACGAATAATATGCCTATTGCAGGTGCATTATGGTTTTTGCCATCATTATTGTGGTGTAGTCTCCTCTTTGCAACTATTCATCAGAAAAATAAAAAATTGTATGTAATTACCATTCAAGTGATGGCTTTTGTGGTGTTTGGCTTCTTTATGGAGGTTCATTATAAAGGTTTTTTACCTTGGGCTTTTGGAATTTCAAGTATAGGTCTGCTGTTCTATTTTTATGGCTATCTATTAAAACATTATTTACAGTTTTTATCTGATAAATATAGCTGGTCTTTGCTTTTGCTTTGCTGCTTAGCTGTACCATTAATATTGACCAACGGCTTGGTTAGTATGCGTACAGGAACTTTTCACAATATTTTTCTGTTTATTTTCAGTGCTTTCCTATTTGGAACGACTGTAATTGTATTTGCGTACAAATTAAGCAATAGTTTTTTGAATCAAACACTTGTGATAAAGCTAGTAAAACAGATAGGAGAAGGTTCTATCGTTTATCTCTGCTTAAATGAAGTATTTATAAATGTTTATAAAGCAATTTTTAATAAATTAGGCCTGTCTTCACAATTGGTTTTGTTCTTTACTTTTGTAGCTGCAATAATCTCACTATTCGTATGTGAGAGAATTTTGATGAAGACAAAATTAAAAATAGTTTTAGGAAAAAATAGGAATAGCCCAAGTGCTTACTGAGAAAAATCTATTTTACAAGAAGCTGTTAATATTTTTGCTTGCTAGAAAAGGTTGTTGATCTTCATTGTGGAAAGGAATTGTTTTATGAGTGTTTTTGCAAAATTGATAAAGACAAAAGGTAGAGATATTCTAAAAGACCTAGTTAAATCAAGGGTACTTTTTAGAACGCTAGTCCTTCTCCCTTTGGTTGGTTTTTCAAAAAAATCATTGGAGATTGTTCGTTTAAATAATAGCAAAGTAATCCTTTCTAGATTGAGAAGAAAATATAAAAAGACCATTAAAAAATTAGAGCAAGAGAAACAGTATCTACTCAACTATAATCAGCAGCATGAAGAAGCTTCAAATAAAGTATGGATTTGCTGGTTCCAAGGTTTAGATTCTGCACCTCATATAGTTAAGAAGTGTATTGCATCGATGCAGGAACATCTCTCAGATAGAGAAATTATAGTTTTAACAGACGAAAATTATCACCAATATATAACTTTCCCAAACTATATCAAACAAAAAGCAAGGCAGGGGTCTATTTCAAATGCGCACTTTTCAGATTTACTAAGGTTAGAATTGCTTACTAAATATGGAGGTACATGGATTGATGGGACAGTGTTTTGTTCGAGTTCAGACATTCCTTCATATATGTTTGATTCTGATTTGTTTCTTTTTCAAAATTTAAAACCCGGTCTAGATGGTCAAGTCTTAGCAATCTCTAATTGGTTCATTACTGCTAGCTATTCTAACCATCCTCTCTTGAATATGACAAAAGATTTGCTTTATGATTATTGGAGAAAACATAATAGCGCCATTGATTATTTTATTTTTCATCACTTCTTCCAATTAGCAATTGAAGAGTTTCCTGAGTGCTGGAATAAAGTGATTCCCTTTAATAACTCTACTCCTCATATTTTACAATTGCGTCTGTTTGAGGAATATGATGAGAAAATTTATCGGGCTATTGTTAACCAAACACCGTTTCACAAGTTAACTTATAAATTTGAAGAGGAAAAATCAAGAATACCAAACACTTATTATAAAAAACTATTTTGATAATCATCACTGATTTAGAATTATTATCAAGAATAGAATGTTATTGAGATTTTATAGGAAAGAAGCAAAATGAAAGAATTAACTACTCGAGAGATGCAAGAAGTATCGTTGGAAATTTTACACATAATCGCTAATATTTGTGAAAAACAACATTTCCGTTATGCTTTGATTTATGGGACTTTGATTGGAGCAGTAAGGCACAAAGGTTATATTCCTTGGGATGATGATGTAGATATTATGATGCCGCGTCCAGATTACGATGCCCTTTTGCAATATCTAAAAGAAAATTTAGCTGATTATCCCCACCTAAAAGTATTTAATCGTGAAGAGTGTCCAGATTATCCATACATGATTACTAGAATTAGTGATCAGCGATATAGTATTGAGATGGAAAATGAAGAACCATTTGGGCTAGGCATCTTTATTGATATCTATCCTTATGATGGTCTGGGAGATACGAAGCAAGAAGCTATTTCATTTGGAATGAAAGGCGATCGATTATCCTCATTTTGCTACCAAGCGACTAGGAAATATTTCGCAATTGAAACGACCACATCAGTTTTTAGGAAGTGCATCAAATATCCATTTTATCTGTTCTCAAAACTGATTGGAAAAGACTATTTTCAAAATCAATTAGAGAAATTAGCTCGTATTAAAGATTATAACAACAGTAAATTTATTGGCTGTGTCATTTGGCTATCGTGGGGAGAAAAAGATATCTTCCCTCGTGAATGGTTTGATGAGACGATATTAGTTCCTTTTGAGAAATATGAGTTTAGAATTCCAAAGGAATTTGATAAAATCCTGAAACATGAATATGGAGATTATATGACTTTACCTCCTGAAAAGGATAGGGTGGGTCACCATTATTTTAAAGCTTATAAAAAATAAGGATATGCACGAACAAAAGTAGGGTTGTTGGGATGACGCAAATTCTAAATAAATATGTTTGGGTGTATTTACTATACAGAAAAGAGGCGCTTATGAGATTATTTTATTTCATCTATAATTGGAGTAGAAAATTTAAAGGTGGTGTTTTCCTGCTTAGGGTTTTATATGGTTTTGAGTGTCCACGTAAAGCCAAAATTGGAGAAAATGTAACTTTTGAGCATCGAGGCTTAGGGACTGTAGTAAGCAGCAATGCTATAATTGAAGATAATGTAACGATACAACACCATGTAACATTGGGAATTAAAAATGCCGATGATCGAATTATTATACATGAGAATTGCTTTATAGGGGCTCACGCATTTATTCTAGGGAATGTAGAAATCGGAGCTAATTCTAAGATAGGAGCAGGAGCTATGATTTTGCATGATGTTCCAGCGGGAAGTACTGTAGTTAATCCTGTAGAACTAAAAATAATAAATAAGACTAGATCGTAATTCCATGTAATCTTAAAGTATTTTAAAATGGAGAGTTGTTGAAAATATAATATGGAAATTTTAACATCGCATTTTAGCTGTCTCATTGCATATCTAATATTTTATTGAGAATAGCAAGTAAGATAAAAAATTTTTTCAATTTATTTGATTGAAATGGCATAACAAGTGTTTTGAGTTTAAGAGAATTTAAAGGAAAATAACATGAGAATAGCAGTAGCAGGTACAGGATACGTAGGTTTATCTATTGCTGTATTATTAGCACAACACCATGAGGTTGTAGCGGTAGATATCTTACCTGAGAAAGTAGAAGCGATTAATCAAAGAAAATCTCCGATTCAAGATGAGTATATTGAGCGTTATTTAGCAGAAAAAGAGCTAAATTTGACAGCGACTTTGGATGGCATATATGCTTATCAAACGGCAGATTTTGTTGTGATTGCTGCACCGACTAATTATGATCCAAAGAAGAACTTTTTTGATACCTCTGCTGTAGAGTCGGTCATTGAGCAAGTGCTGAGCTGTAATCCACAAGCTATTATGGTCATTAAAAGCACGGTTCCGGTTGGCTATACAGAATCTGTACGTGAAAAGTTTCAAAGCCAGAATATTTTGTTTAGTCCTGAATTTTTGCGTGAATCAAAAGCCTTGTATGACAATCTTTATCCAAGCCGAATTATTTTGGGAACAGACTTGGATGATGAGCGCTTAGTAGTTGCAGCAGAGAAATTTGCTGGTTTACTTCAAGAAGGCGCTTTAAAGGAAGATATTGACACGCTTTATATGGGATTTACAGAGGCTGAGGCGGTTAAGTTATTTGCTAATACTTATCTCGCTTTACGAGTGTCATACTTTAATGAGTTAGATACCTATTCTGAAATAAAAGGACTAGATACTCAAGCGATTATTAATGGTATTGGACTCGATCCGCGGATAGGTACCCATTATAATAATCCATCTTTTGGATATGGAGGGTACTGTCTTCCTAAAGATACCAAGCAACTGTTGGCTAACTATTCTGATGTGCCACAGGATATGATGACCGCTATAGTGAAAAGCAATCGAACTAGAAAAGATTATATTGCTGAGAGGATTTTGGAACTTGCTGGGTCATATACAGAAAATGATTCCTATGATCCTACGAAGGAAAATGAAGTTATTATAGGTGTTTATCGTTTGACGATGAAGAGCGATTCGGATAATTTCAGACAATCTTCTATCCAGGGCGTTATGAAACGTTTGAGGGCGAGAGGAGCGACGATTATAATTTATGAACCAACGCTTGAAGATGGAGTTACTTTCTTTGGGAATAAAATTGTCAATAATCTACAGGTATTCAAAGAGCAAAGTCGAGTCATTATTGCTAACCGATTTGATTCATTTTTGGATGATGTTAGAGAAAAAGTTTATACCAGAGATTTATTCAGAAGAGATTGATAAATAGAAAAAGACTGGAGACACTGACCTGCACCCCAAAAGTTAGATTTTTTCTGTCTAACTTTTGGGGTGTTTTATTATGAAATTAACTTATGAGGATAAAGTTCAGATCTACGAACTAAGAAAACAAGGATATTGCTCAAATCAACTCTCAAATAAATTTGGGATAAACATTTCTAATCTTAGCTACATGAGGAATAGAAATCACAAAAAAGAAAAGAATCGATACTATTCTCCAAAATTAAAACAAGAAATCATTGAAAAAGTCCTACGTGAAGGCCGTTCTTAAGATAGAGTTTCTCTCGAATATGCTCTCCCAAATTGTGAGATTCTTCCTAATTGGCTAGCACTATACAAGAAAAACGGGTATACTATTGTTGAGAAAACAAGAGGGAGGCCAGCTAAAGTGGGACGTAAACCAAAGAAAAAACTAGAAGAAATGACAGAACTAGAGCGGCTTCAAGAGGTGAATAAGCGTCTACGTACCGAGGTGGTCTACTTAAAAAAGTTAGAGGAAAGGGACGAAGCCTTACAGCGAGAAAGGCAGAGACAGTTAGAGAAATGGTTTCAGGAGGATTTCTACTAGATTTACTTCTTGAAACGGCACGTTTAGCTCGCTCAACTTACTATTATCAGCTGAAACAACTGGGTAGGGTTGATAAAGAACTTAAATCTGAAATTCAAGCTATTTTTACTGATTTCCATTATTTTAGCGATTAAAATCGGACTTCTTCAGATAGAAAAATCAAAAAAGATCCATAAAAATTATAATCACAATAAGCGGTTCGACATCAAATGACAAATGGATGTGAAATATGCTCTAAAGTTTATTATATTGAGGTAATACCTGAAAATTCTATCAACATATCGTCATTGACAAAGCTGAGAAAATTGTGTACAATATTTTTGTTCAAAAAATGAACTAAAGGAGTAAAATATATGCATGATATTCTGGCGGTCTTATATGAATTTAATCAAAATAGATATTTATCACAAAGAGAAATTGCTGAAAAAACTAAGCTTTCTTTAGGGAAGATTAATAATATCATTAAACTATTAGAAGCAGAGAACTATTTAGTCATTGAAAAGAGCCAGAAAAATTCTTACCATTTAACGGAAGCAGGATTACAGCTCCTTGTGGATTCTTTGAAAGAAGAACAACAAAAAAAGATTTTGTTGAGCGATGATAAGAAAAAGCCTACTAGTGCTGTTGTTTTACTAGCTGGGGAAGCCAGACAAATTGAAATACCTGTAGGCTTACTCAAATTAGATAATGAAACAACGATCTTGGAGCGAAGCATTCAGCTACTGATTTCAGCTGATATTACTAATATTATTCTTGTTACGGGATTTGCTAAAGAATTACTTGCACCGATTGAAATTCAGTATCCTCAAGTACATATTGTTGTAAACGAGCAATATAAGCATACAGGAACAATGGCATCTTTAGCAACTGCAAAACCTTGGATAAAAGGTGATTTTTTACTCATAGAAGGTGATTTACTCTTTGAAGAACGTGGACTAAAGCAGCTTATTCTATCTGAAGACAGTAGCAGTGTCTTAATCACTAGCGTTCGTGAAACTTATGATGAAGCCATGGTGGAAATCCATGATGGTTATATTTATAAAATGAGCAAAGACATTCACCAATTTAATCGTATTGATGGTGAAATTATTGGTTTATCTAAAATTTCATTTCCTTTTTTTCAAAAAATGTTGGAAATTTTTTCTACAAATGAAAATCTGTTTGTCAATTATGAGTATATTATGATGGATGTTGCCAGAGATTATCGTCTAGGATATGTTTGGGTAGATGATTTCCTTTGGGGGGAGGTTGATGAAAAGGCACAGATAAAGTCTATCACTGAAATAATATACCCGCGTATTATTCAAAAAGAAAAACAATTAGAATTAGAATCCGTACGCACATTCATTAAAAAGAATCTGAATATTCAAGATGAAGATATTGAGCTACTTGAAAGCGCTGGTGGCATGACAAATAAGAATTATAAGGTTGTTTTCGGCGGGAGTTCTTTTATTATTCGTATGCCTGGGAATGGAACGGAGCGTTTTATTAATCGCGCATTAGAAAAAGAAAATAGCACGATTGCTCAAATTTTGGGACTCAATGTTGAAACACTCTATTTTGATGCTACTACAGGGGCAAAAATTAGTCAATTTATAGAAAAAGCAGAAACTCTTAATTCAGTTACTGCTGCTTATCCCAAAAATATGGAATTCACAACTAATTTTTTACGAAAACTCCATACTTCTGGTTTAGAATTTGCCAACGAATTTAACGTTTTTCGAGAAATTGAAAAATATGAACAGCTTGCAAATGAAGTAGGTGCGGCTTATTATGAGGGTTACCAAACTTTGCGTCCGCTGGTTTTCTCTTTAGAGAAAGATTTAATCAAAATGGGTGTTGAGAGAAAGCCTTGTCACATTGATACTGTACCTGAGAATTTTGTAAAAAACAATCAAGGGACCTTTTTTTTAATAGATTGGGAATATTCTGGAATGAATGATCCTGTTTGGGATCTAGCTGATCATAGTATTGAATGTAATTTTTCAAAAGAGCAAGAACAACGTTTATTAGAAACTTATTACCGCTTTGAAGAAAGCTACCCTCCTTTTTTGGAATTGAAAATGCTTGCTTATAAAATTTGCTCTGACTTTGTCTGGACCATTTGGACGATTTTTAAAGAAAGTAGAGGGGACAATTTTGGTACTTATGGCAGAGATCGTTTAGAGCGAGCCAAACAAAATATGGCTGCATACCAAGAAATAAGAGGAACTGATTATGAAATCTTATTATAAAGGCCTTTTTAGCGGCTTATTATCGGGAGTATTATGGGGGGCAGATACAGCTATAAATGGTTGGGTTCTTCTGGCAGTCCCCTTTTCCTTGATTGATAAACGCCTTGTTATTGCTTCATTACTATTAGCTTTTTTTCATGATTTCTTTTCAACACTATGGCTAATATTGATGCAAATTATCACAGGTGATTTGCGAATTACTTTATCAAAAATTTATACAAGAAGCGCTGGAGTTATCGTACTTGCCGCATTATTTGGAGGACCAATTGGTATGCAGGCATATCTATTTGCTATTGATACAATCGGAGCAGGTTATACAGCTAGTATTTCTGCCTTATATCCTGTTGTTGCTGCAACATTAGGAAGCCTCTTTCTAAAAGATTATTTAACTCTAAAGGGATGGTTGGGCTTGCTGTTATCTGTTTTGGCTATCATTATTCTAGGATATTCGCAGCTACAATCTCCACAGAATCAAGTGGTTTGGGGATTTGTAGCTGCTTGTATTTGTGCAAGCGGCTGGGCTGCAGAGAGTGTTATTTGTGCTTATGGGATGAAAGATGACCTTATTAAGCCTAATGAAGCATTACTTATCCGTCAGTTTACTTCCAGCATCGCTTATTTAGCTCTTATTATTTGTAGCGGACACGGCTGGTTTAACATTTATAATGTTATAAGCCGCCCCATTGTTTTAATTATTGTGGTTCTAGCGCTGATTGGCACAGCATCTTATTTGTATTATTATCAAGCAATTGACACAATTGGTCCCGTAAAAGCAACTGGAATGAATGTGACCTATTCTGTTTGGGCTATTATTTTTAGTATTTTCTTACTCAAAGGACATTGGGATACTAAATTAATTGTATGTAGCATAATGATTGTGATTGGGACCTTTTTGATTTCAAGAAAATAAGATAAATATAGAAAGCAGGTTATTATGAGAGCTATTATCTTAGCTGCTGGTATGGGAACGCGACTTCAGCCTATCACCTTAAACACTCCTAAATCATTGATTAAAATCGAGGAAGAAACATTAATTGAAAGGCAGATCCGATTTTTACGGGAGAGAGGTGTAGAAGAAATTATTGTTATTACGGGGTATCTAGCAGAAAAATTTGAGTTTTTAAAAAAAAATATCAAGTGACGCTTATATATAACGATAAGTATAATATTTACAATAATTTCTATACGATGTTTCTTGCAAGGCATTATTTAGCAGATACATATGTTATTGATGCTGATAATTATTTTAATGATAATTTTTTATTAAATCATCTGGAGAATTCTACTTATTTTTCTGCCTATAAGACACATTTTAAACAAGAATGGGTTCTTCATACGGATAAAAATCAAGTTGTTACTGATATAACTATTGAAGATGGAGAAGGTTCAATTTTATGTGGCGTATCCTACTGGAATACTGAGGATGGTCAATTATTGCAGCAGGCGATTGAGAAGCGATTTGAAAAAGGAAATTATGGCGAAATATACTGGGATAATATTGTTTTAGAGCAACTGTCAAAGTTGAAAATCATACGTCAAGATATCCCAGCAAATGCTGTTTATGAAATAGACAGCTTAGAAGATTTACAATATTTATACAAGGCATTGAAACATAAGCCTAATTAAAAGGCGAACAAAAACTTTAAAAAGGCGGGATTTAGTTGATTTCTCGTTTTTTTAATTTACAATAAATGTAGAGTCTTTTCCGAGATAGTAAGGGAATTGACGAGATTCTTGTCTTTTCTGCGTTGATAGAAAAGTATATTTAGTACACATGTATAATGCTCAGTTTATATGACAATAAATATGAAGGTCAAAAATTATCTTGAAAGAGGAATACTATTATAATCTAAATAATGATATTAAAAAAAATAGACTCTTTTTCAGCTGTTTTCTTAAAAGATTAACAAAAGCTAACTTTGTAACAATTCTTTTCAACAAACTATTGGAGGTTCAATTTATTATGAATAAAAAATCTTTTATCATCTCAAGTGTTAGTATTGTGAGCGTACTGTTTTGTAGTATGTCTTTTATACAGAGAGTAAAGGCGGACGAGACTATTTCAACAGATGAGTCTTTTTCAATTATGCTACTTTCTGATAATACTGTACAAAAAGAAGAGGTAAATGAGGCGATTTCGACAGATGGGACGCTTTCAACTAAGTCTTTCTCTGACAATACTACACAGGAAGTAAAGGTAAATGAGACTCCTTCAAAAAATGATTCTGTTTCAATTACTTCACTTTCTGATGGCACCGTTCAGGAGAGAGAGAGTAATTTGTTAGGCGATTCGCAAGATTATAAAATAGTTGAAGTTTCTAACAAGAAGGAAGAAATGATTGTCCCTACTTCTAAAACAACTTTTTCAACTAAGTCTTTTTTTAATTCTTTTCAAAATACCACCGTTCCTGAGATAAATATGATGAAAACAGGTCTTTCACAATCAACATCTTCTGTACCTGTCCAAACTGCTGGTTATTCAAGATGGGTTGGCAGAAATTATTACGATGCCAATGGCGAGATGGTAAAATCTAAATGGATTTTTGATAAGCAATATAATAGCTGGTTTTATCTTGATAAAGAAGGGAGGTATGTGGAAAACAAGTGGCAAGGGAATTACTACCTCAAAAGCGGTGGTTATATGGCTAAGAATGAGTGGATTTTTGACAAAAATATTAATAGTTATTTCTATCTGAAAATAAATGGAGAATATACTAAAAATGAATGGAAAGGCGACTATTATCTCAAAGCTAACGGAACGATGGCGAAAAAAGAGTGGATTTTTGACAAAAAATATAATAGTTATTTTTATCTTAAAGAAAATGGAGTCTATGCGAGAAATGAATGGAGGGGGGACTATTATCTAAAATCTAATGGCGCCATGGCGAAAAAAGAGTGGATTTTTGATAAAAAATACAGCAGTTATTTTTATCTAAAGACAGACGGAAAATATGCTAGAAATACTTGGCAAGGGGATTATTATCTTGAAGCAGATGGGAAAATGGCAACCAATAAATGGATTGGTAAATACTATGTAGGTAATGATGGTAAGTGGATAAAGAATTTCTCCGACTCTAATGCCATCAAAATAACTTCAAAAGAATATTCTAATCCGAATACAGGAAATGTTTATGTTGGAGTATATGGTAACTTCTATAATGAAGGTCAAGAGAAAATTCTCAATAGATTAAATGAGATTCGCAGAGAGGCTTATAGGGAGGGACTGGTTAATCGGTATGTTCCTCTCCAATGGTCAACAGGTCTTGAACAAAACTCTCAACTCAGGGCTGTTGAAGCAAGTATATTCATGAGCCACAGCAGACCAAATGGAAAAAGTACTTTTGATACTCGAGCATTAAAAGAATTTCAAGAACAAAAAATGAAAGAAGATCAGAAGCGTTTAGCAGAGGCAATTGCTCAAGGGAAGCCAATAGATAATATGAACCTCGGAACAAGCTATGGAGAGAACCTTGCTTGGAACCATTCAAATGGGATCTTAATGGGGATTGAACAATTTTATTCAGAAAAAGCTGACTTTATTCGCGCTAAAAATGGACAAAGCCACGGGCAAATTGGTCACTATCAAAGCATTATTAATCCCGATTTTACTCATACTGCGTTAGCATCTTTTTACAATAAACTAGATAACTTCAACACTGTAGCTCAAACATTCTCCAACGGGAATTCTAAAGCCAGTCTACCAATCGTAGCGGGCGACTATATTGCTAGTGTAGAAGTCCCTAAAAAACAATTGCAAGATGTAGGTGTTAATCAATTAAAGATTAATGACAATACTAGCGGGGAACTATTTCCTAGTGCAAAAACTTCTTTTGATAATTTCTTTGTTTCAAAACAAACAGTTATAATTATTTGATTTTTTATTGTTGCATATCTTAAGCAAAACGCATAAAATTTCATACTGTAGCATAAAATATTTATGTCTCCCCAAGAAGAGGTTAGTTTGCACTAAACATATTATATAATTTTTTAAGTATTGTTAACATAATTTTTATAGCTATAAGTTATGGTTATATGAGTAGATATATGATTCTCAAAATTAAAACTACAAGAATAAAGCTAATATTGCGACAATTCTTTTTAAGAAATTATCGGAGGTCCACTTTGTTATGAATAGAAAATTATTGGTAATTTCAGGTGTCAGCATTACAAGTATACTTCTCTGCAGTACTTTCTTGGCTCAAAAAGTATGGGCAGATGAAGTTCAGATTACATCTATGGGAAATAGTGAATTGATTTTTTCAACGACAACAAACTCAACTGTTGAAGACAGTATATCTAATAATGAGTCGAAGGTTGCGCAGAGTGGTGAAGCGGCTACTCTAGAAAAAACATCAGTTCAAGCAGAAAGTAGTCCAGCTTCTGATGAAGTGAATGAACATAAAAAATAGAAGAACAAGTTTCAGATTCTTCGGCTGTGACAACTGATAGTAAAAAACATTTAGAAGCTACCATTTCTGAGGAAAAGCCAAAAGTTCGAGCGCTTCGATCAGTTGGAACAACAGCGACTGCAGTGCCTCGTACAGAAAAATCTAAACAATATATTGAGTCCATTAAAGGAGAATATAAATATAATAACGCTGTTTATACTATCCGTACTAAGGAAGATGTTACCGAGCTTTCTTTTGAGGCCTTTAATGCTTCTACAGGTGATATTCATGAATCAAAATCTATTGAAAAAATTAATAACCGAACCTTTGAAGCTCGATTGTTATCTCCCTTAAAAGGGGATTGGCGTCCATTTTCTATGCAATTGGCTACGGAGGATGGAATTGTAAAATTAAATAGAAAAGATTTGTTAGATCAAAGAGTTAGCATATTGATCAAAGGTGCAACAAGAGAAGTAGATCAAAATCTTACTCTAAAAAATGGAAAACAGATTATCGTTGCAATGAATAAAAGCTCTGCAATTAATACTGATATTATTAAATACACCATAAAGGTTGCGGGAGAAACTTATTCAGATGTTTTTACGATCGAACTAATAAATGATCGAACTGGGAAGATTCATAGCTATACACCCGGCTATGGAACTCGTTCTCTAGATGATAATGGGAATACAGTCATTTACTATAAAGTAGATACAACCAAATTAGATCATGGAAATTATCGATTGCATGGAATATGGTATAAGAAAGGAGGGGAAACTCAAAGTGTTAAATACCCCAACTTTTCATACCAAGATAATAAGACCTCATTTGCTATCGGTGGTGCCAAGCCTGAGCCGACTGTTGAACCAAAACTCGGGACTAAGAAAATTGGATACTATGTAAACTATATTCAGGCTCTGAGAGGCACCCCCATCATCTACACAGCCAAAGTTAATAAGGGTGAAGTTTCTTATTTCTTGCATCTAAAAAACAGCCAGTCAGGTTTGAAAAAAAGATTTAGTCAAACAAGTGTTGATAGCAACGGCAATCCACTATTTCATATTTCTACAGCAGATCTTCCTACTGGGACCTATACGATTGATTCTCCTGAGATTGGTTGGCGAACAAAGGATGAAGATTTTGAATTGAGTGATGCAAGTGTTCGTATTGTAGAGAAAGGGGTTAGTATTAGAAGAAAAGCTTCTATGATAGAAGCTGATAGACAGTTTAATCCGGGCTCTTCTTCTGATACAAAAACTAAGCCATCTGAAGTTGTTACACGAACAAAGAAGGCGATTAAATATATAGAATCTATTACCGGCATGAACAAGTTTGGTAATGTCGTTTACACAATAAAGACGAAGACAGAGATGTCTCGTTTAACTTCAGCACAAGCATTCGATGCTCATACAGGTGCGGTTGATGAAGTTTCTTCAAAAGCAAATATCAAAAAAATTAATAATAGAACTTTTGAAGTCATTTTTGTTGGTTCGAATGCAGGGGATTGGAGACCGTATTCCTTGTATTTTTACGACATAAATAACGAGTCAGTCAAACTTACAAGACGGGACTTGCTTGATCAACGAGTTGGTGTGTTAAATAAGGGCGCTAGTCGTGAAATAGAACAAAATCCAGTAATAAATACCGGCCAAAAAGTGGATGTTGCGGTTAATAAAAGAAATGTTAAAAAAGGGGATATTGTTAAATATACGTTAAAGATTGCAGATAAGAATATTAGTGGGATTAGGTACCTACGTCTTATGAATGGGGCTGTAGAAACGCTCCTTTCTTCATATCCTAAGCATTTTGATGACAATGGGAATGCTATCATTTATTATACCGTTTCGGAAGATGCGGCTGTCTATTACTTGAAAAATATTGAATATGAAGATAAAGCTGGCAAATCTATTACTATAGATAGGGAAATCCTGTATCCCTTGGACAAGCGGACAGTTGTCACTGTCAATGGCACCAAGCCTGAGAAAATGGTTCAGCCAAGGATGGCTGCGAACACACAAGTGGGAGTGTTTGCCGATCATAGTCAGATTAAGCGAGGTGATATGCTGACTTACACTGTTACACCATACAAAAGAAGGGGGCTCTCTATACTAAGCTTAAAAAACACACAATCTTCTTTTTCAAGAGATATTTCAGCGGCTACTTTAGATAGTAACGGAAATTATATTTTCCATGTACCTACTTGGGATTTACCTATTGGTACTTATACAGTAGAAAAATACTTTTTTACCCTTGATAAAATTATTTTTGATCTTACTGATGCTACTTTTACTGTTGTGGAAAAAGGAAATAGTATTAAACGCAATCCGACTCCTATTCACCGAGACAAATGGGTTGGTAAAAACTATTATGATGCAAATGGTGAGTTAGTCAAATCTAAGTGGCTCTTTGATAAAAAATATGGCAGTTGGTTTTATCTAAATGCAAAAGGTGAGTACATTGAAAACCAATGGCATGGAGATTACTATCTAAAACAAGGTGGCCAAATGGCCCAAAAAGAGTGGATTTTTGACAAGAAATATAATAGTTATTTCTATTTGAAGACAGATGGTAAATATGCAAGAAATGAGTGGAGTGGCGATTATTATCTGAAAGCTAATGGAATCAGAGCGCAAAAAGAGTGGATTTTTGACAAGAAATATAATGGTTATTTCTATTTGAAGACAGATGGTAAATATGCAAGGAATGAGTGGAGTGGCGATTATTATCTGAAGGCTAACGGAATCAGAGCGCAAAAAGAGTGGATTTTTGATAAGAAATATAATGGTTATTTCTATTTGAAGGCCGATGGTAAATATGCAAGGAATGAGTGGATTGGTGACTATTATCTTGAAAGAAATGGGATAATGGCGATGAACAAATGGATTGGCCAATACTATGTTGATGCTAATGGTAAAAAACGCTAGAATAAACATATTTCAGATTGAAGAAAAGGACTCTTTATCAACTGTAGTGAGTTAATGAAATGCTATAAGCTGGGGAGGACCAAATTGGTTCTCTCTTTTTTGATGTTCAAAGCAATGAGGATTTTAGTTTTAGAGTTTTCAAATTTCCGGAAGCCAAAAGCATTTCTCTTGATGACTTTGATGAGGTTGTTAGTAATTTCTAGTTTTGCATTTGAGTAGGGCAGTTACAGTGCATTCATGATCTTGTCCTTATCTTTTAAAAATATATTAAAAACAGTTAGAAAGATAGGATTTACACAAGAAATAGGATCTCCAATGAGGCCAAACATTCTAGGGAAGTTATTTTTGATTCTTTCGGGAGGTTAAATTTAATCACTTGTCCCGTGCAGTAAAGGAGTTTAGACGCAGGATAATTAAGCCTAGTAATAATTTCTTTACGCGTTCCAGCATCAAGATAGTGATGTTCTAGTCTTTAATTCCCAGTAGGTTTGTGATAAAATGTAATTTTTCCATAAGAGCCCTTCTAATGATGTTTTTGTCGCTTTTTCATTATGTGATTTCTCATGATTTCCGTAATTTTGAAACATCTGGCTGGAAGCGTGATGTGAACGTGCGAGAGAAGCTCCTGCGGTTAAGTATTGGAATGAATTACTCGGTATTATTCAGAAGGTAGTTTTGCGATTAAAATAGGTACAACTTGAATGTCGACCAGCTTCAGATTTAATTACAGAATATAACCGTGATAAGGTTTGTATATACATTGATCAACCTTATGCACTTAGCGCTAGAACAAGAAAGCAATATAGAGTTAGAGATGGAAGATCAGGATCATCAGGAATCATATGTCAAGACTGAGCAAAAAAATGGTTCAGTCTTTTTTCGTTCTATTCTCGACTCTGTTTCTCTTCATGAATATTGGAATTGTCCATTCTAAAAACTTCTACCGCGTACCATACTCTTTTTTGACTTCCCCACTTGTTAAGTTGAGTGCAACAAAGTATCCATCTGAGTAAGTCAGTAGTTCTTATGCTGTTTGAACTAGCTCAAACAGTTTTTTATCAGATTGATAGTATAGTTGTGTATTCTTCTTAGTCTATTATTGATGGCTTGAGTATTCTTTTTGAGTTAGTTCATGTAGTGATATACCTTTAGGCACAAATTCTCTGAGCAAGCCGTTAAAGTTCTCATTGGTTCCGAGCTCGTAGAATGAGTAAGCATGTTCGAAATGGATATCTATACTATGGATTCTAGGTTTAGCCTTCATCGCTTTAGTAAATGGCAATAAGATAAGAAAGCTTCTGACACTTTCTCAAGCTTCAGATAATAAAATCCCTTTTCCGTCCCTAGAATACCGAATTTGAGAGGTTTCTGAGAAATACCATTCATAGTAAACTTTTTTCCATTGACCAGTTTGACTTATTTAACAGTTCCACATTTGAGCTCACGAGAAAGTTCTACCCAAAATCCTCACAATTTCAGCTGGTTTCAACCCTTCTGAGACATAAGCTTCAATTTTCTCGCCTTCTACTTCAGAAAGGTGGTGATAGGACTGTTTTGCGGTAGAATAGTTAGTGGGCATGCTCATCTTTCCTTTATACTTTGTTTGTCGACTTTAGTATATCAGACGAACTTATCTTTTTTTTTACACTTCATTTTACAATGCGACTCTTTTTTATTTACAGGTTAAATTCTTTCAATATTTATTGACTAAAACTTATCTATGGTTGTATAATGATTATGTAAAATATTTCACAAAGAACAAGGGGTTTAATATCCAATTAGTACGGTATGCAATGTGTATAAACGTGATTCAGTTACAGTTAGGGAAGGAGATAATAGAAAATCCGATATTGTAGTAAATAATTGCAACTGATGTTTTTTAATTATAGAGAGGCTATTTCTGAGGGGTGCTTTATGATTCATATCTTTAAATATCTTGATAAAAAAACAAAATACCTAACTATTATTGGAGCGCTGGCAAATGGGGGGCTCGCATTGGGGCAACCCTTGATTGTTGCTAAAGCATTATCCATAGATCAAAATAGTCTAACCTATTCTTCAATTTGGAAATTCGCCCTCTTTGGTTTTTCAGTCTATTTTGTCTTGTATAGTCTGATGTTATTTTGTAATCATGCAAATAATGTCTTTCGACGTGAGATTCACATGAATATTCGGACGGCACTGTTTGAGAAGTTGATAGAAGACAGAGAATATGGTGAAGATGAAAAGATTACCATGCTGACACAGGATATGGAATTTTTGGGCGATAACTTTTTTGACCGCTATATGTCCATTTTATGTTGGGGATTTGGTGCGCTGATTACTGCGATTTATATCATTGCTCAAAATGTTTTATTGGGTTCTATTTTTGTTTTCTTTACGATTTTACGTCCCATTCCGCAATTTTTGATGAATAATAAGCTGAAGAATTCAGGGAATGAAATGTCTCAGGGAAGAACAGCTGTTCATAATCAAATCTCTGATAGTATTCGAGGTGCTCAGACCTTGCGGATGAATCAGGCCTTATCCGAAAATTCTCAGCGTGTCTGGAATATCAATTTTCGTTATCAACGGGCTATTCAAAAGTTTGTTTTTACCCATAATATTGTTTTCTTCTGTAATGGTTTTATGGTGTTTCTTAGCCAAGTGCTACCTTTGGTATTAGGATTCTTCCTTGCTATGCATGGTCATCATGTTTCAGTTCCAAGTCTAGTTGCTATGTATATTGCCGCCGCTCAGCTGGTGGGACCTATCCAAAAGATCATGTATGATGTGGCGGAAGTGCAAGGAGCCAAAACAACAGCAGATAAGATTTTTGGAATTTTAAACCAAGTAGATGATAGTGAATCGAGCAATTATTCAATCTTCCAAGTAGAAAATTTGGAAATTTCTCATTTAAGTAAATCTTATAAGGGTAGAGAGATTATTTGCGATCTCAATCTATCTATTCGACAAGGCGAGAAAGTCCTTATCAAAGGGCCAAGTGGCTGTGGAAAATCAACCCTCTTTCGAATGATCACAGGAGAAGAAAAGCCGGATGCCGGAATGATTACTTGTCGAACAAGGGATGGAGTTAAAACAAGTCACTTTGTTCGTCAGGTAGGTATTATCAGCCAGCATCCTTTCCTATTTAATGATGCTATTCGCTACAATCTCAGTTTGGGACAAGAGTTTTCAGATCAAGAATTAGAGACTGTTTTAAGGCAAGTCAAACTCGACCATGAACTAACTGATGGGCTTGATTTTGTCATCACTAATAACGGAGAAAATATTTCAGGCGGACAACGAGTCCGGATTGAACTAGCCCGCTTCCTTCTTCGTAAAAAGGATATTTTATTAGCAGATGAGGTAACCGCAGCTCTTGACGCAGAAAATAGCCAGATGGTCCGAGACTTGATTTTCTCACTACCGATGATGGTGTTAGAAATTGCTCACCATATTGATAATGAAAGTCGATATGATCAAGTCATTGAACTAAGAAAAGATTGATTTTGTCATAATTGCATTATGTTGGACAACTAATTTAAGTAAAGGGTTTAGTTCTGTATTGCAAAGTGCTAAGTCCTTTTTTAGTACAAAAAATTTATTAAATTACGTTTGATTTAGTGTGCCCTACTTCCTCATTGTCTGATTTGTATAGAGGTTATTATTTAAAATAGACAAATGACTTGCTATGAAAAAGTCGAAACCAAATGTTCTAAAAGTCTATTAAATCAACATGGTGCTACTTAGCAAGAATAGGACTTAAAATCCAGTATCCTCACGGACGTTCCGATGTGACTTCGCTGTCGGTATTGTTCAAATTTGGTTGAGCTTATAGTGCTTATTTTGTTGATTTTAAAGTAAATGATTCAGTTTGTATTAATTTTTTGATTCTAGTTTGAACTTTTCATTTGATTCTTTTTTTAATTGTGTTATAATTAACCAGTGAAACATTAACCAGTTAAGTAAAAAGAGGAGGGAAATCATGTCACAGTTAGCTTATAAAATTGATTCTTTTTTAAATGAGATTATTTTGAAGGCTGAGAATCAACATGAGATTCTCGTTGGTTCATGCACTAGTAATGTTGCTTTAACCAATACGCAAGAGCATATTTTGATGTTGTTAGCTGAGGAGATGTTGACCAACTCTGATTTAGCTAAAAAATTGAATGTAAGTCAGGCCGCTGTGACGAAGGCTGTTAAGTCATTAATAAATCAAGGGATGTTGGAGACTTTTAAAGATAAGAAGGATGCTAGAGTAACTTTTTATCGCTTAACTGAATTAGCACAGCCAATTGCTGATGAACATGAGCATCACCATGTTCATACCTTGGAAACTTATCAAAGTTTATTGGATAGATTTTCTCAAGATGAACAGCAAGCGATTGAAAAATTTTTGGAGGCCTTAGTGGGAGAAATTGGGAAATGAGATATATAACAGTGGAAAATTTATCTTTCTACTATGATAAAGAACCTGTTTTGGAGCATATTCATTATTTTTTGGATAGTGGAGAGTTTGTTACGCTGACAGGGGAGAATGGTGCTGCTAAGACGACACTTATCAAGGCTAGTTTGGGAATTTTACGACCTAAGAATGGGGAGGTTAAGATTTCTAAGACAAATGCTCAAGGAAAGAAGCTGCGGATTGCTTATCTACCTCAGCAGATTGCTAGTTTTAATGCAGGTTTTCCTAGTACGGTATATGAGTTCGTCAAATCAGGTCGTTATCCGCGTAAAGGCTGGTTTCGTCGTTTGAATGAGCACGATGAGGAACACATCAAGGTAAGTCTTGAATCTGTAGGGATGTGGGAACATCGGGACAAGCGGATTGGTTCTCTTTCTGGCGGGCAAAAGCAGAGAGCTGTGATTGCTCGGATGTTTGCTTCGGATCCGGATATTTTTGTCCTAGATGAGCCGACAACAGGGATGGATGCAGGCAGTAAAGATGAGTTTTACAAGCTCATGCACCATAGTGCTCATAAGCATGGGAAAGCAGTTCTGATGATTACGCATGATCCAGAAGAAGTTCGTAAATATGCTGACCGTAATATTCATTTGGTTCGGAATCAGGATTCACCTTGGCGCTGTTTCAATGTACATGAAAGCGACAATGGACAGGAGGTGAGTCATGCTTAATCTATTTTCTTATGATTTTATGCAACGAGCCTTTTTGGCTGTTATCGCCATGAGCCTTTTCTCTCCAGTATTAGGGACCTTCTTAATTTTACGTCGACAGAGTCTTATGAGTGATACACTTAGCCACGTTTCACTAGCAGGTGTTGCTTTTGGCTTGGTTCTTGGCTTGTCACCGACTCTCACAACGGTGATTATGGTCGTTATAGCGGCAATCTTTTTAGAGTACTTGCGGACTATTTATAAGAATTTCATGGAAATCGGGACAGCCATTCTCATGTCTACGGGCTTAGCTATTTCCTTGATTGTTATGAGTAAGGGCAAGAGTTCTAGCTCGATGAGTCTGGATCAGTATCTATTTGGCTCAATTGTGACGATTAGTACGGAGCAGGTGATTTCTCTGTTTGTCATTGCTGCTGTGGTACTCGTCTTGACCTTCCTCTTTATTCGACCGATGTACATCTTGACCTTTGATGAGGATACGGCTTTCGTGGATGGGCTACCGGTACGGACCATGTCTATTCTCTTTAATATCGTGACGGGTGTTGCGATCGCTCTCATGATTCCGGCTGCGGGAGCTTTGCTGGTTTCGACCATTATGGTCTTACCGGCCAGTATTGCTCTGCGGATTGGGAAAAACTTTAAATCGGTTATTTTGCTAGCAAATGCCATTGGCTTCTTTGGTATGCTTGCTGGATTGTATATTTCATACTATGCAGAGACGCCAGCTAGTGCTAGTATAACAATTATTTTCGTCAGTTTGTTTTTACTGGTCAATTTGATCAAAAAATTTGTGAAATAGGAGTAGAAAATGAAAAAAATTAGCTTACTATTAGCAGGTATACTGAGTATTTTCTTAGTCGCTTGTTCTAATCAGAAAAAAGCAGATGGCAAGCTCAATATTGTCACGACTTTTTATCCTGTTTATGAGTTTACCAAGCAGGTGGCTGGGGATGAAGCCAATGTTGAACTTCTAATTGGTGCTGGAACAGAGCCACATGATTATGAACCTTCTGCAAAAGCAGTTGCGACGATTCAGGATGCAGATGCCTTTGTCTATGAAAATGAAAATATGGAGACTTGGGTCCCAGATTTGCTCAAGACATTGAAGAATAAGAAGGAAACAGTAATCAAGGCGACTGGAAAGATGCTCTTACTTCCTGGAGGAGAAGAGGAAGAAGACCATGATCATGGGGAAGAGGGACACCATCATGAATATGATCCCCATGTTTGGCTGTCTCCAAAGCGGGCTATTCAAATGGTGGAGCACATCCGAGATAGCTTGAACAAAGCTTATCCTGAAAAGAAAGCTGCTTTTGAGAAAAATGCTGCAGCTTATATCAAGAAGCTGGAAGCTTTGGACAAAGAATATGAAGCTGGTTTAGCTAACGCCAAGCAAAAGAGCTTTGTTACTCAACACGCTGCCTTTAACTATCTGGCATTGGACTATGGTTTGAAGCAGGTCCCAATTTCTGGGCTTTCACCAGACAGTGAGCCATCGGCTTCACGCTTGGCTGAATTGACTGAGTACATCAAGAAAAATAAAATCAAGTATATCTACTTTGAAGAGAATGCTTCTCAAGCATTGGCTTCCACTTTGGCTAAGGAAACAGGAGTAGAATTAGATGTCTTGAATCCGCTGGAAAGCTTGACTGAAGAACAAACCAAGGATGGGGCAAACTATATTTCAATCATGCAGGCTAATCTAAAAGCTCTTAAGAAAACGACAGACCAAGAGGGAGCAGAGATTGCAACCGAGAAAGAAGAGGATACTAAGACTGTTCAAAATGGCTACTTTGAAGATAGTGCCGTCAAGGATCGGACCTTGTCAGATTATGCTGGCGAGTGGCAGTCTGTTTACCCTTATCTGAAAGATGGGACCTTGGACCAAGTCTTTGACTATAAAGCGAAGCTGACTGGAAAAATGACAGCAGCTGAATACAAGGACTACTATGATAAAGGCTACAAGACAGATGTATCCAATATCAATATCACAGACAAAACAATGGAATTTGTTGTAAATGGAAAATCCAAGAAATATACTTATAAATACGTTGGTAAGCATACTCTGACCTACTCTAAGGGAAATCGTGGAGTACGATTTATGTTTGAAGCGACAGATAAAGATGCTGGTCAGTACAAATATGTTCAGTTTAGCGATCATAATATTGCACCAACCAAGGCAGCTCATTTCCATATCTTCTATGGTGGTGAGAGTCAGGAAGTACTCTTTAATGAGTTGGAAAATTGGCCGACTTACTATCCAAGTAAATTGACTGGTCAAGAAATTGCCCAAGAAATGTTGGCGCACTAATATGAATAAACTTGAGAAGACGGGATTATCCCGCCTTCTTTTTTACGTTTTGAAAAGTAGCGATAAAAATACTTGACAAATTACGATTACAAATGTAAACTAATAAAGTATTGAATTACAAATGTAAATAATAAGGAAGTGTTAAACAATGGAACAGCAAAATATTAGCCAAGCTGAATGGCAAGTCATGCGTGTGTTGTGGGCTTATCCTCATAGTCGGAGTACAGAGATTGTGGCGCGTTTGGAAGCAGACTTCTCGTGGAAGCCTGCTACGATCAAAACACTGTTGAATCGACTCAAAGCCAAAGAATTTATCGCTATGGAAAAAATAGAGGGCAAGTTTTACTATGATGCGAGGATTTTAGAAGCAGACCATCTGGAAAGTACTTTACAGGCTCTCTTTGACAATATCTGTAACACCAAGCATGGAGAACTGTTGATTTCGATGGTTGAGAGAAGCCAGTTCAGTCAGGGGGATTTGCAGTTGCTTGGTCAGGCCATTGATAAAAAAGAGTTTCTGCCCCGCTAGAAATTGAGTGCCACTGCTCACAAGGACAGTGTCGTTGTGGTCACAGATGAGGAAATTGTGATGGAAAAAAAGAATACAAGCTTTCAGGTATGACTTGTGCGGCTTGTGCCATGACGGTGGAGATGGCGGTCAAAGATTTAGAGACTGTCGAAGATGTGAATGTTAACCTGGCAACAGAACGTCTCAGTTTAGTCCCTAAGGAGGGATTTGATAGTCAGCAAGTGCTGGATGCTGTAGCCGAGGCCGGTTATCAGGCTGAAGAAAAAGGAAAAGATAGACCGTCCGATGTGAACGAAGAGGTTGCAATTAAAGCGCAGGAATTGCGAAAAAAGAAACAAGAACTACTGATTCTTTTGGTTACGACACTGCCCTTACTTTATATTTCTATGGGAAGTATGATTGGTCTTCCTTCGCCCAGCTTCTTGAACCATATGGCGCATCCCTTGGTTTTCGTTCTGTCACAACTGCTTTTGACTCTACCTCCTGTGTGGATTGGTCGTGGCTTTTATCAGAGAGGATTTCGCAATCTTATCAAGCGCCATCCTAATATGGATAGTTTGATTGCGGTGGGGACTAGTGCAGCATTTTTCTATAGTCTCTACTCTGTCAGTCAGGTTTTTCTAGGTTATCATCCCTTTGTTCATCAACTTTATTTTGAGTCTGTTGCAGTGATTATTACCTTGGTTCTTCTGGGTAAATATCTGGAAAGTTCAGCTAAGGGGAGAACATCTCAAGCCATTCAGTCTCTACTTGAGTTAGTGCCTAGTCAGGCGACAGTGATTCGCTATGGTGAGGCTGTGACCATTGATACGAATGATATCCGAGTTGGAGACATTATCCGTATCAAGCCAGGAGAGCGTATGCCGGTAGATGGCCTTGTGACAGAGGGACAGACCTTTGTGGATGAGTCCATGATGACTGGTGAAAGTGTCCCGATTGAAAAGAAGGTCGGCGACACCATTACCAGTGCAACGATCAATCAAAATGGTAGTATTGACTATCAAGCAACTAGGGTTGGTTCGGATACGACCTTAGCCCAGATTGTTAGATTGGTGGAGGAAGCACAGGGGTCTAAGGCACCGATAGCGGCTTTGGCCGATAAGATTTCGCTTTATTTTGTCCCGATTGTGCTAAGCTTGGCTACTTTGTCCGCTCTTGGCTGGTATTTTCTGGCTGGTGAGAGTCTTAGCTTTTCTCTGTCAATCTTTATCGCAGTTTTGGTCATTGCCTGTCCTTGTGCGCTAGGTTTAGCCACTCCAACAGCTATTATGGTTGGGACTGGCAAAGGGGCCGAAAATGGAATTCTGATTAAGTCTGGACAAGCTTTGGAAGCTGCTTATCAGCTGGACACCATAGTTCTTGATAAGACGGGGACAATTACGGTTGGTAAGCCTAGTCTGACAGATCTGCTACCCTTAGGGGATTTGAATCGGTCTGACTTGTTGCAGCTAATAGCCAGTGCTGAGCAGCATTCCGAGCATCCCTTGGCTCAGGCTATCTTGGAAGCTGCTGAAGAGGAGGGACTTGACTTGCTACCTGTCAGTCATTTTGAGGCTATTGTTGGCCGAGGGTTGGCTGCTCAGGTTGAAGGTAAGCATCTTCTGGTCGGAAATGAAAGCTTGATGAAAGAAAAGAACATCGACAGCAGTGCCTTTCAAGAACAGTTGTTAGAGCTGTCCAAGGAAGGGAAGACAGCTATGTTTGTCGCAATAGATGGACAGCTAGCGGGTATTCTAGCGGTAGCCGATGAGATGAAGTCTAGCAGTCTGAAGGCGGTGCAGGAGCTCCAGTCTATGGGACTAGAAGTCATCATGCTGACAGGGGATCGTGAGGAAACAGCGACAGCTATTGCCCAAAAAGCTGGCATCCAAAAAGTCATCGCAGGTGTATTGCCAGATGGTAAGTCCACTGCTATCAAGAACTTACAGGAAGCTGGGAAAAAACTGGCTATGGTAGGGGACGGTATCAATGATGCACCAGCTCTGGTCCAGGCAGATGTGGGAATTGCCATTGGCTCTGGCGCTGATGTGGCTATTGAGTCAGCAGATGTAGTGCTCATGCATAGTGATTTGCAGGATGTAGTCAAGGCCGTCAAGCTTAGCCAGGCGACCATTCGTAATATCAAGGAAAATCTTTTCTGGGCCTTTGCCTACAATACACTAGGCATCCCGATTGCAATGGGCCTATTGCATCTTTTTGGCGGTCCCTTGCTCAATCCGATGCTGGCTGGTCTGGCCATGAGCTTGAGCTCAGTATCAGTTGTCGTCAATGCTCTGCGTCTAGGACGCTTTAAAATGAAGAAATATACGGAGGAATGAATCTATGAAACAAAATGTCCAATTAGAAAACTTATCTTGTCAAAACTGTGTCAAACACGTCACCCAGCATTTCCTATCTATGGAGGGAGTGTCAGATGTGGTTGTGGACTTAGAAAAGCAGATAGCTCAAGTGACAACGGATAAACTTTATAGTGTATCTGATTATGAAGCAGCTTTAGCTAAAACGATTTATAAGGTGTTAGCTGTTCAATAATAGTACTTAGTGAAACTCAAATCGATTATCTGATGTTTTTGTAATATTTTTGTAAAATATATTGACTTTATGTTACAATTTTATTACAATAAAAGTGAAATAAGAGCTGAGGGGAATTGATATGAACAAGAAATGGCTGTTGGGCATTGTTAGTCTATTATTTATCATAGGAATTAGTGTGATTGTTTATTTCAAACTATCTGCTCCCATGAATCATAAAACTATTTCAAAATCTTCACAGGCTTCCTCTAGTGTCTCTATGAAGAGTTCATCAAAGCAGGATTCAAGTACTACTACGACAAGTAGCAAGGAGACTGTTTCGACATCAGATGATAATGCAACTGAAACTGGAAAACCTAGCGATCAAGCTGAGGGAAAAGAGCAAACTAAAACACGATCAACAAGTTTCGATTTCAATGCTATGACGCATGGGAATTATAGCAGTGTAAAAGGAGTCTGGCAAAATGCAGCAGGCGAAAAAATTATTTTCAATGAAAAAGGCCTGGTAAACGATACTGACAATATCACTTCTTTTAATTATGATGCTGCAGGTAATCTGATAGTCAATGTCCAATCAGGTTATACAGGCTATGCTATATGGTTTGTGATAAAGGGGAATACCATCGCACCAGAAGGCGATACTTCTGATACTAATCAAGACCGTATTTTTGCAGGGCAAAGTTTGCCTGGAGATGTTGCAGCATCAGCCTATTATCGTGTTTCTCAGTGATTAGTTGCTAAAAAGATAGAAAAAAGATACAATAAAGTCTATAGCAAAAATACGAAAGAGAGCTTGAAAATTCGAGCTTGATTCCTGGAGGAAAAACATGAAGAGACGTATAATTTCATTGACTCTATTGTTCTTAGCATTTGGAGGTAGCGGTTTGGTATTGTCTAGCTGTTCCACAAAAGGGGGAACACAGGAAAGCTCTTCTACTTCTAGTCAAGTTGTTGCTTCAACTAGTTCGGTGAGTTCAGAATCTAGTAAAACCTCTGAAAGTTCTAGTATTTCTAATCAGACACTTGAGACAAAGATGAATATCACAGAATTGACTAATGGCAATTTTTCAAGTGTTAAAGGAACATGGCAAAATGACAAGGGAGAGCAACTTACCTTTGATGAAAAAGGTTTGGTTTCTACTACCTATGAATTTGGCGGAGCATCTTTGACAGATTATGGGACTGCTTCTGGCGGTGTTTACGGTGGAGAGACTGGTGGTTTTTTACTAGAATTTATTCCAAGTGGTGTTAAGTTGACAGATACCGAAAGCTTTAAAGATACATCAGATAGGAATCGTGATCGTCTCTGGGCAGGAGTTGGAATCCAATCGTTTGGAGAGCAAGGTAGTTTTTATTATCGTCTTAAATAATCAGATTTAAATATGAAAAAGAGGCTGGGACAAACAAGTTCCAGCCTCAAAATGATTTATACATACAGAATACTTAGTTTTGGAAGTAGGAAGGCACAAAGTGATTATTTGGATCGTTCTACTTTTTTGCTTTTCCGACTAATATAGTTGCCGCAATGGTAATTTCTTTTAAGTCAGACCAATCGATAGCTTGGTGTCTAATATGAAAGAGAAGAGGAGTCATACGAATGAGTGCCTCTTTTTGATCCTCATTAATAGAATAGGTTGCGCAAACTTCTCTTTGTTCAAGGATATCAAAATATTTTTCAAAATGCTTTAATATTTCTTGGTTGGAATAATCTTGATTTGTGAGTTGCTTGGCAACTTTATTGCGGATTTCCTTGACATGTTGTTTGGTTGGGATTACCTTTATCAACAATCCGTTATCAGTTAGAACTCGTTGGAATTCTTGGTAATTTGCGGGAGAAAAGATATCTAAAATTAGATCAATACTTTCATTTTTAATGGGGAGATTAGCCAAGTCGCCGACAAACCATTTGATAGCGTGACTGGTATCATTTTTGCTGGCTAGCAGTATAGAGTCTTTTGAAATATCGAAAGCATAGTAGCTTTTAGTAGGGAAAATGTTTTGTAATTTTCTGCTATAGTAACCCTCGCCACATCCTGCATCCAAAATGATGTGCTTATCTGGTAGATCTTGTAAAATATGTTCTATTTCTTGCAAAATATGTTGATAAAAGCCAGATTCTAAAATGTTTTGGCGATAAATAAAGTTATCTTTATCGTATTCTTTAGATTGTTTGATTTGGGGAGCTAGGTTTATATAGCCAAATTTTGCCAAATCAAAAGAATGACGATGATCACATTTAAAGCAATTTTCATGTAAGGTGAGTGATTCTTTACAGAGAGGGCAGGCGAAGGCAGTGGCTGTAGCAAAGCGAACAAGTCTTGGTTTCATGTAAATCCTGCTTATGATTGTTTGATATGGAAAAGGAAACCTATTCATCATCAGGTTTCCTTTGGGGTTAATACGTTAATACAAAGTATTTCTTCTTACCACGTCGGATGACAGTTAACCCGTTTTCTAACTTATCAGTATCGCTTAGCGTGTAGTCTAAATCTTGAATACGATCGCCATTTAAGTAGATGGCACCGTTTTGGACATCTTCGCGTGCTTGGCGTTTAGAATTTACAACGCCTGCAACGACTAATAAATCGACAATGTTGAGGCTATCTTCTTCTTTAACTTGATAATTAGGCACACCACGAAGTCCTTGTTTTAATTCTTTCACAGATAAATTTTTAATATTACCAGCAAAGAGTTGTTCAGTGATGTTTAGTGCTTCTTGGTAGGCTTTTTCACCATGCACCAAGGATACGACCTCACGTGCTAGGATTTTTTGGGCGAGTCGTTCATGCGGAGCAGCTTCAAATTGTTGACGAATTGTCTCGATTTCATCTAAGCTTAGGAAAGTGAAAATCTTCAAGAATCGAACTGCATCGTCATCCATGATATTCATCCAGAATTGATACATTTCGTAAGGACTTGTTTTGTCGGCATTAAGCCAAACGGCATTTCCTTCTGACTTGCCAAATTTTTTACCGGTAGCGTCAGTGATGAGTGGGACAGTGATAACATGTCCTGTTTTATCAGCTTTACGACGAAGTAATTCCGTTCCCGCAGTCATATTTCCCCACTGATCAGAACCTCCGATTTGCAAAGTCACACCAAACTTTTGATTTAAGATGAAAAAGTCATAGCCTTGCATGATTTGGTATGCAAATTCTGTATAGGAAATACCTGTTTCGATCCGTTTTTTGACGGATTCTTTGCTCATCATGTAGTTGACTGTAAAGTATTTTCCAACATCACGTAGAAAGTCAATGAAACTAATATCTGAGAACCAGTCATAATTGTTGACCATTTCTGCTTTATTTTGACCATTTTCAAAGTCGAGCAATCCGGCGAGCTGTCCTTGAATACTTTTTACCCAACCTTCAACTGTCTCTTTTGTCTGCAAACTGCGCTCAGCATCTTTAAAAGAGGGATCGCCAATGAGACCTGTAGCACCGCCAACGAGCGCATAAGGTTTGTGTCCAGCTAGCTGTAATCGACGGCTAGTCAAGATAGCCACAAGGTGTCCAAGATGCAGGCTGTCTGCTGTTGGATCATATCCAGTATAATAAGAGACCTGACCTTCTTCTAGTGCGTGTCGTAAGGCTTCTTCATCAGTTGTTTGGAAAATCAACCCACGTTCTTTTAGCTCATCAAAAATGTGCATGTCTGTCTCTCCTTTTTAGTTTTAAATGTATTCTCTCATTTTACCATAAACCATGAAAAGAGTGTAATAAAATAGCAAAAAAATGAGAAAAAGTTTCACAAAAAATAGCGATTGGATCTCTTGTTGTCACAAGTACAAAGATTTTGATATAATAAGCATTACGAGGATAGAATATGTTGAAACAAGTCAATAAAAAGTTTCGTACTTTGTTAAGCAGAATAAGTAAGAAACCACATAACACAAAAGAGGGAGAACCGTTGTCTCCTGCCGATGTTGGTGCGATTACTTTGCGTAGCATCAAGCTATTGTCAAATGCCCTTTTTGTCTTTCTTTTTTTAGGAGGACTATTTGGAGCTGGTGTTGCGACGGGTTATGCACTTAATCTATTTAATAAAGTCACCGTACCTGAAAAGGATGCTTTGATTCGCCAGGTGCAAAATATATCAGCTGTATCAGAGTTGACCTATGCGGACGGTAGTGTGATTTCATCCATAGATAGTGATTTGATACGAGTGACGGTTGATAGTTCTGCTATTTCTGAGAATGTTAAAAAAGCTGTTATCGCTACTGAGGATGAGAATTTCATGACACATAATGGGGTCGTGCCTAAAGCAGTCTTGCGAGCTACTTTAGGATCTGTAGTAGGGATTGGATCTGCCAGCGGCGGCTCGACAATTACCCAGCAAATTATCAAGCAACAGGTTGTCGGAGATGCACCAACCTTTACACGTAAAGCTACGGAGATTGTTGATGCTCTGGCTTTAGAGCGTTATATGACCAAGGATGAAATTCTTACGACGTACCTAAATGTGTCACCTTTTGGTAGAAATAATAAGGGACAAAATATTGCAGGCGTAGAAGAAGCAGCTCAAGGAATTTTTGGAGTTAGTGCAAGTCAATTGACGATTCCACAGGCAGCATTCATAGCAGGCTTGCCGCAAAGTCCGATTGTATATTCTCCATATGCCTCAAATGGTAGCCTTAAGACACCGGAAAATATGGCTTATGGACTTAATAGGGCCAAAGATGTTCTCTATAATATGTATCGTACGGGCGCTTTGAGCCAGGATGAGTACAATTTATATAAAGACTATGATTTGACGAAAGATTTTTTGCCTTCTGGTACTGTTGAGCGAGTTGCGCGTGGCTACCTATACTATACAGTTATGTCTGAAGCAGAGAAAGCCATGTATAATTATCTTATCAAACGAGATAATGTTTCTCAGCAAGACTTGAAAAATACGGCGACTGTTAAGTCTTATAAAGAGTTGGCGAAAAAAGAATTAAGTGAAGGTGGCTATACAATCACAACAACGATCAATAAGGCTGTTCACGATGCGATGCAGAATGCGGTCGCAACTTACGGTGAGATCCTAGATGATGGCACTGGGCAGGTACAAGTAGGGAATGTCTTGCTTAATAATCAGACAGGAGCGGTTTTAGGATTTATCGGTGGTCGAAATTATGCAGAGAATCAAAATAACCATGCTTTTGATACAGAGCGTTCTCCAGGTTCGACGATTAAGCCTATTTTAGCTTATGGAATAGCAATTGATCAAGGCTTAATGGGAAGTGCGAGCATATTGTCTAATTATCCAACAAACTTCTCAAGTGGTGATCCAATCATGCATGCTGATAGTCGTGGAACTGCTATGATCGATCTACCTGAAGCGTTGAATGCGTCATGGAATATTCCGGCTTACTGGACTTATAAGCTGTTGCGCGAAAAAGGTGTCAATGTCAAGGGCTACATGGATAAAATGGGGTATTCTATCTCAGATTACACGGTTGAAAGCCTACCATTGGGAGGAGGGATTGAAGTATCAGTCGCTCAGCATACCAATGGCTTTCAGACATTAGCTAATAACGGTGCCTATCAGGAGCGCTATATGATTGAAAAAATCACGAATCGCTTAGGTCAGGTTGTCTATGAGCATAAAGCAGAGCCTGTACAAGTTTATAGTCCTGCGTCAGCAACGATTATGCAGAGCTTAATGAGAGGAGTTTTAGACTCTGGAACAACTACAACCTTCAAGTCACGTTTGTCACAAGTCAATGGTGACTTGTTAAGTGCTGACTGGATTGGGAAAACAGGTACAACCAATGTTAATGGGGATATGTGGCTGATGCTCTCTACTCCAAAAGTGACTTTGGGCGGATGGATTGGTCATGATGATAATACCTCAATGGCTGCATTAACAGGATATAATAATAATGCTAGTTATATGGCAAACCTTGTGAATGCTATCCACCAAGCTGATCCAAATGTTTTTGGTGTTGGCGATCGTTTTAATCTAGATCCAAGTGTGATTGGTTCGGATGTCTTGAAAGCTACAGGAACCAAGGGCGGACGTGTTAATGTAAATGGTCGTGACGTGACAGTTACTGGTCCGACTGTGAAAAGTTACTGGGCTAAAAATGGAGCTCCAGCACTTTCTTATCGTTTTGCTATCGGCGGTACAGATGGAGATTTACAGCAGGCATGGGCTTCGATGATAGGCAGCCAAGAGACTGAGAAGAAAGACAAAGACAAAGAAAAGTCCAACGAAAAGAAAAATGAAAAAGAAGAAAAGGACTCTAATAAAAATCAAGAGGATTCTTCTAGGGATAAAAATTCTAGCCAAAGTCGAACAAATTAAAATAAAAAGGCTTTCATAACGCTGATAATCTTGCATTTTTAAGCGAAATAGGGTAAAATAATATTAATAATTTGTCGTTTGTTTTTTTGAAATATTGTCCAAAAAAGCTAACAGCAGTTAAATCAAACTTTCATAAGTCAGATTTAGCTGCTCTTTTTGTGCCTATTTTTAGAAAAAATTGTTTTTTGTAATCAATTTTTAATAATTCTGAAAATTACCCGAAAAGGACTAATTGTAGCTGTTTTACGATGCTGTGAAATGGCAGATACCCCTCTTTAGAGGTGTGGAATAAAACTTGAGCCAAAACTCGAAAAAAGATAAATTGCTTTGCGTTTATTAAATATTGCATTGCTTTCCTATTTTTTCGATTTGTAACGCTCTCCGTCTTAATTGAACTTGGCCTAAAGCTTCGTAAGAAATAGATTGTCTAGTGTTCATTGAATACTTTGCTCATTTCCTATTTTTACCTCGCTTTTTACGGCCAGAGTATCTTGGTCACTTGAACTCGGGACTACTTTCTTAGAGAAAGTGATTAGTTTCTGTGTTTAAAAGGCACAGTAGACTTTCGCTTTTCTATAGAAATTTCGATAAGTCGAATCGTCCCTTAGTATCTTATCATAAAGGAGTAAAAACTTGGCAGGACATGACGTTCAATACGGGAAACATCGTACCCGTCGTAGCTTCTCAAGAATTAAGGAAGTTCTTGATTTACCTAACCTGATTGAGATTCAAACAGATTCTTTTAAAGATTTTTTGGATCATGGTCTGAAGGAAGTCTTTGAAGATGTACTTCCTATTTCAAACTTTACGGATACCATGGAATTGGAATTTGTAGGATATGAAATCCGTGAACCAAAATATACGCTGGAAGAAGCGCGCATTCATGACGCTAGCTATTCAGCGCCGATCTTTGTAACCTTCCGCCTGATTAACAAGGAAACTGGTGAAATCAAGACTCAGGAAGTCTTCTTTGGTGATTTCCCAATCATGACTGAAATGGGAACTTTCATCATCAACGGTGGTGAGCGTATTATCGTATCTCAATTGGTGCGCTCTCCTGGTGTCTATTTTAATGATAAAGTTGATAAAAATGGTAAAGTCGGCTACGGTTCAACTATTATTCCTAACCGTGGAGCTTGGCTAGAGCTGGAAACAGACTCAAAAGATATCGCCTACACTCGTATTGACCGAACTCGTAAAATTCCGTTTACGACTTTAGTTCGTGCGCTTGGTTTCTCAGGTGATGATGAGATTTTTGACATTTTTGGCGATAGCGACTTGGTACGCAATACCATTGAAAAAGATATTCATAAAAATCCTATGGACTCTCGTACGGATGAAGCTCTGAAAGAAATTTATGAGCGTCTTCGTCCGGGTGAGCCTAAGACAGCAGAAAGCTCTCGCTCTCTTTTGGTAGCACGTTTCTTTGATCCGCATCGTTATGACTTGGCAGCGGTTGGACGTTATAAGATTAATAAGAAGCTCAACATCAAGACACGCTTGCTAAATCAAACCATTGCTGAGCCACTTGTTGATGCTGAAACGGGAGAAATCTTGGTTGAAGCTGGTACAGTTATGACCCGCAGTGTCATTGACAGCATTGCAGAGCAGCTGGACAATGGTTTGAACAAAATCACTTATATTCCAAACGATTCAGCTGTCTTGACAGAGCCTGTAGAATTGCAGAAGTTCAAAGTTGTAGCTCCGACGGATCCAGACCGTGTTGTGACTATTATTGGTAATGCAAATCCTTCTGACAAAGTTCGGACTGTAACACCAGCTGACATCTTGGCTGAGATGAGTTATTTTCTCAACTTGGCTGAAGGTATCGGCCGTGTGGATGATATTGACCACTTGGGGAACCGTCGTATTCGTGCAGTTGGTGAGCTTTTGGCTAACCAGGTTCGCCTCGGACTTTCTCGAATGGAGCGTAATGTTCGCGAACGGATGAGTGTACAAGATAACGAAGTACTAACTCCACAGCAAATCATCAACATCCGTCCTGTGACTGCAGCTATTAAAGAATTCTTTGGTTCTTCACAGTTGTCACAGTTCATGGACCAACACAATCCGCTGTCTGAACTTTCTCACAAGCGTCGTCTGTCTGCCTTAGGACCTGGTGGTTTGACCCGTGACCGCGCTGGTTATGAAGTGCGGGACGTGCACTATACTCACTATGGTCGTATGTGTCCGATTGAAACGCCTGAAGGACCAAACATCGGTTTGATCAATAATCTGTCTTCTTATGGACATCTTAACAAATATGGATTTATTCAAACGCCTTACCGTAAGGTAGATCGTGAAGCTGGCGTGGTAACCAACGAAATCGTTTGGTTGACAGCTGATGAGGAAGATGAGTTTATCGTAGCGCAGGCCAATTCTAAGCTTAATGAAGAAGGTGGTTTTGCGGAGCCTATCGTTATGGGACGCCACCAAGGTAATAACCAAGAATTCCCATCAGACCAAGTAGACTATATGGATGTATCACCTAAGCAGGTAGTTGCTGTAGCGACAGCATGTATTCCTTTCTTGGAAAATGACGACTCCAACCGTGCCCTCATGGGTGCCAACATGCAGCGTCAGGCTGTGCCTTTGATTGATCCAAAAGCGCCGTATGTCGGTACTGGTATGGAATACCAAGCTGCCCACGACTCTGGAGCGGCAGTCATTGCCCAGCATGATGGTAAGGTTACCTATGCGGATGCAGACAAGGTTGAAGTCCGCCGTGAAGATGGTTCTCTTGATGTTTACCAAATTCAAAAATTCCGCCGTTCTAACTCAGGAACTGCTTACAACCAACGCACCCTTGTAAAAGTTGGCGATGTTGTCGAAAAAGGCGACTTTATCGCTGACGGACCTTCTATGGAAAATGGAGAAATGGCTCTGGGACAAAACCCAATCGTTGCCTACATGACATGGGAAGGTTATAACTTCGAGGATGCGGTTATCATGAGTGAGCGTCTGGTCAAAGACGATGTCTACACCTCTGTTCACTTGGAAGAATACGAATCAGAAACACGTGACACCAAGCTTGGCCCAGAAGAAATTACCCGTGAAATTCCAAACGTAGGGGAAGATGCCCTGCGCAACCTAGATGAAATGGGTATTATCCGCATTGGGGCGGAAGTCAAGGAAGGAGACATCCTAGTCGGGAAAGTCACTCCGAAGGGTGAAAAAGACCTTTCTGCTGAAGAGCGCCTGCTTCATGCCATCTTTGGTGACAAGTCTCGTGAAGTTCGTGATACTTCTCTGCGTGTACCACATGGTGCTGATGGAGTGGTTCGTGATGTGAAGATCTTTACCCGTGCAAATGGTGATGAGTTGCAATCTGGTGTTAATATGCTGGTTCGTGTCTACATTGCTCAAAAACGTAAGATTAAGGTCGGAGATAAGATGGCCGGTCGTCACGGAAACAAAGGGGTTGTATCCCGTATCGTTCCTGTGGAAGATATGCCTTACTTGCCAGATGGAACACCAGTTGATATCATGTTGAACCCACTCGGGGTACCATCTCGTATGAACATTGGTCAGGTTATGGAGCTTCACCTTGGTATGGCAGCACGTAACTTGGGCATCCATATTGCGACACCAGTCTTTGATGGAGCAAGCTCAGAAGACCTCTGGGATACGGTCCGCGAAGCTGGTATGGACAGCGATGCCAAGACTATTCTCTATGATGGACGTACCGGTGAGCCGTTTGACAACCGTGTATCTGTTGGTGTCATGTACATGATCAAGCTCCACCACATGGTTGATGATAAACTCCACGCGCGCTCAGTAGGTCCATACTCAATGGTTACCCAACAGCCACTTGGAGGTAAAGCTCAGTTTGGTGGACAACGTTTTGGTGAGATGGAAGTTTGGGCTTTGGAAGCGTATGGTGCTTCTAATGTTCTCCAAGAAATCTTGACTTACAAGTCAGATGATGTCAATGGACGTCTGAAGGCTTATGAAGCTATTACCAAAGGAAAACCAATTCCAAAACCAGGTGTGCCAGAATCCTTCCGCGTTCTTGTTAAAGAATTGCAATCTCTTGGTCTGGACATGCGCGTTCTTGATGAAGATGATAATGAAGTAGAATTGCGTGACTTAGATGAAGGTGAAGATGATGATGTGATTCACGTTGATGACCTTGAAAAAGCACGTGAAAAGGCAGCTCAAGAAGCTAAGGCAGCTTTTGATGCTGAAGGAACAGAAGAATAATTCTTCACACTGACTAGAAAATGAAGAAAGGTAAGAAATAGTGGTTGATGTAAATCGTTTTAAAAGTATGCAAATCACCCTAGCTTCTCCCAATAAGGTCCGTTCATGGTCTTATGGGGAAGTGAAGAAACCTGAAACAATCAATTACCGTACATTGAAACCAGAACGCGAAGGACTTTTTGATGAAGTGATCTTTGGTCCAACTAAGGACTGGGAATGTGCCTGTGGTAAGTACAAACGGATTCGTTACAAGGGAATTATTTGTGACCGCTGT
Organism: Streptococcus sp. oral taxon 056 str. F0418; assembly: GCF_000220065.1. GTDB lineage: Bacteria > Bacillota > Bacilli > Lactobacillales > Streptococcaceae > Streptococcus. Next base: position 1,019,696 of record NZ_AFQU01000001.1, on the reverse strand, counting down.
GGTGTTGAAGTCACTCGTGCCAAAGTTCGTCGTGAACGTATGGGACACATCGAATTGAAAGCGCCAGTCTCACATATTTGGTACTTTAAAGGAATTCCAAGTCGTATGGGACTTACTTTGGATATGAGTCCTCGTGCTCTTGAAGAAGTCATCTACTTTGCAGCTTATGTGGTGATTGATCCTAAGGATACACCGCTTGAGCACAAGTCTATTATGACGGAACGTGAGTACCGTGAGCGTTTGCGTGAGTATGGTGCGGGTTCGTTTGTAGCTAAAATGGGGGCTGAGGCTATTCAAGATCTCTTGAAACAAGTGGACTTAAAAGCTGAAATTACGGCCCTTAAAGAGGAATTAAAAACTGCAACTGGTCAAAAACGTGTGAAGGCAGTTCGTCGCTTGGACGTTTTGGACGCCTTCTACAAGTCTGGCAATAAACCAGAATGGATGGTTCTCAATATCCTGCCGGTTATTCCGCCAGATTTGCGTCCGATGGTTCAGCTGGATGGTGGTCGTTTTGCGGCTTCTGACCTCAATGATCTCTATCGCCGTGTTATCAACCGGAACAACCGTTTGGCTCGCTTGCTTGAGTTGAATGCGCCAGGTATCATCGTTCAAAATGAGAAGCGTATGCTTCAAGAAGCGGTGGATGCTTTGATTGATAACGGTCGTCGTGGTCGTCCAATTACAGGTCCAGGTAGCCGTCCGCTTAAATCATTGAGTCACATGCTCAAAGGGAAACAAGGACGCTTCCGTCAAAACTTGCTTGGTAAACGGGTTGACTTCTCAGGTCGTTCCGTTATCGCCGTTGGTCCAACTCTTAAGATGTACCAATGTGGCGTGCCACGTGAAATGGCGATCGAGCTCTTCAAACCTTTTGTAATGCGTGAAATCGTTGCGCGTGACATCGTGCAAAACGTAAAAGCAGCTAAACGTCTGGTAGAGCGTGGAGATGAGCGCATCTGGGATATTTTAGAAGAAGTGATTAAAGAACACCCAGTGCTTCTTAATCGCGCACCGACCCTCCACCGTTTGGGAATTCAGGCCTTTGAGCCCGTTTTGATTGATGGTAAAGCTTTGCGCCTGCACCCACTGGTCTGTGAAGCCTACAATGCCGACTTTGATGGTGACCAAATGGCTATCCACGTACCATTATCTGAAGAAGCACAGGCTGAAGCACGCATCTTGATGCTGGCTGCTGAGCACATCTTGAACCCTAAAGATGGTAAACCAGTTGTAACGCCGTCTCAGGATATGGTCTTGGGTAACTATTACCTAACCATGGAAGAAGCTGGCCGTGAAGGCGAAGGAATGGTCTTTAAGGATATGGATGAAGCTGTTATGGCACTTCGTAATGGCTACGTTCATTTGCATACTCGTGTCGGTATTGCTACTGATAGTCTCAAAAAACCATGGACAGCATCACAAAAACATAAGATTTTAATGACAACAGTCGGTAAAATTCTATTTAATGCAATTATGCCTGAGGAATTACCGTATCTGCAAGAGCCAACCAATGCTAACTTGACTGAAGGCGTTCCAGATAAATACTTCTTAGAACCAGGAAAAGATATCAAAGAAGCGATCCAAGAACTGGAATTAAATGTTCCATTTAAGAAGAAAAATCTTGGTAATATCATCGCTGAGATCTTCAAACGCTTCCGTACAACAGAAACATCTGCTCTTCTTGACCGCTTGAAAGACTTAGGTTACCACCATTCTACATTGGCTGGTCTGACGGTTGGTATTGCGGATATCCCAGTTGTAGAAGATAAGGCAGAAATTATCGAAGAATCTCACCAACGTGTAGATCAAATCACGAAGCAATTCCGCCGTGGTATGATTACGGATGATGAACGCTACAATGCGGTTACTGACGAATGGCGTGCTGCACGTGAGAAACTTGAAAAACGTTTAACGGCTAGTCAAGATCCGAAAAATCCAATTGTTATGATGATGGATTCCGGAGCACGTGGTAACATCTCAAACTTCTCACAACTTGCTGGTATGCGTGGTTTGATGGCTGCGCCAAATGGACGTATCATGGAATTGCCAATCTTGTCTAACTTCCGTGAAGGTTTGTCAGTACTCGAAATGTTCTTCTCAACTCACGGTGCTCGTAAAGGTATGACGGATACGGCCCTTAAAACAGCCGACTCTGGTTACTTGACACGTCGTTTGGTTGACGTGGCTCAAGACGTTATCATCCGTGAAGATGACTGTGGAACAGATCGTGGACTTCTTATCACTTCTATCACAGATGGTAAGGAAATGATCGAACCTCTTGAAGAGCGTTTGGTAGGTCGCTATACTAAGAAATCCATCAAACATCCTGAGACTGGAGAGGTCTTAGTTCCTGCTAATGTTCTTGTAACAGAGGATATGGCACGTCAAGTTGTTAATGCTGGCGTGACGGAAGTAACCATTCGCAGTGTTCTAACATGTAATACTCGTCACGGTGTCTGCCGTCACTGTTATGGAATCAACTTGGCAACTGGTGATGCAGTTGAAGTGGGTGAAGCAGTCGGAACAATCGCTGCTCAATCGATCGGTGAACCTGGTACACAGTTGACCATGCGTACCTTCCACACGGGTGGTGTTGCTTCAAGCTCAGATATCACGCAAGGTCTTCCTCGTATCCAAGAAATCTTTGAAGCCCGTAATCCGAAAGGGGAAGCGGTCATCACTGAAGTTAAAGGTGAGGTTACAGCCATCGAAGAAGATGCTTCTACTCGTACCAAGAAGGTCTTTGTCAAGGGACAAACTGGCGAAGGCGAGTATGTGGTGCCATTTACAGCTCGTATGAAAGTTGAAGTGGGTGACCAAGTGTCTCGTGGTGCAGCTTTGACCGAAGGTTCTATCCAGCCTAAGCATTTGCTAGCTGTTCGTGATGTCTTGTCCGTTGAAACTTACCTACTTGCTGAGGTACAGAAAGTTTACCGCAGCCAAGGGGTAGAAATCGGCGACAAACACATCGAAGTAATGGTTCGTCAAATGATCCGTAAAGTACGTGTCATGGATCCAGGTGATACAGATCTTCTCATGGGAACTCTTATGGATATTACAGACTTTACAGATGCTAACCGTGATGTGGTTATCTCAGGTGGAGTACCTGCGACAGCTCGTCCAGTCCTTATGGGAATCACCAAGGCTTCCCTTGAGACAAACAGCTTCTTGTCTGCAGCTTCCTTCCAGGAAACAACTCGTGTCCTGACAGATGCTGCTATCCGTGGTAAGAAAGACCATCTCCTTGGCCTTAAGGAAAATGTTATCATCGGTAAGATTATTCCAGCTGGTACAGGTATGGCTCGTTACCGTAACTTAGAACCACAGGCCATTAATGAAGTTGAAATCATTGATGAGGTTGTGGTGAACCCTGAAGGAGTTGAAACAACTGAATCAGTTGTAACAGAATAACATTAGTGAGAGTGGGACAGAAATCGGTAATTCGTTAGAATTCGATTTCATCGTCCCACCTCCGCACAGTTGAGTAGGGCTGTAAAAGCTGATGAAATCAGCGTAGTAGAGCCCACTCAACCACTGCGTCTTGCTCGACAAGCCAAAGACAATTGAGAGGCTAGGACTTTTGTCCCAGCCTCTTTTTATCCAGAAGTAAAATACATCTAAGAAATCTGGATACAAAATCAGTGTATAGAATGATTTACAGAGAGTTAGTGGCTGGTGTATATTTTTATTTATCAAAAAAATAAGCAAAATAATTTTAATCTCAAAGGAATTCTTATATAATATACGGTACAAAGGAAGAAAATATGTATTGTGTAATAGAGATGTATGGGGACTATGAACCCTGGTGGTTCTTGGATGGCTGGGAAAAAGATATTGTTCAAGAACAAAAATTTGAGAATTATTATGATGCTCTAAAATTCTATAAAACTAGATGGTTGGAGCTTGAGAAAGAGTTTAAACTATATAAGAGCCGGAGTGATTTAATGACGGTTTTTTGGATTGAGGATGATGTGAGATGGTGTGAAGAGTGTGATGACTATGTGCAACAATATCGATCTATCCTGCTCCTAGAGAATGAAAAAGTGATTCCAAATAGTAAAATTCGGCCAGGATATGCTAAGCAAGCTGGTATAGAGAAGCACCGTACTTGCCGAATGAGAGATAAAAAAGAAGAAAGCTGATATTTTTATCGGCTTTTTTGATTTGTTTGCGAATAAGTAATTAGGCAAGGCGTGAAAGTGTCTTGTATTTCTTTTTAGGAGGATTTATGGTTCAAGAAATTGCTCAAGCTATTGTTCGGCAAGCTAAGAAAGAGCAGGCACAAGATATCTATTTTGTACCGAAGGAAGGATGTTACGAGCTGTATATGCGCATTGGCGATGAGCGGCGTTTTATTCAAACCTATGAATTTGATCAATTAGCAGCTGTCATCAGCCATTTTAAGTTTTTAGCTGGGATGAATGTGGGTGAAAAGCGTCGTAGTCAGCTGGGGTCCTGTGATTATCGTTATGATGATAAGGAAACGTCAATTCGCTTATCTACAGTAGGAGACTATCGTGGTTTTGAAAGCCTGGTTATTCGACTTTTACATGATGAAGAGACAGAGCTAAAATTTTGGTTTACTCACTTTCCTGAATTGAGAGAAAAATTTAAAGATAGGGGACTCTATCTTTTTTCGGGACCAGTAGGGAGTGGTAAAACCACTCTCATGTATCAATTAGCTCAGCTAAAATTTAAGGGTCAACAGGTCATGTCCATTGAAGATCCTGTTGAAATAAAACAAGAAGAAATGCTTCAGCTACAGTTGAATGAAACGATTGGTCTGACCTATGAGAGTCTGATTAAACTTTCCCTGCGCCACCGTCCGGACTTGTTGATTATTGGGGAAATTCGAGATAGTGAAACAGCGAGAGCTGTGGTTCGAGCTAGCTTGACAGGAGCTACAGTCTTTTCGACGATTCATGCTAAAAGTATTCCAGGTGTGTATGAGCGCTTGTTGGAGTTGGGTGTCAGCGAGGAAGAGCTAAAGATTGTTTTACAGGGTGTTTGTTACCAGCGCTTGATTGGGGGAGGAGGTGTGATAGACTTTGCCAACAGCAACTACCAAGAGCACAAACCAACCAACTGGAATCAACAGATTGATCAGCTTCTTGCAGCGGGACATATCCATCCTGAGCAAGAACAGGCAGAAAAGATTAGGAACTGCTAAGCAAAAAAAGATTATCGAGCTATTTAATAATTTGTTTTCTAGTGGTTTTCACTTAGCAGAGATTGTAGACTTTTTAGGGCGAAGCGCTCTTTTAGAATCAGCCTATGTCCAACAGATGCGTCAAGGCTTGGCGAGTGGCCAGACATTTTCAGAGATTATGGCTGGGATGGGATTTTCACATGCAGTGTCAACTCAATTATCGTTGGCGGAGTTACATGGTAACCTATCTCTCGCTTTGCTGAAAATCGAGGAATACTTGGATAATGTAAGCAAAGTCAAAAAGAAATTAATAGAAGTAGCAACTTACCCTATGATGCTTCTTGGCTTTTTGGTGATGATTATGATGGGGTTGAGAAATTATCTTTTGCCTCAGTTAACTAGTCAAAACCTTGCTACTCAGATTATCAGCCAGTTGCCGAGTATTTTTTTGATAAGCATCTTGACTCTGGTTGGCTTAGTCGGTGGTACATACTTAGCCTTTAAGCGTCGGAAAAAAATTGTAATCTATTCACTTTTGGCTCGCATCCCTTTTATCGGATCGTTTGTAAAGATTTATCTAACAGCCTATTACGCACGTGAGTGGGGAAATATGATTGGACAAGGCTTAGAGCTTAGTCAAATTTTTCAAATCATGCAGAGCCAGAAATCAGCTCTATTTCAAGAAATTGGCCAAGACTTAAGTTTAGCTTTACAGAATGGTCAGGAATTCTCACAAAAGATTTCTTCTTATCCTTTTTTCAAAAAGGAATTGTCCCTAATCATCGAATATGGGGAAGTCAAATCTAAGCTAGGAAGTGAATTAGAAATTTATGCCTTTAAGACCTGGGAGGAATTTTTTAGTCGGGTCAATAGATCTATGAACTTGATTCAACCCTTAGTCTTTGTTTTTGTGGCATTAATGATTGTTTTATTGTATGCGGCAATGCTTTTGCCCCTTTATCAAAATATGGAGGTTCATCTATGAACAAATTAAAAAAATTACGCGTTAAAGCCTTTACTTTAGTGGAAATGTTAATTGTGCTTCTGATCATCAGTGTTTTGATGCTCTTGTTTGTCCCTAATCTAACCAAGCAAAAAGAGGCCGTTTCAGATACTGGAAATGCTGCGGTTGTCAAAGTAGTAGAGAGCCAAGCAGAGTTATATGAGCTTAAAAATACAGGAGAGCAAGCAACGCTTAGTAAACTAGTTGCTGCTGGAAATATCAGTCAAAAGCAAGCAGATTCTTATAAGGCCTACTATGGAAAAAACAATAGAGAAACTCAGGCAGTTGCCAATTAAGGCCTTTACGGTATTGGAAAGCCTTTTGGTTTTAATGATTAGTAGCTTCATCTTGATAGCTTTATCAACCTCTGTTCAAGCCTCTTTTGAGCAAATTCAGTCAAAAATATTCTTTTTAGAATTTGAACATTTTTATCAAGAAAGTCAGAAGCTTAGTACCTCTTCTCAGGGTAAGCTAGTCTTACAAATTTCAAAACAGGGAATTTCAAATGGCTATGCTCAGCTAAAGATTCCAAAAAGTGTTCAGTTATTGGAGGAAGAGCAGATTCAATTTGATAAAGTAGGGGGGAATTCTTCACTTAGCAAGATTCAATTTCAAACCAAGGAAGGACGAGTGACTTATCAGCTTTATATTGGAAATGGGAAATTTAAAAAACAACAAATTAAGGCAACGATTTTATTAGAAGCACTGTTAGCTTTAGGCATTTTCTCTATTATTGCTAGTTTATTACTTCATCAAATTTCTTATTCTCGCAGAGAAACGCTAGCGATTTTGCAAAAAGAAGAGGTCTTGCGGGTGGCTCAGATGGCCCTCCAGACAGGGCAGGACCAGCTTCAGTTAAATGGTATACAGGTTCAGGTTCAGCGGAACAAGGATCAGATTCGAGTGTTCTACCAGGGAGAGGAGTTGATTCACGTTGAGAAACGCTAAAATAGCTGCTTTTACCTTGTTAGAAGCACTTGTTGCCCTTATGGTTATTAGTGGGGGACTCTTGGTATTTCAAGCTATGACAAAGTTATTGGCAAGCGAAATACGCTATCAAGAACAAAGCAAGATAAAGGAATGGCTTTTATTTGCAGACCAGCTAGATGTCGAATTATCGCGTAGTCATTTTGAAAAAGTCGAGCAAAATAAGTTATATGTTAAGCAAGATGGAAAGTCAATAGCTTTTGGTAAATCTAAAAGCGATGATTTTAGAAAGACAGATGCTACAGGACGTGGCTATCAGCCGATGGTCTATGGTTTAAAAGATGCCCAAATTTATCAAGAGTCTAAAATAGTTCATTTGGTTTTGCAATTTAAAGACGGCTTAGAAAGAGAGTACATCTATCGTGTGGAAAAAGAAAATTAAAGCAGGAGTGATGATGTATGCTTTACTAATGGCAGCTGTGTTCAGCTTATTGTTACAGTTTTATCTTAATCGCCAAACTGCAAATCAGCGCAATTTCCTGCTCTTACAAGAAAGACAAACAGCTTATGCTATAGCTCTATTGACACAAAATGATCTGACGAAAGATAGTGGTGAATTGTCTTTTAACAAAGGGAAAAGCCGTTATCAGAAAGAGAATGGAAATCTATTAGTTGCAGTAGAGGTTTCAGATCGGACTTATGATTTTAACTTTTCTATAAAGGACAAGGATAAAAATGATGCTAAAAGCCAGGCAAATGAGGATGAAACAAAGAGTAAAAAGCTAAAAAAGAAAGAGACCAGTCAAGAAGTAAGGGATGATGGAAAAAAAGACTAAATTTTGATAAGATAGGGAGCGGAGGAAATCATGAATTTTGAAAAAATCGAAGAAGCCTACACGCTCCTTTTGGAGAATACCCAACTGATTCAAAATAGTTTGTCAACTAATTTTTATGATGCTCTAATTGAGCAGAATGGAATGTATCTGGATGGGCAAACAGATTTGGCAGAGGTTACGCAAAATAATCAGGCTCTAAAGGCTTTAGAACTGAGTAAGGAAGAGTGGCGACGGGCTTATCAATTTATATTGATGAAGGCAGCGCAAACGGAGCCTTTACAAGCTAACCATCAATTCACCCCAGATTCAATTGGCTTTTTATTGATATTTCTAATGGATCAATTAATAGAAGCGTCTGAAATAACTGTTCTTGAGCTAGGTAGCGGAACGGGAAATCTGGCAGAAACTCTCTTAAATAATAGTCAGAAACAAATTGATTATTTGGGAATTGAAATCGATGATTTGCTGATAGATTTATCTGCTAGTATAGCGGATGTAATGAAGTCAGAAGCACATTTTGCTCAAGGAGATGCGGTGCGTCCGCAAGTCTTGAAAGAAAGCGATGTAATGATCAGTGATTTACCTATCGGTTACTATCCAGATGACCAGATTGCTAGTCGTTACCAGCTAGCTAGTCAGACAGAACATACCTATGCCCACCATCTTTTGATAGAGAAGGGGCTAAAATATGTAAAGGCTGATGGTTATGCAATTTTTTTGGCTCCCAATAATCTTTTAACAAGTCCACAGAGTGATTTATTTAAGGAGTGGCTCAAGCATTCAGCCCAACTAGTGGCGATGATTACTTTGCCTGAAAATCTCTTTGCTTCTGTAACTCAAGCTAAGACGATCTTTGTCTTACAAAAGCAACAAGCCACAGATAGGGAAACATTTGTTTATGCTTTGTCTGATTTACAGAACCATGAAGAAATCATACGCTTTAGTAAAACTTTTCAAAAATGGTGTAAAGATAGTGAAAATTAAGTGAATTTCTGGTATAATAAACCTGAAAACGCTTAAACGAGGTGAAATATGTCTAAAACAATCGCAATAAATGCAGGAAGTTCTAGTTTGAAATGGCAGCTCTACCTAATGCCAGAAGAGAAAGTTTTGGCCAAAGGCTTGATTGAGCGGATTGGTCTTAAAGATTCTATTTCAACGGTAAAATTTGATGGTCGTGAAGAAAAGCAAGTGCTAGATATTACAGACCATACACAGGCTGTAAAAATTTTGTTGGACGACTTGATGCGCTTTGACATCATTGCATCTTACGATGAAATTACAGGTGTTGGACATCGTGTCGTGGCTGGTGGTGAGTACTTTAAGGATTCTGCTTTGGTGGATGAAGAAGTCATTCAGGAAGTTGAAGAATTGTCTCTCTTAGCACCGCTTCATAACCCGGCAAACGCTGCAGGGATCCGTGCTTTTAAAGAGTTACTACCAGATATTACAAGTGTGGTTGTTTTTGATACATCCTTCCATACGACGATGCCAGAAAAAGCTTATCGCTATCCATTACCAACGAAATATTATACAGAAAATAAGGTACGTAAGTACGGTGCTCATGGTACTAGTCATGAGTATGTCGCTCATGAAGCTGCAAAACTTTTAGGAAAACCACTTGAAGAATTGAAGCTCATCACTTGTCATATCGGAAATGGAGCATCCATTACTGCTGTTGATAAAGGCTTATCTGTTGATACTTCTATGGGCTTCACTCCACTTGGTGGTGTGATGATGGGGACACGAACAGGTGATATTGACCCAGCCATTATTCCTTATCTCATGCAGTATACAGATGATTTCAATACTCCAGAAGACATCAGTCGCATTTTGAATCGTGAGTCAGGTTTATTAGGGGTTTCAGAAAAATCAAGCGATATGCGTGATATCCATGAAGCCATGCGGATGGGCGATGAAAAAGCGAAATTAGCTAACGATATTTTTGTTGATCGCATTCAAAAATACATTGGTCAGTACTTGGCTGTTTTAAATGGTGCAGACGCGATTATCTTTACAGCAGGTATCGGGGAAAACTCAGTGACGATTCGTGATTTAGTAATCAATGGGATCTCTTGGTTTGGTTGTGATATTGATCCAGAAAAAAACGTCTTTGGTCAGTATGGAGACATCTCAACACCAGATGCAAAAGTCAGAGTTTTGGTTATCCCAACAGACGAAGAGCTAGTGATTGCGCGTGATGTAGAACGTTTTAAAAAGTAAGAATAAAGGGCTAGAAAATAAGCCCTTTTTTTACAGATAGGAGATTAGATGAAATTCTTTTTAGAAAAATTAAAATATATTGTTATGATTGGGCTTGCAGTTGTCTTGACTCAGGTTCCGTTTCTAGTCATTTTATCAATGGATAATAAGCAATCCTTGCTCAATACACTGATCGTGATTGCTGTTTACGGGTTAATCATCTCTTTGTTTTTGTATGTTGCAAAAAAAGAAAATCTGCTTACTTTTGATTTTAGTTTCTTTAATGGCTCATCAGTTAAGCTACTAGTGTTATCTTATTTTGCGAGTTTTGCGATTGGGATTTTAGCAGCGATTGTCATGCAGCTGGAAGGTGCACCTATTATTCCTCAAAATCAGGAAAGGGTGACCGAAATTACGCAGCAGATTCCTAAAATTATCAGTGTTATCAGCATTGTTATCGGGGCTCCCATTATGGAAGAGATTATTTTTCGTGGGTTGATTCCAAAGAAACTATTTGCACAGCATCAGGTCGTGGGCTATGTTGTAGGTGCGGTCCTATTTGGATTTTTCCATGGTCCGACGAACATTGGTAGTTTTATTCTTTATGGAGGAATGGGAGCAGTGTTTGCCTATGTGGCTCATAAGACAGATCGCTTGGAGATGTCCATTCTCGCTCACATGCTACGAAATGGAATAGCTGTTGTTCTTATGTTATTTTTAATGTAGTAAAAAGCGGCGCAGTCAAACGAGCATGCCTCTATGCTATTTTTTGTTTGAATATAAAACACGAGAGAGATCGAACCAAATTTCTCAAAGCTTGGTTTGCTCTCTTTTTTCTATGAAAAATGTGATAAAATGTAAGTAAATACATTTGATGAGAGAATAGAGATGACAAAGAATAGATTGTATCTAAAATCGCTAACTCCAGATGGAAAAACAGGCCTGTGCGGGATTATCAATGTTACGCCAGATTCCTTTTCGGATGGTGGGAGATATAATACGATTGAAACAGCTGTAGCTCAGGCGCGCCATCTAATTGCTCAAGGTGCCAATATGCTTGATATTGGTGGGGAATCAACTCGACCGGGTAGCCATTATGTTGAAGTAGAAGAGGAAATTCAGCGGGTAGTGCCGGTTATTGAAGCGATTCGAAAAGAAAGTGATATTGTAATATCGGTGGACACTTGGAAGGCATCAGTCGCTCAAGCAGCTTTAAAGGCTGGTGCAGATATTGTTAATGATATTACAGGATTACTAGGAGATGAGGAAATGGCTCAAGTAGTAGCAGAAGCTTCTGCTGGTGCTATTCTGATGTTTAATCCAGTTATGGCTAGACCTCATCATACAAGCGCAACGATTTTTCCTAAGTTTGGCTTTCAAGATGTTTTTTCAGCAGAAGAATTGACTCGCTTTGCTACCTTTGATATTGTAGATTTAATGTGGGCTTTTCTTGACAAATCTTTAGCAAAAGCGAAAGAGGCAGGCATTGAGCGTAGTCAGATTATGCTGGATCCTGGCATTGGATTTGGCTTAACTAAGCGAGAAAATCTGATTTTGCTACAGCATCTTCACGAGATTCATCAAGCAGGTTTTCCAATTTTTCTTGGAGTTTCACGTAAGCGTTTCGTGGTAAATATCTTAGAAGATGCAGGTATTGAGGTGGATCCAGAGACAGATTTGGGCTATCAAAATCGAGATATTGCTTCTAGCCATCTGACCAGTATTGCAGCAAGTCTTGGAGTAGAGATGTTACGGGTGCATGATATTTCTTATCACAAAATGGCAACAGAGATTGGCGATGCCATTCGCTTAGCTCAAGGAGCAGAAGATTTAACTTTGAGGCAGTACAAATAAGATGAAAATGACAAATGAGAAACCAGATTTAAGTTGGATTGCCCATTATCGAACGGAACAACCGAACTTTGGTCTGGAGAGAATGAACACCTTGTTAGCTCTTCGTGGAAATCCCCATAAAAAGCTTTCGATCATTCATATTGCTGGTACAAATGGTAAAGGCTCAACAATTGCCACACTTAGAGAGCTTTTGCGAGTTAGAGGATTGCGTGTAGGGACCTTTACATCACCCTATATTACTTCTTATAATGAGCAAATTGCTATCGATGGTCAAGCCATTTCAACTCAAGAGTTGAATCATCATTTGCAGGTTTACCAAGATCTATTTTCTCAACAGAGCCAAAATGACTCTCTGCAAGGTGTGACAGAGTTTGAGATTATGACAGCGTTGGCTTATGATTATTTTGCTCATCAAGCGGTGGATGTTGCTATTATAGAAGTGGGAATGGGTGGTCTTTTAGACTCAACGAATGTTTGTCATCCAGATATAACAGCCATTACAACGGTTGGCCTGGACCATGTTGCACTTTTAGGATCAACTCTTGGGGAAATAGCAGAGCAAAAAGCAGGGATTATAAAGCCCAATGTACCAGTTGTGACAGGAAAGATTGAAGCAGAAGCGCTAGAAGTCATTTGCCGAATTGCAGAGGATAAGAATGCTCCTCTTTATCTATACGGATCGGCTTATCAAGTTGACTGGAAAAAAAGTGAAACAATGAGTGAGGAGTTCTCACTACAGACAGAGCAACGTCCCCTTCACATTTATCAAACTCCTCTTTTAGGTTATTATCAAGTAGAAAATGCAGCCTTAGCGATTACAATTTGTGATTTGTATTGTAAACAAAAAGGTCTAGCTCTATTGAGTAAGGAAGAGATTGATGATGCGCTTAAAGCCATCGTTTGGCCAGCAAGAATGGAAAAAATAGCTGATACTCCGTTAATTTTTCTAGATGGAGCTCATAATCCGCATGCCTTAAGGCCTGTGTTACATTCTTTTCGAGAGCGTTTTTCTTCATATGATAAGCAGGTTTTATTTACCTGTATTCGGACCAAAGCACTAGATGAGATGTTGCAGTTGTTTACTCAAGCAGATGTATCTGTCACATTGACATCCTTTGATGATGATCGTGCAGTATCAGAGTCAGATATGAGGAGGCAAGCTAGACAGACAGGATTTTCATATCAAGCATGGCAGGAGTATCTAGACACATATTTACAGGAGCAACATACAGATAAAGAAGTGCTTCTGATCACTGGTTCGCTGTATTTTCTAGCACAGGTCAGAGCTTATATCTCAAAAAAGAAAGAGGAAATGAATGGATCAGCTACGGATTAAAGATTTGGAAGTCTATGCTTACCATGGCGTTTTTGCAGCTGAAAAAGAGTTGGGGCAACGTTTTGTCTTAGACCTTATCTTGGAATATGATATGACGCGAGCTGCGAAATCAGGTGACTTGACAGCTTCTGTTCACTATGGTGAATTAGCTCAGGAGTTGGTCAAATGGAGTCAGGAAAGTAAAGAAGACCTGATTGAAACCTTGGCTTATAAGCTAATCGATCGAATCTTCTTGGCCTATCCTTTGGTGCGGAAGATCAGTTTGGAAGTCAAGAAGCCCTGGGCACCTGTTCCTCTCCCTTTGGATACATGCTCCGTTCGCCTGCAGCGTGAGAAATATACCGCTTTTATCGGTCTAGGTAGCAATCAGGGAGATAAGTCAGCGAATTTGAGTGCAGCATTAGAAAAAATGGCAGAGCAAAATATAAGAGTTTTGCAGGCATCAAGCTGTATCGAGACAGAGCCTTGGGGGGGAGTTGAGCAGGATCCGTTTCTCAATCAAGTTGTTGAAGTTGAAACCTGGCTCAATCCTGAGGAATTAATGCAAACGCTCTTGGCTATTGAAGAAGATTTAGGGCGTGTGCGGGAGATCAAATGGGGACCGCGTGTGATTGACTTGGACATTCTTTACATAGGAAAACAGGAAATATTCAGTCCGGACTTGATTGTTCCGCATCCTTATGTGGCTGAGCGAGCGTTTGTTTTGCAGTCTTTGTTGGAAATCGCTCCGCATTTTGTAGATCCCGTTCAGAAAAAAAGTATCCGCAAGCTCTGGAGTGAAGTGGAAAAATAAACTCAAAAACTTGTCATTTAAGGCAAGTTTTTTTCTTGTCTGATTTTCTTCTGAACTTGCCATTGTAAAATGAAGTCAAATAAAGAAAAGGAGTTCAGTATGGAACATATTGTAAAAATTGATCGTGTTTCTAAAAAATATGGAGACAAGCAAATTTTAAAGGATATTTCTTTTACAGCTAGGAGTGGTCGCATTACGGCTTTTCTAGGGCATAATGGTGCAGGGAAAAGCTCGACTTTGAGGATCCTTTTGGGATTAGATCGAGCGACCTCTGGGACTGCGACTTTTGATGGACAAACCTATCAGTCAATGATTTATCCGCTCAAAACGGTAGGTGCAGCGTTTGACGGTATTGGTGGTCTGCCAAATCGAAAGGTTTATGACCATTTGCATATTATTGCTGCAAGTAATGCCATTCCAAAGTTTCGGATTGATGAGGTATTGGAGATGACTGGAATCACTCATAAGAAAAAGGATTTCTTATCAAGCCTATCTCTAGGAGAGGGACAGCGTCTGGGGTTGGCAGTAGCTTTACTAGGTGATCCCCAGTTTCTAATATTAGATGAGCCGACCAATGGACTGGATCCAAGTGGGATTAAGTGGTTTAGAAAGTTCATTCGCCAGCAGGCTGATTTAGGGAAAACCGTCCTTCTATCCTCTCATATCCTGTCTGAGGTACAAATGGTAACAGACGATGTAGTCTTGATTCATCATGGGCAAATTATCGAACAGGGAACGCTAGAAGATGTATTACAAGGAACAGATAGTTTAGAAGAGCTCTTCTTCGACTTAACAGAGGAGGTTTAAGATGAAAGAAACGATGTCCTTATTGCATTCAGAGTGGTTGAAAATCCAATCAACCAAGGCTTTCAGGGTAAGCATGGTCTTCATGCTGTTATTGGTACCTGCCGTATCCTGGCTAGAGGGACGCCAGTATCTGTCTATCGGTTTAGATGCGACCCCTGAGACGGTTCCTGGTCTGGCAGAAGCTATTGATCCACTGGAATATCTAGGTCTTAATGGCGCATCTATGGGGGGAATGGTTTTAGTCATTTTAGCTGGAATTATGGGAGCAATGGAATTTCAGTCTCACAGCTTGCGAACCAGTCTATTGGCTTGTAATAACCGTTTGAAGCTACTCGTGGGTAAAATATTGACCTTTGGTTTGTTTTCACTCATCATTAGCTTGTTATCCATTTATTTGAGCTATATTGTCATGCACTTGGCTTTAGGAAAAGAAGGGCTACATCCAATTTTACTTAATCAAGCTGCCTGGAGTCATCTGTTATGGAAGGCACTAGCTACTGCATTGTTGGGTCTCCTGTCATTTTTATTGGGATTGCTTGGGCGGACAATGTTGCTTCCCTTACTCTTTCTTGTTCCCCAGATCTATAATTTGGGAAACTACCTAGCTACCCACACGAGTTGGGGAGCTTATTTGCCACAGCCCGCAGGAGAGTTATTTGTTGCAACGCCGACTTCTCAATATGCTAATAATCCCTTGCAAGGACTCTTGATACTAAGCGTATGGTTGCTAGTCATTGGTGGAGCGACCTCTCTGCGCTTTTTGAAGACGGATTTAGGAGGACGCTACTGATGATAAAAGCTTTGCTTAGAAGTGAATGGATTAAGTTTCGTTCTTACTATCTTGCTCTTGGTGCAGCCTTGGTAGCTCTAGTAGCTGTTCCATTTTTTCTGATGAATCTTGACTACAGTCAGACAGCAGTTGGCCAGGCAAAGGCTCTGAGTGAGGCTTTGCATGCCCTCTATCTGGCACAGCCTGTTGTCGTTATCTTTACTTCGCTCTATTTTGCACAAGAGTTTGTCAAGTCAGGGATGCGAACGAATTTTCTAACCGTATCAAATAGAAGGGCTTGGTTGGCTGGGAAAATCTCATTTTTGAGCTTGTTGCTCTTGGTTCTCTATAGTGTCATTATAAGTAGCTGTTTCTTTGTTATGCTGGCTCGATTTGACCTAGACTTTAGCTGGTCCTTACTGGGGAAATTCCTCTATTACAGCTCTTTTGGTCTTCTCAGCAATCTTTTTCTGGCTCTGTTAGCTGCTGGACTCGCTTTGTTCTTTCAATCTTGGGTTGTGCCGGTGTCGGTACTCTTTCCTCTCTTGATTGGTCTCAGTCGTTTATTGGCAACCTTCATCAAAGAAGCAAAATACCTGCCCGATCTGGCTACGCTAAATCTTTTTGAATATGAAGGTCTTCAGCATTCAATAGATCTATCTGGGCTGGGAATACAGTTGATCTGGTTAGGCTTGGTTTGGAGCTCTGCTATATTCTTAACCTTGAAACGAGATGTTCGCTAGAGGTATGCTATAATGGAGATTATGAGACAGTATCGTATTTTGGTGGTTGATGATGACCGGAGCATTTTAAAGCTGGTGAAAAGTGTCCTAGAGATCGATGCTTATGACGTGATGACGCTTGATCGGATAGAAGAGCTAGAGCTGACGGATTTTGTCGGATATGACTTGATTCTTCTGGATGTGATGATGGAGCCTGTTAATGGTTTTGAGCTATGTTCCTACATTCGTCCTCATCTTTCGTGCCCCATCATCTTTCTGACGGCTAAGGAGTTGGAGGCGGACAAGGTGGAAGGGCTCTTTCGTGGTGCAGATGACTATATTGTCAAACCTTTTGGAACCAAAGAATTGCTGGCGCGTGTCAGAGCGCATCTTCGGCGGGAGGAAAGACGTGAGGAGCGCTATTCTGAAATTTCTTCTTGTCAATTTTATCCAGAGCGCTATGAAATTGCCTGTTTTGGTAAAGTCTTGAAATTCTCAGAGCGAGAGTTTAAATTGCTGCATTTACTAGCTAGCAATCCCAAGCAGACCTTTTCAGCTGAACGCTTGCATACTTTACTTTACCCAGAAAGCTCAGAAACACAGCTTCGCTCCATCTCAGAGTACGTCTATCAGATTCGTCAAAAATGCAAACAAGAAGGGCTACAAGCAATCGCGACAGTGAGAGGAGTAGGCTATAGATGGCAATTAGGACCCGAAATTTCAAAAGCTTAGTCTGGACAACCAGTTTGAAAATCGTCTTTTTTCATGTTTTGATTTTTGTATTGATAGGCTATGAATTTTCTCAAGGTGGCAAGCAAGTTCTTTTTACCTTGTTCTTTTGGGCAGGAAGCTTGCTCCTGATTACTTTTTATCATATTTTAAAATTGCTCCGAAAAATCAATCGGGAAATAAAAATGCTAACAAGCGAGAAGCTTTTAGAAGAAAATCAAAGCAAACTATTTCGGATTGAGGAGATGCTAGAGGTCTATGGCGATTTGCGGAGTAGCCACCAAGAAAATGCTTGTCTTCTAGAAAAAGAGCAGCAGCATAATCAGGAGTTGATTCTCCAGCTATCAGCGACATCGCACGATTTGAAAACGCCACTAACTGTGATTAAGGGGAATGCTGAGCTCTTGGAATTGGCGCAGTTGAGCCAACCACTTGCAGACTATACTACTGAGATTTTGCAGGCTAGTCACAAGATGGAAGAGTATTGTGGTTCTTTGATTGATTACGCTAAGACCTTTCAGATTGATTCTAATCAGTTCAGTCAGCTCTCCTTGGAGGACTTTTTGGCTTCTCTACAGGACGACTGGGCACTGTTCAGCAAACAGGAAAGCTATCGTTTCTACCTTCAAGAAGATTGTGATCTTAGTCTGATTTTGTCCATTCATTTGGACTATCTCAAGCGGGCTTTGCTCAATATTTTACTGAATGCGCTTGAACATGCTGACCAAGACCAAAAAGAAGTGAAGCTGACGGTATCATTACAACAGGACCAGTTGGTTTTTACTATCTGGAACAACGGCCCAGCATTTTCAGAGGAGGTATTGCGGGGAGCGGAACAGCTCTTTTACCAGAGTGACCAAAGTCGCAATTCTGAAAATCCCCATCATGGTATCGGCTTAGCCTTTTCTAAGCAGGTCGCTCTCTTGCATGGTGGTCGTCTGACCCTGTTCAATCCAGACCAAGGAGGAGCTTGCGTTGAGTTGACTGTAGCCTTAAAAGGCAAATAACAAAGGAAATCAATCAAGATGCTAAAAGGACTGAAATATTTAAATTTTCAGTCCTTTTTTTGCCGCGTTCTTCTTGACAAAAGATGTAAAGGAGACTATACTATATTTGAAAAGTAAAGCTTGTTTTACATTTCAAGAAGGAGGCAGCCTTGGAAAATCGAATTCAAGAATTACGAAAAAGAAAAAAGCTCAGCCAGGAGGAGCTGGCTGAGAAGCTAGAGGTTACGAGACAAACGGTTATTTCTTTGGAAAAGGGCCGCTACAATGCTTCGCTCCTTTTGGCTCATAAAATTGCATCCTTTTTCAGTTTAAGAATTGAAGAAGTGTTTCTCTTTGAGGAGGATGAATCATGAAATGTACTTATTTGTGTAAATGGATATTGGCTATTTTGGTGGTAGTTGGCTTATCTTATCTCCATTTGCAAGCCAATTTTATCCCTAAGGAAATTCTGCCTTTTGTGGGAATATTCCTGATTGTGGCGATCTTGAAAATGTTTCAAGCATATGAAAAATAGGAGGCCGACATGGAAATATTAACTAAACAAGAATTTAGGAAAAAACTTCAAAGGAAAGTTATCGTGGGACGTATCTTAACCTTTATCATCTTGGTAGGACTGGCCTGGAGTCACTTTCATTCTCTGGATGATCAGCAGGAAGGAGTCTTGGTCGGCATACTGTTGGGGCTTTCTTTGATGACTATTCGGTATAATCTGGCCCTAAGACGGGAGGAAAATTTTGAGAATCTCTACATTCAGGTGACTGATGAGCGCAATCGCATGATTGAAGAAAAGACTCGTACTCTGCTTTTTAATATCCTTTTGCTGCTGGCAGCGTGCTTGAGCGTTTTATCTATGATTTTCCCAATCATCTTAAGTCTCAATCAGTTTCTGACCTTGACCGTTATCCTAGTTTTGGGACTTTACTATCTCTTGCGTCTTCTCCTGTCCAAGCGTTATTAACAAAAAAGAGGCTGGGACAAAAGTCCTAGCCTCTCAATTGTCTTTGGATTGTCGATCAAGACGCAGTGGTTGAGTGGGCTCTACTACGCTGATTTCATCAACTTTTACAGCCCTACTCAACTGTGCGGAGGTGGGACGACGAAATCGAATTCTAACGAATTACCGATTTCTGTCCCACTCTCCTCTCAACAAGCTTTTAACAGAGCTTGTTTTTATTTTCTATATAGTCTGTCATACTGATAAACAGGATCAAAAGTGACGTTGATGCCCAATCTACGTAAAACATTTTTATCTTCGTCGGTTAAAGTAACTGTAGAATGCACTTCACTGCCTTTGAGATTGCCAAGTTGTTGCATAGCACGGGCAGCATCCTGATTTTCCATGGCTGTGATAGCTAGAGCCATTAAGATTTCATTTGAATGTAGACGAGGGTTACGACTACCTAAATGATTGATTTTCAAGCCTTGAATTGGTTTGACATACTCAGGTTCGATCAACTTGGTCTCCTTAGCGATATTGGCTAACTTTTTAATAGCGTTAATCAATACAGCAGCGGTAGGACCAAAAAGCTCAGATGTTTTACCTGTTACGATTTCACCACTTAGTAATTCAAGGGCAAGGGCAGGATCTCCTGTTAATTCAGCTTTAGCACGCGCAGCGATGGTTACTTTACGATCAAGAGGCGTGATACCTAAATCGTTCATCAAAAGTTCGATTTTTTTAACAGCTGATTCAGAAACACGTTCGGCTTTGAAATCAACGACGGTTTGATAATATCGACGAATAATTTCTTGTTGAGAAGCTTCGATTGCTGCATCGTTATCCACGATAGCAAAACCGACCATATTGACCCCCATATCCGTTGGAGAAGCATAAGGTGATTTTCCAAGGATACGTTCCAGCATACGCTTGAGGACTGGGAAGATTTCAATATCACGGTTGTAGTTGACAGTAGTCTTACCGTAGGTTTGCAGGTGGAAAGGATCAATCATGTTGACATCATCGAGGTCTGCTGTTGCTGCCTCGTAAGCTAGATTTACTGGATGATGCAATGGCAGGTTCCAAACAGGGAAAGTCTCAAACTTGGCGTAGCCTGATTTGATGCCATTGATTTGGTCGTGGTACATGTTGGACAAGCAAGTAGCCAATTTACCAGAGCCAGGTCCAGGTGCTGTAACGACTACCAGATTACGGCTAGTCTTGATGTAGTCATTTTTCCCCATACCTTCAGGTGAGATGATATGATCCATGTCAGTCGGATAGCCCTTGATTGGGTAGTGGATGTAAGAATCAATACCATTTTTTTCTAATTGGCTACGGAAGAGATCAGCGGCTGGCTGACCAGAATATTGGGTGATGACTACGGAGCCGACAAAAATATCCAGCTCGTTAAAGGTATCGATTAACCGCAGCACTTCCTGATCATAGGAAATGCCTAAATCACCACGTGCTTTAGAGTGTTCGATGTTATTGGCATTAATCGCAATGACAATCTCTACTTGGTCTTTGAGTTCTTTAAGAAGTCTGATTTTATTGTCCGGCTCATAACCTGGCAGGACGCGGGCAGCATGGAAATCTTCCAGCATTTTGCCACCAAATTCCATGTAAAGTTTGCCCTCAAATTGATTAATGCGCTCCAAGATATGGTCGCGCTGTAAGTTTAAGTATTGTTCTGAATCAAAAGCAATTTTTTTCATGTATATTTTCACCTCTGCTAAGCATTATAACAAAAATAATCAAATTTTGGGAATAGAAGCGACTAAGAATATAAAATGCTTTACAAAGAGCGAATATATGGCATATTTTTATGAAGAAGTACAAAAGCTGGACAAGAGTGTCGCAGCTTAATGTTTTATGGAATTTCAATCTAATTATAGAAGTATAAATTTTAAAATAACTGAGTAGTTTTGGTTCGGCACCTGTAGGAGAGTTTACATTACTTCCTTGAAATACAGTGACTTAGAAAGGAAGATCCTCTTCTTCAAGGACTAGATCTGCCAAGTCGGCTCCAGTATTATTCTCACGAATAGCTCGTTGGGCACGACTTTCTAAAAGTTGAAAACCATGCCCAAGCACTTCTGTGACATAATGCGTGACGCCATCTTTTTCATATCGACGTGTACGCAATTCTCCATCAAGAGAGATGAGACTACCCTTACTAGCGTAACTAGCCAGTGTTTCAGCAAGTTTGCCCCAAAAAACGATATTAATAAAGTCGGCTTCACGTTCACCATTTTGATCTTTGTAGCGGCGATTTACGGCTACAGTTGCTCGTGTAACTGACTTTTCGTTGTTTGTTTTATGCAATTCTGGTGTGGCCGTCAAACGACCAATGATAATAACTTTATTGTACATTTATTTTCCTCCTACCTATTTATTCGTAAGAGAAATAAAAAAATCGTGAAAAATTGTATTCAACTCAAAAAATTAGATAGAATATCTAACGATTGAGGGATTTCACCATTCACGATTTTATATTTTTATCCCTGCCAATGTCTGGCTGGATCAAAAGCGGTACCGACAGTCTCTGTATCAGAAAGTTCGATAATGCCACGTTTTTGAGGGGCATTTGGTAGTTGTAGCTCACGTGGGCTACACATCATACCGAAGCTTTTTTCACCACGCAACTCACCAGGGAAGATAAGATTACCTTTTGGCATCATGGCTCCAGGTAGGGCGACGATGGTCTTTAGTCCTACTCGAGCATTAGGAGCGCCAGCAACGATTTGAACAGTTTTGTCTGCAGCAACTTGTACTTGGCAGATATTGAGATGATCGCTATCTGGATGTGCCACCATTTCAACAATTTCTCCGACAACAAATTTTGGTTTATGGTCATTGATAAGTTCCTCAGCGAAACCTTCTTTTTGTAACTCTTGATTGAGTTTTGCCACATCTTGGTCGGTTAGAGTCACTTGACCAACTTGGTTGATGTCTAAGTATTCAGATACTTGAAAAATATTCCAAGCAATCGTTTGTTGTGTATCTTCTCGGAAGATACGTGTAACATTTCCTTTGCGTTCAAAAGTCACTTTTGCTCCCTCATTGTCAGCGACAATGACCATCAAAACATCCCCAACAAATTCTTTGTTATAAGTAAAAATCATTTCTCTCTCCATTTTTTATAATAAGGTTGCTAAAAAATCATTAATTTCCATTTTCGTTTTTCGATTTCGATTGACCAGGCGACCGATTTCCTGTCCTTTTTCTAGCACGACTAAGCTAGGGATTCCATAAATATCCCAGCTTTTTGCTACCTCTAAATAAGCATCACGATCTACTTGGACAAAGGTGAAACTCGGATTTTCTGCTTCAATATCTGCTAGAGCAGGCTGGATAAAGAGGCAATCTCCACACCAATCTGCCGTGAAGAAGAACACGACTTTATTTTCTGAGTGGATATAAGTTGCTAGCTCTTCTATGCTTTCAGGAATAATCATGCTTCCTCCTCGTAGCTAAGTTGCCCCATTTCATAGACAAAAGTAAAGTGTCGGTCGTCTTCTAGAACGACTCCTCCTACCAAACGATCATTGTTTGATTCATAAAGCTGGACATAGACTGTTGCAATCTTTCCCTGGCTTGCAAAGAAGTTACGAACGAGTTCAACAATTTCTTCTCGTTTTTTAGTTTGCTCTTGTTCTTGTACTATTTTTCTAGCTCCAAAAGCAAGTGCACCTGCTCCTAAAAGAGCAGCAGTTGTTAAAATGATTTTTTTAGCTTTCATGACAATATTTTAACACAAAAAAGAAGGAGGAACAATGACAAAGATAGAAATCAAGGATAGTAAATTTCTCTAATAGACAAAATAACAAGACACCTTGATTTGAAATGGAAAGAAACGAACTTGCAATACTTTGGTCTTATATTTCGTTGTTTTTTACTGTGTTTTTCCTTATAATAACATCAAGGAGGCGACGATGATGATTCGTATTTTAATTGTCGAAGACGATACTGATATCAACCAACTGTTGGCCAAGATGATGAAACAGGCAGGTTATCAAACTATCCAAGCTTTTTCAGGTACGGAGGCCCTTTTGTTGGCTCAACAAGAAATGGTTGATCTTGTATTGCTAGATTTAATGTTGCCGGGGATTTCGGGAGAAGAGGTGTTAAATCAACTTCGTCAGGTTTATCAGCTTACCTGCCCTATTCTGATTTTATCTGCTAAAAGTTTTTGGGCGATAAAGTCTACCTTTTTTCTCTTGGGGCAGATGATTATATTACCAAACCTTTTGAGCCGATGGAGGTGCTGGCACGTGTGCAGGCCAATTTGAGGAGAGGGCAAGTTAACATAACAAAAACTGTGCTTGAATATAAACGTCTCACTCTCTATCCAGACTCTCGCCAATTGTTGGTCGATGATAAGGAAGTTATACTAACCGCTCATGAGTTTGATATTTTGCAATTATTGATGAGTCAGCCTGATAAGGTGTTTTCGCGTGAGCAACTTTATCAGGCTGTATGGAAGGACGGTTATTATGGTGAGAATAATACAGTAAATGTTCACATCAGCAACATTCGTAAGAAATTAAAAGAACAGTTACCTGACGAAGTTATTCAGACTATCTATGGGATTGGTTTTAAATTAGTTTAAATCTTTACGACTTCTTTATTTTTTCTTTATGACTTATTAAAAACCTATTCGTTACAATGATATTATCAAATAGGATAAAAGGAGAAACCATGAATAAATCAATCATTGCAACTGAGCATTTGAGTAAGCGTTATGGAGCTTTTGAAGCGCTTCGTGATATTTCGCTGGCAGTTCCTCAAGGTAGTATCTATGGTTTAATAGGAGATAATGGCGCGGGGAAAACAACCTTATTTCGTATCCTAGCTGGACAGCATTTCCCTAGTAAAGGAAATGTCTTTCTCTTGGGGCAAACCGGAAAGGAATTGTCCATAGCTCGTAGCCGAATGGGATTTTTAATTGAGAAGCCTGTCTTTTTCCCAAACATGACTGTTGAACAAAATATGCGTTACTATGCCATTCAAAAAGGTATTCCTCAAGATAAGCAAGCAGTAACGTTGTTAGAGACGGTGGGGCTATCAGAGAAACGAAAAGAGAAAGCTAGCGCCCTTTCTTTGGGACAAAAGCAACGTCTGGGTTTAGCCATTGCTTTATTAGGCGATCCACAGGTGTTAGTACTGGATGAGCCGATCAATGGTCTCGATCCGAGTGGTATTATTGAGTTTCGTCAGCTGCTCCATCGATTGAATCAAGAAAGAAATATAACGATTCTAATTTCTAGCCATATTCTATCGGAACTACAGCAAATTGCCACTCACTATGCTTTTATTAGTAAGGGAGAGTTATTGGAGTCAATTAGTGCGGAAGCTCTTCACCAAAAGTGTTCTAATAGCATTGAGATGACGCTTTCTGATTTAGCTAGTTATACATTTCTTTTAGAGCAAAGGGATGCTGATGAGCAATTCACGGTCTTTGCAAATCAGCGATTAGTCATTTATCATCCACGACATCGTCCAGAGTTTTACAGCAAACTTGCTGCGGAACATCAGATTTATATTAGTAGTCTACGGACGTTAGAAATGAAGCTAGAAGACTATTATATGAGTTTGAAAGAAGGGCGAAAATAATGAGAAATTATATAAAAAGTGAGTTTTACCGCCTTTTCCATAGTAAAATGATTTATTTGTTCACCTTTGTGTTGAGTCTAAGTGGTTTGCTTATAAATATTCTTTTATGTATGATGGGGTCTGATTCACATTTTCAATACAATACTCTGTCTTTCTCCTTGTCTAATCTAGTGGCAAATCCGATGCTTTTTCTTTTTATGGCTATGCTTTTTACCATGCTATGTTACGAAGGAGAGCAAAAGTTAGGCACTTTGAAAAATCCACTAGCTTACGGTATTTCTTTTATAAAAATATTTTTTGGGAAGACAATCGTTGTGACCACTGGAGCTACTTTGTCTATGCTGACAGTCTTATCTGTATATATAGGAAGTGCTCTTGTTTTATTAAAGCATAGTGGGCCAGTGTCACTGATTGATATTATTATAGAAGTTCCAGCTGTTTTTTTGCTAGCTGTAGCGGCTATCCTTTCAACAATTTTTTTCTCCAGTTTTTTTGAAAAAACCTCGATAGTTTTTATCTGTCTTTTACTGTTTTGGGGATTGATACCAAGTTTTTTACTTAATATTGGCTTAGGTTTTCGTTGGAAAGTGCTAATTGAATTTGCTAATTGGTTACCACAGAATTTCTTTTCTACAGAGGCGATTGTTAATACTCAAAATAGTCAAACTTTATGGGGAGCTGGAGCTGGATTTGCTAAATGTGTGATTGCTGGTATTTTCTGGAGTGTTTGTTTTATTCTACTAGCTTTCAGTTATCTGAGGAAGAAAGATATCGGCTAGTTTATCCTTAGCTTGTGTGGAGGTTTTACGATGTTAAATTTTATAAAAAGTGAATGGTATCGACTATCTCATAAAAAATCCATATGGCTGGTGGCTATTTTACTACTTGTTTTGGCATTTCTTCAATTAGAAATGCTATACTGGATTCCGAACAGACCTAATCTACACTTGGTATTGTATCATAATGAATTTCATGATGCATATAATACTCTAGCCAATCAAGCCTTTTGGTTTTTGGGTCTTTCTGCTGGTATGACGCTCTTTTTGTACGAAGAAAGTTACAAGGCAAGAGCGCAGTTGCCAACTTTGTCATTTGGGATTTCACCTTTAAAAATTATATTAGGAAAATGGTTCACCGCTTCTATTTTTAGTTTCATTGCTAGTGTTTGGGTGAGTAGCGTCTATCTCTTATTGGTACCAATAATTCTAAAGCCGGATTCGGAACCGCAGGTTACTAGCTTAGCTGAGTTAATCTGGGAACTTCCTTTACTGATACCTCTGATAATGGCTAGCGTAGCTACCATTCTCTTCTTCCTTGAATGGACACAAAAAATAATACTGACTGTTCTAGCTTGGGCGGGTCTATGGCTTCTTATTCCTTCCATTTTAGAGATGTTTGGATATCAGAATTCTTTGTTGAAAGTTATTTCTTCTTGGATGCCTCTTGTTTTCTTGCGTTTTGGAGGTGTTGACTTTAGTAATCCGAATCAGACGCCTATTTTTGAGTTTATTTGGAATCGATCTGACGGTATTTTGAAGTTGTTGAGTTCAGGTTTTGGTATTAGTCTGCTTCTGATAGGGGGTGCCTTGATTTTTCTGGCACCAAAAGATTCACGATAAGACCAGTTTTATTGAAATACAATTTTCTTCTTCAAATCAAATGATTGTGGGAGAAACTTATTTTTGATTTGTATCATTAAAGGAGAGATCATGCTCTATTTTCTTTCTTTACTTGCCTCTTTCATAGCTGTATACTTTGGCTTCCGCTACTATAGTTTAACCGCCGGCTTGAAGAGGCTTTCTACTGAGCTAAAGATGATGGAAGATAGTTTGGGACAGCCTCAGACACTGAAACTTTCTATGCCAGATAAATATTTGGCCGACTTTCTAATATCTTTAAATCACTACCTGGCCCAAGTGGAGCAACATGTCCTTTATTCTAAGAAAAGAGAGCTACGCTTTCAAAAGCAGATTGAAAATATTAGTCATGATTTGCGAACTCCTTTAACAGTGATAGTTGGTTACTTGAAGTGGATGCAAGCAAATGAGCAAGAGCAAGCTGTAGATGAGGAGTTGGTAAAAAATCTCGCCGTTCTGACAAATAAGGCAGAAAGCATGAAATCTCTAGTAGAGCAATTTTATGACTATGCTCGCCTTCGATCGTCAGATTACCAGATTCATCTGAAAAAAGTGGATCTTGCTCGTGTTTTAAAAGAAAGTTTGCTTGGACATTACCAGCTTCTGGAGGCGGCGCAGCTATCGGTTGATATAGATATTCCGGACTCCGCAGTTTATGTTTCGGCAGATGAAAATAGTTTAGAGCGTATTTTTAATAATCTCTTACAAAATGCAGGCCGCTATGCAGATACTTTTTTAAATATCCGTCTATCTATTCAGAAACAGCAAGTTTGCATATCTTTCCAAAATAATAGCCAAACACTACAAGAAGAGGATGTTCCTTATCTTTTCGAAGAATTTTACATGAAGGACTCTTCCCGTCACCAAGTGGGAACTGGTCTTGGATTAGCAGTTGCTCGTCAGTTAGCCGAGGTGATGAATGGGAGTTTGAATGTCATTGTCTTAGATAAAAGTGAAAAAGGATTATTGCTTCATTTTGAACTTATTTTTCCTATCCATCCTCTCTAAAAAGTGATAAAATAAAGGACAGAAAGAAGGTAAATATGTCAGATTTGTTTTCAAAGATTAAAGAGGTAACAGAGATTCCTGCAATTTCAGCTTACGAAGGCCCGGTACGGACCTACTTGCGTGAAAAAATGGCGCCTCATGTGGATGAGATGCTAGTAGATGGCCTTGGTGGTCTTTTTGGTGTCAAGCATTTAGAAGAAGCAAATGCTCCGCGCGTACTAGTAGCAGCACACATGGATGAAGTTGGCTTTATGGTTAGTGAGATCAAGCCAGATGGAACTTTTCGTGTGGTGGAAATTGGTGGCTGGAATCCTCTTGTAGTGAGTAGCCAGCGTTTTAAGCTGTTTACACGAGAAGGACAAGAGATTCCTGTGATTTCAGGTTCAGTGCCTCCCCACTTTTTGCGTGGCGCAGGTGGCTCTCCAACCTTGCCACAAGTTAGTGATATTGTCTTTGACGGTGGTTTCTCAAGCAAAGAAGAAGCAGAAAGTTTTGGAATCCGTCCTGGTGATGCTATTGTCCCAGATAGCTCTGCGATCCTGACGGCCAATGGGAAAAATGTCATTTCCAAGGCTTGGGATAATCGCTATGGTGTCCTTATGGTTAGTGAGTTGGTACAGGCTTTATCTGCTCAAAAACTTGACAACGAACTTTATGTTGGTGCAAATGTCCAAGAAGAGGTTGGCTTGCGTGGTGCACATGCTTCAACGACAAAGTTTGCTCCAGAACTTTTCTTTGCGGTTGATTGCTCTCCTGCAGGAGATATCTATGGTGGGCAAGGCGCGATTGGTGAAGGAACGTTGCTGCGTTTTTATGATCCAGGTCACCTTATGTTACCCAATATGAAGGATTTCTTGCTAACCACAGCAGAAGAAGCTGGCATAAAATATCAGTATTATTGTGCCCAAGGTGGAACAGATGCTGGCGCAGCTCATTTACAAAATGGAGGGGTACCGTCTACGACCATCGGGGTATGCGCACGCTATATTCACTCTCATCAGACGCTTTATGCTATGGATGACTTCTTGCAAGCACAAGCTTTCCTACAAGCACTGGTGAAGCGCTTGGATCGCTCGACAGTTGATTTGATTAAACAGTATTAATAACTAAAACTATACAACACGAAAGCAGCTCACCCTTTTAGGAATAGGAGCTGTTTTTCAATTAAAAGCAAGGAAAGAATGAACGTATTGTTTCAAAAATTTTCAGAAATTTCACAAAAAGTATTGACATTGTTTAAAATTAAGGGTATAGTATTAAACAATCACAAACAAGGAGATGTAAAATGGTTAAACAGACGTCATCATTGGCAATGAAATTAAATACCTACTTTTACTTTAGTTTCTTTAGATAGACGTTTGTAGCCGATAGGATACAAACGTCACCCCGTTTGTATCTAAGAAGCTAAAGCATTTTATGTTGAGTCCAGCTGATTAGATACCTATTCTAATTGACTGGATATAAAGTACAGATATTTCGTATATATGAATACTTAAAAGTCAATTAGAATACAGTCTAATTGGCTTTTTGTTTTTGAAAAATTTTTAAGAGGAGAATGGGATGAAAAAAATAATCATATCTTTTGTAAGTTTGATGGTGGCAATGCTTGCTTTGGTCGGATGTGCTACGTCAAACGATAGCAAAGAGCAGGTTCGTATCGGAATTTTACAGTATGTGGAGCATGATGCTCTATCTGGGGCTCGAAAAGGGTTTATCGCTGAGCTAGAAGAGCAAGGCTATGCAGATGGTAAAAATATTCGGATTGACTATCAAAATGCGCAAGGGGAACAGTCCAATTTACAAACAATCGCTGAAAAGCTCTTATCCAAAAATGATCTTGTATTAGGTATTGCGACTCCAGCGGCTCAAGCATTGGCAAACTTATCTACCAAAACTCCAATTTTGTTTACAGCAGTTACGGATCCTGTTTCCGCAAAATTGGTAGCTTCGATGGAGCATGTTGGTGGTTTAGCGACAGGGACGAGTGACCGATCACCTGTTAAAAAGCAGGTGGAATTGTTAAAAAAAGTCCTACCCAATCTGAAAAAAGTCGGAATCATGTATACGACGAATGAACGTAATTCAGAAGTTCAGGTGGAAGAGGCTGAAGCAGTCTTTAAAGCTGCAGGAATTGAGACCATAACCAAAGGAATCTCATCTACCAATGATGTGCAAGATACAACTAGAAGCTTGATGAGTCAGGCAGAGGTCTTGTTTATACCAGCGGATAATACGATTGTATCGGCTATTAATTTGGTAACAGATTTATCGAAAGAAATGAAAGTTCCTGTAGTAGGGGGAGCTGTTGATGTGGTTGATGATGGAGTCCTATTTACCTACGGTGCTGACTTTGAAGCGCTTGGACGCCAAACAGCTAAACTAGCTATTCGGATTATGAACGGTGAAAAGGTTGGTGATATTCCTGCCGAACAGCCAGAAGTTTTAAATGTTGTTGTGAATGAAGAAATGGCTAAATCTTTGAATATTGACATTACTCCTATTCTTGAAGAACAAAAAGCTAGCCAGTCCGCTAAGCAGACTAATAAAACTACTACTACGAAAAAAACGAATGATTCGAAAGCTTCTACTATGAAAAAATCAGGTTCAGCGCATTCTTCGAATAGTTTCTTAGATATTATACTTTCGGCTTTATCACAGGGCTTGCTCTGGTCTATTATGGCTATTGGTGTTTTTATAACGTTTCGTATCTTAGATATAGCTGATTTGACTGCTGAGGGATCTTTTCCGCTTGGCGCAGCAACGACAGCTCTCCTAATCGTCAAAGGAGTCAGTCCACTTTTAGCAACGATTGCTGGATTTGTATCAGGAATGATTGCAGGTGCAGTATCTGGTTTCCTTCATACCAAGATGAAAATTCCAGCCCTTTTGACGGGGATTATCACTCTTACAGCCTTATACTCTGTCAATCTTCTCGTTTTAGGAAGCTCTAATGTCTCTCTTTCAGGTCAGGCAACATTGGTGAGTGGATTGATGGAGCTACTTCATTGGCCTAAAACTTATACAGTTATTTTATTGGGAATTGGTTTTGTGAGTTTGGTTATTTTCTTGCTGATTCTCCTTCTTAATACTCAGCTTGGATTAGCCTTGAGAGCTACAGGTGATAATCTAGCTATGGGAGAGGCTAACGGTATAAAGGTGGATCGCATCAAGATTTTTGGTTATATGATTTCAAATGGATTCATCGCTCTGGCGGGCTCGCTTTTGGCACAAAATAATGGCTACGCTGATATGAATATGGGCACAGGAACGATTGTAAATGGTCTTGCTTCCATTATCTTGGCAGAGGTCATTGTAAAATATCTTCCCCTAGGAAAACGTCTCTGGTCCATTGTTTTGGGCTCCATCTTGTATCGTTTGGTACTCGTTATGATTCTTGCTATGAATGTGGATGCTCAGATGCTCAAATTAGCTTCTGCTATTCTTCTAGCTCTTATCCTTTATGTGCCAGAAATTCGTAATAAATTAAAGATTAAACCCAATAAGACCTTAATATCTGGAGGTGATGCATAATGGCTTTATTAACATTAAACAATCTATATAAGACCTTTGAAAAAGGTAGCATAAATGAAAATCCAGTGCTCCGTGGCTTAGATCTAGAAATTGAGCAGGGAGACTTTATCTCCGTGATCGGAGGAAATGGAGCTGGAAAGTCAACGCTCATGAACTCGATTGCAGGCGTTGTAGAAATTGATGATGGAGATATTCTTTTAGATGGAGAGTCTATCAAGAAAGCTTCTGTATCAGATCGTTCAAAAGATATTAGCCGTGTCTTTCAAGATCCACGCATGGGAACTGCTACAAATTTGAGCATTGAAGAAAACATGGCTATTGCTTATCGCCGAGGTAAGAAGCGCAGCTTTTTTAAAAGATCTATTACAGAAGAAGAGCGAGATTTATTCAAAAAGGAGTTAAAACATTTGGGATTAGGATTAGAAAATCGGATGAAGACAGATGCTAATTTCCTATCGGGAGGTCAGCGTCAAGCTCTTACGTTGGCTATGGCTACCTTGGTTCGCCCCAAAGTTCTCTTGCTGGATGAACATACTGCTGCACTTGATCCTAAAACGAGCGATATGGTAATGAATTTGACTAGAAAAGTCGTAGAAGAACAAAAGTTGACGACATTAATGGTGACCCATAATATGGAGCATGCAATTGAGTATGGAAATCGTTTAATTATGTTGTTTCAGGGCAAGATTGTTGTGGACGTAAAGGGAGAGGAAAAGAGAAGACTCACGGTATCCCAGCTGATGGATCTTTTCCATAAAAATAGCGGTTATAGGCTAAACGATGATGCCTTGGTTTTAAGCTAATCATTAAAAGAAACTGGCTAATTTTATCAGTCAGTTTTTGTCATTTTTGTAGATGAATGAGTATTTTTTTCTTGACTAATTCTGACCAAGTGATAAAATAATAACTATAGATTAGCACTCGAAAGTTCAGAGTGCTAAAATTTAATCTTTGGAGGAAAATTATGCTAAAACCATTAGGAGACCGTGTGGTCTTGAAAGTAGAAGAAAAAGAAGAAAAAGTTGGTGGTTTTGTTATCGCGGGAAACAGCCACGCTGCGACTAAGACAGCTACAGTCATCGCAGTCGGACAAGGCATCCGCACTTTAAGTGGTGAATTAGTATCACCATCCATCAAAGCTGGAGATACAGTTCTTGTTGAAAGCCATGCAGGTGTAGAGGTTAAGGACGGAGAAGAAGCTTATCTCTTGGTTAGTGAAGCCAACATTCTGGCAGTTGTCGAATAAGATTAGAAAAGAGGAATAATATTATGGCAAAAGATATTAAATTTTCAGCAGATGCAAGAAGCAGTATGGTTCGTGGAGTCGATATTCTAGCAGATACTGTCAAGGTAACCTTGGGCCCTAAAGGTCGTAATGTCGTTTTGGAAAAATCATTTGGCTCACCTCTTATCACAAATGATGGTGTAACCATTGCTAAGGAAATCGAACTGGAAGACCATTTTGAAAACATGGGCGCTAAGCTGGTGTCAGAAGTTGCTTCAAAAACTAATGATATCGCTGGTGACGGAACAACAACAGCAACTGTTTTGACTCAGGCTATCGTCCGTGAAGGGATTAAAAATGTGACGGCTGGTGCTAACCCAATCGGCATCCGTCGTGGAATTGAAGCAGCTGTTGCGACAGCGGTTGAAGCTTTGAAGTCTAACTCTGTGCCGGTTTCTAGCAAAGAAGCTATTGCTCAGGTTGCTGCTGTTTCTTCTCGTAGCGAGAAGGTAGGCGAGTATATCTCTGAAGCTATGGAAAAAGTTGGTAAAGACGGTGTTATTACCATCGAAGAGTCCAAAGGAATGGAAACAGAGCTGGATGTAGTTGAAGGAATGCAGTTTGACCGCGGCTACTTGTCTCAGTACATGGTAACCGACAATGAAAAAATGGTTGCTGAGCTAGATAATCCTTATATCTTAATTACAGATAAGAAAATCTCTAACATCCAAGAAATTTTACCTTTATTGGAAAGTATTTTGCAAAGCAGTCGTCCGCTTCTCATTATTGCAGATGATGTAGATGGTGAGGCTCTACCAACATTGGTCCTTAACAAAATTCGTGGAACCTTTAATGTTGTAGCTGTCAAGGCGCCTGGCTTTGGTGATCGTCGCAAAGCTATGTTGGAAGATATTGCTATCCTGACAGGAGGTACGGTAATCACGGAAGATCTTGGTTTAGAGCTTAAGGATGCAACGATTGAAGCGCTTGGACAAGCATCGAAAGTTACAGTTGACAAAGATAGCACTGTGATTGTCGAAGGTTCTGGAAATCCAGAAGCTATCGCTAATCGTACAGGAGTTATCAAATCCCAAATTGAAAGTGCTACATCAGAATTTGACCGTGAAAAGTTACAAGAACGTCTGGCTAAATTGTCCGGTGGTGTGGCAGTTATCAAAGTTGGTGCTGCAACTGAAACCGAACTTAAAGAAATGAAGCTTCGTATCGAAGATGCTCTCAACGCCACTCGTGCAGCCGTAGAAGAAGGTATCGTCTCAGGTGGTGGTACTGCCTTTGTGAATGTTTTGGGTGCAGTAGCTGCTCTTGAGCTAACAGGCGATGAAGCAACAGGACGCAACATCGTTCTTCGTGCCTTGGAAGAGCCTGTTCGTCAAATTGCGTTGAATGCAGGTTATGAAGGCTCAATTGTGATTGACCGTCTGAAAAACTCTGAAGCTGGTACAGGATTTAATGCTGCAACTGGCGAGTGGGTTAACATGATTGAAGCTGGAATCATTGATCCAGTCAAGGTGACTCGTTCAGCCTTGCAAAATGCCGCTTCTGTCGCTAGTCTTATCTTGACTACCGAAGCAGTAGTAGCAAATCAACCAGAACCAGCTAGCCCAGCTCCAGCCATGGATCCAAGCATGATGGGCGGTATGATGTAATACAGCAAGATAGTGAGAGGCTGGGATAAAGGTCCTAGCCTCTCAATTGTCTTTGGATTGTCGAGCAAGACGCAGTGGTTGAGTGGGCTCTATTACGCTGATTTCATTAGCTTTTACAGCCCTACTCAACTGTGCGGAGGTGGGACGACGAAATCGAATTCTAACGAATTACCGATTTCTGTCCCACTCTCTTTTATTCTAGAATCATTTTAATCAAGATTGTTTGAGTCAGTTTTCTATGGTAGAATAGAATGAGAAACTAAAGGAGCGGCTTATGATTGATGTAGAAGAAATTTTGAACAAGATGAATCCCAATCAGAAGATTAACTATGATCGTGTTATGCAAAAAATGGTTCAGGTCTGGGAGAAGGAACAGAAACGTCCAACAATTTTAATGCATACCTGCTGTGCCCCATGTTCAACTTATACTTTGGAATATCTTAGCCAGTTTGCTGATGTAACGATTTATTTTGCTAATTCCAATATTCATCCAAAATCAGAATATCAGCGTAGAGCTTATGTTACTCAGAAGTTCGTTAGTGATTTTAATGAAAATACAGGCTACAATGTTCAATATTTAGAGGCGCCTTATGAACCACAGGAATTTTTCAAAAAGGTGCGTGGTCTGGAGAAGGAACCTGAAGGTGGCGATCGTTGTAAAGTCTGCTATGACTATCGTTTGGATAAAACTGCTGAGGTAGCGGTAGAACTAGGTTTTGATTACTTTGGAAGTGCATTGACGATTAGTCCTCATAAAAATTCTCAGACCATTAATAGTGTCGGTATTGAGGTGCAAAAAGTCTATGCGACTCATTATTTGCCGAGTGATTTTAAGAAAAATCAAGGGTATAAGCGCTCTGTAGAGATGTGTGAGGAATATGATATTTACCGTCAATGTTATTGCGGTTGTGTCTTTGGTGCTCAGGATCAAGGCATTGATCTTGTGAAAGTTAAGAAAGAAGCTACAGCTTTTATGCTAGGAAAAGATTTGGAGAAAGATTATTCTCATATCAAATTTACAGTAGTGCATGAAGAATAAATGTAGATGCCTGATCAATAGACGATGATAGTCTTTTGATTAGGTGTCTTTTTATAATAAGATAAATTGTCTTGACGAACAAAATATAGTATGATATTCTTTTTAAAGATACAATATATAGTGTTTTTGTAACAAGTAGTTTTGGAGGTACGGAGCTATAGTGATTATTTTAGCAGGTATGATTGGTGTAGGGAAAACAACCTATACTTATCGTTTAGCCGAAGAGTTAGGAACACAGCCTTTTTTTGAGCCAGTAGAAGAAAATCCTATTTTAGATAAATATTATGAAGACCCAGAACGATACGGTTTTGCGTTGCAAATCTACTTTTTGAATAAACGATTTAAGATGATTAAAGAAGCTTATCATGATGATAACAATATTCTAGATCGTTCTATTTATGAGGACGCACTTTTTACTTATATCAATACCTTGACGGGTAGTATCAGTGAACAAGAATATAATATTTATCTTGAGCTACTAGATAATATGATGGAAGAAATTCAGGGATTGCCGAAGAAAGCGCCAGACCTATTGATTTACTTGGACGGCAGTTTTGATCACATCATGAATAATATTAAAAAACGTGGTCGTTCTTATGAGCAACCAAATGAAGAAAATGGCTTGTTGGATTATTACCAGTTGTTGTATAAACATTATCAGGATTGGTATGATCATTATGATTATAGTCCCAAAATGAAAATTAGTACGGATCAATTAGATATTTCAAATCCAGAGGACTGGAATCAGGTTTATAAGGAAATTCAGCAGCAAATGGAGCTTATTGGATTAAACTCCAAAAAGTAATGGTGGAGAATAGAATGTCTGACACAAAAAAACGTATTTTACAAGAGGCGCGCGATTTTGTCTATCGAGAATTGAAGGACGACAGTAGTGGTCATGATTGGTGGCATATCGTTCGAGTTGCTAATAACGCTGTAGCTATCGCAGAAAAAGAAGGTGCGGATCTATTTATTTGTGAGTTGACGGCGCTTCTTCATGACATTGCTGATGGAAAGTTAAATGAAAGCGAGAAAGCTGGTCTACAAAAGGTTGAACAGTGGCTTATATCGCACAAGGTTTCCGAAAGTGACAGAAACCACATTTTGGATATCATTTCAAAGATGTCCTTTAAAGGTGGAAAATCTGAAGCCACTGTCTCTAGTATAGAAGGGAAAATTGTCCAAGATGCGGATCGACTAGATGCGATTGGAGCTATTGGTATAGCTCGAGCAATGGTGTATTCCGGACATACAGGTCGACCTATTCATGATCCAGGTTTAAAGACAAGAAAAACGATGACTTTAGAAGAATACCGTAATGAGAAAAGCTCTGCTATTATGCATTTTTACGAAAAATTGCTCAAACTAAAAGATGGGATGCATACAACCGCTGCAAGGGAGCTCGCAGAAGGACGGCATCGTTTTTTAGAAACGTATTTAGAAGAATTTTATGATGAGTGGGACGCTAGAAAATAAAAACTCCTGAGAATTTGTTCTCAGGAGTTTTATGATTATGCTGTTAAGTTTAATGTTTCATCATCCAAACGAGAAGCTGTTTGATATGCTTGGAAGAAGATAAAGATGGCTAAGGCCGATAGAATCGGTTTAACAAGTGGTACCTCTGTTTCGATAGCTGATAGAGGGGAGTTCCATAGGAAATGTAAGATAAATGTAGCCAAGAAGTAGAATAATCCTGTTCTGAAAGTAGTAGTATGATTTTTACGATAGCGAAGCATTAAGATAATACCAAATGCAGTTAAGCCAGTATAAAGCCAATGTGATGCGATAGAACCAAATGTGCGTCCTAAAACTCCTGAAATAGCAAAAGAGAAACCTTCTTGCATATCTGATAAGATATAGGAAAAATCTTCACTGATTTGGAAACCAAGCCCTGCTCCGACTCCTAAAAGTAGGATCGATTTCAAATTTTTTACTGGAATGAAATAAAGTGCAAAAGCGACACCAATAAGTTTGAGGGGCTCTTCAACAAGGGGAGCTACAATAGCGCTCTCTAAATCACTTAAAAAGGAAATCGATAAGGCTGAAATGCCGTCATGTAGATAGGTATTCGCTAAAGCAGAAGTCCATCCAGCAATGAAAAAACCACCGAGAAAAGCAATAGATAGGCTTAAAAAAGGCGTCTGCCACTTCTTTCGTAAGTGTAGAACGAACAAGATGGTTGGAATGATATAAAGCAGAGCCAGAAGTGCAGCTAGTCCAACAATACCGTATGCTTTTCCAGGCAACTCTCCAGACGTGTAAGTCTTAGTTTCGTATTCGATACCGATACAGACGAGTGCTAAAAATAGGAAAAAGATCGTTTTTTTCTTCATAGATAAGTAACTTTCTAATATTTTGATTGGGTATGATGAGGGATATTAGTGGTGGTGAATCATAGATAAGATTTCTTGTCTTTGGTGGACATCTTCTTTGTAAATCCCTTTAGCAACAGTAGTGACCGTTTTACTCCCAGGCTTTTTAATTCCTCGAATGGTCATACACATATGCTCAGCCTCCACCATGACAAATACTCCTTTAGGAGCTAATGCTTCATCTAATGCTGTAGCGATTTGAGCAGTAAGACGTTCTTGTAACTGTGGTCGTTTGCTAGCGACTTCAACAGCTCGAGCTAGCTTGCTCAGGCCTGTTACTTTGCCTTTGCTTGGCAGGTAGGCAACGTGAGCAACACCATAAAAGGGTAGGAGATGGTGCTCACACATGGAATGAAATGGAATATCTTTAACTAAGACAACTTCCTCATGCCCTTCAGAAAAAACAGCGGTAAATTCATCTTTTGGATCTTGATTCAAGCCGGAGAATACTTCTTGATACATTTTTGCCACTCGTTTAGGTGTGTCTAGCAAGCCTTCACGGTCTGGATTTTCTCCTAATAGTTGTAGTAGTTGATAAATTGTCTCCTGTACTTTTTCTATATCCGCCATAAATAATCCCCTTTGTTAGTATCGGTCAAACATAGTCCTATTATAGCGGAAAGGCTTTAGGTCGTCAAATAGTTGAGAAAATTGATGGCAAATAAGTTTGAAAGTTTGGACGAATTTTCTTGCTATTTTGAGAAAAATCTAGTATAATAGTTATTTGTGAGAAAACCTCACTTACCCCTTGCAAAGGCATGGGGTCATTAGACCAAAAGGAGGAAAAATCAATGGCTAAATACGAAATTCTTTATATTATTCGTCCAAACATTGAAGAAGAAGCTAAAAACGCTTTGGTAGCACGCTTTGACTCTATCTTGACTGACAACGGTGCGACTGTTGTTGAATCAAAAGATTGGGAAAAACGTCGCCTTGCATATGAAATCAAAGATTTCCGTGAAGGTCTTTACCATATCGTTAACGTTGAAGCAAACGATGATGCAGCTCTTAAAGAGTTTGACCGTCTTTCAAAAATCAACGCTGACATTCTTCGCCACATGATCGTCAAACTTGACGCTTAATTAAGAAGGTAGATTCATGATAAATAACGTTGTACTTGTAGGTCGTATGACCCGCGATGCTGAACTTCGCTATACTCCACAAAATCAGGCAGTTGCTACGTTTACATTAGCTGTTAATCGTAATTTCAAAAACCATAATGGTGAAAGAGAAGCAGATTTTGTTAATGTTGTTATCTGGCGTCAGCAAGCTGAAAATCTTGCTAATTGGGCTAAAAAAGGAGCTCTAGTTGGAATTACAGGCCGTATCCAGACCCGTAATTACGAAAATCAGCAAGGTCAGCGTGTCTATGTTACTGAGGTGGTTGCAGACAATTTCCAACTATTGGAAAGTCGCGCGAGTCGTGAAGGCCAATCTGGTGGGTATGCTCCAAATAACTTTGGTGGTAATACGACATCAAACTTTGGTGGTGTCGATTCGTCTAACCAAGTACCAAACTTTTCTCGTGATGAGAATCCATTTGGGAATTCAAACCCAATGGACATATCAGATGATGATCTGCCATTCTAATTGGACAAACTAGAACTATAATATAAAGGAGAAAACACATGGCTCAACAACGTCGTGGCGGATTCAAACGCCGTAAAAAAGTTGATTACATCGCAGCGAACAAAATTGAATATGTTGATTACAAAGATACTGAGCTTCTTAGCCGTTTCGTTTCAGAACGTGGGAAAATCCTTCCTCGTCGTGTAACAGGAACTTCAGCTAAAAACCAACGTAAAGTAACAACAGCTATCAAACGCGCTCGCGTAATGGCTTTGATGCCTTTCGTAAACGAAGACTAATTTGATTCCCTGCTTTTTGCAGGGTTTTTTATTTTTCTTTAAAGTGTTAAAATGAGATGAGAATCTGTTATAAGGAGTCTAATATGAGTGAAGAGCGAATCGTCAGAAAGATGCTTTTTGAGGATATTGAAGGATTATCAAATGCCTTTGTTGAGCAGGGATGGCCTGAGCGAAAAGATATTCTGCACAAATATTTTCATGAGCAAGAGGTAGGAGAACGCCAAGTTTTGGTGGCTCTTGTTGGCAGATTTCTGGCAGGTTATATAACAGTCATTCCATTAGCAAATCACGGTCCTTTTGCAGGCCTTTATCCTGAGTTAACTGATTTTAATGTTTTTGAAAGCTTTCAAAGGCAGGGGATTGGCACGGCTCTAATCGAAAAAGCAGAGCAAGAAGCCCTGAAATATTCAGATGTGGTAACCTTGGGAGTGGGATTACATAAGGGATATGGGCCGGCACAGCGCTTGTATGTTAAAAGAGGCTATATTCCAGATGGTTCGGGACTTTGGTTTAACAATGAACCCCTTGCCCCATATGCTCCTTGTGAAAATTGTGATGACCTAGTACTTTATTTTTCGAAAAAAAGAAAATAAAAAATCCTAAGCAAGTCAGCTTAGGATTTTTAATGATTAGTAGCGTCTTGGATTGACCATGGCGCTTTTGATGTGAAATGTTTTCTTAAGGTACCAGCGACCAGCGAGAGTCAGGCCTCCGATTAGAATCACAAGAAGATTTGGAAGTTGTGGATTTAAGAAGCTTGGTAAGAAGGCGCTCACTGTGAAAGCCACTAGCCAAAGTATGACAGATCCTCCCATAACCAGGGCAGATTTCCAAAAAGGAGGTTTTGTCCCATATGCTTGATCTGGCTCGTAGTAACGGTAAACATAGTGATAGAGAGTGTAGAAGACAACCCCACCAGCTAAGCTTCCTAAGATTAGAGTTGTAAAACCATATGGATTCGCTGTTTTTGAGAAGTAGTTTACTGCTCCTTGGAAGATCGATAATAAGCCCAAAATTAAAAGTGCAGAATCTAAAATCATAAGACGTGGGTCTTCGTTTTGTGCAGGATTTTCGGCAGCTTTTTGTTCTGCGGCTGTCAGTTGATGTACCCAAGTAGAAGGAGCGCCGTAAAGTCCTCGGGCAGTAATGCCTTTGGCTTGGTTTTCAAGGATATTAGGAATAATCTCTTCTAAAAGATTTTTGATTTCTTCGTCAGATTTACCAGCTTCAATGAGCTGATGGGTTGCAACGCGGATAAATTCTTGGTTTTTTTTGCTGAGTTTGTCTAAAGATATTTGTGACATAAGCTTTCCTTCTAATAATTAAAATAATTTTTTATGCATGAGGTAAACAGTGAGAGAGCCACTGATAGCGAAAGCGATAAACATGATAATCCAAAAGGCATGGGGCTCGCCATTGAGGGGGATGTCGTTATTTTTAAAGTTCATTCCATAAGCCGAGAAAATCATGGTAGGAATAGACATGACAACAGTCACTAAAGCCAGAGTCTTCATGATATTGTTCTGGTTGTTAGAAATGATGGAAGCAAAGGTATCTGTCATACCACGTAGAATGTTACCATATATATCTGCCATCTCAATAGCCTGCTGAGTCTCAATCAAGGTATCCTCTAGTAAGTCTTCATCTTCTAGATATTTTTTGATATTGCTGGTTGCGCTGGTCAATTTCTTAATCACACGTTCATTTGTTTTGAGAGAGGCCTTGAAGTAGACGATAGTTTTTTCCAATTCCATAAGTTCAATCAATTCTTCATTTCGTGTAGATTGGTGAAGCTGACTTTCAATCTGTTCGCTTTTGCGATCAATGGAACGCAAAGCTGTCAGATATAGCTCGGCATTACGGTAGAGGATTTGAAAAATAAAGCGTGACCTCATAAAGGTATAGAAGTTACGTAAGCGACGATTGATAAAAATATCCAAAAGAGGCAACTTCTCTAAGCATGTTGTGATGATTGCTTCTTCGGTTAGGATAATACCGAGTGGAATAGTGACATAGTAAGTTTTATTGTTTCTTTCTTCGGTGATGGGAACGTCGACAATAATCAAGGTATAGTCATCTTCGATGGTAACCCGAGACATTTCTTCGGCATCCAGAGGAGCTCGCAAGTCTGTAATATCAATGCCAAAAGCATTCGCGATTTCTATCGATTCACTCTGGGAAGGATTGACAAGATTGATCCAAGTGCCCGATTCGAGCGTATCAATCTCTTTGAACTCTGTCGTAGTTGATAAAAAGACTTGTTTCATGATATATTCCTTTCCAGAGTTTTACATACCGTACTATTATACTATAAAATGGTGAGTTTTGGGACAAAAGAATAGAGAAAATTTTGTTATAATAGAGGATGTTTAAAAGTGAAAGAGGTCAAGATGCAAGATAAAATTGTGATTCATGGAGCGCGAGCTCATAATTTAAAAAATATTGATGTAGAAATTCCGCGGGACAAGCTGGTCGTGGTGACGGGGCTGTCCGGTTCGGGTAAGTCGAGTCTAGCTTTTGACACCCTCTATGCTGAAGGGCAACGCCGCTATGTGGAGAGTCTGTCGGCCTATGCTCGGCAGTTTTTGGGCAATATGGAAAAGCCGGATGTGGATTCGATTGATGGTCTCAGCCCGGCTATTTCCATCGACCAGAAGACGACTAGCAAAAATCCTCGCTCAACAGTGGGAACAGCTACTGAAATCAATGACTACCTGCGCTTACTCTATGCTCGTGTTGGAACTCCGTACTGTGTCAATGGACATGGTGCTATTACAGCTTCGTCTGTCGAGCAGATTGTTGACAAGGTCTTGGAATTACCGGAGCGTCAGCGATTGCAAATTTTAGCGCCGGTCATCCGCAAGAAAAAGGGGCAGCATAAGACCGTTTTTGACAAGATTCAGAAGGACGGTTATGTCCGTGTGCGCGTGGATGGCGATATTTACGATGTGACGGAAGTGCCAGAGCTATCCAAGAGCAAGCAGCATGATATTGAGGTTGTGGTAGACCGAATTGTCATCAAGGAAGGGGTGCGTAGCCGCCTCTTTGACTCGGTCGAAGCGGCTCTGCGGATTGCTGAGGGTTATGTGGTGATTGACACCATGGATGGTCAAGAGTTGCTCTTTTCTGAGCACTATGCC
Source organism: Streptococcus sp. oral taxon 056 str. F0418 (assembly GCF_000220065.1). Taxonomy (GTDB): domain Bacteria; phylum Bacillota; class Bacilli; order Lactobacillales; family Streptococcaceae; genus Streptococcus. The sequence continues at coordinate 977,516 of NZ_AFQU01000001.1, read as the reverse complement.
TGTCCAGTCTGTGGCTTTACAGTGCCAGAGCTAGAGCCACGACTTTTCTCTTTCAATGCGCCTTTTGGTTCTTGTCCAGACTGTGATGGTCTGGGGGTTAAGCTGGAGGTGGATCTAGATGTGGTTGTACCTGATGTTAGCAAGACCTTGCGTGAAGGAGCGCTAGCGCCTTGGAATCCCATTTCATCTAACTACTATCCGCAGATGCTAGAGCAGGCCATGGCCGCCTTTGGTATTGATATGGACAAGCCTTTTGAGGAGCTGACGGAGGAAGAAAAGCAGCTGATTTTCTTTGGTTCAGATGGGCGGGAATTCCATTTCCACTATGAAAATGAATTTGGCGGTGTGCGCGATATTGATATTCCTTTTGAGGGGGTTGTTAGCAATATCAACCGTCGCTACCATGAAACCAATAGCGATTTTACTCGGACACAAATGCGAGCTTATATGAATGAACTGACTTGTGCAGCTTGCCATGGTTATCGACTCAGTCCCCAGGCCTTGTCTGTCAAGGTTGGCGGCGAAGATGGCTTGCATATCGGTGAGATTTCTGACTTGTCCATTGCTGATCATTTACTTCAGTTGGACAAGCTTAGCTTGACTGACAACGAAACGACGATCGCGCGGCCTATTCTCAAGGAAATTCATGACCGCCTGACCTTCCTCAATAACGTTGGGCTCAATTACCTGACCTTGTCTCGCTCGGCTGGGACTCTATCAGGAGGTGAGAGCCAGCGGATTCGCTTGGCGACCCAGATTGGCTCGAACTTGAGTGGTGTCCTCTATATTCTGGACGAGCCCTCTATTGGTTTGCACCAGCGTGACAATGACCGCCTGATTGCCAGCCTCAAGAAGATGCGTGACCTGGGCAATACTCTCATCGTGGTTGAGCACGACGAGGATACCATGCGGGAGGCTGACTGGCTGATTGACGTGGGACCAGGAGCCGGTGTTTTCGGTGGTGAAATCGTTGCAGCTGGCACTCCTGCACAAGTGGCCAAGAGCAAGAAATCCATCACAGGCCAATACTTGTCAGGTAAGCGCGAGATCCCAGTACCATTGGAACGCCGTGTAGGCAACGGCCGCTTTATCGAAGTGACAGGAGCTCAGGAAAATAACTTGCAGAATATCACGGCCAGATTCCCTTTGGGAAAATTCATCGCTGTGACGGGAGTTTCTGGGTCTGGTAAGTCAACGCTGGTCAACTCTATTCTTAAAAAAGCCATTGCTCAAAAACTCAATCGCAATTCTGCTAAGCCAGGTAAGTTTAAGAAAATCAGTGGTATTGAGCATGTGGATCGACTGATTGATATTGACCAAAGTCCTATTGGCCGGACACCGCGCTCTAATCCAGCTACCTATACTGGAGTCTTTGACGATATTCGCGATCTGTTTGCCAAGACCAATGAAGCCAAGATTCGTGGCTACAAGAAGGGGCGTTTCAGCTTTAACGTCAAGGGCGGTCGCTGTGAGGCCTGTGCGGGTGATGGGATTATCAAGATTGAGATGCACTTCCTACCTGACGTCTATGTAGCCTGTGAGGTCTGCCACGGCACCCGCTATAATAGTGAGACGCTAGAAGTTCACTATAAAGAGAAGAATATCGCCCAGATTCTAGATATGACGGTCAATGATGCTGTAGAATTCTTCCAGCATATTCCCAAGATTGCCCGCAAACTCCAGACCATCAAGGACGTAGGACTAGGCTATGTGACTCTGGGTCAGCCAGCCACGACCTTATCAGGTGGTGAAGCCCAGCGGATGAAGCTGGCCAGCGAACTTCACAAGCGCTCGACTGGTAAGTCCTTCTATATCTTGGATGAGCCGACTACGGGTCTGCATTCTGAAGACATTGCCAAGCTCCTTCATGTGCTATCGCGCTTTGTGGACGATGGCAATACAGTCCTCGTTATCGAGCACAATCTGGATGTTATCAAGACAGCTGACCATATCATCGACTTAGGACCAGAAGGCGGTATCGGCGGTGGTACGATCATTGCGACAGGAACACCGGAAGAAGTCGCAGCTAATCCAGCCAGCTATACTGGCCAATATCTGAAAGGCAAGCTGCACGTGAAATAATTCATCAAATCCCTGTTTGATATTACAAATAGGGATTTTTCATGTCAGAGAATGCTCGTCGGATTCTAAGCCTTAGGTGTGCCTTGTTAAAAAATGTCCTATTTGGCTGGTTTTTTGATATAATAAACATAGTTATTTCATGGAGGTGCCTCATGTTATCAAGAGTTGAAAAGTTTGAAGCAGCATTAGCTCAGACAGACTGCGATGCTGTTTTAGTAACCAATCTGAAAAATATTTACTATCTGACTGGTTTCAGCGGAACAGAAGCGACGGTTTTTATCAGTAAGACTCGCCGTATTTTCCTGACGGATGCGCGTTATACGTTGATTGCTAAGGGAGTGGTTCAGGGATTTGATATTGTGGAAACACGTGATCCACTTAGCGAGATTGCTAAAATCATAGCTGGCGACAAACTGCAAAAAATTGGTTTTGATGATGAGATTTCCTATGCCTACTTCAAAATGCTGGAAAGTGTCTTCTCGGCTTACGAGCTGGTTCCTATGACAGGTTTTATTGAAAATCTGCGCATGATTAAAGATGAGCACGAAATTGCGACCATTCGCAAGGCTTGTCAGATTTCAGACCAAGCCTTCCTAGATGTGCTGGACTTTATCAAGCCTGGTGAGACGACTGAGCTAGCTGTGATGAACTTTTTAGATGCCCGTATGCGACAGCTAGGTGCTTCAGGCGCTTCCTTTGACTTCATCATCGCTTCAGGCTACCGCTCTGCTATGCCGCATGGTGTGGCTAGTGACAAGGTCATTCAAAAGGGTGAAACCCTGACCATGGACTTTGGTTGCTACTACAATCACTATGTCAGTGATATGACGCGGACTGTTCATGTGGGACAGGTGACGGACGAGGAGCGGGAGATTTATGATATTGTTCTGCGCAGCAATCAAGCCCTGATAGAAGTAGCCAAGGCTGGGCTTAGCCGGATTGATTTTGATCGGATTCCGCGGCAGATTATCAATGATGCTGGATATGGTCCTTACTTTAGTCATGGGATTGGGCATGGTATGGGGTTGGATATCCATGAGATTCCTTACTTCGGCAAGTCAGAAGAGCCGATTGAGGCAGGCATGGTCCTGACCGATGAGCCGGGTATTTATCTAGACGGCAAATACGGTGTCCGTATTGAAGACGATCTCCTTATTACCGAAAAAGGCTGTGAAGTCTTAACTCTTGCACCAAAAGAGTTGATTGTTATTTGAGAATTATCAGGCTTTATGATACAATAAAGAGTAAATTATTTTAAAAAGAGGTAAAAACAAATGATTGAAGCAAGTAAGCTGAAAGCTGGAATGACATTTGAAACAGCTGATGGAAAATTAATCCGCGTTTTGGAAGCGAGCCACCACAAACCAGGTAAGGGAAATACGATTATGCGTATGAAACTGCGCGATGTTCGTACAGGCTCAACTTTTGATACTAGCTACCGCCCTGAAGAAAAATTTGAGCAAGCTATTATTGAAACTGTACCAGCTCAATACTTGTACCAAATGGATGACACTGCTTACTTCATGAATACTGAAACCTATGACCAATATGAAATTCCAGTAGTCAATGTTGAAGATGAATTGAAATACATCCTTGAAAACTCTGACGTAAAAATCCAGTTCTATGGAAGCGAAGTGATTGGTGTGACAGTACCAACAACTGTTGAATTAGTTGTAACTGAAACTCAACCATCAATCAAGGGTGCTACTGTAACTGGTTCTGGTAAACCAGCTACTCTTGAAACTGGTCTTGTCGTTAACGTTCCAGACTTTATTGAAGTTGGACAAAAATTGATCATCAACACTGCAGAAGGAACATACGTTTCTCGCGCATAATTTAGAAGAGGTAATCACTATGGCAACTGAACAACTAGGTGAGATTGTTATTGCGCCACGCGTTTTGGAGAAAATCATTGCGATTGCAACAGCAAAGGTGGATGGAGTCTACTCTTTTGCGAATAAGAGCATGTCAGATAGCTTGTCTATGCGTTCTTTGGGTCGTGGTGTTTATCTTCACACTGCGGATAATGGCGATGTAACTGTCGATATATATCTTTACTTGGAGTACGGTGTTGGAGTACCAACAGTCGCTATGGCTATCCAAAAAGCTGTGAAAAGTGCCGTTCATGATATGGCTGATGTAACTTTGTCAGCTGTCAATGTCCACGTTGCAGGTATTGTTCCTGAAAAGTCTCCAAAACCTGATTTGGTAGATTTATTTGATGAGGACTTCCTTAATGAGTAAGGTGATAGCAGACTCAAGACGTGATTTACGTGAAAGAGCATTCCAAGCGATAATGAGTTTAGAGTATGATGGTGATATAGTGGAGGCCTGTCGCTTTGCTTATCTACATGATAAGGAAGAAGAACAAGTCGAGTTGCCAGTCTTTTTGCTCAATTTAGTCAATGGTGTGATGCAATCAAAGATTGAGTTGGATGACAAAATTCGCCAACACTTAAAAAAAGGTTGGGCTTTGGAGCGTTTAACACTCGTGGAAAAAAGTATTTTACGCTTAGGCTTATATGAGCTACTAGAATATGATGAGACACCGCAGCTTGTTGCTATCAATGAAGCGATTGAGTTAGCAAAAAAATTCTCAGATGAAAAATCAAGTAAATTTGTTAATGGAATTTTGAGTCAGTTTGTGACTGAGGAGTAACAAATAGGCTGAGTAAGAAGTCTAGAGGATAATATAAAAAAAGAACTTCCATTTTGGAAGTTCTTTTTTCGTTCTGTGAAAATCAGATGCTTTTCCCGGGCAAGAGGCTGACGGGAAGGAAATAACCAGTCGTCTGAACTTCTTGACCAGCAATTTTTTTAAGAAGCAAGTCAACAGAGAGACAGGCTATATCTTGCAAGGGTTGTTTAATAGTTGCTAGCTGAGGGTAGTAGTTCTCTACAAAGTAAGTGCCGTCGTAACCAATGATTTTTAAATCTTTGGGAATCTGGATGTCCAGTTCCTGAGCGACTTTCATAATTAAGATAGCTGTCAAATCATCTGAAGCAAAAATAGCATCGGGCTTAGTTTGACTGAGGATTTGCTTGATTTCCATTTCCTTTCGGATCGGAGAAAAATCACTGGATACATTGATAATAGGTGCGTCTGGCAGGACGGAAGCGAAGCCGGCGTGGCGCAGGCCAGTTGGCGAGTTGGAATTGTCATTGCCAGTAATCATGATGATGTTTTGCGCTCCAGCCTTGACCAAGGTCTGAGCTGCCAGCACTCCGCCTTCGAAGTTGTCTGAAGAGACGACAGGAATATCCGGCGAAAGATTGCGGTCAAAGGCAATGATAGGCGCAGTCACGCGATTGTAGTCCTCGATGCCTAGATTGTGGCTGCCAGATATGATGCCATCCACCTGGTTGGCTTCCAACATCTCAAGGTATTCACGCTCCTTGTCAGAGTCATGCTCACTATTGCAGATGATGGTTTTATAGCCTTGTTTAAAGAGTTCATGCTCCAGTTTACCAATCAATTCTGCGTAAAAGACATTACTGATATTAGGGAAAATAAGTCCAATTAGCTTGGCTGATTTTCCTTGGAGGCTGCGCGCCAGATTGTTAGGCTTGTAGGCCAATTCTCGCATGGCTGCCTCAACCTTAGAAATCGTTTTGTCGGATAAGTAGCCTTTTCTGTTGATGACGCGGGAAACAGTTGTTGGGCTGACTCCTGCAAGTTTTGCTACATCAGTTAGCTTTGCGACCATAATCTAATTCATAGTAAGTACCGGTTGGATTACCCTTGGTAATGGTAATGCCTGTCTGCTCTTCTCTCGGGAAGACACGGCCGGAAAATACTTTCTCTCCTTTATTGATGAAAATTTCAAAAATCGATTTATCGATGAAGATAGTAGCACTCGTTGCTTCTTTGTCAATATCACAGCTTCGGCTGGTTCCGAAGTCCAGAGCGAATGGCTCACCAGCCTGACTGCGGTCAACGGTCACTTGACCTGCTTTGAGGTCGAAGTTGATGCGTAGGCCCTTGCCGTCCTTGTCTGCAAAGAGGACGATTTCGTGTTCGGTATCTGTAGCGAGATTCAGCTCTAGTTCATAGCTGTTCTTGCTTTCTGTCAGAGCAGTGAAAGGCTGAGATTCTGCTCGCAAATCCTTGATAGCAGGTACTGGGTACTGGTAGAGTTTATTGTCTTTCAAAGTCAATTCTTTGACGAGAGAGAAGACTCCTTGATGGTTGAAGCGGTCAGATGGGTATTCCACATCAGGCAAGCCTAGCCAGCTGACAGCGAGTGCACGACCGTCAGGTGCGTTAAAAGCTTGGGTAGCATAGCAGTCGAAACCATAGTCCAGATTTTGGATGGGGCTAGGATCAATCATAGCAGCTTTGCTTATGTCAAACGTTTGACCTATTTTATACATGTTTGGATAAATGTTGCCATAATCCAGCACGTCCTTAGACAAACCTTGAGGACAATAAAGCAGGACTGGCTGGTCATTGATAAAGACTAGATTAGGACACTCCATCATATAGGCTGTCTTGTCATTGGCGAAGTCTAAATCGCCGACTACTTCCCAGTTGGTATAGTCATTATCAACAGCCTTGTACAGCTTGACATAGCCTTGCTTGTCTAGATTTTGCCCACCGACAATGGCATAGAATTGCCCTTTGTAGTTGAAAATCTGCGGATCGCGGAAGTGGTCAGTGGCTTCAGCAGGTTGTTCAATCAAGACCTTGTCAATTTTTTCGAGCTTACCTGATTTATCTAACAAGGCACCAATCTGATAGGGGTGACGCACCCAATTCTCATCACGAACGTTGCCGGTGTAGAAGAGAAAGAGCTTGTCGTCAAACTGCATGGCAGAGCCTGAGTAGGCACCGTGGCTGTCCAGAGAAGTATCTGGCAGCACTCGAAGACCAGTTTCCGTGAAGTGAACTAGGTCGTCACTTTCCATCTGGACCCAGCACTTGAGACCGTGAGCTGCTCCGAAAGGAAAGTTTTGGTAGAAAACCACCCACTTGCCATCGAAATATGAAAAGCCATTTGGATCATTAAGAAGGCCTGTTTGAGGCTCTACATGATAGGTGGCCCGCCAAGGAGATTTAGCGATGTTGTCTTTGATATGTTGTATCTCTTTCTGAGTCCAGTCTTCATAACGTCTATAGCGTTGTTCAGTAGTCCAAACCAATCTTTTTCCCTCCGAATCAGATTATTTCTTATTACTATAGTAAACGTTTTCGCCTAAAAAATCAACATTTAACCCACAAAAAAGCAAATATTCTGCAAAACGCTTGACATATTTTTAAAACATGTTAGAATAATAAGCGTAGAAGTGATAAAATCGCTTACAAAACTTAATTTTTAAGGAGATCTAATGGAAAATAGAGACATTGCAAAAGCAGTCGTTGACGCTCTTGGTGGATGTGAGAATGTCAACAGTGTTGCTCACTGTGCGACTCGTCTACGCGTGATGGTCAAAGACGAAGCAAAAATTAACAAGGAAGCTATTGAAAACTTAGAAAAAGTTCAAGGTGCTTTCTTTAACTCAGGTCAATATCAGATTATCTTCGGTACTGGTACTGTCAATAAGATGTATGATGAAGTCGTTGCACTTGGCTTGCCGACATCATCAAAAGATGATATGAAAGCAGAAGCAGCCAAGCAAGGGAATTGGTTTCAGCGTGCCATCCGTACATTTGGTGACGTCTTCGTTCCAATTATTCCTGTTATCGTAGCGACAGGTCTTTTCATGGGTGTTCGAGGACTTTTAAACGCTCTTGGAATGACGCTTCCAGATGATGTGAAGACCTATACAGAAATCCTTACGGATACAGCCTTTATCATCTTGCCAGGTTTGGTTGTTTGGTCAACTTTCCGTGTATTTGGTGGAAATCCAGCTGTTGGTATCGTCCTTGGTATGATGCTGGTATCTGGTTCACTTCCAAACGCTTGGGCAGTAGCATCAGGTGGTGAAGTGACTGCCATGAAATTTTTTGGCTTCATCCCTGTTGTTGGTTTGCAAGGGTCAGTCCTTCCAGCCTTCATTATCGGTGTTGTCGGAGCTAAGTTTGAAAAAACTCTCCGCAAGGTTGTACCAGATGTCTTGGATCTCTTGGTGACACCATTTGTTACACTTTTGGTCATGTCTATCCTTGGACTATTCGTCATCGGACCAGTATTCCACGTTGTTGAAAACTATATTTTATTTGGAACAAAAGCAATTCTTGCTTTGCCGCTTGGTTTAGGTGGTTTAGTGATTGGTGGAGTTCATCAATTGATCGTCGTATCAGGTGTTCACCATATCTTCAACTTGCTTGAAGTGCAATTACTTGCTGCTGACCATGTTAACCCATTCAATGCTATCATCACTGCAGCTATGACCGCTCAAGGTGCTGCAACTGTTGCTGTTGGTGTGAAAACGAAAAATCCTAAACTAAAAACTCTTGCTTTCCCAGCTGCTCTTTCTGCTTTCCTTGGTATTACAGAACCGGCTATCTTCGGGGTTAACTTACGTTACCGCAAACCATTCTTCCTTTCATTGATTGCTGGTGCAATTGGTGGTGGTTTAGCATCTCTCCTTGGACTTGCTGGTACTGGTAATGGTATCACTATCATCCCAGGTACAATGCTTTACATTGGTAATGGACAACTCTTCCAATATCTTTTCATGGTAGCTGTTTCATTTGCACTTGGATTTGCTTTGACGTATATGTTTGGTTTTGAAGATGAGGAAACTGTAACTGAAAAAGCTGAAACTGAAAAACTGGTCGAAGAAGAAAAAACTGGTAATGTACCGGCTACTCTCCAAGATGAAACGATTGTTTCTCCAATCGTTGGTCAGACAGTAGCTTTGAGCGATGTGAATGATCCTGTATTCTCTAGCGGTGCTATGGGACAAGGTCTTGCCATCAAGCCAAGTGAAGGTGTAGTGTATGCACCGGCTGATGCTGAAGTGACGATTGCTTTTGGAACTGGTCATGCTTATGGTTTGAAAACAGCCAATGGCGCTGAAATCTTGATTCATGTCGGAATCGATACTGTTACAATGAACGGCGAAGGTTTTGAACAAAAAGTTTCTCAAGGTGATAAAGTCAAAGCCGGCGATGTTCTGGGAACATTTGAAATTGAGAAAATTGCAGCAGCAGGTCTAGATGATACGACTATGGTCATCGTTACAAATACAGCTGACTACGCTTCTGTTACGCCTGTAGCAGAAAAAACAGTGGCTGAAGGTGATGCTGTAATTGAATTAAAAGCTTAAAACTTAATTAATATAGTGTATATGGCAGATGCTTTGTTAAGTGTCTGTCTTTTTTATTTAGAAGTCTCTGACGTACTGAAAAATGATGAGTTTTTCTTCATGAGAAATTTATGATTGTGACTGATTATTTTATTAATTTTTGAAGTTTCTATGCTTTTCTGATAGAAAAAATAGTTAGTAGACAATGAGTTTAGCTTGAAATTTTTAGGCTTTATTGGCTATCAGACTTTATGACATATAGTGATATTTTACAATTGTTAAACTATTTGATGCATAAGTAACCTTTGTTGTAATAAAAAGAGTTTGGGACAAAAGTCCTAGCCTCTCAATTGTCTTTGGATTGTCGAGTAAGACGCAGTGGTTGAGTGGGCTCTACTACGCTGATTTCATCAGCTTTTACAGCCCAACTCAACTGTGCGGAGGTGGGACGACGAAATCGAATTCTAACGAATTACCGATTTCTGTCTCACTCTCACTAGAATGTAGCTGGCTTCTCTCAACTATGTAAGTAACGCAGTATTACCTCTTCTTTCATGAAAAAATAAAACTCTGAAAAGCATTATCCAAGCATCAGAAAGAACGAAGCAATATCAGGCACAAGAAAAGTCTGAATTGGCTCAATCATATCGATTATTTAAAGAAAATAGAAAGTAGAAAGCTAGATGTTAAAGCATATTCCAACTATATTAAGTCCAGAATTAGTTAAGTATCTAATGGAGATGGGTCACGGAGATGAAGTAGTCATTGCTGATGCGAACTTCCCTGCTCATCGGATTGGTCAACGCGTAGTTCGTTGTGATGGTCATGGAGTTCCAGCGATACTAGATGCTATACTAACTCTGTTGCCTTTGGACACTTATAGTGATTACCAAGCGGGTCTTATGCAGGTAGTACCGGGAGATCCGACTATACCAGTTATTTGGGATGACTACAAGACTTTATTGGATAAACACCAATCTGGCGTTGTCGTTAAAGAATTCGAGCGTTTTGCTTTCTATGAACAAGCAGAGAAAGCTTATTTGATCATTCAGACAGGTGAAGAAGCTCTATATGGCAATATTATTTTGAAAAAAGGCGTGATTACAAATGAAAGATAACACGTAAAACAGATAAGAAAAAGAACGAGGTTGCTTCTGAAAAGGAGCACCTTGCTCTTTATCTTATTTTGGAAGGTTAGTATTTTTTATAAATGTTTTTGTTAAAAAAATCACAAAATCTTTGCAAAGAGATTGGAATAGTAGTATTATTATATTAACAATATAAAAAGGAGAAAATCTATGTCAACATTTTATGTACCCTCAGTCAACCTTATTGGAAAAGGCGTAGTGAAGGAAGTAGGTCCTTATGTCAAGGAATTAGGCTATAGCAAAGCCTTGTTAGTAACGGATAAATTTATTGAAGGCAGTGATATTTTGCCACAAGTCACAGCACCTCTAGAAGCAGAAGGAATTGATTATGTGGTCTTTAGTGATGTAGAACCAAATCCAACTTGTAAAAATGTTATGGATGGTGTGACAGCACTAAAAGAAAATAACTGTGACTTTATCATCAGTGTTGGAGGCGGGTCACCACAAGACGCCGCTAGCTGTATCTCTGTTATCGCGACAAATGGCGGTAAGCCACAGGATTATGAAGGTTTGCATAAGTCTTCGAAGAAAGGCCTACCAGTAGTAGCTATTAACACTACAGCGGGAACTTCAGCTGAAATCACAATCAACTATGTTATCACGGATGAAGAGCGCAAGGTTAAGATGGTAATGGTGGATAAAAATAGCTTAGCGTTGATATCTGTGAATGATCCAGAACTCATGGTTTCAAAACCTGCTGCTCTAACAGCAGCAACAGGTATGGATGCTCTTACCCACGCTGTTGAGGCTTTGGTAACGCCTGGAGCATATGGTGTGACTAAAAAATTATCCATCGGAGCGATCGAACTTATCAAGGAATATCTACCTCGTGCAGTTGCGAATGGACATGATATTGAAGCACGTGAAGGCATGGTCAATGCTATTTTCCTAGGCGGTATGTCTTTTAATAATGCTGGACTAGGTTATGTTCACTCAATGGCTCACCAACTTGGTGCGGTTTATAAATTGCCTCACGGAGTTTGCTGTGCGATGCTTTTGCCGGTCGTCGAGCGTGAGAATGCCAAACGAGTACCAGAAGCTTTCCGTAACGTTGCCAAGGCTTTGGGACTACAAATTGAAGGTAAGACAGATGAAGAATGCGCAGCTTACGCTATTTCTGAAATAGAGAAATTATCAGAAACAGTTGGCATTCCGAAGAAACTCACTGAACTTGGTATCGAAGAAAAAGACTTTGACTTTGATTACCTATCTAAGAATGCCTTGATTGATGCCTGCGCGCCGGGCAACCCATTCATGCCTACTTTAGAAGAAACCATCGCTTTCTATAAAGAGTTGTTCTAGAAATAAAAATGATATAAAAAAGGGCCTGTGTATCTTATGATTACAGGTCTTTTTAAATTGTATAGAAAATGCTAATAGTTGTATAAAAACATTTAAAATAGAAAATTGATTACACATGTAAATTTTTTTTGAAAATTTGAGCATATTTTATTGACATCTCTTTCGTACCATGTTACAATTACAAATGTAAACGAAAAATAAATCAAAAATTCGTTTGCAATTCTTGAAAATGAAGAGGTATGAATATGAATAATAATTACAATAATTTTAATAATATGGATGACTTATTTAATCAATTAATGGGAGGGATGCGTGGTTATAATAGTGAAAGCCGTCGCTACCTAATTAACGGCCGAGAAGTGACACCAGAAGAGTTTGCACATTACCGAGCTACAGGTCAACTGCCTGGTCAAGGAACAGGTGAGCAGACTGGACAAACTGCTGCTCATGGACCTAAGCAGGATGGTATCCTGGCTAAGCTGGGTCGTAATCTGACCCAAGAAGCGCGTGATGGCAAGTTAGATCCAGTCATTGGGCGCAATAAGGAAATCCAAGAAACAGCTGAAATCCTTTCTCGTCGTACTAAGAATAATCCAGTATTGGTCGGAGATGCCGGAGTTGGTAAGACAGCTGTCGTAGAAGGATTGGCTCAAGCTATCGTCAATGGTGATGTACCAGCAGCCATCAAGAACAAAGAAATTATCTCTGTTGATATTTCTGGTCTAGAAGCTGGTACCCAATATCGTGGTAGCTTTGAAGAAAATATCCAAAACTTGGTCAATGAAGTCAAGGAAGCAGGCAACATTATCCTCTTCTTTGATGAAATCCACCAAATCCTAGGAGCAGGATCTATCGGCGGAGATAGTGGCTCTAAAGGCATGGCGGATATTCTCAAACCGGCACTTTCTCGTGGTGAGTTGACCGTTATCGGGGCTACTACTCAAGACGAGTACCGTAATACTATTCTCAAAAATGCAGCTTTGGCCCGTCGTTTCAATGAAGTTAAAGTCAATGCGCCGTCTGCAGAGGATACGTATAAAATTCTTCAAGGAATTCGAGATCTTTACGAGCAACATCACAATGTTATGCTACCGGATGAGGTACTAAAAGCAGCCGTGGACTATTCTATTCAGTATATTCCACAACGCAGTCTGCCTGATAAGGCGATTGACTTAGTTGACGTGACTGCGGCTCACTTGGCAGCTCAGCATCCAGTGACTGATGTTCATGCGGTTGAACGCGAAATCGAAGAGCAAAAGGCTAAGCAGGAAGCAGCCGTAGAAAAAGAAGATTTCGAAGCAGCTCTAAATACCAAGATTCGTATCGAAGAGCTTGAAAAGAAAATGCAGAACCATACTGAAGATATGAAAGTAACGGCAACAGTCAACGATGTAGCAGAGTCTGTTGAGCGAATGACAGGAGTGCCAGTATCTCAAATGGGAGCTACGGATATTGAGCGTCTCAAAGGTATGAATGACCGCCTCAAAGCCAAGGTGATTGGCCAAAACAAGGCTGTAGAAGCCGTGGCTAGAGCTATCCGCCGAAATCGTGCAGGTTTTGATGAAGGTAACCGTCCAATCGGAAGCTTCCTATTTGTTGGACCGACAGGTGTCGGTAAGACTGAGTTGGCTAAGCAACTGGCTCTGGATATGTTCGGTACCAAGGAAGCGATTATCCGTCTAGATATGTCCGAGTACTCTGATCGAACTGCCGTTTCCAAGCTGATTGGTACGACTGCGGGCTATGTCGGATATGATGACAATAACAACACTCTGACTGAGCGTGTCCGTCGCAATCCATACTCTATCATTCTCTTGGATGAGATTGAAAAGGCTGATCCACAAGTGATTACCCTTCTCCTTCAAGTTCTGGATGACGGTCGTTTGACAGATGGTCAAGGAAATACTGTCAACTTTAAGAACACGGTTATCATTGCGACTTCCAATGCTGGATTCGGTTATGAAGCAGGTCTGGAAGAAGACGCAGAAAAACCTGATTTGATGGAACGACTTAAACATTATTTCCGTCCAGAGTTCCTCAATCGTTTCAATGCAGTGATTGAGTTCTCTCATCTCAAGAAGGAAGATCTGATGGAAATTGTGGATCTAATGTTAATCGAAGTGAATAAAACCTTGAGCAAGAAAGAAATCGATCTGGCTGTGTCTGATGCGGCGAAGGAATTCTTGCGCGATGCTGGTTATGATCAAGTGATGGGTGTTCGTCCACTCCGTAGAGTCATCGAGCAACAAATCCGTGACAAAGTGACTGATTTCCACTTGGATCATTTAGATGCTAAGCATTTGTTGGCGGATATCAAAGATGGCGAACTTGTTATAGAGGAAATGCCAGAAAATAGATAACTTACTAAGTAAAATATTGATCAGAAAATATGGAAGTAAAGCGCAGTATTGTGCTTTACTTCTTTTGATTTTGGTCAGAAATGGCTGTCCTCTCTTGTAAAAATACCAAAAATTTGATATAGTGATGAAGACACAAAAACAAAAGGAGACGACTATGGGAATCCAAATGATTATCATGTTTGTGGTTATGGCAGGATTGATTTTCTACATGAACCGCACGCAAAAAAACAAGCAGAAAAACGGATGGAGAGCTTGAACAAACTTCAAAAAGGTTACGAAGTAATCACGATTGGTGGCTTGTACGGAACAGTCGATGAAGTCGATACAGACAAACGTACGGTTGTTTTGGATGTTGATGGCGTTTATTTGACATTTGAATTGACAGCTATCAAGACTGTTTTGCCTCAAGCAGAAGCAGAAGCATCTGAAGAATCAGCTATTGAAGAATAGGACGAAAGAATCAGAGGAAATCCTCAGATTCTTTTTGTTTATAAAAGCGTTTGGCAAATAAGTTTGAGACAAAATGAAGAAGAAACTCTAACAATAGATTCCCCTGGCAGAACGAAGCCTAATAATAGGAATAGGGCTATAGAGGAAGCAATCAAGAAATTCTGTAAATATATTTAAATTGGACAGGTGGAACAAAGGATTGTTATTCCTAAGTCAAAGTTAAAAATAGTAAAACCACATTATGCATGAACTCTATATTTTCTATTAAGTGAATAAATACTTAGCCAGATAAATACGACGGCAAGATAAATGAAGTAGAAACGTGGGGTCAGGGAAAAGAAATTAGTCACTGTTTCTTTTGTATCAATGTTCTGGATTTGTAGTCCCATTAGAGTTGTTCGTGTATCATTGTAAATCTGAAATAGTTCAATCCCAGAATCTGTAATGAAAGCTAACAGCCAAGTCAGGCTGGCATAGGTGATTTGTTGTAAATAGCTTTTCATAGAGTAATCTCCATTTCTTTTTTACAATATATGCTAATAGTAGTAATAGTAGAGAAAGCGTTCCGAAAAATAGAAATTAGATGAGTGTATTTTTATTCTCTCAAATAGACTATTCGTAATTCTATTAAAAAAATAAAGTGAATTTTTAAATTTATATTTAACAATTTATTGGAAAGTCTCATAACATAGTGTGGAAAACTAGTAGAATGAACGATCCAAGTAATGAAACAAATAAAAAAAGATCGCCAAATCTTGTGAAAATAATACAAGTACTCTATTCGGGACTAGTTATATCATTTGTCTTACTTTATTGTTCTATCTACGATTTACGATGTAATACTCAAAAGAAAACGGATTAATGATAGAACAGATAATTTGAGCTCAAAACGTACCAAACACACACTTTTACAAGATTTATGGTATAATAAAATGATTAAATTTTAGGATAAAGCTATGTTTCACTTTAAGAAAAAAGAAAAAATAAACATTCCTCTACAGGTACCTAAGCATATTGGGATCATTATGGATGGGAATGGTCGATGGGCTAAGAAACGGATGCAACCACGTGTCTTTGGGCATAAGGCTGGTATGGAAGCTTTACAAGAAGTTACCATTGCTGCTAAAGAAATGGGAGTGCAGGTTTTAACGGTTTATGCCTTTTCGACAGAAAATTGGGCGAGGCCGGAAAAAGAAGTCAAGTTTATTATGAATTTGCCGGTTGAATTTTACGATCGCTACGTGCCCGAGCTACATAAAAATAATGTAAAAATTCAAATGATTGGTGACGTGGCGAGATTGCCAAGAGAGACCTATCAAGCTTTGCTTAAAGCAGAAGAATTGACCAAGCTCAATACTGGATTGATTTTGAACTTTGCTCTCAATTATGGAGGCCGTGCAGAGTTAACCCAAGCTATTCGAAATATTGCTCAAGAAGTATTGGATGCAAAATTTAATCCAGGTGATATTAACGAGGAGATGATAGGAGACTATCTTCAAACGAGTACATTGCCTCGTGTTTTGAGAGATCCAGATTTGATCATCCGAACGAGTGGAGAATTGCGGCTTAGTAATTTTTTGCCTTGGCAAAGTGCATATAGTGAGCTGTATTTCACCAAGACCTTGTGGCCGGATTTTGATGAAAAATCATTAAAAGAAGCTATCGAAGAATATAGCAAACGTCAGAGACGCTTCGGTGGTGTTTAGGAGAGTTTATGGATAAGGAATTACAAACGAGATTGATTTTTGCGGGAGTTGCGCTTGCGATTTTCCTTCCCCTAGTTGTATTAGGAGGGGTTGTTTTTCAGATAGGAGTTGGCCTCTTAGCTATGTTAGCTGTGCATGAGTTGCTCCGAATGAAAGGCTTGGCTACTGCTACGCTAGAAGGAATGCTGGCTATGCTGGCAGCTTTTGTCTTGGCTGTTCCAATTGAGTATTATTTTACTTTCTTGCCAATTGATGGCAATGTGGTTGCCTATACTTTAGTTGTTTTTTACTGCTGGGTTCTACAGTTTTTGGAAAAACCTATACTTTTGATGATGTGGTGTATCCTATCGCGGTGAGCTTTTATGTTGGCTCTGGATTCAATGCTTTATTGGATGCGCGGATCGCTGGTTTGGATAAGGTGCTCTTGGCTCTCTTTATTGTTTGGGCTACGGATAGTGGTGCCTATCTTGCTGGACGACGCTTTGGCACTCGTAAACTAGCACCGACTATCTCACCTAACAAGACCATTGAAGGTGCTCTTGGAGGGATTTTGTCTGCTATGTTAGTCACATCTATTTTCGTCTTTTTTGATGCTGCAGTTGCTGCTCCGCACAGTCAGTGGTTGTTAGTTATTTACTCAATTTTCTTTAGCTTGGCAGGTCAATTTGGTGATTTGGTGGAAAGCGCAATAAAGCGTCACTATGGAGTCAAAGATTCTGGGAAGTTCATTCCAGGGCATGGCGGTGTTTTAGATCGTTTTGATAGCCTATTGTTTGTTTTTCCTTTGATGCGAGTATTAGGTCTATTCTAACCATCTTGATTTAGTAAAGCGAAATCGTTAAAAATGATCAAAGAGAACAGGAGGTTTATTCCAGCCTCTTTGATCTATTTATAGCTAGAATTTAGAAAGGGATGCGTATCAGAACAATATGGGAATCATGGGAATTATCACCTTTATCATTGTCTTTGGTATAATTGTTGTCGTCCATGAATTTGGACATTTCTATTTTGCGAAAAGGTCTGGTATTCTCGTTCGAGAATTTGCCATTGGAATGGGACCTAAAATCTTTGCTCATATAGGTAAAGATGGTACGGCTTATACAATTCGGATTCTTCCTTTGGGAGGATATGTTCGTATGGCTGGTTGGAGTGATGATACAACAGAAATTAAAACAGGGACTCCTGTTAGCTTGACGCTTAACGAAGAAGGAAAAGTTGTACGTATCAATTTGTCTGGTAAGAAAATCGATCAGACAGCTCTGCCAATGAACGTAACTAGCTTTGATTTTGAAGACAAACTGGAAATCACTGGTTTGGTCTTAGAAGAAAGCAAGACCTACTCCGTAGATCATGATGCAACTGTTGTAGAAGCAGACGGAACCGAAGTGCGCATCGCTCCGTTAGATGTGCAATATCAGAATGCTACGATTTGGGGGCGCCTAATCACTAACTTTGCAGGTCCTATGAATAATTTTATCTTAGGGATTGTGGCTTTCTGGGTCTTGATTGCTTTACAAGGTGGAGTGCAAGATCTTGCTAGTAATCATATTCGCGTCACATCAGATGGCGTTTTGGCACAAGCTGGTGTGCAAAATAATGATCAGATTCTTAAAGTTGGTCAAACTGAAGTCTCAAATTGGAATGATTTGACACGAGCTGTGGAGAAGGAAACGAAAAATCAAAAGAATCCGAAGCTTGATTTGACGATTAAAAGTGGCAATGAGACGAAGGAGATAGCTGTCACGCCCCAAAAAGAAGGCGACCGTTACCTGCTCGGTGTCACACCAGGTATGAAATCAGATCTTCTATCTATGTTGGCTGGAGGACTTACCATGGCTTGGGATGCGGCTTTTCGGATTTTAAATGCGTTAAAGAATTTGATTTTCCATCCAAGTCTCAACCAGCTAGGTGGACCAGTTGCTATTTTCCGTGTCAGCAGTCAAGCGGCGCAAGCTGGTTTAAATCAGGTTATTGGGCTTTTGGCCTTGTTGTCTATTAATATCGGTATTTTCAACTTGATTCCTATTCCAGCTCTTGATGGAGGGAAAATCGTGCTCAATATTCTCGAGGCTATTCGCAGAAAACCGCTTAAGAGAGAAACAGAGACCTATGTTACCTTAGCAGGTGTTGCTATTATGGTGATTCTTATGATTGCTGTGACTTGGAATGATATCATGCGTACATTCTTCTGATCAAGCTACATGATATGAAGTTTAGATAATGCTCAGTGCTTCCAAACAAGATTAAAGGAGTTTTTATGAAACAAAGTAAAATGTTAATCCCAACTTTGCGTGAGATGCCAAGTGATGCGCAAGTGATCAGTCATGCTCTACTCTTGCGGGCAGGCTATGTTCGACAAGTTTCAGCAGGTGTGTATTCTTACCTCCCGTTAGCCAATCGTGTTATTGAAAAAGCTAAGAAGATCATGCGTCAGGAATTTGAAAAAATTGGTGCAGTGGAAATGCTAGCTCCTGCTCTTTTGAGTGCAGATCTTTGGCGTGAATCAGGTCGTTATGAAACTTATGGAGATGACCTCTTTAAGTTGAAAAACCGTGAAGGTTCCGACTTTATTTTAGGTCCGACCCATGAAGAAACATTCACTGCCTTGGTACGTGATTCAGTTAAGTCTTACAAACAGTTACCACTTAACCTTTATCAAATCCAACCTAAATACCGTGATGAGAAACGCCCTCGCAATGGTCTTTTACGGACACGTGAATTTATCATGAAGGATGGATATAGCTTCCATGCCAACTATGATAGCTTAGATGTGACCTATGATGAGTACAAAACTGCTTACGAGAACATCTTCACACGCAGTGAGATTGATTTTAAAGCTATTATTGGAGATGGCGGAGCAATGGGCGGTAAGGATAGTCAAGAATTTATGGCTATTACCCCTGATCGAACAGACCTAAATCGCTGGTTAGTTTTAGATAAGTCTGTTGCAAGCATTGATGAGATTCCGGCAGATGTCTTAGAAGAAATCAAAACAGAATTAAGCAATTGGATGGTTTCTGGTGAAGATACGATTGCTTATTCAAGTGAATCTAACTACGCAGCTAACTTGGAAATGGCTACGAATGAGTACAAACCAAGTAACCGCGTTGAGACTGAAAGCGAGCTTGCGCGTGTTGAGACGCCGAATTGTAAGAGTATTGATGAAGTTGCAGCCTTCTTGGAAGTTTCTGAGGAGCAAACCATCAAGACCTTAGTTTACATTGCAGATGAAAAACCTGTTGTTGCCTTGCTTGTTGGGAATGATCAACTGAATGAAGTTAAATTAAAAAATCATTTGGGAGCTGATTTCTTTGAGGCTGCAACAGAAGCGGAAGTTCAAGCCTTGCTAGGGGCAAGCTTTGGTTCTCTTGGTCCAGTTAATCTACCAAACGATGTGACCGTTATCGCTGATCGTAAAGTTCAGGATCTGTCTAATGCTGTTGCAGGAGCTAATGAAGATGGTTACCACTTGACTGGAGTGAATCCTGGCCGTGACTTTACAGCAGAGTATGTTGATATTCGTGAAGTTCGTGAAGGAGAGATTTCTCCGGACGGAAAAGGTGTTCTGCAGTTTGCGCGTGGTATCGAGATTGGGCATATCTTTAAATTGGGGACTCGCTATTCTGATAGCATGAATGCAACAGTCTTGGATGAAAATGGCCGAGCAGTTCCCCTTGTGATGGGATGCTATGGTATCGGTGTGAGTCGCTTACTCTCAGCAGTCATGGAGCAACATGCTCGACTCTTTGTCAATAAGACGCCTAAAGGAGAGTATCGCTACGCTTGGGGAATTAATTTTCCTAAAGAGTTGGCTCCGTTTGATGTTCACTTGATTCCGGTTAATGTCAAGGATGAAGAAAGTCAAATTTTGACAAATAAACTAGAAGAAAGCTTAGTTGCGGCTGGCTACGAGGTCTTGGTAGACGATCGCAATGAACGCGCAGGGGTTAAGTTTAGCGATAGCGACTTGATTGGTCTTCCAATCCGTGTGACTGTTGGTAAAAAAGCAGCCGAAGGTATCGTAGAAGTGAAAATCAAAGCTACTGGTGATACGATTGAAGTTCATGCGGATAACTTAATTGAAACGTTGTCTATTTTGACTAAATAAAAAAAGCCTCGCTTGGAGCACATTAATCCAGCGAGGTTTATTTTTTAAAGATTCGGCGGTAATCACTAGGATTGTGCCCAAAACGTTTCTTGAAAAAATCATTAATATTTTGAGGTTTTTGATAGCCAACTAATTCTGTGATTGTTTTGATTTTTAAGCTTGTTGTTAGAAGTAACTTCTTCATTTTCTGTAGGCGTTGTTCAAGGATGAACTGAGATAGATTTTCTCCAGTTTTCTCCTTATATATTTTAGATAGATAGGTTGGGTGGATATGAACTTTGTCCGCTAATATCTCTAGAGATAAGGGGCTGTCAAGATTTTCTAAGATATAGGATTGCAGTGAAGAGATATTAATAGCTGCATCTTGTGTTAGGTGATTAGAGAGCGGTAGCAGATTTTGTAGCCAACGATCTAGGTTATCTGCTAGAGCCAGATGAATGGTCTGTGATACATCAAATTCTTGTAAAAGAAACGGGAAATGCTTATAGATATGATATAGGATATTAAGTTTGAGAAATATAGATTGAGCACTGGTACTATTTACATCGAGTTTATCCAGTTGTTCTAGCAGGCTCCTCCAATCTTGTTGTTGGACAAGGTCTTTGGTCCATTCATGCCGCTGGATAGGCTCTTTAAAATCTGTTTGAAAAATGATGTCAAACAGTTCTCGGATAGGCTCTTTACATTGACGATTGTATTCTTCTAAAACAAAACCAAACTCAAACTCATTTAGGCAAAATGGCAGAAATCTCTCTTCATCAAGGCGAGCTTGTTTTAGTACATACCCTCCATTTAATAAGTGCTGCCAATAAGAAAGGGAGTCAGGTTCTTGAGGTAAATTTCCTGACAATAAACTGAGATAAAATAATTTGCTATCAACATCTTCTAGTACTTTTTTAATAGAAAGTTGAGGCATAATTTTCTCAATGAGTTCTTCAAGTTCCTCTGGAAATACTGGTTTTAGTAAATAGTCTACAACTCCATAGCGAATAGCTTGTTGGGCATATGTAAAGTCAGAGTATCCTGATATAATCACAACTTTTGTTAGTGGATCGATTCGTTGTGCCAAGTCCAAACCGCTGACCTCTGGCATACGAATGTCTGTTAAGAGTAGATTGGGAGATTCGCCTTTTTCGATTCGAAAGAGGACTTCTTTTGAGCTGGTAAAGGAAACAACTTCTTGGAATCCATGCTTTCTCCAATTAATCGTTTTAAATAAATAATCTACAATATTTTTCTCATCGTCAACAATCCAACATTTCACGATATGTCCCCCCGCTTTCTTTGTTGATTGTGAAGTGAATAGTTAATCCACCTAAGTCGTTTATTTTCAAATGTAGTCCGGCCTCTTTTCCGTAAGCATTTTTAAGGCGCTGATTAACATTCCAAAGGCCTATAGAGCCTCCTTGGTGATGAGGCTGGTTAATAAAATGATACAATGTCTCAAGATCATCTAGAAGCATACCAGGTCCATCATCAGAAACGATAATGTGTATACCTGAGTTTTCTCGCTTGACAGAAAGGTTAATTTGATGAGCTCCGTCTTTAGCTTCAATGCCGTGTTCGATGGCATTTTCAATAATTGGCTGAATCAACAAGGGAAGAATAAGTTCTTGCCCTACATGATCCTCTAATGAAATCTGAAACTGAAAATCTTTCCGTAGGGCTTGAATAGATAGATAGTGCCGAGCAAACTCCACTTCATCTTGGATACAGACTCGGTCTTTTGCTTTACTCAAATAGCGATAGTATTCGGCTAAGTGTCTGGTCATTTTTCTAACGTCTTGCGGTTGATCAGCCACAGAGACGATATAAAACAAACTATTATAGAGAAAGTGAGGCTGTATTTGAGACTGAAACTGTCGTTCTTCTGCTAAATCACGCTGTTGCATTTCTTTGACTAGCGTACGAAACAGCCGCTGTATACTTGAAGTCATAAGGTTAAACTGCTTAAACAAATAATCAAATTCATTCTGGTGGAGATGTTCGATGCGGGTATCATAATCTCCTTTTTCTACTAGCTTGAGCTTAGTAGTTAAAAGTGAAATCTCTGCTAAAACATTGCGGTGATAAAGAAAGATTAAGATGAAGCCAAAGCCAAGTACAAATAAGACTGCTGTTAAAGAGATTAGGGTATTGTGGGTATAAGTATCATCGAACTGTTTGGTTGGTAAAGTTGAGATGAGTTGTATTTGAGAGTCGGACACCTTCAAAGTCATGAAATACTTGAGTGATTGTTTGATATGAAAAGGTGAATTTGAGATAGATTTCTGAAATACACTACGATTTTTTTGGATCAAATTTTGTAATTCTCTAGATCCTCCCCAAATTTGTCCATCTGGTAGTAATAGCGCAGCTTCATCAGAGTTACTAGCTAAGGCTTCTTGGGCTTCAAGTAAGAGTGAGTCAGAAGCTTTGATAGCTACGATAGTTTCTTCTTCTGTATTACCAAAAGTGTAGGACATAAGAAAGTACAGCCCTCTATTGGTATTTCGCCAGCCCTTTATTGGCGGGGCTTGTTTCATCTCGTTTTTGAGGTTGGGACTGGATTCGGTTGAAATAAGAATGTCTTTTTGTGGCCAATATAGGCTAATATCCGCCATATCTGAGCTGTTAATCAACCGTTCTTTTAGTTTGGCACTGATGCGATTGAGTTGCAGCAAATAGGAATAGTCATCAGTAGGCTTTTCATCTGTGCGGAGGTCTCTGACATCGCTATCTACAAGAAGAGTACCTGCATTATCCTCAATAGATCGTTGCCCCATGAGCAGTCGCTGGCTGGCATATTCTAAACGATTTTGTGCCAGTCTAGTAATGTTTTTATGGTTGGTATCTATTGTTTGATAATAGAAGAAACCTATAAAAGCAAGAATAACTAAAATAAAAAGAATTAATAAGGCTAATACAATGGTTAATTTCTTTTTCATTGGCAGCTCTTTCTTTATAAAAACGACATTCCCATTATATAAATTATATAACAATATGATGATTGATTCTAGTAGAAAATAACGACTGAAACAAAAATATTTCAGCCGTTTTAAGGGGGGCATGTTTAAAGATGATCGATTTTTTTAAAGACAAGTGGCTCACCATAGGTAGCTTCGAAATGGAAATATTGTCCAGTGCTATCTATGATTGTATCTTTATGTTCCCATTGCCCTTTTGGAAGATAGACTTGACGTCCGGTTTGGTTTGGTGTAACAATTGGAGCAACTAAGAGTTGTGGGCCAAGCATAAATTGATCGGTAATCATTTCGACAGGTTCGCTAGGAAATTCATAACTCATATAGCGAATAACTGGTTCACCTGTGTAGCTAGCTTGTTCAACTAAGTCTAAAATTTCATGGATGAACTTTTCTCTGATTTGAATGGTCTTCTTGATTGCATTGTAGTGTGGCTCATCTAAGACGCGATAGGGTGCCGCTGAAAACTGCATGGCAGGCATGAGGCAGGCGATTTCGGCATATCGAACAAATAGATCTTGATCCAAGTTTTTGCTAGCTTGTCCGAAATTGACATATTCTCCTCCCCCAATCATATCAGGACAAGTAAAAGCATGGCCAGTGATACCTTGAGTCAGGCTGTTTGGAATGAGAGAGGAAATACCATTATCGCCCCAAGAATGATTTTTATCACAAAGGCGTTGAAGGAGTGGGCGTCCTCCAGTAGCAAAAGTCACACGGAATTCATTAAAAGAGTATTGTTCACCAAAGTTAGACCAAGCTTGAGATTGTTGATCAGGGCTTGCTTTTTTATAAGTCAAAGCATCTGCTGGATAAAAGAAACTATCTCCTGCATCAAATTTAAAGCCGTCTACACCCATTGCTTGAAGTTTGTCTAATTGATTCTTTAGCCAATCTCGGGAAGCGGGATTTGTCATATCTAGTAGGGCGGAGTGACCATTCCACCAATGGATAATATAAGCCTCCCCGTCAGGCCGCTTTACTAATAAATCTTTTGCAAGAGCATCACGGTAAGCTACTGTATCTGCAGTAATAAAAGGGCAAATCCATAGCATGACCTTGAATCCAGCTTGATGAAGTTTTTTTAGCATCTTCTCAGGATGGGGAAACTTTCCTGAATGAAATTGCCAATCGCCGTAGTAGTTAGACCAACCATCATCAATCATGAGTACACCGGCAGGTAAGCCGTTTTCTAAAATCGTTTGGCTATACTGTTCGATAGCTTCCTGTGTTTGATAGAATGTCAATTCAATCCAAGAATTATAAATAGGTTGCTCAAACAGAGCACGATCGGGCATTGTTCCTGTTGGTGGGAAATATTTTTTTGCAGCTGCCAAATAGGCACCACGAAGAGTTTGATGGCCTGTTTCTAAGATAGCATTTTCTGATAGGAAAATTTCTCCTTGACGAAAATGTGCAGTAAACCCATTTTGGCTCCAAATATACCGTCCCTTAGAAGATAAGAGAAGCGGAGCAGCTTGATTGACGGATTGATTCGTTGTAAGATTGATTTCTTTTTCGCTTTGATTGTCTAGGGGCATCGCTGGTCCATCAACAGTGTAGCCACCATACCAGTATTCGTTTTCTAAAAATGTTAGTTTCATAGCTTACCTCAATATGATTATAATTTTCCGCCAGAAGTTGCAATACCTTCGATAAATCTTTTTTGGAACATGATAAAAATCAGCAGCATTGGCCAGATAGCAAGGAGAGAGCCAGCCATCAACTCTGGATAGTTGGTAGAATACTGTCCTTGCAAGCTAGCAAGGCCGGCAGAGAGTGGCATTTTGTCTTCGGAAATATTGACAATAAGAGGCCACATCAAATCCTTGAAGGCAAACAAAGTAGTAAAAATCCCTAAAGCGACCAGTCCAGAACGTGCTAATGGAAGCATAATTTTAAAGAAAATTTGCCAAATATTACAACCATCTAAGATAGCGGCTTCTTCTAATTCGTCAGGTAGTCCTTTGAAAAATTGTCGAAGTAAGAAGGTTCCAAAAGCACTGACGAGACCAGGGAAGATAAGGCCGGGAATAGAGTCTAAAATTCCTAGTTTTTGTGCCAATAAAAATTGTGGTGTCAAAAAGATTTGAGACGGAATCATGATTTGCACTAGTACGATGCTAAAAAGAAATTCTCTAAAAGGGAACTCGATTCTAGCAAAGGCATAGGCTGCCATAGAGCTAAATGCTAATGCAAAGGCTACACGGCCAATGATCAGAATGATGGTATTAATATAAAAGCTAAGAAACGGTAGCTTGTTGAGAATATCCACAAAATTATGCCATTGTGGAACCTTTGGAAAGAGTATAGGAGGGACTGTAATTGATTCGGAAAGTGTCTTGATAGAGGTCAAACACATCCAAATGAAAGGCAAAATCATGATAATGGCCCCAACTATTAGAACAGAGTGAATAATGACTTTGGTGTAAATGGTTCGTTTTTTCATGACATAAACCTCCTAATAATGAACCCATTTCTTTTGTAATTTCATTTGAAGCGCTGTGATCAAACCAATAACGACAAGAAGTAGAACAACGATCGCTGCACCGTATCCTTTATTACTTAAGATGAAAGAATGTTTGAAGAATAAGTAAACGAGAGATTGTGTGTGCATGATGACTTCGCTTTTAGAGTCGAACATGAGGTAGATGACATCAAACACCTGTAATGCATTGATGACGGTTGTAATGACCACGAAAAAAAGAGAAGGAGAAACTAGAGGAAGTGTGATAGAGAAAAACTGCTTGATAGGCCCTGCCCCCTCTAGGCTGGCAGATTCGTAGTAATCGCGAGGGATTTCTTGTAGGCCTGCTAGTAAGATAACCATGTTATAACCAATAGCGCTCCAGATCCCCACGATGGCAATGGCTAGTATAGAGAACTTGGGATCTCCTAACCACCAAGGACCTTTGATCCCAATAAGGCTGAGTGCATAGTTAATGAGACCATAGTCAGAGTTATAAAGCCAGCGCCAGACCATTGCAATCGCTGCGGGTGTGGAGACTACGGGAAGAAAGTAAATCACACGATAAAGGGATAAACCCTTAATCTTTTGATTGAGAAGCACAGCAACTAATAGTGAGAAAACAATAATTCCTGGAACAGCAAAAATCGTATATTTGATAGTATTCCAGATAGCTAACGGAATCTGAGGGTCTTGGATCAAACGTTGGTAATTTTCCAATCCAGCGAATTTCGCATCTCCTAGTCCAGAAGATTTATAGAAACTCATGAAAATCGTATCAAACGTTGGTTTAATGTTTAAGAAAAACATTCCCAAGCAAGTTGGTAAGATAAATAAATATCCCCACAAAATAGATGATTTTCGATAGCGCCGTTTACCGATAGTAATAAAGGTGCTTTTTTGATGTGTTTTTGTTTGTTGAATATTTTCCACAATAGACCTCCTTAAAAAAATAAGAGATAAACACTGACTAGGTTGTCGGTATTTATCTCTTTTAAAGACTCGTTATCCTATTCAGCTAAAATATCGTTGACATCTTTTGCAGCTTTTTCTGTTGCATCAGAAACGGTTGATTTTCCGCTAAAGATAGGAGCAAGATCCTCTGTAGCAGTACTTTCAGCACGATTGAAGTTTGCTCCGTTTGGTCTTAGTACACCATATTCAAGCATTTCAGAGAAGACTTCGGTGTTGAAAGTTGCTTTTGTTGCTTCGACAAATTTCTTATCAGCTCCTTTGTAAGCAGGGATGGCAGTAGCGGTACTACCTTGGATTTCCATACCTTTCTTGGAGCTCAAGAATTCTACAAATTTGACAGCAGCTTCTTTATTTTTTGTGTAAGCTGAAACTGCATTTCCTAGTCCATTATACACAGTAGCTCTGACTTTTCCTTTTGGAAGAACAGCGATGTCTGCATTTTTCTTCAAATATTCGTTACTAGCGTTGTCGTTGAACACCCAAGAACCATCAAAAATCATTGCAAGTTTACCAGAGGCAAAAAGGCTACGAATGTCATTTTCTGCGGTTTGTGCTACAGTTGGTGAGCTTTTATCTTTGAGAGAGAAATCTGCCCACCATTGCAGGGCTTCTTGAGTCGCAGGGTTGTTTAACTCTGATTTTTTCTTATCATCAGATAAGACTTTACCGCCGTTTTGGAAAATGGCATTGTAATAACCAACTTCAGTATCATTTGGAGCACCGAATCCGTAGATGCCTTGTTCTGTATCTGTTAATTGTTTAGCTACTTCTTTAAATTTGGCCCAATCCCACGTGTTGTCAGGATAGGCGATTCCTTTTTTATCAAAGATTTCCTTGTTATACCAGAGGCCAATGGTACTGATGTCTTTTGGAATAGCATAAGTCTTGTTATCTTTGCTATATAGTTTCACTAAGTCTTCTGGATAGTTGCCTTTTTCTTTGTTGTATGATTCTGTCAAATCCATCAAAGCATCAGCCTTGATGTAGCGTGCTGCCTCACTACCATTCATCCAAAATACGTCCGGCAAGTTTTTACCATTTGCACTTGCTTCCATCTTAGTCCAATATTCATTCCAAGGAATGACTTGTACCTTGATTTTGACATTCTTATTTTCTTTCATGAATTCATCCGCTAGCTTTTGCATTCCAGGCTGTTGGATTTTATCCCAAATTGCGTATGTGATTTCAGTTTCTTTTCCGCTGTCAGATTTATTATCTGTAGCGTTTTGACCAGAACCACAAGCCGTTAGACCGGCTGCTAGTAAGGTTGCTCCTACTGCACAGGCAAGTGTTTTTTTAAACTTAAACATAGACTTTCGCCCTCCTAAATGTTTGTAGATGTTGAATAAACTATTAGAAAATGAACAAATAAGAAATAGTAAAACAATAGGTAAACTGTAGAAATAGGCGTTAACGGCTTATGATGTTTTATTATTTATGATTGGTCTATTTTCTAAATGTTATATCAAACTTCTCGTTTGTTTTTATATTTTTATTATAATAAAAACGCTTACATTTTCAAACTACCTATTTTTAAGAAAGCTACCCAATTTTTAAGCAAATAAAAAAGAGTGATAGAAAAATCATTTTCTTCACTCTCTAATAAATAAGGTATTAATTGTATTAGAATTTTTTAAAAATAATAGAACTATAAGGCGCTAATTCGATTTCATGTGTAGAAATGATTTGAGCAGGTCCTCCCCATTCTACACGATAATCCTTCAAGTTACATTGAGGTAACTCTATCCGTTGAGGTTTGTCAGAAGGGTTACGTAAGGATAGGATTTCTTCTGAAATAGTTGAATGACGGCACCAGTATCCATAAACTTCAAAGTTTGCTGGATTGCCCCCAATCATGTGGCTGTGTTTCAGGATGGAATAGTTCTGTTCAACCCAATGGACAGCTCGAGCATTGGCTTGCCAGCGTTCTTCATCAAACATATCATAAGAGTAATGAAATTCCCAAAAACCATTACCCCGAGTGGCAATAAACATTAAGTAATCTTCAAACTCCTTAACAGATGAAGACATTTGATGATCCATATAAGTGGAATGAGCAGTTTGAGCATAAATCGGTTCATGGTTATAGAGAGCCCAGAGTGGTAACTGAATATCTCGCTCTTTTAGGAATTTATAGTACTGTATATCTCGGTAAGTCATCATACGATTGAGATCACTTCCACCATTTTCAACGAAGCTAACGTCTTGAGAAATCTGAATCCAAAGGCTATTAACCCATTGTAGAAACCAAGGGCTGGGATTGACATAGGAGGTCAGATTGAGCCAACAGTCTTTATCTCTCCTATCTTTTCTTAAAGAGATTAAGAGATCAATCAGGGACTCGTATGAAGCTGTCATGGTATGCATAGCAAAAGGGCCAGAACAATCGGTTTTATCAGGTTTTAGAAGCCAGCCATCTATTTTCCAGTAGCTGATATCGTAGTTGCGCTGGTGTTCGAGCATCTTTTCTTTCATCAGCTGAAGATAGCGAGGGTCTCCTACATTTACGTCATTGGATAAATGATTTTTGCTGCCAAATTCTGGGTGAGCCTCCAGCCAATCACTCATGATCA
The DNA here is from genome assembly GCF_000220065.1 of Streptococcus sp. oral taxon 056 str. F0418. GTDB lineage: Bacteria > Bacillota > Bacilli > Lactobacillales > Streptococcaceae > Streptococcus. Next base: position 948,188 of record NZ_AFQU01000001.1, on the reverse strand, counting down.
CTTCTGTTCCATTATAGCCACCTCTTGGTCCAATCCAAAGTCCTAAGTTTGAGCCGAATTGATTCACTAACTTTTTGATATTGTCTAGCCCTTGCGGAAACTTATCATTAAAATCCCAGATGCTTTGGTAGTCTGGCCAGCCATCATCAACGACATAAGCGTCTAGATGAACACCATAATCTTCAAAACCTTGCCGAATTTCTTTGAAGCTATCTAGGATAATCTGCTCATTGATATTTGTCATATGATCATACCAAGAGTTGTATTGTTTTCGGAAATAGCTCGGTTGGGCAATGTTAGCAATATAAGTAAAGAAAGCGTTTTGGATGTCTTCCTTTTCAAAGGAGGCTGCGGAGCCGACGACACTAGGCCAGATGATTTTAGGATTATTGATCTGTTGTCCAACATAGTAGCGAGAAAAATAATGTTGTCCTTCTAGACGATTTTCTCCCATTGGAAATTCCATTCCGAAAAAGAAGGAGTTGGCGTAAATAGGTTGTCCTAGTTCGACATAGTAACCGGAGAATCCGGCTAATTCACTGATATCATCTTGTTTCTTTGGGTAGTAAATAGCTTTGTTAGTCTCAAAGTCGAAGTATTCGATGTCAATGGCATTGATGAACTTCTCAGAAGACAGCAGTGTAATTTCTTTACTAAGTACATCTTCTCGTGCTTGATAGTGGATACGTAAGCTTATTAGCGGATGTGAAAATTCTACTAGAAATTCCCTGTTAGATTCATTGAGAATATGAGCATTACACTCCTGAGATGATACTTGTTCTCCGTCTTCAAACAACACTAAAAATTCTCTTTGATTTGTTAGAGAAATGGTAGTTTTTGTCTGTAAATTAACAAAATAATCCGTATAAAAATGCTGATTCTCTAGTCGAAAGTGTCGCTCTAGTTGTTGATTTTGTATTTTCAAGTCTGTTGCCTCCAGTTATGTTTACTTTGGGCTTCTACAGCTTGTTTTCGTTAACGCTTACAGACATTATACATATTTCTGTTTTTTATTGCAAGACTCCAAAGAAGTTCCTTAGAAAAATTAACAAGCAATTATGTTCATGCTTGTACCTTTCTATCGAAAAAAGTGCGGATTTATGGTAAAATAAGGTCACTACTGTACGAGGAAATATCATGTCAAACAAGTTTGAAATTTTAATGGATCAGCTGGATATGCCCCTTGAAATGAGAAATTCAGAGGCCTTTTCGAATGCTGAAATTGAGAAGGTTCTGGTCCACAAGGTCAGTCGGGTCTGGGAGTTTCATTTTTCTTTTACGAATATTCTGCCCATTGAGATTTTTCGGGAATTGCAGAAGCGCTTAGCTCAAGAGTTTTCTAAGACGGGCAATCAAGCCGTTTTTGAAATTCACTGTCAGGCTCCTCAGGTATCGGATGAGCTTTTGCAGGCTTATTACCAGCTAGCCTTTGAGGAGGGGCCTTGTGCCAGTCATGGCTTCAAGAGTCTGTATCAGGATCTGCGGGTTCATTTGGATGGGGACAAGCTACTGATTGAGGGGGCTTCGACCATTGATACGGAGCATTTTCGTAAGAATCACCTGCCCAACCTCAGCCAGCAACTGGTCAAATACGGCTTTCCTCATCTGACTTGTCAGGTGCAGCACAGTGATGAGCTGACCCAGCAGCAAGCGGAGAATTTCCAAGCAGAGAATGACAAGATTGTCCAGGCAGCTAATGAAGAAGCGCTCAAAGCCATGGAATCCCTACAACAGATGGCGCCACCGCCAGAAGAAAAACCGACTTATGACTTTCAAGCTCGTAAAGCTGTCGCTAAGCCAAATCTGGATAAGGCAGAGATTACCCCTATGATTGAAGTTCAGACTGAAGAGAATCGTCTGGTCTTTGAGGGAATGGTCTTTGATCTGGAGCAGAAGGTCACTCGAACCGGTCGGGTCTTGCTCAATTTCAAAATGACAGACTACACTTCTAGCTTTTCCTTGCAGAAATGGATGAAAAACGAGGAAGAAGCCAAGAAGTTTGACATGATTAAGAAAGGCGCCTGGCTGCGCGTGCGGGGAAATGTGGAGATGAACAATTTCACCCGCGACCTGACGATGAATGTGCAGGATGTGCAGGCCGTCACCCACTATGAGCGCAAGGACTTGATGCCTGAGGGGGAGAAGCGGGTTGAGTTTCATGCTCATACCAATATGTCTACTATGGATGCCCTGCCTGAGGTAGAGGAAATCGTGGCAACAGCAGCTAAGTGGGGCCACAAGGCTGTCGCCATTACCGACCATGGCAATGTGCAGAGCTTTCCCCATGGCTACAAGGCAGCCAAGAAAGCTGGTATTCAGCTGATTTACGGTATGGAGGCCAATATTGTAGAAGACCGAGTACCCATCGTCTACAATGAAGTGGACATGGCGCTGAGCGATGCGACCTATGTAGTCTTTGACGTGGAAACGACAGGGCTTTCAGCAGTCTACAATGACTTGATTCAGGTCGCTGCCAGCAAGATGCACAAGGGCAATATCATCGCTGAGTTTGATGAGTTTATCAATCCGGGCCATCCTTTGTCAGCCTTTACGACGGATCTAACTGGGATTACAGATGAGCATGTCCGCAATGCCAAGCCACTTGAGCAGGTGCTGAAAGAATTTCAGGAATTTTGCCAGGACAGTGTCCTCGTTGCCCATAATGCTACCTTTGACGTGGGCTTTATGAATGTCAACTATGAGCGGCATGGCCTGTCGAAAATTACCCAGCCAGTCATTGACACGCTGGAATTTGCCCGCAACCTCTATCCAGAGTACAAGCGTCATGGTCTGGGGCCTTTGACCAAGCGATTCCAGATTGCTTTGGAGCACCACCACATGGCCAACTATGACGCGGAAGCGACGGGCCGCCTCCTCTTTATCTTTATCAAGGATGTGGCTGAAAAGCATGGTGTGACCAATCTTAAGGATTTGAATACGGATCTGGTCGATGAGAATTCCTACAAGAAGGCTCGGGTCAAGCATGCGACTATTTATGTGAAAAATCAGACGGGACTCAAGAATATTTTCAAGTTAGTCAGTCTGTCCAATACCAAGTATTTTGAAGGTGTACCGCGAATTCCACGGACCGTACTGGATGCCCATCGTGAAGGCCTGATTCTGGGCTCGGCCTGCTCGGAAGGCGAAGTCTATGACGCCGTTGTCTCTCAGGGGGTGGATGCAGCTGTCGAAGTTGCCAAATATTATGACTTTATCGAGGTTATGCCGCCGGCTATCTATGAGCCACTGATTGCCAAGGAGCAGATTAAAGACCAGGAAGAACTGCAGACCATTATTCGCAATCTGATTGAGGTCGGAGATCGCTTGGGCAAGCCTGTCCTTGCGACGGGGAACGTCCACTATATCGAGCCGGAAGAAGAAATCTACCGTGAGATTATCGTCCGCAGTCTCGGTCAGGGATCCATGATTAACCGGACCATTGGCCATGGTGAAAATGCCCAGCCGGCTCCGCTTCCTAAGGCTCATTTTCGGACTACCAATGAGATGCTGGACGAATTTGCCTTCCTAGGCGAGGATTTGGCTAAGAAACTGGTCATCACCAATCCAAATCAGCTGGCGGAGACCTTTGAGCCGGTCGAGGTGGTCAAGGGCGACCTCTATACACCTTTCATTGACAAGGCTGAGGAGACAGTTGCCGAGTTGACCTATCAAAAGGCCTTTGAGATTTATGGCAATCCGCTGCCTGATATCGTGGACTTGCGGATTGAAAAGGAGCTGACCTCTATCTTGGGGAATGGCTTCGCCGTGATTTATCTGGCTTCGCAGATGCTGGTGCAACGCTCCAATGAGCGGGGCTATCTGGTAGGCTCGCGGGGGTCAGTCGGTTCAAGCTTTGTTGCGACCATGATTGGGATTACCGAGGTTAATCCTCTGTCGCCCCACTATGTCTGTGGCAAATGCCAATACAGCGAGTTTATCACGGACGGTTCTTATGGTTCAGGCTTTGATATGCCGGATAAGGACTGTCCAGAATGTGGCCACAAGCTGAGCAAGAACGGTCAGGATATTCCTTTTGAGACCTTCCTTGGATTTGATGGGGACAAGGTACCCGATATTGACTTGAACTTCTCCGGAGAGGATCAGCCGAGCGCCCATTTGGATGTGCGGGATATCTTTGGTGCAGAATACGCTTTTCGGGCTGGAACCGTTGGTACCGTTGCCGCTAAGACTGCCTATGGATTTGTCAAGGGCTACGAGCGCGACTACGGGAAATTCTATCGGGATGCTGAAGTTGAGCGTCTGGCGCAGGGAGCTGCCGGAGTCAAGCGGACGACTGGACAACACCCGGGTGGAATCGTTGTAATTCCTAACTATATGGATGTTTATGACTTTACACCGGTCCAATATCCAGCCGATGATGTGACAGCCGAGTGGCAGACCACCCACTTTAACTTCCATGATATCGATGAAAATGTCCTCAAGCTTGACGTTCTGGGACACGATGATCCGACCATGATTCGGAAGCTTCAGGACTTGTCTGGTATTGATCCTAATGACATTCCCATGGATGATGCTGGTGTCATGGCGCTCTTTTCTGGAACAGATATTCTGGGTGTGACTGAGGAGCAAATCGGCACGCCGACTGGTATGCTGGGGATTCCAGAGTTTGGGACCAATTTTGTACGGGGAATGGTTGATGAGACCCATCCGACGACATTTGCCGAGCTCTTACAGCTATCTGGTCTCTCTCATGGTACGGACGTTTGGCTAGGGAATGCTCAGGACTTGATCAAGCAAGGGATTGCTGACCTGTCCACCGTTATCGGCTGTCGGGACGACATCATGGTTTACCTCATGCACAAGGGCTTGGATCCTAAGATGGCCTTTACGATTATGGAGCGTGTGCGTAAGGGCCTTTGGCTGAAGATTTCTGAAGAAGAGCGCAATGGCTATATTGCAGCCATGAAGGAAAATAATGTGCCGGAATGGTACATCGAGTCCTGTGGAAAGATCAAGTACATGTTCCCCAAGGCCCATGCAGCAGCCTACGTTATGATGGCCCTGCGGGTGGCCTATTTCAAGGTGCATCATCCGATTTATTACTACTGTGCTTATTTCTCCATCCGGGCTAAAGCATTTGATATCAAGACCATGAGTGGCGGACTTGATGCCGTTAAGCGCCGGATGAACGAAATCGCTGAGAAGCGTAAGAACAACGAAGCCTCCAATGTAGAAATTGACCTTTATACGACTCTGGAAATCGTCAATGAAATGCTGGAGCGGGGCTTCAAATTCGGGAAGCTGGATCTCTACAAGAGCCACGCGACTGAATTTCTCATCGAAGAGGATACGCTTATTCCTCCTTTCTCTGCTATGGACGGTCTGGGTGACAACGTTGCCCGCCAAGTGGTCAGAGCACGGGAAGAAGGCGAATTCCTCTCTAAGACAGAGCTCCGCAAACGTGGTGGCCTCTCTAGCACCCTAGTCGAAAAAATGGACGACATGGGAATCTTAGGCAATATGCCCGAGGATAACCAGCTAAGTCTCTTTGATGATTTGTTTTAAGAAGGATGTTCATGGAAAATATTACGGAACAGTTTAATGCGGTTGCTTTAGAATATGATTGGGTAACCACTCTTTTGGAAGGCAGGCCCGATTATCTACTGGATAATCTGCCTGACAATAGAGTTTCCGCTTTGGATATTGGTTGTGGCGGAGGGAATACCTGCATTTTTCTGTCTTCATATTTTCAACATGTTACAGGAATAGATCTTTCTGCGGATTTTCTGCAGATAGCAAAAGATAAAGTAGAAAAAGAAAATTTGCAGAATATAGAATTACTGCAGGATGATTTTTTAACCGCTGTTTTTGAGAAACAATTTGATTTTATTTTCAGTCGAACGACATTTCATCATTTGGACATCCCTGAAGCTTTGGAAAAATGTAAGAAATTACTAAAGCCAGGTGGCATCCTGTTTGTTATGGACAATGTATCAGAAAAGCCCACTCCTTCAACTTGGACCTATGTTGTAGGCGCTTATTTAGATTTTCCTCGACACTGGAAAAGATTCGGCTTAAAAAATGCCAGAAGAATCTTCAAACATAGCACCTCCAAATCTTGGCTCAATCATTTAGCAACAGATCGCTACCTTTCTAAAAAAGGATATGAAGAGATTTATGGGAAGTTGCTGCCAGGCTGTAAATTAATTCAGGATGGTTGGAATATGAAAGTCATCTGGCATCATAAACCAATAGATGGTTAACAAAGGAAAGGACTCTCTCATGAAACTTAGAATAAATGCCGAAGATAAGCCTGCGCAAAAGGTGTTTGATTACCAGCTGGATCTTGACCCAGATACGATTTTGAAAATGACCGCTTTGATTTGCGGTACGGTGGCAGCGGTTAGCCTGCTGTCCCTGTTTAAAGAGAATTAACAAAAGAAAAGGAGAAGCAGCATGGTTCTGCCAAATTTTAAAGAAAACTTAGAAAAATACGCTAAACTATTGGTTGCCAATGGGATCAATGTGCAACCAGGTCACACGGCGGCACTCAATATTGATGTGGAGCAACGTGAGTTGGCTCACTTGATTGTCAAGGAAGCCTATGCTCTGGGAGCTCATGAGGTTATCATCCAATGGGCGGATGATTTCACTAATCGGGAGAAATTCCTCCATGCGCCAATGGAGCGCTTGGACAATGTCCCTGACTATAAGGTGGCTGAGATGAACTATCTCCTCGAAAAGAAAGCTAGTCGCTTGGGCGTGCGCTCATCTGACCCAGGGGCTTTGAATGGTGTAGATGCCGAGAAATTATCAGCTTCTGCCAAGGCTTTGGGGATGGCTATGAAGCCGATGCGAATTGCAACCCAATCCAATAAAGTCAGCTGGACAGTCGCTGCAGCAGCTGGTACCGAGTGGGCTAAGAAGGTCTTTCCAAATGCAGATAGCGATGAGGAAGCAGTAGATCTTCTCTGGGATCAGATTTTCAAAACCTGTCGTGTCTATGAGGATGACCCAGTAGCCGCTTGGAAAGCTCATGAAGAAAAACTCAGCTCAAAAGCGAAGGTTTTAAATGAGGAGCAATTTTCTGCTCTGCACTACACAGCTCCTGGAACAGACTTGACCTTAGGATTACCCAAGAATCATCACTGGGAGTCAGCTGGCAGTCTCAATGCCCAAGGCGAGTACTTCATTGCTAATATGCCGACAGAAGAGGTCTTTACAGCACCAGACTTCCGCCGAGCTGAAGGTTATGTGACTAGTACCAAGCCACTCAGCTATAATGGCAATATCATCGAAGGTATCAAGGTGACCTTTAAGGATGGTCGGATTGTGGACATTACTGCTGAAAAGGGTGATCAGGTTATGAAGGACCTTGTCTTTGAAAATGCTGGTGCGCGTGCTTTAGGAGAAGTGGCCTTGGTACCAGATCCAAGTCCAATTTCTCAGTCAGGTATCACCTTCTTCAATACACTTTTTGATGAAAATGCCTCTAACCACTTGGCTATCGGTGCAGCCTATGCGACTAGTGTAGTTGGCGGGGAGAATTTTTCCGAAGAAGAGCTAGAAGCAGCAGGCCTCAACCGCTCGGATGTCCATGTGGACTTTATGATTGGGTCTAACCAGATGAATGTCGATGGTATTCGTGAAGATGGTAGTCGAGTAGCCATCTTTAGAAATGGAGACTGGGCAATTTAGAATGGCAGCAGCAATCTTTATACTGGTATTTACTTTACCAGCTAGTCTAATAACTACTGTTATAGCAGCTATGTTAACTCCGGATGGACAAACAAGGCAATGGAGGAAGAAATTCCTTGTCAGTTTTATTGGTGCCATCATTGGATTCTTTGTTTTCTTTGTTTTCTTTAATCTTTTTGCACCCTTTGTTGGTGCGGCAGTATCATTAGTAATCCTATGGCTGATCCAGCGCTCTAAAAGGGAGAGTTGACTATGATTGGTAGCATGTTTGTAGGCTTTATCATTGGACTCATATCTGTAGCTCTAACTAATCGTGGCGAACGGATGGGATGCATTGGTAAGATGATTTTAGGTCTTGTTGGAGCCTGGTTAGGTCAAAGTCTTTTTGGGAACTGGGGTCCGCTTCTCCATGACACAGCTGTAGTGCCCTCTATTTTAGGTGCAGTGATTCTATTAGCGATTTTTTGGAAACGAGATAAGTGAATAGTGCAGTAAGAAAAAGTCCCTTGAGTAGCACTCTTAAGGGACTTTTTGATGTCATAAAATAGTGTGCAAATTGCGCAAATTCACCTGTAGAAAACAAAAAAGCCTTGATTTACAAGACTTTCTTCGATATTTTATGCCCTCTACATGAATTTGGGAGGCTTTTTCATCTTGAAAGTAATCAAAAATCTTGAAATATAAGCGATTTTCAGAAAATACTTTGAGTGATTAAAAATTGGGCAAGTAGCAACTGTTTAAAATTATGAATCATTAACTAAAAAAGTTTCCAACTATACGAAATTGGAAACTTTTTTATTACTTTTAATGACTAATTGTCTTGAGATAAAAATTCTGAGATCAAAACTTCTTGACTAATCGATTCAGATAAAGCTTGTTTAAAAGCTAATGTTCCTAAAGAATAGGATTTGTGGTCTATCGTTGGGAGTTTCAACAGTTGCCCAACTAATAAATGTTCCTGCCCAATAATATAGGGACATTTTTTCCTACTTTCTTCATATCCTTTTATGAGCCCTGCAGCAACTTCATCACTTGTAGCTAATACACCATCGATGCGAGCATCTTTTATCAATTGATGAGATAACTGTAGACCATCATTAAAATCGTGGATATTCCCAAATACCGTATGTGGAGTCGAATGTTGACCATAGACATCGTGATAAGCTAATAATGCGGAGTGATACGTAGCAGATGATTCATTATTTCTTGAAAATAACAAAACTAAGTGATGCAAGCCTCGTACTTTCATTGCAGAAAAAGCATCCACAAATGAAGAGTAGCGGTCAAGGTAAGCGGAGGATAGGAGATTAGATTCTAGCAATTTTTCACAAACCACTATGCGTCCATATTTCGCATAGGTTTCAATCATATCAAGACTAATAGCTCTCGAAGTGAAGATTAAAGCGTCAATAGCTTCCATTTTGAGTTGCTTCAGGTAGGATAGTTCTAATTCTTGGTTGTAATCTGAAGGCATCATGACAAGTTGATAGTCGGTAGCTTTAGCAGCATCTAGGAGGCCATTTATTAATTGTGTAAAATAAGGGTGGCGCGTGTGTGGAATGACGACACCTATTTTTTGTGTTTTGCCTCGACTGAGATCTCGTGCTAGTTGGTTTGGCATATAATCCAATTCAGCGATAAGATCCATTACTTTTTGTCGTGTCTCATCAGAAACATGTGGATGGTGATTGATCACACGGGAAACCGTTGATTTAGCAACGCCAGCCTTTTTAGCTATATCACTAATACTTGTCATTGTTGGGCTCCTACTTTAAAAATTGATGAATCCCATATCCTACGCCATCTTCATCATTAGACTTCGTTATTTTATAAGCTATCTCTTTGATGTCATCAAAGGCATTATCCATCACAATAGGGTAACCTACCATTTCAAGCATAGGCAAATCATTATGTCCGTCACCAAATGCAGCTGTTTCTTCTTTAGCCAACTGCTCTTTTCGAAGGATGTGTGCGATTCCTTTAGATTTTTTGGCTAAGAGATGTGTAATTTCAAGATAGGCCTTACCTGAACGTTGAATAGTGATTTGTGGTAAGTATAAACTTTGAAGATATTTTTCCAATTCTCGCATTGTTGTTTCATCGAAAGTAATCATCATGATTTTAAAAGTATTTCCTTGACCTTCTAAAAACTGATCCTCATTATCAATAAACGTTGGTGTTTGACGGGTTAAACTCTGTTCATACTGGATTCCTTCATCTATTTTATCACAATACCAGTTGTTCAGGTCGTAATAAGATAAGCTAACTTGAGGAAAGTGTTGACGTATCCCTTTCAGCAGTTGTTTTACTGTCTTATTTTTAATGGTTTGTACATGAATGGGTAGAACTTGATTATTAGCCCCTATTGTATAAATTAATCCTCCGTTAAAAGCGACCTGGACCCCTTTTAGTTGAAGGGCATCAGTAGCCTCCTTCATTTCCATTGGTGCTCTAGCAGATACTAAAGTTATAGGAATCCCTGCTTCACGTATCAAGGCCGCATTACTGTCACTCACTCGTCCTTCACTATTTAATAGTGTACAATCCATGTCACAAAAAATACGTTTGATTGTCATAAATTTTTACCTCTCTTTCTTATGAAACCAGTATAAACCCTGGAACGCGTTCCATGTCAAGGTTAAAGCTGTAAATTTTTTAAGAAAAAAATCGTATTTCACACATCGGCATCCCTTTACATTTTTTATCAATAATGATTTTTTTAAAATAGTATTATATTATAACGTACTAGACTTGAAAGAGCCCAGAGTGAATTTGACAAAGATATGAAAATTCTTATAATTATTTGGTATCAAAAAAAGCCTTGATTTACAAGGCTTTTTTCAATGTTTTTATGCCCCCTACATGCATTTGTAAGAAATCTTCATATTGAAATTAATCAAAAATGTTGAAATGTAAGTGATTTTCAGAAGATACTTTAAGTGATTTTAAATCTGATTATTTCAAAATGGGGCAAAAGTGGGGCATGAATAGAATGTCTATTTTTATCAGCGTATTTTGGTGGTTGCGCCTTCCTTATTCTAGATTGCTTTTAAATAATTGATTACTAATAGATTGCTTCCTTGAAGTTTGACAAATGTTAGTGCGTATAGGTTGTAGTATATTATAATTGTTGAATTTCTATAATTAGAGATTGGAAAAAGTTAAAATTTAGGATGGTATGGGTAATAAGTTAGTAATAAATTTATCAAATTGTATGTTAAAATAATTACTAGTATAAACTGCTTTCTATATTTTTTGTCAATATTGCATATTTCATTCATTATTTGGACTGGGTTTATACTTTGGAAAACATTAATATGAGGAATGCTGTTTTGAGAAAAATTTTACAGGATGACAAGCTTTATTCTTTAACAGAATTTAGAAATAAGATTTATGATGATCTAGATTTAACAAGAAGTGATTTAGCTATTTTGTTATGCGCAATGTTGATTGCATCTATTGGACTAAATATGGATTCTACTCCAGTTATCATTGGGGCAATGTTAATTTCTCCACTAATGACACCTATTCTTGGGATTGGTTTTTCGCTAGCAATATTAGATATGAATCTGCTCAGAAAATCGTTTAAAATTTTGTTTATTCAAGTTTCGTTGAGTCTTATAGCATCGACAGTTTATTTTCTAATTTCTCCTATTTCTTATGCAAGTACAGAAATTATTGCTAGAACTTCTCCAACAATTTGGGATGTTGTTATAGCTTTTGTTGGAGGGGTGGCTGGAGTTATAGGGGCACGAAAAAAAGAAGCAAATAATATTGTACCTGGAGTGGCTATTGCAACGGCTCTTATGCCTCCTGTGTGCACTGTTGGTTATTCTATAGCAACAGGAAACTTTAAGTTCATGCTAGGTGCATCTTATTTATTTTTCATTAATTGTAGCTTTATCATGATTGCTACCTATATTGGAACAAGCTTAACTATGGTAAAAAATCGTTACATTAAACATAATCAAGAAGCTTATAAAATGAGAAAAATATTAATTCTAGTTTCGCTTATTCTTATTATTCCCAGTTTGGTTTCAGCCACTACATTAGTTAGAGAAACACTAATTAATGAATCTATAAATAAATACTTATCTGATCAGTTTAAAGAGCATACAGTACTAAAAAAGAATTTTATCAAAGAGAATAATACACTAAAGTTAACTATTTCAGGAAAACATCTTTCCGACGAGGAATTGAAAGAAATTCTTAGTAAACAAAACGATTATGGCTTGAAAAATATTTCAATTCAAATTTCACAATTATCCAATGATCGATTGACTGAAAAAGACATAGTCGAGTATATTATTCAATATAAAAATGACCATGAACTTCAAAAAATTGATAAGGAAAAGAGTGAAATGGAGACTAAACATAAGTAATCAAATCACCGTTCGTTGCAAGAGAAATGAAAAAGAGAACATTCAATGTTCTCTTTTTTACTATTATAAATTACAAAGATGTTTTGCAAGAGAAATTAACTCGTAGCTTTATTTGTCATCTTTATTAATCATATTTTTAACACCTTCGATTGCTCCTTCGACAGCATCTTTGGCATCTTCAGCGACTTCTTTAACTTTAGAAACTACTTTTTCAGCAGCCCCTTCTTTTTCTATTTTTTTATCACCAGTTAATTTTCCTAGTCCTTCTTTAACAGAACCTTTAGCTTGGTTGAATTTTTCTTCTGTAGACATAATCTTTACCTCCGTTATGAGTTTTTAAGTATTTTATATATAGAAAAGAAATAAAATAATAATCTCTTTTCGTAGTTAGAGTATTAATGAACGCGAGTTTTTTCCTTAGACGTAGCTTCCTTAACAGCATCTACCCCTTCGCCAACTTTTTCTTGAACAGCTGAAAAACCACCGCTAAGTCCAGATTTTGCTTTTTCAAATTGCTCTGAAGCAAATTCGCCTGTTGATTCTGCAATATCTGTTACTCGATCTTGAAGACTAACTGAATCAGCTTCATGTTGTTCTTTGGTTTTGATATCAACAACATTAACATTGACTTCAACAACTTCTAAGTCAGTCATCTTAGAAACTTCTTCCACAACAACTTTCTTGATTTCGTCGTATAATGCAGGAACATTCTTTTGATATTCAACTACTACATTCAAGTCAACAGCTACTTGTTCTTTACCAACTTCAACATTGACACCGTTAGTGACATTATCAGTATTAATCAATTTATCTGTTAAGTTAGAGAAAAATCCTCCATCAACAGCAAGTAAACCTGTAACTTTTTCTAAAGAAAGGCCAATAATTTTTTGAATGACTTTATCATCATAAGTCAATTCACCTTTGACTTCATGTGTTTCTTTAGCAACATCTTTAACATCTTTATTTGACATGTTAAACTCCTTTATTCTTATTTAAATATATTACTCTTTTGAATATAATATCCAATTCCTGCCCCTAGGCTAGCGCAAATCAAGACAAAAAGAGTCTTAAAGAAGCCGAAGGATAGGATAAAACATGCTAGAATAACGCCTGCTAATCCAGACAAAATTGGATATTGATATTTTTTAAACCATTCCATTTTTCACTTCCTTACTTCACACGACTAGCATTCTTTTTAGTCGGTGTTTTTGGCTTGAAGTCTGAGACAGAGATTTTAAGCTTGACATTATGATTGATTCCGAAGAATTCTGTCAATCCAGACGCAATTTCTTCTTGAATCAACTGACTTCTCTTGATGATGTTTTCCGAAGGAACGACTGCCCCTTTAACGGAAACCATGCATTTGTTTTTGTGGCTATTTACTGAAACTGTAGGATCTTTAATTAAACCGTGTTCTGTTAACAGACTACGAACGAACCCTTCAATCGCTGAATTTTTCAGTATCAGTTTCCCATCCGCATCAGCTAGCTGAATTTCCAAACGTCTCTTAGGATAAAAAGCTATCACTAACATCAGTAGTAAGATTAAGCTTGCTAAAACCACAGTGCCCCAAAAAACATACCTAGAAAGATAGTAGCCCACAAAAGGAATCTGCTTCCAAGTGAATAACTTCCAGCTAAATAACTGGAGCCCCAGACCGCTGACTTTATGAAAATCTAGCAAAACAGGAATCAAAATTGTCAAGATTAAAATACAGAAAATAAGGGAAAGTATTTTTCTTGATTTTGACATATTGAATCCTCACATCATTAAATTTTAAATTGTATTTTGAAAGTAAAAAGACAATTTATGCCTTTTTACCTACAAAAAATGATACAACAGCTACTACAATAACTGCACCAATAATAGAAGGAAGCAAGGCCATACCAGCCAAACTAGGACCCCAAGTTCCCAAAAGTGACTGACCGACAGCAGAACCAACTAAACCTGCAACAACGTTTGCAATAACACCCATTGAGCCGCCTTTTTTAGTGATTGATCCAGCAATTAGACCAATAAGACCACCAACAATAATTGACCAAAGCATATTGATTCTCCTTTCTAATTTTTTTCTTAATCAAAATTGTTTATTATCATTTTTTAATAATATTCTTTGATTAATATAATTATATAATTTCCCAATTTGGAAACATAATAATTCAACTTGGTTTTCTTTCCGATTATCTGTACTATAGATACGCAAATATAAGAATTCCTTGTTCTATAGGCATTTATCAGCATTTTTAGATATATTTTTGAGTTGTTAAACGAAGTTAAATACGCGAAATATGGTATAATTGCCTGACAATAAAAACACTATATAAAGAAAGATAATATTTTAATGCGAGAATTACTGTCTAAAAAGAGCCACAGGCAATTAGAATTATTAGAAATACTATTTGAAAATAAGCGCTGGTTTCATATTTCTGAACTGGCTGAATTATTAAATTGTACAGAACGTTCAGTAAAAGATGATTTATCCCATGTCAGGTTTTCTTTTTCTGACTTGATATTTCATTCTTCAACAAATGGCATACGTATCATTAATACTGATGATAGTGATATTGAGATGGTCTATCATCATTTTTTTAAGCATTCAACTCACTTTTCAATTTTAGAATTTATATTCTTTAATGAAGGATGTGATGCTGAGAGTATTTGCAAAGAGTTTTATATCAGTTCTTCCTCTCTTTACCGTATCATCAGTCATATTAATAAAATTATTAAGAAACAATATCAATTTGAAATTAGTCTCAATCCAGTTCGAATTATTGGAAATGAGATAGATATCCGTTACTTTTTTGCCCAGTATTTTTCAGAGAAATATTATTTCCTCGAGTGGCCATTTGAAGATTTTTCTCCAGAACCGCTGTCTCAATTATTGGAACTAGTTTATAAAGTAACATCTTTCCCGATGAATTTATCAACTCACAGAATGTTAAAGTTGCTCCTCGTTACGAATTTATATCGAATAAAGTTTGGTCATTTCTTGGAAGTTGAGAAAGATTCTTTTAACAATCAATTGCTAGAATCTTTCATGCAGGCAGAAGAAATCGAAGACATTGTAGTGAGCTTTGATTCTGAATATCATATCTCTTTGAATAAAGAAGTGATAGGTCAACTATTTGTCTCCTATTTTCAAAAAATGTTTTTCATTGATGAAAATCTATTTATGAGCTGCGCAAAAACAGACAACTATGTAAAAAATTCGTATCAATTATTAAGTGATTTAATTGATCAGATAGAAAGCAAATATAATCTAAAAATAGACAATAAGGACAATCTTATTTGGCATCTACATAATACGGCACATCTGCATCGCCAGGAATTATCTACAGAGTTTATCCTATTTGATCAAAAAGGCAATACAATCAAGAACTTTCAAAATATTTTCCCTCAATTTGTTTCAGATATAAAAAAAGGAATTGAACATTATTTAGTGACTCTTGATATCAATAATAATTCAATGAAAGTCAATCATCTATCTTATACTTTTATCACTCACAGCAAACATTTAGTGCTGAACCTTTTACAAAATCAACCCAAATTAAAGGTTTTAGTCATGAGTAATTTTGATCAGTATCATGCAAGATCAGTAGCAGAGACACTTTCTTATTATTGCAGTAATAATTTTGAACTTGAAGTTTGGAATAAATTAGAACTATCAATTGATTCTTTAAAAGAATCACCTTACGATATCATCATTTCTAATTTTATTATTCCCCCCATTGAGAACAAGAGACTGATCTATTCCAATAATATTAATACAGTCGCACTCATCTCTTTACTTAATGCAATGATGTTTATTCGACTAGATGAGTAACTAAGAATAATAAAAAAACGCTATGTAGCGTTTTTTTGTTATGAGAAAAGAATTTCATCTATATTAGACTCAGAATATCCTAAAAATTTAAGCAAAAAAGCCTTGAAAATCAAGGCTTTTCTTCTATAATTCTATGCCCCCTACAGGGATCGAACCTGTGACCCACGGATTAAGAGTCCGCTGCTCTGCCAGCTGAGCTAAGGAGGCAATAGAAAAAGCTGTATTGGTGCCGGACCTTCACGATTTGTATTGAACCCGCACAATTAAGCAGGTGGGTAACTCGCTCTAACTGAAGCTGCTTCCGCGTGAAACGGCCTGCAAGCTGTTAGAAGTCTTTTGTTTCCCTAATAATACAAAAAATAGTCGGTCAACACTTAAGTGTGAAGTCGTACACCACAGCGTTTCTATAATTATAATACCACAATTTTTGAAAAATTCAAGAGAAAAATCTGATTTTTTGCAAACGATACCATCATTTTTTTAATTGGTCAATTTTGTTCTTTGTCAGGCCAAGGGCTCGTTCATATTTCCCATTTTCGTTTGGAGTGAAATAATCCGCATCTTTTAACTTGTCTGGAAGATAATCCTGTAACACCCAGTTGCCGGGATAGGAATGAGGGTAGAGATAGTCCTGTGCGTTGCCTAATTCCTTGCTTCCGGCATAGTGGCCATCACGTAAGTGGCGAGGGATGGGCAGATTGCCATTTTTCCGCAAATCAGCTAGTGCTTTGTCCATGGCTACGTAAGCCGAGTTGGACTTGGGGGATAGAGCCAAATCAATGACGATATTGGCAATGAGAATGCGAGCTTCCGGGAAGCCGATGCGCTGGGCTGCTTCCAGAGCTGTGACCGTATGAATCTGGGCGTCAGGGTTGGCTAGACCGATATCTTCGTAAGCGATGACGGTCAGCCGCCGAGCCAGACTGAGCAGGTCCCCGCCTTCAATCAGACGAGCTGCATAGTGGAGGCTGGCATTGACATCAGAGCCTCGGATGGATTTCTGCAGAGCCGATAGGACATCATAGTGACCGTCACCGTCCTTGTCCATGGTAATGTAGCTCTTTTGCAGGCTGTTTTCCATGACATTAAGCGAGATGTGGCGAATGCCCTTGTCATCTTCTGGGGTAGAGAGCACGGCTAAATCCAGCGAGTTATAGGCGGAGCGCAGGTCTCCATTGGTAGAGATAGTAATGAAGTCCAGAGCTTCTTTGTCTAGCTCCACTGGGAAATCAAATCCTCTTTCCTTATCCGTCAAGGCTAGCTGAATGGCTGTCCGTATGTCGTCGTTGCTGAGGGGCTCAAGCTCAAATATCTGAACTCGGCTTCGGATGGCAGGAGTGACAGAAAAGAAAGGATTTTCTGTCGTCGCTCCAATCATGATGACCAGCCCGTTTTCTAATAACGGCAGTAGGAAGTCTTGTTTTGTTTTATCCAAGCGATGAATCTCGTCTAGCAGGAGCACCAGTCCGTCGGAAAATTTCGCTTCTTCAGCAATCTCCTGCAGGCGCTTCTTGCTGTCTACAGTGGCGTTAAAGGTCCGAAAGGCATACCTGGTTGTGCCGGCAATAGCTGAGGCGATAGAGGTCTTGCCGATGCCGGGTGGCCCATATAGAATCATTGAGGACAGGCGGTTGGCCTCAACCATGCGACGGATGATTTTTCCAGGTCCGACCAGATGCTGCTGGCCGATGATCTGATCAATACTGGTCGGTCGCATTCGTAGGGCAAGGTTTTCTGGCATAAGATTTCCTTTCTGCAAGTGTTTTTCTTGATGTTTTATGTTACTATTGTAGATAGTAATATTTTATCACAATGAAAAGAGGAAATCATGGCTAAGTACGGTTTTTTGGAGATATTGGACGAGGAAATGGGGAAGAGCTTTCCTTTTGACTATGAGATAAACTGGGACAAGAAGAATCACGCAGTGGAAGTGGCCTTTCTCCTTGAGGTGCAAAATCCAGGCGGTATTGAGACGGTGGATGCTGAGGGCAATGCCTCGGCTGAGGATATTTACTTTGAGGAAGCCGTGCTTTTCTATAATCCAGTCAAGTCTCGTTTTGAGGCCGAGGACTATCTGGCTACCCTGCCCTATGAGCCTAAGAAGGGGCTGTCACGGGAGTTCCTGGCTTATTTCGTGGATTTTCTAACCCAAACAGCTGAGTCTGGCCTCGATGCCCTCATGGACTTTTTAGCAGATCCAGAGGCAGCAGAGTTTGAGATGGCTTGGAATGCTGAGGCTTTTGAAAATGGCAGAGCGGATTTGACTGATACAGAATTTTATTCATATCCGAGGTACTAGGAGGCGCTGATGTCGGATGAAGAAGAACTAGATTTACTGCACAAACAGATGGAGTTTTCTGGTTGCAAGATTGCCTTACTCTGCGATGATAGGCTGCTGACCATCTTGCGAGATGATAAGGCAAGCATTCCATATCCAAATATGTGGGAGCTGCCGGGCGGTGGTCGCGAGGGCGAGGAGACGGCTTTTGAATGCGTTCAAAGAGAAGTTTTTGAAGAGCTTGGTTTGAAGCTTGAAGAAATGGCTATTGTCTGGGCTAAGGATTATCCAGGAATGGTTGATCCTGACACAACTTCTATTTTTATGGTGGGGATCATCTCTCAGGAAGAATGTGCCAGTATCATCTTTGGTGATGAGGGCCAGGCTTATCAGATGATGGATGTGAGCCAGTTTTTAGCAGATGAAAAGGTCATTCCGCAGCTGCAGGACAGGTTGAGAGATTATTTGGAGATGCAAGCATGACCCATACTGAGCCCGAAAAAGAAGGCATGGATATGGTCTATATGACAAAGGCAATGAAATAAACAAAGAAAGGATCGTTCAGTTAAATTTCTAAACTGAACCCGCCCTAAACACTGTGCTAAAAAGATAAGGTTCTATTAGACGCAAGCGTCGTCAGAGAATTTCCTGTTTTGGCTTTGTGTTTTACGGGCCTGGTATTTAATAATGGACACTTGGCAGGAATTAACGATTGAAGTGAAGCGTGAGGCGGAGGAAGCAGCCTCTAATATTCTGATTGAGCTGGGCAGTCAGGGCGTGGCTATCGATGACAGCGCAGATTATCTGGGGCAGGTTGACCAGTATGGTGAGCTTTTTCCAGAAGTTGAGCAGAGCGAACGGGTCAAGGTTACCGGCTACTATCCGGATTCTGTGGATATAGAGGCTGTTGCGGTCCAGGCCAATGAGCGACTAGCTGAGCTGGATGGCTTTGGCTTGGAGACGGGAGATATTCAGCTGACTCGGCAGGAGCTGGCTGAGGAAGACTGGGCGGATAACTGGAAGAAATACTTTGAGCCAGCTCGTATTACTCATGATTTGACCATTGTGCCGTCCTGGACGGACTATGAGGCGACAGCTGGTGAGAAGATTATCAAGCTAGATCCTGGCATGGCTTTTGGTACGGGCACTCACCCGACGACCAAGATGAGCCTCTTTGCGCTGGAGCAGGTCTTGCGAGGCGGAGAAACAGTGTTGGATGTAGGCACAGGCAGCGGTGTCCTCTCCATTGCTAGCTCTCTCTTAGGCGCTAAGGACATCTATGCCTATGATTTAGACGAGGTGGCGGTGCGCGTGGCCCAGGAGAATATTGAGCTCAATCCTGGTATGGAGAACATTCATGTGGCGCCGGGGGATCTTCTCCGAGGTGTAGAAATCGAGGCGGACGTCATTGTTGCCAACATCTTGGCCGATATTCTCGTCCATCTGACAGAGGATGCCTACCGTCTGGTCAAGGATGAGGGCTATCTGATTATGAGTGGGATTATTTCTGAGAAGTGGGAAATGGTGCGCGAGTCAGCAGAAACGGCAGGATTTTTCTTGGAAACGCATATGATTCAGGGCGAATGGAATGCCTGTGTCTTTAAGAAAACGCAGGACATTTCAGGCGTGATAGGTGGTTAGATGCAGCAGTATTTTATAAAAGAAAACCCTCAGTCTCCTCTGGTGGTCACGGATAAGGACACGGCCAAACACATGTTTTCGGTCATGCGGCTCAAAGAGGGCGACCAAGTCACACTGGTCTTTGATGATGGCATAAAACGGCTGGCTCGGGTGTTAGACCCCAGTCAGCAGAGCTTGGAAATCGTGGAGGAGCTAGCAGACAATACCGAGCTGCCGGTTCAAGTGACCATTGCTTCAGGCTTTCCCAAGGGCGATAAGTTAGAGTTTATCACTCAAAAGGCAACGGAGCTAGGAGCCAGTGCTATCTGGGCTTTCCCAGCTGACTGGTCAGTGGCTAAGTGGGATGGCAAAAAGCTGGCCAAAAAGAGTGAAAAACTGGAGAAAATTGCTCAGGGAGCAGCTGAGCAGAGCAAGCGCAATCTGATTCCGGAGGTTCGGCTCTTTGATAAAAAGGCAGGCTTTCTAGCTCAGTTGCCTCAATTTGATACCATCGTCGTTGCCTATGAAGAATCGGCCAAAGAAGGAGAAAATGCAGCTCTAGTCCGAGCTCTGTCGGGCTTAACAGTCGGAGCAAAAGTTCTCTTTATCTTCGGACCGGAGGGCGGTCTATCGCCAGATGAAATAACGACCTTTCGCCAAGCAGGAGCTGTATCGGCTGGTCTAGGTCCACGGATCCTGCGGACAGAGACTGCTCCGCTTTATGCCTTGACCGCAGTCAGTGTTTTGACAGAACTAATGAAATAAAAAAATGCTGTAGCTCATCAGATGAGCAACAGCATTTTTAACTTTCAGTCCCTTTACATAAGTGTTTTCTTATTCCCTTAAAAATGTTAAAATAATAGGCAAGAAATTGGAGAGTATACATGCCAAAAGAAGTGAATTTAACGGGCGATCAGGTCATCGCTTTAACGAGAAAATATTTATCAGCTGAAGATGTAGCTTTTGTTCAGAAGGCTTTGATTTACGCAGTGGATTGTCATAGCGGGCAGTTTCGTAAATCTGGCGAGCCTTATATTGTACACCCTATTCAGGTGGCTGGAATTTTAGCTAAGCTCAAGCTAGATGCGGTCACAGTTGCTTGCGGTTTTTTACATGATGTTGTAGAGGACACCGATGCGACTTTGGATGATCTAGAGCGAGAGTTTGGTTCGGATGTGCGCGTGATCGTAGATGGTGTGACCAAACTTGGAAAGGTCAAATATAAGTCCCACGAGGAACAGTTGGCTGAAAATCATCGCAAAATGCTTATGGCTATGTCGGAAGATATCCGAGTGATTTTGGTCAAGCTAGCTGACCGTTTGCATAATATGCGGACGCTCAAACACTTGCGTAAGGATAAACAGGAGCGGATTTCTAGAGAAACAATGGAAATTTATGCTCCCTTGGCTCACCGTCTAGGGATTTCTAGTGTGAAATGGGAGCTGGAAGATTTGTCTTTTCGCTATCTCAATGAAATTGAATTTTACAAGATTTCTCATACGATGAAAGAAAAACGTCGTGAGCGAGAAGCCTTGGTAGAAGAGGTAGTTCGGAAGATTGAGACTTATGCTGGCGAGCGACATTTACATGGTGAGATCTATGGTCGGCCTAAGCACATCTACTCGATCTACCGTAAGATGCAAGACAAGAAAAAGCGATTTGATGAAATCTATGATTTGATAGCTATTCGCTGTATCTTAGAGACTCCGAGCGATGTTTATGCTATGTTGGGCTATATTCATGAGCTTTGGAAACCGATGCCTGGGCGTTTCAAGGATTATATTGCCAATCGTAAGGCTAATGGGTATCAGTCCATCCATACAACGGTTTACGGACCTAAAGGGCCAATCGAATTCCAAATTCGAACAAAAGAAATGCATGAAGTTGCTGAATATGGAGTTGCAGCTCACTGGGCTTACAAGAAGGGGATCAAAGGCAAGGTCGATAGTAAAGAATCTGCGATCGGAATGAACTGGATACATGAGATGATGGAATTGCAGGCGGAGTCTGGTGATGCACAAGAATTTGTTGATTCCGTTAAAGAAAACTATCTAGCCGAAGAAATCTATGTTTTTACACCGGATGGTTCTGTTCGAGCTTTACCGAAGGATTCTGGTCCCATTGATTTTGCTTACGAGATTCATACCAAGGTTGGAGAGCGGGCAACAGGAGCTAAAGTGAATGGTCGTATGGTTCCGCTAACCACCAAGCTCAAGACTGGCGATCAGGTAGAGATTATCACAAATGCGAACTCTTTTGGTCCAAGTCGGGACTGGATTGGTCTAGTTAAGACGAGTAAGGCCCGCAATAAAATTCGACAATTCTTCAAGAATCAAGATAAAGAACTGTCCGTTTCGAAGGGGCGTGAACTCCTGCAGGCACAATTTCAGGAAAATGGCTATGTAGCGAATAAGTACATGGACAAAAAACACATGGAAGAAGTGCTACAAAAAACAAGCTATAAGACAGAAGAAGCTCTCTTTGCTGCCATTGGTTTTGGAGAAGTCGGAGCAATTTCTATCTTCAATCGTTTAACTGAAAAAGAACGCCGTGAAGAAGAGCGAGCCAAAGCACGAGCAGAGGCTGAGGAGCTTGTTAAGGGTGGTGAAGTCAAGGTTGAGAACAAGGAGATCCTTAAGGTTAAGCACGAGGGTGGCGTGGTTATCCAAGGTGCATCTGGTCTTCTCATTCGGATTGCCAAGTGCTGTAATCCTGTTCCGGGTGATGATATTGTTGGCTATATTACTAAAGGACGTGGTGTTGCTATCCACCGGCAGGACTGCATGAATCTAAAGGCTCAGGAAAATTATGAGCAACGATTGATCGACGTAGAATGGGAAGATAACAATACGACCAAGGAGTATACAGCCCATATTGATATTTACGGTCTTAACCGAACAGGTCTTTTAAATGACGTCTTGCAGGTCTTGTCAAATACGACCAAGAACATCTCCACAGTTAATGCCCAGCCGACCAAGGATATGAAATTTGCAAATATTCATGTATCATTTGGGATTGCAAATCTATCCATGCTTACAACGGTCGTAGACAAAATTAAGAGTGTGCCAGAAGTTTATTCAGTTAAGCGAACCAATGGATAATTTTTTTGAAAGCTGTATTGAATAATTTTTTGATAGCGCTTATTCGTATAGAAGGGTGAGAAAAAGCCTCGGGATAGGATGAGTCTTTCGTCACCAGCATGTATGCCCTGTGTCATTTGCTGATGGCTTTCGTTGAACAGAAGCTCTTTTATCTGATCATCATCTGATTGATTTTTATAGATCAAGTGGAGGAAAAATATGAAAATTGTTATTCAGCGTGTCAAACGTGCACAAGTTAGTATTGAACAAGATTTATATAGCAGCATTGGAAATGGTTTATTGCTCTTAGTAGGTGTAGGGCCTGATGACAGTCAGGAGGATGTGGACTACGCTGTTCGAAAGATTCTCAATATGCGAATCTTTTCAGATCAAGAAGGTAAAATGAATGTATCAATCAAAGATATTGAGGGTGAGATTCTTTCGATTTCTCAGTTCACACTCTATGCGGATACCAAAAAAGGGAATCGCCCTGCTTTTACTGGAGCTGCAAAGCCAGATATAGCAACTCGGTATTATGATTCTTTTAATCAACAGTTATCTCAGGAAGTGCCTGTTAAGACGGGTGTTTTCGGAGCAGACATGCAAGTAGAGCTGGTCAATGACGGACCAGTGACGATTATCTTGGATACGAAAAACAAATAGAAGGTTAGGATGGATGTCCTACCTTCTATTTTTCTTGTTTCATTTGTTCAAAGATATAGAGGAAAAATGATTTTGAAACTTTAAAATGTCCATAGCGTAGTTTAGAAGCGTATTGACGCCATTCGGGATGCAGTCTGACTTGTTCAATGGGACAGTCTTTTACTGGCTGATAATAGCTGACATTGCGTCGAAAAGGGAAAAAATCTTCAAACATTTCTACTTGATAAGCAGAGTCATCTACTATTTTTCCAACCGCTGTAAAAGCCTGTAATTTTTCCTGATCAGCCATCTGGTATTTAGGGCTATAGTAGAGTAAGTAATCTCCTTTTTTCATCCGATTAAGAGGTCCTTTTTTTCCGTGGCAGACTTGACAAAAGCCACCTTTGACACCCCTCTGTACATGTTCTTTTGATACGACACCAACCCAAAATTTAGTCATCTTCCGTCTCCAAGGTTATTAAAAGTTGGTTGAATAATGCTGTCTTGTCACTCAATTTTCCAAAGAAAGTTTGGTCAATCTTTTCTACCAAAGGAATCGCTTGATTGACTTTTTCTAGCCCTTCATCTGTTAGGAGAATGGCATTGGCACGACTATCTGCGGGATGGCTTTGTCGTGTTAGTAATCCTTTTTTGATGAGGAGTCGGATTGTTTGAGATACGGTCATAACATCCATGTCAGAAAAACGAGAAATATCAGCTTGACTGATCCATTCCTGCCGACGTAATAGTGCAGCGGTAGCTGTCAAAATGACAAATTGTGGATGAGTTATATCAAGCTGTTTGAGTTCATCTTTTACAAGATTATGCCATTTATGGTAGGTGCGGATAAAGAGCAGACCTGTTGATTGTTGGTAATCTTTTTGATACAAAGAGTTGAAATCAAAAGTATTCATTTTTCTAAATCCTTTTCTAAAATGATAAGTATACTTATTATAAACAAATCATATTATTTTGTCAAAAAAAGAGAGCGAATAGACTAAATTGATTTGGTTCTTTAGTGTATTCGACTCTTATAAAGATGACTGGGGATTGAATAGTGAAGGGGCAAACTCATTGATTATGAGCATTAAGAAGTCTATGGCTTCTGAATTTTTTCTACATAAATCTGTTTGGCAATGGATCGTCCGATTTGGATTTCTTGCCCATCGACTTCTAGTGAATAAAGCTGACTATAATTATCATAAGACAGGAAGTGGATGGTTTTGCCCACCTGAAGGCCATTTTTTTCTAGATAAGTCAGCAAATCAAAATCATCATGGACACGAGTTAGCAAGTAATGACCAGTTCTTTTTACATTTGCTAAAGTGGTATTGTTTTTTCTACCAACAATTCTCCTTTGGCAGGGATTGTTCCGCCGTGCGGGCAATTTTTGGGAAAATGGAGTAATTTTTCTAATTGCTCGACGAAGTGATCAGATACAGTGTGCTCTAGGACTTCGGCTTCTTCGTGAATTTCCTCAGTTGTATAGCCTAGATGATTGACAAGAAAAACTTCAATCAAGCGGTGCTTACGATAGAGATCTGAAACTAATTTGAGTCCAAGATCGGTCAAAATATAGCCAACAGATCTATCTTTTAGTAATAGTTGCTCAGCTAGTAATTTTTTTACCATCTCAGTAACGGCAGGGGGAGAAACTTGCATTAGTTGAGCGACTTCTTTGTTGGTGATTTTTTCTTGTCTTGTGCCAATTTCGTAGATACATTTGAGATAATCTTCTTTATTTGGGGTCATCTTATCATTCCTTCTATTTGCTCTAACTCTCTTGCTATTTCTAATATTAGTAGTATATCAAAAAAGTGATGAAGAAGATACTGTGACCATATTTTGATAGATAAGAGAAATATTATAAACTCTTAACTGCTGTAATCGCTGCTTCAAAGTTAGGTTCTGTATTAATGTTGTCTACATACTCAGCGTAGGTCACGGTGTTGTTTTCATCCAGGACAAGGACTGCGCGTGCTAAAAGGTGCCATTCATTGATGAGGACAGCATAGTCACGGCCAAAAGAATGGTCAAAGTAGTCAGAGAGCATGACAGCATTTTCAATGCCTTCTGCTGCACACCACTTGCTTTGAGCAAACGGCAAATCAACTGAAACCGTGATAACAACGGTATTATCTAAGTCAGATAGCTCTTGGTTGAAGCGGCGAGTCTGAGTGGAGCAGATGCCAGTGTCGATAGATGGGATGATGCTCAGGACTTTCTTTTTGCCAGCAAAGTCAGATAGAGTTTTCTTTGAAAGATCAGTTGCAGTCAGACTAAAATTATGAGCTGTGTCACCGACCTGCAGTTGCTTTCCAGTAAAGGTTACAGGGTTTCCAAGAAAAGTTGTCATAAAAGTCTCCATTCATATTTGATAGCTTCATTGTACTGCGAATGGTGAATTTTTTCGAACAATTTGATTAGAAAATTGAGAGTGGCTATATCTGGGGCATATTTTTTCTATAGAAAGGAGGCTGGGACAAAAGTCCTAGCCTCTCAATTGTCTTTGGATTGTCGAGCAAGACGCAGTGGTTGAGTGGGCTCTATTACGCTGATTTCATCAGCTTTTACAGCCCTACTCAACTGTGCGGAGGTGGGACGACGAAATCGAATTCTAACGAATTACCGATTTCTGTCCCACTCTCTCCATTTTATTTTGCCAATCCTTCTGAAATTTTATCCAGATTGTATTTCATCATGCTATAGTAGCTATCGCCTTCTTCACCCTTTTCAGCGATTGAGTCAGTGAAGATTTTAGCATGGATTGGGATATTTGTGTCTTTAGAAACAGTCTTCATCGGACGATCGTCCACACTTGATTCGACAAAGAGAGATGGGACTTTGGTCTTACGTAGTTTTTCAACCAAGCTTTTGATTTGGTCTGGAGTCCCTTCTTCTTCGGTGTTGATTTCCCAGATATAGGCTGATGGCACATTATATGCCTTAGAGAAGTACTTGAAGCAGCCTTCGCTGGTCACAATCATTTTCTTTTCTTCTGGGATGTTGTTAAACTTCTCTTTGGCTTCCTTATCCAAAGCGGTCAGTTTTTCCACATAGGCTTTGAGATTTTTTTCGTAAGTAGCCTTATTGTCAGGATCCTTTTCAATCAAGCGTTTGGCAATATTTTTCGCATAGATAATGCCGTTTTCTAGGTTGAGCCAAGCATGAGGATCTTCTTTTCCTTTTTCACTTTGACCTTCTAGGTAAATGACATCAACGCCCTCACTGACAGCGTAGTAGTCCTTGTTTTCTTTTTTCTTGGCATTTTCTACTAATTTTGTAAACCAAGCATTGCCACCAGTTTCTAGGTTGATACCATTGTAGAAGATAAGATCGGCTTTTGAAGTCTTTTTGACATCTTCTGGCAGGGGCTCATATTCATGCGGATCCTGACCAACAGGGACAATGCTGTGCAGATTGATTTTATCGCCAGCGATATTTTTTGTAATATCTGCGATAATTGAGTTGGTTGCAACGACATTTAGCTTGGAAGAGCTAGAGTCTGTACTGCTTTTTTGACTAGAACAGGCTGCTAACCCCACAATAGCCAGTAAAAGCAAAACTAAATAACGACATTTTTTCATCAGAAAAAATCCTCCATAAATTTATTTTATTTACTTTTTCTTTTTAAATACCGCTGTTTAGGAGCGATAAAAAAGGAAACCAAAAAGATCAGAGCAGAGGTCAACACAATGCTAGAACCTGCTGCAATATTAAAGCTATAGCCGATAAAGAGGCCTACGACAGAAGCCGTAGCTCCCAGAGTAGATGATAGAAGAATCATTGTTTTTAGACTATTGGCATAGAGATAGGCAGTAGCTGCTGGAGTAATCAGCAGGGCTACGATAAGAATAGTTCCAACGCTTTGCATGGCTGTTACAGACACCAAAGTCAATAAAATCATCAGTAAATAGTGATAGAAATTCACCTTCATCCCCATAGCCTGAGCCAAAAGTGGATCAAACGATGTGATGAGAAGACGTTTAAAGAAAATGGCAATGACTAGTAGGACTAGAAGGGCTACTCCGATACTAATCCACATATCAAGGTCCTGTACAGCTAAGATATTCCCAAAGAGGATGTGGAAAAGGTCGGTAGAACTATTAGCCACCCCAATCAGAATGACCCCCAGAGCCAAAAAAGATGAGAAGGTAATTCCGATAGCTGTGTCGCTTTTAATAATGGAGTTCCCCTTAATATAGGTAATAATAACAGATGCTAGCAGACCAAATGTAATGGCTCCAATGAAAAAATTAATCCCTAAAATATAGGACAATGCCACACCTGGTAGGACCGCATGAGAAATAGCATCTCCCATGAGCGACATGCCACGCAGAATGATGAAGCAACCAACTGCTCCAGCTACGACTCCGATGACAATCGCTGTAATTAAGGCGTTTTGCAGAAAGTGGAAGTCTTGCAATCCTTGAATAAATTCTTGAATCATCTTAGGCACCTCCATTCATAAAAATTTGAGGGCCGTATGTTTGTTCCATATTTTCTCGGGTGAATGTACTTTCAGTTGGTCCAAAAGCGATTAATTTCTTATGAAGGAGTAGGACTTGATCAAAATAAGCTGTTACTTTACTTAAATCATGATGGACAATTAAAATTGTTTTTCCTTCTTTCTTTAGATGCCGTAAAGTTTCCATAATAATTTCTTCGCTGACAGAGTCAATGCCGACAAAGGGCTCATCAAGAAAAATATAATCGGCCTCTTGGACTAAGCAACGCGCAATCAGGACTCGTTGGAATTGTCCACCAGATAGCTGACTGATTTGACGTTCAGCAAAATCCTCCAATCCAACAATTTTTAAGGCTTGACCAACCTTGTCCCAGTCGGAGGAATTGAGTCGCTGGAAAAGTTTAATCTTGGGATAAAGCCCTAGAGATACGCATTCTTTTACCTTAATCGGGAAGTTATAATCGATATTGATTTTTTGTTCGACATATGCAATTTTATTGAGTTCCTCCTGAAGAGGTCGATCGTCTAAGAAAGCCTGGCCTTTGTGATCCACAATGCCTAGTATTCCCTTTAAAAGGGTAGATTTTCCTGCACCATTGGGACCGATAATTCCGGTAATAGTAGGGCCTTCTATGTTTAAAGAAGTTTCATCGAGTGCCAGTTCGCCCTGATAGCTGACACTTAGGTTTTGTATCTTGATCATGTAAATTACCTCTATGATATTAATATACCTTAAACATAAAATTAAGTCAAGTTAATTTTTATTTATATATTTCATTTCGTAAAAATTTGAAAAAGAAAATGATTTTTGTTAGGATAGGAGAAAATAGTGAAAGAGAGAACAAAATGACACGATTACAAGATGACTTTTATGAAGCGATTAATGGCGAATGGGCCAAGACGGCAGTGATTCCTGATGATAAGCCAGTGACGGGTGGTTTTATGGATCTGGCAGATGAAATTGAGAGCCTCATGCTCTCTACGACTGACAAATGGCTGGCTGGAGATGAAGTGCCAGAAGATGCTATTCTGCAGAACTTTGTTGCCTATCACAGACTAGCGTCAGACTATGACAAGCGAGAAGAGGCTGGGATTGAGCCAGCGCGTGCTTACATTGATGAAATTCGCAACCTAGCGTCTTTTGAAGACTATGCTTCTAAGATTGCTGATTTTGAGTTGGCTGGTAAGCCGACTGATTTTCCATTTGGTGTAGCACCGGACTTTATGGACGCTCGGATCAATGTTCTCTGGGCAGATGGACCGGGCACTATTTTGCCAGACACGACCTACTATGCGGAGGACCATCCGCAGAAAGCAGATCTGCTTGCAAAATGGCGCAAGGCTCAGGAAGATTTACTAGCAAAATTTGACTTTATTGAAGAGGAAATCAAGAATCTTTTGGATAAAGTTTTGGAGTTAGATGCGGTCTTTGCCCAATATCTTTTATCTAATGAAGAAAGTTCTGAGTATGCTAAGCTCTATCATCCTTATAAGTGGGAAGAGTTCAAGGACTTGGTGCCAGAATTGCCTCTGGCGGATATTTTCACCAAGCTAATCGGTCAAGAACCTGACCAAGTCATTGTGCCTGAGGAACGCTTCTGGAAAGCAGCTAAGGATATCTATACAGCCGCAAACTGGGATAAACTCCATGCTCTGTTGATTCTATCTGCGGTTCGCAATACAACACCTTATCTAACGGATGATATCCGTGTCTTGGCAGGTGCTTATCAACGTGCTTTATCGGGAACTCCTCAAGCTCAGGACAAGAAAAAAGCCGCTTACTACCTAGCTCAGGGGCCTTTTAATCAAGCGATCGGTCTCTGGTATGCCGGCCAGAAATTCTCACCAGAAGCCAAGGCTGATGTAGAGCAAAAAGTGGCGACGATGATTGAAGTTTATAAAAATCGCCTAGCTAAGAATGACTGGCTCACACCGGAAACTCGAGAAAAAGCCATTGTCAAACTCAATGTCATCAAGCCTTATATCGGCTATCCTGACGAGCTACCTGAGCGCTATTCCCGCAAGGTTGTGGACGAAAATCTAACTCTTTTTGAAAATGCTCAGAAGCTGAGCCAGATTGATATTGCTTATAGCTGGAGCAAGTGGAATCAACCGGTGGATTACAAGGAATGGGGAATGCCAGCCCACATGGTCAATGCTTACTACAATCCGCAGAAGAATTTGATCGTCTTTCCAGCAGCTATCCTGCAGGCGCCTTTCTATGATCTGCACCAGTCCTCATCAGCTAATTACGGTGGTATCGGAGCGGTTATCGCCCATGAGATTTCTCATGCTTTTGATACCAATGGGGCTTCTTTTGATGAAAATGGCAGCCTCAACAACTGGTGGACGGAGCATGACTACCAAGCCTTTACTGAGCGGACCCAAAAGGTCATTGACCAGTTTGAAGGCCAGGATTCTTACGGTGCCAAGGTCAATGGCAAGCTGACTGTCTCAGAAAATGTGGCAGATCTGGGCGGCATTGCAGCGGCTCTTGAGGCAGCCAAGAAAGAAGCAGATTTCTCAGCTGAGGAATTTTTCACCAACTTTGCTCGTATCTGGCGGATGAAGGGACGAGAAGAGTACATGAAACTTCTGGCAAGCGTTGATGTCCATGCACCGGCTAAACTTCGGACCAATGTTCAGCTGCCAAACTTCGATGATTTCTTTAAGACTTTTGATGTTCAAGAAGGAGATGGTATGTGGCGCAGTCCAGAAGAACGTGTAGTGATTTGGTAAATTTTAGAAACTAGAAAAAGCTTTGATACTTCTGTATCGGCTTTTTTAGTTATCTAAAAATAAAGCGTTTACATTTCGAACTAAAAGTGTTATACTTAATTGGTAATAAAATATAAATAAAAAAGCTGTAAAACAAAAATTAAATCACAATAATTAATAAAATATAAACAAAATCAAAAAGAGGTAGAAATATGGTCAAACGATTTATTAGTTCTAATGCATCAGAGATTTTAAGTATGACAGCTAGTGAGCTGAAACAAAGCATCAAAGCTAGCGAGGGACGGATCATTTTATCAGAAAATGTGGCTTTTAAGGAATCTTATATCGGAGATATTACCAATTCTGAGATGGCTAGAGCTTTTGGTGCAGACCTTATTTTGCTAAATGGTATCGATCTCTTCAATCCTTATGTGGATGGTTTGACTGGGAAAGGAAACTTTGTAGAGGAGCTACATCATTTAGTTGGACGCCCTATCGGAGTCAACTTAGAACCGATTGATACACAGGCGCAAATGGCTGAAGATCGTCAAGAAATTAACGAAGGTAGGCAAGCCAGTGCTGCAACCATTCAGGCAGCAGAACAATATGGTGTTGATTTTATTTGCTTGACAGGAAATCCAGGAACAGGGGTGACAAATCAGGCGATTATCAATACGATTCGAGTAGTGAAAGAGCATTTTTCAGGCTTGCTCATTGCTGGAAAAATGCATGGTGCAGGAGTAGATGAGCCAGTAGCGGACTTGGAGGCTATCGAGCAATTTATTGAAGCGGGAGCAGATATTATCTTAGCTCCAGCGGTGGGCAGTGTCCCAGGATTTGATGATGCAGATTTGAAACAAATCGTTCAGTTGGCACATAAAAAAGGCGCTCTTGTAATGAGTGCTATTGGAACGAGTCAAGAAAGTTCGGATACAGATATTGTTAAGCAAATGGCAATCCGCAATAAAATCTGTGGCGTAGACATTCAGCATATTGGAGATTCAGGGTATGGTTGTCTTGCTCCAGTGGAGAATATCTTTGCAATGAGCAAAGCGCTTCGTGGCCAGCGTCATACGGTTTCGATGATTGCTCGTTCAATCAATCGTTAAAATATATAAAAAAAAATTGAGAACCAAGTAGGCTCTCAATTTTTTTTATTAAGAAAAGCTTCGTTAATACATAGGCTGGTTGCAGCTCTAGCAACATTCAAATGAGAATACGGTTTGATGGTAATCTCGGGTTGTTTTTGATGAGGGAACAGTTGTACCATGTGTTGCAAGCGAGAGAGGATCTGCTCTGCGATTATTGGATAAGAGAAAATTTCGCCATCTAAGTAAATGTGCTCTGTGTCAATAAGTTGGCATAGATTGGAAATCGAAATAGTCAAATATTTACAAGCGGTATTGATCAACTCAATACTACCAAGATCCCCTAATTGGTAAGCTGTAAGGAGCGTGTTGAGGTTGATATCGCCAGAATCAGCCACTAAGGTCCGAAGTAAAGAGACACGGGAAGAGTGATAGAGCAAGCTTGCTTTGTCAATCAAGGCGCTTTCACTGGCATAGACTTGCAGGCAACCATTTTTACCACAAGGACACCGTTCGCCTTCAGGATTGATAACAGTGTGTCCGACTTCTCCAATCAGGAAGTTTTCTTGACTATAGATACTTCCATTATACATATATGAACAATGAATACCTCTTGCAACATGATAAACAATGAAATTACTATCTGTAGAATGATAGGTAAAGAGTCGCTCTGCCAAGGTGAGGCAGTGAGATTTGTTACCAAAGTAAACGGGAACAGCAAAAGCATCCTGTATTGTTTTTAAGTTGATATTTTCCCAAAGTGGGTTTTTAGAGATGATTTGCTGGCTTTCGTCTAATTTAACGTGCCCAGGCAAGCCAATCCCAATTGCTGAAATAGAAACATTCTTATTTTTTGTAAAAAATGTTGGATAAGCTTAATGATTTCAATATCACTAGGACCACCTTGATGTTCTAGATGATGCGTATGCCATTCGCTAGCCAAAATATCACCGATATTATCAGCAATCACTAATGCAAGATACTTTTCAGAAATCTCAAACCCCAAATAAAAGTGTTGGCGAGCAGTGATGTCTAGTAAAGTTTTTTTACGTCCGACACTATCATCCTCTAATTCTCCTAGTTCGTGCACCAATCCTTCTTTAATGAGTTCGTTGATAATATTGCCTGTTGTAGCAGGAGTGATGTGTGTTTCTTTTGAAATATCGATACGAGAAATAGGGCGTCTTGCATAGAGCTGATCTAGAATTGTTGCCCTAATTTCAGCTTGTTTTCGAGTTAATGTCATAATTTTTACCTCAGCTGATATATTATCAAAAAATAATTAAAAACTCAATATGAAAGCGTTGACATTTTCAAAAACTCGGTATATAATATTTATAGAAAATTAACAATAAACTTAAAAAAACAAAAAACAGCTTTTTTATTTACATATTACAAATAATAAGTTTATTTTAATTTTTTAAATACCTAATTATTTAGGAGGGGAAATATATGGCTACAAAAGAAATCATGCTAGTATGTGCTGCAGGTATGAGTACTAGCCTCATGGTGACAAGAATGCAAAAAGCAGCAGAAGAAAAAGGGATGCAAGCAAACATTTTTGCAGTTCCAGTGCCAGAAGCAGAAAGCTATCTAGCAGAACACCAAGTTGATGTTGTCTTATTAGGCCCTCAGGTGCGCTATCTATTGGACGGGTTTAGAGAAAAGTTAGCAACTACTCCAGTAGATGTCATTCCTATGACGGATTACGGCATGATGAAGGGTGACAAAGTGCTAGAGCTAGCTGAGTCTTTAATGCAATAGGAGGATGTATGGACGGACAATCATCTTTAGAAGTTGCAATGCAATTAATTATGTATGGCGGAGAAGCAAAATCTTGTGCTTTAGAGGCCATTGCAGCAGCTAAAAATCAGAAATTTGATGATGCTGCAGAAAAACTCTCCCAAGCTCAGGCGGCACTTTTAGAGGCGCACCATGCTCAGACAGATATGCTGACTAGAGAGGCGCAAGGAGAAAAAAACGAAATTAATTTATTTATGGTCCACGGTCAAGATCACTTAATGACGAGTATCGCTTTTGTTGATTTGGCTAAGGAAATCATTGCTCTCTATCAAAAAATAGAAAAATAAGGAGAAGATTATTATGAGTAATTTTGTCGATAAATGGCAAGCGCGTCTGATGCCGATTGCTAATAAAGTAGGAAATCAAAAGTTCCTCGTTGCCCTTCGTGATTCCTTTATTGGAACCATGCCAGTCATTATGACAGGTTCATTTGCTTTAATGCTGAATGCTTTTCTGTCTGATCTTCCAGGTCAATTTGGTTGGACTTGGATCACAAGTACTTTCCAGTGGTTGATTGACATCAACTGGTTAGTCTTCAAGGGTAGTATTCCAATTGTTGTTCTTTTATTCTTGTTTACATTTGGTGTAAACATTGCTCGAATTTACAAAACAGATAAGGTGTCAGCTGGACTGGTAGCGGTCGCTTCTTATGTTATTACGATTGGTGGTTCTATCACAAAGACATTTGAATTGGCTTCAAATAGCCAAGCGGTTGGTAAGGCAGTTGAGAAATTACCAGAGTTTAAATTGACTGGTAATAGCCTTGCAGTAACACTTAATAGTGTGATTCCGGGCGACCAAATTAGTGCCCGCGGGTATTTTACAGCAATTTTAATTGGTTTTGTTTCTGTTATCATCTTTTGTAAAGTCATGAATCGTAACTGGACAATCAAGCTTCCAGATTCTGTTCCGCCTGCAATCATGAAGCCATTCTTATCTATCATCCCAGCTGCGATTGCTATGTATGTCATCGGTATTGCGACTTATATCTTCAATACTGTGACTGGAGAATTAATGATCAACTGGATCTATAAGGTCCTTCAAGCACCGCTTCTTAGTATGTCACAAAGTTTCTGGGCTGTCTTGTTAATTGTATTTTTGAATAAGATTTTCTGGTTCTTTGGACTTCATGGTGGTAATGTCTTGGCACCGGTCATGGCTAGTCTATTTGGTGTTACTATGCTTGCAAACTTAGAAGCTTTCCAAGCAGGTCAAGCTATTCCATATATGTGGACAGATAACTCATTTGGTGCTTTTGTTTGGTTTGATGCGATTGGTGTTGCAATTGCAATTCTTTGGCAAGCTAAAAATAAACATTATCGCGAAGTAGCAAAATTGGGTATTTTCCCAATGATCTTCAATATCGGTGAGCCTGTGATGTATGGTCTGCCAATTGTACTGAATCCAATTATGTTCATTCCATATGTAGTGACGCCACTTCTGATGGTGACTGTCTCTTACTGGGCAACTGCATGGGGACTTGTTGCGCCTGTTACTCAGAACGTAACGTGGGTAATGCCTCCTGTCTTGTATGGATTCTTTGCGACAGCCTTTGACTGGAGAGCAATCATTCTATCACTCATTAATATCGCCATCTCAACCTTTGTTTACTTGCCATTTGTTAAGATGGCTGACAAACAACAGGAGCAATAATATGACAAATTTTGAAATACGTGATGAATTTTATCTTGATGGGAAGCCTTTTAAAATTTTATCAGGAGCCATTCAATATTTTCGTCTTCATCCTGATCAATGGCGAGAAACACTCCACAACTTAAAAGCACTAGGTTACAATACTGTTGAGACTTATATTCCCTGGAGTTTGCACGAACCTCAAGAAGGGCAATTTGTAACAGACGGCCTACTTGATTTTGAAGCTTATTTTGATCTTGTACAGGAAATGGGTCTTCATTTGATTGTGCGTCCGACCCCTTATATCTGTGCTGAGTTTGATTTTGGTGGAATGCCACCATGGTTACTCAATTATCCTGGTATGCGTTTCCGTGTAAATGATGCCTTGTTTTTAGAAAAAGTTAGTCGTTTTTACGATTGGCTCTTTCCAAAGCTCTTGCCTTATCAGTTTACAGAAGGCGGTCCTATTCTCATGATGCAAGTGGAGAATGAGTATGGTTCTTATGCGGAAGACAAGGAATATATGCGCAACATTGCGAAAATGATGCGAGATCGTGGCGTCAGTGTCCCTCTCTTTACATCAGATGGAACTTGGATTGAAGCCTTAGAATCAGGGACCTTGATTGAAGATGATATCTTTGTAACAGGGAATTTTGGATCACAAGCGAAGGAAAATACAGATAATTTACGTGCTTTTATGGAGCGTCATGGTAAAAAATGGCCGCTTATGTGTACAGAGTTCTGGGATGGTTGGTTCAGCCGTTGGGGCGAAGAAATTGTCCGCCGAGATGCTGAAGACCTCGCACAGGATGTAAAAGAGATGATGAGAATCGGTAGTATGAATCTCTTCTTGCTACGTGGAGGAACAAACTTTGGATTTATCAGTGGCTGTTCTGCTCGGAAGACAAGAGATTTACCACAAATCACCTCCTATGATTTCGATGCACCGGTTACAGAATGGGGGGTGCCAACAGAGAAGTATTATGCTGTCCAACGAGTGACGCATGAACTTTTCCCAGAATTGGAGCAAATGGATCCAATTATTCGTAAGGCTAGAGCTTATGGAAGCTTTCCTGTCGAAGGAACAGCAGCTCTTTTGGATGTAGCTCCACAGATCACAGAGGAAATTGTACATGATTATCCACAACCAATGGAGCGAATTGGACAGAATCATGGCTACATCCTTTATCGTTCAGATATTAAAAATCAATATCACGAAGAGCGACTGAAAGCATTAGAAACTCACGATCGTTGTCATTTCTATATCAATCAAGAGCACTTAGCTACTCAGTATAGAGAAGAGCTAGGAGATGAAATGCTCTTCTCTGCTGATACAGAGCGTATTCAAATTGATGTGTTGGTAGAAAATATGGGACGTGTCAACTATGGGTACAAGTTGAATGCACCTAGCCAGTCTAAAGGTGTAAAAGGTGGTATCATGATCAACCACCAATTCCGTAAGGGTTGGAAACACTATGCCTTGAAGTTTGATGAGACCATGCTGTCTAAGCTAGAATGTACAAATCCTGTACCAGATAAGATTGTATCACCCATTTTTTACAAATTTAATGTAAAATTAGATGAGATAGCAGATACTTTTATCGACTGTTCACAGTATGGTAAAGGCTGTATCAGTGTCAACGGCTTTAATCTAGGACGCTATTGGAGTCAAGGTCCGATTCAATATCTGTATATTCCATCAGGATTTCTGAAGGAAGAAAATGAGTTTATCGTCTTTGAGACGGAAAACGTAAAAGTTGAAGAACTGTCCTTGGTTGATCAGCCGGTATTTAAAGAAATGGGGTTGTAAAACAATGAAATATATCAGCGTTGGAAATGAACTGGAACAAGCTAGCCAATTGGTCTTGGGTTGTATGCGGATGGCTGAAAAGTCTTCAGATGAAATTGTAACTGTGTTGAAGACTGCTCAGGAAATCGGTATTAACTTCTATGATCACTCCGATGTTTATGCGGGTGGCGAGTCTGAAGCTAAGTTTGCTAAAGGCTTGCAAGATGCGGGAATTTCACGTGATCAAGTGATCATTCAGTCAAAATGTGGCTTGCGAGATGTGCATACGAATTATCATTTTGATTTTTCAAAAGAGTATATCATTGACTCAGTAGAAGCCAGTTTGAAACGCCTACAGACCGATTATATGGATGTCTTACTTTTGCATCGTCCAGATGCTCTGGTCGAGCCAGATGAAGTAGCAGAAGCATTTGATCGCTTGTATCAAGCAGGAAAAGTGCGTTACTTTGGAGTCAGCAATCAAAATCCTTACCAAATCGAACTGTTACAAAAGAGTGTCAAGCAGCCACTGATTGTCAATCAGTTGCAGTTTGGCCCAGCTCATACGCCTATGATTGATCAAGGTCTTAATGCTAATATGCACAATTCTTTTGCCATCAATCGTGATGGAGGCGTCTTGGATTATTGTCGATTGAAGGATATTACGATCCAGCCATGGTCGCCATTCCAAGTTGATTTGGCACAGGGATTGTTTATGGATCATCCTAAATATGTAGAATTGACAAAGACACTTAAACAGTTTGCAGAGCAGTATCAAGTTTCCTTTGAAGCGATTGTCCTTGCTTGGATTTTACGGCATCCAGCAAATATGCAACCAATCATCGGAAGTATGAATCCAGAGCGAATCCGCTCAAGTGCAGAAGCATTTAAAGTAGATTTGCCACGTTCAGAATGGTACAAAATTTATAAAAGCGCAGGAAATGCCTTGCCGTAAATATCTATGCCCCCCTATTTCAAGAAGTAAATTGTGAAAACAATTTGCTTCTTTTTGCTTATTAGAAACATTTTAATTTTTTAAGGCTTTTGCGAATAGTATAAGTGAAAGGAAGTTTGTCGACAAAAAGCCTTGCTTAGCATTTTCTTTTAAGAATATAAGACAAAAGAGGAAATATGAAACCATTAAATAAAATGGACGAACAGTTTTATGTATTGAGTGACGAGGAAATGGCCACTGTAGAGGGTGGTGGTATCCTGTTTGGCATCGTTATTGTAGGAGGGATTATCGTCGGTGGGACATTTGTTTTAGGTGCTATAGACGGAGCTATGGGAGCACGTGCTAGACGAAGTGGTTATTAGGAAATAAACAATATGGTTAAAAAAATTGAGAAATTTTATAGTGTGCAGTCTTTACCGATAAAAGTGATTTTATTTGTTGTAGCTTTAATTGTCATCTATGCTTTGGCAAACTTAGTTTTGCCTCCTATTATGAGATGGGACAAAAGTTTGGTGCAACACTATACAACAAGCTGTTTTAAGAAAATGAAGTAGAAAGAAGACTAAAATATGAATAAGATTATGTTGGAACAGTCGTTTACAAACTTAACAGAGCTAGAATTGGCAAATGTTGGAGGAGGTAGAATTGTCTGGAATGGACAGATTAATGCCGAAATGCATAAAGTGATTGATAGTTCGGGCAATTTTTTATCTCGTGTTTATAATGCTGGTCGATCTTTCGGTCGAAATTTTTACAATGCTTTCTTTTAAATATTAGTGCATAAAACTCCATTCAGGAGTTTTTCTGCTTTTCTCGTCTGTTAAAATCCTTTGAAAATGGTATAATAGAAACATCACAAAAGTTGGAGATAGACATGAGTACATACAATCATAAAGAAATAGAGCCCAAATGGCAGAAATATTGGGCGGAGCACCATACGTTTAAGACAGGTACGGACAAGGACAAGCCGAACTTTTATGCACTGGATATGTTTCCTTATCCATCAGGAGCAGGGCTCCATGTAGGGCATCCGGAGGGCTACACGGCAACAGATATCCTCAGCCGCTACAAGCGATCTCAGGGCTATAATGTCCTTCATCCTATGGGCTGGGATGCCTTTGGTTTGCCAGCTGAACAATACGCCATGGATACAGGAAATGACCCAGCTGACTTTACAGCGGAAAACATTGCCAACTTCAAGCGTCAAATCAACGCTCTGGGCTTCTCCTATGACTGGGACCGAGAAATCAATACTACTGACCCTAACTACTATAAGTGGACCCAGTGGATTTTCACCAAGCTTTACGAAAAAGGTCTGGCTTATGAAGCTGAAGTGCCAGTAAACTGGGTCGAAGAACTGGGAACAGCTATTGCCAATGAGGAAGTCCTACCAGACGGGACATCTGAGCGTGGTGGCTATCCAGTTGTCCGCAAGCCTATGCGCCAGTGGATGCTGAAAATCACAGCCTATGCAGAACGTTTGCTCAATGACTTAGAGGAGCTGGACTGGCCTGAGTCTATCAAGGACATGCAACGCAACTGGATTGGAAAATCAACCGGTGCCAATGTAACCTTCAAGATTAAGGGCAAAGACAAGGACTTCACCGTCTTTACGACTCGTCCGGACACCCTTTTTGGTGCGACCTATGCTGTTTTGGCTCCTGAGCATGCTCTCGTTGATTCCATTACAAGTGCAGAACAAGCCCAAGCAGTTGCAGACTACAAACACGCAGCCAGTCTCAAATCTGATCTAGCTCGGACTGATTTGGCTAAGGAGAAGACTGGTGTCTGGACAGGAGCTTATGCTATCAATCCAGTTAACGGCAAGGAAATCCCCATCTGGATTGCTGACTATGTGCTTGCAAGCTACGGAACAGGAGCTATCATGGCTGTTCCTGCGCATGACGAGCGCGATTGGGAGTTTGCTAAGCAGTTTAACTTGGAGATTATTCCGGTTCTAGAGGGTGGCAATGTTGCTGACGCTGCTTATACAGAAGACGGTCCACATATTAACTCTGGCTTCCTAGATGGCTTGGACAAGGCTGCCGCTATTGAAAAAATGGTTGCTTGGCTGGAAGCAGAAGGTGTCGGAAATGAAAAAGTCACCTATCGTCTGCGCGACTGGCTCTTTAGCCGTCAGCGCTACTGGGGTGAGCCGATTCCAATCATTCATTGGGAAGATGGCACCTCAACAGCTGTTCCAGAAAGTGAATTGCCACTTGTCTTGCCTGTAACCAAGGATATCCGTCCTTCTGGTACCGGTGAAAGCCCTCTGGCCAATCTGACTGACTGGCTAGAAGTCACTCGCGAAGACGGTGTCAAAGGACGCCGCGAAACCAACACCATGCCTCAATGGGCAGGTTCTAGCTGGTATTACCTGCGTTACATTGACCCACACAATAATGAGAAGTTAGCAGATGAAGAGCTGCTCAAGGCCTGGCTTCCAGTTGACATTTACATCGGTGGTGCAGAGCATGCCGTGCTCCATCTTCTCTACGCTCGCTTCTGGCACAAGTTCCTCTATGATTTTGGAGTGGTTCCGACTAAAGAGCCTTTCCAAAAACTCTTTAACCAAGGGATGATTCTGGGGACTAGCTACCGTGATCACCGTGGAGCACTTGTGGCAACTGACAAGGTAGAAAAACGCGATGGTTCTTTCTTCAACATTGAAACGGGAGAAGAATTAGAGCAGGCGCCTGCTAAGATGTCTAAATCTCTGAAGAATGTAGTCAATCCAGACGATGTAGTAGAGCAATATGGTGCCGACACTCTTCGTGTCTATGAAATGTTCATGGGACCGCTGGATGCATCTATCGCTTGGAGCGAGGAAGGTCTGGAAGGAAGCCGCAAGTTCCTGGATCGGGTTTATCGTTTGATGACAAGTAAAGAAATCATTGCGGATAACAATGGTGCCCTCGACAAGGTATACAACGAAACAGTCAAGTCTGTCACTGAGCAGATTGAGGAGCTCAAGTTTAACACAGCCATTGCCCAGCTCATGATCTTTGTCAATGCAGCCAACAAGGAAGAAAAGCTCTATGTCGAATATGCTAAAGGTTTCATTCAATTGCTTGCGCCTTTCGCACCGCACTTGGCTGAAGAACTCTGGCAGTCACTAGCTCAAACAGACGAGAGCATCTCCTACGTAGCTTGGCCAACTTATGATGAAAACAAGCTGGTCGAGGCAGAGGTTGAAATCGTAGTTCAAATCAAGGGTAAAGTTCGTGCTAAGTTAATTGTAGCTAAAGATTTGAGCCGTGAGGAATTGCAGGAAATCGCTCTGGCAGATGAGAAAATTAAATCTGAAATTGCCGGCAAAGAAGTTGTGAAAGTGATTAGCGTACCAAGTAAACTGGTTAATATCGTGGTGAAATAATACGTTTGCTACAGCATTATAGTGATTATAAAGATAGGAGTCGTTTAAAACGGCTCTTTTTTCAATGACTTTCTTCTCTTAAATCGTCGGACTTTTCTCATTTTTCTATTTTTCCTTGTATTAGCTCAACTCTTTATTTATAATGATTATAAATAAAAAATTAGGGAGAACAATAAAAATGGCAGAGCATAAAATTGATAAGAACTTTAGTGGCCGGCTAAATATCTTGCGAGCTGGGGTTTTAGGAGCCAATGATGGCATTATTTCCATAGCAGGTGTGGTTATTGGAGTAGCTAGTGCGACAGATAATGTTTGGATTATCTTTCTGTCAGGTTTGGCAGCTGTCTTAGCTGGCGCCTTTTCTATGGCTGGTGGGGAGTATGTGTCTGTGTCTACTCAAAAGGATACAGAAGAAGCTGCTGTTGCTAGAGAGCGGGAGCTTTTAGAGAAAAATCCAGATATAGCTAGGCAATCTCTCTATGCCACTTATGTTCAAAATGGTGAGTGTGAGACTTCAGCCCAGCTCATGACGAATCGTGCCTTTCTCCAAGATCCGTTAGAGGCTTTGGTGCAGGAAAAATACGGTATCGAGATTGAGGAGTTTACTAATCCTTGGCATGCGGCTCTCTCCAGCTTTTTAGCATTTGCGGTTGGTGCGCTTTTTCCTATGATGACTATTATCTTGCTTCCAGCCAAAATCCGTATCTGGTCAACGGTTTTGATTGTAGCCTTTGCTCTCCTTGGGACAGGCTACACTAGTGCTAAGCTGGGCAAGGCCCCGATTAAAAATGCTATGATCAGAAATCTGCTTATCGGGCTGCTCACTATGGCAGTTACCTACGCTGTTGGGCAGATTTTTACAATCTAAAAGTTGTGAGCCATTAGATTTCTACAAATTATAGAAGAAAGAGTGGCTTTTTAGGAAGTCGTATTGAAGGCGTTGATAGCGCCTTCTTTTTTGGTATAGTAAGGCTGATGGAGGATAAGCCATGAAGAAACTAGATGGACAGAGAGATTTATGCCGTAACTGGTTTTTTAGTCAGAAGGTAAGTCAAGAAGAGGCACTAGCCACAGAGATGAGAACTGAACAATGGGAAAGAATCAATCTGCCTCATGACTGGAGCATCTTTTATGATTTTGATTATCAATCTCCTGCACAAAATGAAGGTGGACAACTAAATGGTGGGACTGCTTGGTATCGTACCTCCTTCTTTGTAGAAGAAGATGTGTCGCAAAGATCTATCCGCCTTTGTTTTGACGGTGTTTATATGGACTCGCAAGTCTTTGTGAACGGTCGATTGGTAGGGCGTTATCCTAGCGGTTATACTCCTTTTTCTTATGATGTGACAGATTATCTGAGAAATGATGGTCAAGAGAACATTCTGGCTGTTTTTGTTCAGAATCAACAGCCTAGTAGTCGATGGTATTCTGGAAGTGGGATTTATCGAAAAGTCTATCTTTTGATCCAGGAACAGACCCACGTAGCATTAAATGGAATCA
Source organism: Streptococcus sp. oral taxon 056 str. F0418 (assembly GCF_000220065.1). Lineage (GTDB taxonomy): Bacteria > Bacillota > Bacilli > Lactobacillales > Streptococcaceae > Streptococcus. Next base: position 905,375 of record NZ_AFQU01000001.1, on the reverse strand, counting down.
AGATTTCGTCACCTCATTTAATGAAGCAGCATGATAGTGAGGTAGAAACCGTATTTACGACAGATCTTGTGAATGCTTCACCAGATGTTGCTCATCTGTCCATCAAGCAGTGGATTGAAGATCAAGAAGGTAGAGAAATCACCAGTCATTTTCAGAGAGAAGAGATAGAAGTCCAGCCTTATCAATCGATGACAATCAAGGGAGGCCTCTTTGTATCGCAACCGCATCTCTGGGATGTGTGGAGCAGTAATCCAGCCTTATATTGCTTGAAGACCTTTCTTTATCGAGAAGGTGTCTTAGTTGATGAACGGGAAGATTGGTTTGGTTACCGCTACCTTTCTTGGGATTCTAATCATGGCTTTTTCTTAAATGGAAAATCTTTGAAACTACACGGAGTTTGTCTGCATCATGATCATGGGGCACTTGGAGCGGTCGAAAATGAAAAAGCTCTGTATCGTAGACTGAGTCAGATGAAAGAAATGGGTGCCAATGCGATTCGGACTTCTCACAATCCAGCTAGTCCAGAATTGTTGAAATTGGCTGCTCAGCTGGGGCTTCTGGTTCAGGAGGAAGCTTTCGATACTTGGTATGGTGGTAAAAAAACCTATGATTATGGACGTTTCTTTGAGGAAAAAGCTAGCCATCCTGATGCGAAAGCAGATGAAACATGGTCTGACTTTGACCTTCGTTCAATGATCGAACGAGGAAGAAACAATCCAGCTATTTTCATGTGGTCTATTGGAAATGAAATTAGTGAGGCGAATGGCGATAAAAAATCTCTAGAGACAGTGAGACGCTTGGTAAAGCTTGTCAAGGAGTTAGATGATAGTCGCTATGTGACGATGGGAATCGATGCCTTTCGATTTGGAGATGGTAGTGGTGGCCATGAGTTGATTGCGGATGAGCTGGATGCTGTCGGATTGAACTATGCAGAGGATAATTATGAATATCTGCGCCAGCAACATCCTGACTGGCTAATGTACGGTTCAGAGACATCCTCTGCTACACGGACAAGAGGCAGTTATTTCCGCCCGCAGAAGGAATGGGTTGGACATAACAAAGCGTTACGAAAGTTTGAGCAGTCAGACTATGGGAACGATCGGGTACCTTGGGGAAAGACGGCTAGTGCTTCTTGGATATTTGATCGGAACTATCCTGGATATGCAGGTCAGTTTATTTGGACAGGAGTGGACTATATTGGGGAGCCGACACCTTGGCATAATCAAAATAATACACCCGTAAAAAGTTCTTATTTTGGCTTAGTAGATACCGCTGGGATTCCCAAAAATGACTACTATCTTTATCAAAGTCAGTGGCGGAATCGAAAAGAATATCCTATGGTTCATCTCTTACCACATTGGAATTGGGAAAAAGTTAGTTTGCGTCAGCATGTGGTAGATCAGCAAGGGAGGATTTCTGTACGCGCATATTCAAATGCGAGCCGTGTTGAACTCTTTTTAAATGGGGAATCTCAAGGCAAGCAGCAATTTCATGAATGTTTAACGACAGATGGACGCTCTTACCAAGAAGGGAAAAATCCAGAAGAGCTATATCTAGAGTGGCTGTTGCCTTATAAACCGGGAGAATTATTAGCGGTAGCCTATGATGAAAATGATACGGAAATTGCACGCCAGTCAATCAAGACAGCTGGTAAAGCGGCAGCTATTCGGTTATTGCCAGAAGAGAATCAGATAAAGGCGGATGGACAAGATCTAGCCTATATTCGGTATCAGATTGTTGATGAAGAGGGAAATCTAGTGCCGACAGCAAACCATCAGATCCAGTTTGAACTGAACGGTCAAGGTCAAATTGTTGGAGTAGATAATGGTCAACAATCCAGCCGAGAACGCTATAAGGCTCAGACAGACGGGACTTGGCAACGTCGCGCTTTCCATGGACAAGGAATTGTGATAGTGGAAAGTAAAGAAGAGAGTGGTATGATAACTTTAACCGCAAGTAGTAGAGGCTTGCAGTCTGCTCAAGTGTTTATCTCAACAGGTCCTTTTTTATCCTTCCCTTCCCAGCCTGTTGCTTTAACGATTAAGCTAGGAGCAGAGCGGTTTATAGAAGATGATATTCTCCCTATTCGATGTCTATTGTCTTATCCAGATGGTTTGGAACAAGAAATTTCCAGTCAGGCTTTAGATTGGACATGTTCAGGGACTGGCTGGGCAACTATTTCCAATCATACTTTGCAACTACGCCAAGCAGGAAAGAACCAACTTACAGCTATGTATGAGGGATTAAGTTGGAAGGCAGAGTTTATGATTGAAAAAAGTGAAAACCCACCAGAACCTGTCCGAATTCGACCGCTATGTCTGTATACAAACAAGCATCAGCAACCTCAACTGCCAGAAACAGTATTGGTTGAAATGGCTCATGGATTTCCTAAACGCTATCCTGTGAGTTGGGAGGTGATACCTGAGGTAGACTTGTCTTTTTATCATCGGTTTACCATCTCAGGAAAAGTACCTGGTGTAAAAGAGTTGGCCTTGGCTGATATTGTCGTTGAGGGAATTGTTGCAGTGGAGAACGCTAGTCTGGTGACATTAGTGGGTCAAGTGCCTAAGCTCCCTGAGCGAGTAGCAGTTTTTCTATCTAATGGTAAAATGGGGAGTGCTCTTGTTACTTGGGAAAAAGTGCCAGTGGACTTGTATGAACAAGCAGGGTCTTTTCATTTGAAAGGGAAGATCAAGGAGAGCGATTTAGAAGCGTTGCTCCATATCCGAGTCAGTGAAGATGGGGTATTGGATGAGAATATATCTAACCAGTGGACAGGCTCTGCCCTTCCATTAGCCTTTGCTTCGGCATCACAAAGAAAGCATGGTGCTGCCTTTTTAAATGATAGACATCTAAGTTTTTCTGGTAATGATCAGAAGTCTTGGGTCAGTCCGGTAGCTGTACGTGAGGCCTTTGTAGGTATCATTTTTGGGGATGCGGGTAGTCTTAGTAAGAGTCTGGTAGATAATGTATCAGTGGCTTTCAATAATTGGTCTGATGAACGATTAGAAAATCTTTTACTAGAATATTATACTGGCCCACAGCCAGAGTTGCCTCAAGTAGCCGATGCTGTGGAGAAAGAAAAGACTGCTTTAGCGAATGGTGCAAATTGGAAGGCGGTAGCTAATCTTGTTGTTCAGAAGCCTGAAAAAGAGGACCAGATGGTTCGGTTTGATTTTGCGCCTGTGCATTGTTATGCCGTGCGATTGCGCTTTAAACATTTACAAGAACCCATTGCTATTTCTGAACTACAAGTCTTTTCTAAAAAAGCTCTTCCGTATAGTGAGGCAGAGGTCAGTGTTGTGGTCAAGGGCAAAGAGTTAGATTCGCAACAGCTGATTTACGAGTTTGAGGATGCTCTATTGCCTTCAGATATTACTATTTATCAAAATTGTGGAGCGAGTGCAACCATAGTTCCGCTTACTGCTAGCGATGGGCTAAGGATTTTGGTTCGAGCGGAAGATGGTCGCTTGCTTCGGGAGCACTGCCTTGTTCGAAAGGAGAAAAAATGAAGAAGATAGATGATGTTGTCCCCTTGCCTTCAAAGGCGCAACTAAAGTATCATCGTGATGAATTAGCTGCATTTATCCATTTTGGGATCAATACTTTTTATGAGCAGGAATGGGGAAATGGTCAGGAAGATCCAAGACTTTTTAACCCAAGTAAACTAGATACCGATCAATGGATAAGGGTGTTAAAAGAAACAGGCTTTAAGCGAGTGATTGTCGTTGTGAAGCATCATGATGGTTTTGTGCTTTATCCTAGTCGTTACACAGACTATACGGTAGCTGCTAGTCCTTGGCGAGATGGGAAAGGCGATCTCTTAGCTGAAATTTCTTGCTCGGCTACTAAGTATGATATGGACTTGGGAATTTATTTATCACCCTGGGATGCTCATAGCCCGCTCTATCATATTGATACTCAGGAGGCCTATAATGATTACTACCAAAAGCAGTTGGAAGAAATTTTGAGCAATCCTCTGTATGGGAATAAAGGAAAATTTGTAGAGGTTTGGATGGATGGGGCGCGTGGCGAAGGGGCACAAAAAGTTACGTATAATTTTGAGAAATGGTTTGAGATTATTCGTCATTATCAAAAAGAAGCCCTTATCTTCTCAACTCAGGCTACGGAGTTGCGTTGGATTGGAAATGAGAGCGGCCGAGCTAGTGATCCCTTGTGGCAAAAGATCCGACCAGAAAAGTTGAGCGAACAGACGTCGTTGGATTATCTGTTACATGGTGATCCCAAAGGGACGTATTATTCTTTGGGAGAGGCAGATGTATCTCTTCGTTCAGGCTGGTTTTATCATGAAAACCAAACACCTAAGTCTTTAGCAGATTTACTTGATATTTATTTGCATTCAGTTGGGCGTGGGACTCCCCTTTTGTTAAATGTTCCTCCAACTAAGGAGGGATTGCTTTCGGAAATAGATTGTCAGCGTCTGAGGGAATTTTATCAGGTTCTTTCTGAGCTATATAAGAGAGATCTAGCTTTAGGAGCTAAGGTTACAAGTAGTAGTGAGCAAAGCGGTCACCTGTCAAGAAACTTGACGGATGGTCGAAATGAAACATTTTGGGCGCCAGATTCAGAAGAAGACACCTATGTTTTTGAGATAGACTTGGGACAGTCTTGTTCGTTCAATCTAGTCGAAATCAGAGAACCTATAACAAAAGGACAGCGAATAGCTGGTTTTGTCATTGAAGTAGAGGAAGATACTGGCTGGACAGTCTTTGCTCGTGGTCAGACGATTGGGTATAAGCGTTTATTGTTAGGGGAGGTCGTTGAAGCAAGACGTTTGCGGCTCATTTTGACGAATTTTCAGGCCAATCCTCTTTTGAGCAAGTTCGCTGTTTACAGAACACCAGCTATAATGGAGAGGAAGTCAGTTGATTCTGGCTTGGAATTTTCTCAAAAAAATATAGCAATTGCAGGCCAAACCAGCTTGATTAGCTTGAGTCGTATGGACGGCTTAGAGAAAGCAGAGCGTATTCGAATCACTACAGAACCTGGTACAGGTGTACATGGAGTAGCGTATCAGGATCAGATAAGGGATGTGGTTTTTGCGCCAGGTGAAGCGACGAAGTCGGTAAATTTAGCAACAATAGAGTTTAGTGGACAAAAAGAAGTCTATTTTTATCTTTGTGCCATACGTGAGGATGGTAGACAAAGCCGGACAAAGGTCCGAGTACAAGGGCATTTAGACTAAAAGATACAAGCAGACTTTATGGATAGAGTTTTCGACCAATATAAAGGGAGACTGAGACAAGCTGTCTCAGTCTCCTTTTATGTTACCTACTCTTGTGTAGAAGACAAGGTAGGAAGCCATGATAAGTAAAAATCTAAACGCTGAGCAGCCAATAGCTCTTCATGAGAAACTGTTGATATGACTTCTCCGTCCAAATGAGTTGCCTGAATAAAATGAAAATGGGGCTGATTGTTATGGGAATAAATATCTAACCACTTATGGGCTTGAGGCAAATAGATACGAAGATGGTCAAATAGAGGGATGCCCAAGTCATAAAAAGGCTTGCCGGGACAAGTCGGATAGAGCCCTAAGGCACTCCAGATGTACCAAGCAGAAAGACTCCCATTATCTTCATCTCCTGGGAAGGCCTGCCAGTTTGGATGGAAAGCCTGCTCTCGTAAAGTTTTGATGAGTAGACTCGTATATTCCGGCTTATCACTATAACGAAAGAGATAGGGGATGTGAAAGCTCGGTTGATTTGAAATGGCTAGCTGACCAAAGTGAGCATTTGCCATTTCACTCATTTCATGAATCTCATATCCATAGCCTGTCACGTCAAAGAAAGGTTGGTCCTGACAGAGCTTGGTTAGATAGTCAGTGAAAGCTGTTTGCCCTCCCATTAGGTCTTTCAAACCCTCAATATCATGGAAAACGCTGAGTGTGTTTTGGATGGCGGAACATTCGGCATAGTCCTGTCCCCAACTATAAGGTGCAAACTGATCTCGGAATTGCCCTTGCTGGTTTTTTGCTCTCATATAGCCTGTTTCTGGATCAAATAGATTTTGATAATGAAGGGCTTGTTGCAAATATTGAGCTGCTATTTGCTCTTGCTGAAGTTTACTAGCTAGACTAGCAATACAGAAGTCGCTATAACTATAGTCAAGTGTATGACTGACACTTTCGTGGTAGCTAGATGGTAGATAGCCCAGAGTTTGATAGTCCGAAGTACCCTGTCGACCATGGCGCCCTAGAGAATCTTCCTTTTCTGCTGTGTCTAACATAGCTTGGAGAAAATCTTCTTCTAGATCGGGTATGAGGTGTTTTGATGCTGCATCCGCAATGACGCTGTCAATTAAAGTGCCTGGCATCATCCCTCGTTCGTCAGGAGATAGCCATTTTGGTAGATAGCCTGTTTCTTTATAAACATTTAGAAATCCCTCCAAAAAATCATGATAGACATCAGGTGCGATTAGAGCCAGCAAAGGAAGGTTGGTACGAAAGCCATCCCAAAAACCAATGTTCGTAAAAAGTTTCCCCCTTTTAATAGTCTGATGAGTAAAGTCCCAATGGATTTCTTGACCTTGTGCATCTAGCTCGTAAAAGGTTTGGGGAAAGAGAAAGAGTCGGTAAAGACTGTGGTTGAACATTCTACGATCGGCTCCTCCTTGGTGAACAACGTCGAAACGATGGAGATAGCTTTCCCAGGCTAGCTTGGTTTGTTCTTTTATACTATCAAAATCCTCTCTCGGAAGATTGTCGATAGCTTGCTCTTCAGAGATAAAAGATGTTGCAAGGGAGAATTGTAATTGACTTTGTTCAAAGTTTATAACGAAATCTTCCTCCAAAAAATGATGGGATTGAATAGGGTGATTGAACCGTAAGCAGATGTGCATAGTTAGAGGCAATTTGGTCAGACAAGTCTCTTCGCTTAAACTTCCTATGATAGTGTGGGAATCCAGTTTACGAAAGTGGCAATTTGCCATGCTATGGAATATTAAACGAATAGCCTGTGAACGTTGACTAGTCATGCGAAGGCAAGCCCCATAGGTGGTTGGAGTAAGCTCTGTACAGATTTGATAGCGATTTGAATGGATTTTTAAGTAATGAGGTTGAAAAATACTCTCGTTAGGTCGATAAGAAGACTGACGATGGAAAATATCTGGATTTGAGATTTCTTCTGTAACTGGTGTCAGAAGGAGCCAAGAAAAGTCCCCAATCCATGGGCTTGGTTGATGTGTTAATCGAATGCCTTGAAAAACTGGGGAGTCGGGTTGAAAGAACCATGCTCCATCTGTATGACTGGTTTGTGGTACAAAATAGTTCATGCCAAAGGGTGCACCTGTATAGGGCAGGGTATTGCCGTGAGAAAAGCTATGAGAATTATCTGTTCCGTAGCGGGTGTCGATACTTTCTAATATCGTCTTCATAAAAAGTCTCCTTCAATCAAACATGCTTTGCCTTGATTATAACATGAAAAATGCGTCTTTGGAATCGCTTTCTAATAGATGTAGAAACGGCGGAAAAGCTAGTTAAACCTAGCTTTAAGTGTATTTATACCGTTGAGAATCGCTAAATGAAGTGACTATATTATCGAAAGGACTTTAGTTTGTGTATATATTTTGAAAACGGTTTATCCTATACTAGAGGATGTAAAGGACTATGAAAAGGAGAGAGCTATGATTTATTCAAAAGAAATTGTGGGAGAATGGCTAAAATCTATTGCTCAGCTAGCTCAGGAACATCCAGCCTGGGTATCTGTTTTTGAGCGTTGCTATACAGACACCTTGGATAATACTGTGAAAATATTAGAAGATGGTTCAACCTTTGTCTTGACGGGAGATATACCGGCTATGTGGCTACGAGATTCGACAGCTCAGCTCAAGCCCTATCTCTTTGTTGCTAAGGAAGATCCAAAAACTCGCAAAACGATTGCTGGCCTGGTCAAACGTCAGATGACACTGATTTTAAAAGATCCATATGCCAACGCCTTTAATATCGCGGATAACTGGAAGGGGCATCATGAGACAGACCATACAGAGCTGTCTGGTTGGATTTGGGAGCGCAAGTATGAAGTGGATTCTCTCTGCTACCCTCTGCAACTGGCTTATCTCTTATGGAAAGAGACTGGTGAGACGAGCCATCTAGATGCGACTTTTGTGGCTGGTGTCAGAGAAATTCTTCGAGTTTGGACGATCGAGCAGGACCACAGCCAGTCTTCTTATCGCTTTGTTCGTGATACGGACCGTAAGGAAGATACCTTGATTAATGACGGACAAGGACCTGATTTTGCTGTGACAGGTATGACTTGGTCGGCATTTCGTCCGAGTGATGATGCTTGTATCTATAGCTATCTGGTGCCTTCGAATATGTTTGCAACAGTCGTCTTGGGCTATGTGGTAGAAATCTTTGAAACATTGAATCTGGATGGCGCTGAGGAGATTATTCCGCATGCACAGCGTCTGCAAAGAGAAATCAAAGAAGGAATTGAAAATTACGCCTATACCAAAAATGCCAAAGGTGAAAAGATTTACGCTTTTGAGGTAGACGGTTTGGGGAATGCCAGCATTATGGATGATCCCAATGTACCCAGTCTATTGGCGGCGCCATACCTGGGCTTTTGCTCGATAGATGACGAAGTCTACCAAAATACACGCCGCACGATTTTTAGCCCTGAAAATCCTTACTATTATGAAGGAGAGCGAGCTGCAGGAATCGGAAGTTCACACACCTTTTATCGCTATATATGGCCGATTGCCTTGGCTATTCAAGGTTTGACCACGCATGATAAAGATGAAAAACGCCGGATCTTAGATCTCTTGGTGGATTGTGACGGAGGGACAGGAGTCATGCACGAGAGCTTTCATGTAGATGACCCGACTAAGTATTCTCGTGAATGGTTCAGCTGGGCTAATATGATGTTCTGCGAATTAGTATTAGACTATTACGATTTAAAAATAGAGGTATAAAATGGAAAATATTACTGTACATATTATTTCTCACAGCCACTGGGATCGAGAATGGTATCTCCCTTTTGAGTCCCATCGGATGCAGCTAGTAGAGCTTTTTGACAACCTTTTTGATCTTTTTGAACATGATCCAGATTTCAAGAGCTTCCACCTAGATGGGCAAACTATTGTCCTGGATGATTATCTAGAAATCCGTCCGGAAAATCGAGACAAGCTGCAACGCTACATTGACGAAGGTAAGTTAAAGATTGGACCTTTCTACATCTTGCAGGATGATTATCTGATTTCCAGCGAAGCCAATGTCCGTAATACCTTGATTGGTCAGCAAGAGTGCAAGAAGTGGGGCAAGTCCACTCAGATTGGTTATTTCCCAGATACTTTTGGGAATATGGGGCAGGCGCCTCAAATGTTGCAGCAATCAGGCATTCATGTAGCAGCTTTTGGTCGAGGAGTGAAGCCAATCGGATTTGACAACCAAGTCTTAGAGGATGAGCAATTCACTTCTCAGTACTCTGAAATGTACTGGCAAGGTGCCGATGGCAGTAAAGTCCTAGGGATTCTCTTTGCCAATTGGTATAGCAATGGGAATGAAATCCCAGTCGACCCTGAGGAAGCGAAGATTTTTTGGGAGCAAAAATTAGCAGATGTGAAGAGCTACGCCTCTACAAACCAATGGCTGATGATGAACGGCTGTGATCACCAGCCCGTTCAGCGCAATCTCAGCCAAGCTATCCGAGTAGCCAATGAGCTTTATCCAGGTATCAACTTTGTGCATAGTTCTTTTGATGACTATATGCAGGCTGTGGAAGCAGCTCTTCCTGAGGAATTGTCTACAGTTCAAGGCGAGTTAACCAGCCAAGAAACGGACGGTTGGTACACTTTAGCCAATACTTCCTCAGCTCGAATCTATCTGAAACAAGCCTTCCAAGAAAACAGTAACTTGCTAGAGCAGGTAGTTGAGCCACTAACCGTCATCACAGGCGGTCACAATCACAAAGACCAGCTAACTTATGCTTGGAAGACCCTTTTGCAAAATGCTCCGCACGATAGTATCTGCGGCTGTAGTGTAGACGAAGTTCACCGTGAAATGGAGACACGCTTTGCCAAAGTTAATCAAGTGGGAGAATTCGTCAAAGGCAACCTTCTGGAAGAATGGAAGCAAAAATTAGATAGCCGTCAAGCAGCGAGTGACTTACTCTTTACTGTTATTAATACTGGTCTTCACGATAAGATTGACACTGTTTCTGTGGATGTGACCTTTGCGACCTGTGATTTCAAGGAAGCGCGTCCGACAGAAGCCTACCGGAGAATGGCGGATCTGACAATTCCAGACTTGATTGTTAAAGACTTGGATGGTCGTTATGTTGAGGCCAAAATCGAAGATTTGGGAGCTCATTTCCAATATGATCTTCCAAAAGATCGCTTCCGTCAGGCTTATATCGCTCGTCAGTTGCGCGTGACTTTGCCGATTCACCTGGCTGCTTTGTCTTGGAAAACCTTCCAATTGCTTCCTGGTGCAAAAGAAGAACATGAAGGGCTCTACCGCAATGGGGTGATTGACACTCCATTTGTGACTGTTAGCTTTGATGAAGACTTGACCGTTTACGATAAGTCAACTCATGAAGCTTATGAAGACTTCCTTCGCTTTGAAGATCGGGGCGATATTGGAAATGAATATATCTACTTCCAACCAAAAAATACAGAACCGATCTATGCAAAACTGGCTGGCGTTAAGGTTCTGGAAAATAATGCTCGCTACGCTAAGGTGGAATTGAGCCATGAATTGACCTTGCCAGTAAGCGCTGATGATGTGCTTGAGCAAGAGCAAAAAGGCATCGTAGAATTTATGACTCGCTCAGCAGGTCGTTCGTCAGAAGTGACAACCATGTTCTTGACAACTGAGTTGACAGTCTTTGTGGACAGTCCGCAGCTGCGCTTTAAGACTCGCTTTTCAAATACTGCTAAGGATCACCGTATCCGTGTTCTTTTCAGAACCCACAACAGCAGTAAAACCAATGATTCAGACAGCATTTATGAAGTAGTTCGTCGTAATAACCAGCCGGCTGCTTCATGGGAAAATCCAGAAAATCCACAGCACCAGCAAGCTTTCGTCAGTCTTTATGATGACCAAAAAGCAGTAACAGTAGCTAATAAAGGTCTAAATGAATATGAGATTTTAGGCGATGATACGATTGCCGTAACTATTCTACGGGCGACAGGTGAGCTGGGCGACTGGGGCTACTTCCCAACACCAGAGGCCCAGTGCTTGCGTGACTTCCAAGTTGAATACACAGTAGAATGTCATCAACCACAAGAGCGCTTTCGTGCTTATCGTCGGGCGAAAGCCTTCCAAACGCCGTTGACAGCTCTGCAAATTTCCAAACAAGAAGGCAGTGTCGCAGCAACTGGACAAGCCCTAGATCATCCAGCTCTCAGTATGCCTGAAGTCTGTCCAACGGCCTTGAAAGTGGCTGAAAACGAATCAGGAATCGTCCTTCGTTACTACAATATGACCCAAGAAGAGCAAGAAGTGATGACATCTTCCCAAATCCGAGTGAATCTATTGGAAGAAGTGGTGTCCGAAGAATCAGGATTCCTTGGACCACAGGAAATCCGTACAGAGCTTTTGAAGCGTGGTTAAACTGAGAGTCAGATATTTTATCTCAGTCTTAAAATTTATAAAACAATAAAGGAGAAAAGCATGGTCATTGCAACAGTTGATATAGGTGGAACAGGTATCAAATTTGCGGCTATGTCCAAAGAAGGGGAAATACTGGACAAGCAAGAAATTGCCACACCAAATGACTTAGATGGTTTACTAAATTGGTTGAAAATGCTCCTGTCCAAGCGGGAATATCAAGGCATTGCCATGAGTGTACCAGGAGCAGTTGATCGAAAGACAGGAACGATTGGTGGGATTAGTGCGGTACCTTATATTCATGGCTTCTCATGGTATGATAAGCTAGCCTCTTATGAGTTACCGATTCATTTAGAAAATGATGCTAATTGCGTTGGTTTGAGCGAGCTGCTAGCTCATCCAGAGCTGGAAAATGCCGCTTGTGTGGTGATTGGTACTGGTATTGGTGGCGCCATGATTGTCAATGGTAGATTACACCGCGGTAAGCACCATCTGGGTGGAGAATTTGGCTATATGACAACCCTTGCGCCTGCTGAAAAACTCAACAACTGGTCCCAACTTGCCTCAACTGGCAATATGGTGCGTTATCTTGCTGAAAAATCCGGTCAGACTGACTGGAATGGGCGCAAGATCTACCAGGAAGCCGAAGCAGGAAATACCCTTTGTCAAGAAGCTATTGAGCGGATGAACCGCAATCTTGCACAGGGCCTGCTCAATATTCAGTATCTATTTGATCCAGATGTGATTAGTTTAGGTGGCTCTATTAGTCAAAATAAAACATTTATAGAAGGCGTCCGCTCTGCCATTTCTTACTTTGTTGATCGATATGAAGAATATTCTGTTACACCAGAGATTGTCGCCTGTACTTATCAAGGAGAAGCCAATCTTTATGGTGCATTGGTAAATTGGTTACAGGAGGAAGGACAATGGCCACATTCTTAGGATTATCAAGCAAACAAGAGCAAGCAGTTGCTCGGTTGGAAAAATATTTAGATCTAGGTGAGATTGAAGTCAGTCTTGTCCCTGATTCAGCGGTATCAATCAAGGTGGAAGGACGTCAAGGACATTATCAAATCAGTTATAAGCAACCCCATCAGCTCTATCGAGCTTTGGCGCTTTTATCTGCTGCGCTTAGATCAGGTCAAGACGAGGTGCAGATTGAGGAAGAGGCGGCCTATGAGGATTTGGCCTATATGGCTGACTGTTCCCGCAATGCCGTCTTAAACCTAAGCTCAGCTAAGAAGATGATTGAGGTCTTGGCTTTGATGGGGTATTCTACCTTTGAGCTCTATATGGAAGACACCTACGAGATAGAAAATCAGCCTTATTTTGGCTATTTCAGAGGACGCTACACAGTTGCAGAATTGCAAGAGATTGAAGACTATGCAGCAGATTTTGATATGAGCTTTGTTCCTTGTATTCAGACCTTGGCTCATCTGTCAGCTTTTGTCAAATGGGGTGTCAAAGAAGTACAAGAACTGCGAGATGTTGAGGATATCCTGCTGATTGGTGAAGAAAAAGTTTATGACCTAATCGAGGGCATGTTCCAGACGATGGCGCATTTACATACGCGCAAGATTAATATCGGCATGGATGAAGCCCACTTGGTCGGGCTCGGACGTTATTTGATTCAACATGGTTTCCAAAATCGCAGTCTTCTTATGTGCCAACACCTTGAGCGAGTCTTGGATATTGCAGACAAGTATGGTTTCCACTGTCAGATGTGGAGCGATATGTTCTTCAAACTCATGTCTGCAGATGGTCAGTACGACCGTGATGTAGAAATCCCAGAAGAAACCCGAGTTTATCTAGATCGTCTTAAAGACCGAGTGACCTTGGTTTATTGGGATTATTATCAGGATAGCGAGGAAAAATACAATCGCAACTTCCAAAATCATCATAAGATCAGCCAAGATATTGCCTTTGCTGGTGGTGCTTGGAAGTGGATTGGCTTTACACCGCATAATCATTTTAGCCACTTGGTAGCTATCGAAGCCAATAAAGCTTGCCGGAAGAATCAGGTCAAAGAAGTGATTGTGACAGGCTGGGGAGATAATGGCGGAGAATCTTCTCAGTTCTCTATCCTACCTGCTCTGCAGATTTGGGCAGAGCTAGCCTATCGGAATGATTTAGATCAGTTAGTAGCGCATTTTAGGGTGAGCACAGGTCTTGATATTGACGACTTTATGAAAGTGGATTTGGCCAATCTCTTACCAGATTTGCCAGAAAACTTGAGTGGTATCAATCCAAACCGCTACATCCTTTATCAGGACGTTCTCTGCCCCTTGTTGGAGCAGCATATCAGACCTGAGAAAGACAAGCAACATTTTGAAGCATCTGCTCAGCAGTTAAAGGAAGTCAGCCAAAGAGCGGGCGATTATGCTTATCTTTTTGAGACCCAGGCCCAGTTAAATGAACTCTTAGCCTTGAAGATTGAAGCAACATCAGGCATGCAAAGAGCTTATCGTGAAGGGGACAAGGTTCGCTTGAAAGACATAGCTGACAAAAACTTACCTTTACTCTATCAAAAAGTTGAAGAGTTTTCAGAGCAATTTAGTCGTCAATGGCAGCAGGAAAACAAAATTTTTGGCTTGGACACAATCGACATTCGCTTTGGAGGTTTACTCAAGCGGATTAAACGAGCACAAGAACGCCTAGAGCAATACATTAGTGGTCAAATCGAGCGTGTCGAAGAATTAGAACAAAAAATCTTGCCTTATAACGATTTCTACAAAGAACAAGGCTTGACAGCGACAACAGCTAACCAGTGGCACTTGATTGCAACAGCTTCAACAATTTATACGACATGAGTACACAAGGCTGGGACAAAAGTCCTAGCCTCTTAATTGTCTTTGGCTTGTCGAGCAAGACGCAGTGGTTGAGTGGGCTCTATTACGCTGATTTCATCAGCTTTTACAGCCCTACTCAACTTTGCGGAGGTGGGACGACGAAATCGAATTCTAACGAATTACCGATTTCTGTCCCACACTCTTTTGAATCCGCATTAGAAAAACAAATTTGTGTAGGATTTTGGTATTGTGCATATTTGCTTTTTAAAGGTCAAAGATGATTAAATCAACCATGTGGGAGTAAGCAGGCGAACACTAATTAAAATTCTTTTTCGCTCCTATTTTTATTCTCATTTTTATCTACAAATTTGATAAATAATTTGTATAGTTTTTTCTATAATTAGGAGTTTAAATAGATCTAGGAAAAAGCATATAATAGAATCATGGAAGCGGTACCAAGTGCCTAGAAAGGAGATTTTATGAAAAAGCTTATTCAGACTATCAAAGAAAACTTCATATTTTTCCTGATGGTTTTGCCAGGGGTCATTTGGCTGATTTTATTTTTCTACATTCCAGTTTTGGGAAATGTAGTAGCTTTCAAAAATTACCGGCTCAGTGGAGAAGGCTTTATCCATAGTGTATTGAGTAGTGAATGGGTAGGATTTGATAATTTCAAATTCCTGTTTAGTTCGCAAGACGCTTATGTTATCACTCGAAACACTTTGCTTTATAATATCGGCTTCATTGTTTTAGGATTGATTGTAGCAGTGGGAGTAGCGATTATCTTTAGTGAGTTACGCTCTAAGAAAATAGTAAAAATTTACCAAACAACCATGCTCTTCCCTTATTTCTTATCTTGGATCATTATTAGTTTCTTCGTTTACGCTTTCTTAAGCCCTGATAGGGGATTACTAAATAATATCCTAGGAAGTTTTGGAGTGAAGCCAGTTAGCTGGTATAACTTTGCGCCATTCTGGCCAGCATTCCTACTATTTATCGGAATTTGGAAAGGCCTCGGCTATAATAGTATCATCTACTATGCAAGTATCATGGGGATTGATCCGAGTTATTATGAAGCGGCTACAGTTGATGGAGCAACGAAGTGGCAACGCATTCGCCATGTAACCTTACCGCAGCTTGCACCACTTATTACTATTTTGACTATTTTGGCTGTTGGAAATATCTTCCGAGCTGACTTTGGTTTATTCTATCAGATTCCACGCGATTCTGGAACTATTTACAATGTCACAAATGTACTGGATACTTATGTGTACCATGGTTTGGCTAAAACAGGGGATATTAGTATGGCAGCAGCAGCAGGTCTTTACCAGTCAGTTGTCGGACTTTTCTTAGTGATTACAACAAATCTGATTGTTCGTCGTATTGATAAAGATTCAGCTTTATTCTAGAAGGGAAGGATGTTTATGAAAAAAGAAAAATAGACAACGTAGGTATCCATTCCTTCAGTAAAAAAGCAGATATTTTCTTCAATATCATTGTAGCTTTATTTGCTCTATCTTGTATCCTGCCGTTCTTCTTTGTTATCATCATTTCGATGACAGATGAGACAAGGTTGGTTGTAGATGGCTTCCAATTTTGGCCATCACAATTCAGCTTTGCCGGGTATGAATTTTTGGTTCAACTCAAAGACAAGATTTTGCAATCTCTCTTTATCACTGTTTTTATCACAGTTGTCGGGACATGTTTAAATGTCTTCTTCACAACGACCTATGCTTATGCTATTTCAAGAAGTACATTTAAATATAGACGCTTCTTCACCTTGTTTGCCATGGCTAGTATGCTTTTTAGTGCCGGTATGGTACCGACCTATATCATTATGACGTCATTGCTTGATTTAGGAGATACAGTAGCTGCGTTGATTTTGCCGATGCTATTAAGTCCATTTAATATCATTGTTATGAGAACCTTTATCAAAAAGACAATCCCAGAGGCGATTATTGAATCAGCTAAGATTGATGGCGCTAGCGAATCACGTGTTTTCTTCCAGATTTGCTTACCACTGGTATTGCCAGGGATTGCTACCATCAGTCTCTTCACAGCTCTCGCTTTCTGGAATGATTGGTTTAATGCCTTGCTTTATATTAAGAGCGATAACTTAGTGCCTTTACAGTATTTATTGATGAAGATTCAAGCAAATATGGAGTTTCTATCAAAAAGTGCAGGAGCAAGTGCTCAGCTGGCCTCTTTGAGTGGAAGCTTACCAAAAGAATCTGCTCGTATGGCAATGGTTGTTGTATCAACCCTACCAATTGCCTGTGTTTATCCTTTCTTCCAACGCTATTTTGTTAAAGGTTTGACAATTGGTGGCGTGAAAGAATAAGGTTGCTTTGATCTAGATAGATCAACCTAAATTTGTCCAATATAAAAATATAAAAAAGGAGAAATTCTTATGAAAAATTGGAAAAAGTTTGCTTTAACTTCTGCTAGTGTCGTAGCGCTTGCAGCAACACTAGCTGCTTGTAGTAGCTTGACAGGTGAAAAGAAATCTTCAGCAAAATCTGAAGATGGCAAAACAGTCATCAAAATGTATCAAATTGGTGATAAACCTGATAACCTTGATAAACTACTTGAAAATGCAAACAAGATTATTGAAAAGAAAACTGGTGTAAAACTTGACATCCAATATATTGGCTGGGGCGAATATGGTGACAAGATGAACGTTATGGTTCAATCAGGAGAGAACTTTGATATCGCATTTGCTCAAAACTATGTCATTAATGCGCAAAAAGGTGCCTATGCTGATTTGACAGATCTTTACAAAAAAGAAGGAAAAGAGCTCTATAAATCATTAGACCCTGCTTATATCAAAGGGAATACAGTAAATGGCAAACTTTATGCTGTTCCGGTAAATGCTAATATTACCTCAGCACAACACTTTGCTTTCAATGGCCCACTCTTAGAAAAATACGGCATTGATGTTTCAAATGTGAATTCATATGAAGATCTTGAAGCAGCTTTGAAAACGATCAAAGAAAAAGCTCCTGAGACAACACCTTTTGCAATCAACAAAGACTTTGTCCCTTCAGAAAACTTTGATTACCCTGTAACCAACGAATTGCCATTTGTAATTGACTTGAAAGGGGATGCTACTAAAGTTGTAAACCGTTATGAAGTTCCACGCTTTGTAGAACATTTGAAGACACTTCACAAATACTACCAAGCAGGATACATCCCTCAAGACGTAGCAACAAGTGATACTTCTTACGATCTTCAAACAGATACTTGGTTTGTTCGTGAAGAAACAGTAGGACCTGCTGACTACGGAAACAGCTTGCTTTCACGTGTAGCAAACCGCAATATCACTATTCGACCATTTATCGACTTCTATAAGAAGAACCAAACAGCGCAAGTGGCAAACTTTATCATCTCAAACACTTCTAAGAACAAAGAAAAAGCTATGGAAGTTTTGAATGTATTGAATACAGATAAAGAACTCTTGAATGGCTTGGTTTACGGACCAGAAGGCGAAAACTGGGAAAAAGTTGCTGGAAAAGAAGACCGTGTAAAAGTCTTGAAACCATATAACGGAAACACTCATATGTCTGGTTGGAACACAGGTAATAACTGGCTTCTTTACCTCAATGAAAATGTAACTGACGAACAAGTTGCTGAATCTAAGAAAACTCTTGCAGAAGCAAAAGAATCTCCAGCACTTGGCTTTAACTTTAACACTGAGCCAGTTAAGTCTGAAATCACAGCTGTTATCAACACAGTAAAACAATATTCAGCTGCAATCAACACTGGTACAGTTGACCCAGAAGTTGAAATTCCAAAATTGATGGACAAACTGAAATCAGAAGGTGCTTATGACAAAGTATTGAAAGAATTGCAAAAACAATACGACGAATTCTTAGCATCTAAAAAATAATCCAATACAACAAGTTGAGGCTGAGGCGGTAGCGCCTCAGCCTTGGTTTTTTTGAAGAATCATTTTTTCGCCTTTTTAAGAAAATACGGAAATATGATATAATATTTTATAGATTGAGCCTATCTTTTTTAGAATAGATAGCTATTTACAGCGGGTCTAGAAATCGAAAGGACTCGTTTGTAGAGACCTAAATGGGAAGCGCTGAAGTGTGACAGGAGGAGTATATGGGACGAATGATTGAGTTTATTTTTCAAAAGGTTTATTTGGCAATGCTGGCGTCGGGTATTTTTCTCCTATTGTCGTTTTGCGGTGGTCTTATCTTTGGTGTGGCACCTGCTGGCGCTGTTTTAATGTCGCTTTATGCAGAGCATGGGAGCAATTATAAGGCTTATCATTTTCAGCAAGCTTGGAACTTATTTAAAGACAATTTTATCCAAGCAAACCAAGTTTTTTATTCTATTGCTGTAGTGGAAGCATTATTTATCTATGGTGTTTATCTGCTTATTCAACTTCCACAGTCACTTTTTACCATTTTTTTAAGCCTTGTGAACCTGATTTTTGCCTTGGTTTTGCCACTGGTTTATTCGGTTTATTTAAAACTTCAGGTACATTTTGAATTGTCTTATGTAAATAGCTTAAAATTATCGATTATCGGCATTTTTTTGAATATCAGTGCCATGCTAAAAATGTTACTCGGAACGGCCCTCCTTTTAGTGGCCAGTTACTATGCACCTGCTTTAGGATTTTTTGTTTTTATTGGTGCTTGGCATTTCTTTATTAGTGATGTATTAAAGCCTGTTTATGAATTGTTTAAGTCCAAATTGATTGTGTAATTATGAAACGATTTTGGTTACATTCTTTATTAAAAGTTTATGCGACGACGATGTTTATTCTAGTTGGTTTTGTAGCTCTGCTTATTTCTTACGCTAGTTGGCAAACCAAAGTGCAGGAGGCAAGCAGCATTTCGCAACGAGTTGTTAGTCGTACAGTGGATGAGGTTGAATATTATCATCAAAGGAGCCGTCAGCTGATACAAGATCTATTTGGTAATTCTGCCAAATTAGAGGGAGTGTATAAATACTTCAGCTTGTCGCCATCTGCTTATGCTTCTTGGAAGCTCCAAAATGCTCTCAATGATGTTATTAAAGTATCCCTTCATGATAATATTAATGACATTTATTTTGAAAACAGCTATATCACAGGGATTGACATTGCCTTACAAGATTATAAAATGGTCTTTACTTCAAGCCGCAGTCATCGAGGTGGTGTGCAAATACTAGCCAGCTCCTATAAGCCATCTGAAAATGCTATTCCCATTCCGATTTATGATACAGCGAATCAAATGATTGGTACAGCCTATATGACGATTGACTCAACTGTTTTCAATCAAATCATTGATAATGTACGTAATGATTTGCCACTCCTTGTCAAGATTACTTCTCCCTATAACCAGGTGATTTTTCAAACTGGAGAAGGGTTGGCCGGTAAGTGGATTAAGCGCTACAGTGCACATGATTATGTGGTAGAAGTGGCCTTGCCCAAAGATTACTTACGGGAGGAGACCGTTCGTAGCACGATCTTCATTTTAGGAGTTAGCTTGATTTTGACAGCTAGTCTTTATGTAATTTTGCAACGAGTCTTCCGCAACTATCAGCGTCAGGTTGTTGATGTGGTAGATACGATTCAAGCGATTGGTCAAGGGGCTAGCCATCTGCGTATTGACACAGCTACAAAAGAGCAGGAGCTGCTCTTGATTTCGGATAATACCAATACCATGTTGGATAATCTAGATCGTAATATCCATGATATTTATCAGCTTCAGCTCAATCAAAAAGATGCGAATATGAGAGCCTTACAAGCACAGATTAATCCTCATTTTATGTATAATACTTTAGAGTTTATTCGGATGTATGCGGTCATGAAAAGTCAGGACGAGCTTGCAGATATTATTTATGAATTTAGTAGCTTATTAAGGAATAATATCTCTGATGAAACTCAGGTAACATTAGAAAGCGAACTAGAGTTTTGTCGTAAATATAGCTATCTTTGTATGGTGCGACATCCCAATTCTGTAGCTTACGGCTTTACCATAGCTGAGGAATTGAAAAAGATGGTTATACCTAAATTTACCATCCAACCTTTGGTAGAAAATTACTTTGCTCATGGTGTAGATTACCGTAGAAAGGACAATGTGATTAGTGTCAAAGTTTTAAAAATGTCAGGGGCTAGTCGCATTTTAATCCAGGATAATGGCCGAGGAATAAAAGCTGAAAAGTTAGCAGAAATTTGCCATATTCTATCAAATCGCCAACTAGAAGCTTCAGAAAACAAAGAAAAGAGAACCTCGATTGGAATCATCAATATCCATGAACGCTTTTTACTTTTCTTTGGAGACCGCTACAGCATTGCTGTTGATTCGGAAGAAAATAAAGGGGTTCGCTATATCATAGAAATCAAGGATGAATAAAAAATACAATGTATAAAGTACTATTAGTAGATGATGAATATATGATTACAGAGGGATTGAAAGTTCTCATTCCCTTTGAAAAATGGAAGATGGAGGTCGTTGCGACGGCTAATGATGCTGAAACGGCTTTAGAATACATCAGTCAGAATCCAGTGGACCTAGTCATTACAGATGTCAATATGCCTGGTATGAATGGTCTCGACATGATTGCTCAAATGAAGGAAATCTTACCGAATGTAGCTTTTATTATCCTGTCTGGCTATCAAGAATTTGAGTACGTCAAGACAGCTCTGAATCTGCAAGTAGCTGACTACTTGGTTAAGCCAGTCAATAAAGTTGAACTAGCTACAATTCTAGAAAAACTTTCTCAACAATTTGAGCAGTCTTCTTATCATGAAATCGAGAAAATCTTTCAAGAGGAGCTCTCAGAGGAAGAGTTAGAGTCTCTCTTAGAAAGCAAAGCACCTGTCTGGTTGGGAGCTAGTCACGATCCACATGGATTTGCATCGACTACTTATCCAGTGTCGAATCAGATGCTCTATCTTTGCTTGTCTCATCACGAAGAAGAGACCAATTTTTATCAGTTGGAGCTTTCTTCACCATATAAGGAAAGAATACAACAATTTAAAAATGATCTCGAAAAAATGCTGTTTTATGGTACAGTTGGGAGAAAGCAAACAGATCCTCTCTTTCAGTACTATGAACCGATGTATCGAGTGATTATTCAGGGGAATATCAATCAAATCTTAGAAGAGCTAGATATGCTCAAAGGAATTGTTTTAAGTCATACACCAAGAGTATCGATTACCAAGCAACTCTTTATTCAATTTATGATGGATGTCTACCACTTGTTTGAGCATTTACAGCCTGATGATATGACCAGCATTATCAAAGAGATTGAAAGTGTATCAAAATTTGAAAGTTTGTTAAAATACATTAAGCAGAAATTGACGGAATTATTCGCTCAGTATCGTATGAATGAAAATGTAGCCAGCGTCTTAGAAGTCATCGGCCGTGATTATCAAAAGGATCTTTCTTTGAAGGACATTAGTAAAGAACTGTTTATCAACCCAGTCTATTTGGGGCAGTTGATCAAACGAGAAACCAATTCAACCTTTGCTGAACTTTTAAATAAACAACGCATTAAAGCAGCTCAACAGTTGCTGCTGTCAACTAATGACAGCATAGAAGATGTATGCTATGCTGTTGGTTATAGTAATGTAGGCTATTTTTACAAAGTGTTTAGAAAGTTGTGCGGAAAATCTCCCAAAGCTTATCGTCAACAGATGGATTAAACTATCTATCAAATGTTGGACTTATTTTGTCATTTTTCTCTTTAAAAAGCGGAAAAAATAGAATAAATAAGTCCTATTTTTATTGCCTCAGAAAGAGTATAATGAAGGTGACTTTATAAAGTGAGGTATCAATATGCTGACATTTCCAAAAGATTTTGTTTGGGGTTCTTCTACATCTGGTCCACAGACAGAAGGACGAATGATAGGGGATGGAAAAGGTGACAACCTGTGGGACTATTGGTTTAGTCAAGAAACCTATCGTTTTCATAATGAAATCGGTCCAGAGAAAACATCTACTTTTTATGAACATTGGGAGCAAGACATCGATCTTTTAGTTGAGACAGGGCATACAGCCTTTCGAACTTCAATCCAGTGGTCTCGGCTTTTTCCAAATGGCCATGGTCCGGTGAATCAAGTGGGCGTTGAATTTTATCGCAAGGTTTTTGAAAGGATTCAATCAAAAGGTATTCGCTTGATTGTCAATCTTTATCATTTTGATTTGCCTTTTGCCTTGCAGGAAGCTCAAGAAGGTTGGGAAAGTTTGGATACTGTTTATGCTTACGAAAATTATGCTCGCTTCTGTTTTAAAACATTTGGAGATTTAGTAGATCAATGGGTCACTTTTAATGAACCGATCGTCCCAGTCGAGTTTGGATATTTTTATGATGGGCATTACCCACATAAGGTAGACGCACATGCAGCAGTAAAAGTAGCCTATCATACCCAGCTGGCTAGTTCCTTAGCAGTTAAGGCTTGTCATGAGGTTTCTGCAGATTATAAGATTGGTATTATTCTCAATCTGACTCCGGCTTACCCACGTAGTCAGCATCCAGCAGATTTAAAAGCTGCTCATATTGCCGAGCTATTCCAAGCTAGATCCTTTTTAGATCCTTCAGTTTTGGGATATTATCCAGCTGAATTGGTCGAATTATTGCGTCAATATGATCTCTTGCCAGCAGCTACAGAAGAGCAACTACAGATCATCCGAGAAAATACAGTAGATTTTCTTGGGGTGAATTATTACCAGCCCCTTCGGGTTGCAGCACCTAAGTATTTAAAGCATCCTGAGTCACCACTTTTGCCAGAGCATTTTTATGAACCTTATGTCATGCCAGGTCGAAAGATTAACCCGCACCGTGGCTGGGAAATTTATGAACAAGGGATTTATGATATTGCACAAAATATCAAGGAAAATTATGGAAACATTGAATGGATGCTAACGGAGAATGGAATGGGAGTTGAAGGAGAAGAAAAGTTCCGTGACCAAGGCTTCATCCAAGATGATTACCGTATTGAGTTTGTCAAAGGACATTTGCGCGAGCTCCATCGGGCTATCCAGGATGGTGCTAACTGTAAAGGTTACCTCATGTGGACTTTTATAGATTGCTGGTCTTGGCTCAATAGCTATAAAAACCGTTATGGTTTGATTGAACTCAATTTGGAAACACAAGAGCGCATCATCAAAAAATCTGGTCGTTGGTTTAAAGAGTTGAGTCAACAAAATGGCTTTTGATTTAAATAAGTGCAAACTCTGTCGCTGATGGCGGCGGAGTTTTTGCTAGATAATCCCACGCGATGATAGCTATACCAATTTTAGAACTTGACAACAAAAAAGAAAATTATATACTTTTTTTGCTTGTTTAATATGTACTTTATTAGACTATACCAATTTTGAAGGAGAGTAGTGATGCAAGAAAAGTATCACTCAATTAGTAAGTATGTGTGGAATTGTCGGAGTTGTGGGAAATACAAACGCAACAGATATTTTGATTCAAGGACTTGAAAAGTTAGAGTACCGTGGTTATGATTCTGCAGGGATTTTTGTCTTAGGTGGAACGCAAAATCATTTGGTGAAAGCAGTTGGTCGTATTGCTGAATTGTCTGCAAAGGCAGAAGGTATCGAAGGGACGACAGGGATTGGTCATACGCGCTGGGCGACTCATGGAAAACCTACAGAGAACAATGCTCATCCGCACCGATCTGAGACGGAACGCTTTGTCTTGGTGCACAATGGGGTGATTGAAAACTACCTTGAAATCAAGGAAGAATACCTTGCAGGTCACCACTTCAAGGGGCAAACAGATACTGAAATCGCCGTTCACTTGATTGGAAAATTTGCTGAAGAAGATGGTCTGTCAGTGCTTGAGGCCTTCAAAAAAGCTCTTCATATCATCCGTGGTTCGTATGCCTTTGCCTTGGTTGACTCACAGGATGCTGAAGTGATCTATGTGGCGAAGAACAAATCACCGCTTTTGATTGGTCTTGGCGATGGCTATAACATGGTCTGCTCAGATGCTATGGCTATGATTCGTGAAACTAGCCAATACATGGAAATCCATGACCAGGAGTTGGTGATCGTTAAGGCAGACAGTGTAGAAGTTCAAGATTATGATGGCAATCGCCGTGATCGTGCCAGCTACACTGCTGAACTAGATTTGTCAGATATTGGTAAGGGAACTTACCCATATTACATGCTCAAAGAAATCGATGAGCAACCAACTGTTATGCGTAAATTGATCCAAGCCTACACAGATGAAGCTGGTCAAGTTGTTGTTGATCCAGCTATCATCAAGGCGGTTCAAGAAGCAGATCGCCTCTATATCCTTGCGGCTGGAACATCTTATCATGCAGGATTTGCTTCTAAGAAAATGTTGGAAGAATTGACAGATACACCAGTAGAACTTGGGATTTCATCAGAGTGGGGTTACGGTATGCCACTTCTCAGTAAGAAACCGCTCTTTATCTTTATCAGCCAGTCTGGTGAGACAGCTGATAGTCGCCAGGTTTTGGTTAAGGCTAATGAAATGGGCATTCCAAGCTTGACAGTCACAAATGTACCAGGATCAACTCTTTCACGTGAAGCAAACCATACCATGCTTCTTCATGCTGGACCTGAAATTGCTGTGGCTTCAACCAAGGCTTACACAGCGCAAATCGCAGCTCTAGCCTTTCTTGCAAAAGCAGTCGGTGAAGCAAACGGCAATGCCAAAGCACAAGCATTTGACCTCGTTCATGAGTTGTCAATCGTGGCTCAGTCTATCGAGTCAACTCTTTCAGAGAAAGAAATCATTGATGCCAAGGTCCGTGAGCTTCTCGAAACCACTCGCAATGCCTTTTATATTGGGCGTGGACAAGACTATTACGTAGCTATGGAAGCTAGTCTCAAACTCAAAGAAATCTCTTACATTCAATGCGAAGGCTTTGCAGCTGGTGAGCTCAAGCATGGAACCATTGCCTTGATTGAAGAAGGAACACCAGTGATTGCCCTCCTATCAGATCCTGTCCTTGCAAATCACACACGCGGAAATATCCAAGAAGTGGTTGCACGAGGCGCTAAGAACTTGACGATTGCAGAGGAAAATGTTGCGAGGGATACAGATGATATCGTTCTTACAACAGTACATCCTTACCTCTCACCAATCTCAATGGTTATTCCAACACAGCTGGTTGCCTATTTTGCGACCCTGCACCGTGGACTAGATGTGGATAAACCACGCAATTTAGCCAAATCAGTAACAGTTGAATAGACTATTAAAATCGTTGAGAATGTTCTTGACGATTTTCCTGCTAGCCACTCACTAGATTGAATGCCTTGAAAAAAGTATGAAAAAAGTATATTTTGATGAAACAGTTATTGTGAGATGTGCTATAATAAAATGAATGTAAAAGAAAAACCACGCCTTTTCAACTCATAAGTTAATCTTGAGTTAGATGGCGTAACAGAAGAGGTTCCTATGACAAAATTATACGGAAGTTTGGAAGCGGGTGGTACAAAATTTGTTTGTGCCGTCGGAAATGAGCAATTTGAGGTCATTGAGAAAGTACAGTTTCCAACAACAACCCCAATTGAAACACTAGATAAAACAATTGAATTTTTCTCCCGTTTTGACAATTTAGCTAGCCTAGCTGTTGGATCTTTTGGTCCGATTGATATTGACCAAAATTCAAAAACTTATGGCTATATCACGACAACACCTAAGCCTCACTGGGCAAATGTAGATATTGTTGGTGCATTACGTCGTGCACTCAATGTACCAATTTACTTCACGACGGATGTAAATAGTTCGGCTTACGGTGAAGTTGTTGCTCGTAATAATGCTGGTGGCCGCATCGAAAACTTGGTCTACTATACTATTGGAACAGGAATTGGAGCAGGAGCAATCCAGCGTGGAGAATTTGCTGGAGGAATTGGCCATCCAGAAATGGGGCACTATTATGTAGCGAAACATCCTATGGATGTAGAAAAAGAGTTCAATGGTGTTTGCCCGTTTCATAACGGTTGCTTGGAAGGCCTGGCTGCTGGCCCAAGTTTGGAGGCTCGTACAGGAGTTCGAGGTGAAAATATTGAACTCAATAGTTCTGTTTGGGATATTCAAGCCTACTATATTGCCCAAGCTGCTATTCAGGCAACAGTTACTTTCCGACCAGATGTCATCGTTTTTGGCGGTGGGGTGATGGCTCAACAGCATATGCTGGATCGTGTTCGTGAGAAATTTACAGTTCTTCTAAATGGCTATCTACCAGTATCTGATGTTCGAGACTATATCGTGACACCGGCTGTAGCTGGAAATGGCTCTGCAACTTTGGGTAACTTTGTATTAGCCAAAGAAATTAGTGAACGAAATGCGAAATAAGATAATAAAGTGGGTCTGGGACAAAAGTCCTAGCCTCTCAATTGTCTTTGGATTGTCGAGCAAGACGCAGTGGTTGAGTGGGCTCTACTACGCTGATTCCATCAGCTTTTACAGCCCTACTCAACTGTGCGGAGGTGGGACGACGAAATCGAATTCTAACGAATTACCGATTTCTGTTCCACTCTCTTTATTTTGAGGTGGAAGATGCAACAAAAAATTGTAAAAGATGTTTTATTTTTACAACAAAAGTCAGAACCTGCTACCAAATTGGATCTTTATTTGGCGCAAGATTTACAGGACACTCTACTTGCGCATCAAGAAAACTGTATGGGTCTTGCGGCAAATATGATCGGGGTCAGAAAGCGAGTGATTATCTTTCAGTATGGTCTGGTGCCTGTAGTCATGTTTAATCCTATTTTGCTCTCAAAATCAAGTCCATATCAAGCAGAAGAAGGATGCCTGTCTCTTTCTGGTAGTCGATCGACGACGCGTTACCAGGAGATTACTGTGGAGTATTTAGATAGAAATTGGAAACTGCAACACATGACCTTGAATGGTCTTCCTGCTCAGATTTGTCAGCATGAGTTAGATCATTTAGAAGGAATTCTGATTTAGGAGAATGAGTCCAGCATCCTGCTGGATTTTTGGTTTTTATAAAAATAGTTCTCGTGGTAACTTTTTTCTTGACTTTGGTGTGTTATGTGTTAAAATAGTTCTCATGGAAACTTTTTTGTATTAGATTGATAAAGGAGTGGAAGCGTTGGAAAAACCATTATTAGAGTTCAAACGTTTTGGTCGTCAAATCTATCGGATGATTGAATTGAGAGCTAAAGAACGTGGGATTGAATTTATGGCCGGTCCTCAAGGTCAAGTTATATATTTTGTGTCTCAGCGAGATAAAAAAGGAATCCAGACTTTTATCCGAGATATTGAATGCGAGCTAGATATTTCTAAATCAGTTGCCAGCAATTTAATGAAGAGAATGGAAAAAAATGGAACCATTATCTTGAAAGTGAGCAAAACAGATAAAAGAGCAAAAATTATCCAGCTAACAAACGTCGCTCAAGATAGCCTCAAAGAAATCCAGGATTTTTTTGATGAGGTTGATCAATGTATCTTGCAGGGAGTTTCGGAAAAAGAGTTAGAAATTTTTGCACTGGTTATGGAAAAGTTCCATCAAAATATAAAGAAATTAGAAAAAGGAGAATATGATGTTTAAGTTGTTCAAACGTATAACAGCGAAAGAGTTCGGTTTGATTTTCTTGACTATTCTATGTGTTTGGTTGACTGTTTATCTAGAGTTAGAAGTTCCGACTTATATGTCAGAAATTACAACCTTACTACAGACACCGGGGACGAGGACTGGAGAGCTATGGGTACCAGGTTTGAAAATGCTGGGCCTATCATTTGCAAGCTTGTTCTCGTTGGTAATAGCTGGTTTTGTGTCCTCACGGATGGCTTCTAGCTATACTACCCGCTTGCGTGAGGATATTTTTAATCGTGTTTTGGATTATTCTGATTCAGAGATTAAAAAATTCTCTATCCCTAGTCTTCTGACCAGAACAACCAACGATATTACCCAAATTCAGGTGTTTATCGCCATGGGACTACAAGTTGTTATTCGAGGAAGCATCATGGCGATTTGGGCTATGACTAAGATTGTTGGCAAATCAGATGCTTGGTTGATAGCTGTTTTAGTTGCGGTTGTGGCCATTATATTGATGACGATTGTCTTAGTGACCTTGGCTTTTCCAAAGCAATCTATTGTACAAACCTTAACTGATAAGCTAAATAGTGTGACTCGTGAAAGTTTGACAGGGATTCGAGTCGTTCGAGCTTATAATGCAGAAGATTACCAGGATGCAAAATTCGATGCAGCAAACGACGAGGTAACGAGCCTTAATATCTTTATTAATCGCTTCATGTCTTTATTCAATCCGATTATGAGTGGGATTTCAAGTGGCTTAACGCTGGCTATTTATTGGATTGGAGCTTATTTGATTCATAGCGCAGCAGCTACGGATAAGCTTGGTCTATTCAGTGATATGATTGTTTTCATGTCTTATGGTATGCAGGTTGTCATTGGATTCTTGCTGATGGGTGCTTTGTTTATTGTTTTGCCACGTACCCTTGTTTCAGCTGGTCGGATTAACAAAGTGTTAGCACTGGATAGCAGTATCAAAGAAGAAGATCAAGCACAGACTGAAGGTCAAAGCAAAGGACAAGTGACTTTTGAAGATGTTTCTTTCCGTTATGCAAAAAATTCTGAAGCAGTAATTGAGCGTGTTAGTCTTACTGCTAAAGCTGGTGAAACAGTTGCCTTTATCGGATCTACTGGCTCAGGTAAATCAACTCTTGTCAATTTGATACCTCGTTTCTATGATGTGACAGAAGGTAGGATTTTAGTCGATGGCGTAGATGTTCGTGACTATGAGCTTAAGGCCCTACGGAATAAGGTGGGATATATTCCGCAGAAAGCTGTGCTTTTCTCAGGAACAATTTCTTCAAATTTGGATTTTGGAGAAAGCTTGGAGACACCACTAGATGAAGAGAAAATGTGGGAAGCCTTGGAACTAGCACAGGCCAAATCATTTGTAGAAGAAAAAGAGGCAGGACTTGAGTCTGAAGTGGCCCAAGGAGGCACTAACTACTCTGGTGGTCAACGCCAACGTCTTGCTATTGCTCGTGCATTGGCCCGTAAGCCAGAAATTTTGATATTTGATGATTCTTTCTCTGCTTTGGATTATAAGACAGATCGTATTTTACGAAAAGAATTGGCAGAACGGACCCAACATATGACGAAACTGATTGTTGCCCAACGAATCTCTACTATTATGGATGCCGATCAAATCCTAGTTCTAGACAACGGTCAAGTCGTAGGGCAAGGCACTCATAAAGAGTTGTTGGCTACGAATGAAGTGTATCAAGAAATTGCTTATTCTCAATTATCAAAGGAGGAGCTAGAAAATGGAAAATAAAAAAACGCCTTTATTTACCCAAATGAAGCCCTATATTAAAGGCTTCCAGTTTCCTTTTGTCATTGCAGTAATTGGTGCGATCATCTCTAGTATTATTACAGTGTTTGGTCCTTATAAGTTACGTGAAATCACAAACTTAATTACAGATGGTCTGGTAGGTGAGATGGACTTGGGAACTATCTCAAATATAGGTTTGTTCCTAGCTTTACTTTACGCTGTGGGTTCTCTTATCAATTATGCACAGGGTTACGCTATTTCGGATATGATTCAGCACTTTTCGAAACGCTTGAGAACTGCGATTGCAGAAAAAATTAATCGCTTGCCCTTAAGTTACTTTGATAGCCATTCTCAAGGGGATACTCTATCACGGGTGACAAATGATGTAGACACAGTTGGACAATCATTGACACAGAGCTTGGGCACCCTGATTTCTTCAGTCTTGCTTTTAATTGCTGTGCTCTTTATGATGTTTTATACGAATGTTGTGCTTTCGTTTGTGACGATTGGTTCAGTCTTATTGGGCTTTATTTTCTCAGCAGTTCTGATGGCGAAATCACAGAGATATTTTCAAGAACAGCAAAGTAATCTAGCAGCTATCAATGGATATGTGGAAGAAATGTACTCCGGGCACAATGTTATCACTAGTTACAATGGTGCAGAAAAGACACGTTTGGCATTCAATGTCCTCAACCAAAATCTGTATGCTAGTATGTGGAAGTCACAATTTATTTCAGGAATTATGTTTCCACTGATGAACTTTGTTGGTAATTTTGGCTATGTGATGGTTGTGATTGTAGGTGCTACAATGGCTATTAATGACTCCATCAGCATGGGTACGATTGTGGCTTTCATGGTCTACGTACGAATTTTTTCACAACCTCTTTCCCAAATTGCCCAGGGAATCACAACACTCCAATCTGCTAGTGCAGCTATGGGACGTGTCTTTGAGTTTTTATCAGAAGAAGATATGGAAGATGATTCGCACAAACTTCAACAATTAACAGATGTAAAGGGGCATGTCCAGTTTAAAGATGTCTTCTTTGGTTACAATCCCGATAAGACTATTATTCACGATTTCTCAGCAGAAGCAAAGGCTGGACAAAAAATTGCAATTGTTGGCCCCACTGGTGCTGGTAAGACAACGATTGTTAACCTACTCATGAAGTTCTATGATATTGAACGTGGGCAAATCATGATTGACGGTGTGGATATCAAAGATATGAAACGCTCAGAAGTTCACGATGCTTTTTCTATGGTATTACAGGACACTTGGCTTTTTGAAGGAACGATTAGAGATAATCTAATCTATAACCAGGAGAATATCAGTGATGAAGCGGTTATCGATGCTGCAAAAGCAGTTGGTGTTCATCACTTCATCATGACGCTTCCAAATGGTTATGATACGGTTCTGGATGATACGGTTACGCTGTCTGTTGGGCAAAAACAACTCTTAACGATTGCAAGAGCTCTATTAAAAGATTCTCCGTTGCTTATCCTAGATGAAGCAACATCTTCAGTTGATACACGGACTGAAGAGTTGATTCAAAAAGCGATGGATAAACTTATGGAAGGACGAACATCTTTTGTAATTGCCCATCGTCTATCTACCATTCGCAATGCAGATTTGATTCTTGTCATGCGCGATGGAAATATCATCGAACAAGGAAATCACGATCAACTGATGGAGCAAAAAGGTTTCTATGCGGATCTTTATAATAGTCAGTTTGTAGAAGAAGAGTAATAAAACAGGTGAGATTGGAACAAAAGTGTTTCAATCTCGCTTTATTATCAGGGACTATTTTTACACGCAGTCTAACTTCTGAAGAAATGTATAGGTCATTAATTATTCGTTTTTGAAGCTGGTCATGAAATTTCTCTCTAAAATTTAAGCATCAAGATGAGGAAAGCTTCACTTTTAATTTTATTTTCCTATATTTTTGAACGAGCTTTAGCTTCAGATAATGACTAAATTTTTGTAGTTTTTAGTATAGAAAGATGAAGGAAGCATGTTAAAACCTATTAGTTTTTTTGATATAATAAAAAAAGAATATTTTTTGGGAGGTCAAAATGTCAGAGCCGTTATTTCTACAATCAGTTATGCAAGAAAAAATTTGGGGTGGAACCAGACTGAGAGATGAGTTTGGTTATGAAATTCCTAGTGATAAAGTTGGAGAATATTGGGCGATTTCAGCTCATCCCAATGGAGTATCATCTATTAAGAATGGTCGGTATGCCGGACAGAAATTGGACAAATTATATGCAGAACATCGAGAGCTTTTTGGTAATCGTCCTGAACCGGTCTTTCCACTATTAACGAAGATTTTAGATGCCAATGATTGGTTAAGTGTCCAAGTGCATCCAGATGATGCCTATGGGCTGAAGCATGAAGGTGAACTAGGTAAGACAGAGTGCTGGTATGTTATCGCAGCAGATGATGATGCCGAGATCATCTACGGTCATCATGCTAAGACCAAAGAAGAACTTCGTGAACAAATTGAAGCTAAAAATTGGAATCAGCTTCTGACAAAGGTAAAGGTAAAAGCAGGCGATTTCTTCTATGTACCGAGCGGTACCATGCATGCTATTGGCTCAGGTATCTTGATTTTAGAGACCCAACAGTCTAGTGATACAACTTACCGTGTGTACGATTTTGATCGCAAGGATGATGCAGGAAATCTCCGTGAATTGCACTTAGAAAAATCTATCGATGTTTTGAATATTGGTGAACCAGCTAATAGCCGTCCAGTCAATTTACAAGTGGATAATCTGTCTTCCACTTTACTGGTTGCCAATGATTTCTTTGCTGTCTACAAATGGGAACTGACGGGTCAGGCTGATTTCACTAGAACAGCAGATTATACGCTTAACAGCGTATTAAATGGACAAGGTCAATTAACAGTCGATGGTCAAGCCTATCCAATTCGCAAGGGAGATCATTTTATTTTACCGAGTGATGTGGCTAGCTGGAAGTTAGAGGGCCAAGAGCTTGAAATGATTGTTAGCCATCCATAAATCAATCTAAGAGAGGGACACACATGTTTTTAAGAATTCTAGGAAGTATTCGGACCAATAATTTTCAAGATGAGTATTGTATAGAAAAAATCCAAGCGCTCTGGCAGGAACAAGAGGGAGCTGTGAAAGAAGCTTTTGCCCAAGGGGAGCCGGTCTATGCTGTCTATCATGACTATGCTAGTGATTATAAGGGAGACTATAGTCTCTCTATCTGTCGCTTGACAGACGAGGAAGTCTATGATTTTGATACTTCTGAGCAAAGCTATCAAGTATTTGAAGCCGATAAGGAGGACCCACAAGCGATTTTTCATGCTTGGCAGAGGATTTGGCAGGCTGAAGAAACAGATGAGCTTCATCGAGACTATACTATTGACTTTGAAAAATACGATCCAGACCAAACGGTGGCTGTTTTTATTGCAACTAAGTAGCACTAAGTTTTCGGTGTTTCTGTCTTAGCCTCATTTTCGCTTAGATTTCCCAGTCTTTTTGATTGAGTAGAGGGTTGACTTTTTGAAATAAACTAAAAAATTTTCTTGACAAGCCTTAGCTGTCCTGTTATACTAGTAAAGTACTCAATCGCGGGGATGGCGGAATTGGCAGACGCGCAGGACTAAGGATCCTGTGACCGCTTTAGGTCGTGAGGGTTCAAGTCCCTCTCTCCGCATTAGATAAGCTGGCTTCGGCTAGCTTTTTTTGTTAAAAATACATATTTTATCAGAGCTTGAAGGAAATCACTAATAGAATCTTTTATAGAAAGCGTTTTACATTCATAGTGAAACTGGTATTTTTTCTAAAAAAGTGATAAAATAAACAATGTAAGTGGGGAAATCCCCATAAAAATAATTAGGAGGCCTATATAAATGGCAATCGTTTCAGCAGAAAAATTTGTCCAAGCTGCTCGTGACAATGGTTACGCAGTTGGTGGATTTAATACAAACAACCTTGAATGGACTCAAGCTATCTTGCGTGCAGCAGAAGCTAAAAAAGCTCCAGTGCTTATCCAAACTTCAATGGGTGCTGCAAAATACATGGGTGGTTATAAAGTATGTAAAGCCCTTATCGAAAACCTTGTTGAGTCAATGGGTATCACTGTACCAGTAGCTATCCACCTTGACCATGGTCACTATGAAGATGCACTTGAGTGTATCGAAGTAGGTTACACTTCTATCATGTTTGACGGTTCACACCTTCCAGTAGAAGAAAACCTTAAATTAGCTAAAGAAGTTGTTGAAAAAGCACACGCTAAAGGTATCTCAGTAGAAGCTGAAGTTGGTACTATCGGTGGTGAAGAAGATGGAATCATCGGTAAAGGTGAATTGGCTCCAATCGAAGATGCTAAAGCAATGGTTGCTACTGGAATCGACTTCTTAGCAGCTGGTATCGGTAACATCCACGGACCATACCCAGCAAACTGGGAAGGTCTTGACCTTGACCACTTGAAGAAATTGACAGAGGCTCTTCCAGGCTTCCCAATCGTATTGCACGGTGGTTCAGGTATTCCTGACGATCAAATCCAAGCAGCTATCAAACTTGGTGTAGCAAAAGTTAACGTAAATACTGAGTGCCAAATCGCATTTGCAAACGCAACACGTCAATTTGTACGTGAATACGATGCAAACGAAGCAGAATACGACAAGAAGAAACTCTTCGACCCACGTAAATTCTTGAAACCAGGTTTCGAAGCTATTACAGCAGCTGTTGAAGAGCGTATTGATGTATTCGGTTCAGAAGGTAAAGCATAAGAAGTTTGTAAAAACTTAATATAACAGGGTTTATCCAATTTGGATAAACCTTTTTTCTTTGTTTTGACACAAATTTGCCACACTTATTTAGTTAAGGAATCTAATACAGGAATAATTAGATCTTTTGTTTTTTGTGTAACGTGCAAATAGATATCTGTAATACGGCTTCCTCGTGTGTGCCCAACACGATCTTGAATTGCCAAGAATTAAGAAAGAAATATTTTGTAAAATTTATGATATATAATACGAACAATTTATCTGAGTTAGGGTATTTGAATGGATGAGGTTATGAGGATTTTGAACTTTCAGGAATTGAAATTACTACTGATAATCCTGACAAAAAAGAGATATAAAAATCCTATCCTTAGGACAATGGCTATTAATCAGAAGAGTTATTTCAAACTCAATAAAGAGAATACCAAAGATGGACGGGATCATTATTTTTATTTTAAAGGGATGAAAGAAAAACAATCTTTGGTTCGATATTTTAAATATACGAAACATAAATTTTAAAAATACTAATTGGGAAAATATTGAAATAATAGTAATTGAACATATGGTATAATAGGATGAAATCAAGCAACGGCAACATATTCAACTTAAATCGAAATAATATAAATTACGAGGAGATTATAAGATGAACAATTATATAAAATTAAATGAAGATAGATGGAATAATGTAAAAAATGACTACACTGAGCCATTGACACATGAGGAATTAGAAGAAGCTAGAAAACATCCCATTTCTGTTGCATTAACTGTCGGGAAAAAAGTTCCACAAGAATGGTTTGAAAAAGCAAATGAAAAAAGATATTAGGTTTAGCTTGTGGTGGTGGTCAGCAGGGACCAGTTTTTGCTATAAAAGGTTATGATGTCACCATAATGGATTTTTCTAAATCACAATTACAAAGGGATGAGTTGGTTGCTAAAAGAGAAGGCTTAAAAATCAACACAATTCAAGGCGATATGACAAAACCATTTCCATTTGAAAATGAAACTTTTGATATTATTTTTAATCCGGTTTCAAATGTATATATAGAAGATTTAGAAAATATGTATAAAGAAGCCTCTCGAGTATTGAAAAAGGGTGGACTGTTAATGGTCGGATTTATGAACCCTTGGATATACATGTATGATGCCGACATTGTATGGGACAAGCCCGATGAGGAATTACTTTTAAAGTTTTCACTACCTTTTAATTCAAAAGAGCTTGAAGAGGAAGGCAAGATAACCATAAATCCAGAATATGGGTATGAATTTAGCCATACCTTAGAAACTCAGATTAGAGGACAACTTAAAAATGGTCTCGCTATGATAGATTTTTATGAATCGTGTGACAAAAGACATCGATTGTCACGTTATGGAAATGACTATATCGCTACACTTTGCATTAAACTATAATGTTATAGAATACACTTCAGGAGGATAGCCTGTTTTATTTTCCGTAAGAGTTAAAATCTAAATCTCAGTTTGTCGAAGTAAAACAATTAAAATTATAGAGAGGAAGTAACAGCAAATAGCTGGTACTTCCTTTTTTGTTGTCAAACATTCAAAAACGGAAAAGAGAATTTATGGAAGAATTGAAAAACACAGATAAAAAGAGCATTGGCAAAAATAGAAACTTATCAAACCTAGCCTTACGATTTGTGGTAAATTTAATTTAATATTTTATCTCTAATTAGTCACACTTTTTATAGAATTGAGGGGGAACAATGGAACTTTCCTACTATTTAACATGTTTGGTTGAAATCTTAAATAGAGCGTTTCACGTTGAAATAGGAAGGATGGAGAATAAATAAACTATGTTCAGAAGGTAAAGCTGAATCTAGCTAAACAGTACAAAACAGGAGGTTGGGACAAAAGTCCTAGCCTCTCAATTGTCTTTGGATTGTCGAGCAAGACGCAGTGGTTGAGTGGGCTCTACTACGCTGATTTCATCAGCTTTTACAGCCCTACTCAACTGTGCGGAGGTGGGGCGACGAAATCGAATTCTAACGAATTACCGATTTCTGTCCCACTCTCTTTTTGGTGTTTTAAGGAAACTATTAAACCAGAAGTTTGTATTAAAAGTATTATTTTTAGAGAGAAATTTTTAATTTCATGATCTATAGGCAAACGCTTGCATTCTATTTTTTGTTGGACTATAATAGGTTGGTATAAAGCCTTCTGTAATAATAAAATTTAGAAGGTGTAGAAAGTAAAGATTTAGAATACTTGTGTTTGAAAATACGATTTTCTATTCCTTACGATAAGGGAGATAGATATGGCAATGATAGAAGTAAAACATCTTCAGAAAAATTTTGTGAAGACAGTAAAGGAACCTGGTTTGAAGGGAGCTTTGCGCTCCTTTATTCATCCTGAAAAGCAGACCTTTGAAGCGGTCAAGGATTTATCTTTTGAGGTTCCTAAAGGACAGATTTTAGGCTTTATCGGAGCAAATGGTGCGGGCAAGTCAACAACCATTAAAATGCTGACTGGGATTTTGAAGCCAACATCTGGTTTTTGTCGGATTAATGGCAAGATTCCACAGGATAATCGGCAAGACTATGTTAAGGATATTGGAGTGGTTTTTGGACAACGAACCCAGTTGTGGTGGGATTTGGCTTTGCAAGAGACCTATGCGGTCTTAAAAGAGATTTACGATGTGCCAGACTCACTCTTTTATAAGCGGATGGATTTTTTGAATGAAGTCTTGGATTTGAAGGAATTCATCAAGGACCCCGTGCGAACTCTTTCGCTTGGCCAACGGATGCGAGCTGATATTGCGGCTTCTTTGCTCCACAATCCCAAAGTCCTATTTTTGGATGAGCCAACTATTGGTTTGGATGTCTCTGTCAAGGATAATATTCGTCAAGCTATCACCCAGATTAACCAGGAAGAGCATACAACGATTCTGTTGACCACTCATGACTTGAGTGATATTGAGCAATTATGTGATCGGATCTTTATGATTGACAAAGGGAAAGAGATTTTTGATGGTACAGTCACCCAACTCAAGGAAACCTTTGGGAAGATGAAGACTCTTTCTTTTGAACTAGTTCCTGGTCAAAGTCAGCGGAGCTCTCACTATGTAGGTATGTCCGATATGAATGTTGAAAGATCGGAAAATAGCCTTAGCATCCAATATGATAGTTCACGCTATCAAACGGCTGATATTATCAAGCAAACCTTGTCAGATTTTGAGATTCGAGATTTGAAGATGGTGGATACGGATATTGAGGATATTATCCGTCGCTTCTATCGAAAGGAGCTCTAAGATGTTCAAAATATGGAGACGTTATAAACCTTTCATAAATGCTGGAATCCAGGAATTGATTACCTATCGAGTGAATTTCTTTCTCTATAGAGTTGGGGATGTAATGGGGGCCTTTGTAGCTTTCTATCTCTGGAAGGCAGTTTTTGATTCTTCACAGGAGTCCTTGATTCAGGGGTTTAGCATGGCTGACATCACCCTTTACATTATTATGAGTTTCATTACCAGTCTTCTGACTAAATCAGATAGTTCTTTTATGATTGGCGATGAGGTTAAGGATGGTTCTATTATCATGCGTTTGTTGAGACCAGTGCATTTTGCAGCTTCTTATCTTTTCACAGAGATTGGCTCTAAATGGTTGATTTTTGCGAGTGTCGGACTTCCTTTTTTAAGTGTGATTGTCATGATGCAAATCTTCTCAGGACAAGATATGGTTGATGTTTTAGTACGAACGCTAATTTATCTGTTTAGTTTAACCTTAGCTTACCTGATTAATTTTTTCTTTAACATCTGTTTTGGTTTCTCAGCCTTTGTTTTTAAAAATTTATGGGGCTCCAATCTTCTTAAAAATTCGCTGGTGGCTTTTATGTCTGGAAGTTTGATTCCCTTGGCTTTCTTTCCTAAGATTATCTCAGATATTCTGTCGTTTTTGCCTTTTTCATCCTTGATTTACACTCCGGTTATGATCATTGTTGGGAAATACAACACGAGTCAGATTTTTTATGCTCTCTTGCTACAGTTATTTTGGCTTTTGGTGCTGGTGGGCTTGTCTCAGATGATTTGGAAAAGAGTCCAGTCTTACATTACCATTCAAGGAGGTTAGCATGAAAAAATATCAACGGATGCATCTGATTTTTATCAGACAATACTTAAAGCAAGTCATGGAGTACAAGGTTGATTTTGTAGTTGGTGTCTTAGGAGTTTTCCTGACTCAAGGTTTGAATCTCTTGTTTCTAAATGTTCTCTTTCAGCACATTCCCTCGCTAGAAGGTTGGACCTTCCAAGAAATTGCCTTTATCTATGGCTTTTCCTTGATTCCAAAGGGACTGGATCATCTATTTTTTGATAATCTTTGGGCATTAGGACAACGGTTGGTGAGAAAGGGAGAATTTGATAAGTACTTGACTCGTCCCATCAATCCCCTCTTTCATATCTTAGTTGAAACCTTTCAAATCGATGCTTTAGGCGAGCTCTTAGTCGGAGGCGTCCTATTAGCAACGACAGCTACCAGTATAAACTGGAGTTTATCTAAAATTTTACTTTTCTTAGTCTGCATTCCTTTTACGACTTTGATCTATACTTCTTTGAAAATTGCGACGGCTAGTATCGCTTTTTGGACCAAGCAATCAGGCGCTATGATCTATATATTTTATATGTTCAATGACTTTGCTAAATATCCGATTTCGATTTACCATTCGCTTCTTCGATGGTTGATTAGCTTTATTGTTCCCTTTGCTTTTACAGCCTATTATCCAGCTAGCTATTTTTTGCAAGAAAAGAATGGTCTCTTTAATATCGGCGGCTTGATTCTAATTTCTCTAATTCTATTTGCTATTTCACTGAAATTCTGGGATAGAGGATTAGATGCTTATGAGAGTGCAGGTTCGTAAGATGAATCCTATCAAAGCCTTGTCTTGGGACAGGCTTTTTCTCATCCTGACGAAAATTCCTTGACATCTATTCTCAGAGTGCTATACTAAAAGGGTAATTGCCGACTTAGCTCAGTTGGTAGAGCAACGCACTCGTAACGCGTAGGTCACAGGTTCGATCCCTGCAGTCGGCAGAAAGAAAACCAGCAACTTTTTCATGGGTTGCTGGTTTTGTTTATATAATTTTTATAAAGAAGTAAGAAAAGTTAGACCGCCTAATATCACTCCTGCCGCATTGGGAATGATGAGAATCCAGTCTTTTTTAGGTTCTTTGGTCCAACCATAGATTACCCAAATTAAACAAGAAACTGCTGCGAATAGTGGTTGGAATGGTTGAGCTTTTTCTCCTTGCAAGTTAGCGATAATTTGTGGAATATATGCAATAAAGACAAGAATCCCAATAAAAGCTCCAATAGATCCGACAAATCGATTAATTTTTTGTTTGGACATACAATACCTCCTGAGGTTTCATTATATCAGAAAGAAAAAAGTTTTCAAATTTACTTAATCATAAAATGAGACAGATATTCAATATTTGTACATTGTATTTTTATTTTAAATGAATTTATTGTAGATCCTAAGATGAGAAATCAAGTTTGCTTAACAATTTTTGAGAAGGGTAAGCAACCACTTACCATCTCAAAATAACCACTTACTGAAAATCTCTTGTTTCTTTTTAGAAAATTGCTATAATGAAGTCAGAAATAAGGAAAGGAGAGATTATGAAAATA
This sequence comes from Streptococcus sp. oral taxon 056 str. F0418, assembly GCF_000220065.1. GTDB lineage: Bacteria > Bacillota > Bacilli > Lactobacillales > Streptococcaceae > Streptococcus. The sequence goes on along the minus strand of NZ_AFQU01000001.1, from coordinate 865,367 downwards.
AGGATTGAGCTAGATGCTGATTTGGTAGAGACAGAAGTTGTTATTCGAGCGGGTCAGTACAATGAAGAAATAGCTCGTATTCAACAGGCGCTTGAACAAGCGAATACGCAACCGATTGCCTTCTATAAAGATACGAGTGAATATTTTGTCGATTTGATGAATATTTTATTCTTTGAAACGGATGGCGCAAAAATCTTTGCACATGCTAGAGATAATGCTTATGAAGTAAAGTTGAAATTGTATGAATTGGAAGAACGACTTCCGGCTTATTTTTGCCGGATTTCAAAGTCAACGATTACCAATGCTAAAGCGATTTATGCTTTAGATAAGTCCTTTTCGGGGACTAGCACGATTCAATTTTATGACACACACAAGCAAGTGCATGTCTCTCGACACTATTATCAGATTTTAAAAGAAAAGTTAAATGAAATGAGGTAAGAAATATGAAAAAACAATTATTGGCTTAGGATTTATTGTTCTGGCTGCGGTAGTTTTACTCCAAGGACAGTTTGGTTTTCCTTATTTGAACATTAATATTTGGACTCTTGCAGTGATTGCGGGCTTTGCTTATTTTTCAATCGAGAATTTTATGAAGCGAAATATGGCTGCTGGTTTTATATTTGGCTACATTGCTTTAGTCATCGCAAATAGTCACTATCACTTCCTGCAAATTTCGAGTGGTACCCTTTTTGGAGCAAGTGTTTTGGCCTGTATCGGCTTAAGCCTGATTTTTAAACCCCAAAAAATTTGGACGAACAGCCGTTTCTGGCATGAAAAAAGCATCTCATCTAAAGAAGGAGATATTGCTTTTGGCAGTGGGACGCGCTATATTAATTCTGAAAATTTCACATATGATAAGCTAGATTGCTCTTTTGGCAGCGCGTCTGTTTATTTTGATAACGCGACTATTCTTGAAGGATACGCTACCTTTGAAGTGGAATTATCATTTGGTAGTGTGACTTTATATGTCCCAAGCAACTGGCGAGTAGAAATAGATGTGGATAACGCTTTTGGATCTGTTTCTCATCCGCGTAATGTGAATGAAAAGGATAGGACTTTATATGTTAAGGGTGATGTTGCCTTTGGCTCTTTGAAGATTGTTTATATCTAAGATTGTTTTGCTTAAAGTTTTTAATTACCTGGGAAAACGGATTAATTTTTAAAGTTTAGGGAAATAGACTTGCCAAACGAAAAGTTTTTTGGTAGTATAGTAAGGTATGTGGTGCTAGCACATCCGTTATATTAGATCTAATAGGAGGAAACACGAAAATGGCTAAAGTATGTTATTTTACTGGTCGTAAGACTGTATCAGGCAACAACCGCTCTCACGCGATGAACCAAACCAAACGTGCTGTGAAACCAAATCTTCAAAAAGTTACTGTTTTAATCGATGGTAAACCTAAAAAAGTTTGGGCTTCTGCTCGTGCTCTTAAATCAGGTAAAGTTGAACGCGTTTAATTAATAAGGTAAAGGAGCCTATCAGGCTCTTTTTCTTTGGGATTGTAGATATAGAGGGTTTATATGGACTGCGCCTTGCTAATTGTAGCTTTTCGGAGTTATTCTTGCCCTTCTCTTTTACAGCCCGTCTAAAATATGGTAAAATAAACTATAAAAACTTTAGAGGTACTTGTCATGACTGTAAAAATCAATACAAAAGATGGCCAAATTGAGTTGACTGATGATGTCATTGCAACAATTGTTGGTGGAGCAGCGACTGAGATTTTTGGCGTAGTAGGTATGGCTAGCAAAAATGCAATTAAAGATAATTTTCAAGCTCTTTTAGGGAAGGAAAATTATTCAAAAGGTGTAGTTGTCAGAACCACAGAAGAAGGAAGCATTGCAGTTGATGTTTTTGCAGTACTTAGTTACGGAACAAAGATTAGTGAAGTTTCAAAAAACATTCAAGAGCGCGTGAAATTTAGCTTAGAAAATCAACTAGGCATCACAGCACAAACGGTGAATGTTTATATTCAAAATATCAAGGTCGTAGGAGAATAATCGTGTCAAATATTACAACTAGTTTATTTCAAGAAATGGTGCAAGCAGCATCAACTCGTCTGAATAAACAAGCAGAATATGTGAATTCTTTAAATGTCTTTCCTGTACCTGATGGTGATACTGGAACCAATATGGGAATGACTATCGAAAATGGAGCTAAGGAAGTTTCTAATAAATCAGCTTCTACAGTTGGTGAAGTAGCGAATATTTTTGCTAAAGGTCTTTTAATGGGCGCGCGTGGAAACTCTGGTGTCATTACTTCTCAGCTTTTCCGTGGTTTTTCACAAAGTGTGAAAGATAAAACAGAATTAGACGGACATGATTTAGCACATGCTTTTCAGTCAGGTGTTGAAGTGGCGTATAAGGCTGTTATGAAGCCAGTTGAAGGAACGATTTTGACCGTTTCTCGTGGGGCAGCGATCGGAGCCAAGAAAAAAGCTGAAGAAACGGATGATGCTGTTGAAGTGATGAAAGCAGCGCTTGAAGGAGCTAAGACAGCTTTGGCTAAAACTCCAGATATGCTACCCGTGTTAAAAGAAGTTGGAGTCGTAGACTCTGGTGGTCAAGGGTTGGTCTTTATTTACGAAGGCTTCTTATCTGCATTGACAGGTGAGTATATTGCTTCTGAAGACTTCCAGGCAACCCCTGCCACTATGAGCGAGATGATAAACGCTGAACACCACATGTCTGTTGCGGGACATGTAGCAACTGAAGATATTAAGTTTGGCTACTGTACAGAGATCATGGTATCTTTGAAACAAGGGCCTACTTATGTCAAAGATTTTGACTATGATGAGTTTCGTAACTATCTTAATGATTTGGGAGACTCTCTCTTAGTAGTGAACGACGATGAAATCGTAAAAGTTCACGTTCATACAGAAGACCCAGGCCTTGTTATGCAAGAAGGATTGAAGTATGGTAGTTTAGTCAAAGTCAAAGTAGATAATATGCGTAATCAACATGAAGCGCAGGTCGAAAAAGAAGAAAAAGCCATAAAACCTGCTCAAGAAAAAGAGTACGCTGTTATTGCTGTAGTAGCAGGAGAAGGCTTGGCAGAGATCTTCAAAGCACAAGGAGTTGACTACATCATTTCTGGTGGTCAAACCATGAACCCGTCAACAGAAGATTTTATCAAGGCTGCTGAGCAAGTGAATGCTCGCAACATCATCATCTTGCCAAACAATAAGAATATCTTTATGGCCGCTCAATCCGCAGCAGAAGTTTTAGAACAACCAGTAGCTGTGATTGAAACTAGAACAATTCCACAAGGTTTGACAAGTTTACTTGCTTTTGATGAAAATAAGACTATTGAGGAAAACCATGATCGGATGACAGCTTCCCTGTCAGATGTTGTTAGTGGTAGCGTGACGACTGCTGTCCGTGATACTACGATTGATGGACTCGAGATTCATGAAAATGATAACCTCGGCATGGTTGATGGAAAAATTGTCGTATCAAATCCAGATATGTTTGCGACCTTGACTCAAACCTTTGAAAAGATGCTAGATGAGGACAGTGAAATTGTCACAATCTACATTGGTGAAGAAGGTGATGAAGGCTTGGCAAATAACATTGCTCAAGATTTGATGGAAAAATATGAAGATGTAGAAGTTGAAATCCACCAAGGGAATCAACCTGTTTATCCATATCTTTTCAGTGTGGAATAATCTATTATGTATTTAATTAGTAAAGATCGGAAATTTCCGGTCTTTTTTGTTATGACATTTGTCATATCAAGTGATGACAAAATTAACTAGTGAGAGAATTTTCTTTACCTTATAATAAGGTTAACAAAATGATAAAAGCCTGCTGTAAGAATTAAAAATCATTTAGTTTTTTCTGCTAACTTAGGAAAAATTAAGGAAAGATGCACATGCAGGCTATCAAATCAGAGGAGGAGTAAAATGGAACTGATTGAAGTAAAGAAGCTTTCAAAAAGCATTCGCGGTAAGGAGATTTTAAAGGATATTTCCTTTGAAATCTCCCAAGGTGACTGTGTAGCCTTGATTGGTCCTAACGGAGCAGGGAAAACAACTCTCATGGATTGTTTGCTGGGTGATAAGTTTCTGACAGCAGGTGAAGCAAGAATTCAAGGACTCAAGCCAACTGACACTCATCTCAAGCAGTCGGTAGCGATTTTACCACAGGAAAATACAGTGGTGGAAGATTTGAAGGTCAAGGAACTCTTGACTTTCTTCCAAGCTATTTATCCAAATAGTCTGTCCAATCAAGAAATTGATGACTTGCTGCAATTTACAGACAAGCAAAAGAATCAGTTGGCCAGTAAGCTGTCTGGTGGACAAAAACGTCTCTTCTCTTTTGTTCTGAGTCTGATTGGCCGCCCTAAGATTCTCTTCTTGGACGAACCGACTTCAGCTATGGACACCTCCACTCGTCAGCATTTCTGGGAAATTGTTGATCAGCTCAAGCAGCAGGGAGTGACCATTGTTTATTCCTCTCATTATATCGAAGAAGTTGAGCATACGGCAGATCGGATTTTGGTTCTCCACAAGGGTGAGTTGATTCGGGATACGACTCCTTATGCGATGCGCAGTGAGGAGCAGGAAAAACACTTTACCTTGCCACTGACTTATCAGTCTGTGCTGGAAAAGCTGGATAATGTGACTGATTTAGAAATCAAGCAAAAGGTTTTATCTTTTGCTACTAGGGATGCTGGACAGGTCTGGCAGGTTCTTCAGGAACACGGATGTACAATCGAAGAGATTGAAGTGCGGAATCGCACCCTTTTGGATAGTATTTTTGAAACGACACAAGAATAGGAGAGTAATTATGAACAATATGACAAGTCTTATGAAGGTTGAGTTGATTTTAATGAAGCGGCAGGCGGCATATTATCTCTTGTCCATTGGTCTGCCCAGCGTCTTTTACCTGATTTTTTCAGGAATGATGTCTGCAAGTGATACATCTGAACTTGTGCTTCAAGGCTACCTCTTTTCTATGACTCTTTTTAGTATCATGTCTAGTGCCTTCTTTAGCATACCAAGCACTTTGCAGTCTGATAAAAATAATAACTGGCAAAAAATGATTCAGCACTCGCCGATTTCTATGGTAAAATACTATATATCAAAGCTTTGCAGTACCTTGTTGACTTTTATGCTTTCTATTATCGTAGTCTTCTCAATTGGGCATTTTGTTCGCGGGGTTAATCTGCCAATGGTAGACTGGCTTCTTATTGCCGTGATCCTTCTGGTAGGAAGTGTGGTCTTTATTGCCATGGGTGTATTGGTCAGTCTCTTGCCAAGCGCTCAGCTCATGTCTGTAGTGGGCAATATCGTCTATATGGCACTAGCTGTTCTGGGTGGTCTATGGTTCCCTCTGACTATGTTTCCAAAATGGCTCCAGCCAATCGGTAAGTTGACGCCAAGTTATCAACTGATGCAAGTCGTGTCTTCTTATCTAGAACACCATCAGTTCAATGGCAAGGCAGCTTTGATTGTTCTGATTTATACGGTTTTAGTCAGCATTCTTGTGCTACAACTTAAAAAGCGAATTGAGGTAAAATAAAACCATGTGGGAAAAACTTAAACGAGTCCACTATATGTTTCATATTGCGCTGGTTTTTATCATCTTTCCAGTGGCGGGAGCGATTAGCGGGGAATACCCGCTTTTCCTCTTGCTGTGGACAGCTATTTTTGTTGCGGCTTACTATGCGGTCTTGTTGAGTAACCATCGCCTTATCCAGTTTTTTCTTGGTGGCTCTTGATTGCTTACATATATTATGGTTCTGTCTGGCTAAATACAGGATTTACCTGGTATATTTTTTATCTATCTAATCTGCTGATTTACGAACTAGATGATATTTCTTTTAAATCCTGGCGTTTTTTGACCTTTGTCGCCTTGCAGCCTGCTATTGTGATAACAAATTACTTGTTGGGTCATGTTGGTCCAGCGGAGTTGCTTTTCTTTATTGTAACTTTTCTTTTTTCGGATGGTTTGACTTTTGGTCTCCATCGGATTCAAACGACCGAGCGAATCAAGGAAGAAAAGGTCAAGCAAAATGCCCAGCTGAATCTTTTCCTGGCGGAAAATGAGCGCAATCGGATTGGTCGAGACTTACATGATAGTCTAGGACACACCTTTGCTATGCTCAGTGTTAAGGCGGAGCTGGCTCAGCAGTTTTTGCAGATGGAAGCCTATGACAAGGCAGCAAAAGAACTGCAGGAAGTGCAAGAAATTAGTAAGAAATCAATGGCTGATGTTCGGCGGATTATTAATGATTTAAAGAATCGGACTCTGGACGAGGAACTAGTGACCATTCGAGCCATGCTGGAGATGAGCGGCGTTCAGGTCGAGATAGATAACCAACTCAATGTTGCTAGTATCCCACCGAGTCAGCAGTCAACAATCAGTATGATCTTGCTGGAGGCAGCGACCAATATTATCAAGCATGCCAAGGCTAAAAAGAGTCATTTTTATTTGATGCAGAAAGATGAAAAACTTGTTTTGGACATTCAAGATGATGGTTGTGGTTTTAGACAATTGACGGGTCGGGAGTTGCACAGTATTCGGGAGCGACTGTCTGCCTTATCAGGAAGAGTTGAGATTCTTAGCAGTCAAGATCCAACGTGGATTCGGATTGAATTGCCGTATGGAGGGAAGGATGCATGAAACTTTTATTAGCAGAAGATCAAAGTATGCTGAGAGATGCTCTAGCTCAGCTTTTACAGCTACAGCCAGATGTTGAAGAAGTCTATCAAGCTGCGGATGGGCAGAAGGCTATTGACTGCCTCAAATCAGAAACTGCTGATGTAGCGATTTTGGATGTGGAAATGCCCAACCAGACTGGCCTAGACGTCCTCGAATGGATCAAGGTAAATCGACCAGACGTCAAGGTCATCATCGTTACAACCTTCAAGCGGCCGGGCTACTTTGAGAGAGCTGTTAAGGCGGATGTAGATGCTTATGTACTCAAAGAACGCAGCATTGCGGATTTGATGAAGACCATTCGGACTGTTTTAGCTGGGCAAAAAGAATATTCGCCAGAACTGATGGAGGTATTGATGACCAGTAAAAATCCTCTATCCCAACAGGAGAGGCTAATCCTACAAGCTGCGGCGGATGGTCTATCTAATAAAGAAATCGCTGAAAAACTCTTCCTATCAAATGGAACAGTTCGTAACTATATGTCTGCTATTTTGACTAAGCTTGATGCAGAAAATCGAACAGAAGCTGTCCGAATCGGACAAGAAAGTGGATGGCTCTAACAATCCGGGGGATTGTTAGAGGTTGTGGATAGAATAAACGAAGCTTTCATCAAAACAATCCGTTGTATTATTAGAGGTTTTGCAGAGTGATCACAAAAGTTCAACGGATGCTGTTTACTGTGAAGTCGGGTATAAAGTGAAAAATGGCGTCATTTCAAATATCTAATACAAGGCAACTTATCTTGATTTGCTGACTAGTTTATGGATTTATGTGGCAAGGAGAATGCTTTCTCCTGAGTTTGAATTGTGGTCTATGGATAGAAATAGGCCACTTTTTCTGTGCAAATGTTTATATAAGGAAGTTTTTCAAATTTTATTAATTTTTCTTTGCTCTCGTTTAAGGCTTGTGCTATAATACAATTTATAAATATTGAACCTATCTAAGAGTGCAAAAATCAAGGGATTTAGGCTTCTTACATATGGGTATCAGAAAAAGGAGAACGATGATGGGAATCATTATTTTTATAGTAGTTGTTTTTGCACTTGTTTTATCGGCATTGAGCTCTATCTATGTCGTGAGACAACAATCAGTTGCAATTATTGAACGGTTTGGTCGCTATCAAAAGACAAGTTCAAGTGGTATGAACTTCCGTTTGCCTTTTGGAATTGACAAAATTGCAGCTCGCGTTCAATTACGTTTATTACAAAGTGAGATCATTGTTGAAACAAAAACGCAAGATAACGTCTTTGTTACGATGAATGTTGCAACACAGTATCGGGTAAATGAAAATAATGTTACAGATGCTTATTACAAACTCATGCGCCCAGAGGCTCAAATCAAGTCATATATTGAAGACGCTCTTCGTTCTTCTGTTCCCAAATTAACTCTTGATGAACTATTTGAAAAGAAAGACGAAATCGCACTTGAAGTCCAAAAGCAAGTGGCTGAAGAAATGTCTACTTATGGATACATTATTGTCAAAACTTTGATTACGAAGGTTGAGCCTGATGCAGAAGTGAAACAGTCAATGAATGAAATCAATGCTGCCCAAAGGAAGCGTGTTGCTGCTCAAGAATTGGCGGAAGCAGACAAGATCAAAATCGTTACGGCTGCTGAAGCTGAGGCAGAAAAAGATCGTCTTCATGGGGTTGGTATTGCTGAACAACGTAAGGCTATTGTGGATGGTTTAGCTGACTCAATCAAGGAATTAAAAGGTGCAAATGTAGAGCTTACAGAAGAGCAAATTATGTCTATTCTTTTGACAAATCAATACCTAGATACGCTGAATAATTTTGCAGACAAACAGGGAAATAATACAATTTTTCTTCCAGCAAATCCTGATGGTGTTGAGAGCATTCGAACTCAGATTTTATCTGCCTTAAAAGCAAAATAAGATTTTTTAGAAAATTCTGAAATATTTAATTTCCGCTTCCTATGTTGTTTTTATTGACAAACAAAATAAAAACCTTTAAAATAAATTATCAATACTAATAAGATAGGAGAACGAAATGGCAAAAACGAATTTTGAAAAAGTAGAAGCAGTCGTTGGATGGGTTCGCGAGAAGAAATTAACAGGCTATCGTATCAGTAAAGAGACAACAGCTCGTGAAATGTCCATTATTGCTTTGGCTCAAGGGCGTGCGCAAGTGAAAAATATTTCATTTGAAACTGCTTTGAGTTTGATTGACTTCTATGATAAAAATCGCGATAAATATGAAGATAAATAAGGGGTAGGCTTCGACCTACTTTTTGTTTGTTTTGAACAAAAAGAACATTTTTGGTTCAAAAAATTTTATATAAAATGTTCATTTTGCTTTGAATTGATAAAGAAATAATTCTTCTGAGAAAGAGTAAAAATAGAAACTACGACACTAGTAATTTTCACTAAATAGTTGTTTAAAAATACAGAATATTTTAATTTTAGAGGATAAAAAATACACGTTCATCTAGAAGTAGAGAACGTGTGTTTTTGCTTATTTTAGATAGCGTTGAAGGAATTCCTTAGTGCGTTCTTCTTTGGGGTGAGTGAAGATATCTTCAGGTTTGCCTTCTTCTGCAATGAGGCCTTTATCCATAAAGATGACTCGATGTGACACATCTCGTGCAAATTCCATTTCGTGAGTTACAACAATCATGGTCAAACCTTCTTGTGCAAGTTCCTTCATGATTTTTAAAACTTCTCCAACCATTTCAGGGTCAAGAGCAGAGGTCGGTTCGTCAAAGAGAATGGCATCAGGATTCATGGATAAAGCGCGAGCAATCGCAACGCGTTGCTTTTGTCCACCAGATAGTTGTTTGGGTTTTGCTTGCCAATATTGTTGTCCCATACCAACTTTTTCTAAGTTTTCTTTAGCGATCTTTTCTGCTTCTGTACGTTCGCGCTTGAGAACTGTTGTTTGGGCTACGATAGTATTTTCGAGAACGTTTAGGTTTTCAAAGAGATTAAACGATTGAAATACCATTCCTAATTTTTCGCGATAATGGGTCAAGTCATAACCATCTTTTAAAACATTTTGTCCGCGGTAGAGAATTTCACCTCCGCTTGGCTTTTCTAGCAGATTGATTGAACGAAGAAATGTTGATTTTCCGCTACCTGAACTACCAATGATGGAGATGACTTCTCCCTGATGGATGGTGAGGGAAATATCTTTCAAGACTTGGTTCTCACCATATGATTTTTTAAGATGTTTGATTTCTAAGATCGTTTCTGTCATGATTTCAATTCTCCCGTCTGCATTTGATTGGCTCCAGTAGTGTAGCTGTCAGTATCAAAACGGCGCTCGATAAAGCGTAAAATTCGAGTCACTGTAAAGGTCAAAACAAAGTAGATAACTGCGATGATAGTGAATGTTTGGAAGTATTGGTAGGTTTGAGTGGCGATGGTATTTCCAGAGAAATAGAGTTCAACCACAGAAATAACGTTCAATACAGATGTGTCCTTGATATTAATGACAAATTCGTTCCCTGTTGCAGGCAAGATATTTCGAATGACTTGCGGTAAGACGATTTTACGCATGGTTTGTCCATGAGTCATTCCAAGAGCAGTTGCTGCTTCAAATTGTCCCTTATCGACTGCAAAAATACCTCCGCGAACAATCTCGCTCATATAAGCACCGGTATTAATCGAAACTATGAAAATAGCTGCGATGGTCCGGTCAATAGAAATGCCAAAAGCTTGTGCAGTTCCGTAATAGATGACCATAGACTGAACAATCATAGGTGTGCCACGGAAGATTTCGATATAGACATTGAGGAACCATCCGAATAGTTTCTGCAATATAGCAAGTGCTTTGTTTTTGGATGTCGGAGCTGTACGGAATACTCCGATGAGTAGACCAATCACTAGACCTGCAATAGTTCCTGTGATAGATATGAGTAGCGTTAAACCAGCACCACGAACAAATTGTGGCCAGTTTTCTTTCCAGATTTTAGCAACTTGGCTAAAGAAATTTTGTTTTTCTTCATCGGTCGCTGCTTCAACAGGTTGGTTTTTAATCATCTCATCCATCAGTTTCACTTGATCTGTAGAGCTGATTTTACTGATTGCTGCATTGACTTGCGCAATGCGACTATCATCTTTTCGCATACCAATAGCGATTGAGGAATCTTCTTCTCCTACTTCAAATCCTTTTTTGAATTGAATCATTTTGAAGGCTGTATTTGCTGCTTCGGCTGTCAAAGCTTCAGGTCGCTCTGAAACATAACCATCTATTACTCCAGATTCTAGAGCTTGTCGCATTTGAGCAAAGTCTCCCATGGCAGTTTCTTGTTTGGCTCCAGTTAGTTGAGAGATTAGATTGTATAGATACACACCTTGTTGAGAAGTAATTTTAGCATCTTTGAAATCGTCTAGGCTCTTAGCTTTGGCATAAGCGCCATCCTTTCGAACGAGTACAACAGGTTCGCTTGTATAATAGCTGTTTGAAAATGCTATTTCCTGCTTTCTTTCTGCTGTTGGACTCATGCCGGCGATAATCATGTCAATTTTTCCAGATGTCAAAGCTGGGATAAGCCCATTCCATGCTGTTTTAACAATTAGGGGTTCTTTTCCAAGTTCTTTGGCGATTTTTTTTGCAATTTGCACGTCATAACCGTTGGCATATTGGTTGGTTCCTTCGATTTTGACAGCACCATTAGAGTCATCATCTTGTGTCCAGTTGAAAGGGGCATAGGCAGCTTCCATGCCTATTCGTAGATAATCATCTGCTTGAACAGTTTGGTGGACGCCAACTGTTAGCAAGATGAAAGATAAAATACTAAAAAATATTTTTTTCATAAGTTCTCCCATCTGTATTAAAAAGTAGTTCTATTTATTGTACAAGAAAAAGCTGAGCTTTTCAATCGTAGAAAGCCTTTACTTGAAAAAAATGATATAATAAAATGAAAAATTGGTAAAAATCAAATGGCATGCAAGACCAAATGTGATTGAGGAGGAGTGAAGGTGAAAAAAGGGACATTTATGATGGTGTCGCTCTTATTTTTAGGGAGTTTATTTTTTTCTTTTCATGCTTGGGCAGATGAGATTGATAGCCGAATTGAGCGATATGATGGGAAATTAGAGCTTCATCATGATAATACGGCGACATTTATAGAGGAAGTGACTTTTGTTTATGATGATCCTTACAATGGACAATATATCACCTTAGGCCAAGCCGGGAAGGTCCCAAAAGGCTTTCAGATCGAATCAAACCCGGATGTAAAGATCGAAACAAATGGACTTGCTAAGGAGCCTCAAAGTGTTGAGGATATTCCGATAGAAGATGGGAAGAAACTCAAGATTTATAATAAGGGCAACAAAGGTGATCGTGTTAAACTCACTATTACCTGGAAATTAAAAAATCTTCTCTTTCTATATCCAGATGTGGCTGAATTAAACTGGATTCCGATTTCGGATTGGGAAGTTGAGATGGATCGTGTTTCATTTATTGTGACAGCTCAGCCAGATCCAAGTGCTCGTTTGGTTGCGCATACTGGCTTTTTTAAAAAAGATCCAAGTGTACTTCAAACTAAAAAAGGGTTTGAGGTAGCGCTTGACTCTCTTGGCAAAGGACATCACTTTGAGTTACATGGTATTTGGAGCAGATCTCTTTTTAGCCAGACCTTAGCCAATGATAGCAATGTAACGAATCGACGAGCGACTTTTGAGAAACAAGAAAAAGAAATAATTGAAAAAACACAGCTCTATCATTTACTTGTTTATACGCTGGTGCCTGTGCTAATTTTAGTGGGATTTGTTGTAGCGATTTATTATTTGATTTGCTTCTTTAAGAAAACATATCAAAAAGCGCAGTTTGAAAATAAAGCTAGGCTTTATGAGATTCCGCAAGAACTCCCGCCAATGGTAGTGGCCCTCAATCTCTATGATGTAGACGTTGAGGCGGTAGGACCTGTACAACGAAAAAAAGGGCGTCTATCTTTTTCAAACTTGGTACAGGCAACCTTGCTTGATTTGATAGATAGAGGTAATATACGATATGTATCAAGTGGCAAAACACATCAGCTGGAAATTGTGCACTATGAAGGAATGGCAGACTTTGAGTTGACTTTTGTAGAGATGGTGTTTGGTGAAAGTGATTCGGTTGAACCTGCAACCATGTTTGCGACATATCAGATTGATAAAAAGATATTAAAAGGAGTTCACACGCAAGCCGAAGAAACAAAGGTTCGCAAAGAAGGTAATCAAAAACGAGATCTTTTTATAAAGGATTTGCATAAATTGGCTAGTGAGGTAAAAGAAGAAGAGGAAAAACTGAAGTTGCATCCGCATTTTAGAAGTCTAAATAAAGAAGAAGAGAAAATGATGAACCGTGGATGTATCAGTTATTTATTAGCTTTTGTGCTCCTGTTTATTTCGATGATTGGTTTTGGCCTTCTTTTTGGAGAGTTCTTTTGGAATTATTTTTTGTGGATTTTACTAGCTTTTATGATTGGGATTCCATTGGGGTCTTTGGTGACCAAGCGTAGTAAGGACTTATTGAGCGAAGATTTTATGGATGAAATCGTTGCGTGGCGAAGTTTTGCGAATATGTTGCGTGATATTGCAAAGCTTGACAAGACAGAGGTTGAGGGACTTGTCCTATGGAATCGTCTTCTGGTATATGCGACATTGTTTGGTTATGCCAAGAGGGTTAGTGCTGTGATGAAAATTCGCGCTATTCATCTGGAAAATCAAGGACTCGAAGATTTCGTTCTTACCAATCAAAGTCTTTCCTTTGCAAGTGGCGTCACCTTATTAAATGGCTATATGCAGACTGCAGATACAGCGAGCAATTTCTCGATTTCTAGTGGCGGTAGCTCTGGCGGATTTGATGGCGGTGGCTTCTCTGGAGGGGGAGGCGGAGGAGGGGGAGGTTCCTTCTAAGAATTTCCTGCCTCCACAGTTTTTTATTGAAATTTTTTGTGATGTTTTTTATAATTTTTAAAAAAGTAATATAGTAAGTTTAGGAGCAAATATGTTTCTCATTGAGATGATAAAGTCCATTGTATTTGGAATTATTGAAGGGATTACAGAGTGGTTACCCATTTCTAGTACGGGACATTTGATTTTAGTTCAGGAATTCATTCATTATCAAAAACCAAATGATGCGTTTATGGAAATGTTTAACGTTGTGATTCAATTAGGTGCCATTTTGGCGGTTGTTGTGTTGTATTTCGATAAGCTGAATCCTTTTAAACCAGGTAAAACACCTCGACAAATTCAAAAAACATGGCAACTATGGGCAAAAGTCGTGATCGCCTCTCTACCTGCCGTTGTCATTGGTATCCCCTTAGATAATTGGTTTGAAGCTCATTTTCATAATTTTGTATCAGTGGCTGTCATGCTTATTATTTATGGTGTTGTTTTTATTCTTTTGGAGCGACGCAATCAAGGTGTGAAGCCTGTGGTGACTGATTTAGAAAAATTACCGTATAAAACGGCTTTGTATATTGGTTTTTTCCAAGTGCTTTCTCTTTTTCCTGGAACGAGTCGCTCAGGAGCAACAATTGTCGGAGGCCTTTTAAATGGCACTAGTCGTTCCGTTGTAACAGAATTTACCTTTTTCCTGGGAATTCCAGTTATGTTTGGAGCTAGTGGGATCAAGGTACTCAAATTTATCCTAAAAGGTAACAGTCTTGATCTAGCGCAATTCGCTTTACTATTGGTAGCAATGGTAGTTGCCTTTGGTGTAAGCATGTATGTGATTCGTTTCTTGACTGACTACGTTAAAAAGCATGATTTCACTATTTTTGGAAAATACCGAATCGGTCTTGGTGCATTGCTATTGGTCTATTGGATTTTCAAGTCCCTATTTGCATAGTTGAGAAGAGAGTTGGATGCGACTCTCTTTGTTTTGTCATTCATTATGGACTTAACTTTTATTTTTGAAAAACAGCCTGGATTTTAGTATAATAGAAAGACCAGTAATGTGCGAGGTATATCAATGGAAATGAAACAAATAAGTGAATCGACGATTAAGATCACGATTCAGTTAGAAGATTTAGAAGAGCATGGGATGGAAATGGCAGATTTTCTGGTGCCTCAGGAAAAAACAGAAGAATTTTTTTATACGATTTTAGATGAGTTAGAGATGCCAGAGAGCTTTTTAGACAGTGGCATGTTGAGTTTTCGAGTGACACCAAAGCCAGATAAGTTGGATGTTTTTGTAACGAAGTCAAAAGTGGATAAAAATCTGAACTTTGAAGATTTGGCTGACTTGCCGGATATGGAGGAACTGTCTCAGATGTCTCCGGACGAATTTTTGAAGACTTTAGAAAAAAATATTTTTGAAAAGAGTCAGGAAGACATAGAAGCTGTTAAGTTGCTAGAAAAAACAGAAGCAAACGAGATGGACGCTACTGAGGAAGAAGGGGAAATAGAACGGTACATCTACTATATTTTGCGCTTCGCTGACTTAAAACATGTTATAGCTTTTACAAAAACAATTGACTACCCAGCGGATACTTCTGAATTATATAAAATGGAGAATCATTATTACTTGACAATCCTGGTGGATATAGAAAATAAACCGACACTTTATCCTGCTTGGTTGTTAGCAGCAATGCGCGAGCATGCAGAAGACACAGATACTACACGAGCGTTGCTTCAAGAACATGGGCATTTGTTGATTATAACAGATGCAGTCAAACATCTCCAAAAGGTACAATGCTGATATGGTTACATTCCCTTTAAAATTTATTATCGTTTTACTTGCTACCTTTTTTATTGGTATATTTTTGACACCATTAGTCCGTCTTTTAGCTTTTAAAATTGATGCAGTAGATTATCCCAACGCCCGCCGTATCAATAAAAAGCCCATGCCTAGTGCAGGTGGTTTGGCAGTCGTTAGTGCTTTTTCGATTGCGACTTTGATATTTATGCCCATGATTGTCCAGGTTTCTTTACATGGCAAGACTTATTTTGAATATGTATGGCCAGTCGTGGTTGGTGGGGGTGCAATCGCATTAACGGGATTAATTGATGATGTGAAAGAGTTAGCTCCTCTCCCTAAATTGATAGGAATGATTATTGCTGCAAGCCTGATTTGGTTCTTGACAGATTTTCACCTGAGTGATTTTAAATTCCCGTTTGGTGGGCCTCATCTTTTCTTTCCGCCGTGGTTGTCTTTTATCTTAACGATTATTTGGATAGTCTCTATTACAAATGCAGTGAATTTAATGGATGGATTAGATGGCTTAGTGAGTGGTGTATCGATTATTTCACTGTTAACAATGGGGATCGTCTCTTATTTCTTCTTGCCTGATCATAATTTATTTTTGACCTTGACGATTTTTGTTTTGGTTGCTGCCATTGCAGGATTCTTCCCTTACAATTATCATCCCGCTATTATTTATGGCGGTGATACGGGGGCGCTTTTTATTGGTTTTATGATTTCAGTATTATCTTTACAAGGCTTGAAAAATGCGACAGCAGTTGCAGTTGTAACCCCTATGATTATTCTTGGGGTGCCAATTGCTGATACCTTTCTTGCGATTGTTCGTCGTAAGCTGTCCGGGAAAAAAATCTATCAGCCAGATCGAGGGCATTTGCATCACCGTTTGCTTTCTTTAGGGTTGACCCATAGAGGAACGGTTCTTGTGATTTATGGCATTTCGCTTATTTTTGCGACAATTTCACTTTTGCTTAATATTTCGAGTAGAGTGGGTGGAGTACTGTTAGTAATAGGATTGCTTTTTGGTGTAGAGTTATTAGCGGAGCTTATCGAAGTTTTAGGCCCTAATCGTACACCATTACTGAATCTCCTTCGCTTTATCGGAAATTCATCTTATCGTGAAGAAGTGCGCCAGCGTTGGAAAAATAAAAAACATAAATAAGAACAATTCTAATCAAAATAAAAGCCATTTTGGCTTTTTTTTGCTATACTAGAGAGAGCAAAAATCAATCAAAGAAAGGAAAAAAGCATGTCTGTATTAGAAATCAAAGACCTTCATGTCGCAATTGAAGGAAAAGAAATTCTCAAGGGGGTTAACCTTACCCTAAGAACAGGAGAGGTTGCAGCCATCATGGGACCAAATGGTACTGGTAAATCCACTCTTTCTGCCGCTATCATGGGAAATCCAAATTATGAAGTCACTCAAGGAGAAATCCTCTTTGATGGTGTGAACATTTTAGAATTAGAAGTAGATGAGCGTGCTCGTATGGGACTTTTTCTTGCTATGCAGTATCCTAGTGAAATTCCTGGTATTACAAATGCTGAGTTTTTACGTGCAGCTATGAATGCTGGTAAAGAAGATGAGGAAAAAATCTCCGTCCGTGACTTTATCATGAAGCTAGATGAAAAGATGGAGTTGCTTAACATGAAAGAAGAAATGGCTGAACGCTACCTCAATGAAGGTTTCTCAGGTGGTGAAAAGAAACGCAATGAGATCTTGCAGCTACTTATGCTCGAGCCTACTTTTGCACTTTTAGATGAGATTGACTCTGGTCTTGATATTGACGCCCTCAAGGTTGTGTCTAAAGGTGTTAATGCTATGCGTGGTGAAGGATTTGGCGCTATGATTATTACTCACTACCAACGTCTGCTTAATTACATCACACCAGATAAGGTTCACGTGATGATGGAAGGCAAGGTAGTTCTCTCTGGTGGGCCAGAATTAGCAGTCCGCTTGGAGAAGGAAGGATATGCCAAGTTGGCTGAGGAATTAGGCTTCAACTACACTGAAGAAGTCTAGTCAAGCATTCTTTTGACTTTACTAAAAGATAGGAGAATGATATGACAAAAGAATTAATTCAAGATTTTTCACAATTACACGCAGAACCAGAATGGTTGGCTGATCTTCGTCAAAAGGCTTTTGACAAGATTGATCAGCTAGATTTGCCAGTTATTGAGCGGGTTAAATTTCACCGCTGGAATCTGGGAGACGGACGGATTTCAGAGAGTGATCCACTGACAAGTGTACCAGATTTCACTGCTCTTGGAGATAACATTAAGTTTATCCAAATGGGTACTCAGACAGTTCTAGAGCAGCTTCCAGCTGACCTTGCAGCACAAGGAGTGGTCTTCACAGATTTTCACTCTGCTTTAGAAGAGATCCCAGAGTTGGTGGAGAAGCATTTTATGTCTGCGGTCAAGTATGACGATGACAAATTAGCAGCTTACCACACTGCCTATTTCAACAGCGGTGCGGTTCTTTATGTGCCAGACAATGTTGAAATTGATCAGCCAATTGAAGGAATTTTTTATCAGGATAGTGAAAGCGATGTTCCTTTTAACAAGCATATTTTGATTATCGCAGGCAAGCATTCTAAGGTTAGCTACTTGGAACGCTTGGAAACTTATGGTGAAGGATCCGTTCCTGCAACAGCTAATATCACTGTTGAAGTTATTGCTCAGGCTGGTGCTCAGATTAAGTTTGCAGCTATTGATCGCTTGGGCGAAAACGTCACAGCTTATATCAGCCGTCGCGGTAAGCTGGACAATGATACCATGATTGACTGGGCTATCGGCGTTATGAACGAAGGTAATGTCGTAGCGGACTTTGATAGTGACCTCTATGGCAAGGGTAGCCATGCGGATATGAAGGTGGTGGCTCTCTCAAGCGGTAAGCAAGTTCAGGGGATTGACACCCGAGTGACTAACTATGGCTGCAATTCTATTGGAAATATTCTTCAACACGGGGTTATCCTGGAAAAAGGGACTTTGACCTTCAACGGTATTGGCCATATTATCAAAGGCGCTAAGGGAGCAGATGCCCAGCAGGAAAGCCGGGTTCTCATGCTGTCTGACCAAGCGCGCTCAGATGCAAATCCAATTCTCTTGATTGATGAGAACGATGTGACAGCTGGTCACGCTGCTTCTATCGGCCAGGTGGATCCAGAGGATATGTATTACCTCATGAGCCGAGGTCTTGATAAGGCAACGGCAGAGCGTTTGGTCGTGCGCGGCTTCTTAGGCTCAGTGATTGTAGAAATACCTGTTAAAGAAGTCCGTGATGAAATGATTGAAAACATCGATATTATTCTCGCAAAGAGATAAAAAGCTGGGCCTTGTCCCGTAAAAGTTAGATAGGAGTCTTCATGTCTGGATTTAACGCAGAAGCAATCAAGCAAGATTTTCCCATTTTGGACCAAATTGTCAATGATGAGCCTTTGGTTTATTTGGACAATGCGGCGACAACCCAGAAACCCAAGCAGGTGCTGGCAGCTATCGAAGACTACTATCTTAGAGACAATGCCAACGTCCATCGCGGTGTGCATACTCTAGCCGAGCGGGCAACAGCGGCCTATGAAGCGGCTAGAGAAAGAGTTCGTTCTTTTATCAATGCAGCTTCAAGCAGAGAAGTCCTCTTTACACGAGGAACCACGACGAGTCTTAATTGGGTGGCTCAGTTTGCGGCTGAAAGGCTGCAGGCTGGTGATGAAGTGATGATTTCTATCATGGAGCACCATTCCAATGTCATTCCCTGGCAGGAAGTTTGTAGGAAGACCGGAGCCAAGTTAGTCTATGTCTATCTCAAGGACGGTGCTCTGGATATGGAAGATTTCCGCGCCAAGCTTAACGAACGAACCAAGTTTGTCTCTCTAGCTCATGCTTCTAATGTCCTCGGTATTATCAATCCCATCAAAGAGATTGCCCAGCTAGTTCATCAGCAAGGAGCACTTTTGGTGGTGGATGGGGCTCAATCTATTCCACACATGAAGATTGATGTGCAGGATTTGGATGTGGACTTCTTCGCCTTTTCGGGACACAAAATGGCTGGTCCGACCGGTATCGGAGTTCTCTACGGTAAGGAAGAATTGCTAGAGCAGTTGTCGCCAGTCGAGTTCGGCGGCGAGATGATTGATTTCGTCTATGAGCAGGAGGCGACCTGGAAGGAACTTCCTTGGAAGTTTGAGGCTGGAACGCCAAATATGGCAGGTGCAATCGGTCTTGCGGCAGCCATTGATTATTTAGAAGACTTGGGCATGGATGCCATTGCCCAGCATGAGCAGGATCTGATTGCCTACGTATTTCCTAAGCTACAGGCGGTAGAAGGTTTGACCATTTATGGCTCTCAGGATTTGGCTCAACGCTCAGGAGTGATTGCCTTTAATCTGGCTGGTCTCCATCCGCATGATGTCGCGACGGCTCTGGACTATGAGGGAGTGGCTGTTCGGGCAGGTCACCATTGTGCCCAGCCTTTGCTCACCCATCTACAGGTACCAGCGACTGTGCGGGCTAGCTTTTATATCTACAATACCTATGCGGATTGCGACAAGCTAATAGATGCTTTAGAAAAGACAAAGGAGTTTTTCAATGGCGCTTTCTAAGTTAGACAGTCTTTACAAGGCAGTTGTGACCGACCACTCGGCTCACCCTCATCATCATGGGAAGCTAGAAGATGTCGAGCAAGTGGTTCTCAACAATCCGACCTGTGGTGATGTCATCAGCCTGTCTGTGAAGTTTAATGCTGAAAACCAGATTGAGGATATTGCCTTTGTGAATTCCGGTTGTACTATCTCGACGGCTTCGGCCAGCATGATGACGGATGCAGTGCTGGGAAAAACAAAGGAGCAGGCGCTAGAATTAGCAGAAGTCTTCTCGCAGATGGTTCAAGGCCAGGAAGATAGTCGCCAGAAAGAATTAGGAGATGCAGCATTTTTAGCTGGTGTTGCCAAATTTCCTCAGCGGATAAAGTGCTCGACTTTGGGTTGGAATGCCCTCAAGCGAGCGATTGAAGAAGATGAGAAATAAGAATGAAAGGGAAATGATGTCAGAAGAAAGAGTAGAACCAAAACCGATTGATCTAGGTGAGTATAAGTTTGGTTTTCACGATGATGTGGATCCAATTCTATCGACAGGAAAAGGTTTGAATGAAGCAGTTATTCGTGAGTTGTCTGCTGCTAAAAACGAACCAGAGTGGATGTTGGAGTTTCGTTTGAAATCCTATGAAACATTCAAAAAGATGCCGATGCAGACATGGGGAGCTGACTTGTCTGATATTAATTTTGATGATATTATTTACTATCAAAAACCGTCAGATAAACCGGCTCGTTCATGGGATGATGTTCCTGAAAAAATCAAGGAAACCTTTGAAAAGATTGGGATTCCGGAAGCAGAGCGTGCCTATTTGGCCGGAGCTTCTGCTCAGTATGAGTCAGAAGTAGTCTATCATAATATGAAGGATGAATTCGAAAAGTTAGGAATTATCTTTACGGATACAGACTCAGCCCTTAAAGAATATCCCGAGCTTTTTAAACAATATTTTGCAAAGTTGGTTCCTCCTACGGACAATAAATTAGCTGCACTGAACTCTGCGGTTTGGTCAGGTGGTACATTTATTTATGTACCAAAAGGTGTGAAAGTCGATATTCCTTTGCAGACCTATTTCCGAATTAACAATGAAAATACAGGTCAGTTTGAGCGAACTTTGATTATTGTGGATGAGGGTGCTAGTGTCCATTATGTGGAAGGATGTACAGCTCCGACATACTCTAGCAATAGTCTACATGCTGCGATTGTTGAAATCTTTGCCCTTGATGGTGCTTATATGCGCTATACCACTATTCAAAACTGGTCGGATAATGTCTATAATCTGGTAACCAAGCGTGCTAAGGCGCAAAAAGATGCGACAGTTGAATGGATTGACGGCAATCTTGGTGCCAAAACTACGATGAAATATCCTTCTGTTTACTTAGATGGTGAAGGTGCGCGAGGAACAATGCTGTCTATTGCTTTTGCGAATGCAGGACAACATCAAGATACTGGTGCTAAGATGATTCATAATGCACCTCACACAAGTTCTTCGATTGTTTCCAAATCAATTGCTAAAGGCGGAGGAAAAGTAGACTATCGGGGACAGGTAACTTTTGCTAAAAATTCCAAAAAATCTGTCAGCCATATCGAATGTGATACAATTATCATGGACGATCTTTCTAGCTCTGATACAATCCCATTTAATGAGATTCATAATTCTCAAGTGGCCTTAGAGCATGAAGCAAAGGTTTCTAAAATTTCTGAGGAGCAACTTTACTATCTTATGAGTAGGGGACTGTCAGAGTCTGAAGCGACTGAAATGATTGTTATGGGCTTTGTCGAACCTTTCACAAAAGAGTTGCCTATGGAATACGCAGTCGAACTAAATCGCTTGATCAGCTATGAAATGGAAGGATCAGTTGGCTAATAAGCTTAAGGTTTCTTTTACTAGTAAGACGAGAGTGATAAAAGGAAGAAATATTAAATAGACCTTTCTTTGTTCATTTAATTTTTTTAAAACAAAGAAGACAGTGTGTTCTAACTATTTATCTTAAAGGTTAAATAATTGCTGTTACTAAAAAACAACGCAAATATTTTATTTGCGTTATCAGATTGAAGATAAAGTCCTTAGAAAACAAGATTTTAAGGGCTTTTCTTGATGTAAAATCATATAATAGAGTTAAGAAGAGTTGAGGGTTGTTCCTTAGCCTTTACAAAGAAAAAATTGATTATAAGCGCCACTCGTCGCCAATATGGCTTTTACACGCTAGATAAATTGGTCCCAAAAGATTATGTAGATTCGAAGATTGATTCTGATTTTATCTATGACTTAGTTGAAGAAACTTATAGCCCCGATCAGGGCCGTCCTAGTCTAGATCCGGTCATGTTAGTTAAAATCCCTTTGATTCAATGTTTTTATGGTATTCGCTCTATGCGCCAAACCATTAAAGACATTGAAGTCAATGTAGCCTATCGTTGGTTTCTTGGACTAAGCTTGGATGACAAGGTGCCTCATTTTACCACATATGGAAAGAATTACAGTCGTCGCTTTCAAGATAGAGAACTGATTACTGGGATATTTTCACAAGTACTCCATCAAGCTTTATGTGCTGATTTAATTGATCTTTCAGAACTATTTGTGGATGGTGCCCATAACAAAGTGGTAGCTAATAGCCACAAGTATCGTAAGGAAATCGTTGAGCAACAAGCAAAATTTATGAGTGATCAATTGAAAGTTGAGATTGATTTAGATTAGAGAAAACATGGGAAAAAGTTCTTAAAGCTTGCAAAAGAAATTGAGGATAAGGAAAAGAAAATCTCAACGATAGACGCCAAATGTGGTTGATTCCAAAAGGGGGAGCACAAGAAAGTATTTGCCTATTCTCTTTATATTATTTACCTATTGACTTGATTAAGAAGTGGGGAAGTATGTTGGTTGTTGGGATTGGTATGACAATTTCAAGCGATTTTTTGTTATCTTTTAGTGATCTTTTAAGTCTTTTGGATAAATCAAGAGTTTGTCTAAGATTTCTCTATTGGTCAAGTGTATGCGGAAAGTAGGACGATAAAAGCGTTTATCGCTTAATTTTCGGCTATCCTGTTGAGAGTAGTGCATGGTGGCCCTTTATTCATGAGAATTTCGGTTAAATTGATTTATTATTTGTACCCAAACACAACTCATCGCACGGCTAAGACGTTGGACAATATGAATGTGATCAAGTGCAATTTTTACATTCTGGAAAAGCTGCTTTGCCAAGTCTTAGTAAGGGCTAGATAAGGTCCATTGTAATGACTTTCACCCGACATCTGGCAGAGCTCTCTTATATCGAAGAAAATGATTTCGAATAATCACTTGTCTTCTGCCTTTAAGGATAGTCATGATATTGAGGGCCTTAATAAAACTCATTTTTCCCTTAGTAAAGTCGTACTCTTCCTAAGACATAATCTCAGAAAGACGGAGAAAGTCATGCTTAAAATGAACGCCATTGCGCTTTCGAATGACGATTGAAGTAGAAAACAACAGTTGATGAGCAATATCGGTCATAGAAATTTTTTCAACTAGTTTTTGAATAATCTTTTGGTTGATAATATGAAGGATTTGATAATTTTTATGTACCGGAGAAGTCTCAGTAACTGCCATTTTTGAGTAATGACGGCAGATAGCACTTAAATTAAACGACGCTTTTTAAGGAGAATTCTGGTAGGCATGCTAGATGTTTCAAGGTAAGGAGTTTTAGACGGTTTTTGAAAATCATATCTCTTCATTTGATTTCCGCAAACAGGACCAGATGGAACTGAATAATCCAGTTTAGTGAAGATTTTCTTATGGGGATCCATATTGATGACGTCCATAATCATGATCTTAGAGTCTTTGATGCCTAGCAGTTTTTGGATAAAATATGACCATTCCATGAGTTTCTTTCTAATGATGTGAAAAGGTTTTACTGTACAAAATTTATAAGTTCTATTTTTATTTAAGTAATTCTTCTTCTCGTTATAGATATTTGATACTCGAGCCTGCTATAGATGCAGACGGCATTCTACCAGTGGACATGATCTTTTGGTTTCAAGGCTAATTCTTCCAAAAACTGAGAACTTTCTTGGTGAATGAATTCACTCTTTAGAGCACGATCAGTACTTTCAGCTACGGCATTGTCATATGAACAACCAGGTTAGCTCAGTGAACAAGTGATATTGAAAGCTTGAAGCATCTCGTCAATCAAAGTGTTGTCAAAATTTTCTCCTCTATCAAAATGAAAGAGATGGACCTTAATCAAAGCGTATGGAATGCTTTGGAAGGCTTCTTTGACTAAGTCAGCTGTCTCGTGGTAGCCCTATGATTTCGCGATTATAGAGATTGATAATGAAACAAACATGGGCCCAGCGCTCACCAAACTAGAATGTAAGCTAAATCGGTGACGAGAAGCTTTAAAGACTTGCGGTCATTAAGCTCTCTATTTACATGATTGTTGTGACACTTTGATAATAAATAACCTTAGTTACTAATTATTTTTTGTATTCTAGCATTCAATATAATAAGGATTTACTCTTTAATTCTGAGTTGCTTAGCTATAAAATTTATTTATTTATTTTAAATTGTTTTTTTATGAATGTTTCATTGTTTGTATTATGGCTTTTTCACATTAAAATAGGCTCTATAATTTCTACAGTGACTTTATTCACTATAGATATTATAGAACTCTATGAGAGAACTTATATAATCTTTTTTATCGACGGTAATTTCCTTATATTATTGAATATTCGTCAGCTAACATTATTGTTTCTTTTCCATTATTATCTGTTATATAAATTGTTCTGGGATAGAAAGGGTTGAAGTGATGTGTGAAATCAAAGGAAATTTGTGTCTTGAGTTTCGCTTCGGAAAATCGATAGGTGATTTTTCCATTATTGTTTAGTAGTTCAAACTGAATAAGATTATCTAGTGGAAATGTATCTTTTAGAAAATTATCTATAATATACCAAAAGGTATCAATGATTTCATCAGGTAAGCTGGTTACGATTCCAAAGCTTGCATAACGACCACGAGTATTTGTAAAGGCCATTTTTACTTTCTCCTTTCATTTGCTTGTTTTTTATATGATACTTGAAAAATGACAAGATTGCAAGAAAATGAAATGTTATTTTTGTAAAAGAAAAAGAGCAGGAGCTCTTTTGACAACTTTAGCGATTCTTTAGTTCTAAATAGCGTTTGTACCAAATATTAACATATGCTTGCGAAAATGGTCCTCGTTCTTGATTGATCCAGTCAACAAGGATTTTGACATTTTCTTTAAGAATATAGTCTAAATCATCGGAATAATTCATCTTGCGCTTATGACGCTCGTATTCATCGACATCAAGGAGTCGTTTCTCTCCGTCAGCAAAAACTTTCACATCAAGATCGTAGTCAATGTATTTCAATGCTTCGCTATCTAGGTAGTATGGGCTCGCTAGATTGCAGTAGTATGATGTTCCATTTTCTCGGATCATTGCAATGATGTTAAACCAATATTTTCTGTGAAAATATACGATGGCTGGCTCGCGTGTTACCCAGCGTCTTCCATCACTTTCGGTGACAAGTGTATGGTCATTAACACCAATAATCGCATTCTCTGTTGTTTTTAGTACCATGGTATCGCGCCAAGTACGGTGCAAACTACCATCATGCTTATAACTTTGAATTGTAATAAAGTCGCCTTCTTTTGGAAGTCTCATTTTATACCAACTTTCTACAATTTTTAAAGTTTCTCATCTTCTATTATACCATAATTTTAA
Source organism: Streptococcus sp. oral taxon 056 str. F0418 (assembly GCF_000220065.1). Taxonomy (GTDB): domain Bacteria; phylum Bacillota; class Bacilli; order Lactobacillales; family Streptococcaceae; genus Streptococcus. The sequence goes on along the minus strand of NZ_AFQU01000001.1, from coordinate 839,754 downwards.
AAAAATTCTCAGTTTTCTTTAAATCTTTTTAGAGATATTCTCTCAAGGCGCTGCTAATGTCTGAATAATCAAACCCTTTACGGGCTAAAGCTTGGGTTAATCGTTGCTTTAAGTCATAACCTTCGTACTTTTTTGAATACTTTCGATATTGCTTGTCTATTTCTTTATAGAGTAATTCCTGCTGTATTTCTTCGTCTTCTTCGAACTCTAGATGCTGGAAAGCTATTTTTGATTGGTTATGAGAGAATCCTTTGTTTATAAGAGCTTGGAGTATTTTATCTTGTAACGCCTTTCTAGGCAGTTTTCCCTGGTATTTTTTGAGCAACTTTTCTGCTACTTTATCTGTTAATTCAGTAAAATCAAACTGGCTTAATTCTTCTTCTATAATAGCGCTAGAAATTCCTTTTTGCGTGAGCTTTTGCTTGAGAACAAAAGCGCCTTTGTCACCAGTGAGAAGATTGGATTGGATAAAATAGTTCGTATATTTTCTGTCGTTAATCCAATTATCCTTTTTCAGATTATCCAAGACCTGGCTGATGATTTCTGGTTGGATGTCGTGCTGCGTTAAGTAGTCTTTAACTTCCTTGGCAGTTCTTTGCTTGAAGGAGAGATGATAGAGGGCTAGATTTTTTCCGTAGGAAAATTGTGCGTAGTCTTGAATTTCTGATAGCTCCTGCTCTGTGATTTCCATTCCTTTGGACAGCATGAAGCGGACGATGGTGTCTTCTGTGATATAGAGTTTTTCACTGTCGTCCAGCTCCAAGAGGTAGAGTCTTTTTTCTTTTCGATTTTTGTGATTTTCATAGGTGATTTTGGTAGAATCCTTTCTTTTAGCCAAATACTTCAAAGGCAGCTATCAAGCGCAGTTTGTCTGTATCAACATCTTTCCGGCCATAGTAGTCAAGAAAGAGCTCTGCGTATTGGGGGTCAGATAAATTATAAGTAAGAGACCAGATGGCCCAGTAAAGATCAATGTGGCGATCGCTAAGGCCAGCGAGACCAACATCTATAAAGCAGGAGAAGGTTGAAGCGTCTTTCAGAATGAAATTAGGCAAGCAGGCATCTCCGTGGATCAAGGCGTCCGCCGTCAGTAGCTGTCCCTGCTCTTGGATAAGCTGGTAGGCTTCCTCACGGCTTTGGATATGAAATTGAGGCAGTAAAGCTTTTTGATAAAAACAACCTTTATGGTAATTTTCCTCTGCTAGCTTTTTATAGTGCTGAAGGTGATGCTGGATTGGAAAATGCTGGGGTTGGAGGCTGTGAAGTTTTCTGAGCGCGACAGCCATCGTTTGGCAAAGTTCTTCGGGCTGTTGGAGAAAGGCTAGGGCGTCCTTGCCCTCAGCTTCTTTTGTTAGTAGGTAGTCTTTATCTGCTGTCAGGTAGTGAATGACAGGTACACCGAGTCCTTGCTTTTCAAACCATTTGGCAAGTGTGGCTTCTTGGGCTAACTGGCCTTTTTGATCGATTTTCAAATAATAGCCCGTATCGGCATAGAAAACACTGGCAGCAGAATGTGAGGAGCTGTCGTAAAAATTAGCTCCCTCTAGATATGTTCGTATTTGGTCAGGGAAATGTGCTAGTGGAAGGGATATTTTTTCTGTATTCATACTTTTATTGTAACATATTCTCAACTAATACGAGGCAGCATGGTATAATAGAAGCATGAATGTGAAAGTGAAGCAAAGAATCCCTTTGAAAATTAAGAAAATGGGGATTAATGGTGAAGGGATTGGATTTTATAAGAAAACGCTGGTTTTTGTGCCAGGGGCTTTGAAAGGTGAGGAAGTCTACTGTCAGGTGACTAGAGTTCAGCGTAATTTCATCGAGGCCAAGCTCTTGACCATCAACAAGCGGTCTAAATTTCGGGTGGAAGCGCCTTGTGAGATTTATGATAGCTGCGGGGGCTGTCAAATCATGCACCTCCACTATGACAAGCAGTTGGAGTTTAAGGAAGATTTGCTGCGTCAGGCCTTGAAAAAGTTTGCGCCAGCTGGCTACGAAAACTATGTGATTCGTCCGACCATTGGTATGCAGGAGCCACTCTATTATCGGGCCAAGTTGCAGTTTCAGACTCGGAAGTTCAAGGATGAGGTCAAGGCGGGGCTTTATGCCCAGAATTCTCACTATCTGGTCTCGCTGAAAAACTGTCTGGTTCAGGACAAGGTGACGCAACAGATCATAAATAAGGTGGCTCGACTTTTAGGCAAGTACAGGCTGCCCATCTATGATGAGAGAAAGACTGCTGGAGTACGCACGGTCATGATTCGCAGGGCCAGAAAGACAGGTCAGGTGCAGATGATTTTTGTGACGGGGCGTAAGCTGGACTTTTCTCCAGTCGTTCGAGATCTGGTGGCTGAATTTCCAGAGCTGGAGACAGTGGCAGTCAATTATCATACAAGCAAGTCCAGTGAGGTTTACGGGGATAAGACAGAGATTATCTGGGGCAAGGAGGCTATCCAAGAAGGAGTACTGGACTATGGGTTCTCCCTGTCGCCTCGGGCTTTTTATCAGCTCAACCCTGAGCAGACAGAGGTGCTCTACGGGGAGGCGGTTAAGGCGCTGGATGTAACGGAAGAAGACCATTTGATTGATGCCTATTGCGGAGTGGGGACCATCGGCTTTGCCTTTGCTAGACGGGTCAAGTCTCTGAGGGGTATGGACATCATCCCTGAGGCTATTGAAGACGCTAAGCGCAATGCAAAAAGAATGGGCTTTGACAATACACTCTACGAGGCTGGAACGGCAGAGGAGATTATTCCTCGCTGGTATGCTGATGGCTATCGGGCGAATGCCTTGATTGTCGATCCGCCGCGAACAGGTCTGGATGATAAGCTAGTAGAGACAATTGTCCGCTATGCACCTGAGAAGATGGTCTACGTTTCCTGCAATGTCTCGACTCTGGCTCGGGATTTGGTCAAGCTCTGTCAGGTCTACGATGTCCACTATATCCAGTCGGTTGATATGTTTCCGCATACTGCTCGGACCGAGGCAGTGGTGAAATTGGTTAAGAAAGATAAGTGTTAATATTTTAGGAAAAAAGCTTGAAGGAATCAAAGAAACAGTCATATGTATATGATGTCAGAATGTAGACAAACCCTACCAGCAATAGAAATATTGCCATTTTGTAGGTCGGATACCATATAGTGAAAACTCCTAGCAATGCTGATGTAGCGCTATTCGTAAGAGTTTTTCACTTTCTCTACTTTTAAAAAAAGACTGAAGAAAATCGTCCAAAATGGACTTTTTCTTCAGTCTGACAGTCATATGTATATGATGTGCCTTTTATCTACAAGAAAATAAAATGAGATGAGTAGTAAAGCAGGAGTGATAAAATTCTTTCCTGCTTTTTATTTTACCTCGAGTTTGGTATCTTTTTTATGATATAATTGTAAAAAAGATATGAGGTGGTTTATATGGATAACATGATTGATTTGTCTATCCCAGTGGCAGAAGTAATTGAGAAACATCCTGAGGTTTTGGATGTCTTGGTAGAATTAGGCTTTACACCTCTGGCTAATCCAGTCATGCGCAATACAGTCGGACGCGTGGTTTCTATCAAAAAAGGTGCTGGTATGAATGGCATTGAACTTAATAAAATCAAGCAAACTTTGGAATTAAACGGCTATGAAGTGGTGGGGATTTAGAAATGGCTACTGAACGCATTGAGGTCCTCAAGTCTATCTTGCTGGATTTACATAATGGAGCTTCTGCAGAGTCTGTGCAGGACCTTTTCAATGAACACTTTGCTGGTGTGTCCGCTATCGAAATCAGCCTGATGGAGCATGAGCTAATGAACTCAGATACGGGAGTGACCTTCGAAGATGTCATGTCCCTCTGCAATGTCCATGCCAACCTCTTTAAAGGTGCTATTCAGAATGTGGAGGTGGCTGATACCGACCATCCAGGCCATCCGGTACAGGTCTTCAAGCAGGAAAATCTAGCCTTGCGGGCGGCCCTCATGCGGGTTCGCAGACTCCTATCCACCTATGAAAGCACAGAAGATGAGGAGCTTCTTCCTGAAATCTGCAAGGGACTCCAGCGCCAGCTGGGTTTGGTAGGGCAGTTTGATGTCCACTATCAGCGCAAGGAAGAGCTCATGTTTCCTATCATGGAGAGCTATGGTCATGATTCGCCACCCAAGGTCATGTGGGGGGTAGATGACCAGATTCGTGACCTTTTCCAAGAGGCTAAGATTACTGCAGAGCAGCTACCGGATACTTCGATTCAAGAAGTCAAGGACAAGTTTGAGACCTTTGCTGCTGAGTTTGAAGCTATGATTTTCAAGGAAGAGTCTATCCTTCTCATGATTCTCCTCGAGTCCTTTCATCAGGATGATTGGCTCAAGATTGCTGAGGAGAGCGATGCTTATGGCTATGCCATCATCAAGCCAACGGAGAAATGGATTCCTGCGCGACATTCATTCTCGGAGGAGAAAGCTAGGAATGCTGCTAATGAGGGAAGCGAAGCGTCAGCCAGCACAGAGCAGACTAGTGATGGCAGGTTTCAGCAGGTCATTGATACACCAGATGGTCAGGTCACCATTTCCTTTAAGCCTAAGGAAAAGAAGGAGCAAGCCTTTAATCGGGACTCCCAGCAGCCTTTTGGCCATGGCTATCTGTCGGTGGCGGAGGCCAATCTGATTTTGGACCATCTGCCCATGGAGATTACCTTTGTCAATAAGGACGATATTTTCCAGTATTATAATGACAGTGTGCCGGCAGATGAGATGATTTTCAAGCGGACGCCTTCCCAGATAGGACGCAATGTCGAGCTCTGTCACCCGCCCAAGTTTTTGAACAAGGTGCGGCGGATTTTCAAGGCTCTGCGTGAGGGAGAGCGGGACAAGTTTGAGATGTGGTTCAATTCGGAATCGCGGAGCAAGTTTGTCCATGTGACCTATGCAGCGGTGCGGGATGAGGCCGGTGAATTTCAGGGGGTGCTGGAGTATGTGCAGGATATTCAGCCCTTCCGTGATATTGACAGTGATTTTTACCGAGATTTGGACTAGGTATTTGCAGTTAGAAAGTGAGAAAAATGAGCTACGAACAGGAATTTTTACAAGACTTTGAAGCTTGGGTCAAGACCCAGGTCATGATTAACGAGATGGCCCTCAAGGAGAGCCAGGCGGTCTACGAGGCGGACCAGGACGAGCGGGCCAAGGAAGCAGCCATTCGCTATGAAAGCCGTCTCGATGCCTACCAGTTTCTTTTAGGGAAATTCGCCAATTATCAGGAAGGCAAAGGTTTCCACGACCTGCCAGACGGACTTTTGGGAGAGAGAAATTATTAGTGAATCAAAATAAAAGGGGCTTGGTAGAGATATGTATATGGTCCCTTTTAATGATGCCTGAGGAATGTGTTTTTGCGATCTATTGCCCTATTTTAATATTTAACCAGAATGAATAAATAGCGAATGTAAAAATAGCGGGCAAGAATTATTTGATATAATTGCCAAATAATTGTGTAGCTGTATCGCCAAAATAGAGGCTACGCCCATCAATTATAGTGTGTTTGATTTTCCAATTTTGCAGAGAGCAAGTGGCTCATAAAGTCGCAAGATCGATAGCCAAGATAACTGTAAGTGTAGCTATAATTGAATGGTCAATACAGCTGAAGAGCTCGCTGTTACACTAGCTTTTAGAATTCATTGAATTTTCTTCTTTAAGTTTTAATGTGAATCAAATTTGTATATAGATTGTTATCGCATCAAAAAATGTGAAGAAGTAAGCGGTGCGAGACACTTTTAAAGAAATTTTTAATTATATTTTGCTCTATTATCTGGATTTTTTGTGGAAATATTGATAAAATACTTCTATAGGTCCTTGTTACAACGGGGATTTTTTAGTGAAAGGATTTTATCATGGCAAAGAAAGTTAATCGAAAAAAACAATTACGTAATATCCTTCGTCGTTCAGGGGCTTTTTCAAGTTCTGTAACAAAGGTATTGGAAGATACTACGAAAGTGATTAAACACACTGAGAAAGCTGCTCAGGAAGTAGGTAAAGCTGTTTCTCAAAAGGTAGAGCAAGTGGTGAAAACTACAAAAGAAAAAGTACAAAAGACTACGGGCTCTGTAGAAGATTTTGCTGAGAGTCTTGGAGGGCTTTCACTTGAGCGTGCAAAGACCTTTTATGATGAAGGGATTAAATCTGTTGCTGATTTTAAAAATTGGACAGAAAAAGAACTTCTTACATTAAAAGGAATTGGGCCAGCTACAATTAAGAAATTGAAAGAAAATGGTGTTCGTTTCAAGTAATTTCCTTGATTATTGCTTTTTAAAGAGAAACTTGTTACAATAAATCCATCAGAGGTGTTTTGAGTCAGACATTTTACAGAAAGTGGCGGTGCTGAGAAGTCCACAGATGTGTCAAAGCTGGTTACTGATGAGATGATAAAATGAAATAATAAAAGACTTTTTGTTTATTTTTAGGACTTGGCAAGGAGCTGTAGGCTATACTATCGTATGCCGAAGTGATCTAACGATGTCATAAAATATAAACAAGAAGACAAGAGTTGCGGGCGTCTGCCCGAAATTGGGTGGTACCGCGGATTAACACATTCGTCCCTGTCATGGTTATGACAGGGACGATTTTTTATAGAAAGCGAGGGAGAAGGATGACAAGAGTAGAGTTACCAGAAAGAATCGAAACAGAACGTCTCATTTTACGAGTCCGAACAGTGGCTGATGCTAAGGATATCCATGCCTATGCTAGTAGACCAGAAGTCTCCTACCCAGCAGGATTTCCGCCCGTCAAGACCTTGGAAGACGAGATTTATTATCTGGAGCATATTCTCCCTGAGCGCAATCAAAAGGAAAATCTCCCAGCAGGCTACGGGATTGTCGTCAAAGGGACTGACAAAATCGTTGGCTCTGTCGATTTCAACCATCGGCATGAAGATGATGTGCTGGAAATCGGCTATATCTTGCATCCAGACTATTGGGGACGTGGTTATGTGCCAGAAGCAGCGCGAGCTTTGATTGATCTGACTTTTAAAGAAGTGGGACTTCACAAGATAGAATTGTCTTGCTTTGGCTACAATATCCAAAGTCAATGAGTCGCTGAAAAATTAGGTTTTACCCTTGAAGCTCGCATAAGAGACCGCAAAGATGCCCAAGGCAACCGCTGTGATGATTTGAGGTATGGGCTGCTTAGGAGTGAGTGGGAGGTGATTTAATGCATCTTTTCATCATTGGGGCTCCGGCTTCTGGCAAAATGACGATTGGTCAAGAGTTATCTCGACTGACAGATGCTACCCTCTTTTATAACCATCAAGCCATAGATTTTGCACTAGAAATCTATCAGGACTTTACAGAGGAAATGTGGGAGTTTGTTCGAGGGATTACCTTTTCTTTTCTTGAAACAAGCGCTCGGAATCATAGGTCGATGATTTTAACAGACGTAATTGATTTTTCAAATCAGTACCAGCTCCTATATTTGAAGGAAATTCAGGATTTGTTGGATGACTATCATCAAGAGATTCTTTTTGTGGAGTTGGAAACAAGTCTTGAAGAGCGTTTAAATCGAAATCGAACGGAGAACCGGTTAGAGCACAAACCCTTAAAACGACATGTTGAGGTATCTGAAAGAGAAATTTTAGAGACTAATGAAACACTTCAATTAAATTCTCAAACTCAACCGAATGAGTTGCACCACTACTTTAAAATAAATAATACGAATCTGTCTGCAGAAGAAGTTGCTAAGCAGATTCAAGATAAAATGAATACAATAGAGAAAGGACAAACACATGTCTAAAGAACTTTCACCTAAATACAATCCAGCCGAGGTTGAGGCTGGTCGTTACCAAAAATGGCTTGATGCGGATGTTTTCAAGCCTTCAGGAGATCAAAAGGCTAAGCCTTACTCAATCGTTATTCCACCACCAAACGTAACTGGTAAGCTCCACCTTGGTCACGCTTGGGATACGACTCTTCAGGATATCATCATCCGTCAAAAACGGATGCAAGGTTTTGATACGCTTTGGCTGCCAGGGATGGATCACGCGGGGATTGCGACTCAGGCTAAGGTCGAGGAGCGCTTGCGTGGCGAGGGCATTAGCCGTTATGACCTCGGTCGTGAGAAATTCCTCGATAAAGTCTGGGAATGGAAAGACGAATATGCGACGACCATCAAGGAGCAGTGGGGCAAGATGGGGCTCTCTGTAGACTACTCTCGTGAACGTTTTACACTTGACGAAGGTCTGTCAAAAGCGGTTCGCAAGGTCTTTGTGGACCTTTACAAGAAAGGTTGGATCTACCGTGGTGAGTTTATCATCAACTGGGACCCAGCTGCTCGCACAGCCCTTTCTGATATTGAGGTGATTCACAAGGACGTGGAAGGTGCCTTCTACCACATGAACTATATGCTAGAAGACGGCTCACGCGCTCTTGAAGTTGCGACAACTCGTCCTGAGACCATGTTTGGAGACGTTGCGGTTGCGGTCAATCCAGAAGACCCACGCTACAAGGACTTGATTGGTAAAAATGTTATTCTTCCAATTGCTAACAAACTCATCCCAATCGTTGCGGACGAGCACGCAGACCCTGAGTTTGGTACAGGTGTCGTGAAAATCACACCTGCCCACGATCCAAATGACTTCTTGGTTGGTCAACGTCATAACTTGCCACAAGTCAATGTCATGAACGACGACGGAACCATGAATGACTTGGCCTTCGAATTTGCAGGCATGGATCGTTTTGAAGCTCGTAAGGCAGTCGTTGCTAAGTTGGAAGAAATCGGTGCCCTCGTCAAAATTGAAAAGCGTGTCCACAGTGTTGGTCACTCAGAACGTACGGGTGTAGTGGTTGAGCCGCGTTTGTCTACGCAATGGTTCGTGAAGATGGACCAATTGGCTAAAAATGCCATTGCCAACCAAGACACAGAAGACAAGGTAGAATTCTACCCACCTCGCTTCAACGATACCTTCCTCCAATGGATGGGAAATGTCCACGACTGGGTAATCTCTCGTCAGCTATGGTGGGGTCACCAAATCCCAGCCTGGTACAATGCTGACGGCGAAATCTATGTGGGCGAAGAAGCACCGGAAGGCGATGGTTGGACTCAGGACGAAGACGTCTTGGATACTTGGTTCAGTTCTGCCCTTTGGCCATTCTCAACCATGGGTTGGCCTGATGTTGACTCAGAAGACTTCAAGCGCTACTTCCCAACTTCAACCTTGGTAACAGGTTACGACATCATCTTCTTCTGGGTGTCTCGCATGATCTTCCAATCCTTGGAATTCACTGGACGTCAGCCATTCCAAAACGTTCTTATCCACGGTCTCATTCGAGATGAGCAAGGACGCAAGATGTCGAAATCTCTCGGAAACGGGATTGACCCAATGGATGTCATTGAGAAATACGGTGCAGATGCCCTTCGTTGGTTCCTTTCAAATGGTTCTGCACCAGGTCAAGATGTGCGCTTCTCTTACGAGAAAATGGATGCTTCATGGAACTTTATTAACAAAATCTGGAACATCTCTCGCTATATTCTCATGAACAATGAAAACTTGACTCTTGAGCAAGCAACTGTCAATGTAGAAAAAGTTGTCAATAAGGAAGCTGGAAATGTCACAGACCGCTGGATTCTCCACAACCTCAATGAAACTATCAGCAAGGTCACTGAAAACTTTGACAAGTTTGAATTTGGTGTGGCTGGACACATCCTCTATAACTTCATCTGGGACGAATTTGCGGACTGGTACGTTGAGTTGACCAAGGAAGTCCTTTATAGCGACAACGAAGAAGAGAAAGTCATCACACGTTCTGTTCTCCTTTATACTTTGGACAAGATCCTTCGCTTGCTTCACCCAATCATGCCATTTGTGACAGAGGAAATCTTTGGACAAATCTCAGAAGGCTCTATCGTTACAGCTGCTTACCCAACTGTTAGCCCAGTCTTTGAAGACCTTGCTGCCCACACAGGTGTGGAAAGTCTCAAAGACTTGATCCGTGCTGTTCGTAATGCGCGTGCTGAAGTAAATGTAGCACCAAGCAAGCCTATCACCATCCTTGTTAAGACAAGTGATAGTGATTTGGAAGCCTTTTTTAACAGCAATGTCAACTACATCAAACGCTTCACAAATCCAGAACACTTGGAAATCGCATCAAACATCCCTGCACCTGAACTTGCTATGTCAAGCGTCATCACAGGAGCAGAAATCTACTTGCCACTAGCTGATCTCCTCAATGTCGAAGAAGAACTGGCTCGTCTCGACAAGGAACTCGCTAAATGGCAAAGAGAACTAGATATGGTAGGTAAGAAGCTCTCTAACGAACGCTTCGTAGCCAATGCCAAACCAGAAGTCGTCCAAAAAGAACGCGACAAACAAGCCGACTATCAGGCTAAATACGATGCGACCGTCGCACGTATTGATGAGATGAGAAAGTTGGTCTAGGAGTATAATATTTGATATGTATGTACCCAGCCTTTTTGGCTGGGGCGCTTAACATGATATAATAGATATGATTAGAGGAAATTAATATGGAAATATTACTCTATATTATTTAGCGAAATATCTGGAGTTTTATAACTTTAAAAGAGAAGATTAAAATTGAATTTTAGTAAGGTAAGATTCTTTATATCATACCTTTTAGTCTTTCAATTCATTTCTATATACTAAGCTCCCAGACTCAGTCTGGGAGCTTAGTGTTTTATATCTTCTGTGTGGCCTTGATAGTAGTAAACACAGAGTCGTTTTGCTTGGTCTGGACGACTGACGGTAAAGTGGAAGTAATGATCTTTCTGATCTAAACTTTTGGTCTTGGAGAGTTTGAAATAAGTGACCTGGCGGTTAGCCATGTGACGGAGGATATCATCTTCCATGGCCATCAGAGGCTGAGGAAGATTGGAGAATTGATAAAAATCTTCTTGAAATTGATAGTAATTCTGGGAAAAATAATCAAATTGAAGTTCCTCATGTATATTCTGAGTGGTCATCTGTGCCTCCTGGAGCTTGTATTGAAAAAATCTGATGAATAAATAGTAAGGCATTTGTAATGGTCGCCTTCCTGCAGGAGGATCTGTTTACTATCTAGATGAAAGACTGTAGCAGTAATGTCGGTCAGCTTGTCCTGGTTTAGAAAGGTGATTCGGATGGGAACTTGCAGACTGTAGGCTTGGCTGAGCAAGTGGCATTTCTCCTGTATGTCAAGCTGAGTTAACGGGGTTATATCTACTTCTTTTTTGGCTAGAGCAGTGCTGTGTTCAGAAAGACCCCCCAGCCCACTTAGCCATACCCCGATCCTGAAAGTCACGTGCTGACTGATGGGGAAGATAAGAGCGGTCGGTCATGATAAGCCCTCCAAACCTCCAGCAGAATGGCCTCCAGTTAGCTTGCTTCGAGCGATAGTTAAGGCCGATCCTTTAAGCAAAGAGGCATAAAAACTTTTCATATCCACAAAAGCGATGTCTGAATGGGGCTCGCGTGAATAATCAAATAGGACCATCACTTACACCTCAATCGGCAGAAAATGTCCGACTACGATACCAACAATGCTAGGCTGGTCTTCATAAGGAGCAAAGAGATCCTCGTAGTCAGGATTGATAGACTCTAGGCGCAGGCCTTCAGCTTCGCGGTAGACTTTTTTGATATAGGTCTTGCCATTCCACATGAGAGCATAGACGGCTCCATCGTAATCAAATTCTGTCTGTTTCATGAGGACAACAGAGCCGTTGGGATATTTAGGCTCCATAGAATCCCCAGAGACCCAGGATGCAAAGTCATGCTGGATATCTTGATCAAAGTAGACTGTTTCGTAATCTGTCTCATTGTCATAGTAACTGTGCCCGAGACCCGCAGCCAGCTCAACGGATAGAACCTTATAGGCTGTGAGAGAGCTAACATTGCTCTGTCTCTCTAGGAGCCGACTAGCGAGCTGGTCGACTTCTTTTTTATGGGGTAGAGTTAGTAAAGGATAGGTGTAGAGCGCGCTGGTCTCATCTACAAAGTAGTTCTCTTGGACCTTGAGATAGGTAGCTAACTTTCTGAGATTTTTAGCGTGAGGTTCTGCCAGACCATTTTCCCAAGCAGAGTAAGTCTTTCGAGAAATGCTTAACTCTTGGTAAATGGAAGACTGAGTCAAATTAAGCTCTAAGCGTCGTTTTTTAATTTTTCATGCGAAAACATATCACATCTCCTATGTAACGTTTTGAAGGTTACGTATAGTATAGCAGATGAATTTGAGAAAAGCAAGTTCTTTCTTGAGTATTGTTATTTCTAGCAATAGTAAAGGAAGTAAATCGTAGATAGATGTTTCCAATGACAGCAAAGATAATCATGACAGAAGAAGCGTACCGCCGTTTCGCTTGGATCAACTTTTGGCATAAAAAGACAAGAATCATCCCTCTGGTCATTGGTGAGGTAGCTTTGCTTGCAGTGGGGATCTTCAGCCTATCTTTGAATGAGCCCTTGCCGGCTATTGGTATTTTTATTTTCATGCCTATTATGCCATTTTTACTCTATCGTTCTTTTAACCAACAATTCCTCAAGCTCTATAAGGATAACCCTCTCTGGCATGATTTGGAGCAGGAGTTTAGCTTCTATGAGACAGACTTTCGTGTCGTTAATCGGAATAATAATTCCAGATTTGACTACCAAGATATTGTGGCAATCATAGACAAGCCAGAAACCTTTTATATCATGGTTGGCCGATCAATGGGCTTGATCTTGGATAAGGCTGATTGCCAGCCTGAATTAATTGAATTTTTACTGAAACTAAAAGAAAACAGAAGCCTCTAACTTGTGGTCGCTTCTGTTTTTTATCTGCTTCGCTTTTTAAAACATTTGCCTTATGTTATAATACTTTTTATGAGAGTTGTTGCAGGTAAATACGGAGGGCGCCCCCTCAAGACTTTGGATGGTAAGACGACTAGACCGACGACCGATAAGGTCAAGGGGGCGATTTTTAATATGATTGGTCCTTATTTTGAGGGTGGTCGGGTGCTGGATCTTTATGCTGGGAGCGGAAGTTTAGCCATTGAAGCTCTTTCTCGAGGTATGGATACAGCTGTTTTAGTAGAGAAAGATCGCAGAGCTCAGGCTATCATTTCTGAAAATATCCAGATGACCAAAGAAGCGACGCGTTTTGAATTGCTCAAGATGGAATCGAGTCGTGCATTAAATATTGTGACGGGGATTTTTGATCTAGTCCTCTTGGATCCACCTTATGCTAAAGAACAGATTGTGGAGGACATTGAAAAGTTGGAGGAGCGCCAGCTCTTGAGCCAAGATGTCTTAGTAGTCTGTGAGACGGATAAGGAAGTTGAATTGCCAGAGGAAATTGCAGGATTGGGCATTTGGAAACAGAAAATATATGGGATTTCAAAGGTGACGGTGTATGTCAGATAGGATAGGATTATTTACAGGATCTTTTGACCCAATCACTAAGGGGCATGTAGATCTGATCGAGCGGGCCAGTAGGCTCTTTGATAAACTCTATGTAGGAATTTTCTATAATCGGGAAAAGTCTGGATTTTTCAGGATTGAAGCTCGAGAACGGATGGTCAAAGAAGCGCTACAGCATTTGGATAATGTGGAAGTCATCACTTCGCAGAATGAGCTGGCGGTGACAGTAGCTAGCAGAATTGGAGCTAAGACCTTTGTACGTGGTCTACGTAACAACCAAGATCTAGATTATGAAACGAGTATGAATTTTTTCAACCAAGAATTAGATAGTGAGCTGGAGACGATTTTCTTGTTGAGTAAGCCAGCTTATCAATATATCAGTTCTTCGCGCATTCGTGAGCTGATTGCTTTTAAGCAGAACATAACACCATACGTACCTCAAAGTGTTGTCAGAGAAATAGAAAGAGAGTTATATGAAGAAGATTAAGATTTATAAATGGCCGATTATTATTTTTACAACGCTAATTTTATTAGTCGTTTCTTTAACAGTTCCTTTACCATATTATATTGAGGTACCTGGTGGAGCAGAAGATATTCGCCATGTTTTGAAGGTTAACCATCAAGATGATAAGGAACGTGGTGCTTATGAATTTGTGACGGTTGGTGTTCAGCGTGCAACTTTTGCGCATTTAGTCTATGCTTGGTTGACAGATTTTACAGATATTTATTCAGCTGAGGAATTGACGGGTGGTTCATCCGATCAGGAATATATTAGAATTAATCAATTTTACATGGCAACATCACAGAATATGGCCAAATATCAAGGTTTAAAAACAGCCGGAAAAGACATTACGATGAAGTACCTAGGAGTCTATGTCTTGCAAGTATCGAAGGATTCGACTTTTAAGGGAATCTTGAACATTGCTGATACAGTTACGGCTGTTAATGATAAGACATTTGACAGCTCTGAAGAATTAATAAAATACGTTAATTCGCAAAAATTAGGAGATAAGGTTAAAGTGACCTATGAAGAGGATGGACAAGAAAAATCTGCTACAGGAAAGATCATCAAGCTTGATAATGGGAAAAACGGGATTGGTATCGGCCTGATAGATCGAACTGAAGTAAGTAGTGATATTCCGATTGAATTTGCAACAGAAGGAATCGGTGGCCCTAGTGCTGGTCTTATGTTTAGTTTAGCTATTTATACGCAACTTGCAGATCCGACCTTGCGGGATGGCCGTATAGTAGCAGGGACCGGAAGCATCAATCGTGAGGGCCAAGTTGGCGATATTGGTGGCATTGATAAGAAAGTTGTTTCTGCTGCTAAAAGCGGAGCTAGCATCTTCTTTGCGCCAAATAATCCTGTGACAGAGGAGATGAAAAAAGCAAATCCTAAAGCTAAAACAAACTATGAGACTGCACTAGAAGCAGCAAAAAAATTAGAACAGACATGAAGATTGTTCCTGTTAAGACTTTGCAGGAAGCTATTGACTATCTGAAAAATCACAAGAAATAAAGCTGAGACATGATTGTTTCAGTTTTTTATTTATTCTAATAGAATGTGTCAAAATTTTGAAATTATCTGACTTTTCTCAGAAATGACTTTTTAAGAGCAAACGCTTAAAATCTGTCTTCTTTTATAGTATAATAGAGAAGTTATCTAGATAGAAGTGAGAAAATATATGCGTAAAGAAATTGCTCCAGAGCTTTATAATTACAATAAATTTCCTGGCCCTGAATTTAGACAGGTTGGTTCACAAGTATTAACAGATGAAATCCAGTTTGAATTGGTAGAGAATTATCGGGATGCTTTTGATCTTACAGCCTTTAACCAGCGATTTTCAGAGATTTTGACAAAGTTCGATTTCATTGTTGGTGATTGGGGCAATGATCAACTACGCCTGAGAGGATTTTATCAAGATGAAAAAGCTAAGGAGAGCGATGTTAAGATTAGCCGATTAGAAGATTATCTACTTGAGTATTGTAATTATGGTTGCGCCTATTTTGTATTAGAAAATAGGCAGCCGAAGCGAGCTTCTTTTGATAAAAAACACCATAACAAAGTAGATCAAGATTTAAGTTCGAAACGTCGTTCAAAACGTTCTGGACGTCGCGCAGATCAAGGTTCAGAAAAACGTCCACATCATCAAAAACCAAAGTCGACAAAAGAGGTACAACGTCATTTTGTCATTCGACAGAAATAAAGGAGAAACATGAAACCATCTATTTATAGCTTAACGCGTCAGGAAATGATTGAATGGATAGAAGCTCAAGGAGAAAAGAAGTTCCGTGCCACCCAGATTTGGGAGTGGCTCTATCGCAAGCGTGTCCAATCTTTTGAAGAAATGACCAATCTTTCCAAGGACTTGATTGCTAAGCTAGACGATCAATTTGTTGTCAATCCTCTGAAGCAGCGTATTGTACAAGAGTCTGCTGATGGTACGGTCAAATATCTTTTTGAGCTACCAGACGGTATGCTGATTGAGACGGTACTCATGCGTCAGCACTACGGACTTTCTGTCTGTGTAACCACCCAAGTTGGTTGCAACATTGGCTGCACTTTCTGTGCTTCTGGCTTGATTAAAAAACAACGCGACCTCAATAACGGTGAAATTGTAGCTCAGATTATGCTGGTTCAGAAGTATTTTGATGAGCGTGGTCAGGATGAGCGGGTCAGCCATATCGTGGTAATGGGAATAGGTGAACCTTTTGATAACTATGACAACGTACTCAAGTTTGTCCGGACAGTCAATGATGACAAAGGTTTGGCTATCGGTGCTCGTCATATCACAGTATCGACTTCAGGCCTGGCTCATAAGATTCGCGACTTTGCCGACGAAGGTGTGCAAGTCAATCTAGCAGTATCCCTCCATGCCCCGAATAATGATTTGCGGACCAGTATTATGCGGATTAACCGATCTTTTCCTATCGAAAAGCTGTTTGAAGCTATTGAATACTATATCAAGACCACGAATCGTCGAGTGACCTTTGAGTACATCATGCTCAATGAGGTCAATGACGGGGTAGAGCAGGCTAAAGAGCTGGCTGAATTGCTTAAAAATATCAAAAAGCTATCATATGTCAATCTTATTCCTTATAATCCAGTTAGCGAACACGACCAATATAGCCGTAGCCCTAAAGAACGTGTGATGGCCTTCTATGATACCCTCAAGAAAAATGGGATTAACTGCGTAGTTCGTCAGGAACATGGTACGGATATTGATGCAGCCTGTGGCCAGCTGCGTTCCAATACTATGAAGCGTGATCGCGAGAAAGCATTGGTAGAAAATGTTCAGCCTTAAGAATTATCTGACTTCAGATGGTGAGCTGACAGCTAAGGGGCGGAGATTGCTGGTGGGAGGAAGCTGGCTCTATTTCTTGCTACTTTGTATGATGTGCTTTATTCCTCAAGTTCCAGACCCAGGCATGCAAACTCCTGGTATTCAGTATTTTGGTCGGATTGTGGTCTTACTTGTTCCGTTTAATTCTTTTATCAATATCGGAGAGATTACTTCTTTGCTTCAGCTACTCAAGGTTTTTATCCAAAATCTAGCCAATATCTTCTTGCTGTCGCCCTTGATTTTTCAGTTACTGTGGCTCTTTCCCAAGCTACGCAGTAGCAAGAAAATTATCTGTCTCAGTTTTGCTATAAGTTTATCCATCGAAGTGACGCAAATTCTGCTGGATCTTCTCATCAACGCCAATCGAGTCTTTGAGATTGATGATCTCTGGACCAATACTTTGGGAGGCTATCTGGCTTGGCGGGTATTTCAAATTTATCGCAAAAAAATAAAAGATTCTAAGTAGAATTTAACAGCACTCCAAAAGTTAGGTTTTTCTATCTAACTTTTAGGGTGTAGCCCACTACCAACTCTTACTTTTTCATTTTCAAGAGAAACAGGCCAATCATTGCTTTGGACTTATTGAAAACAAACTCAATGTGTCCCTCTGTTTCAGACCATCTTTAAAACCTAAAAGATAAAATCATTAACGCACTGGAACTTTCTTACTCAAATGCAAAGTTTGAAGTCACTAAGCAACATCATCAAGGTCATTAAGCGAAATGCTTTTGACTTCCGAATCTTTGAAAACTTTAAAACCAGAATTCTCATTGCTTTGAACATCAAAACGGAGAGAACACAATTAGTCCTCTCCAGGTTGTAACTTTTTATCAACCTAATACAGTTGATAATGTGCTTTATTCATTGTTCACTTGACAAGGAGTTGTTCAGTTAAAGGAAAGGATCTGGTTTATCTTGAACGCTGTTTACCAGCATTACGATTTTTTTCTTGTTTTTTGGACGATTATCAACCACCGCATTTGCTTTAGGTGTGATATTTTTTATATAAGAGTTCGCTGACAATGTTTTTGGCGGATTTTTTTCGTATTCTTCTTCCACGCGTTTTTTCATGTAAGGGCGGATAAAGAAGTTGATAATGAACTGTTGTAAGATCTGAACAAAACCACCAACTACCCAGTAGAGTGTTACACCAGCTGGTGATGTAAAAGAGAAAATGACAATCATGAGCGGGCTCATATAAAGCATTTTTTTCATCTGGTCTTTTTGTTCTTCATCTAGCCCGACAAGTGAGAGTAAGGATTGGATGTAGTAGAGTATTCCAACGAAAATAGTAAGAATCAGACTTTGTTGGCCTAGATTGATACCCAAGAAATTACTTTGAGTCACACCTTCAGTATAGCGAGCAGCAAAGAAGAGGGCTGAGAAGAATGGCATTTGAATTAGAAGAGGTAAGCAACCAACGCCGCCTAACATACTAAGGCCATTCTCTTTTTGAGCTTGCATAAGTGCTTGTTGTGCTTCTAATTTCTCTTCTTGAGTTTCTGCACTCTTCATTCGCTCATGAATTGGAGTGAAAATAGGACTCAGATAGTTTCTCTTTTCAGATTGGTAAGTAGCATTCCAAGATTGATAAAGACCAAGTGGCAGGATGATGAGGCGGACGATAACCGTCACGAGAATAATAGCTAGACCAAATCCTAGTCCTAAATCGTTGGCAAAGTATTTGATAACTTGGCTCATAGGAGCAACTAGGTATTGATATACAAAGCCTTCGCCAGTTGGAAGTCCCTGTTTATTCGTCTGGACGCAGCCAGAAAGGATCAGGAGAAGAGTTAGCCCCATTCCTGAAAATAAGAAACGTTTAAAAGTTTTCACGATATTTTTTCCTTTTTATAGTATTACCTATCTATTCTACTGTTTTTTTAAAAAATATACAATAGTTCCTAAGACTTAATTTGAAATTTTAAAGTCTGTAAAAGAATCGAAGTTAGCCATGGTAACATCTAAATAAGTCACTTTTGAAAAAGGTGTGGGGCCTTTACGAATCTCTTGAATGAATTTTGCCATTAAATTAGAATTCTCTGCTTGAGCAAGAATACCAACTGTACCATCATCATTATTCCAAACCCGACCTGTAATACCACCGATTTCTAGAGCAAGAGAATATACTCCCCAGCGAAATCCAACTCCTTGTACACGTCCTTGGGCGACCATTTTTACTTTTTGCATCAGAAACTCCTTTGTTATATCCTACTTTAGTCTGAGTGTTCTTTGAAAAAATTATGCTATACTATTCTTATGAATATTATAACCTCAAAAGCGAATAATGTGGTGAAAAACGCAAAAAAATTGCATCAAAAAAATACCGAACAGAATCTTACTTAATTGAAGGATGGCACTTGTTTGAAGAAGCATTTTCGAGTGGAGCAGAAATTGTTTCCATCTTTGCTTTGCCAGAATATGCTGATCGATTACGAGATTTTACAGGTGTCCATTGGGTCAGTCCGGAATTACTCAAGGATTTAGCCGACAGTAAAACGCCACAGGGAATTGTGGCAGAAGTACGTCTTCGAGAAGAAGATCCTCCAACCATTTTATCTGGTAAATATCTTTTCCTGGAAGATGTGCAGGATCCAGGAAATTTGGGGACGATTATTCGTACGGCGGATGCAGCAGGATTGAGTGGTGTTTTTATATCGAATCGTTCGGCAGATTTGTATAATTTAAAGACATTGCGCTCTATGCAGGGGAGTCATTTCCACTTGCCGATCTATCGTTTAGAGACGATGAAGTTGCTTCAATTGGCTCGAGAATCTAAAATTCCAGTATTTGCTTCAACCTTATCTGAGCACTCTGTAGACTATCAAACACTGAAAGGAAGTAGTGACTTTGTGTTGGTTATGGGAAATGAAGGACAAGGTATCAGTTCAGTGGTGTCAGAAGCCGCGGATCAATTAGTCCATATTCCCATGAAAGGACGTGCTGAAAGCCTAAATGTTGCAGTAGCAGCTGGAATTCTCATCTTTTATTTAAGCTAAAGTTTAGAAATTAGCTTATAATAAAGGCAAATGGAGGTGATTCTATGCCTTATAAAAGTGACCAAGAATTTATGGCTCATGTGGGACATTTGCTTGCAAAACCCCAAGTACAGCGTTTGAAAGGAATTTCTCACCATTTGCATTCCAATCGGCTTGAACATTCTATCAATGTAAGTTATACTAGTTATAAGATTGCGAAGAAATTGGGTTGGAATAGACGCAGTACAGCGCGTGGTGCTCTTCTTCATGATTTGTTTTACTACGATTGGCGAGTGACTAAATTTAAGAAAAGTCATGCCTGGGTTCATCCTCGATTGGCGGTTCGAAACGCTCGTAAGTTGACGAAGTTAAATAAAATAGAAGAGGACATCATCATAAAGCATATGTGGGGCTTAACTTTAGCGCCACCACGATATAAAGAAGCTTTTATCGTGACCTTTGTTGATAAATATTGGGCCATCAAAGAGGTAACCTCTCCCTGGCGCAAAAAAATTCGTAATCGAAAACTATTTCATCGTAAGATGTTAAGAAGTTAATTAAAATAAAAGGAGATAAACTTGATGAATAATCATACAGTTATCCAAGATACTGCTGGTATCAATGCTTTTTATGCTAAAATCTATTCACTAGTTGGAGTAGGGTTAGGTATTTCTGCTGTTGTGTCAGCTTTGATGTTGACCATGTTTCAATCTGTGATTGTTTCAGTAATAATGGGGGCTTCATGGATTTATTACTTGGCTATCGCTGCTGAGTTAGTATTGGTATTTGCTGCTTCAGGAATGGCTTTGAAGAATAGCCCGATGGCTTTACCACTATTTCTGGTATATTCTGCGTTAAACGGCTTTACCTTGAGTGTGGTTTTGGCACTTTATACTCAATCATCAGTGCTATCCGCTTTTGTCACTGCTTCTGCTATGTTCTTTGCTATGGCTTTTGTTGGTAAAGTTACAAAGAAAGATCTTTCAGGAATGGGTCGCGCGTTGAGAGCTGCATTATTTGGTTTAATTATTGCAAGCGTGGTAAATATTTTCTTAGGAAGTGGAAGCTTTGATTTCTTGATTAGTATTGCGGGTGTTATCATCTTCTCAGGTTTGATTGCTTGGGATAATCAAAAAATCCGTTATGTTTACGAGCAAACCAATGGTCAAGTTGAGAATGGCTGGGCTATATCAATGGCTTTAAATCTTTACCTTGATTTTATCAATTTATTCCTCAGTCTTCTTCGCTTGTTTGGGCGGAATGATTAAATAGAAAAAGTGGTCGAGTAGGAGCTCGAACCACTTTTTTATCACATAAAAAGGATTGGTGGAGGAAATACCTGTCCTTTTTAAAGAATGATATAAAAACATTCATATTAATATATTATATTTTAAGTTAATTTTATCACAATAAAAAATCCTTTTCAAGTAGTTTTATAAAAATTTTTTCAAAAAAAAGAACAGAAAATATTTAGGGAGTTTGGATATTTTCTGCTCTATTTTTTATAAGAATAATCTCGTTAACTCGTGTGCTACACCATCTTGCTCATTCGTTAAATCGAGTTGTTTGTCAGCGAAAGGAAGAAGGGTGTCACTCGCGTTTTTCATAGCATAGCCGGTGCCTGCAAATTCCAACATTTCAGTATCATTGTGCTCATCACCAAAAGCAATAAGATCGGTGCGGTCAGCATTTAGAACGTTTAGTAAATAGTTCAAAGAAAAGGCTTTGTTGACGCCTTTAGGTGTACATTCAAGGATATTAAGTGGACCGCCCCAAGTGTTGATTGAGAGTTCATGGTTGTAGAAGGATTTCATCTGATCCGCTAAGGCATATTTATCTTTAGCTCGTGTTTGTAAAAGGATAGCGCTTGGATCTTTTGTAATTAACTGAGAGTTTAGTTGATTTTCGGGAATGAAAGACGATACGCCAAATAGTTGCGGGCTGGCTACCTTTTCGTCTGGATTAGTAATATAGAATTTATTTCGAAATTCTCCTGCTATGAAATCTGCTTCGATTTCTTCTTCTCGTGCGACCATGTCAATGAGAAAGGATTTGTCCACTGTTAAAGAACGTTCAAATTCCCATTTTTTTCCTGGCAAGTGAGTGAGCGACCCGTTGAAATTAATCATAGGTGTATCTAACTCTAACTCTTTGTAATAATGATAGGCCATGCGATAAGGGCGACCTGTTGCGATGATGACTTTGTGACCTTTTTGAGATACTTTTTTGATTGTTTCTTTCGTAAAGTCTGATAATTGACTTTGAGAATTGAGTAAGGTACCGTCTAAATCTACGGCAATGATTTTATGTGACATGACATTCTCTTTTCAAATAGGATAATCTCTATTATAGCAGATTTTAAGCTGAAAGCTAGTCATTTATGATATAATAAATGTTCAAAGTTTGAAGTGATCATTTAAGATTATGTAGTAAATTTCGTCAGACTTTTATTTCTAGTTAAGGAGTTTTGTTTGTATGCGCAAGGTTATTACAGTTCATTTGTTTTTTCTAGCACTCTCTTTTTTGGTCTATATGGAAGGGATTGCTAAAACAGGTCCAGATTTAATATGGAACATGATGCTGGCTTTGATTGCCTATGATTTTGCAGTTTTGACTCGTTATTTTAAGCAAGCTTGGTTGTTCCCAATTCTATTTATACTCTGGCTCGTTTTTTATCCAAATACATTTTACATGATTACTGATATTGTACATATGCACTGGGTCGGCGATACTTTGTGGAATAGAGCAAGTTTGCACCTATTTATGGTATTTGTGCCGAGCATCTTGTTTGGTATTTATTGCGGGATTGAAAGCTGGTTGATTTTACTGGAGCGCTTTAAATTTTCTTGGTGTACCGAATTACTAGCGACATTGGTTTTGTCAGTAATTTCGAGTATGGCAATCTATATCGGTCGTTATGATCGTTTAAATACTTGGGATTTAGTAAGTAATCCTGGACAAGTGGTTCAAAAACTACTAGAAACATTTCAGAGAGAACGACTGCTATTTATCCTTGGATTTACCTTTATTCAGTTCATGAGTTTGGTTTTTCTTTCTCAAAACAATAAAAAATCTTAAAAACGGAAACATTTATCTTGAAAAGATGAATGTTTTTTTAATATAATTATTTTATTGTTCGTAAAATACGATATTTAGATCGTATATTAGATAGGAGATATGAAAAATGGACAAGTTTTTTAAACTAAAAGAGAATGGAACCACAGTTCGGACAGAATTGATTGCTGGTTTAACGACATTCTTTGCGATGAGTTATATTTTGTTTGTCAATCCGACAATTTTGGGTGCAGCAGGAATGCCAACTCAAGCTGTATTTTTGGCGACGATTATCTCAGCAGCTGTCTCTACTTTAGTGATGGGGCTCTTTGCTAATGTTCCCTACGCTTTGGCTCCAGGAATGGGATTGAACGCTTTTTTCACTTATACGGTTGTATTTGGCCTTGGATTCTCATGGCAAGAAGCTCTGGCTATGGTTATGCTATGTGGAATTTTTAATATCCTTATAACCGTAACCAAGATACGCAAAAGCATCATTAAATCCATTCCTGTTAGTTTGCAGCATGCAATTGGAGGGGGAATTGGCGTATTTGTAGCTTATCTTGGTTTTAAAAATGCAAATATAATTACTTTTTCAACATCAGCAAGTAATATCATGACAGTAAATGGTGTGGCGCCAGCGAAGGCGACAGCAGAAACTTTTGCTAATGGTGTCACTTCTGTTGTCGGAAATGGTGGAGTGGTACCAGCTATTTCAACCTTTACAGATCCAAGTGTTTTGTTGGCTGTTATTGGCTTGATTATTACGGCTATTTTAGTTATCAAAAATATTCGTGGAGCAATTTTGATTGGAATTATTACTACGACCCTCATCGGAATCCCAATGGGTGTGGTGAACCTATCAGCAGTAAACTTCGCAGAGAATCATATTGGCTCAGCGATAAATGAGTTGGGAACAACCTTTCTTGCAGCATTTGGAGGTCTTGGATCACTCTTCTCCAATGTAGGACGTCTTCCGCTTGTTTTGATGACCATTTTTGCATTTAGTTTGTCAGATACATTTGATACGATTGGTACCTTTATTGGTACAGGACGGAAGACTGGTATTTTTTCAGCAGAGGATGAAGCAGCTCTTGAAAATTCTTCTGGCTTCTCTTCTAAAATGGACAGAGCTCTATTTGCAGATGCGATTGGTACTTTCATCGGCTCTTTATTTGGTACTTCCAACACGACAACCTATGTTGAATCTGCAGCAGGAATTGCTGAAGGAGGACGTACGGGTCTGACAGCTGTCTCAACTGCCGTTGTCTTTCTATTGTCAGTTCTGATTTTGCCTGTAGTGGGGATCGTTCCAGCAGCGGCTACAGCTCCGGCTTTAATTATTGTTGGTGTGATGATGGTTTCTTCTTTCCTTGATGTGGTTTGGAGTGACTTTAATGATGCTTTGCCAGCTTTCTTTGCAGCCTTTTTCATGGCACTTTGTTACTCCATTTCATACGGGATTGCAGCAGCATTTATCTTTTATTGTTTGGTGAAAGTGACAACTGGAAAAAGCAAAGAGATTCATCCGATTCTATGGGGCTCAACTGCACTATTCATTTTGAATTTTATCATTCTAGCATTCTTGTAATCTTTCGATTTGACAAAAGAGGCTGGGACAAAAGTCCTAGCCTCTCAATTGTCTTTAGATTGTCGAGCAAGACGCAGTGGTTGAGTGGGCTCTACTACGCTGATTTCATCAGCTTTTACATCCCTACTCAACTGTGCGGAGGTGGGACGACGAAATCGAATACTAACGAATTACTGATTTCTGTCCCACTCTCTTTTTTTGAATATATTCTTAATTTTTAAGCATGAAAAAATTTTTTCTGGTATAATAAGACTTATGTTTAGTCAAAATGAAGATGAATTAATGTCTTTTGGACGAAGGCTAGGAAACCTCTTAGTAGCGCAAGATATTGTTGTTTTATCAGGTGATTTAGGAACTGGTAAGACGACTTTGACAAAAGGCATTGCTCAAGGTTTGGATATTAAACAGATGATTAAAAGTCCAACGTATACAATTGTTCGAGAATACGACGGACGCTTGCCTCTTTATCATCTGGATGTTTATCGGATTGGTGAGGATCCAGATTCGATTGATTTGGATGATTTTCTGTTTGGTGAAGGGGTAACCGTCATCGAATGGGGAGAATTGTTGTCAGCAAGTTTACCTCAGGATTATTTGAAAATCAAGATTTTAAAAGAAAACAATGGAAGACGACTAGTATTTGAATCGACAGGGGAACGTTCTCAAAGCTTATTGCAACAAATTGAAAACGGGGTGCTCTAGTGTCAGTAGAATATGACTTACTTTTAAGAGAAGCAGAGGCTAGTGATGCATTTATTTTGATAGACTTTTTAAATCAAATTGGTCAGGAGTCTGATTATACCACTTTAGATGAGACTGGTATGTTAATGAATCCAGAGCAAGTGGCAGCATTCTTAGAGCAACAGGCTTCTTTGCCTAATCGAATTTCGATTGTAGCTTTTTTTAATGAAGAACTAGCAGGATTGGTTAGTATTACTGCGGATAGATATAAGCGTGTTGCGCATATTGGAGATGTCTTTGTTGCTGTAAAAAAGGCTTTTTGGAATCAAGGTCTTGGTCGAATTTTGATGGAAGAAGTCATTGACTGGGCTACTGAGTCAGATATTATTCGTAAACTGGCTTTAAGTGTACAGGTGAGAAACAAACGGGCAATTCATCTTTATAAGAGTTTGGGTTTTGAAATTGAAGGCCTGCAGAAGCGAGGCGCTTACTTAGAAGAAGGGAAATTTCTAGACGTTTACCTAATGGGAAAACTGATAGACTAAAAAATATGTTTAAAAAAATTGTATTAATGTTTTTAAGTTTGTTAGCAGTTACTGTGCTAGGGGTTGGAGCCTATGCTTGGACTATCTATAATCAGTCAACAGGAGAGTTATCAAAGACTTATAAGAGTTTTGGAGACGAGACAGATGTTATTTCTGCGACGAAGCCTATGACTATTCTTTTAATGGGAGTGGATACGGGAAGTGGTTCACGTTCAGATGCTTGGGCAGGAAATAGCGATACAATGATTCTTTTATCTGTTAATCCGACGACGAAAAAAACGGTTATGATGAGCTTGGAACGCGATATTTTAACGAAGATTAAGAATGGCGATGGAGAAACAGTAGAGGCGAAGTTAAATGCCGCTTATGCCACCGGAGGTGCGAAGCTAGCTATTTCAACGATTCAAGATATGATGAACATTCATGTGGATCGTTATATCCTCATCAACATGAAGGGACTTGTAGACTTAGTAGATGCGGTTGGCGGTATTACAGTAAATAATACTTTTGACTTCCCTATTTCTATCGAAGAAAATGAGCCAGAATACACAGCTAAAGTTGAGCCAGGTGTTCAATCTGTTAATGGTGATCAGGCTTTGGTCTATGCTCGCATGCGCTACCAAGATCCTGAGGGAGATTACGGACGCCAAAAACGTCAGCGAGAAGTCATTAAAAAGGTTGTTGAGAAGGTATTGAGTTTGAACAGTATTAGCCACTATCAAGCAATCTTGAAGGCGGTTAGTAGCAATATGCAGACCAATATTGAGCTGACATCAGGTAGTATTCCTCAACTCTTGGGGTATCGTGATGCTTTTAAAAATATTGAAAGCCAGCAGCTACGTGGTGAAGATGCTACGTTGGCAGACGGCGGAAGCTATCAAATTGTAACAAAAAACCATTTACTTGAAATGCAAAATATTTTGCGCAAGTCACTAGGATTAGAAATCTTAACAAAGTTAGAGACAAATGCTGTCTTGTATGAGGATTTGAATGGAGAAGGACAAAATATCTCAGGTTTATCTAGTGACTATTTGCCAACAGTAACAGATATGGCAGACACTGGAACAGCATACTCTACGAATAGCTATTCAAATCCGACTCCAAATAACTCAACAAGCAACATCAGTCCTTCGACTACTGTGGGACAGACACCATCATCTGCAACAACTACTACAGTCCCTGAAGCATCAAGCGATGCGCAGACAACTAATTAATGTTTACAAGAAAAGTCTAGTATCAAAATGCACTGACCCAAAAAGTTAGATATAAAATCTAATTTTTGGCGCGATTCAAATGATACTAGACTCTTTTTATTTGTTGTTGGAAGGATTTTCCCAGATTTGTTGGATTTCAGTTAAACGAGCATGGGCTTCTTGATTGAATACTTTCACCTTATATTGAAGGTCCTTGCTAATATCCTCCAGTGTTTCTTTCTGGTTTTTTAAATAGTCCAAGTTAGCTTGGATATTGACTAAGCTAAGTTGTGCTTTTTTCAGGAGTTGACTGGTTTCGCTAACTTCTTCCGTAATGTCTTCTCGATTTTTCACCAAGTGGTAGCTAGCTGCGGCAGCACCTGCAAATAAAAGTAGATTTGTTAGTTTCATAAATGTTCCTTATTCCTTAGTTTGAGCAATTTTCTCTGCCAGTTTTCCCAATTCTTCAAAGTTTGGTTCGTGAGCGACGAATGTTACTTTTAGATCATCCTTTTCACTGAAGCGCGGAGCTAAGTGTATGTGGGTATGAAACACTGTTTGGCCAGCGACTTCTTCGTTGTTATTAATGATATTCATACCAGTCGCACCGGTCGCTTTCATAATTTTACGGGCAATTTGTGGAACTTGTTCAAAGAGCAGGCTAGAGTTAACACTATCCATCTCTAGCAAGTTACGAAAATGTTTCTTAGGAACAACAAGGGTGTGGCCAGGTGTAACTTGTGAAATATCAAGAAAAGCAAGGACGCCTTCATCTTCATAAACTTTAGCGGCAGGGATTTCACCTGCAATAATGTTACAAAAAATACAATCTGTCATAAAATATACCTCTTTGGCTAGATTTTGATATAATATAGAAGAATGTAAATGCTGAACGGTATTGCCGTAAACAGGTATACAGAGCAACAACTTACAATTAAACATATTATACCAGAATTTGGAGAAAAAATGTTAGAAATAAAAGGGCTTACAGGAGGCTATGTCAATATTCCTGTTTTAAAGGATGTCAGTTTTGAAGTTGGAGATGGTCAGTTGGTTGGTCTGATTGGTTTGAATGGCGCTGGAAAGTCCACGACTATCAATGAAATTATTGGATTGTTGACTCCTTATCAAGGAGAGATTTTGATTGATGGACTGAGTTTGCAAGCCAATCGTACAGCCTACCGAAAGAAAATTGGTTTTATCCCGGAAACTCCAAGTCTTTATGAAGAATTAACATTGAAAGAACACATCGAGATGGTAGCTATGGCTTACGATATTGAGCCTCAAGTAGCCTTAGATAGAGTGGAGCATTTACTAGATACATTCCGCTTGAAAGATAAGCTGGACTGGTTTCCAGTTCATTTTTCAAAAGGAATGAAACAAAAAGTGATGATCATCTGTGCTTTTGTGATTGATCCGAGTTTGTTTATTGTGGATGAGCCTTTTCTAGGTTTGGATCCAGTTGCTATTGCGGACTTGATTGAGTTGCTTTCGATTGAAAAGTCCAAGGGAAAGTCAATCTTGATGAGTACTCATGTACTGGATTCAGCTGAGAGAATGTGTGATTCGTTTGTTATTTTACATAAAGGGCAAGTGCGTGCAAAAGGCAATTTAGAGCAGTTACGAAATGAATTTTCAATGCCGGATGCTAGTTTGAATGAAATTTATTTAGCTTTGACGGAAGAGGCTGCCTTATGAGAGCAATGTTTTTTAAGCGTAAACAGGATTTTCGAGCACAGTGTATTAAATATTTACGTTATGTTTTAAACGATCATTTCATCTTGTTTTTAATGGTTTTCTTGGGCTTTGTGGCTGTTCAGTATAGTCAACTGCTTCGACATTTTCCTCAAGAGCATTTGCCGATTTGGATTGCTTTATTTCTTTTATCTATCGTGCTTGTACTTATGGGACGGATTGCGACTTATTTTGAAAAGCCAGATAATCTTTTT
Organism: Streptococcus sp. oral taxon 056 str. F0418; assembly: GCF_000220065.1. GTDB lineage: Bacteria > Bacillota > Bacilli > Lactobacillales > Streptococcaceae > Streptococcus. The sequence goes on along the minus strand of NZ_AFQU01000001.1, from coordinate 811,076 downwards.
CTACTGGCTAAGGAAGAAGAGCTACGTGATTATATAAAAGATCAAATAAAAAAATCATTCCTTTTATGGGGATTTGTTCAAACTTTTTTGCTATCATTACTGGTGCCTATTTTTATGGCTTTAGGATGGTCTATTTGGGGTTTTATTTTATATGCTTTGCTTTTGCTTGGAGTAAAAGGGGTCGTATTTCAACAAAAAAGCCAGAAGTTTTTTAGTCAAGAAGGATTGGATTGGAGATCCATTATTGCTTATGAAGAAAGACGAAAACAACGCATTTTGCAATTTTATGCCCTGTTTGCAAATGTCAAGGGAATCTCAAGTAGTGTGAAGCGTCGTGCTTATTTAGATATGCTGGTTCGCTATCTACCTAAGCGACAGAATAGGACTTGGGATCATCTGTTCTTACGTTCTTATTTACGAAATGGTGATTTTTTTGCACTTACATTGCGCTTATTGCTTCTTTCTGTATTGGTGATTGTTTTTCTCCCCCAAAGTATGATTGCGGCGGTATTTGTCAGTTTATTTCAATATCTATTGCTCTTTCAACTTTTGGGGATATATGAGGCATATGATTATCAGTATCTAACAAACCTATTTCCTCTTGAGGAAGCTGATAAGCTAGGTGGGGCAAGAAGGGTTATCACAGCGGTTGGTACAATCACCTTTTTGTTGGAATTAGTAGCAGCATTGCTATTTTTTAACGAAAAAATAATGATCTTAGTTATTGTTGGGATATATGCTCTACTTTATGCGTTTTATCTGCCTTATAAGCTGAATCGCTTGGTTGACTAAAGGTGCTAAAACTAGTAAAATAGATAGGAAACTTTGATGGAGGGTACGAATGGACTTGATTGATAATGAACTAACCCTGACGCCGATAAATGGTAAGAGTGGTAAGGCTTACATGGGTAGTTATCCTGATGGAGAACGTGTTTTTATCAAAATGAATACGACTCCAATTTTAGCAGGACTTGCAAAAGAACAGATCGCACCGCAATTATTATGGAGTCGTCGTCTGCCAGATGGTAATGTATTGACTGCTCAAGAATGGCTGTCTGGTGATATTTTGGGTCCAGATGGACTAGAGCGAAAGCAGATTTTTGATATTTTGATTCGCTTGCATCGTTCACGCCCTCTCATGACTCAGTTGACCAAGCTAGGTTATGCCTTAGAAACGCCTAATGATCTGCTAGATAATTGGCTTGAGAAAGCATCTTTCGCTTTACAAAATAATCAATATCTACAATCCATCATTGATGACTTACGCCGCAATTTACCAGCTTTTCGAGAGGATTATGCAACTATTGTGCATGGTGATGTTCGCCATAGCAACTGGGTAGAGACACAGAGTGGTTTGATTTATCTCGTCGATTGGGATTCTGTTCGTTTGACGGATCGCATGTTCGATGTGGCCCATTTGCTTAGTCACTATATTCCAGAAGCGCATTGGGAAGAATGGTTGACATACTATGGTTACAAGTATAATGAAAAGGTATTGGAAAAATTATATTGGTATAGCCAGTATACTTATCTCTGCCAAATTGCAAGATATTATGAAAATAATGATTTAGAAAATGTAAACCGAGAAATTTATGCTTTGCGTAATTTTCGGTCGAGATATAGAAAGGAATCATGAGAGTAAGAAATCGTAAAGGAGCCACGGAGCTTCTTGAAGCAAATCCCCAATATGTCGTACTTAACCCAGCTGACGCTAAAGGAAAGTGGCAAGAGATTTTTGGGAATACCCATCCCATCCATATAGAAGTTGGAAGTGGAAAGGGGGCTTTTATCACTGGTATGGCCAAGGCAAACCCAAATATAAATTACATTGGGATTGACATTCAAAAGTCTGTGTTGAGCTATGCTTTGGACAAAGTACTGGTCGCTGATGTGCCGAATATTAAATTACTCTGGGTGGACGGTTCTGATCTGACTAATTATTTTTCTGATGGTGAGATAGATCGCCTTTATTTAAATTTTTCAGATCCGTGGCCTAAAAAACGCCATGAAAAACGACGCTTGACATATAAATCCTTTTTAGACACTTTTAAGCAAATACTACCAGAAAATGGAGAGATTCACTTTAAGACAGATAATCGTGGCTTGTTTGAGTATAGTCTGGTGAGTTTCTCGCAATATGGTATGAAGCTTAATGGTGTTTGGTTAGACTTGCATGCTAGTGACTTTGAAGGAAATGTCATGACGGAGTACGAGCAAAAATTTTCTAGCAAGGGACAGGTTATTTATCGGGTTGAAGCAGAATTTTGCTAAATGACTTTGTCGGATACATATTTCTTGCAATGTTGAGTGAAAAGTGTTATACTACAACTAGTGATATGAAAAAACGAGGCGGAGAAGATTCTTCGCCTCTTATCTGTGAGGAGGTGTAGTCTTATCGCAACAATTGTAGAGTTAGTGACAGCAGTTATCGAGCCTGCTATCATGGCCCCTTTTGAGCTTGTTGATGTGGAGTATGGCAAGATAGGGAGTGATTTTGTTCTAAGTGTCTTTGTTGATAAGCCAGGAGGGATTACGGTCAATGATACGGCAGATTTGACGGATATCATCAGTCCTTTACTGGATACAATTAAGCCAGATCCTTTCCCTGAACAGTACTTTCTTGAAGTAACCAGTCCAGGTTTGGAGAGGCCGCTTAAGACTAAAGAACAAGTAGAAGCGGCAGTTGGCCAGTATATCCATGTCGGATTGTACAAGACTTTGGATAAGCAAAAGGTTTTTGAAGGAACCTTACTCCAATTTAAAGAGGATGTCTTGACACTAGAGTATATGGACAAAACCCGTAAGAAAGAAATTGCTATTCCTTACAACCTTGTTTCCAAGGCAAGGCTTGCTGTAAAGTTTTAAAAATAAAAGAAAGGATTGCTTTTGCCTAGCAAAAGCTAAGAGAAAATGAGTAAAGAAATGCTAGATGCTTTCCGCATCTTAGAAGAAGATAAAGGTATCAAAAAAGAAGACATTATTGACGCAGTAAAGGAATCACTTCGATCTGCTTATCGTCGCCGTTATGGTCAAGCAGATAGTGCTTTGATTGATTTCGATGAGAAAAAAGGAGACTTCCATGTTTATACAGTTCGTGAAGTCGTTGATGAAGTCTTTGATAGCCGTTTAGAAATCAGCTTGAAGGATGCACTTGCGATTAGCTCTGCTTACGAGTTGGGTGACAAGATTAAATTTGAAGAAGCCCCTGCTGAGTTTGGTCGTGTTGCAGCTCAGTCTGCTAAGCAAACTATCATGGAAAAGATGCGCAAGCAAACTCGTACCATTACTTATAACACTTATAAGGAACATGAAAATGAAATCATGTCAGGTACAGTAGAACGCTTTGACAATCGCTTTATCTATGTAAATCTGGGTAGCATTGAGGCGCAACTTTCTAAACAAGATCAGATTCCTGGAGAAATTTTTGCTTCTCATGACCGCATCGAAGTTTTTGTATACAAAGTTGAAGACAATCCACGTGGAGTAAATGTCTTTGTAAGCCGTAGTCATCCTGAAATGATTAAGCGTCTGATGGAACAGGAAATCCCAGAAGTTTATGATGGGACTGTGGAAATTATGAGTGTGGCTCGTGAAGCGGGCGACCGGACTAAGGTTGCTGTGCGTAGTCATAATCCAAATGTTGATGCAATTGGTACAATCGTTGGTCGTGGTGGAGCTAATATCAAGAAAATTACTAGCAAATTCCACCCAGCAAAATACGATGCCAAGAGCGATCGCATGGTTCCTGTTGAAGAAAACATTGATGTGATCGAATGGGTGGCAGATCCTGCTGAATTTATCTACAACGCGATTGCACCAGCTGAGGTAGATCAAGTTATCTTCCACTCAGAAGACAATAAACGTGCATTGGTTGTCGTGCCAGATAATAAGTTATCTCTTGCTATCGGCCGTCGTGGACAAAATGTCCGTTTAGCAGCTCATTTAACTGGCTATCGCATCGATATCAAATCAGCGAGTGATTTTGAAGCTATGGAAGCAGCTGGGGAGTTAGGCGGCTTTGGTGCTGAAGTAGAAGAAAATGTGTATGAAGATACAAATCAAACATATACCGACCAAGCAATTGAAGGAATGGCAGAAGCGGCTCTAACAGCAGACCTTGAAGAAAGCGATGTTACAGAGCTAGACTAAGGGGGCAAATATGGCAAAAACACGAAAAATCCCTTTGAGAAAATCAGTTGTTTCAAATGAAGTGATTGATAAACGTGATTTGTTACGAATTGTCAAAAATAAGGAAGGTCAAGTCTTTATTGATCCGACAGGAAAAGCCAATGGCCGTGGAGCTTATATCAAACTAGATAATGATGAAGCTATCCAAGCAAAGAAAAAACACGTATTTAACCGTAGTTTTAACATGGAAGTAGATGAGGCTTTCTATGATGAATTGATTGCCTATGTTGATCATAAAGTGAAAAGAAGAGAATTAGGTCTTGAATAAACAACAAGTCGCAAACCTACTTGGACTGGCTCAGAGGGCTGGACGAATCATTTCTGGGGAAGAATTAGTCGTTAAGGCTATTCAGGAAGGAAAAGCTAAAATGGTTTTTCTGGCAGGTGATGCTGCCCCAAATTTGAACAAAAAATAAAAGATAAAAGTAACTATTACCAAGTAGAAGTAGTAACCGTGTTTTCAACACTGGAATTGAGCTCTGCGATTGGCAAAGCAAGAAAAGTCTTAGCCATCACAGATGCTGGTTTTACAAAGAAAATGAGGTCTATTATGCAATAGAACAGGAGGACAAGGATTTGTCTAAAAAAAGATTGTACGAAATCGCAAAAGAACTGGGAAAAGAAAGTAAAGAAGTTGTTGAGCGAGCAAAGGAATTAGGGTTGGATGTCAAAAGTCACTCTTCAAGCGTAGAAACAGCAGAAGCAGAAAAAATTGTGGCGAGTTTTTCTGCAGTGAAAAAGGCTACAACAACTGTTTTAAAAGAATCAGCTGACCAAAAAAAGCCGTCTAAAACCGCTGTTGAAGGAGAAACTACAAGAAACCATCCTGTAACAACTCCAGACTCTAAGTTGGCTAATCAGCCAGAAATTCAACAAGCTTCTGCTCCTACTAAAGTGGCACGTCCACAAAGTCGAAACTTCAAAGCTGAAAGAGAAGCAAGAGCAAAAGAGCAGGCAGAGCGTCGTAAGCAACAAGGGCAACAACGTCCTGTGCGTGATAATAAAGAACGTAAGGAACGCCGTAACGATCAAGAGGATCGTAATGGTAAAAACCGCAACGAACGCCGCAATCAAGGTCAACAACAATATGGCCAACAACGTCCGGTTTCCAATCAAGGTCCTAAGGTTGACTTCAAAGCAAGAGCAGCAGCCTTAAAGGCAGAACAAAACGCTGAGTACGCTCGTTCGAGTGAGGAGCGCTTCAAACAAGCTAAGGCCAATCAAGAAGCTTTGCGCGAACAAAACAAACGCAAAGAACAAGCAAAATTAGAAGATTTGTTCGTTGAGGTAGAAACTCAAACTTCTGTAGCTCCGGCAAAACCAGTAACGCCTGTGCAAGAGCCAGTCGTAGATACACGTCGTAAAAAACAAGCTCGACCAGACAAGCAACGTGATGATTTTGATCACGAAGAAGATGGTCCAAGAAAACAACAAAAGAATCGAAACAGTCAGAATCAAGTGAGAAATCAAAAAAATAGTAATTGGAATAACAATAAGAAAAATAAAAAAGGCAAGAATAATCGAACGAATAATGTGACTCCAAAACCTGTCACAGAACGTAAGTTCCATGAATTGCCAACAGAATTTGAATATACAGATGGTATGACCGTTGCGGAAATCGCTAAACGGATTAAACGTGAGCCAGCTGAGATTGTTAAAAAACTCTTTATGATGGGTGTGATGGCGACTCAAAACCAATCACTCGACGGAGATACCATTGAACTTCTTATGGTGGATTATGGTATCGAAGCTAAGAAGAAAGTAGAAGTAGATACTGCAGATATTGAGCGTTTCTTTGTCGAAGAAGGTTACATTAATGAGGATGCGCTAGAAGAGCGCCCGCCGGTTGTAACAATCATGGGACACGTTGACCATGGTAAAACAACGCTCCTAGATACTCTGCGTAATTCACGTGTTGCAACAGGAGAGGCTGGAGGAATTACTCAGCATATTGGTGCTTATCAAATCGAGGAAAATGGAAAGAAAATCACCTTCCTAGATACACCAGGTCACGCGGCCTTTACTTCTATGCGTGCACGTGGTGCTTCAGTGACGGATATTACGATCTTAGTCGTTGCTGCTGACGATGGTGTAATGCCACAAACGATTGAGGCGATTAACCACTCAAAAGCGGCAAATGTACCAATTATCGTAGCGATTAATAAAATCGATAAGCCAGGTGCAAACCCAGAGCGAGTTATTGGTGAATTGGCTGAGCATGGTGTCATGTCTACTGCTTGGGGAGGAGACTCCGAATTTGTTGAGATTTCAGCCAAGTTTAATCAAAATATTGAAGAACTACTTGAAACAGTTCTTCTTGTGGCAGAAATCCAAGAGTTAAAGGCAGATCCAAATGTTCGTGCGATAGGTACGGTTATCGAGGCACGTTTGGATAAAGGAAAGGGTGCGGTTGCAACGCTTCTTGTTCAACAAGGTACTTTGAACGTTCAAGACCCTATCGTTGTCGGAAATACCTTTGGTCGTGTTCGAGCAATGACGAATGATCTTGGACGTCGTGTCAAAGTAGCTGGTCCGTCTACTCCAGTTTCTATCACAGGTCTGAATGAAACTCCGATGGCAGGAGATCACTTTGCTGTTTATGAGGATGAAAAAGCTGCGCGTGCGGCTGGTGAGGAACGTGCTAAACGTGCCCTTCTTAAACAACGCCAAGCAACTCATCGTGTAAGCCTTGAAAACCTCTTTGATACTCTTAAAGCTGGCGAGGTTAAGTCGGTAAATGTTATTATCAAAGCGGATGTACAAGGATCTGTTGAAGCCTTGGCAGCATCCCTACAAAAAATCGAGGTTGAAGGCGTAAAAGTAACGATTGTCCACTCAGCAGTTGGTGCTATTAATGAATCAGATATTACCTTGGCAGAAGCCTCAAATGCTGTTATTATTGGATTCAATGTGCGTCCTACTCCGCAAGCTCGTCAGCAAGCAGAGTCTGATAGTGTAGAGATTCGCCTTCACAGTATTATCTATAAAGTGATCGAAGAAGTAGAAGATGCTATGAAAGGGATGTTGGATCCTGAATACCAAGAAAAAATTATTGGTGAAGCGCTTATTCGTGAAACCTTCAAAGTTTCAAAAGTTGGAACAATTGGAGGATTTATGGTTGTCAGTGGTAAAGTTACACGCGATTCGAAAGTTCGTGTCATCCGTGACGGTGTCGTGATCTATGATGGCCAACTAGCTAGCTTGAAGCATTTTAAAGATGATGTTAAAGAAGTAACCAATGGTCGTGAAGGAGGTCTCATGATTGAGGGTTACAATGATATTCAAGTGGATGACACTATTGAAGCTTACATCATGGAAGAAATCAAAAAATAAAACTTGCTAGAATCTGTACTATGTATGAAGTTTCGCAGAGGTTTGATAGACTGAAGAGCGTCTATAATAAAAATACAGATCAATAGAAAATAAAAAACATAAGCTAGGCAAAGCCTAGCTTATGTTACAGAAAAAAATAGAAAGGAATTCTTATGGCAAATCATTTTCGAACAGATCGAGTGGGAATGGAAATCAAACGTGAAGTTAATGAGATTTTACAAAAGAAGGTCCGTGACCCTCGAGTTCAAGGTGTAACGATCACAGATGTTCAAATGCTAGGAGATTTATCGATGGCGAAGGTTTACTATACTATCATGAGTAACCTTGCTTCGGATAATCAAAAGACCCAGCTTGGCCTTGAAAAAGTAACTGGAACGATAAAGCGTGAATTAGGCCGTCATTTAAAGATGTACAAAATCCCAGATTTGACCTTTGTCAAAGATGAATCGATCGAATATGGGAATAAAATTGACCAAATGTTGCGAAATTTAGATAAAGAATAGACAAGAACTTTTCGTGGGCGATGGTGAATTGATGAAAAGTCATTACTTGAGGGTGGGACAGAAATCGGTAATTCGTTAGAATTCGATTTCGTCGTCCCACCTCTGCACAGTTGAGTAGGGCTGTAAAAGCTGATGAAATCAGCGTAATAGAGCCCTACTCAACCACTGCGTCTTGCTCGATAATTCAAAGACAATTGAGAGGCTAGGACCTTTGTCCCAGCCTCTTTTTTCAAAAAATTTAAAAAAGGCTTGTTACTTTTATAAATATCCTATAAAATATAGAAGGGAATATTTCAGACAAGATCCAGGAGGAGAAAGATGTCTATAAATTGGCAGGAAGTTGTTTTTCACTTTTTAGGTGGATTGGGACTTTTTCTCTATAGTATAAAAATGATGGGAGATGGCTTACAACAAGCTGCAGGTGATAGACTACGTTATTTTATTGATAAGTATACAAGCAATCCCATCTTAGGTATCCTAGTTGGTATCGTCATGACAGCACTGATCCAATCAAGTTCAGGTGTGACAGTTATCACGGTTGGGATGGTCAGTGCAGGTTTGTTGACATTGCGACAGGCGATCGGAATCGTCATGGGAGCCAATATTGGGACGACAGTAACCTCTTTTATTATCGGATTTAAGCTAGGTGAATATGCTCTACCTATTTTATTTATCGGAGCAGTTTGTATCTTTTTCACTAAGAAGCGTTCGGTGAATAATATTGGTCGGATACTTTTTGGTGTGGGTGGCATTTTCTTTGCCCTTAACTTAATGAGTGGGGCAATGGAGCCGCTTAAAGATTTGCAAGCTTTTCGTGATTATATGATCCAGCTAAGTCACAATCCTATTCTAGGTGTTTTTGTTGGAACAGGTCTAACTTTATTGATTCAGGCTTCTTCAGCGACTATCGGGATTTTGCAGAATTTATATGCTAGTGACTTGATTAGTCTTCAAGGAGCTTTGCCTGTTTTATTTGGTGACAATATTGGGACAACCATTACGGCTATTATTGCCTCTTTGGGGGCTAATATTGCAGCCAAGCGTGTGGCAGCTTCTCATGTTCTTTTTAATGTATTAGGAACCATTGTTTGCTTGCTCTTATTAGGACCATTTACCAGTATGGTCCAATGGTTCCAGGAAAGCCTTCATTTGTCACCGGAGATGACGATTGCTTTCTCACATGGAGCATTTAATATTACGAATACAATTCTACAGTTTCCTTTGATTGGCTTTCTTGCTTATGCGGTTACGAAGCTAATTCCTGGAGAGGATGAGATTGTTAAGTATGAACCACTTTATTTGGATAAGATTTTGATCAAACAAGCCCCTTCTTTGGCTTTAGGGAATGCAAAAAAAGAGTTGCTTCATTTGGGAGACTATGCAGTTAAATCGTTCAGGCAGTCTTATGATTACCTTATTTCACATGAGGAAAAAGTGGCGGATAAGGGACATAAGACAGAGGAAGCCATCAATGCCATTGATGAAGAATTGACACGCTATTTGATTTCTCTCTCAGGCGAGCAACTCAATCAAAAAGAAAGTGAAGTATTAACTAATATTCTTGATTCATCGCGTGATTTAGAAAGAATTGGTGATCACGGAGAGGCATTGTTACACTTGACAGACTACCTAATCAAGAAAAAGGTCATATTTTCAGAGTCTGCTTTGGAAGAGCTTCGTGAGATTTACCAAATGACTTTAAATTTTATCAAAGAAGCTTTGCAGTCAGTAGAGGAAAACGATATACAACTTGCTGATAGCTTGGAAGAAAAGCATAAAAATATCGATCTGTTAGAGCGTAAGCTCCGCAAGACTCATATTTCCCGATTAAATCGTGGAGAATGTACTCCCCAGGCGGGTGTTAACTTTATCGATATTATTTCTCATTATACAAGAGTTGCTGACCATGCCATGAATTTGGCAGAGAAGGTTCAAGCTGGGCAAATTTAGGCAGGAAAATTTCCTGTCTTTTTAATATAATAATTTTTCAAAAATAGGTCTATACCATTTACAAATAAATGGGAAAGGTTTATAATAAAGATGACATAATCAATGAGTGCCAAATTAAGTAGAACCAATTTGGCTAATACGAGGAGGTTATATTATGCCTAAATATATTAAAGCTGATCAATTCTTTTATCCACAAGGAATCCGTCAAGGTGGCTATCTTGAGATTAAAGACGGAAAATTTGGAAAACTAGTCAACGAAGTGCCAGCTGATGCAGAAGTGATTGATTACACTGGCTATTCTATTGCACCTGGTCTAGTAGATACTCATATTCATGGTTTTGGTGGCGTAGATGTTATGGATAATAACATCGAAGGTACTCTACACACGATGAGTGAAGGACTTTTGACGACAGGAGTTACTAGTTTTTTGCCGACCACATTGACTTCATCTTATGAGCTTTTGCTAGCTGTGACAGAAAATATTGGTGCCCGCTACAAAGAGGCTACTGGTGCCAAGATTCGTGGCCTTTATTTTGAAGGACCTTACTTCACAGAGAAATACAAGGGAGCCCAAAATCCTTCTTACATGAAGGATCCTCGCATGGATGAATTTCGCGCTTGGCAAAAGGCATCAAACGGTTTATTGAATAAGATCGCTCTAGCACCTGAACGGAATGGTGTCGAAGAGTTTGTTCGCACAATTACAGACGAAGGCGTGACAGTAGCGTTAGGCCACTCTGATGCAACTTTTGATCAAGCAAAAGCAGCAGTAGAGGCAGGGGCTAGTGTGTGGGTACATGCCTATAACGGTATGCGTGGATTGACACACAGAGAATTAGGAATGGTTGGAGCTATGTACGAATTACCCCATACCTATGCAGAATTGATTTGTGATGGACATCATGTGGATCCTAAGGCTTGCGATATTCTGATCAAGCAAAAGGGCCATGAAAATATCGCTCTCATTACTGACTGTATGACAGCTGGTGGTCTAGAGGATGGAGATTATATGCTAGGAGAGTTTCCAGTGGTTGTAGCAAATGGAACAGCTCGACTTAAATCAACAGGTAACTTGGCAGGGTCTATTCTCAAACTAAAAGATGGCCTGAAAAATGTCGTTAAATGGGGCATTGCCAATCCACATCAAGCTGTCATGATGGCTAGCTTGATTCCAGCTAAGTCTGTACATATTGATGGTGTTTGTGGTCAGATCAAAGAAGGTTATGATGCAGACTTTATTGTTTTAAATAAAGACTTGGATCTCGTTGCTACTTTCTTGGATGGTGAAAAGAGATTTGAAGCTGAATGATGAGATTGTCTCCTGATATTTCAAAAGAGGCTGGGACAAAAGTCCTAGCCTCTCAATTGTCTTTGGATTGTCGAGTAAGACGCAGTGGTTGAGTGGGCTCTACTACGCTGATTTCATCAGTTTTTACAGCCCTACTCAACTGTGCGGAGGTGAGACGACGAAATCGAATTCTAACGAATTACCGATTTCTGTCCCACTCTCTTTTTATTGATATTGTAAGAGGTGTTTAAAAGATTTGAATTGCTATTTTGGGCGTGATATAATGAGGGTAGATTAAGATTCAGGAGAAGGATATGAAAAAAATCGACTATAAATTTACTATGATGGGTGTCATTTTTCTTATTTTTGGCTTAGCCATGAGTAGGGTTTTGATGATTGTTGTAGGTGCGGCGTTTATTATCTATAGTTTTTTCAGCAAAAGTATGGCACCAACTAAGAAAAACATTTTTAAGCCTGAGCCATTAACGAGGAAGAAAAAAGAGAAGAAATAAGTGAAACGCTAGAGAATTTATAACGAACTAAAAATGATAGCTAGGAGAATTGTAATGAAAGAATACTTGTTGAACAATGGTGTTGGCATTCCGGTGCTGGGCTTTGGTACTTGGAAGGCTAAGGATGGCGAAGAAGCCTATCAGGCAACATTAGCCGCTCTCAAGGCAGGCTATCGGCACATCGATACGGCAGCTATCTATAAGAATGAAGAAAGTGTCGGACGGGCAATCAAGGACAGTGGTATTCCGCGGGAGGAACTCTTCATCACGACCAAGCTTTGGAACGACATTCATACTTATGAAGAGGCTCAAGAGGCCTTTGCTGCCTCAATGAAGCGTTTGGGTTTGGACTATCTAGACCTCTACCTCATTCATTGGCCAAATCCCAAGTCCCTGAGGGAAAACGATGCTTGGAAAAAGCGCAATGCCGAAGTCTGGCGTGCTATGGAAGACCTCTATAATGCTGGTAAGATTCGAGCGATTGGCGTCAGCAATTTTCTGCCTCACCACTTAGAAGCCTTACTTGAGACAGCACGCATGACTCCAGCTGTCAATCAAATCCGTCTGGCTCCAGGAGTCTATCAGGCAGAGGCTGTGGATTTTTGCCGGGAACATGATATTTTACTGGAAGCTTGGGGACCATTTGGCCAAGGTGAGCTCTTCCAAAATCCTGACGTACAAGCCGTGGCGGACAAGTATGGCAAGACCATTGCCCAAGTCGCGCTAGCTTGGAGCTTGCAGGAAGGCTTCCTGCCTCTGCCTAAGTCGGTCACTCCGAGCCGGATTGCCAGCAATCTAGAGTGCTTTGACATTGAGCTAGATACAGCAGACTTAGAAGTCCTCAAAAATATTAGTGGTCTAGCTGGTGGAGCCCCAAATCCTGATGCAATGGATTTTTAGATGAAAATCTGATTCTACGCCATTCGGATAGAGAGACCTTGCAGTCTTACCAATTAACGGATTTAAAATTTACCAGTCATCCTAAGGAGGCTGTCGCAGACTTAGAAAATCGCTATGCTATCTTGGGTCTTGAAGAACATCAAATCGTAACCTTTCTAATCTTGGATGCTGGAGAAAAGAAGTATACTTATGGCGGTCAGCCAGATAGCCTGCTCCTTCGTAGCTTTTCAACGGATGAAAGCTTTCAGATGCGAGGCTACGGTCGTCAGACGCTTAAGCTCTTGCCTGATTTCATAAGAGAGCATTTGCCCATGTATAAAAGTATCATCCTAGGTGTCAATGAGCGAAATCAAGTCGCTTCCTATCTCTACCAAGAGACCGGTTTTAGCAAACAGCCCCAGCGCATATTAGGACTAGCCGGCTGTCAGGAAGTGTATGAATTAAAAATATAAAGGTATCCCCAGTTTGAAATGAGCTGGGGAGTTTTTATATCTAACTTTTAGAATGCAGATCACCTTTCCTAGTTTGAGTGGTTTTTCTTGAAATATGATAAAATAGAAAAGATAATACATTAAATAAGGGAAGTAAAAATGGCAAGTAAAGAAAATGCAGAACGCAAGGAGCTTCATCGTAAAATCTGGGCAATTGCGGACGATGTTCGTGGAGCTGTAGATGGTTGGGATTTTAAACAATATATCCTAGGTATCCTTTTCTATCGCTTTATTTCAGAGCACATGGCCGATTATTTTGACCGTGCCTACCAAATCCCAGGACACAGGGGGAGGTGTGCAAAGAATTTTTGCCTGCTAATACTCGAGATTTGCTTGCCCCTTATCTAAATGCTTGCTTGCAAAAATTAACTTTACTGAAAGGAGACTACTATGAGACTTTGGCATGAGGCATTGATTTCACAACTTCCCCGACCTCAGCTTTTGGGACAACATCGGGAATGTTGCGCCCTACGTGGTAATGGCTGGGGCAGAAGGCATGCGACGGTGGATTATGTCTTTACCTACTCGCCCTATCGTCTCTATGCCTATCATCGCTTGATCATGGAGGAGATGGCTAGTCGTGGCTATCGGGTCAGCCCAGAGTGGCTGGATAAGAACTACCGTGGTAAGACCTGTCCTGCTTATGAAGATTTACCTGAGGAGAAGGTAGGCAATCCCATCTACAGCGAGCATGATGCCCGCTACTGTGAGGAATGTTTAGATAATCTCCGTGAGAAGGGGATAGAGCTATAGTAATGACCCGAATGCTTTGTGATGCAAAACTCTTCTTTCCTAGGTCTGATGTATTAGTGTTGTGATGTATTTTCAGTTATAAAGTGATGAAAAAGAGCTTATTGCTCGCTATTTCATAAACAGGGAATAAACCATAAATAGTGAGATCTTTCCACAATAAAACCTTAAGAACTCTATACCGTAAAAGAATCAATAAAAAACTGAGGTAGTTCTTTTATTATGGACGTATAAGTATTTTACAATAGTTAGGATTTCTGCTATAATCTTTTTTAGAAAGAAGTCTCTTTGTCTACTTTTTAGCGAGTCTGGGATAGTGTGAGCCAGATAAGGAAGCAGAGCAGATGGCGCTTTTGGTTATATTTTGTAAACAGAATGAAGTAATAAATTAGGGTGGAACCGCGTTTTTGACGCCCCTAGGTCGTAATAGCCTAGGACTGTCGAATGTGGTTCTTTTGTTTGTTCAAATAGAGCAAAAGATAGTCCCAGAGCTAAAAGGAAAAAATAAAGGAGTAGCAAATGTCTAAGAAGTTAACGTTTCAAGAAATTATTTTGACTTTACAGCAGTTCTGGAATGATCAGGGCTGTATGCTTATGCAGGCTTATGATAATGAGAAGGGTGCGGGAACCATGAGTCCCTATACCTTCCTGCGAGCTATTGGGCCAGAGCCTTGGAATGCGGCCTATGTAGAGCCGTCTCGCCGACCAGCAGATGGTCGCTATGGGGAAAATCCGAATCGTCTTTACCAGCACCACCAATTTCAGGTGGTCATGAAGCCATCTCCGAGCAATATCCAAGAACTTTACTTGCAGTCTTTGGAGCTCTTGGGCATCAATCCGCTGGAGCACGACATCCGCTTTGTCGAGGATAACTGGGAAAACCCTTCAACTGGCTCGGCTGGTCTGGGCTGGGAAGTCTGGCTGGATGGTATGGAAATCACTCAGTTCACTTACTTCCAGCAGGTCGGAGGTCTGCCAACTCAGCCTGTGACTGCTGAGGTGACTTATGGTCTGGAGCGCCTGGCTTCTTATATCCAAGAAGTGGACTCTGTCTACGACATTGAGTGGGCTGATGGCGTTAAGTACGGCGAAATATTCACTCATCCTGAGTATGAACATTCCAAGTACAGCTTTGAGGTCAGCGACCAAGACTTGCTCTTGGGGAATTTTGAGAGGTTTGAAGCGGAAGCTAAGAGGTGTCTGGACGAGCATCTGGTGCACCCAGCCTATGACTATGTTCTCAAATGCTCACATACCTTTAACCTCTTGGATGCGCGTGGAGCCGTATCTGTGACAGAGCGGGCTGGTTATATCGCTCGTATTCGTAATCTGGCGCGTGTCGTGGCCAAGACCTTTGTGGCTGAGCGCAAGCGTCTGGGCTATCCGCTTTTGGATGCTGAGACTCGTGAGAAACTCTTGGCAGAGGAGGGAGAATAATCATGGTAAAAAATTTATTAGTCGAGTTAGGTTTGGAGGAAATGCCAGCTTATGTCGTGACACCGAGCATGAAGCAGTTGCGTGACAAGATGGGAGCCTTCCTGACAGACCATCGTCTGACCTTTGAGAAAATTGAAATGTTCTCCACACCTCGTCGTTTGGCGGTACGTGTGGTTGGCTTGGCGGATAAGCAGTCTGATCTGACCGAAGATTTCAAAGGCCCTTCTAAGAAAATTGCTCTGGATGCTGATGGCAACTTTACCAAAGCTGCAGAAGGATTTGTCCGTGGAAAAGGATTGACGGTTGAGGACATTACTTTCCGTGAAATCAAGGGGGAAGAATACGTCTATGTGACAAAGGAAGAGATCGGTCGCCCTGTAGAGGAAATCATCCCAGCAGTGATGGAAGTGCTGCAAGCTCTGACCTTCCCTGTCAGCATGCACTGGGCTAACAACACCTTTGAATACATCCGTCCAGTTCATACTTTGACTG
Organism: Streptococcus sp. oral taxon 056 str. F0418; assembly: GCF_000220065.1. Taxonomy (GTDB): domain Bacteria; phylum Bacillota; class Bacilli; order Lactobacillales; family Streptococcaceae; genus Streptococcus. The sequence continues at coordinate 795,232 of NZ_AFQU01000001.1, read as the reverse complement.
TGCTTCTAGATGAGCAGGCTTTTGACTTGGATTTTTTGGACATCAAGAGCGGCCGTACTAGCCGAGGACATCGCTTCTTGGGTCAAGAAACGCAGATTGCTTCTGCAAATTCTTATGAAAATGACCTGCGAGCTCAGTTTGTGATTGCCAATCCTCTTGAGCGGGGAAATATGATTGTCGAGCAGATTCGGGCGCTGGAAGAGGAGCACGGTGTTTCAATCGAGATTGACGAAGACTTGCTTAATGAAGTGTTGAATCTGATAGAATATCCAACTGCTTTCTTGGGTAATTTTGATGCCAAATACTTAGAGGTTCCTGAGGAAGTCTTGGTAACTTCTATGAAAGAGCACCAGCGTTACTTTGTTGTGCGCAATGCTGAAGGCAAGCTTTTACCACACTTCATCTCTGTTCGCAACGGAAATGCAGAGCATCTAGAAAATGTCATCAAGGGAAATGAGAAAGTCTTGGTGGCTCGTCTGGAAGATGGGGAATTCTTCTGGCGGGAAGACCAAAAGTTGGCTATTTCCGACTTGGTTGAAAAGCTGAGCAATGTGACCTTCCACGAAAAGATTGGCTCTCTAGCAGAGCACATGGAGCGGACTGGCAAGATTGCGGCTCTCTTGGCGCAAGAAGCAGGATTGGATGCTGATGAGACAGCTGACTTGGCTCGTGCAGCAGCAATTTATAAGTTTGACCTGCTGACTGGCATGGTTGGGGAATTTGATGAGCTGCAAGGTATTATGGGTGAAAAGTATGCTCTTCTGGCTGGTGAGAATGCTGCAGTTGCAGCTGCCATTCGGGAGCACTATATGCCGACATCAGCCGATGGCGAATTACCTGACACCAAGGTCGGAGCAGTCTTGGCTCTGGCTGATAAGCTGGATACCATTCTGTCCTTCTTCTCAGTTGGCTTGATTCCGAGCGGTTCCAACGACCCTTATGCACTGCGTCGTGCGACTCAGGGTGTTGTGCGTATCTTGGACAAGTTTGGCTGGAACATTGACTTGGCTCAATTTCTTGGTCGACTTTACGAACTGAAGTTTGATAGTCTAAGTTATGACAATCAAGAGGCGGTGCTGAACTTCTTCCGTGCCCGCGTTGAGAAGATGATGGATCGTAGTATTCCAAAAGACATCGTGACGGCTGTTCTTCAAAGCACTCACTTTGTCGTACGTGATTTGGTAGAAACAGCAGCGCTTCTAGCAGAAAAAGCTCAGGAAGATAACTTCAAGTCGGCAGTCGAAAGCCTGTCTCGGGTCTTTAATCTTGCTGAGAAAGCCCAAGGGCAGACCGTTGTCAATCCAGCACTCTTTGAAAATCAAGAGGAAAAAGACTTGGCTGCGGCCATTGAAACAGTGGAGCTGACATCAGACTTAGCTGCCAATTTGGACCAACTCTTCGCCCTCAGTCCAGTTATCGATGCTTTCTTTGACCATACCATGGTCATGGCGGAAGACGAGGTTGTGCGTAACAACCGTCTAGCTCTCCTCGCATCTCTGACAGCAAAGGCTGGACAGCTTGCCCAGTTTAATCAGATTAATACCAAATAAAAGGTAAGAGAGAGGTAGAATCATGGATCCTAAAAAAATTGAACGTATCAATGAACTAGCTAAAAAGAAAAAACGGAAGGCCTAACTGCTGAGGAAAAAGTGGAACAAGCCAAGCTTCGTGAAGAGTACATCGAAGGCTACCGTCGTTCTGTTCGCCATCACATCGAAGGTATCAAGATTGTCGATGAAGATGGCAATGATGTGACGCCTGAGAAGTTGCGTCAAGTTCAGCGCGAGAAAGGTCTTCATGGTCGTAGCCTAGATGATCCAAATTCATAAAAAAATGAGAGTGGGACAGAAGTCGGTAATTCATTAGAATTCGATTTCGTCGTCCCACCTCCGCACAGTTGAGTAGGGCTGTAAAAGCTGATGAAATCAGCGTAGTAGAGCCCACTCAACCACTGCGTCATGCTCGACAATCCAAAGACAATTGAGAGGCTAGGACTTTTGTCCCAGCCTCATTTTATTTTTTCTTCTTTTTTAAGAGTTTGGTGCTGATGTAGAGAATGGCTACACAAGTGAAGGTTAGAATCCAAAAGAGAACTGGATCGGTTGTAGTCCTCAGAAAGAAGAGGCAGACTAGAAAAATGCATACTAGTATGATTAAAATAATATTTTTGTAAGCTTGTATATTCATTTTTCCTCCTTTGTAGCATGTTTAATACGGGATTGGATGATCAAGAGACTAGAGATAGTGATTAAAAGTGCGTAGATGATACTGCTTGTGAACAACTGTAATTGGTGATGAGGGGTAAAAATAGTACTTGCTCCATTTGTGAAGTAATTGAAAATAAACATGAGCACATAGAAAATAATTGCAGAATAGCTAAATATTTTCAATGCAATGCGCGGCATTTTTATTTGTTCTTTTGGGCTTTGAAGATCAGTTTCGATGTCTGTCAAATGGTTGCGGTGCGATTTCCAGGTGATATAGAAAAACAGTGCTAGTAAAACGATCTGTGTAATGATAGGGTATGCCCAAGCTACGATTTTGGGATGTTTGTCAGCAAAAATAAGCGCAAGAGCATTGCCAAGAAGTAAGAACCAACTTATCAAAATGAAAGCAAGATTGCCAAGTTTATTCGCTTCTTGACGTTTTTGTTCGTCAAAAGGGGCTGTTATACCATAGAAGTGTTTGACAAGTGTGTCTGTAAATGTTTCTTTGATCATGTGTTTTAGTCCTTTCGTACATCATCTACTTGTAAATAATAATAAATACAAGCAAAAATCACGCCAATAAAAAAGAAAAGGATAAAAAATAGAACCAGGACCTTAGGATTGCTTAAGGCTTTTAGGAAGGTGGTCCAAAAAGCCTGATGTTGGCGTAGACTTTTTGTGAAAATTGTATATGCAAAGAGTATGCAAGGGAGTGAAATAGCTAATGTAATAGCACGGTTTCGCAACTGTTTTTTGGTAACGTTTAGAGGATCCCTTTCTTCTTGGTCGTTATTTTGCACACCTTTGTCTACTGTCTTATGATACGCATTTTGACCGCCAATTAGCATGATAAATAAGACTACAAATGGGAAATAATGTCCGACTATTTCTGGGGAATATTCTGCTACTAAAAAAGCTACGAGGCAAGCAAGTGATAAGATTAACTGTGTCCAAACAAGGCTAGACGTACAAGCTTTTCCAATCTCACTTCTACGAAATTCATCAAGTGGCCCTGAAATGCCAAAATACCGTTTAATAAGTTTATCTGTTTTAGATTCTTTTTTCATAAATAAACCTCCAGTTTAGATAAATAAGCTGATATTAGCAGATAATCTAAGGGCTGCTGTCCCAAAAAAGGCTATTAAGGTCTGTTTCCAGTGCCTTAGCAAGATTGATACATAGCTCTAGAGTAGGATTGTATTTGTCGTTTTCAATCATATTAATCGTTTGTCGTGCGACACCGATGGCTCTGGCCAAATCAAGTTGCGACAACCCTTTTTTGATACGAAAATCTCTAACTCGATTCATTTTTTCTCCTTTCACAAGATGCGAAGTCCGTAAAAATAAGGTCAAAAAGACGGTAAAGCTTGAGTTTCAACAAGGCATCCTAGCAAAACCAAGCCCTCTGCAAGGACAATTGACGTAATGGTATGCTTAGCTATAGAGAAGAGTAACCATTGTCGAACAAAATAATAGCTGACATATTTTATATGGTGTTTAGAGCATATTTCATTCATCAAGCATTATTGTGTCAGATATATTTGACTTCTATGAGATTATTCTAATCCTTTATGTAAAAGATGTCAACTATATTTGACAAAAAAGTTTCAACGTTTTCAAACTTCTTTTTGTTTTTGATTATGGTATAATAGAAAAGATATGACAAATGAATTTCATCATGTAACAGTTCTTCTTCATGAAACGATTGATTATCTGGACGTAAAACCAGATGGAATCTATGTGGATGCAACCTTAGGTGGTGCAGGCCATAGTGAATACTTGCTTAGTAAGTTAAGTTCCAAGGGGCATCTCTATGCTTTTGATCAAGATGCAACTGCTATTGAACATGCTAAAAAGCGCTTGGCATCTTATGTTGAGAAGGGAATGGTGACCTTTATACAGGATAATTTTCGTTATCTCAAACTGAGATTAGAAGAGCTTGGGGTAGAAGAAATCGATGGTATTTGTTATGACTTGGGGGTTTCAAGTCCTCAGCTCGATGAGCGAGAACGTGGTTTTTCCTACAAGCAAGATGCTCCTTTAGACATGCGGATGAATCGACATGCGAGTTTAAGCGCCTATCAAGTGGTGAATGACTATGATTATCATGATTTAGTCCGTATTTTTTTCAAATACGGAGAAGACAAATTTTCAAAACAAATCGCTCGTAAAATTGAGCAAGCTAGACAGGTCAAGCCAATTGAGACGACGACGGAGTTGGCTGATATTATTAAGTCAGCTAAACCTGCAAAAGAGTTAAAGAAAAAAGGTCATCCAGCCAAGCAAATTTTTCAGGCTATCCGAATTGAGGTCAATGATGAACTTGGTGCTGCTGATGAATCGATTCAACAAGCTATTGATTTATTAGCTGTTGATGGACGGATTTCAGTTATCACCTTTCATTCTTTGGAGGATCGTTTGACCAAGCAATTGTTTAAAGAAGCTTCAACTGTGGAGGTACCAAAAGGACTTCCTTTTATTCCAGATGATTTGAAGCCCAAGCTTGAGCTGGTTCATCGAAAACCAATTTTGCCGAGTGTAGAAGAGTTAAAACAAAATAATAGAGCACATTCAGCTAAGCTACGTGTGGCAAGAAAAGTACATAAGTGAGGAAAAGAATGCCAGATAATAGAGAAACGAGAGGAAATCAGCTACAATCACGAATAAAAAAGTTTACGCGTATTGAGAAAGCATTTTATGCTTCGATTATTTTAACAGCTATTATTATCGCTGTGAGCGTAGTTTTTATGCAAACGAAGCTGTTACAAGTTCAGCATGATTTGACGGATCTCAATGTGCAAGTCAGTACAAAGCAAGTTGAGCTAAATAATGCTAAGCAAGAAATCAACGATCTGACTCGTAAGGAGCGCTTATCAGGCTTAGCTAGTTCACAGGATATGACCTTGCAAAATGCAATTGTAAAAACGGCGGAATAAAGCATGAAAGATAGAATATTACGATATGCTTTGAAAAATCGAAAAACAGCACCCCTAAATCGAAAGCAAGTAGGGAAAAATTTAAGTATTCTAACAGTTTTTCTTTTTTTGTTTTTTTGATTAATTTTGCTATCTTGATTGGGACAGGTCGTAAATTTGATGTGGACTTAGTTGCCGAGGCAAAAAAAGTTTATCAAATTCAAAAGACAGTTCAAGCAAAACGTGGCACGATATATGACCGTAATGGTAATGTGATCGCTGAAGATTCTACAACCTATAATCTTTATGCCATTATTGACAAGAAATATAAGTCTGCTGCAGGGGAGATTCTTTATGTCGAACCTTCGCAGTATGAAACAGTTGCTCAAATTTTGCAGGAAAAGCTGGAGATTGAGACAGACTATACAAAGAGTCAACTTTCAAAAGATAAGCTCAAACAGGTGTATTTTGGTGCGAAGGGTAAAAATATCCCTTATGCAACTATGACAGCGATTAAAGAAGCTATGGAAAAAGCTCATATTAAAGGGATTAACTTTGACACTAGTCCAAGCCGAAGCTATCCAAATGAAACATTTTCTTCACAGCTAGTTGGTATTGCCCAATTAGAAGAAAATAAAGATGGTTCGCAGAGTTTACGTGGTTCGACGGGATTAGAATATTCTTTTAATAAAATTCTGGCTGGTCAAGACGGTCTTGTAACGTATGAGCGGGATAAAAATGGAAATATCGTTCCTGGATCAGATCAGGTTTCTATTGCTACAGAAAATGGGAAAGACGTATATACTACGATTTCCAGTCATTTACAAAGCTATTTAGAAACTAAAATGGATTTGCTTCAAGAAAAAGTGAAAGGAAAATTTGTTAGTGCTGTGCTGATGAGTGCCAAAACAGGTGAAATCCTGGCTACTACTCAGCGCCCGACTTTCAATGCAGATACCAAGGAAGGGATGACAAAAGATTTCAACTGGTCAACCCTCCTCTACCAAAGCCCGTTTGAGCCTGGTTCGACTATGAAGGTCTTTACCTTAGCAGCGGCCATTGATAATAACACTTTTCCGGCTAATGAGATTTATGTAAATGATGAATTTCACATTGAGGACACCACTATCAAAGACTGGCTTGTCAATATGGGGCTCTCCAACGGTCAGACGCTGACCTATGCCCAAGGTTTTGCTCTCTCTAGTAATATTGGAATGGCCCGTTTGGAAAAGAAGATGGGTGATGCCAAATGGCGTGACTACCTCAATAAATTCAAATTTGGAGTTCGTACACGCTTTGGTATGATTGGTGAAGATGTTGGCAATCTACCAGACAATAATGTTGTCACGACAGCTATGAGCTCCTTTGGACAAGGGATTAATGTAACACAAGTTCAAATGTTACGAGGTTTTTCTGCCATTGCAAATGACGGGGTAATGTTAGAACCGAAAATTATCAGCGCTATACACGATCAGGCAGGCAATACTGCTCGTAAGAGTACTAATGAAGTTGTTGGTAATCCTGTTTCAAAGACGGCAGCCCAAGAAACTCGAAAATATATGGTAACAGTTGGAACAGACCCTAACTTTGGTACGCTCCAAGTAGATGGGGTACCAATTATCAAGGTGCCAGGTCAAAATGTAGCCGTTAAATCAGGAACGGCACAAATTGCAGCAGAAGCAAAAGACGGTGGAGGCTATTTAGATGGGCAATATATCAATTCTGTAGTTGCTATGACACCAGCTGAAGACCCTGATTTTATCATGTATGTAGCTGTACAGCAACCAGAAGAGAAATTCTATCCAGGCTTGTGGGAAAATGTTGTCAATCCGATCTTAGAAGAAGCTGTTGCCATGAAAGACACGCTACATTTAACGACACCGACTCCTGTCTTGGATAATATTATCACCGAAACCAAGTATACGATGCCAGAAACAAAAGAAAAAGGGAAAGACAAATCACCAGGAGCATTTTCTGAGGAGCTACATCGTAACTTAGTTCAACCGATTGTTTTGGGAACAGGAAGCGTCATTAGCAAAATGTCAATCGAACCAGGTAAAAATGTCAAAGCTAATCAGCAAGTGCTATTGTTAACGGATGAATTAGAGCGAATGCCTGATATGTATGGTTGGACTAAAAACAATGTAACAACTTTTGCCAAATGGCTTAAATTAGAAGTAACATTCAAAGGTGAAGGTTCGAAAGTTGTCGGCCAAAGTGTCAAGGTTAACACCTCTTTGAAAGATCTCAAAGAAATCACGATTACATTAGGAGATTAAAATGTTTACAGCTATAATTGCAGGAATCATGACTCTGTTATTCACTATTTTTGGAATTCCTGCCTTTATTCGTTTTTATCAGAAAGCCCGTATTTCTGGGCAACAAATGCACGAAGATGTTAAACAACACCAAGCGAAGGCAGGGACACCAACCATGGGTGGGACGGTCTTCTTAGTGGCTTCAATCCTATCTAGTTTTGTCATTGGATTCGTTACAGGACAGCTGACTAGTGGTGCTTTGAGCTTGCTATTTATCTTGTTTTTATATGGATTAGTTGGCTTTTTAGATGACTTTTTAAAGGTTTTTCGCCGAATAAATGAAGGATTGAATCCGAAGCAAAAGCTTTTTCTACAGCTAGTTGGCGGTGTGGTTTTCTATTTCTTATTTGACCGTCACGGTGGCGGAGATATGCTTAACTTCTTTGGTTTTCCTTTGCAATTAGGCTTTCTTTATATTTTCTTTGTTCTTTTTTGGCTAGTCGGTTTTTCTAATGCGGTCAATTTAACAGATGGGATTGATGGCTTGGCGAGTATCTCAGTTGTGATAAGCTTAGTAGCTTATGCGGTGATTGCTATGGAACAGAAGCGATTTGATTTGCTAATCGTCATTTTTAGTATGATTGGCGGACTACTTGGCTTTTTCGGTTTCAATCATAAACCTGCTAAAATTTTTATGGGAGATGTAGGAAGTCTGGCTTTGGGAGGCATGCTTGCAGCCTTATCCATCGCGTTGCACCAAGAATGGACACTCCTTCTGATTGGAATTGTCTATGTTTGCGAGACAGCTTCAGTCATGTTGCAAGTTTCATACTTTAAACTGACAGGCGGTAAGAGAATTTTTCGAATGACACCTCTACACCATCACTTTGAGCTTGGAGGGTTTTCAGGTCATGGAAAAGAGTGGAGTGAGTGGAAAGTAGATCTCCTTTTTTGGGGAGTAGGGCTATTTGCAAGCTTGATTACATTAGCAATATTATATTTGTAAACGAAGGAGAACATTGTTCTCCTTGTTTTCGTATAAAACTATATTTTCTGGTATAATAGATAAGACTACTAAGAATAAGAGGAAAAGATGAAATTTATAGAATTCGAGTTTAAAGACTATATTCAAAAAGCTTTACAGGATTTGAAGTTTGTGGAAGCTACTGAAGTACAGGAAAAGCTAATTCCTGTAGTATTGTCAGGTCGTGACTTAGTAGGAGAGTCAAAGACTGGTTCTGGTAAGACCCATACTTTCTTACTCCCAATTTTTCAAAAATTGAATGAAGAAGCTGATCATGTGCAGGTTGTGATTACAGCACCTAGTCGAGAGTTAGCTACTCAAATTTATCAGGCAACACGTCAGATTGCTTCATTTTCAGACACAGAGATCCGTGTAGCAAATTATGTCGGTGGGACTGATAAAGCACGTCAGATTGATAAATTAGAGACCAGCCAACCTCATATTGTTATTGGGACGCCTGGCCGGATTTATGATTTGGTTAAATCAGGTGACTTGGCTATTCATAAAGCCAAGACATTTGTAGTAGATGAAGCGGACATGACTTTGGACATGGGATTTTTAGAGACGGTAGATAAGATTGCAGGAAGCCTGCCAAAGGATCTGCAATTTATGGTCTTTTCTGCGACGATTCCACAAAAGTTACAGCCGTTTTTGAAGAAGTATTTGTCAAATCCTGTGATGGAGCAAATCAGGACGAAAACGGTGATTTCAGATACTATTGAAAATTGGCTAGTATCAACTAAAGGTCGTGATAAGAATGCGCAGATTTATGAAATTAGTCAAATCTTACAACCTTATCTAGCTATGGTTTTTGTGAACACGAAGACAAGAGCAGATGAGTTGCATGGTTATCTTGTTGCTCAAGGGTTGAAGGTGGCCAAGATTCATGGCGATATTGCTCCACGTGAACGAAAGAGAATCATGAATCAAGTAAAAAATCTTGATTTTGAATATATTGTAGCAACGGATTTGGCTGCTCGTGGAATTGATATTGAAGGGGTTAGCCATGTTATTAATGATGCCATTCCTCAAGATCTATCTTTCTTTGTTCACCGGGTCGGGAGGACAGGTCGAAATGGTTTGCCAGGGACAGCCATCACCCTTTATCAGCCGAGTGATGATTCCGATATTCGCGAATTAGAGAAGTTAGGAATCAAGTTCATTCCTAAAATGATGAAAGATGGCGAGTTCCAGGATACTTACGATCGAGATCGGCGTGCAAATCGTGAAAAATCTTACGAAAAGTTAGATACTGAAATGATTGGTTTGGTTAAAAAGAAAAAGAAAAAGATCAAACCGGGCTACAAAAAGAAAATCCAATGGGCTGTTAATGAAAAACGTCGTAAAACAAAACGTGCGGAAAATCGTGCTAGAGGACGAGCTGAACGTAAGGCTAAACGACAGACTTTCTAGACATAAGAAAATTCTATGTCTATGATAAAAAAATTATACTGTTTTGTATAAAAATTATATGGTAGACTAGATATACTGGTCTATCTATTTTTATTTGTAAAGCGTAGCAAATATTTGGTTTGACAAACTAATTATGATAGAATAATTCAACACTGATAGTCGATGTGAAAGGATTAGATATGAATGTAACATTAGTTGTTTTAGCTTCGAATTGGTACCAAGAATTGGTCGGTTTGATTCCGGATGGCCAGCTTTTTAGCTGGCGGTCTGTTTTTGATGCTTTGCCAAAAATCATTGAAAAATTACCGACAACCTTATTGCTCACTCTAGGTGGAGCACTCTTTGGGTTAGTTCTAGCCTTGATTTTTGCTATTGTTAAAATCAACCGAGTCAAAATTCTTTATCCTATTCAAGCACTTTTTGTCAGCTTTTTGAGGGGGACTCCTGTCTTAGTTCAGCTTATGCTGACCTATTACGGAATTCCTTTAGTACTGAAAGCCGTCAATATGCGCTTTGGTACAGGTTTTAATATTAATGCTATCCCAGCATCTGCATTTGCAATTGTAGCTTTTTCTTTTAACGAAGCGGCCTATGCTAGTGAAACCATTCGAGCGGCGATCTTATCTGTCAGTGCCGGTGAGATTGAAGCAGCTAGAAGTTTAGGGATGACAAATGCTCAGGTCTATCGTCGTGTCATTATTCCAAATGCAGCTGTCGTAGCGACACCGACCTTGATTAATTCTTTGATTGGATTGACAAAAGGAACCTCTCTGGCTTTTAGTGCAGGGGTAGTAGAAGTGTTTGCTCAAGCGCAGATTTTAGGTGGTGCAGATTATCGTTATTTTGAGCGCTTTATATCGGTTGCACTCGTTTATTGGGCTGTCAATATTATCATTGAGCAAATTGGGCGTTTTATCGAAAGAAGAATGGCCATTGAAGCTCCGGAAGCACTTGCTTCAACCAGCCAAGTGAAAGGAGATATTCGTTAATGATTCACATTTCCAATCTCAGTAAATCCTTTTCAGGTCAAACAGTGTTAGACAATCTAAGTCTCGATATTCAAAAGGGTGAAGTAATAGCTCTGATTGGATCATCAGGCGCTGGGAAATCAACATTTTTGCGTAGTCTTAATTATTTAGAAACACCAGATAGCGGTACTATTTCTATTGATGGTTTCAAGGTGGACTTTGCTCAGATTAGCCAAGAAGAGATTTTGACATTACGTAGAAAATTAGCAATGGTTTTTCAGCAATTCAACTTGTTTGAGAGACGTACAGCTTTAGAAAACGTGAAAGAAGGCTTAGTAGTCGTAAAAAGAATGTCTGATGAGGAAGCGACAAAACTTGCTAAAGAAGAGTTAGCTAAAGTTGGCCTATCAGATCGTGAAAATCATTATCCCCGTCATTTATCCGGTGGACAAAAGCAACGGGTGGCCTTGGCGCGAGCTTTAGCAATGAAGCCAGATGTCCTTCTTTTAGACGAGCCGACTTCTGCTTTGGATCCAGAATTAGTCGGTGAAGTAGAGAAGTCTATAGCAGATGCAGCTAAATCAGGTCAAACAATGATTTTAGTGAGCCATGATATGTCTTTTGTAGCTCAAGTGGCAGATAAGGTGCTCTTTTTAGACAAGGGACATATTATTGAAGTGGGTAGCCCAGATGAAATTATCCACCATCCAAAAGAAGAGCGTACGAAAGAATTTTTTGCTAGTTACAAACGAACATATATTTGATATAATAGAAAAAGGAGAACTCGGTTGGTCTTGCCAGCTGAGTTTGTTTTCGGCTAAATGAGGTCGTTAGAGAAGTAAAACAAAGGCAGAAATGTAGGAGTTAGGATGTTACAGCGAATTTTTTCCCTTTATTTACAGAGTTTATTTTTGACGACTGCTTTTATCGGTGGTTTGTCAGGAGTTTGGATTTTACTGAGAATAGCTAGTCGAAAAGATAAAACAGTAGCAGAGCGCCAAGCTCATTTATTTGATGTGCTGATGATTGATGTCATGACGATTCCCATATTATCATTTGCTGTGATGGGGATTCTGCTAGTTTTAAAAGCATAATATTTGCAAAAATATTTCAAGGGCGTTAGAATAATGATTATTACAACAGAAGAAGGTAGAAGTATGTACGATACAGTTATTATTGGGGCAGGTCCTGCCGGAATGACAGCCGCATTATATGCTGCCCGAAGCAATCTCAAAGTCGCTTTGTTAGAAGCAGGTATTCCTGGCGGACAAATGAATAATACAGTTGATGTAGAAAATTATCCTGGGTATGCTTTGATCAGTGGACCAGAATTGGCTGAAAAAATGTTTGAACCCTTAGAAAATCTTGGCGTAGAGCACCTTTTTGGTCGGGTAGAAAAAATCGAAGACAAGGGTGATTTTAAAACTGTTATCATTGAAGATGAAGAACTTGATACGAAGACAGTTATTATCGCTACCGGTGCGTTTCACCGTCATCTTGATGTCCCAGGGGAATCTGAGTACAATAGCCGTGGTGTTTCTTACTGTGCGGTATGTGACGGAGCATTTTTCCGTGATGAGGATTTGCTAGTTGTCGGAGGAGGCGACTCAGCAGTTGAGGAAGCCATTTTTTTGACACAGTTTGCCAAAAGTGTGACCATTGTTCACCGTCGTGATGAGTTAAGAGCGCAGAAAGTCTTACAGGATCGTGCCTTTGCAAATGAGAAGATTCATTTTATTTGGGATTCAGTTGTGGAGGCTATTCACGGTGACGATCGCAAAGTGAATGGGGTGACCCTTAAAAATATCAAGACAGGAGAGGAAAGACAGGTTGATTTTGGTGGAATCTTTATCTATGTCGGTCTAGATCCAGTCAGTGATTTTACAGCAGGTTTAGGGATTACAGATGAATTAGGCTGGATTGTGACAGACGACCATATGAAGACTGCTATAGCTGGTATTTACGCTGTAGGAGATGTTAGACAGAAAGATCTACGCCAAATTACAACAGCTGTGGGTGATGGAGCGATAGCCGGTCAGGAAGTCTATAAATATGTGACAGAACATTCATAAGTTGTAAAACACACTTTTGTTGGGATTATCCTGACAAAGGTGTGTTTGTGTTTTAAAATGTAAGCTCATTTATAAAAAGCAATTAAGGATTTTTACTGATAAATTGTACAAAAGCAAATGGCTTCAGCTAGATTATTTTCCGTTTTCCAAAAAGCGCTTCTTACCTAATTTATGATATAATAAAAACAATCTATGCAGTTTTATAAAGGGGGAAACATGTTTCCAGATGATAGTTTGACCTTGCACACTGATTTGTACCAAATCAACATGATGCAAGTTTATTTTAACCAAAATATGCACAATAGACGCGCAGTCTTTGAAATTTATTTTCGCAAGAATCCCTTTAACAATGGCTATGCAGTTTTTGCAGGATTGGAGCGAATCATCTCTTATCTCAATCATTTGACCTTTAGCCAGAGTGATTTAGAGTATTTGGAAACTTTAGGGTACCAAGGTGAGTTTCTAGATTATTTACGAAATTTTAAGATGAGTCTGACAGTTCGTTCTGTTCAGGAAGGTGATTTGGTTTTTGCTAATGAACCACTAGTACAGGTGGAAGGACCTCTAGCTCAATGCCAGCTTGTTGAGACTGCACTACTTAATATTGTAAATTTCCAGACCTTAATTGCGACTAAGGCAGCTCGTATCCGCTCGGTTATCGAAGATGAACCATTGATGGAGTTTGGTACTCGTCGTGCCCAGGAGGTGGATGCGGCGATTTGGGGGACGCGGGCAGCAGTGATTGGTGGTGCAAATGGTACCAGTAATGTTCGAGCTGGTAAGTTGTTCAACATTCCAGTATTAGGTACTCATGCTCACTCTCTAGTGCAGGTTTATGGCAATGACTATGATGCTTTCATGGCTTATGCCAAGACTCATCATGACTGTGTTTTCTTAGTAGATACTTATGACACTTTGCGCCTAGGTGTTCCAGCGGCGATTCGAGTAGCTCGTGAGCTGGGGGATAAGATTAATTTTTTGGGTGTGCGTATTGATTCAGGAGATTTGGCTTATATTTCCAAGAAAGTTCGGCAACAATTGGATGAAGCTGGCTTCCCTGATGCTAAGATCTACGCTTCCAATGACTTGGACGAAAATACGATTCTCAACCTAAAGATGCAGAAGGCCAAGATTGATGTCTGGGGAGTAGGTACCAAACTCATTACAGCCTATGATCAGCCAGCTTTAGGGGCGGTATACAAAATCGTTGCCATCGAAGATGAGGAAGGTCAACTCCGCAATACGATCAAACTTTCTAATAATGCTGAAAAAGTTTCTACTCCAGGTAAGAAGCAAGTCTGGCGGATTACCAGTCGAGCAAAAGGGAAGTCTGAAGGAGACTACATTACCTATGATGGAACAGATGTTCAAGCTTTGCAGGAGCTAGAAATGTTCCATCCGACCTATACCTATATTAATAAAATAGTCAAAGATTTTGATGCCGTGCCATTATTGAAGGATATTTTCAATGAAGGGAAGTTGGTTTATAAGCAACCAAACTTGACTGGGATACAAGCTTATGCGCGCAAGGAATTTGAGAAGCTTTGGGATGAGTACAAGCGAGTTCTCAATCCGCAAGATTATCCGGTTGATTTGGCTAGAGATATTTGGCAGGATAAGATGGACTTGATTGATCAGATGCGAAAAAAGGCCAATCAGACAGGAGTAGCAGAATGAGCCTACAAGAAGAAATCATCGCCCAGCTGGGTGTCGAACCAATCATTGACCCGGAGGAAGAAATTCGCAAATCGGTGGATTTCCTCAAGTCCTATCTGAGAAAGCATCCTTTTTTGAAAAGCTATGTTTTGGGGATTTCTGGTGGTCAGGACTCTACACTGGCTGGCCGTCTAGCCCAGTTAGCTGTCGAAGAGATGCGGAAGGAAACAGGAGATGATAGTTATCGCTTTATCGCAGTCCGTCTTCCTTATGGAGTTCAAGCGGATGAAGCTGATGCTCAGAAAGCCCTGGCTTTTATCCAGCCTGATGTCAGTCTGACAGTCAATATCAAAGAATCTGCCGATGCCATGACAAGGGCTGTAGAGGCAACAGGTGCCAAAGTTTCTGATTTTAACAAAGGCAATATCAAGGCCCGCTGTCGCATGATAGCTCAGTATGCTTTGGCCGGTGCTCATAGCGGTGCGGTAATTGGAACGGACCATGCAGCTGAGAATGTCACAGCCTTCTTCACTAAATTTGGAGATGGTGGAGCGGATATTCTGCCACTTTATCGCCTCAATAAACGACAAGGTAAGCAGTTGCTCATAGCCTTAGGAGCTGATCCGGCCCTCTATGAAAAGGTGCCGACGGCTGATTTGGAAGAAGAAAAGCCTGGGATTGCAGATGAAGTTGCTCTGGGAGTGACCTATAATGAAATTGACGACTACCTCGAAGGCAAGTCCGTTTCAGCCCAAGCCCAGGGAACTATCGAATCTTGGTGGCTTAAAGGTCAGCACAAACGCCATTTGCCGATTACGATTTTTGACGAATTTTGGAAGTAAACAACTCTATCGAAACATTTTAGTCTGAACCAAGAAATGAGGAAGCTATGAAAAAGATAGGTACACAGTCTATTGAAACGAAACGTCTCTTGCTCAGGCCTTTTATAAAATCAGATTATCAGGCTATGTACGACAATTGGGCTTCACGTCCGAATAACCTTCTTCACGTAACGTGGGATGCACATCCAAATCCTGATACGACAAGGCAATCTATTGCTCGTTGGGTTGATTGTTATCAAGATTTAGGTTTTTATAAGTGGGCAATCTGCCTCAAGGAAACTCCTGAGTATGCGATTGGCGATATTAGTGTGGTAAATAAGGATGAGAAGATTAATTCCTGCGAAGTTGGTTATATTTTGGGTGAAGATTATTGGGGTCAAGGTCTGATGACAGAGGCACTAAAGGCAGTATTAGCTTTCCTTTTACAAGAGGCAGGTTTCAATCGAGTGTCAGCGGAGTTTGTCACTGTTAATCCAGCTTCTGGTCGCGTAATGGAAAAGGCTGGTATGAGCTATGAGGGGACCTTACGTCAAGCAAAATTCCATAAAGGTCAAGTCAAAGATTATTCGATCTATAGCATTCTACAATCAGATTTATAAAGAAGAGAGTGGGACAAAAGTCCTAGCCTCTCAATTGTCTTTGGATTGTCGAGCAAGACGCAGTGGTTGAGTGGACTCTACTACGCTGATTCCATCAGCTTTTACAGCCCTACTCAACTGTGCGGAGGTGGGACGACGAAATCGAATTCTAACGAATTACCGATTTCTGTCCCACTCTCTTTTTACTTGCACTGATTTTGTAAAGTTCTATAATAGAAGTAAAATAAGAGTTTTTCTGTATGATACAATTGATTACTTTAAGGCTTATTTGTTCATTGTTTGGTGCAAAAGGATTTTGAAATATACCCTTATCTGGTGATGTTAGAATAAGGCTTAATCAGATAAAATAATCATTTTGAATACAGATTAAATAAGGAGGACTTTATGCATTCGCTAGAGCAAAATTTCACAGATAAGTTGTATGCCGCTTATGAGGCAAATCCCAAGTATGCAGCACTGGAAAATGCTATTAGTCATAACGGACTTTTAGTTTCGTTGGAAAAACGCAGTAGTGCTGTGGATAATACACCTGTTTTTTCAATAGATCTTACAAAAGATAAGGTTAGTAATCAAAAGGCGTCTGGTCGTTGCTGGATGTTTGCAGCCTTAAATACATTTCGCCATAAAATGATTTCGGACTTTCAGTTGGAAGACTTTGAGTTATCTCAGGCTCATACTTTCTTTTGGGATAAATATGAAAAATCTAATTGGTTTTTGGAGCAAATATTGGCTACTGTCGATCTGGAGTTGACTAGTCGCAAAGTCAAGTTTCTTTTAGATACTCCTCAGCAGGATGGAGGCCAGTGGGATATGGTTGTCTCTCTGTTTGAAAAATACGGTGTTGTTCCTAAAGCGATCTATCCTGAGTCTGTCTCTTCCAGCAATAGCCGGGAGCTCAATCAAATGTTAAATAAACTTCTACGTCAAGATGCACAGATCTTGCGAGAATTAGTTAAGGATGGTGTTGATCCATCTACTCTTCAAGTAAAAAAAGAAGAGCTGCTACAAGAAATTTTCAACTTCTTAGCTATGAATCTTGGTTTGCCACCACGCCGGTTTGATTTTTCTTATCGGGATAAGGAGAATCACTTCCACAGCGAAAACAACTTGACTCCACAGGAATTTTATCGTAAGTATGTTGATCTTCATCTGGATGACTATGTTTCTATTATCAATGCTCCAACAGCTGATAAACCTTACGGTCGATCTTACACAGTTGAGATGTTGGGCAATGTGGTTGGTAGTAAGCCGGTTCGATACCTGAATGTCGAGATGGACCGCCTGAAAGAGTTAGCTATTGCACAGATGCAAGCTGGAGAGACTGTATGGTTTGGCTCAGATGTTGGCCAGTCTAGTAATCGTAAAGCTGGAATTATGGACAAAGGTATCTATGATTTCACTTCCAGCATGGATCTTCATCTGACGCAGGATAAGGCGGGTCGACTGGACTATAGTGAAAGCCTTATGACTCACGCAATGGTTCTGACAGGAGTTGATCTAGATGAAGATGGAAGATCTAAAAAATGGAAAGTAGAAAATTCTTGGGGAGACAAGGTAGGCAATAAAGGGTATTTTGTGGCAAGTGATGCTTGGATGGATCAATATACTTATCAAATAGTTGTCCGAAAAGAATTTCTATCAGCTGAAGAATTAGTTGCTTATGAAGCTGAACCAATTGTCTTAGCACCGTGGGATCCGATGGGAGCTTTAGCGAAATAAACATTAAAGAGAGTGGGACAGAAATCGGTAATTCGTTAGAATTCGATTTCGTCGTCCCACCTCCGCACAGTTGAGTAGGGCTGTAAAAGCTGATGAAATCAGCGTAGTAGAGCCCACTCAACTACTGCGTCTTGCTCGACAATCCAAAGACAATTGAGAGGCTAGGACTTTTGTCCCAGCCTCTTTTTCTATTATTATGGATTAGTGTTTTGTATATTGCTCTGTTGGGAATCAGACGAAAGACTAGATTCTGTTGAGCTGGAAGATGTAGAGGAACTAGATGTGGAAGAACTTTCACTACTACTTGTTGATGACTCTGAAGTAGTAGACTGAGGAAGGTAACGATTTGGATTCGTTCCGTTTAGATAAAGGTAATAACCGACACGATAGACACCGTTTGGTTGTACCCAGTCTTCATTACTTTCTGGGGTTAAGTAAGTCATCATAGCGCGATAGACTTCAGTAGCGACCTTGATGCCATCATCTAGAACAGGAGTAAGACGATTGCTATATCCTGTCCAAACAGCCATCGAATACTGTGGAGTATAGCCGACAAAAAGTTCATCTGGGGTGACAATGCTTGAACCCTGATGTTCTTTTGTGAGTTTGCTTAAGTCATCTTCGGTGTAGTTAGATGTTCCTGTTTTACCAGCCTGATGGATTCCTGGAATAGCAGCATTTACACCTGTCCCAGAAGTCAATACAGTCTTCATCATGTCTGTCATCATGTAGGCAGTTGTTTCTTTCATAGCTTTGGTACCTTCATTAGAGAAGTTTTTTTCAGTTCCATCGCTAAAGACTATTTTATTGATATATTGTGGTTTATGGTAAGTCCCGCCATTAGCAAATGCTGCGTAAGCGGCAGCCATTTTTTCGCTACTTGCTCCATAGTCATTTCCTGATTTTGTGGTATTGCTGGAAATAGCATTTGAATAGTGGAGCTCAGGATAATTGATTCCAATTTTATTTAGGAATTTAAGAGCCTGCTTTAGCCCAACAGCTTCTAAACTTTTAACGGCTGGAACGTTTCGTGATTCTTGAATAGCATACTGCATAGTAATCGTTCCATAGTAGCGCATATCCCAGTTATAGACCGGGGTATTGGTGCCAGGGTAGTTGTATGGACTATCTGTGATAGTGGCAGATGTTGCGCTGTAGATCCCGTCTTCAATGGCAGGAGCATAATCCGTAATTGGTTTCATCGTTGACCCCCAGTCACGGTTAGTTTCTACAGCTTGGTTGGTACCAAACGAAACATTAGTAGCTTGATTGCGTGCACCTAGTTGGGCGATGACTTTCCCATTTGATACATCCATAACAGTAGATGCTACTTGTAATTCATCATCTGGATAGTTGACGTAGGTATCAGAATTATAAATTTCCCAAAGTCGTTTTTGTGCTTCAGTATCGACGTTGGTATAGACATCCATACCAGTTGTCAATAAGTTATATCCAGTTTCTTTTTCGACTTGCTCAATAACTTGTTTGAGATAGTTGTCCATGTAAGCTGGATAAGATGCAGTGCTCTTTAGGCTTTGAAGGCCATCTGTGACAGGAGTGTTTATAGCTTGTTCATATTGTTCAGCAGTAATATATTTTAGTTTATACATTTCTGAGAGAACAATATTCCTGCGTTTTTGGGCAGCTTCAGGCTGAGAGTAGGGATCGTATTGATTTGGTGCTTGAGGCATACCGGCTAACAGAGCAAGTTGCGGTAAAGATAAATCTTTTAAATCTTTACCATAAAAACTTTGAGCGGCTGTTTGCATTCCGTAGTTGCCGTTTGACATATAGACTTTATTTACATAGTATGTCAGAATTTGTTGTTTAGTGGCTGTTCTCTCTAACTGGAAGGCAAGCCAGGCTTCTTGGGCTTTACGTGCAATTGTTTGGTCTGCTTTTGAGGTAGAAAAGTAAGTGAGTTTAATCAACTGTTGGGTCAAAGTGGATCCACCTTGAAGTCCACTTGAACGATGAAGGAGGTTATTAATGGTTGATCCGACAATCCGAATGGAATCAATTCCGCGGTGATTAAAGAATCGATGGTCTTCGATAGCAACAATCGCATTCACCAAGTCAGTAGGAATTTGATCAGTCGTAACATTGACACGTTTCTCAGAGCCCAAATCTGCAATTAAGTTATTTTTATTATCGTAAATCTTGCTGGAAGTAGTGGCAACGAGCTTATTTTCAGAAAGCTCTGGAGAATTACTTACATAGTAGAGGAATAGACCACTTCCGGCCAATACTCCAAGGATGAAGAGGGAGATAAGCCCGCTTGCAATCCATTTGAGAGCCGTCATGATAGTTTGTTTATTCATTTGATTGACCACCTAATAATTTTTTTGAGACAATATCAAGATAAGGAATACTCGGAAGGATACTCTGATTAACGAGATAGCCATGCTCTTGTATGTAGGTCAAAGGCATTGACTTACTTCCTTTGTCGATCTTGTAAAACTCAATTAAGTAAGGAGCTGGAAGGAGATAGGTCTCCTTAAGGCTCGAAAAGTGAAGAAGAACAAAGCAAATACCACCTTGTTGAATAACTTGATCCATATGCTCAATTTGATGAGAATGAAAGTTTTTCATAGGCATTGACTGTTTTTGCCGTGTTTCTTTAGCCTCAAAGTCAATATAATGACCTTGATACACTCCAGAATAGTCAGTGGTAGAAGCCTGACGAAAATATGCTTCTACAATTTTTGCACGGCTTCGTCTTGGATAATCCACTTTTACAATCTGGATCGGTGTAGTTTTTTGTGAATGACAGCCATACCACGACTAAGATAGTAGTCATTAGTATCATTGATCATTTTTTCAAAAGACATCCCTCGATTAGCAAAATCAATTGTTCCTTTTTTCACTTTTTTTATATTATTTTTAGGGATAACCTTATGTGGATAGTTGACCATAAAACTCCTTATTGGTACAATAACATCACTCTATTATAACATAAATCAATTGTAAAGGGATAAAAAATGGTTAGTGTACTAGTTGTGGGCTATAAAGCTTTTGAATTAGGAATATTTGATGAGAAAGATTTGCGTCTGAAAATGATCAAAACAGCCATTCGTAGAGACCTGATCTATCTATTAGAGAATGGTATGAAATGGCTTGTTTTTACAGGTAATTTAGGGTTTGAAAACTGGGTGTTAGATGTAGCTAAAGAGTTACAAAAAGAATACGATTTACAGCTAGCGACGATTTTTCTGTTTGAAAATCAAGGTGAAAATTGGAACGAAGCAAATCAAGAAAAACTAGACAGCTTCAAAAAAGTCGATTTTGTCAAATATGCTTATCCAAAATATGAAAATCCTAGTCAATTTCGAGAATACAACCAATTTTTACTAGAAAATACAGATGGCGCTTATCTTTTTTATGATGAAGAAAACGAAACGAAGTTGAAATATCTTTACCAAAAGATGAAAGAACAAAAACAATATGATATCAAAAAATTAACATTTGATGACTTAAATGAAATAGCAGAAAATTTTTCTGAAATTTAAAGTTTAGACCTTGATTTTTCTCTTTAGTTTCGTATATAATGATAGTAATGAATTAGAATGGAGAGAGAAATGGCCCGTATTATTTTTACCCCGAAAAATATTTTTGATCAAGATTTTAAGACAAGCGTTCGTGGCTATAGTAAGCAAGAAGTCGATGAGTTCTTAGATGAAGTAATCAAGGACTATGAGACATATGCTACCATGGTCAAAGAATTACGTGAGGAAAACACTCGTTTGAAACAAGAACTTTCTAAGCGTATGCAGGAAGCACCAACCTCTACAGCTTCACAAGTACACCAATCTTTTGGTGATACAGGACAAGCAACAATCACTAATTTTGATATTTTGAAACGTCTAAGTCGCCTAGAAAAAGAAGTATTTGGAAAACAGATTCAAGAAAGTGAACTGAATCAGTTGTAAAAAATAGGACGTGCAATTTTTGGATAATCGCATGGGGAGATTTCTTCATGAGGAAAGTCCATGCTAGCACTGGCTGTGATGCCGGTAGTGTTTGTGCTAGGCGAAACAATAAGCCTAGGGACGGATTTTTCCGTTACGGCGGCTAAAACAGCTAAGTCTTTTGATATGCTGGAGTATGCCTGAAAGTGCCACAGTGACGTAGTTTTTGCGGAAACGCAAAAAGTGGAACGCGGTAAACCCCTCAAGCTAGCAACCCAAACTTTGGTCGGGGCACGGAGTGCGTGGAAACGAACATAGCATTCTGACTGGAAACAGTAGACAGATGATTATCGAAGGAAATGGTACCTAGTCATTTCTGGAACAAAACATGGCTTATAGAAAATTGCATATAGGTAGAGGCTAGGGCGTGGTTCTTAGCCTCTAATTGTAATAAGATTTCCATATTTAGAGTATGTTAGGAAAATAGTATGTTTATTGATACAAAATGCTGATAGGACTAAATAGGGATATCTATTTATTTTGAGGAAAATATGAAAAAAACATTTCAGTTAATAGCGACTGCGGCTGCAGGTCTTGAAGCGGTAGTTGGTCGAGAAATTAGGGAACTTGGTATTGAATGTCAAGTCGAAAACGGCAGAGTTCGTTTTGAGGGAGATATAGAAAGTATTATTCAGACGAATCTTTGGCTACGCTCGGCGGATCGAATTAAAATCATCGTCGGGATGTTCCCAGCTAAAACATTTGAAGAACTCTTTCAAGGGGTCTTTGCTCTGGATTGGGAAAATTATCTGCCCTTGGGTGCTAAGTTTCCAATTTCTAAAGCAAAATGCGTCAAATCCAAGCTTCATAATGAACCAAGCGTTCAAGCTATTTCTAAAAAAGCCATTGTGAAGAAACTCCAAAGATATTATGCTCGTCCAGAAGGTGTTCCGCTTATGGAAAATGGACCTGAATTTAAGATTGAAGTTTCTATTCTAAAAGATATGGTGACTATCATGATTGATACGACTGGTTCTAGCTTATTTAAGAGAGGATACAGGATAGATAAAGGTGGAGCACCGATTAAGGAAAATATGGCGGCGGCGATTTTATTGTTGTCGAACTGGTATCCTGACAAACCGTTGATTGATCCGACTTGTGGCTCAGGAACGTTTTGTATTGAAGCCGCTTTGATTGGTAAAAACATTGCACCAGGACTCTATCGTTCATTTGCTTTTGAAGACTGGACTTGGGTGGAGAAAGATCAGGTTCAGAAAGCTAGGGCAGAAGCACGTGCTCAGATGAAGCAGGATGTACAACTGGATATTTCTGGTTCAGATTTGGATGCTCGGATGATTGAAATTGCTAGAAATAACGCCGAAGAAGCTGGAGTGGCGGATTCGATTTTATTTAAGCAAATGCGCTTGCAAGATTTACATACAGATAAGATAAACGGTGTCATTATTTCAAATCCTCCTTACGGGGAACGTCTTTTGGATGATTCAGCAGTTACAAAGCTTTATCAAGAGATGGGAGAAACTTTTGCTCCTTTACAAACCTGGAGCAAATTTATTTTGACTAGCGACGAAGCATTTGAAAGCAAATATGGTAGTTCCGCTGATAAGAAAAGAAAGCTCTACAATGGAACATTGAAGGTTGATTTGTATCAATATTTTGGTCAAAGAGTCAAGCGTCAATTGAGAGAGTAGAAAGGACGAATATGAGCAAGAAAAAGAAAGCGCCGATGAATCAAGAACAAGAATCGATTCTAGATTTTGAAGTAGCAAAGGAAATGACGATTGGACAAGCAGTCAGAAAAAGCGAAGAATTAGAAGCGGGCGTCCATGAAGATGACAATGTTTTAGATAAATATATCAAACAACATCGCCAAGAAATCGAAGCCGGCAAGTTTGCTGCAACAACTCAGTTGACAGAAGAAAATATTGAGATTGAGGAAAAAGAAGATTTAGAAGAAGTTCTTGACACAGAAATGCCAATAAGCGATGAAACAGACGTTCCTGATTCTGAAATTCAAGACTTAGATGCAGAAGTCAGTCAAGCATTTTCGGACGAAGTAGTATCTGATTCAAGGTTAGAAGATGAACTAACTGAAGTTGCTGAAGTCACTGAGGAAAACGCTTCTGAATCGGAAGAAAAGCCAAAGTCTAATAAAAAAGTCCTTATTGGACTTGTAAGTATATTTGCTGTGGCAGGGATTGCTGCAACTGCTTATTTTACAATCAATAGGAATCAAGCGAGTAGAATGGCAAGTGATTCTAGTAGTCAGACAAGTCAAAAAACAAGTTCTAATAGTTCGAGCTCTGAAAACAAAGCTTTGAAAGTCTTTAATAGCTTGTATGATTCTTTCTTCACAGATAAGAATAAACTGGCAATTAAAAATAGTAGTTTTGCGAATTTAGAGCAATTAAAAACCAAGTTAGAATCGTTGAAAAATAGTAAGGAGTATACAGTAGCAAAAGCGAAGTATGAAAACTTGGTCAAACAAGTCTCTGCTATCCAAGCAGTCAATGCTCAATTTGAAACACCAGTTATCAAAGACGGTGTGTTAGATACAAATGCTAAAGTCAAGAGTGGTGCTACTTTTACAGTAACAAAGACAGGAAATGACAATCTAGACAAACTTCTTAGCTCTGCTATTAGTCAGGGAAAAGGTCAGCAGACATTGGCGTCGCAAGGTAGTCAAGGTGCGTCTTCAGCTGATTCACCTTCTAGTGCTTCTCAGGAAGCTCCTGTAGCTAGTGCGGATCAATCAGCAAATACGAATGCTGGCATTGGACAGACAAGTACGGGTGTTGCCCTTCAACGAAATTTAAGTCGTGTTCCTTATAATCAAGCTCTTATTAATGATGCTGCTAATGCTGCGTGGAGCTTTAATCCTGGAATTTTAGAAAATATTTTACAGGTCTCACGTGAACGTGGGTATATCACTGGAAATCAGTACATTATTGAGAAAGTAAATATTATAAATGGAAATGGCTATTATAATCTCTTTAAACCAGATGGTACCTATCTATTTAGTATCAATTGTAAAACGGGATATTTCGTTGGAAATGGTTCAGGTTATGCAGATGCTTTAGACTATTAATAAAAGAGGCTGGGACAAAAGTCCTAGCCTCTCAATTGTCTTTGGATTGTCGAGCAAGACGCAGTGGTTGAGTGGGCTCTATTACGCTGATTTCATCAGCTTTTACAGCCCTACTCAACTGTGCGGAGGTGGGACGGCGAAATCGAATTCTAACGGATTACCGATTTCTGTCCCACTCTCTTTTCTGTTTCTATCAGACAATATGGCGTTTAAAAGGATCATCTGATATTCCTTGTTTTAGAATTAATTTAGCCCACTCCTTAGCTGAAAAAAGACTATGATCTTTATAGTTTCCGCAGGATTCAATAGTAGTGCCAGGGACATCTTCCCAAGTAGTTGCTTCAGCGATTTCTTCGAGGCAGGATTTGATAACTATAGCAATTTCTGTTGTAGTGTGTTGCCCCCACATAATCATATGAAATCCTGTTCGGCATCCAAAAGGTGAGCAGTCAATTAGACCGTCGATACGCTGACGGATAAGCATGGCTAGTAGATGTTCGATTGTATGTAGACCAGCTGTTGGGATAGAGTCTTCATTTGGTTGGACGAGTCGGATATCAAAGTTTGAAATGACATCACCTTTAGGTCCACTCTCTTCTCCAATAAGACGCACATACGGTGCTTTAACGATGGTGTGGTCTAACTCAAAACTTTCAACAATGACTTTTTTAGGCATAAAAAATCTCCTTTGTAATCTATTTTTATAGTTTGATTATAGCAAATATTTTTACGAAAAAATAATTTTTTCTAAATACCATATAGAATAAGGATTTGTTTGAAATTAAATAAAATAATATAAGAAATCGCTCTCTTTTTTGATAAAATCAGTTTGTTTATTTGCTAAATTTATGATAAAATAAATAGGAATTTACTAATTCAACTTAAAATAAATTAATGAGGTAAAAACATGGTAAATATTCTAGTTCTTGTTTTTGCCGTCATCATTGGTTTAGTCATTGGATATGTAAGTATCTCGGCTCGAATGAAATCATCAAAAGAAGCTGCAGAACTTACTCTTTTGAATGCTGAACAAGAAGCAACGAATTTACGCGGACAAGCCGAACGAGAAGCAGATATGATCCGAAAGGATGCAGAACGTGAGACGAATTCGCTTAAAAAAGAAGCACTTTTGGAGGCAAAAGAAGAAGCCAGAAAATATCGAGAAGAAGTTGAAGCAGAGTTTAAATCTGAACGCCAAGAGCTGAAACAAATGGAAAGCCGCTTGACGGAGCGTTCAGCTAGTCTTGATCGCAAAGATGATAATCTGACCAACAAAGAACAATTACTCGAGCAGAAAGAACAAAGTCTTTCAGATAAAACTAAATACATTGATGAGCGGGAAGAGCAACTAGCGGAGCTTGAAAAACAAAAAGAAGCCGAACTAGAAAGGGTTGCTTCCCTTTCGCAAAACGAAGCGCGTGACTTGATTCTTTCTCAAACAGAAGAAAAGCTAACCAAAGAAATTGCAGTGCGTATCCGTGAAGCGGAACAAGAGGTCAAAGAACGCTCAGATAAGATGGCAAAGGACATCCTAGTACAAGCTATGCAACGTATTGCTGGCGATTATGTGGCTGAGCAAACGAACTCGACAGTTCACTTGCCTGACGATGCTATGAAAGGTCGAATTATCGGTCGAGAAGGTCGAAATATCCGGACCTTTGAAAGCCTGACGGGAATTGATGTGATTATCGATGATACTCCAGATGTTGTGACCTTGTCTGGCTTTGATCCTGTTCGCCGCGAAATTGCCCGTATGACAATGGAGGCTCTTCTAAAGGATGGTCGAATCCATCCAGCTCGTATCGAGGAGTTGGTGGAAAAGAACCGCTTAGAAATTGATAATCGAATTCGAGAATACGGTGAAGCTGCGGCATATGAGATCGGTGCTCCAAATCTCCATCCTGATTTGATGAAGATTATGGGACGTTTGCAATTCCGAACTTCTTATGGTCAAAATGTGTTGCGCCATTCGATTGAAGTTGCGAAGCTAGCAGGAGTTATTGCTGGTGAACTCGGTGAAAATGCAACATTGGCTCGCCGAGCAGGTTTCCTGCATGACATTGGTAAGGCGATTGACCGAGAAGTGGAAGGAAGCCACGTTGAAATTGGTACTGAGCTCGCTCGTAAGTACAAAGAACATCCAGTTGTTGTCAATACCATTGCCAGTCACCATGGAGATGTGGAGCCTGAGAGCGTTATTGCAGTGATTGTTGCTGCAGCGGATGCTTTGAGTGCGGCTCGTCCAGGTGCTCGTAGCGAGTCCTTAGAAAGCTACATTAAGCGATTGCATGATTTAGAAGAAATCGCAAATGGCTTTGATGGTGTTAAAACTAGCTTTGCTTTACAAGCTGGGCGTGAAATTCGGATTATGGTTCATCCTGAGCAGATTAAGGATGATAAGGTGACGATCTTAGCCCACGATGTTCGTGAGAAGATTGAAAACAATCTAGAATATCCAGGAAATATCAAGGTTACTGTTATCCGTGAATTGCGTGCCGTTGATTATGCTAAATAGAGAAAACAGCTTACGGGCTGTTTTTCTTATGCGATAGATTAGTCATAAAAAGCAGTTGAAAAATATACTATTTTTTGGTACACTAAGTAAAAGACTGTGAAGGAGAACAAATGACGGAACGTGGCTTGTTAATCGTCTTTTCTGGTCCATCAGGTGTCGGAAAAGGGACGGTTAGACGTGAGATTTTTGAAAGTTCAGAAAATCAATTTCAATACTCTGTATCCATGACAACACGCCCACAACGACCAGGCGAAGTGGATGGTGTGGATTACTTTTTTAGAACTCGAGAAGAATTTGAAGAGTTAATTCGCCAAGGGCAGATGTTGGAATATGCTGAATACGTTGGAAATTATTACGGTACGCCATTGACCTATGTAAATGAAACATTAGACAAAGGAATTGATGTCTTTCTTGAAATAGAAGTGCAAGGAGCACTCCAAGTCAAGAAAAAAGTTCCAGATGCGGTCTTCATTTTCTTGACGCCACCTGACTTAGAGGAGTTACAGGATCGTTTGGTTGGTCGTGGGACAGATAGCGTCGACGTGATTGCTAAACGAATCGAAAAAGCGAAAGAAGAGATTGCTTTAATGCGTGAGTATGATTATGCCATTGTTAATGATGAGGTTAGTTTA
Source organism: Streptococcus sp. oral taxon 056 str. F0418 (assembly GCF_000220065.1). GTDB lineage: Bacteria > Bacillota > Bacilli > Lactobacillales > Streptococcaceae > Streptococcus. The sequence continues at coordinate 767,398 of NZ_AFQU01000001.1, read as the reverse complement.
GCTGCTGAACGTGTAAAGCGTGTGATCGAAGCAGAGCACTTCCGAGTTGATCGCGTCATTGGACACTACCAAGATATGATCAAGCATTCGGCAGTCGTAAGATAAAGATTAGAAATTAGGTAAAAAATTATGATGTTAAAACCGTCTATTGATACCTTGTTGGATAAGGTACCATCTAAGTATTCATTGGTTATTCTTGAAGCGAAACGTGCGCATGAATTAGAAGCAGGCGCAGCAGCAACGCAAGAATTTAAATCTGTAAAGTCAACGCTTCGTGCATTAGAAGAAATTGAATCAGGTAATGTAACGATTCATCCGGATCCAGAAGGAAAACGTGAAGCTGTTCGTCGCCGTGCGGAAGAAGAGCGTTTACGAAGAGAAGAAGAAGAGCGCAAAATTAAAGAGCAAATCGCCAAAGAAAAAGAAGAAGGTGAAAAAATCTAAGATTGGGGGAACTCAATCTTATTTTTTCTATTACGATTACTTTTTCGGTATAATAAAAGAAGTATATTTCTTAGAAAATAGTTTCTACGTATTTAAAAATGTGAAGGAGAGGAGAGGAAATGTTAGTTGCGAAAGTTATTGTAGATGTCCCGTTAATGCAGACAGATAAGCCGTATAGTTATGCAGTTCCTCTGGAATTCTCTCAGGCTTTGCAAATAGGGATGCGAGTTCATGTTCCATTTGGAAAGGCTAACCGATTGATTCAAGGGATAGTGCTTGATATTCAGGAGGAAGAAGAAACAGAGCTAAAAGAGCTTGTAGAAGTCTTGGATTTTAGTCCTGTTTTGAATGATGAGCAACTTTGGCTGGCTGATCAATTACGTAAGACTGTCTTTTCTTATAAAATATCACTTTTAAAAGCCATGCTGCCTAATTTTTTAAATTCGTCCTATGATAAGATTCTTTATCCAACAGAAAAATTATCATATGAGGAAAAGCTTGATGTATTTGGTGACCAATCTTGCCTCCATTTTTCTGATTTAGATAAGAAACGCCAGGCAAGATTCATGCGTCTTTGTCAGTTAGGAAAGCTTCGTTTAGAATACCAAGCTACAGATAACAAGCAAGTAAAGACCGAAAAATGGTATCGTGCAAATAAAGAGGCATTGACATCGGCTGTTATTTCGGGGCGTGCGAAAAGAAAACTTGAGTTGAAAGATTATTTGCTAGCACAAGAGCAGGAAAGCATATTATCAGACCTAAGAAAAGACTTTTCTAGGGAGTTGGTGCAATATTTTATTGACCAAGACTTGATTGAGATTGAAGAAAAAGAAGTGAGTCGTACAGCTGAATATTTTGATAGAGAACGCCAGGATAAAAAGCTTGTGTTAAATGAGGAACAGCAATTTGCTGTTACAGAAATCACAAAAAATATAGGGAAAAAATCACGTCCGATTTTACTAGAAGGGATCACGGGGAGTGGCAAGACTGAGGTATATCTGACAGTCATTGAACAAGCTTTGCAAAAAATAAAACGGCTATTATGCTGGTGCCAGAAATTTCTCTGACACCGCAAGTGACAGATCGTTTCATTGCTCGCTTTGGAGATCAAGTGGCAATTTTGCACTCTGGCCTATCTAATGGGGAGAAGTATGATGAGTGGCGAAAAGTCGAAAGAGGAGATGCCAAGGTTGTTGTAGGAGCGCGGTCAGCTATTTTTGCTCCATTGAAAAATATCGGCGTCATTATCATGGATGAGGAGCATGAGTCTTCCTATAAGCAGGATGCAAATCCCCGCTACCATGCTCGTGAGGTTGCAGTATTAAGAGCGCAGTATAATCAAGCAGCTCTCGTTTTAGGCTCTGCGACTCCAAGCTTAGAAACAAGAGCGAGAGCAGGCAAGGGACGCTATCAATTTTTACGATTGACACGAAGGGCGAATCCATTAGCTAAGATGCCTCAAGTTCAAGTGATTGATTTTCGTGATTATATCGGTCAAAATGAAGCAAGCAACTTTACACCTCTTCTTTTGGAGGCTATCAAAGAACGTTTGGAACGATGCGAACAAGTTGTTCTTATGCTCAATCGGCGTGGTTACTCTAGCTTTGTGATGTGTAGAGAGTGTGGGGCAGTGGATACTTGTCCAAACTGTGATATTTCCCTGACTTTGCATATGGATACTAAGACAATGAACTGCCACTATTGTGGCTTTACAAAGGACATACCGCATGCCTGTCCAAACTGCTCTAGTAGAAGTATGCGTTATTATGGAACGGGGACTCAAAAGGCTTATGATGAATTGGAAAAGGCTTTTCCTCATGCCCAAATTTTGAGAATGGATGTAGATACTACTCGCAAAAAAGGTAGTCATGAGCAAATATTAGAAGCATTTGGTCGAAAGGAAGCTGATATTTTACTGGGGACTCAGATGATCGCTAAGGGACTGGATTTTCCTGATGTCACATTAGTAGGGGTGTTAAATGCAGACACTGCCCTGAATTTGCCAGATTTTCGCTCTTCTGAGCGGACTTTTCAACTGCTGACTCAGGTGGCTGGTCGAGCAGGCCGAGCCGACAAAGAAGGTCAGGTGTTGATTCAGTCTTATAATCCTCATCACTATGCGATCGAATTTGCAAGAAGGCAAGATTACGAAGGTTTTTTCAACCATGAAATGAACCTTCGTAGGCAATTAGGTTATCCACCTTATTATTTTACTGTTGGATTGACCCTGTCTCACAAAGACGAGGAATTTTTAGTCAAAAAATCGTACCAAGCACTGGATATTTTACGGTCAGGTTTGTCTGATCAGGTTAAAATTCTCGGGCCTACGCCAAAACCTATCGCTCGCACGCATAATCTCTACCATTATCAAATTTTACTGAAATATCGTTTCGAGGATCATTTACAAGAAACCTTGGACCGTATGTTAGAGTGGACTCAAGATAGGGAGAATAAAGACTTGCGTGTTAGTATTGATAATGAGCCTCAAAATTTTATGTAAAAGGAAAAACATATGACAAAAATCATTTTTATGGGAACACCAGATTTTTCAGCAACTGTTTTAAAAGGATTGTTGGAAAGCAAGCAGTATGAAATTGTGGCGGTTGTGACGCAGCCTGATCGTGCAGTTGGTCGAAAAAAGGAAATTCGCATGACACCAGTGAAAGAGCTTGTGCTGTCCTACGATTTGCCAATTTACCAACCAGAGAAATTGTCGAATAGTCCTGAGTTAGATGAATTGATGACACTCGGAGCAGACGGAATTATAACCGCTGCATTTGGGCAATTTTTACCAAGTCGACTATTAGATAGTGTGGCTTTTGCTGTCAATGTCCATGCCTCACTGTTGCCCAAATATCGTGGTGGAGCGCCGATCCATTATGCTATTATCAATGGTGAGAAAGAAGCTGGCGTCACCATTATGGAAATGGTTAAGGAAATGGATGCTGGTGATATGGTGGCTAGTCGATCCACTACGATTGAAGATAGTGACAATGTGGGGACTCTTTTTGAAAAGCTCGCTGTTATCGGCAGAGACCTTTTATTAGAGTGCTTGCCAGCATATATTGCAGGCGAACTCAAGCCTATTGCACAGGATGTTCGTCAAGTTACTTTTTCACCAAATATCACACCAGAAGAAGAGCGAATTGATTGGCAGAAAACGAATCGTCAGATATTCAATCATATTCGAGGTATGTATCCATGGCCAGTTGCTCACACTTTGTGGCAAGGAGAACGATTTAAAATCTATGAAGCTACTCTTGCTGATGGCACAGGTAAACCAGGTGAGATTTTAGAAGTCGGAAAGAAACACTTAGTTGTTGCGGCTGGTGAGGGGGCAATTTCGCTTCAGACGGTTCAGCCAGCGGGTAAGCCCAAAATGAGTATTGCTGATTTTTTAAATGGAGCAGGCCGAAACTTAGCAGTAGGAGATAAATTTGGAATCTAAAACAAAAAGTGCGCGTCAAACTGCTTTAATGGTCTTAGAAGATGTTTTTGATAGAGGAGCTTTTTCAAATATTGCCCTGAACAAGGCACTAAATAGCAATCAACTCTCCCATAAGGACAAAGCCTTAGTGACAGAGATTGTTTATGGAACTGTGGCGCGCAAACTGACGTTAGAATGGTACCTATCTCACGTTATCGAGGATAGAGATAAGCTGGATTCTTGGCTTTATGTACTTTTGTTATTAAGCCTTTATCAGATGATTTACTTAGATAAAATCCCTGTTCATGCTGTGATTCATGAGGCGGTAGAAATTGCTAAGAAACGTAAGAAAGGTGCAGAAAAATTTACGAATGCTATTTTACGCAGAATTGAGCGTGAGGGTGTGGCTGATATTGACCTCATTAAGCGAAAAAACAAACGCTATTCTATCCAATATTCAACACCTGTCTGGTTAGTGAAGGCTCTGATAGAAGAGTATGGAGAAGAACGCTCCTTATTAATTTTAAATAGTTTATTTGATCGCAATAAAGCTAGCATTCGTGTGACAGATTTAGCGCAAAAAAAAGAATTAAAAGAGATTTTAGAAGCAGAGGACTCATTGTTGGCTCCTTCGGCACTAGTCAAAAAGCAGGGGCACTTTGCTAGTCATGAGCTTTTTGCAGATGGTAGCATTACAATTCAAGATGAGTCTAGTCAGTTGGTAGCGCCGACTCTGGACATTCAGGGAGACGAAGAAGTTTTAGATGCCTGTAGCGCACCTGGTGGAAAGACCTTACATATAGCTTCATATTTGTCGAGTGGACACGTGATGGCTTTAGATTTATATGACCACAAGCTACAGTTAATAGAAGATGCTGCAAAACGCTTGGGATTGGCAGATAAAATAGAAACAAAAAACTAGATGCCAGAAAGGTCTATGAAGAATTTGGGAAAGATGCTTTCGATAAAATTTTGGTAGATGCTCCCTGCTCAGGTATGGGGCTCTTACGACGAAAACCCGACATCAAATATAACAAAGAAAATGCAGATTTTCTCTCTTTGCAAAAAATTCAGCTAGAGATATTGGATAGCGTTTGTCAAAGTTTGAGAAAAGGTGGTATAATAACCTATAGTACTTGCACGATATTTTCACAAGAAAATAGTCAGGTGGTTTCTATGTTTTTAGAAAATCATCCAAATTTTGAGCAAGTGATATTAGAACATGACAGAAAAGATATTCTAAAAGATGGATGTATCTTAATTACGCCTGAGTTGTATGGAAGTGATGGATTTTTTATCAGCCAATTTAGGAGAATATCTTAATTGAGGAGGACACTGACAGAATGGAAATAGCATTATTAACAGATGTTGGTCAAAAACGGACAAATAATCAAGACTTCGCCAATCATTTTGTCAATCGTGCTGGAATGCCTTTGATCGTTTTGGCAGATGGTATGGGAGGACACCGTGCTGGTAATATTGCCAGTGAGATGACGGTGACTGATTTAGGAGCTGCTTGGGTGGATACCCAGATTGATTCTATTAATGGTGTGAGAGAATGGTTCGCAGAATATTTAGAAGCTGAGAACAGAAAGATTCACGAAATAGGTCAGTCGGATGAATATAAAGGAATGGGAACGACGCTTGAAGCGCTTGCTCTTATTGGAAATCAAGCGATTTATGCTCATGTAGGGGATTCACGGATTGGTCTCGTGCGTGGGGAAAACTATAAACAGCTAACAAGCGACCATTCTTTAGTAAATGCTCTTTTAAAAGCTGGTCAAATTACAGCCGAAGAAGCTGAGCGTCATCCTCAAAGAAATATCATAACTCAATCCATTGGACAAAAAGATGAAATTCAACCAGACTTTGGAATCATTAGTCTGGAAGAAGGAGACTATATTGTGATGAACAGTGATGGTTTGTCCAATATGGTATCTGGTAGCGAAATTTACGATATTTTAATGAGTGATTTATCTCTGACTGAAAAAGCTCAAACTTTAATTCGCTTTGCCAATAATGCAGGAGGACTAGATAATATTACAGTAGCTCTTGTGTATTTTGACAAGGAGGACGAAGCATGATTCAAATCGGCAAAATCTTTGCCGGACGATATAAAATCATCAAACAAATCGGTCGCGGAGGAATGGCAGATGTATACCTCGCTAAAGATTTGATTTTGGATGGTGAGGAAGTGGCGGTAAAGGTACTTAGAACCAATTACCAGACTGATCCTATCGCTGTTGCGCGTTTTCAGAGAGAAGCACGCGCTATGGCTGATTTAGATCATCCACATATCGTTCGTATCACTGATATCGGTGAGGAAGATGGGCAGCAATATCTTACCATGGAATATGTTGCTGGACTTGACCTCAAACGATATATTAAAGAGCACGCTCCTCTGTCAAACGAAGAGGCAGTTCGCATAATGGGGCAGATCCTTCTTGCGATGCGGTTGGCTCATACACGTGGAATTGTCCATCGTGATTTAAAACCGCAAAATGTCCTCTTAACCCCAGACGGCAATGCCAAAGTAACAGATTTTGGTATCGCAGTAGCTTTTGCAGAGACTAGTCTTACACAGACAAATTCAATGCTTGGAAGTGTACATTATTTGTCACCAGAGCAGGCGCGTGGTTCAAAAGCGACTTTCCAGAGCGACATCTATGCTATGGGAATTATTTTCTATGAAATGCTAACAGGACATATTCCTTATGATGGAGATAGTGCTGTAACGATAGCTCTTCAGCATTTTCAAAAACCACTCCCATCAATCATTTCTGAGAATGCAAATGTTCCTCAGTCACTCGAGAATGTTGTTATTAAAGCAACAGCCAAAAAATTAACAGACCGCTATCAAAGTGTGTCGGATATGTATGTCGATCTATCCAGTTGCTTGTCTCCTGAACGTCGCAATGAGAGAAAACGTGTTTTTGATGACACAAGCAAAGCAGATACTAAGACTTTGCCAAAGATTCCACAAGTTGTACCTCCAGTAGCTTCTAGGATAAAAAATGAACCTGCAGTAGAAGCAACACCAAAAAATACATTAGACGAAATCTCTATCAAACCAAAGAAGAAACGCCATTTGCGAACTAGATATAAAGTTTTGTTTGCAGCTATTTTGTTAGTCATCGCTTCTTTCTTCACGTTACTCTATCTGACACCTTCCAATAAAAAAATTCCAGATGTCTCAGGCAAGACAGTTGCTGAGGCCCGTGCGGCGATTGAAAAAGTCAATTTAAAAGTTGATAAAGAAATCGAAGAAAATAGCGATGAAGTTCCATCTGGGTCTGTTATCCGAACAGATCCTGCTGCAGGAACGCAACGCAAAGAAGGAAGTGCAGTTAATTTAATTGTCTCTAAAGGAGCCAAGACGTTGATCATGGAGAACTATATTGGACAAACGTCAGCTCAAGCTATTGAGAGTTTGACAGATGTCTATAAAGTTTCAAAAAGCAATATCAAGGTTGAAGAAGTGGAGACCAATGATGTAGAAGAAGGGACAATCTTTGAACAAAGTCCGGCTGCAGGTGCAACTTATGATGTAACATCTAGCAAAAAGATTACCCTGAAAGTAGCAAAATCCGTTTCCACGGTTGATATGCCAAATTTCGGTAGCCTTCAATACACATATGCGAATGCACGTAACTATTTGATTTCTTTGGGGATTCCTTCCAGTAATATTGAACGGGTAGTGGATCGATCAGTTGTATCTAGCCAGTCAGATCTGGTGACTTCACAATCTCCCGCAACTGGACCGGTTAATCCTAAGAAAGTTAAGGTGACCTTGTATGTGACTGAAGCGACAACGCAAAGCTCAAGTTCTAGCTCGTCATCAAATGGACGAACTTCATCATCTAGTTCTTCAGATGATACAGCATCTAGCTCGAGCTCATCACATCATGATTAATCTAGAGTAGTCCGAAAGGGCTACTTTTCTATGTTTATAGTGTGTCTTTTGACTGACAAAAGAAAATAGAATTTCCTACTCTAGCCTGATAAAAAAATTCAAAATTTTGCTACAATAGAATTACAGAAAGGACAGACGATATGAAAAAAATCCAATTTTTTGTCTTCATAGAAGCCGTTTTGCTGACAATGGCTTTTATCACGATTGTGGCAGATGATTTCTTCCGATTTATTTTTTCTCTGTCTTGTTTTTGCTGTTATTGTATTATTATCTTGGCAAGCAGAGAGGAAACTTTTTCTTAGTAACAGCCTCCATCCTCTTATTCTTTATGATGATGGCAAATCCATTTGTCATAGGAGCTGTTTTATTTGCTGTTGTTTATGGATTAATCGTCGCATTTCCTTATATGTATAAAGATAATGGTTCGACGCATCTTGAATTTGAAGAGGATACGGTTGTTAGGAGGGAAAAAAATCGATGGTTAGGTGATTTACACCATTTTGCTTCTCATGATGATTGTCGGTTCGATGATATTAACCTTTTTCGAATGGTAGGAAAAGATACGATTCATTTAGAAGAAGTTATCTTAACGAATCATGATAACGTCATTGTGCTACGAAAAGGATTCGGAGATACAAAAATTATTGTTCCTGTGGACGTTGCAGTGAGCTTAAAAGTAAATAGCATGTATGGACAGCTTATCTTTTTCGAACAGCCTATTCGTGATTTAAGAAATGAAAGCATTTCCCTTGTCACCTCAGATTTTAAGCGGTCAAATAAGAGTGTAAAAGTAGTCATTGCTAATTTAGTTGGAAATATAGAGGTTGTTCGTAAATGAGAAAATCATACTATTTTGTACTGCTCTTCTACTCATTACTTATCTCAGCCATTATTGTTCATTATGTATTCAGTTTATTTAACTTTCAATGGCAGAGTGCTTTTGGAAATATCCAGACTTTACAAAAATTTATTTTTGTACTCTTTTTCTTAACGATGTCTTTAACCATTTTATTGTTATTAGTTATGAAATTTGTACAAATGGCAACATTATCTTCTATCAAAAAAAATATCCGCCATATTTTGGACGGACAACCTATTCGGCCTAGTCATCAGGTGGATATTGATCGTGGATTTCATAAAATTGCTACTAAGTTAACTCTCTTAACTGAAAATTTACAAAAATCTGAGAATCAAGTATTACAAAAAGAAGAAGTTATTATAGAAAAAGAACGACGACGGATTGCTCGGGATTTACATGATACAGTTAGTCAGGAATTATTTGCTGCTAATATGATTCTATCTGGAATTGCTGGTCGATTGGATTCGTTAGAAAAACATAAAGTAGCACAGCAATTACAAAGTGTGACAGCTATCTTGGATACCGCTCAAAAAGATTTGCGAGTATTACTCCTTCATCTGCGACCGATAGAGTTAGAAGGTAGAAGTTTGGTTGCAGGTTTGGAAGTTATTGTAAAAGAATTGACGGATAAGAGCGATATTGAAGTGCATTTCGAACATCAAGTTGATCGTATTCCCCAAAAAATCGAAGAGCATATTTTCCGTATTGCCCAAGAGATTATCAGTAATACCTTACGTCACGCAAAAGCCAGTCGTTTAGATGTATACCTTTATCAAAATAAGAATGAAGTTCAACTAAAAATGTCTGACAATGGCATTGGCTTTCATCGCGAGAAGCTAGATGAAGTCAGTTATGGATTGAAAAATATAGAAGAGCGAGTATATGATATGGCTGGTGAGATCCAAATTTTAACAGCGCCAAAACAAGGTGTCGCAATTGATATTCGAGTGCCATTGCTAGAAGGAAGTGAAAAATAATATGAAAATTTTATTGGTAGATGATCATGAAATGGTTCGTCTAGGTCTAAAAAGCTACCTAGATTTACAGGCAGATGTAGATGTTGTAGCGGAAAGTGCAGATGGACGTGCGGGGGTAGAGAAGGCCTTAGAGCTTCGCCCTGATGTTATCGTGATGGATATCGTCATGCCCGAAATGAATGGTATAGAAGCAACATTGGCTATCCTCAAAGAGTGGCCAGAAGCTCAAATTTTAATTTTAACCTCTTATTTAGATAATGAAAAGATCTATCCTGTTCTAGATGCAGGTGCAAAGGGATATATGCTAAAAACTTCAAGTGCAGACGAAATCTTACAAGCCATTCGAAAAGTGGCAAAAGGAGAAATTGCGATTGAAACAGAGGTTAGTAAAAAAGTACAGTACCATCGCAATCATATAGAATTACATGAAGATTTAACCGCGCGTGAACGGGATATTTTAGGATTATTAGCTAAAGGCTATGAAAATCAACGCATTGCTGATGAACTTTTTATTTCCCTAAAAACTGTAAAAACACATGTTTCTAACATTTTATCTAAATTAGAAGTAGGAGATCGAACACAAGCAGTTGTATACGCCTTTCAACACCATCTGGTTCCCCAAGAAGACTTTTAAGCTACGCAATACGAGTAATTTACTTTGATAGGATAGGGAATTCATCCTCAAAGTTTTGTGGTATAATAAGAACATCGCATAAGAAGAGGAATGTATGGACGCAAAATTAAGATACAAAGCAAAAAAGATTAAAATTGTCTTTTTTGATATTGATGATACGTTGAGAGTAAAAGACACTGGCTATATGCCAGCCAGTGTTCGTGAAGTTTTTCGATCTCTAAAAGAAAAAGGTATTTTAACAGGGATTGCTAGTGGACGTGGAATTTTTGGTGTCGTGCCTGAGATTCGTGAGCTAGAACCGGATTTCTTCGTAACTCTCAATGGAGCATATGTCGAAGATAAAAAAGGAAACGTTGTTTATCAACAACCAATTGCAAAAGAACTAGTCGAAAAATATATTGCTTGGACCAAAGAAGTAGGAATTGATTATGGACTTGTTGGCAGTCACAGTGCAGCTCTGTCCAAGCGTAGTTCTTTGATTAATAATGCCATTGATATCGTTTATGATCATTTGCCGGTCAATCCTGATTTTTATCAATCAGAAAATGTTTATCAAATGTGGACTTTTGAGGATCAAGGGGACAATTTGCAGTTGCCGGATGATTTATCAAAAGATTTACGGATGGTTCGCTGGCATCCTCATTCCTCAGATGTCGTGTCAGCTAAGGGTTCTAAAGCTAGCGGTGTTCAAAAAGTCATAGAAAAACTAGGCATGAAGCCAGAAAACCTTTTGGTTTTTGGAGACGAATTGAATGATTTAGAATTGTTTGATTATGCAGGGATGAGGATTGCGATGAAGAAATCACATCCGCAAATACTTGAAAAAGCAGATTACATAACAAAATCAGTAGAAGAAGATGGTATCTTTGATGCCTTGGAGAAGCTAGGAATGGTAGAAAAAGAATTGCATTTCCCACAAATAGAAGTTGAAAAAAATAAGGGACCTATTGCTACAATTAAGACGAATCATGGTGATATGAAATTAGTATTATTTCCAGAACAAGCGCCTAAAACAGTTGCTAATTTTATCGCACTTGCAAAAGATGGCTATTATGATGGTGTCATTTTCCATCGCATTATTCCAGATTTTATGATTCAAGGTGGAGATCCGACAGGAACCGGAATGGGGGGTGAATCCATCTATGGTGAAAGTTTTGAAGATGAATTTTCACCAGAATTATATAATATTCGGGGGGCTTTATCTATGGCCAATGCAGGCCCTAATACAAATGGTAGTCAATTTTTTATTGTTCAAAATTCTAAACTTCCATATTCCGCTAAAGAGCTTAGTCGCGGAGGGTGGCCGAAAGAAATCGCAGAAATTTATGCTCGTACAGGAGGAACACCACATTTAGACCGACGCCATACAGTGTTTGGTCAACTCCTAGATGAACAGTCCTATCAGGTCTTAGATGAAATTGCTCAAGTAGAAACCGGAGCAATGGATAAACCTGTCGAAGATGTTGTTATCGAGACGATTGAGGTTGAGAACGAATGAAAATTGGTGATAAATTAAGTGGAATAATTACAGGAATTCAGCCTTATGGTGCTTTTGTGGAGTTGGAATCTGGTGTTACAGGCTTGATTCATATTTCTGAGATAAGGACAGGTTACATAGATGATATTCATGATCTTCTTTCTGTCGGAGATACGGTAGAAGTACAAGTTTTAGATTTTGATGAGTTTACTAAAAAAGCTAGTCTTTCAATGCGCACATTGGAAGAAGAAAAACACCGTTTCCCAAAACGCCATCGTTTTTCAAATGATCGTCATAAATTTGGTTTTGCCCCATTGGCTAAAAGCATCCCTATTTGGACGGAAGAGGCCTTGCAGTTTTTATCCCAACAAAAAGATGAAAAAATCATCCTGAAAAATAGGATGATTTTTCTTTATATATTGACAAGTTATTCATCAAATTCATACAATGCTGTTGACAAGTATCGCTCACCGTTATCTGGAGCTAAGGCTAACACCTTCTTTCCTTTTCCTAGTTTTTTAGCCACTTCGATTGCCGCAAAAATAGCTGCTGCAGATGAAATTCCTACAAGAAATCCTTCATAGCCACCTATTTTTTGACCGAGATTTAATGCTTGCTCTGATGATACGCGAATGATACCATCATAAGCCGAAGTATCCAATGTATCAGGAATAAAACCAGCAGACAACCCTTGGATTTTATGAGGCCCAGGTTTTTCTCCAGAAAGAACGGCTGACTCATCTGCCTCTACAGCGTAAACTTTAATAGAAGAGTTTGCTTTTTTGAGTGCATGTGAGACACCTGATATAGTGCCACCTGTACCAACTCCCCCAACAAAAGCGTCTAACCCAGTTTCTCCAAAAGAAGCGATGATTTCGGCACCTGTTGACCATTCATGAACCTCTGGATTAGCTGGATTGTTAAATTGTAGTGGCAACCAACCATTACGTTCTTGTGCGATTTCTTGTGCTTTGGCAATAGCTCCTTTCATCCCTTCACTTCCAGGAGTTAGTACCAGTTCAGCTCCATAAGCCTGGATGATTTTGCGGCGCTCAACACTCATGGTCTCAGGCATCACGATAACTACCTTGTATCCTTTAGCAGCGCCGACCCATGAAAGACCAATTCCAGTGTTTCCACTTGTCGCTTCTACAATGGTTCCTCCAGGTTTTAAAGTGCCATCTTGCTCGGCTGCTTCAATCATGCTTAAAGCAATCCTGTCTTTAACTGAAGAACCGGGATTAAATGCCTCTAATTTTACATAAACATCAGCCGCATCTTCAGGAACCAAATGATTTAATTTGACAATGGGAGTATTGCCGATTAATTCAGTAATATTGTTATATAATTTAGACATAATGTCACCTCACGAAATTTTATTAAAGAAAGTATAAAATGAAAATTAGAATTTGTAAAATATAAAAAAGCTATGAGAGTCATAGCTTTTCTTTATAACATTACGAGATAGGCACTTCTATTTTTCGAACACCTTGATTGGTAAGCGTGATTTTACCATTAAAGAATTCAATCAATGCATTCTCAATCCTAGATTGATCATTTTTATCAACAAAAATAGAGGTAGATACCGTATCTGTAAATTCACTATCAAGCTCAGTAAGATTTTCAGCTTTTAAAAAATTTCCATATTCTTGATATTGGCTATAAGATAATTGTAATCTTAAGCCTACTTGTTCCTTTATTTCTACAACACCAATTTCTTTGATAGCAAGTGCAACGCTACCAGCATAAGCTCGAATTAATCCGCCTGCCCCTAATTTGATTCCGCCGAAGTAACGCGTGACAACAGCACACAAATTAGTGAGTTGATGATTTTCTAAAACACCCAACATCGGAACACCTGCAGTACCGCTGGGTTCGCCATCATCACTTGTACGTTTGATTTCTCCTTTTTCACCAATAATAAAAGCGGAGCAATTATGGGTTGCTTTATGATGTTCTTTTTTTATGGAAGTAATAAAATCTCTGGCTTCCTCTTCGGTTGTGACGCGTTTTATATGACAAATAAAACGAGATTTCTTGATTTCATCTTCCACTATGCCATCTTGTTTAATTGTTCTAAATTCCATAAATTTATTTTACAAAAAAACTACGGATTTTTCCAAAAAAATGCGAATTAAAAGTTATGTTAGAATTACAAGATTGCCTCGGCCGCATGTTTACAAAAGAACAGTTATCTGTTGAATTGCGACAGATCGCCCACACATTGCCCGGGATGAAAGAAGAAAAAGGGAAATTGCTATGTTCTCGGTGTAATAATCTGATTGATAAGGAACATTCAGTTTTGCCTGTAGGTGCGTACTATTGCCGTGAATGTATTTTATTAGGACGAGTACGTAGTGATGAGGAATTGTATTATTTCCCTCAAGAAGCATTCCCCGTTAGCTCAAGTATGAGATGGGAAGGAAAACTGACAACATTTCAGGAAAAAGTATCTCAAGGCTTGCTAGAAGCAGTAGAAAAGAGACAAAATACACTTGTCCATGCAGTAACAGGAGCCGGAAAAACAGAGATGATCTATCAAGTAGTTGCTTCTATACTAGACAAAGGTGGGGCAGTTTGTATTGCCAGTCCCCGAATTGACGTTTGCTTGGAACTCTATAGGCGATTAAAAAGTGATTTCTTATGTCCAATCTCCTTGTTACACGGCGAATCGGATCCATATTTTCGTAGCCCATTGGTCATTGCGACAACTCATCAATTATTAAAATTTTATCACGCTTTTGATTTATTAATTGTAGATGAAGTAGATGCTTTTCCTTATGTAGACAATCCCGTCCTATATCATGCGGTCAATCAAGCAGTAAAAATTGAAGGAACCACTGTATTTTTGACAGCGACCTCTACAGATGAACTAGATAAAAAAGTTCAAAAAGGGCTTATAAAGCGTTTAAGTTTGCCAAGGCGTTTTCACGGAAATCCCTTAATCGTCCCACAAAAAGTATGGCTTTCTGATTTGGATAAAAAAATAGAAGTTGGACAACTCCCCGCCAAGTTGGTGAAATATATTCAAAATCAGAGAAAGACAGCTTTTCCACTTTTGCTTTTTGCATCAGAAATAAAGAAAGGAGAGAAAATTAGTCAAATACTACAACAGTATTTTCCAGAAGAAACAGTAGGATTTGTTGCTTCAACAACAGAAAATCGCTTGGAGGTTGTTCAAGATTTTCGTGAGCAAAAAATTACTATGTTGGTAACAACAACTATTTTGGAAAGAGGGGTGACATTTCCATGTGTGGATGTATTTGTCATAGAAGCTAATCATAGACTATTTACACGAAGTGCTTTAGTTCAGATTGGTGGGCGAGTTGGGCGAAGTTTAGAACGTCCGACAGGAGATTTATTTTTCTTTCATGACGGTAGTAACCTACAAATGGAGAAAGCCATTAAAGAAATTAAAAAAATGAATAAAGAGGCAAGTATATGATTCAATGTTTGATGTGTTCTGCTACATTTCAAGGAAGTAATCGATTTATTGACATTCTACTATTGAAAAATACTCACAGCCAAGTTTGCGAAGACTGCTTCCAAAAGTTTGAAAAAATATCGGACAATCATTGTCCAATGTGCTACAAAGAAGCAACAAAAGATTGTTTAGATTGTCGCTATTGGCAAAATCAGGGAAAAGAAGTAGAGCATAAAAGTTTATTCATTTACAATCAAGCTATGAAGGAATACTTTAGTCGTTATAAATTTCAAGGGGATTATTTATTACGTAAAGTATTTTCTAAGGTTATAAGAAAAGAATTAAAAAATATAAAGACTATGCAATTGTTCCCATTCCAGTAAGTGAAAAAAAGATCCAAAAAAGAGGATTTAATCAAGTAGAAGGATTGCTAGAAGCTGCTGGGATTTCATACAGAACTCTATTGAATAAAAAAGAAACTGAAGCACAATCAAGTAAAAATAGAGAAGAACGCCTGAAAAGTAGAGGGAATTTTTCTATACAAAAAGAAAAAAATATCCCTGAAAAAATATTATTGATAGATGATATTTATACAACAGGTAGCACTTTACAAGATGCTAAACAAACCTTAATTGAAAATGGAGTGAAAGAAATCATGACATTTTCGCTCGCAAGGTAAGAAAAAAATTTGCAAAAAAGAAATGAAAGCGTTATAATATATAAAAAGAAAACTTTATGTTTAGAAAGAAGGTACTTATATGATTAAATATAGTATCCGTGGTGAAAACCTTGAAGTAACAGAAGCACTCCGTGATTACGTAGTTTCTAAACTAGAAAAGATTGAAAAGTACTTCCAAGCAGATCAAGAATTGGATGCGCGTATTAATCTTAAAGTTTATCGTGAAAAAACAGCTAAAGTTGAAGTAACAATCCCTCTTGGATCCATTATGCTTCGTGCGGAAGATATTTCACAAGACATGTATGGTTCCATTGACTTAGTTGTAGATAAAATTGAACGTCAAATTCGTAAAAATAAAACGAAGATTGAAAGAAAAAATCGTAGTAAAGTTTCAGCTAGTCAGATCTTTACAGAGGTACTTGTAGAAGAAAATGATGAAGTGTCTGCCAAAGTGGTTCGCTCAAAACATATTGATTTGAAACCAATGGATTTAGAAGAAGCATTGCTTCAGATGGATTTATTGGGTCACGACTTCTTCATTTATACAGATGTTGAAGATGGCACAACAAATGTTATTTATCGCCGTGAAGACGGAGATATTGGCTTGTTAGAAGTTAAATAGTGATAAGAAAGAGATTGAAAGAAAAATCAATCTCTTTTAAAATTATTTTAAATATCAAAAAAATCCTAAACTTAAAATTCAAACTACATAATCTATAAAAGTTATCCAATAGATTTACTGCTTAATACTTTCTTAGAATATTTTTACTTACCTCTGCTTTTGATCATTATAACTAAATTAGCAGTGCAAAAACATTTACTTTAATGCTAGGTAATAAATAGAAAGAAATGTTTAATTGAGTGTTTGTGATTATCATGTAAATCCTATTTACAAAGAAAAATACGCCACATGATTTGGACTAATTTTTTACAAACTTTACTGATATCTTTAAGCCTATTATTTAAGAAGAGTTCGCAAACTTTCAAGTGATTTCACTTTTGAGATGTTTTTTAAAAGTACGTTCTTAATACAAAGATTTAACTTGTACTAAATATTTCTATTTTAAAATCCTTCTAATTTTTCTGATGTTGCAAAAAATTATATTAAAATGAAGTTCTACTTCAAGAAGATTGACATCATTTTGGATTTTTTTATATCAAATAAAAAATAAAAGATAAGAAAAGTAGTTGACAGTTTAGTTAGTAGATGATATACTAAGATAGTTGTCTCGCCAGAGGCAGTAAAGACCTTTGAAAACTGAACAAGACGAACCAATGTGCAGGCGACTGTCAAGAGAGACAGTCCGTCAAACATAAAAAAGCAATAAATCTGTCAGTGACAGAATGAGCAAGAAGACAAACGAACATTAAATGAGAGTTTGATCCTGGCTCAGGACGAACGCTGGCGGCGTGCCTAATACATGCAAGTAGAACGCTGAAGGAGGAGCTTGCTCTTCTGGAAGAGTTGCGAACGGGTGAGTAACGCGTAGGTAACCTGCCTGGTAGCGGGGGATAACTATTGGAAACGATAGCTAATACCGCATAAGATTGAAAATCGCATGATAATTGATTAAAAGATGCAATTGCATCACTACCAGATGGACCTGCGTTGTATTAGCTAGTAGGTGAGGTAACGGCTCACCTAGGCGACGATACATAGCCGACCTGAGAGGGTGATCGGCCACACTGGGACTGAGACACGGCCCAGACTCCTACGGGAGGCAGCAGTAGGGAATCTTCGGCAATGGGGGCAACCCTGACCGAGCAACGCCGCGTGAGTGAAGAAGGTTTTCGGATCGTAAAGCTCTGTTGTAAGAGAAGAACGAGTGTGAGAGTGGAAAGTTCACACTGTGACGGTATCTTACCAGAAAGGGACGGCTAACTACGTGCCAGCAGCCGCGGTAATACGTAGGTCCCGAGCGTTGTCCGGATTTATTGGGCGTAAAGCGAGCGCAGGCGGTTAGATAAGTCTGAAGTTAAAGGCTGTGGCTTAACCATAGTACGCTTTGGAAACTGTTTAACTTGAGTGCAGAAGGGGAGAGTGGAATTCCATGTGTAGCGGTGAAATGCGTAGATATATGGAGGAACACCGGTGGCGAAAGCGGCTCTCTGGTCTGTAACTGACGCTGAGGCTCGAAAGCGTGGGGAGCGAACAGGATTAGATACCCTGGTAGTCCACGCCGTAAACGATGAGTGCTAGGTGTTAGGCCCTTTCCGGGGCTTAGTGCCGGAGCTAACGCATTAAGCACTCCGCCTGGGGAGTACGACCGCAAGGTTGAAACTCAAAGGAATTGACGGGGGCCCGCACAAGCGGTGGAGCATGTGGTTTAATTCGAAGCAACGCGAAGAACCTTACCAGGTCTTGACATCCCGATGCCCGCTCTAGAGATAGAGTTTTACTTCGGTACATCGGTGACAGGTGGTGCATGGTTGTCGTCAGCTCGTGTCGTGAGATGTTGGGTTAAGTCCCGCAACGAGCGCAACCCCTATTGTTAGTTGCCATCATTAAGTTGGGCACTCTAGCGAGACTGCCGGTAATAAACCGGAGGAAGGTGGGGATGACGTCAAATCATCATGCCCCTTATGACCTGGGCTACACACGTGCTACAATGGCTGGTACAACGAGTCGCAAGTCGGTGACGACAAGCTAATCTCTTAAAGCCAGTCTCAGTTCGGATTGTAGGCTGCAACTCGCCTACATGAAGTCGGAATCGCTAGTAATCGCGGATCAGCACGCCGCGGTGAATACGTTCCCGGGCCTTGTACACACCGCCCGTCACACCACGAGAGTTTGTAACACCCGAAGTCGGTGAGGTAACCTTTTAGGAGCCAGCCGCCTAAGGGATAGATGATTGGGGTGAAGTCGTAACAAGGTAGCCGTATCGGAAGGTGCGGCTGGATCACCTCCTTTCTAAGGAAAAACGGAATGCACATTGAGTCTTGTTTAGTTTTGAGAGATCTTGTGGGGCCTTAGCTCAGCTGGGAGAGCGCCTGCTTTGCACGCAGGAGGTCAGCGGTTCGATCCCGCTAGGCTCCATTGGAACGGAAGTTCCAAGACTAGTCCATTGAAAATTGAATAACTATATCAAATAGTAACAAGAAATAAACCGAAACGCTGTGAATATTAATGAGTTTAAGACTGAAAGGTCAAGAATAAGGTTAAGTTAGTAAGGGCGCACGGTGGATGCCTTGGCACTAGGAGCCGAAGAAGGACGTGACAAACGACGAAATGCCTCGGGGAGCTGTAAGTAAGCGACGATCCGTGGATGTCCGAATGGGGGAACCCAACAGGTTGATGCCTGTTACCCATATCTGTTAAGGATATGAGGAGGAAGACGCAGTGAACTGAAACATCTAAGTAGCTGCAGGAAGAGAAAGCAAAAGCGATTGCCTTAGTAGCGGCGAGCGAAGAGGCAGGAGGGCAAACCGAAGAGTTTACTCTTCGGGGTTGTAGGACTGCAATATGGACTCAGAGTTTATAGAAGAATGACTTGGGAAAGTCAGCCAAAGAGAGTAAGAGCCTCGTATTTTAAATAGACTCTGTACCTAGCAGTATCCTGAGTACGGCGGGACACGAGAAATCCCGTCGGAATCTGGGAGGACCATCTCCCAACCCTAAATACTCCCTAGTGACCGATAGTGAACCAGTACCGTGAGGGAAAGGTGAAAAGCACCCCGGGAGGGGAGTGAAATAGAACCTGAAACCGTGTGCCTACAACAAGTTCGAGCCCGTTAATGGGTGAGAGCGTGCCTTTTGTAGAATGAACCGGCGAGTTACGTTATGATGCGAGGTTAAGTTGAAGAGACGGAGCCATAGGGAAACCGAGTCTGAATAGGGCGAAATAGTATCATGACGTAGACCCGAAACCATGTGACCTACCCATGAGCAGGTTGAAGGTGCGGTAAAACGCACTGGAGGACCGAACCAGGGCACGTTGAAAAGTGCTTGGATGACTTGTGGGTAGCGGAGAAATTCCAAACGAACTTGGAGATAGCTGGTTCTCTCCGAAATAGCTTTAGGGCTAGCGTCGACATAAAGATTCTTGGAGGTAGAGCACTGTTTGGGTGAGGGGTCCATCCCGGATTACCAATCTCAGATAAACTCCGAATGCCAACGAATTATGGTCGGCAGTCAGACTGCGAGTGCTAAGATCCGTAGTCGAAAGGGAAACAGCCCAGACCACCAGCTAAGGTCCCAAAATAATTGTTAAGTGGAAAAGGATGTGGGGTTGCACAGACAACTAGGATGTTAGCTTAGAAGCAGCTATTCATTCAAAGAGTGCGTAATAGCTCACTAGTCGAGTGACCCTGCGCCGAAAATGTACCGGGGCTAAAACAATTTACCGAAGCTGTGGATCCCTTAGGGGATGGTAGGAGAGCGTTCTATGCGTGGCGAAGGTGTACCGTGAGGAGCGCTGGAACGCATAGAAGTGAGAATGCCGGTATGAGTAGCGAAAGACAGGTGAGAATCCTGTCCACCGTAAGACTAAGGTTTCCAGGGGAAGGCTCGTCCGCCCTGGGTTAGTCGGGACCTAAGGAGAGACCGAAGGGTGTATCCGATGGCCAACAGGTTGATATTCCTGTACTAGAGTATGAAGTGATGGAGGGACGCAGTAGGCTAACTAAAGCAGACGACTGGAAGAGTCTGTCTAAGCAGTGAGGCGTGGTATGAGTCAAATGCTTATACCTATAACGTTGAGCTGTGATGGGGAGCGAAGATTAGTAGCGAAGTTAGTGATGTCACACTGCCAAGAAAAGCTTCTAGCGATGTATCATACTCTACCCGTACCGCAAACCGACACAGGTAGTCGAGGCGAGTAGCCTCAGGTGAGCGAGAGAACTCTCGTTAAGGAACTCGGCAAAATGACCCCGTAACTTCGGGAGAAGGGGTGCTGACTTTAGTCAGCCGCAGTGAATAGGCCCAAGCAACTGTTTATCAAAAACACAGCTCTCTGCTAAATCGTAAGATGATGTATAGGGGGTGACGCCTGCCCGGTGCTGGAAGGTTAAGAGGAGTGCTTAGCGGTAACGCGAAGGTATGAATTGAAGCCCCAGTAAACGGCGGCCGTAACTATAACGGTCCTAAGGTAGCGAAATTCCTTGTCGGGTAAGTTCCGACCCGCACGAAAGGCGTAATGATTTGGGCACTGTCTCAACGAGAGACTCGGTGAAAATTTTGGTACCCCGTGGAAGATGCCGGTTTACCCCGCGACAGGACGGAAAAGGGCCCCTTGGAGCTTTATTTGCAGTTTGAGTATTGAGGTTTCTGTGCCACATGTACAGGATAGGTAGGAGCCTACGAGATCGGGACGCCAGTTTTGATGGAGGCGTTGTTGGGATACTACCCTTGTGTTATGGCCACTCTAACCCGGTAGGTTTATCATCTACGGAGACAGTGTCTGACGGGCAGTTTGACTGGGGCGGTCGCCTCTTTAAAGGTAACGGAGGCGCCCAAAGGTTCCCTCAGAGTGGTTGGAAATCAGTCGCAGAGTGTAAAGGTATAAGGGAGCTTGACTGCGAGAGCAACAACTCGAGCAGGGACGAAAGTCGGGCTTAGTGATCCGGTGGTTCCGCATGGAAGGGCCATCGCTCAACGGATAAAAGCTACCCTGGGGATAACAGGCTTATCTCCCCCAAGAGTTCACATCGACGGGGAGGTTTGGCACCTCGATGTCGGCTCGTCGCATCCTGGGGCTGTAGTCGGTCCCAAGGGTTGGGCTGTTCGCCCATTAAAGCGGCACGCGAGCTGGGTTCAGAACGTCGTGAGACAGTTCGGTCCCTATCCGTCGCGGGCGTAGGAAATTTGAGAGGATCTGCTCCTAGTACGAGAGGACCAGAGTGGACTTACCGCTGGTGTACCAGTTGTCTCGCCAGAGGCATCGTTGGGTAGCTATGTAGGGAAGGGATAAACGCTTGAAAGCATCTAAGTGTGAAACCCACCTCAAGATGAGATTTCCCATAACGCAAGTTAGTAAGAGCCCTGAGAGAAGATCAGGTTGATAGGTTAGGAGTGGAAGTGTGGCGACACATGGAGCGGACTAATACTAATAGCTCGAGGACTTATCCAATTTTCATTGAGTGCAGCGTTCAATAAGTCTTGTTAGAAATGAATAGTTATTCAATTTTGAGTAGATTAGATACTCATAGTTAAGTGACGATAGCCTAGGAGATACACCTGTACCCATGCCGAACACAGAAGTTAAGCCCTAGAACGCCGGAAGTAGTTGGGGGTTGCCCCCTGTGAGATATGGTAGTTGCTTAGCATTTATCCGGCATAGCTCAGTTGGTAGTAGCGCATGACTGTTAATCATGATGTCGTAGGTTCGAGTCCTACTGCCGGAGTTGTATTTAAAGAAGATAAGTTTTCTTATCTTTTTTATTTTTACTTTATAATAGGAAGACATAAAATACGGATTGAAAGAATTTTTCAATCCGTATTTTTAATTAAAAAATGCTTTGTAAAGGGATTGGATAGCTGCCTTTTCTTGTTCTGAATTAACTACAAGCATAATCGATACTTCACTTGATCCTTGAGAAATCATTTGAATATTAATGTTATTATCAGAGAGTGCTTTAGTCGCTGTAGCAGTTAGTCCAATATGGCTTTTCATCTTTTCACCGACAATCATGATAATAGATAAATTATGTTCAATTTCTGCATGATCAACTTCAATTTTTTGAGTTAGTTGACGTAAGATTTCTTCCTCCTTGATGGGAGTCAATTCACGTTCTCGTAAAATAATTGATAAATCATCAATTCCAGTCGGCATGTGCTCCCAACGTATATTTAATTCTTCAAGAATTTGTAAAACTTTTCTTCCGAATCCGACTTCACGGTTCATTAGATATTTGGACATATTAATGCTGACAAAGTTGGAATCTCCTGCGATACCTACTACTGGAATAGCCTTATGACTGTGTTTGAGTACAATTTTTGTTCCAGGATGGTCTGGATTATTTGTATTTTTAATGACTAGTGGGATTTTGCCCCTATAGGCAGGAATAAGTGCTTCATCATGTAAGACTCCAAATCCTGCATAAGCAAGTTCACGCATTTCTCGATAGGTTAATTCGGGAATTAAGTGTGGTTTTTGTATGATGCCAGGGTGTGCAGCAAAGATACCATCAACATCGGTGAAATTTTCATAAAGATCTGCTTTAACTCCAGCAGCGATGATAGATCCTGTTATATCGGATCCCCCACGTGAAAAGGTGCAAATTTGTCCTTTTTGAGTGATACCAAAGAAGCCGGGAATCACCAGTACTTCTTCATAATTTTTCAACTCTTCAATTTTATCGTAGCTGGAAGGAAGGATGCGTGCATTGCTAGGCTCACTACTTACAAGAATACCTGCTTCTTTAGGGTGAATATAACGTGTTTTTAATCCATTTTGATTAAAAAAGGCAGCAACTAATTTCGCATTATTATCTTCTCCAGCTGCTAAAAAAGTATCATAAAGAAAGGGATTCTCTTCAATAGGGAGAGTTGCTAAATCTAAGATGCTCTTTGTAATTTTATCCAAAATAAGTGGTTTTAGCTGTAGTTCAGAAACCATTTGTTGGTAACGTTTGATAATCCAATCTTGATGTGGGATAAGATCTTCTCCTTCAATATAGGCACGATAATATTGGATCAGCGCATCTGTTACCTTTGTGTCATTGTTATCTCTCTTGCCTGGGGCTGATACGACAACAAATTTTCGGTTTTTATCAGATTTTACGATATTTAGAACTTTCTGTAATTGGGAAGCTGAAGCTAGTGAGCTACCACCAAATTTTACAACTTTCATACTCTCTCCTAAAGGTAATTACTTCTCTACATTATAGCAAATAATATGCATTCTGTCAG
This sequence comes from Streptococcus sp. oral taxon 056 str. F0418, assembly GCF_000220065.1. Lineage (GTDB taxonomy): Bacteria > Bacillota > Bacilli > Lactobacillales > Streptococcaceae > Streptococcus. The sequence continues at coordinate 743,715 of NZ_AFQU01000001.1, read as the reverse complement.
TTTTTAGAGGAAATAGGCTTTGAAATACGAACGTTCTATATTTGTATCCAATTTTTATTTTGCGGGATAATTTTTTTATGTTAGAATATTAGATGTTATCAATTTGATGTTCAAATTATTTAACATTCAAATCTTTTAGAAATATGGAGTGAATATATGAGTTTTTCTACAGTTTTATATGAAGTGCTGGATGAGGTAGCAGTTCTTACGTTTAATCGACCAACTGTTTCGAATGGCTTCAATATCCCTATGTGTCTTGAAATTTTAGAAGCTTTTCAACTTGTTGCAAACGACGATGAAGTTAAAATATTATTGATCAAGGCTAATGGTAAAATTTTTTCTATTGGGGGCGATCTAGCGGAAATGCAACGTGCTGTTGATGCTGATGATATTCAATCATTGGTTAAAATTGCTGAATTAGTAAACGTTATTTCCTTTGAAATGAAAAAAATGCCTAAACCAGTAATCATGTGTGTGAATGGTCCAGTTGCTGGTGCTGCGGCTAATATGGTTGTTGCAGCAGATTTTTGTATAGCAAGTGATAAAGCACGCTTTATTCAAGCTTTTGTCGGAGTTGGTTTGGCTCCAGATGCGGGAGGACTTTATCTATTAACAAGAGCTATTGGGGTGACACGTGCAACTCATCTTGTGATGACGGGGGAAGCTTTGACTGCGGAAAAGGCTTTAGAGTATGGTATTTTGTATAGATTATGTGAATCAGACAAATTAGAGAAAACCACGGATCAATTGATTAAAAAATTGAAGCGTGGTTCAATGAACTCTTATAAGGCAATGAAAGAAATGATTTGGGAGAGCCAGTTTTCAGCATGGGAAGGTTATGCTAAGCTAGAATTACAGCTGCAAAAATCTTTAGCTTTCACTGAGGACTTCAAAGAGGGGGTTCGAGCATATTCAGAAAAACGTCGTCCTAATTTTAATGGGAAATAGTTATTTACGTCTTGTTATGAAAAAACTTCCATTTTCAAAAAATACTTGCAAAAAGAAATGAAGTTTGATATACTTTGATAGTCAAATGTTTTGATTGTTAAATTTTTTGGAAGGAGAACGGGTGATTGAATTACCAACTTGTAAATGATTATCTAACATCAATTTTTAATAATGTATTGGTGATTGAAGAATCTAGTCTGCGAAGTAGCCGCTTCAATGACGTCTCCATCAAAGAAATGCATACAATTGATGTTATTGGAGAAACACCTAATGCGACTCCAAGTGATATATCGAGGGAGTTGATGGTAACGTTAGGTACTGTCACAACCAGTTTGAATAATCTTGAGCGTAAAGGTTACGTGGAGAGAACGCGTTCTGATGTTGATCGACGTGTTGTCCACCTAAGTTTGACAAGGAATGGTCGACTTTTATACCGTTTGCATCGACGGTTTCATCATGCAATGCTAGATAAAATCATCGCTGGTATGAGTAGGGATGAAATCCAGGTTATGCAAAAGGGTCTTAAAAATTTATATCATTTTCTAGAGGACTTGAAATAATGAAGTATGCAAGAATTAGTCAAGTTGCTCATTATGCGCCTAGACAGGTTATTACAAATGACGATTTAGCTGAAATAATGGATACAAGTGATGAATGGATTTCTAGTAGGACAGGAATAAAAAAGCGCCATTTAGCTTATGATGAGTCAACGAGTGATTTGGCTACAAAAGTAGCAGAAAAATTGTTGACTAAAGCTGACTTGAGTGCTGATGAACTGGATTTTATCATTGTAGCAACTATTACTCCAGACTCACTTATGCCGTCTACAGCGGCAAGAGTGCAAGCAAATATTGGAGCTAAAAAAGCATTTGCTTTTGATATGACAGCAGCATGTAGTGGCTTTGTCTTTGCACTATCAATGGGAGAAAAACTAATAGCTTCAGGGACTTATCAAAAAGGTCTGATTATTGGTAGTGAGACTCTATCTAAAGTTGTTGATTGGACGGATAGAGGGACGGCCGTCTTGTTTGGTGATGGTGCCGGTGGAGTGTTGTTAGAGAGCGCTCAGATGCAGTATTTCTTAGCTGAAAAGCAAGGGACAGATGGTTCACGTGGTGAGAAGCTTACTTCAGGTTTTCTTGGTTTATCTTCGCCGTTTGCTCAAGAGACACCTGACCAGAAATATCTAGCAATGGACGGACGAGCAATTTTTGATTTTGCAATTAGAGATGTCGCTCAGTCAATTAGTGAAACGATAGAAGCTAGCCATCTTGAAGTAGAAGATATTGATTATTTTTTACTTCATCAAGCAAATGAGCGCATTTTGAACAAAATGGCGAAAAAATTAGGTGTTTCTAGGAATAAAATCCCAGCTAATATGATGGAATATGGAAATACTAGTGCTGCTAGCATACCGATTTTACTTTCGGAGTGCGTGGAGCAGGGGATTATTAACCTTAATGGAAATCAGACAATTTTATTGTCAGGTTTCGGAGGAGGTTTGACATGGGGAACACTTATTGTTACAATTTAGTTAATTATGTGGTGATCACATATTAAAAATATTTTTATTTTAAAGGAGTCTATCATGGCAGTATTTGAAAAAGTACAGGAAATTATTGTAGAGGAACTTGGTAAAGAACCATCAGAAGTAACACTTGAGTCAACTTTTGATGATCTTGAAGCAGATTCACTTGATTTGTTCCAAGTTATTTCAGAAATCGAAGATGCATTTGACATCCAAATCGAAACTGAAGAAGGATTGACAACAGTGGGTGATTTAGTTGCTTACGTTGAAGAAAAAACTAAATAATTTGAATAAATGGGGCTGAGGATACGTTCTCGCCCTCTTTTAGAAAGACGAATTTGAGGTGGCAGTCTTGGCTGTCTTTTATCCTATCTTGGTTTCTATAGAACATAACCATGAAAATGATAAAGATTCAATGCAGTTAAGAATGCTGGGGTGGAATGAAAATCGAGTTAGACTTTTTCGCCACTCCCTCTTGTTTAGGTAATAGTTTGACTGTCAAAGTATAAGATTTTTGAGAATCGAGCTATTACTTAAGCAATATTAAAAGGAAGGTATTATGCAAACACGAATTACAGAATTACTAAATATTAAATATCCTATTTTTCAAGGTGGTATGGCTTGGGTAGCTGATGGTGACTTAGCAGGAGCTGTTTCTAAAGCAGGAGGATTAGGAATTATCGGTGGAGGAAATGCTCCGAAAGAAGTGGTTAAAGCCAATATCGATAAAATCAAGTCATTGACAGATAAACCCTTTGGCGTGAATATCATGTTGTTATCACCGTTTGTAGACGATATTGTTGATTTGGTGATTGAAGAAGGCGTGAAAGTTGTGACGACTGGCGCAGGAAATCCAAGCCGTTATATGGCTCGTTTTCATGAGGCAGGAATTACAGTTATTCCAGTAGTGCCAAGTGTAGCGCTTGCGAAACGTATGGAAAAAATCGGAGCTGACGCAGTTATTGCTGAAGGTATGGAAGCTGGAGGACACATTGGTAAGTTAACAACGATGACCCTTGTTCGTCAAGTGGTTGAGGCAGTGAATATCCCAGTTATAGCAGCAGGTGGAATTGCTGATGGTGCAGGTGCAGCAGCTGGTTTCATGTTAGGAGCAGAGGCTGTTCAGTTGGGAACTCGCTTTGTAGTAGCTAAGGAATCAAATGCACACCAAAATTACAAAGATATGATTTTGAAGGCACGTGATATTGATACAACCATTTCTGCACAGCATTTTGGTCATGCCGTTCGTGCTTTGAAAAATAAATTGACACGTGATTTTGAAAAGGCTGAAAAAGCTGCTTTCAAACAGGAAGAGCCCGATTTGACTGTCTTTGAAAATCTTGGTGCAGGTGCATTAGCGAATGCAGTTATCCGAGGTGATGTGGAAAATGGTTCGGTCATGTCAGGACAAATTGCAGGTTTGGTTAGCAGGGAAGAAACTGTTGAAGAAATATTGAAGGATGTCTATTTTGGAGCTGCTGAAAAAATTCAGCAAGAAGCTAAACGCTGGGCAGGTGTAACTAGAAATGACTAAAAAAGCCTTTCTATTTGCTGGTCAGGGGGCACAGTACCTTGGTATGGGACGTGAACTATACGATCAGTATGATGTCGTGAAATCAACTTTTGAGGAAGCTAGTCAAATTTTAGGCTATGATGTGCGTGATTTGATTGACAGCGATGAAGAAAAATTGAATCAGACTCGCTATACACAGCCAGCAATTTTGACAACTTCTCTGGCCATTTATCGCTTGTTAATTCAAGAAGGGATCAAACCTGATATAGTAGCTGGCCTTTCTTTGGGAGAATATTCTGCTTTGGTGGCTTCTGGAGCCTTAGATTTTCAGAATGCCCTAGCTTTGGTTGCTAAGCGCGGAGCCTTTATGGAAGAAGCTGCTCCAGCAGGTTCTGGTAAAATGGTAGCAGTTCTAAATGCAGATTTGGACCTAATTGAGACAGCCTGTAAAGAAGCTAGTGCGCTTGGTGTGGTGTCTCCAGCTAATTATAATACTCCTAGTCAGATTGTGATTGGTGGTGAGGTTGAAGCAGTTGATAAAGCGGTAGAGCTTTTGCAAGAAGTAGGTGTAAAGAGATTGATTCCACTCAATGTATCAGGTCCTTTCCATACTGCTTTATTGAAGCCAGCTAGTGATTCATTAGCTGAAGTCTTAGAGGATGTTAACTTTTCTGATTTCAAAATACCTTTGGTAGGAAATACGGAAGCGAGTGTTATGCAAAAGGAACGAATTAAAGAGCTTTTGACTCGTCAGGTGATGGAGCCAGTTCGTTTCTATGACAGTATTGCTAGAATGCAAGAAGCTGGTGTAACGGAGTTTATTGAGATTGGTCCAGGAAAGGTTCTCTCTGGATTTGTTAAAAAAATTGATAAGTCTGCTACTATTTATCAAGTCGAAGATCAAGCTAGTTTGATGCAACTTCTGGAAAAATGAGGAAATAAAATGGAATTAAAAAATAAGAACGTACTAATTACGGGCTCTAGTCGAGGAATTGGTCTTGCAATTGCACATAAATTTGCCAGTCTTGGAGCGAATATTATTTTAAATGGCCGTGGTCAGGTTTCTGAAGAAGTTTTGGATGAATTTGCGAAATATCTCGTGAAGGTTCTTGCTGTTTCAGGAGATGTTTCAGATAGTGCTGATGCAAAGCGTATGGTAGAAGAAGCAACTACGGCTATGGGTTCAATTGATGTATTGGTTAATAATGCTGGAATTACTAAAGATAAGCTGATGCTGAAATTAACTGAGGAAGACTTTGAACAAGTGCTTAAGGTCAATTTGACAGGAGCATTTAACATGACGCAGGCTGTCTTGAAACCAATGACTAAGGCGCGTCAGGGTGCGATTATCAATATGTCTAGTGTAGTTGGCTTGACAGGAAATATTGGGCAGGCGAATTATGCAGCATCAAAAGCAGGCTTAATTGGTTTTTCTAAATCAGTAGCTCGAGAGGTTGCTGCTCGAAATATTCGTGTTAATGTCATTGCACCAGGTTTTATCGAATCTGATATGACGGATGGTTTGCCAGACAAAATTAAAGAAGCATCTCTGGCTCAAATACCAATGAAACGCTTTGGGAATACAGAAGAAGTTGCAGAAGTTGCAGTTTTTCTTGCTAGTCAAGAATATGTAACAGGTCAAGTGATTGCTATCGATGGTGGCTTGACTATGCAATAAAGCTGAGATAATTCAGTAGCAAATTTGGGAAATAAGAAATCGAGAGTGCAAACAATGAGATCATGTGTTTCTTATTTCTTAATATAAAAAGGAGTTCTAAATGAAACTAAATCGTGTTGTAGTAACTGGTTATGGCTTAACTTCCCCAATAGGGAATACGCCAGAAGAATTCTGGACTAGCCTTAAAGAAGGAAAAATTGGGATTGGTCCAATTACTAAATTTGATCATAGTGAATTTGCTGTTCATAATGCTGCGGAAGTGCAGGATTTCCCTTTTGATAAATATTTCATTAAAAAAGATACCAATCGTTTTGACAACTACTCGCTTTATGCCCTCTATGCTGCGCAAGAAGCAGTTAACCAAGCAAATTTAGATGTAGATGCGATTGATAAAGACCGTTTTGGAGTCATCGTTGCTTCTGGTATTGGTGGTATTAAAGAAATTGAAGAGCAGGTGATTCGTCTACATGAAAAAGGTCCAAAACGTGTGAAACCAATGACCCTTCCAAAAGCACTGCCAAATATGGCTTCAGGAAATGTTGCTATGCGTTTTGGAGCAAATGGTATTTGTAAATCCATTAATACAGCCTGTGCTTCATCAAATGATGCTATTGGAGATGCTTTCCGTTCGATCAAATTTGGTTTCCAAGATGTGATGTTAGTCGGTGGTTCTGAAGCTTCTATTACGCCATTTGCGATCGCTGGTTTCCAGGCTTTGACAGCTTTGTCCACAACAGAAGATCCAACTCGTGCTTCTATTCCATTTGATAAAGACAGGAATGGTTTTGTTATGGGAGAAGGTTCGGGTATGTTAGTACTTGAAAGCCTTGAACATGCAGAAAAACGTGGCGCAACAATTCTCGCAGAAATTGTTGGTTATGGAAATACTTGCGATGCTTACCATATGACCTCTCCTCATCCAGAAGGTCAAGGAGCGATTAAGGCAATTAAATTAGCATTAGAAGAAGCTGAGATTACACCTGCGGATGTAGCTTATGTCAATGCTCATGGAACTTCTACCCCAGCCAATGAAAAAGGAGAAAGCGGCGCGATTGTGGCTGTTTTAGGCAAAAATGTACCTGTTTCTTCTACTAAATCTTTTACAGGTCATTTGCTTGGAGCGGCTGGAGCAGTTGAAGCAATTGCGACTATTGAAGCAATGCGTCATAGCTTCGTACCAAAAACTGCTGGAACTCAAGAATTGTCAGACTATATTGAAGCCAATGTCATTTTTGGGCAAGGTGAGGAGCGAGAAATTCCTTATGCTATTTCTAATACATTTGGGTTCGGCGGTCATAATGCTGTTCTTGCTTTTAAGCGTTGGGAGGCATAATATCTCATGAATATCAATGAAATTAAAGACTTGATGGCACAGTTTGACCAATCAAGTTTGCGGGAATTTTCATATAAAAATCAACAAGATGAACTGACATTCAGTAAAAACGAAGGAAGAATTGTACCTCAAGAGGTTAATGCAAGTCCTCTTCCTACAGCTACACCAGAAGCTCCAATTGCTCCAGCTCCTCAGGCTGAAGTAGTTGTTGAACAGCAAGAAGTGATTGCTGAAGCAACACCTGCACCAATCGCGGCTGAAGGTGATGTCGTGGAAAGTCCTTTGGTTGGAGTAGCCTATTTAGCAGCCGGACCAGATAAACCTGCTTTTGTGAACGTAGGTGACCAAGTGAAAAAAGGGCAAACCTTGATGATTATCGAAGCGATGAAAGTCATGAATGAAGTACCTGCTCCTAAAGATGGTATTATCACGGAAGTTTTAGTTCAAAATGAAGAAATGGTTGAATTTGGGAAAGGTCTGGTACGCATTAAATGATCGATATCAATGCAATAAAAGAGGCGCTTCCGCATCGTTATCCAATGTTGTTGGTGGATCGTGTATTAGAAGTTAGCGAAGATGAGATTGTTGCTTTAAAAAATGTGACAATTAATGAACCATTCTTTAACGGACATTTTCCACAGTATCCAGTCATGCCAGGTGTTTTGATTATGGAAGCTTTGGCTCAGACTGCGGGGGTATTGGAATTATCTAAAGAAGAAAACAAAGGCAAATTAGTCTTTTATGCGGGAATGGATAAGGTCAAATTCAAGAAACAAGTTGTTCCAGGTGATCAGCTTATCATGACTGCTAAATTTGTGAAACGTCGTGGTACTATTGCGGTTGTCGAAGCAAAAGCAGAAGTAGATGGGAAACTTGCAGCCAGTGGTACCTTGACATTTGCTATTGGTCAATAAGAAAGGGATATTTCACCATGTTTCGTAAAATATTGATTGCTAACCGTGGGGAAATTGCGGTCAGAATTATTCGTGCGGCTCGTGAATTAGGGATTGCGACAGTGGCGGTCTATTCAACAGCTGATAAAGAAGCTCTACATACATTGTTGGCAGATGAAGCAGTTTGTATTGGGCCTGCTAAGTCTACTGATTCCTATCTTAATATGAATGCTGTGCTTTCTGCAGCTGTCTTGACAGAGGCTGAAGCTATTCATCCTGGTTTCGGATTTCTAAGTGAAAATTCTAAGTTCGCTACTATGTGCGAGGAAGTTGGAGTGAAATTCATTGGTCCGTCAGGTTCTGTTATGGACTTGATGGGTGATAAGATTAATGCTCGTGCTCAGATGATTAAGGCTAATGTTCCGGTTATTCCAGGATCTGATGGGGAAGTTTTTACTGCTGAAGAGGCTTTGGAAATTGCTGAAAAAATTGGCTATCCTGTTATGCTAAAAGCTTCTGCCGGAGGTGGCGGAAAGGGCATCCGTAAAGTTGAAAAAGCCGAGGACCTTGTAGCAGCTTTTGAGTCCGCTTCTAGTGAGGCCAAAGCCGCTTTTGGGAATGGTGCTATGTATATGGAGCGCGTGATTTATCCTGCTCGTCATATTGAGGTGCAGATTTTGGCGGATCAGCATGGACATGTCGTCCATCTGGGAGAGCGTGACTGTTCGCTCCAGCGTAATAACCAAAAGGTCTTAGAAGAAGCTCCATCAGTAGCTATCGGAAAGACTCTCCGTCAAAAGATTGGAGATGCAGCTGTACGAGCCGCTCAGTCAGTCGGCTATGAAAATGCTGGAACAATTGAGTTTCTCTATGATGAAAATAAAGGTGAATTCTACTTTATGGAAATGAACACTCGTGTTCAAGTAGAACATCCTGTAACAGAATTTGTGACTGCCGTAGATATTGTTAAGGAACAGATTCGCATTGCTGATGGTCAAGAACTCTCATTCGTTCAGGATGATATTGAAATTCGCGGCCATGCTATTGAATGTCGCATTAATGCTGAAAATCCTGCCTTCAACTTTGCACCGAGTCCTGGGAAGATTTCAAATTTACATCTACCTAGTGGAGGTGTGGGGCTGCGTGTTGATTCGGCAGTTTATCCGGGCTATACGATTCCTCCATACTATGACAGTATGATTGCTAAAATTATCGTTCATGGTGATAATCGCTTTGATGCATTGATGAAAATGCAAAGAGCTCTTTATGAGCTGGAAATCGATGGAGTATTAACAAATAGTGAGTTTCAGTTAGATTTAATTTCTGATTCTCAAGTGATTGCGGGAGATTATGATACAGCTTTTCTGATGGAAAAATTTCTTCCCGCTTATCAAGAAAGATTAAAAAAAGATAATTGACATCCTTTGGTGAGGGCAGATGAGAGCAAGCTGGAACCGAGGAAAACTGCAGTGATAAAGGAGTAAATGATGGCCTTATTTTCCAAAAAGGATAAATACATCCGGATCAATCCTAATCGTTCGTCTCGAGACCTGCCTCAACAAAAACCAGAGGTGCCAGATGAGCTTTTTTCAAAGTGCCCGGGATGTAAACATACCATTTACCAAAAAGATTTAGGGAGTGAGCGTGTATGTCCGAATTGTGATTATACCTTCCGTATTACAGCTTTGGAACGTTTGGACTTAATTGTAGATGAGGACAGTTTTACTGAGCTGTTCACAGGCATTGAATCAGAAGATCCGCTTAATTTTCCAGGCTATATGGACAAACTGGCTCTTACGCGTGAGAAAACTGGTCTGGATGAAGCTGTATTAACAGGAACAGCATTGATCAAGGGGCAAAAAACTGCTTTAGGCATTATGGATTCAAACTTTATCATGGCTTCCATGGGAAGTGTGGTTGGAGAAAAGATTACTCGTTTGTTCGAATATGCAACGGAGCATCATTTGCCAGTGGTTTTATTTACTGCTTCGGGCGGAGCACGAATGCAAGAAGGAATTATTAGCCTGATGCAGATGGCTAAAATCTCAGCTGCAGTACAGAGACATTCCAAAGCAGGTTTGTTTTACTTAACTATTTTGACAGATCCGACGACAGGTGGTGTGACCGCTTCGTTTGCTATGGAAGGTGATATTATTCTCGCAGAACCCCAAAGTTTGGTTGGTTTTGCCGGGCGACGTGTGATTGAGTCAACGGTACGAGAAAATTTACCAGATGACTTTCAAAAAGCTGAATTCCTTCTGGAACACGGTTTTGTAGATGCAATTGTAAAGCGAGCAAAATTACGTGATAAAATTGCTACACTTTTGAAATTTCATGGAGGTCAGCGATGACAAAGATTACTCGAATTGTAAGAGAAGCGAGAGATCAGACGAGACTGACAGCTCTGGACTATGCTAAAGCTTTATTGGACGATTTTATACAGTTACATGGAGATCGTTCTTTTCGTGATGATGGTGCTGTAATTGGTGGTATTGGCAGCTTAGATGGTCGTCCCATAACTGTCGTTGGTATTCAAAAGGGAAAGAATCTTCAGGATAACTTGAGACGAAATTTTGGGCAACCTCATCCAGAAGGCTATCGAAAAGCTTTACGCTTGATGAAACAGGCTGAAAAATTTGGTCGACCGATTGTGACTTTTATTAACACAGCTGGAGCTTATCCAGGCGTAGGAGCTGAAGAGCGAGGGCAAGGTGAAGCTATTGCTCGAAACCTCATGGAAATGAGTGATCTTAAGGTTCCAATAATTGCTATTATTATCGGAGAAGGAGGCTCAGGCGGTGCCTTGGCACTGGCAGTAGCAAACCGGGTATGGATGCTGGAGAATTCTATTTATGCTGTCTTGAGTCCGGAAGGTTTTGCTTCTATCTTGTGGAAAGATGGTAGCCGAGCTATGGAGGCGGCTGAGCTGATGAAAATTACTTCGCACGAGCTTTTGGAAATGGATGTAGTTGATAAAGTTATTACGGAAGCTGGATTGAGTAATCAAGACTTAATTGCTTCTATCAAGCAAGAGCTAGTAACTGAATTAGAAGAACTTTCTAAGTTGAGTGTAGATGAGTTGATTGAACAGCGTTATCAACGTTTCAGAAAATATTGAGTAAAGTCCGCAAGAAGAACTTGTGGACTTTACTAATCATGACTAGGATAAATGATAATAGAATAGAAAGAAATGAGAAAATTTTCTAAGTACTTCCAAATATCTTTTGTATCAAAGAGATATGTGGTATACTAAAATAGTAAGAAAGAGGAGGAATGAATGGAAAAGAATCGTTTATATATCGTTATTGCTTCGGTAGTTGCATTTATAGGAATTTTTTTGCCTTGGGGGAATGTGAGTTTAGGAGCTTTTGGTGGACTTAATATATCTGGTGTACAAGGTGATGGATGGATCATTGCTATCCTAGCTGGTGGAGTAGTTGCCTTAGTTACTCTAAAAGACCGTACACAAGCGTTAGCAAAGAGTAATGCTACGGGAGTAGCTGTTCTTGGTGTATTGCAAACTATTATTTCGGTGTATAGTATGTTTACTATTGGACGCATAAGTATGGATTTTGGTTATGGATTTGGTGTTTCTCTAGGCTTTGGCTTAATCGTGAATCTTTTGGCAGGAATTGCAACAGTAGTTTTAGGATTAATGGCATTATCCGGTGGTAAAATTTCAAAAGCTACTCTGACAGATGCAGCCGAAGTAAGCAAAGAATTTGCTCAGACTGTAGGCCGTATAACTTCTGCAACGGTTAAATCTGCCGTGAATGAAGTCAAAAAAGAAACGGAAAAGAAAAAAGAATCAGCTTCAACAGTTTCATCTAAAGATGCGGAGCAACTTGAAGGAAACGAAGTAGAACCTAAGAAAGTTGATGAAGTAGAGTCAGTTGAAACTCCAACGGAAGGATTTGCTGAAGAAACGTCAGAAATATCATCTTCTAATAAAGTGGATACAGATGAAAAGTAAGTAGTATAAAAATAAGTCGCTTGTGATGGGCGACTTATTTTTTTATCTTTCAGAAAATAATAAAACCACTAGCTTGGCTAGTGGCTAAGGATTAAGATGGTTTGATGACTTCTATGCCACCCATGTAAGGACGTAGTACCTCTGGAATAGTCACAGAACCATCTTCATTTTGGTAATTTTCCAAGATAGCTGCTACGGTGCGTCCGACAGCCAGTCCAGAACCGTTGAGAGTATGAAGGAGTTTGACCTTGCCATCTGCTTCGTCACGGTAGCGGATTTGAGCTCGACGAGCTTGGAAATCTTCAGTGTTAGAGCAACTAGAGATTTCACGGTAGGTATTCTGAGCAGGGATCCAAACTTCCAAGTCGTAGGTCTTAGCAGCAGAGAAGCCCATATCTCCAGTACAAAGCGCTACAACGCGGTAAGGCAGATTCAGTTTTTGCAGGATATTTTCAGCGTTGGCAGTCATTTTTTCTAATTCTTCGTAAGATTCTTCTGGCTTGGCAAACTTCACCATTTCAACCTTGTGGAATTGGTGCAGACGGATGAGACCACGCGTGTCACGACCAGCAGAACCAGCTTCAGAGCGGAATGATGGACTCATGGCTGTGAAGTAGATCGGTAGGTCATTGCCGTCAAGAATTTCATCACGATAGTAGTTAGTTAGTGGTACTTCGGCTGTCGGAATCAGTACAAAATTGGTGTCAGTTAGCTCAAAAGTATCTTCCTTAAACTTAGGATACTGTCCAGTACCAAACATGGAATCGTGGTTGACCATGTAGGGAGTGATGACCTCCGTATAGCCTTCTTTGGCATGCTCATCCAGCATGAAGTTGTAGATAGCACGCTCGAGTCTTGCTCCCAAACCCTTGTAAAATAGGAAACGAGCACCAGTAACTTTTGCTCCACGCTCCCAGTCTAGAATATCTAAATCTTCACCCAAATCCCAGTGAGCTTTAGCTTCAAAGTCAAATTGGCGCGGTGTCCCCCAGCGACGAACTTCGACATTTTCGTCTTCATCTGCTCCGACAGGAACACTTTCGTGTGGGATATTAGGCAGAGTGGTAGTAAATTCAGTCAACTTAGCGTCTAGCTCAGCCAAGGTTGCATCTAAATTCTTGACTTCAGCAGAGAGTTTCTGCATGGCAGCAATCTTGTCATCGGCATTTTCTTTGTTGCGTTTAGCCTGGGCAATTTCAGCAGAGACAGTATTGCGCTCTGCCTTGAGAGTTTCAACTTTAACTAGAATATCGCGGCGTTCTTCGTCGATAGCTTTCATTTGGCTAAGTACAGTTGTATCAACGCCACGAGTAGCTAATTTCTTAACGACAGTATCAAAGTCTGTACGGATGCGTTTTAAATCTAACATAGATACCTCCAAAAAATAAAAGGCACTTTATGAAACTGTTGGAGTGGCAGAGCCACGGTTCCATCCAACTTCACAAAAGTGCACTTGATTGATGATTCAATTTTATTCTAACGGTAGAATTTCCTATTTTCTCCCTATCTGCTCACAGCAACCGCAGACTTTCTGAAAAAGTATCCAATAGTACTTATCCGTTTTCTAGATTATACTAGAAAATTTATTTTTTGCAAATAGATTTTGGAAAAATTTACTAATTGTTTGTAAGAGTGTTGGTAGTTTGACTACTTTTTCATTTCCAAGGTGTTCGCGAGCAATTTTAAGAATCTTTCCAGTATCTTTTGAAGCAAAAAGAAATTTACCTTGATCAGTAAAAACTTCAAAGTGACGACCGATTTTCTTGCCTGAAACATTGGCACCGATAACCGTAATGGTATTCCAGGGGAGCTGAATATAGTCCTCTACATTAGCATCAGCATAAAACTCTAGCGCTGTCTCGCCGATTAAAAATTTCCCAACCTTTCCGCCTAATCCAAGATAGGAAACACCAGTGGTATTAAACTCAACAGTTTTGTTTTGTGATTGCGCCATAATTGCTCCTTCAAAGTAAATCTCTATCTATTATACCACAAGAAAAAGAAGGCCGAAACCTTCTTTTTGTAATTACATGATCTTGAAGAAGTGGGCAACGATACCAACTGCAAAGAGTGCGAGGATGATAACGATTGGAGACACTTTCTTCTTCAATAAGTACATACAAAGGAGTGTAAGCAACAATCCAGAAAGTCCAGGAATGAGCATATCCAAGTTTTGTTGGAAACTTGTAACCTTTTCAGGCGTTTGAGATAAGCCTTGACCTACTTGAGCAAAAGCTTCTTGAATACCTTTGTAGCCGTCAGACAATTTATCCCAGTGGATATAAGCTTTTTCATCTAGTTGAACTTTAGAAACATCAAAAGCAAATTTGATATTTACCCAACGTTGCACCAAGACCGCAAGGATGAACATACCAAGGATAGAAGCTCCTTTTGTAATGTCTTGGAGGATACCGCCTGACATGTCTTTGGTGATTTCAGAACCTGCTTTGTAACCCAATTCTTGAGTATACCACAAGAAGGCCATACGAATTGCATTCCAAAGAACAAAGAAAAGAAGTGGGCCAAGGATATTTCCTGTCAAGGCAAGAGAAGCACCAAGAGCTCCAAGGATAGGACGAACAGTGAACCAGAATACTGGGTCTCCGATACCAGCGAGAGGTCCCATCATACCGATCTTAACCCCTTGAATAGCTGCATCATCGATTGATGCACCGTTTGCTTTTTCTTCTTCAAGTGCAAGTGTTACACCAAGAATAGGAGCTGCGACATATGGGTGAGTATTGAAGAATTCCAAGTGACGCTCAAGAGCTGCTGCTTGGTCTTCTTTTTTAGTATACAATCTTTTAATTGCTGGGATTAGTGAATAAGCCCAACCCAAGTTTTGCATCCGTTCATAGTTCCAAGAACCTTGTAAGAAAGTAGAACGCCACCAAACTTTTTGGCGATCTGATTTTGTTAATTGCAGTTTTTCAGTCATGATTCGTTTCTCCTTTCTTAGTAGTCCTCTAAAATATCGCCGATTGGATCGTTAGATGAAGCGACTGCTCCTCCACCGTTTCCACCTTTTTTAGATAGGTTCAAGTAGATAAGTGCTAATGCGACACCAATTGCACCAAAACCAATCAAAGTGATATCTGAAACAGCTGCTAAGACAAAACCAATCGCAAAGAATGGCCATACTTCACGGGTAGCCATCATATTGATAACCATTGCATAACCAACGGCAACAACCATGCCACCACCGATAGCCATACCATCTTTCAACCAGTCTGGCATAGCATTAAGAGCAGCTTGCACAGACTCAGTTGGAACCATCAATAGAAGAGCTGCTGGGATTGCAATACGAAGACCTTGCATAAGAAGGGCGATAAAGTGAGCGCGTTCAACGCCTTTGATGTCACCTTTTTTAGCAGCAGCATCTGCAGCGTGAACCAAACCAACTGAAAGCGTACGGACAATCATAGTAAGGAAAAGACCAGCAACGGCAAGCGGAATAGCAACGGTTTGTGCTACACCGATTCCTGTTTTTGAGAAATCTCCACCAAGAACCATGATGATAGCAGCAGCTACTGATGCAAGAGCAGCATCTGGAGCTACGGCAGCACCGATATTTGCCCAGCCAAGAGCGATCAGTTGGAGTGAACCACCCAGAATAACACCGGCAGTTAAGTTACCTGTTACCAAACCAATCAAAGTACATGCAACAATTGGTTGGTGAAATTGAAATTGGTCTAAGATACCTTCAAGTCCTGCAAGGAAGGCAACAAAGACCACTAAAATCATAGAAATAATAGACATGATTTATAATAATCCTTTCATGAGATAGATGGATATGGAACGTCAAATATGATTGTAAGGACATAAGTGAAAGTTCCTTTACTGAGATAGCATATTTAACGAATGGTCCATATTAAATTTAACTAGTATGTTATTGAACGTTTGCCTTTTCAATTAAGTCAAACAAATCTTTTTTAGAGTCATTTGGTACTTTACGTACATCAAATTCAACACCAAGGTCACGCAATTTTTCGTAAGTAGCGACATCGTCTTTGTCCATTGATAAAACGTTGTTGACCATTGTTTTACCTGTTGAGTGAGCCATAGAACCTACATTGAGAGTCTTGATTGGCACGCCACCTTCAATAGCCCGAAGAGCGTCTTGTGGTGTTTCAAATAAAATCAAAGCGTGAGTATTACCAAAGCGTGGGTCTTTTGAAACAGCAATCAGTTTGTCGATAGGAACAACATTTGCTTTCACATTACCTGGTGCAGCTTGCTTGATTAATTCTTTTCGAAGTTCGTCATTAGCTACTGAGTCAGAAGCTACGATAATACGGTCAGCCTTAGAATCTGGAGTCCATGCAGTTGCGACTTGTCCATGTAGCAAGCGGGTATCGATACGAGCAAGATTGATTTTAAGCTTGCCATCACCAATGACAGTACCTTCTGGAATAGCAGCTTGAGCAGCTTCGGCTACGGGAGCACTTGCGACTTCTTCAGCAGGATTTAACTCTTCAGGAAGTGCTTTTACCCCATCTTTTGCTTCTTTGATGATGTTAGCAGCAACGGCATCTACACCAGCAGAAGCATCCATCATTCTTTCTGTATATGCTTGAATCAACATAGGTAGATTCAAACCTGTAATAATAGCGAACTTACGATCTGGATTTTCACCCATTACACGGCTAGCTTGGTTGAATGGAGAACCACTCCAAAGGTCAGCCAAGACTAAGACTTCATCGTCCGCATCAAACTGTGCCACAGCGTTATTGAATTTGGCATACAAATCATCAGGACCTTCATTTGGCATAAAAGTAACAACTTGTACTTTTTCTTGTTCGCCAAAAATCATAGAACCTGATTGATGAATGCCAGCAGCAAATTCACCATGGCTTGCAATAATGATTCCAATACTCATTATTGACATTCCCCCTTATTAAAATGTTTGACTAAACTTTAAGAAAAGTTTAAGACTATTTTATTATAAAACGTTTTCATAAAAAAGGCAAGACATTGATTTCAAAAAAAATCAAATTCGCTCATACGGGGGGATAAGGAAAAATGTTGATATGATTATGTTTTTTATGTAAAAGCCGATAACAATCGATAAAAAAGCAACCAATTTTATAAAAGCAAGGTTAATATATGAATGATAATGAGAGAAAATGGTAGATTCGATACAATAAAGAAACGCAAACGATGCTCAAAGAGATTGTGATGAATCTGGGAAACAGTGCGCATAATTTTAGCTCTTAAAGAAAATTTAACTTTGAAAAGTGGAGAAGATTTGGTATAATAAAAAAAGTGTAATAAACTTAATAGGAGATATAGATTATGGATTTAACACTAGCGATTTTATTGATTGTTCTTGCTTTTGCAGGTGGGATGTTTGCGGGAATGTATATTCTTCGTAAGCAAGTAGAGAAGGAATTTGCAGAAAATCCTCGTTTAAATGTAGAAGCTGTTCGCACATTGCTTGGAGCAAATGGTCAGCGACCAAGTGAGGCAAAAGTTCAACAAGTATATCGTCAAATTATTGGCCAACAAAAAGCAGCATTAGCAAATAGCAAAAAGAAAAATAATTTCAGGATTATTTGATATATAAAAAGGGGGATTTGGGATGTAGGCCCGATCCCTTATTTTAGAAAGAAGATTCTATGGATAATCGACCGATTGGTTTTTTGGATTCAGGGGTGGGCGGTCTAACAGTCGTACGTGAATTAATGCGACAGCTCCCTTATGAAGAAGTCATTTATATCGGAGATTCGGCTCGAGCGCCTTATGGCCCAAGACCTGCGAAGCAAATTAGAGATTACACTTGGCAACTTGTGCATTTTCTTTTGACAAAAGATGTTAAAATGATTGTTATTGCTTGTAATACAGCAACAGCAGTAGTTTGGGAAGAGATTAAGAAAAAATTAGACATCCCCGTCTTGGGGGTGATCTTGCCAGGTGCTTCAGCTGCGATTAAGTCTACGAATACAGGTAATATAGGGGTTATTGGAACTCCTATGACAGTGACATCAGATATTTATCGTAAGAAAATCGAAGCATTATCTCCAGATATGACAGTGACTAGCCTAGCTTGTCCAAAGTTTGTTCCTTTGGTAGAATCAAATGAATTAAATTCTAGTATTACTAAAAAGGTTGTGTATGAAACCTTGTTTCCTTTAGCTGGCAAAGTAGATACCCTTGTCTTGGGCTGTACGCATTATCCTTTGCTTCGGCCCATTATTCAAAATGTTATGGGGCCGGGAGTTAAACTAATTGATAGTGGCGCAGAGTGTGTACGGGATATTTCTGTCCTTCTAAACTATTTTGAGATTAATCGTAGCCATAAGGAGCAAGGTATGACACATCGTTTTTACACAACGGCGAATGCCAAAAGTTTTGCAGAGATTGCGGAGCATTGGCTGGGACAGACAGTGAACGTGGAGCATGTAAGATTATGAATGAAAAAATATACGAATATAAGGATTCAACGGACTGGTACGTAGCAAAATGGGGTGACTTCAATGCTTTGGGGCAATTTTCTCAAGTGTCGGTTGAAGCAGGTACTATTTTCAAACAGTTGCAAGAATCCTTAAATGTAGAAGCCTCCGAATTCCCGTTGGAACTGAAAATATTACGGTATCAATCGGCCTATCGACTAGTGGTCTTTTTAGTGGACATCATTAATAAAGAACGTGAAAGAGAGCTCGAGCTAATTCAACGTCAAGGAGCGATACTAGTCGTCGAAAAAGGGCGCTTGTTATTTGTCCATTTACCTAATGGGGGAATTGAGCTATCGGAATTTTTGGGAGCAGAGGAAATAAAGGATACGCTATTAATTGCTACTAGAAATGAAGGTAAGACAAAAGAATTTCGTAAATTATTTGGGAAATTAGGCTATACAGTAGAAAACCTGAATGATTATCCAGAATTACCGGAAATTGAAGAGACGGGGGTGACTTTTGAAGAAAATGCTCGTCTCAAAGCAGAAACGATTAGCAAACTAACTGGTAAAATGGTTTTGGCAGATGACTCAGGTCTACAAGTGGATATTCTTGGAGGACTTCCTGGTGTTTGGTCTGCTCGTTTTGCTGGGGTAGATGCGACTGACACAGAGAACAATATCAAGCTTTTGCATGAGCTGGCAATGGTCTTTGAGTTGAAGGATCGTGCTGCACATTTCCACACAACACTTGTCGTAGCTAGCCCTGATAGGGATAGTCTAGTAGTAGAGGCTGATTGGCCTGGCTATATTAATTTTGAGCCCAAAGGCGAAAATGGTTTTGGATATGATCCCTTATTTTTGGTTGGTGAAACAGGTAAAACATCTGCTGAACTGACTATAGAAGAGAAAAATGAACAATCACATCGTGCAAAAGCGGTGAAAAAATTAATGGAGGTATTTCCAGCATGGCAAAGCAAACCATCATTGTCATGAGTGATTCTCATGGTGATCGAGCAATTGTGGAAGACATCAAAAATCATTATTTGGGGAAGGTAGATGCGATTTTTCACAATGGTGATTCAGAATTAAAAAGTGATGACCCTGTTTGGGATGGTATTCAAGTTGTTGGTGGGAATATGGACTTTTATGGGGGGTATCCTGAACGACTAGTAACCGATCTAAATGGTCTCCGTGTTGTGCAGGCACATGGTCATTTGTTTCATATTAATTTTTCATTCCAGAAGCTTGATTTGTGGGCGCAGGAAGAAAATGCGGATATTTGCCTTTATGGTCACCTGCATATTCCAGATGCTTGGATGGAAGGAAGAACTCTTTTTTTGAATCCAGGTTCTATTAGCCAACCCCGTGGTTTAGTGACGGAGCGTCTATATGCAAAGATAGAGGTCGAGAATGATTATTTTAGAGTAGATTATTATAATCGAAATCATGACTTGTATCCAAGTTTGTCAAAGGAGTTTGCTAGATGATTGCCAAAGAATTTGAAGACTACCTTTTGAAACATGAGGGAACTCTTTTGACACCTGCTTCGAATTTGGCGGTATTAGTGGATACACATAATGTTGACCATGCTATGTTACTTTTGAGTCAGATGACCTATTCTCGGATTCCAGTAGTGACTGATGAGAAAAAGTTTGTAGGTACGATTTCTTTGACAGATATTTTGGCCTATCGAATGCGACACGAACTTCCAGAAGAGAAATTCATGGCAACAGATATTGTTCATATGACAAAGACGGATGGTCAGACTCTTGGATTGGCTTATACAATTTCGGATGTTTTGCATAAATTGGTGGACGAATCCTTTCTGCCAGTAGTAGGAGAAGATCAGCATTTTTATGGTATTATCACGAGAAAATCGATTCTTAAAGCAATGAACGCACTGTTACATGACTTTTCTAGTCATTATGAAATGAAGCTCAAATGAAATCAGCGATTGAACAGTTTTTACAACAAAAAAATCTATCAGAAAATTCAAAAGCAGCCTATACTTATGATTTGGAACAGTTTCTCGATCAGGTAGGAACTATTACAGATACAAATTTACGATTTTATCAGTCATCTTTGCAGTCCTTGAAGCTCTCAGCTCAAAAGAGGAAGTTATCAGCTGTGAATCAATTTTTGCTCTTTCTTTATGAGCAGAACCAATTAGAACGTTATTACAAACTAGCGGTTCCGAAAGATACGCAAGTCGTATCATCTGAGAGTACCCTTCTTGATTTGACTGTATTATGGCAGGAAAGTCAGGTGCCTAATGGGCGTTTAATAGCGTTGTTGATTCTGGAGACAGGACTTCTTCCGAGTGAGTTGTTGGCTATAAAGAGAAAAGATATTCAACTAGAATTTCAGATTATGAGTGTTGAGAAAGCTGGTCAACGGCGAATTATTCAGCTTTCTTCAGCTATCGTAGATGAGTTGAGAAAATATCCTTCAGAGACTTACTTGTTTGAGAAAAAGGGAAACCTTATTCTAGGCAATGGGCTTTTCGACAACTAGAAGCTTTTTTACATGAAAAAGGACAAGCAAGCTTATCTGCTCAGTCATTGAGAGAACAGTATATCTTACGTCAGTTGAAGGCGAATCGCAGTTTACATGATATAGCTCGAGATTTAGGACTAAAAGGTATCACTACATTGGAAAAATATAGATAATGGATATAAAAATTAAAGATTTTGAAGGGCCTTTGGATTTATTACTCCATTTGGTTTCTAAATATCAAGTGGACATTTATGATGTTCCCATTACAGAAGTTATTGAGCAATATTTAGCCTATGTCGCAACTCTTCAGGCTATGCGCTTGGAAGTCGCGGGAGAGTATATGGTCATGGCTAGTCAATTAATGCTGATCAAAAGCCGTAAGTTGCTTCCGAAAGTATCAGATAACCCAGAGTTGGAAGAAGATTTAGAGCAGGATTTGCTAAATCAGATTGAGGAATACCGAAAATTCAAGCTTTTGGGAGAAAAAATGGCTGAAAAGCATGAGGAACGAGCGCTCTACTATTCCAAGCCAAAGATTGAGCTGGTTTATGAAGATGCAGAATTAGTCCATGATCGCTCCACGATTGATTTATTTTTTGCCTTTTCAGGACTGCTGGCAAAAAAAGAGAAGAATTTACACATAATCATACAACGATTGTTAAAGACGAATATAAAATCGAGGACATGATGGATGTGGTGCGTGATCGATGTAAAGACTGTGCGAAACTCTCCTTGCAGGAATTATTTGCAGAAACGAAAGATATGAATGAAGTCATCACGCTTTTTTTAGCGACGTTGGAATTAGTCAAAGTGCAAGAAATTCAACTCCTTCAGGAAGAAAATTTTGGGAATATCTATCTAATTAGGAAGTAATCATGAGTAAGTTATCAGAAATAGAAGCGCTTCTTTTTGTAGCAGGAGAAGATGGTTTAAGAGTTCAACAGATTGCAGAAATCTTGTCAATGCCTCCGACTGGGGTATATCAAAGTTTAGAAAAACTGGCTGCTAAGCATGAACAAGATCCGGATTCTAGTTTATCCTTAATCGAAACCTCCAATACTTTTAAATTGGTTACCAAGCAAGATTTTGCTGAACTTTTGAAGGTTTATTCTAAGTCACCGATCAATCAGAGTTTGTCACGAGCAGCTTTAGAGACCTTGTCGATTATCGCTTATAAGCAGCCTATTACTCGCGTAGAAATCGATGATATTCGTGGAGTTAATTCAAGTGGTGCTATTGCAAAATTGCAAGCTTTTGAGCTTATTCGTGAGGATGGAAAAAAAGAAGTGATTGGTAGACCAAATCTTTATGTAACAACAGATTATTTCTTGGATTATATGGGGATTAATCATTTAGAAGAACTGCCAGTCGTGACAGATACAGAGTTAGTAGCAGAAGAGAGCCAGTTGTTCAGTGAAGTTGACGACTTAGACATAGAATAAGGTCGTAAATTTCATATCGAGAGAGGATAGGATATGAGAATAAATAAATATATAGCCCATGCAGGGATTGCCAGTCGCAGAAAGGCAGAAGAGCTGATTAAGCAAGGCTTGGTGACAGTTAATGGTCAAGTTGTGCGAGAGCTTGCTACCCTGATAAAGTCTGGAGATAAAGTTGAAGTAGAAGGTCAGCCGATTTATAATGAGGAGAAAGTTTACTATCTCTTGAACAAACCAAGAGGAGTCATCTCAAGTGTCACAGATGATAAAGGACGAAAAACGGTGGTTGATTTGCTTCCTCAAGTCAAAGAACGGATCTATCCAGTTGGCCGTTTAGACTGGGATACTTCGGGTTTGCTCATTTTGACAAATGATGGTGATTTTACAGATGAGATGATTCATCCACGTAATGAAATTGATAAAGTCTATGTGGCGCGTGTGAAAGGACTGGCAAATAAAGAAAATCTTCGTCCGTTGACTCGTGGTGTTGAGATTGATGGGAAGAAAACGAAGCCTGCTGTTTATGAAATTATAAAAGTTGATCCAGCAAAAAATCGTTCCGTCGTGCAATTAACTATTCATGAAGGCCGAAATCATCAAGTGAAAAAAATGTTTGAGGCAATCGGTCTGCAGGTAGACAAGCTTTCTCGGACGCGTTTTGGACACCTTGACTTGACTGGTCTTCGTCCAGGAGAAGCTAGACGCCTTAATAAAAAAGAAATTAGTCAATTACATAGTTTGGCGGTTACAAAGACTAAAAAATGATCAAAAGATTACTCATTGCTCCTGTGCGATTCTATCAACGCTTTATTTCGCCAGCTTTTCCACCTTCTTGTCGCTTTCATCCTACTTGTTCTAATTATATGATTGAAGCGATCGAAAAGCATGGAGCTAAGGGTGTTTTGATGGGAATAGCGCGTATCTTACGTTGTCATCCCTGGTTGCAAACAGGAGATGATCCAGTTCCGGATACCTTTAGCTTAAAAAGAAACACCAAAAAAAGAGAGTGGGACAGAAATCGGTAATTCGTTAGAATTCGATTTCGTCGTCCCACCTCCGCACAGTTGAGTAGGGCTGTAAAAGCTGATGAAATCAGCGTAGTAGAGCCCACTCAACCACTGCGTCTTGCTCGACAATCCAAAGATAATTGAGAGGCTAGGACTTTTGTCCCAGCCTCTTTTATCGTTTAGACCATGTTTTTGGTAAGAAAAGCAGGAGCATAGGATAAATTTCTAAACGACCAGCAATCATAGCTAAAGATAGGAGGAATTTAGATAGCGGATTAAAAATAGAGAAGCTATCTGTTGTTCCAATCATTGGTCCGATATTATTGAAGCAACTGAGGACTCCACTGACAACAGTCATGAAATTATTATTATCAAAGCTAACAATAAAGATTAATGCAACAATAATGATGGCATAAATAGCCAAATATTTTAAAACTTTATGCTGGGTATCCTTATCAAGAGTTTGACCATTAACGTGCAGAGTTAGTACTCTGTTAGGAGATAGCGTTGAAAGAATTTGATTTTTAGCGATTCGCGCCGTAATCATACAGCGGATGACTTTGAATCCTCCGGCAGTAGAACCTGCAGATCCTCCAATACACATCAAAAGTAACAAGATAAATTGTGAAAAGAGTGGCCAATCAACTGTGTTGCCAAAACCAAAACCAGTTGTAGTAATGATATTTGTTACTTGGAAGAAGGACATTTCTAGACTATCTGCTACATTTCCATATAAATGGAGGATGTTGAATGTGATTAAAATTGTTGAGATGATAACGATTGTCAAATAGCCCCTAAGTTCCTCGTCGGCAAAGCAAGCTTTAAATTTTCGAATCAATAGGTAATAATAGAGATTAAAATTAATCCCAAAAGCTAGAACTCCAAAGCTGACTAAGTAAGTAATTAGCGAGCTATTGTAATGAGCAATACCATCATTGTAAACGGTAAAACCTCCAGTACCAGCAGTCCCCATAGCAATAATGAAACTATCAAATAAAGGCATACCTGCTAGAAAATATAGCAGAGTAAAGATTGCAAATAGAGCCAAATAGATAATATAGAGGATTTGCGCAGTATTCTTTAGCTTAGAGACAACTTTACCAAAGACAGGACCTGGAACTTCTGCTTTCATGACTTCTAAATGGCCATTTTTAGCATTATCCATTATCGCAAGTGCAAAAACCAACACACCCATCCCACCAATTAAGTGAGTAAAGCTACGCCAGAAAAGCAAGGAATGAGAGAGAACACCGACATCGTTCAGGATAGTGGCTCCTGTCGTAGTGAAGCCAGAGCTGACTTCAAAGAAGGCATCGATGATATCTGGAATTTGACCAGAAAAGACAAATGGAAGAGCACCAAAGAAGGACCAGAAAATCCAACATAGGGCTACAATTAAAACACCTTCTTTGGCATAGATATGGGCATCTTTGGGTTTAAAGAAAACACCTACTCCACCTATGGATAATAAAATAGCAATGGTAACAATAATTGATAGAAAGACTTGAGCTGACTCTTGGTAAATTACGGCTACAATGAGGGGGACGATTAGAAGACAAGCTTCAATCAACAGTAACTTAGAGAGAAGGTAACGAATCATAGATTTATTCATCAGTTTACTCCTCTAACAAATCATAAATTTTAGTAATATTTTGCAACAAGGTTGTCACAAGGATTTTATCTCCAGCTACAATCTGATCAGCACCTGTTGGGAAAATCGCTTTTCCATTCCGTATAATGGCAGCCAAAAGCACACCTTTCTTCAACCTTAATTCAGATAGAGGTCGATGAGTCATCTTGTTTTCTTCTTTAATTTGGAATTGCAGTGTTTCAATTCGTCCATTTGCCACATGATGCAGGGCTTCTAAGCTAGAAAATTGGGCATTATAACGGCCACGGATGAAATGCATAATTGTATCGACGGCACTTCCTTTAGGTGTAACAATACTAGCAAAATCCTGGCTATCGATGATTTCTAGTAAGCTAGTACGGTTGATTTTGGTGATATTTTTTTGGACACCAATACTATTTAAGAACATAGAAGCGATAATATTTTCTTCGTCAACTCCCGTCAGTGTAGCTACGGCATCATAGTTTTGCGCACTTTCTTCTAGTAAGATGTCTTTTGCGGTTCCATCTCCGTGAACGACATACAGGTCGGGGAATTCTTGGCTGAACCATTCTGCTCTCTTACGATCGACTTCAAGGACTTTAAGGTCAATTTTACTATGTTGTAACATATTTAAAAGATAGTAAGCTATTTTTCCTGCTCCGATAATCATTAAGCTCTTTATGACACGAGGGCGAATAAAATTATGGAAGAGCATTATTTCCAAGCGGTTACCCGTAACGAAAAGTTTGTCATTCGGTAGGATGGTGAAATCGCCATCGGGAATGGTTAATTCGTTGTTGCGCTCAATAGCACAGATAATGACATTAGCAAATTTCTGTCTGAAATCAGAAATAGTTGTCTGACATAAACTGCTATTGTCTTTAACTTTAAATTCCATCAGTGCGACACGTCCATTTGCAAAATGCTCTACAGACAAGGCATTTGGAAAGTCAATGATATTAGCAATTGAGCGTGCTGCCAGTTGCTCAGGGTTAACAACTAATGAGAATCCAAGAATATTCTTTTCTTTGAAATAAGGATTTGAATATTCAGGGTTACGGACACGAACGACGGTTTCTTTTGCCCCCATCTTTTTTGCAAGTACTGCAGAGACCATATTGACTTCATCGTGCTCAGTCATGGAAATGAAAATATCACAATTTTCAATATTCGCTTGTTCTAAAACTTTGAAATTAGCTCCATTT
Source organism: Streptococcus sp. oral taxon 056 str. F0418 (assembly GCF_000220065.1). Taxonomy (GTDB): domain Bacteria; phylum Bacillota; class Bacilli; order Lactobacillales; family Streptococcaceae; genus Streptococcus. Next base: position 717,693 of record NZ_AFQU01000001.1, on the reverse strand, counting down.
CCAACTATACCGATAATATCATAGCGCTTGGTGATGTGGTTTAGAACAGCTTCATCCTGCTCAATGAGTACGACATCGTGGTTCTCTGCCACAAGTGAACGGCAAAGGGCGGTTCCGACCTTACCACCGCCGACAACAATAATCTTCATTTTATACCTCCGAGATATGTATCTATCATACCCTTTTTTTGTGTAAATTTCATCTGTTTGCTGTAAGTTCATCCTTCTGTAGTATGCTGAAAAAGTGTTTGAGAAGAAATAAGTGATAAAACTTAAAAAAATCTTAAATTTTCGAGTTGTTTAAGTTGACATGTCAAAGGAAAGTGATATACTAGATAAGTGCTATCATTGATTTACCTCAGACCTGTTGTGATGTAAGTTAATGAAGCTTTAACCACGCTGTTTGCTGAGCTTGACTCCGGGCAGTGTGGCTATTTTTTTATATGAATGAAATAAGTAGGATAAGATAATGACCGCAAAAAATCATATTGTATTATTTGAACCACAAATCCCACAAAATACAGGAAATATTGCGAGGACTTGTGCAGCGACGAATGCTCCACTGCATATCATTAAACCGATGGGCTTCCCTATTGACGATCGTAAGATGAAGAGAGCGGGCTTGGACTATTGGGATAAGCTGGACATTACGTATTATGAGAATCTAGAAGAATTTATGGAACAGATGGATGGTCGTCTTTACTTGGTTTCGAAATTTGCTGAAAAGGTTTATTCAGAAGCGGATTTCTCTAAACATGAGAACCATTATTTTATGTTTGGGCGTGAGGATAAAGGCTTGCCAGAAGAATTTATGCGTCAGCATTCAGAAAAAGCGCTACGTATTCCTATGAATGATGAGCATGTGAGGAGTTTAAATGTCTCAAATACAGTATGTATGATTGTTTATGAGGCGCTCCGTCAGCAACAGTTTGCTGGTTTAGACTTGGTTCATGAATATCAGAATGATAAGTTGAAATAATTTCCGTTACATCAAACAGAGAACTTGCTATTGCAGGTTCTTTTTGGTATGATAAAGGAGTCTTCAGGGCAGGGTGAAATTCCCGACCGGCGGTAAATTCTGGCTGTTGCCAAATTTTTGCTTTTATATAGTGCTTTTGATTCCTGCAAACATCGGTTAACTTTGCGAATCATTGCCTCATCTAAAAACAAAATTTTTGTCAATTTTATGCAAGAGAAGTCCGCGAGCGCAAGCTGATGTGGTGAAATTCCACAACCGACAGTATAGTCTGGATGGGAGAAGACGAAAGAATGATGAGCTACTGTTAGCAAATGATAGAGAGTTTTTGTTTTTATAAAATAACTCTGTCGAAACTTTCAGTCTGCTTTTTAAACTATTTTGCTTTTCTTTCTAAGCTATTTTTAAGGCTATTAAGGTAAAGTAATTGGGTGAAGCAGTCTTTCTAACTTCTCTAATTTGCATAAATTGGAGGAACCATGATGACACAAACACGTAAAATGGCTATGATTGCCATTCTTTCTGCAATTTCATTTTTATTAATGTTTCTTGCTTTTCCACTTTTACCAGCTGCTAGCTTCTTGCAGCTTGATTTGAGTATTTTACCGATTTTAGTTGGTTTAGTGCTCTTGGATACAAAAAGTGCCTTGAGCATTCTGTTGCTTCGTTCACTTTTAAAGCTATTTTTAAACAATCAAGGCGTCGGTACCTATATCGGTCTGCCAATGAATATAATTGCTTTAGCAGTTTTCGTTTTGGTTTTTGCCTGGGTATGGAATAAAAAGAAATCGTCTTTTCGATTTTGGTTGGCCGGAGTCTTTGGGACACTTTCTTTGACTTTAGCTATGTTATTATTGAACTACGTTTATGCCATGCCTTTATTTGCGAAGTTTGCACATTTTGATATCGAAACATTGATTGGTGCTGCAACTTATTTATTTACAATGGTTATACCTTTTAATCTTTTGGAAGGTTTGATTTTCACCATCGCATTTTGGTTGGTGAACTTGTGTTTACATCCGATTTTAAAGAAATATGAAAAATAAACAGACTTATTTAACACGGGGCGTATTTGCCCTTTTACTTTTTGTTATATTGGGCTATGCCGTTAAGTTTTACCCTAATCAGTTAGCTGGTATAGATAGTCCAATTCAGACCTGGCTGCGAGGAGATTTGCCTCCTCTTCTGACTAATGTTTTTACCATCATCACAAGTGCTATTAATCCTCCGATTATCATTGCATGGGTGCTGATTTTAGTGATGGTATTTCTATCTAAGGGGTGGAAGATCGAGGCGGCTTTTTTAGCAGGAAATCTACTTTTGCATGGAATTTTAATTAAGCTGATTAAACTTGTTTATCAAAGAAGTCGGCCGACTATACCACATTTAGTTGAAGAAGGTGGGTTTTCTTTCCCAAGTGGCCATGCTATGGCGACGGCGATTGTTCTTGGAACCTTGATAATTATTGCCCAACAGAGGATTCAGCAAAATCAGATGAAGCGCTTGGTTCAGGTGTTGATGCTTGGCTTTATCGTTACTATTATGGCTTCCAGAGTCTATCTAGGAGTACATTATCCGACGGATGTTATTGGAGGAGCCTTGATGGGCTTTGCTATTCTCAATATCGAGTTTCCCTTTTATGACAAGCTACGCTTTCAATGGCGCTTCACGGGAAAGCAAAAATAATATGAGAAGAAAGGTTGGGCTGACCAGCCTTTTTGCCTTGACAAAAAAAGTCTCTTTCATTAAGATAGGAGCAGAATAGATGAGGAGGCTAGTATGTCTACTTTAAATCAAGAAATCATACAGTCTGTTTTAGATCTTGTAGATGCTATTCCCTCTGGGCGAGTTGCGACCTATGGTCAGATTGCTCGTTTGATTGGGCAACCTAAAAATGCTCGCTTGGTGGGAAGGATCCTCAGCAAGTCGGAACTTTATGGTGGCAAGCACCCTTGTCATCGGGTAGTCAATGCAGCAGGGCGTCTCGCACCTGGCTGGGAAGATCAGATACACTTGCTCTGGGCGGAGGGAGTGGATTTGAAGGTCAATGGCTGTGTAGACCTCAAGCGTTATCAGTGGGATCGGTGATTTCCTTCTTTCTTTTTGAAAGAGGGAATGTTTGTTTCTATCCCTTTTTTTGTGGTAGAATGAAAGGTATGAAATCTTACAATGCTTTGAATGATTATTATCGAAAACTTTTTGGAGAAAAAACTTTTAAGGTGCCCATTGATGCGGGCTTTGACTGTCCCAATCGGGATGGAACCGTAGCGCATGGAGGTTGTACTTTTTGTACCGTTTCGGGCTCTGGCGATGCCATTGTGGCACCAGATGCGCCCATTCGCGAGCAGTTCTATAAGGAGATTGACTTTATGCACCGTAAGTGGCCGGATGTTCGCAAGTATCTGGTCTATTTCCAGAACTTCACCAATACCCATGAGAAACTTGAAGTGATTCGTGAGCGTTATGAACAGGCCATCAATGAGCCGGGCGTCGTTGGTCTCAATATCGGAACTCGGCCGGACTGCTTACCTGACGAGACCATCACCTACTTGGCCGACCTGTCTGAGCGTATGCATGTGACTGTAGAGCTGGGCCTTCAGACTACCTATGAGGAGACCTCAGACCTTATAAACCGTGCCCATTCTTATGAGCTTTATGTGGAGACGGTCCAGCGAGTCCGTAAGCTAGCTCCCAAGGCGGAGATTGTCTCTCACTTGATCAACGGTCTGCCGGGTGAGACTCATGAGATGATGCTGGAGAATGTCCGCCACTGTGTGACGGACAATGACATTCAGGGGATCAAGCTTCACCTACTCCACTTAATGACTAACACCCGCATGCAGCGGGATTATCATGAGGGGCGATTGCAGCTGCTCAGTCAGGAGGAATATGTCTCCATCGTTTGCGACCAGTTGGAAATCATCCCCGAGCATATCGTCATCCATCGTATCACAGGCGATGCTCCGCGAGATATGTTGATTGGTCCTATGTGGAGCCTCAATAAATGGGAAGTTCTCAATGCCATTGAGGCAGAAATGCGTCGTCGTGGCAGCAAGCAAGGCTGTAAAGCAAAGGAGCAGAGATTCGTATGTTAAGACCCTTACACATGGCCCATGACTTTTTGGCAGAAGTCGTGACCAAGGAAGATACCGTGGTGGATGCTACGATGGGGAATGGCCATGACACCCTCTTTCTGGCTAAGATGGCCAAGCAGGTCTATGCTTTTGACATTCAGGAGCAGGCCTTAGAAAAGACGCGCCAGCGCTTGGCAGAAGCGGATTTGGACAATGTTCAGCTAATCTTGGCTGGTCATGAGACTTTGGATCAATACACAGACCATTTCAAGGCTGCTATTTTCAATCTTGGCTACCTGCCATCGGCGGACAAGTCTGTCATTACTCGACCTGATACGACGCTGGAAGCTTTGGAAAAGGTCTGCCAAGGTTTAGTAAAAGGTGGCCGAGTAGCCATCATGATTTACTACGGACATGCAGGTGGCGAAGTTGAGAAAGATGCGGTGCTAGACTTTGTCAGTCAACTGCCTCAGCAGGACTTCACCGTTGCCCTCTACAAGACCATCAATCAGATTAACAACCCGCCTTTCTTGGTCATGATCGAGAAGTTAAAGGATTAAAAATAAAACCACTTGAAGAGAGGTTGGCGCATTAACCTTAGTTCAGGTGGTTTTTATATTTGGTATAAAGGTTTTGACCAGTTTCTGTTAATCGATTAATACCATCAGCTGCGATAGGCAGGAGTAAAAAGATATAGATATAGACATACTGGCTCTTGGTTTCCCAAACCAAGTGGAAGAAAAATCCACCTAAGAAAAAATTACTGGATAGAGTTGCATTGGAGATCTATTTAGTCCTCCTTTGACCAGTTGATACATCATTGAAATCATTGAGAAAAGGTAAATGCTAAATAGCACCAGTAAACTAAATATATAGACAGACTGATACCCCGCTTTTCCTTCATAAATACTTTGGAGTAACGGTGTAAATGTATACTGCTGTCGAGCAGTCTGTGGTCCTGTCCAGATGGATTGGAAGGTCGGTTCGGTCCAAGTAGAAATAACCTTTTCATAGAAGAACTTAAAGGCATAATCTGGATGCTGTAGGAAATGGATGATTAATTTTTTCAAGTCTTGAATAGCCATTTTTTTGGCTTTTTCTTCATGAAATTGATTTCGCTTGAGGATTTTGGTATTGTAGGCATCATACCAGCCTCCTAAAGTTTTTCGGTTGGGATCATCTCGTAGTCCCATAGTTACATATGCAATCTTTGGGGTTCCTTCACCGATTTTTTGTCCAACTAGGTTTTCATAGTAGTGGATCATCGCTTTGTTTGGAAGAATGATACTCATGAGTACTGCTAAAAGGATGAGAAGCTTTTTCCAGGAAGTTTTTTTGAAGAAGGATAAGAGATGGACTGCGAGTAACGTCAGGGCGAAAATAATATAGTTGTTTCTTAAAAGGCAAGCTATACCAATAGAGAATGCTCCGATAAAAAATCCCAACCAAGACTCTTTTTTCCTGAATAAGAGAAAGCCATAAAAACTGAGTAGGCAGAAAAACAGACCAGGAATAGTACCATAAGCAAATAGGATGAAAAATAGCTGCGGGAGAAAGAGGAAGCTGAGGAAAATCGTATAGTTTATGACAATTTCTGATTTATTTAGTATTGCTGTGATATGATAGAGTAACCAATTACTTGAGAGAACAAATAGAAGATTCATCACAAAGATAAACTGACTATTTGGAAAAAGAGAGGTATAAAATCTCTCCAATGTCATCAAACCGAGCTGATGCGGATTTCGGTACATATAAGCTCCAAGAGTAGTAAGAGAGCTATAGTCACCTCGATTAAAGGCTAGTGCTGCGTTGTAGACATGCTTGGCGTCAGCTCGAAGTACTCCATTGTTATTGACAATTAGATAAATACCCGCTAAAAGATAAAAAAGAGCAAAGAAGCTAAAAAGGACTTTACTGGGGATTTTTCTTAAGAAAAACTTGCTTCCAAGTAGTGTAGCCAGAAATCCTATAAGTAGTGGGTAAGTATACCAGGGTTTATTGACGAATTGAACTCCTTCTGCAATTTCCAAAGGAATATAAGTATGAGAAAAGAAGAGTTGACGAGTCAATAAAAAAAGCAATCCTGTTGCCAAGAGAAGCACCATAAAATAAGAAAAAAGAAATATGAAATCACTTATTTTTTTAACACGACATCCTCCTCTCTTTTACTTTGTATGATTATCCTTAAAATCTTTGGCAAAATACATTTTATTCTATCGCTTTTATGTTAAAATAGCTATTAGGAGGAAGAGAATGTTTCATAAGAGTAAATTATTGTTCTGGACGGTTGAAGTTCTACTAGCAACACTAGTTTTTTATTTATGGCGAATGATGGGGGATTTAGTCACTCCTGTCATCAGTGTTGTTAATACGATTTTGATTCCTTTTTTGATAGCTGGCTTCTTGTATTATATAGCGAATCCTTTGGTTATTTTTCTAGAAAAATACCTAAAGCTAAATCGTGTACTAGGCGTCCTATTGACATTAGCAATCTTAATTGGTTCGATTGTGTTAGCAGTTGTCTATCTTTTGCCGATTTTAGTAACACAGTTAACGAGTTTGATCAATTCTAGCCAAAATATCTATCGCTATGTCTATAGTTGGGTTAATAATTTGGCAAAAAATCCAGTATTACGGCAACTTGATATCCAGTCTACTTTGCAACAGTTAAACTTGTCTTATGTAGATATTTTAAAAAATATTCTAAATGGGGTAACGAATAGCTTAGGAAGTGTGGTTTCAGCGGTTGTAAATACAATCTTTATCATTATTATGACTCCGATTTTCTTAGTTTATTTTTTATTGGATGGAAATAAATTATTGCCAATGTTGGAGCGGAGCATTTTAAAACGAGATAAACTCAATATATCCTCTTTATTAAAGAATCTGAATGCGACAGTATCGCGCTACATCAGTGGTATCTCGATTGATGCTGTGATTATTGGTTGTTTGGCTTATATAGGTTATAGCATTATCGGAATTAAGTACGCTTTGGTATTTGCAATCTTTTCTAGTCTAGCAAATCTTATTCCTTATGTTGGGCCGACGATAGGTCTTATTCCGATGGTCATTAGTCATGCCTTTACCGATCCGCAGAGAATGCTGATTGCTGTTCTTTATATGTTGGTTGTTCAACAAATTGATGGGAATATTCTCTATCCGCGGATTGTTGGGGGAGTGATGAAAGTCCATCCTATTACAATCATGGTACTTTTGCTTTTATCAAGTAATATCTACGGGATTATAGGTATGATTGTTGCTATTCCAACTTACTCCATTATTAAAGAAATTGTCAAATTTCTTGCTAATCTTTATGAGAACCATAAAGAAGCTCAAGAAGCAAAGAAGAATGAAGAATACGGAATCATTAATAAATAGCGGACAGGTGGCCTAGGGTCACTTGTTTTTGTTTAGTATTTCATCAGCCAGATATTTATTTTCTAATTGGGAAGGTGCAAATAGATAAATGTTATGGTATAATTGAAATATCTATTTTATTTAGGAGAGGGAAAATATGGAAGACCCCAGTAGTCAGACCTTATTGTTACAATTTTTATTATTAGTCATTTTGACTTTTTTAAATGCATTTTTTTCAGCTGCAGAGATGGCTATGGTATCGCTTAATCGAGCGCGTGTAGAACAAAAAGCAGAGGAAGGCGATAAAAAATACATTCGCCTATTGCAAGTTTTAGAAAGTCCAAATAATTTTTTATCAACAATTCAAGTAGGAATCACTCTGATAAACATCTTGTCAGGTGCTAGTTTTGCAGACACACTTGGTCGAGTATTTGCAAGTTGGATGGGGAATTCTGAAACTGCCCACGCCGTAGCAAGTTTTCTATCTTTGGCTTTGTTGACTTATGTTTCTATTGTATTTGGAGAGTTGTATCCAAAGCGAATCGCCTTGAATCTTAAGGATAATTTAGCTGTTCGATCAGCTCCGTTCATTATCTTTTTAGGTAAATTAGTCAGTCCTTTTGTCTGGCTTTTGTCTGCATCGACAAATTTATTGAGTCGAATAACTCCGATGAAGTTTGATGATGCCGATGAAAAAATGACGCGAGATGAAATTGAGTATATGTTGACCAATAGCGAGGCGACCTTAGATGCTGATGAGATTGAAATGTTACAAGGGATTTTTTCTCTAGATGAGCTCATGGCTCGAGAACTCATGGTGCCACGTACAGATGCATTTATGGTAGATATTCAGAGCGACACGAAAGAGATTATCGAAAGTATTTTAAAGCAAAATTTCTCTCGAATCCCTGTCTACGATGGAGATAAGGACAATGTTATCGGATTGATTCATACCAAGCGTCTGTTGAATGAAGCTTTTGCCAATGGTTTTGATAATTTGGTTCTCCGAAAAATTCTCCAAGAACCATTATTTGTACCGGAAACTATTTTTGTTGATGATCTTCTCAAAGATTTACGCAATACACAAAATCAAATGGCCATCCTTCTTGATGAATACGGAGGAATGGCTGGTCTGGTGACACTCGAAGACTTACTAGAAGAAATTGTTGGTGAAATTGATGATGAGACAGATAAAGCTGAAATCGAAGTTCATGAAATTGGTGAGAGAACTTACATTGTCTTAGGAACGATGACTCTCAATGATTTTAATGAATATTTTGAAGTAGAGATTGAGAGTGATGATGTCGATACGATTGCTGGCTATTATTTGACCGGCGTTGGAACGATCCCTGGAGCTAGTGAGCGGATTAGCTATGAAGTTGAAAGCCAAAATAAAAAGCTGATTTTAACCAACGATAAAGTAAAAAATGGTCGCGTCACAAAAGTAAAAGTCGAAATATCAGAGCTTGAGTCGACAGAAGAAGAGGAAAAATGATCTTTTAGGGTCGTTTTTTCTTTAAGGTTTTTTCAAGAAATCTATAAGTTTTTCTTAAGGTTCAGGCTTTATACTATAACCATCTTAAAAGAAATGAGGATAGTCCAATGACAACGAAAACCACTTTCTCAAATCATTTCACTCCCCTAGATACGGACAAATAGTATCAAGAAATAGAAGCAAAGAGCAAAACTTTTTAAAAATTTTTTCATCTAATCTCCTAAGAAAGAGCTGAAAGATTAAAAACTTTCAGCTCTTTCTGTTATTTATCATGCCGTTTTGCAAAATCAACGAAGCGGAATTTATCTAATTTATGGCGACTATCCGTAAATTGAAATTGTTGTCCATTTGCTAGATAAACTTGTGATTTGACAGAGACGACATGATTCTCGTTTGCGATATCTAGCAAAATTTTGTCACGATTGGTTGCATGATCAATCGTGATTTCTTTCTTAGCATAGTCGATGACTAAGTTTAGCTTATTCTCAATATAATTATAGATGGAATATTCTGCAATTTCCCTGCTTATATTGGGAATGAGTTCCTTATCTAAATAATCGATATCAAGAACAGACGCAACCTGATCGACGACGCGTTGTCGTATAATTCGCCAAACTAAGCGATATTCAGGAAAGCCTGTTATCTGAGCCAACTTCTTATCAACAGTTAGCTTTTCTAGACTGATAACATGTGTTTTAGAGATCATCCCATGCAGTTCAACTAGTTCTTGATAGCTCGTCAAATTTGAAACTGGGAAATTAATTTGCTCGTGTTTAATGACTTTAGAACCTTGTCCTTTAAATTTATGAATGAGCCCTTCTTTTTGTAGTTTGTCGAGAGCTTTTCGAACGGTATCACGACTGATTTTATGATATTGAGCTAACTCTTGTTCGCTTGGTAAAAATTCACCGACTGAGTATTTCTCACTTAAAATATCCTGTTCAATTAATTTGAATAATTGCTCATATTTCTTCATATCATCCTCACTTGTTTTGTTTTTACCATACAACTTGTGTTATTCTAGCAAAAAATAAGTAAAATTTCAACAAACAAGTTGCATACATCTTTGGTATCGTTTACAATTTATGGTAGAAGTTGGTTAAAGTTGTGACCAATATAAAATATAAGGAGAGCGCTGGTTTTCCAGCCATGAATCAAATGGGAAAATTTGAAAAAGAAGCTAAAGACTTATTGGCAGCAATTGGAGGCAAAGAAAATGTGTCAGCTGTTACTCACTGTGCAACTCGGATGCGTTTTGTTCTTGCTGATGAGAACAAAGCAGATGTAAAGAAAATTGAAGGTATTAGCACTGTGAAGGGGACATTTACAAACGCAGGCCAATTCCAAGTTATTATTGGAAATGATGTGCCTATCTTCTACAATGATTTTACAGCTGTTTCAGGCATTGAAGGTGTTTCAAAAGAAGCTGCTAAAGCGGCTGCAAAGAGTAACCAAAATCCAGTTCAACGTGTGATGACTATGTTGGCTGAGATTTTTACTCCAATTATTCCTGCTATCATCGTCGGTGGTTTGATTTTAGGGTTCCGTAATATTCTTGAAGGAGTGCAGATCCAAGCGTTAGGTCAAAAAGTCATTGATGGTGTAGCCCAGTTTGCCAAGGATGGTGAGCCTGTTTATAATACAATTGTAGACGTTTCTAAGTTTTGGTCTGGAGTCAATCATTTTCTTTGGTTACCAGGCGAAGCTATTTTCCATTTCTTGCCAGTTGGAATTGTTTGGTCAGTGACACGTAAAATGGGAACTAGTCAGATTCTTGGGATTGTTTTGGGGATTTGTTTGGTATCTCCTCAGCTCTTGAATGCTTATGCAGTAGCTGGTACACCAGCGTCAGAAATTGCGAAAAATTGGGTTTGGGATTTTGGTTTCTTTACAGTCAACCGTATTGGTTATCAAGCACAGGTTATCCCAGCTTTACTTGCAGGACTTTCTTTGTCCTATCTGGAAATTTTCTGGAGAAAACGAATTCCAGAAGTTGTTTCTATGATTTTTGTGCCGTTTCTTTCTCTATTACCGGCAGTTATTTTGGCTCACACGGTTCTAGGACCAATAGGTTGGACATTAGGACAGTGGTTGTCTACGATTGTTCTTGCTGGTTTGACTGGGCCTGTTAAATGGTTATTTGGTGCAGTATTTGGTGCACTATACGCACCGTTTGTTATTACTGGCTTACATCATATGACCAATGCTATTGATTCGCAGCTAGTAGCAGATGCGGGCGGCACAGCTCTGTGGCCGATGATTGCTTTATCAAATATTGCACAAGGTTCAGCTGTTTTAGCTTATTACTGGATGAATCGTAGCAACGAGCGTGAAGCACAGATTGCTCTACCAGCTACTATTTCGGCCTATCTTGGGGTGACAGAACCAGCACTCTTTGGTGTGAACGTGAAATATATTTATCCTTTTGTAGCAGGAATGATTGGCTCTTCCATTGCAGGTCTATTGTCAGTAACTTTTAATGTGACAGCTAATGCCATTGGTGTTGGAGGACTTCCAGGGATCTTGTCTATTCAAGCTAGATATATGTTACCATTTGCAGGTATTATGCTAGTGGCAATTGTTATACCGTTCATATTAACTATGATATTTCGCCGTTTGGGTTTGTTTACAAAAGCAGAGGGTGACACAGTTGCACCGCAAGTTGAAGCATTAACAGAAATCAAAGAGGCAGCACCTTTAGCTGATTTAGTTGAAATTGTGAGCCCTTTGACAGGCCAAGTGAAAGAATTGAGCCAAGCTTTAGATCCAGTCTTTGCCCAAGGTGTAATGGGGCAAGGAGTTGTGATTGAGCCAAGTACAGGTGAACTTATTGCTCCAGTTGACGGTGTAGTGTCAGTGCTATTTCCGACTAAACATGCAGTTGGAATAGTATCTGACAATGGGGTAGAAATGCTCATGCACATTGGTATGGATACAGTAAATCTAGAAGGAAATGGTTTTGAAGCGCATGTGGCTCAGGGAGATACTGTAAAAGCAGGCGATAAACTCATTAGTTTTGACATGAACGTTATTCAGAAAGCAGGCTATATAACGGAAACGCCAGTCATCATTACCAATCAAGACAAATATCAGGCGAATGAGCTTGGACAGCTTCCGCGTTCTATTAAGAGCGGTGATAGTTTGATTATTGCAACGCGAATTTAAACGTTATTATTAGGGGTGGGAATTAAGCCCGCCTCTTTCATATTGCAGTAATTAGAGAGGAAAAATATGGTGTTAGATAAAAAAAGGTCGTTTACCAAATCTATCCAAAATCTTATAAAGATACGACGGGGAACGGAGTAGGAGATTTTAGAGGCATCATTGAAAAAATCCCTTATCTGAAAGATCTGGGAGTGGATATGGTTTGGCTCAACCCTTTCTACCCGAGTCCGCAGCGGGACAATGGCTACGATATCTCAGATTATACGGCTGTTGATCCTATCTTTGGAAATATGGCGGATTTTGAGGAGATGATCAAAGTCGGTCGGGAGAATGGAATTGACTTCATGCTGGATATGGTGCTTAACCACTGCTCAACAGAGCACGAGTGGTTTCAGAAGGCTTTGGCCGGTGACAAGTACTATCAGGATTTCTTTATCCTGCGGGATGAGCCGACAGACTGGCTGTCTAAATTTGGTGGTAATACCTGGGCACCATTTGGCGATACGGGCAAATACTATCTGCACCTTTTTGATATCACCCAAGCAGATCTCAATTGGCGCAATCCCCGTGTCCGTGAAGAGCTTTTTAAGGTGGTGAATTTCTGGCGGGACAAGGGCGTCAAGGGCTTTCGCTTTGATGTGATCAACTTGATTGGCAAAGACGAGGTATTGGAGGACTGCCCAGAAAATGACGGCAAGCCAGCATACACGGATAAGCCAATCGTCCATGACTATCTTCGCATGATGAATGCAGCAACCTTCGGGAAAGACGATTCCTTTATGACTGTGGGCGAGATGAGCGCAACGACGATTGAAAACTGTATTCTTTACACTGCACCAGACCGGCAAGAACTGTCTATGGCCTTTAACTTCCACCATCTCAAGGTGGACTATGAGGCTGGGCAGAAGTGGACTCTAAAGGCTTTTGACTTTGAAGAGCTCAAACGCCTCTTCCATACTTGGGGCAAGGAAATGAGCGAGCATGACGGCTGGTCCGCCCTCTTTTGGAACAATCACGATCAGCCCCGAGCCCTGAATCGCTTTGTCGACGTTGAGAACTTCCGCAATGAAGGAGCAACCATGCTGGCAGCCAGTATCCATCTGTCTCGCGGAACGCCCTACATCTACATGGGTGAGGAAATTGGGATGGTGGATCCCGACTATGAATCCATGGCTGACTATGTGGATGTCGAGTCCATCAATGCTTACCAGAGCTTACTGGCTGCTGGACAATCGCCAGAGGTGGCTTTCAAGATTATTCAGGCCAAGTCGCGGGACAACTCTCGGACTCCAATGCAGTGGAATGCTTCAGCTAGCGCAGGCTTCTCAACAGGTACACCATGGCTGAAGGCTGGAAAATCCTATCCTCTCATCAATGTGGAAAATGAAATCAAGGGGCCGATTTTTACTTTTTACCAGAAATTAATCGCCCTCCGAAAGGAGCTGCCTATCATTGCAGAAGGCAGTTACCAGCCAGCCTATGAGGACAGCTCGCAGATCTACGCTTTTGAGCGGGAATGGCAGGGGCAAAAACTCCTAGTCCTCAATAATTTCTACGCAGACCCTATCACGGTGGACATCCTGCCAGACTATCATAAAGGGCAGATTCTCCTATCCAATTATGGCAAGACACACATTGAACCTGCGCTGACTCTGCAGCCTTACGAGACATTAGCTATTTCAATTTAGTGATACCAACCGATTGATTTTCAATCGGTTTTTGTTGCTTAAGGAGGTTGCATCTATCCTGTTTATTGGATTCATCTGTTGTAAAACAATGAAAATGAAACTGAAAAACAGTTTGTTTTCTAAAAAATAGACAAATAGAATCTATTTTGTAAATAGTCGTGGTATAATAGAAATAATTATAAAACGTTTTCAAAGTGTAGAGGTTTTACAATGGTTGAAGAGAAAATTGAAGAAACAGTTGACTATGGAAAGGTGACAGGGATGGTCCACTCAACGGAGAGTTTCGGTGCTGTAGATGGGCCGGGTATCCGTTTTATCGTCTTTTTGCAGGGGTGCCATATGCGTTGTCAGTATTGTCACAACCCTGATACATGGGAAATGGAGACCAATAAATCGCAACTGCGGACGGTTGATGATATTTTGCAGGAAGCTTTGCGCTACAAGGGATTTTGGGGCAATAAGGGGGGCATAACCGTTAGTGGTGGAGAAGCACTGTTGCAGATTGATTTCCTAATTGCTTTTTTTACAAAGGCGAAAGAGCTGGGGATCCACTGTACACTAGATACTTGCGCCCTACCCTTTAGAAATACGCCTCGCTACCTGAAGAAATTTAATAAGTTAATGGCGGTGACTGATTTGGTCCTTCTAGATATAAAGGAGATCAATGAAGCGCAACATAAAATCGTAACCAGCCAGACAAATAAAAACATTCTGGCTTGTGCACAATATCTTTCTGACATCGGAAAACCAGTCTGGATTCGTCATGTTTTGGTGCCTGGGCTGACCGATCGTGATGATGATTTGATCGAGCTGGGCAAGTTTGTTAAGACGTTGAAAAATGTAGATAAATTTGAAATCCTGCCTTATCATACCATGGGGGAATTCAAGTGGCGTGAGCTGGGAATTCCTTACTCGCTTGAAGGCGTCAAACCTCCGACTGCTGACCGGGTTAAGAATGCTAAAGAACTCATGCAGACCGAGTCGTATACCGAGTATATGAATCGAGTGCATAATAGCTAGAAGTTATTTAAGTGGTTTGTGTGAGCTCCTTGGTTTTTTATATGTTTGCTAAAAATAGTAACAATCTTGCCAATATGCGATAAAATAGACATTGATAAAAGACTGGCTGTCTACAGAATGTAGTAGATTTTGTTAGATAGATTAGTAAGTCACACCATATGATGTGATAAGAGTGAATTGATCGCTTTTATATATAATGAATTTACAATATAAGTGTACAATAAAAACTCATAAGATTTCTAATAAAATAGGATTGGACAAAATAATTACGAAAGGAAATCTTGTGAGTCATCATCATTTTACCATATACGAACATGAAAGTATTCTCATTTACCACACTCAAGGCCTAAATCTTTCTCAAATTACTAAGTCATTTCATCGTCATCCTTCCATTTTTAGTCGTGAGTGGAAACGACTATAGAAGAAGGAGGCTATTCTCCAAGTTGAATCTTACCATATTGCTAAAAAATATTGTGGACGAAAGAAAACACTAGAAATAGATCACAATAATTTAAGCGATACTATTATTAAACACTTATTCTTCGGCTATCAATATTCTCCTGAAGAAATTGAAGGTCGGTTACGCTTAGAATATGAGAAAGCTATTAATTAGTTACCAAACAATCTATAGAGCCATTTATCGTGGTCATCTTGATGATAGTTCACTATCTCAGGGTTCTTGTGGTGTGATTAGCAAGCTCCGTCACCGTGGGAAAACACGTCATACGAAAGGTTATGTCGAAAATAGAGGGAAAATTCCTATTTCTCATACGATTCACGAAAGACTAGAAGAGGCCAATAACCGAACTAGGATTGGTGATGGGTGTTGAAGGTAAAACTAAAAAAGCATGTTTAGAGACTCTAACTGACCATTATTTACGTTTTCTAAAAATTCAGAAGGTGGCTGTCAAGAAAAATAAGTTTGTGTTCAAGGCAATGGTAAAACTGATAGAACACGTGACGAAGCATACTGTGACTCTTGATAGAGGGAAAGAATTCACAAATTATCAGGAATTGAATAATCAATTAAAAATTGAAGTTTATTTTCTGTTCCTCATGCTCCGTGGCAAAGATGATCAGGAAAATACGAATGGACTATTAAGAGAATATGTTCCAAAAGGCAGTTATCTAACATTAGTTGATGTCAGACCATTCAGCTGTGGGAAAATAAACTTAATAATAGGTCACGGGAATGTCTTAACTGGAAAATACTTTGAAGAAAATGCGCATTTAATTTAACAATTCAAGAGACATAAAACAGACTGTAAGTGACTAGAGTTTTGAGATTATAAAAATTAGATTCCATAATTCCTAGTATGGTTTTACCCACTACAGAAATTATAGAGCCTAAATCTACAAGAGAGTAAGAAGAACAGATTTTTGTTCTGACTTACTCTCTTTTTGTGTAATATCCATAAATATGATAAAATGAAGGAAAGAATTATAAAGAAGAGGTTTATCATGTCTAAAATTTTAGTTTTTGGTCACCAAAATCCTGATTCAGATGCCATTGGTTCATCCTACGCATTTGCTTACTTGGCTCGTGAAGCTTATGGCTTGGATACAGAAGCTGTTGCTTTGGGTGAGCCTAATGAAGAAACAGCCTTTGTTTTGGATTACTTTGGCGTGGCGGCACCGCGCGTGATTACATCTGCAAAGGCAGAGGGAGCTGAGCAAGTCATCCTGACAGACCACAATGAATTCCAGCAATCTGTGGCAGATATCGCTGAAGTTGAAGTTTATGGCGTAGTGGACCACCACCGTGTGGCTAACTTTGAAACAGCTAGTCCACTCTACATGCGCTTGGAGCCAGTGGGATCTGCTTCATCTATTGTTTACCGTATGTTCAAGGAGCACGGCGTAGCAGTTCCAAAAGAGATTGCCGGATTGATGCTTTCTGGTCTGATCTCTGATACACTCTTGCTCAAGTCACCAACAACTCATCCGACTGACAAGGTTATTGCTCCAGAATTGGCTGAGCTGGCTGGTGTCAACTTGGAAGAGTATGGTTTATCTATGCTCAAAGCAGGTACAAACTTGGCTAGCAAATCCGCAGAAGAGTTGATCGATATTGATGCGAAAACATTTGAACTGAACGGAAACAATGTCCGTGTTGCACAGGTCAACACAGTTGATATTGCTGAAGTTTTGGAGCGTCAAGCAGAAATCGAAGCGGCTATTGAAAAAGCAATCGCTGACAATGGCTACTCTGATTTTGTCTTGATGATTACAGATATTGTTAACTCGAACTCTGAGATTTTGGCTATTGGTAATAATATGGATAAAGTTGAAGCAGCTTTCAATTTCAAACTTGAACATAACCATGCTTTCTTGCCAGGAGCTGTTTCTCGTAAGAAGCAAGTGGTGCCACAGTTGACAGAAAGTTTTAATTCCTAGGAGTTAATAAAATATAGATTAACAGGACGGTTAGACTGTTCAAAATCTAACTAAGAGAAATCCTCCTACATTTTTAAAATTGTAGGAGGATTTTTTTGAATGAGAATACAGGTCAAGGAACAAGACTTCCTAATAGATAGGAAAAAATATTCTTTCCTAACTGAGCGGAGAAATGGTATGATAAATATATGATGAATGTTTAATAAGGTTTATTTTGGATTATTTTCAACAAATCAGAACATTTTATATTTTATCATAAGGGGAAGTTATGCTAAAAAAAAGACAAAACAATATCATTGATATCCTAAATGATAAAGATCAATGGTTGACAGGAAAAGCTTTGGCCCAGATGTTGAATGTTTCAGATAGAACGATTCGATCGGATATTGAAGCTATCAATAGGGAATACCAAAGAGAAATGATTATCTCAAATAAGCGCCTTGGTTATAAATTAGATGAGCAGGCTATTTCAGAGATGGAATTAGTGACCAATAATATCATTCCTCAGACGCCGCAGGAACGCTGTATTTGGATTATTAAAGAGCTTCTTTTCAACTCGAAGGAATTGAATCTGTATGATTTGGAAAATCGTGTTTTCATCAGCGGTTATTCGATTGAAAATGATTTGGGGCGTATTAAGAAGATGATTAAAGATTATCATCTAAATTTGAAACGTTCTAAGAATTTTGTCGAACTGATTGGAGAGGAAAACGAGAAGCGTAAACTTTATCGTAAATTGTTAACTGATGAAGTACAGGGAAACTTTACTAACTTAAATATATTGGCGACTTTGTTCTCAGACTTTGATTTTCTAAAAATATCGGATATTTTTACGGAAACTTGCTATGAATATGATTATCAAATCAAAGAATCGCTTTTTCCTATCGTTATGATTCATGCAGGAGTTGCGATTGAGAGAATTATCAGTGGAAATTATGCTGAGAATATTGAACTACCAGATGAATCCTTTACAAAGACTTTGGAATATCAGTTGTCAAAGGAATTCTTTGAGAGAGTAGAGGAAAAATGTCGGATTCATTCGGTAAAAAATGAAATTATCAAGTTTGCTATTCTACTTTGTAGTAGTAATAGTCAACAAGATTTTACACAAAAAGAAGAAATTCGAGAGATTGTGGTTGCAGTCTTGTCTAAAATAAATGATAACTTTGATATTGATTTTTCAGATGATGAGGCTTTGGTAAATGGGCTTGGAAACCATATTTCATCATTGATTGAACGACAAAAAACGAATACTAGCATGTCGAATGTCTATCTTAAGGAAATCAAGCGAAAGTATCCGTTGGTATTTGAGATGGCTGTTCATGCAGGTGAAGTGCTAAGCGAGCGGTTAGAGAAAAAAGTTGGAGAAAACGAATTATCTTTCATCGCTTTACATCTTGGAGCAGCTTATGATCGAGTGAATAGTCCGAGTAAATATCGAGCAGTAGTGATTATTCCCAATAATCAAATGTTATCTAAACCTTTTATTGATAAAATCAATTCGCGCTTTGAAGAACGGATGTCAATTGTTTTTCACTATAAGATTTTTGATGAGCGACAAGTGGGTGCAATTGAGCCAGATTTAATTATTTCAACAGTTCCCTTGAAACATCAGCTAAAAATTCCTACTTTGCAATTATCACTTCTTTTTGATTATGAAGATGAAAGTAAGATTTTTCAGTTATTGAATCAGTTAGACAAGGCACGCTATCATGAAAAATTCCAAAAGATGATGGAGCACCTTATCCAAAAGAAATTGTTTTATAGAAAAGACCACGTAGCAGATGGTGAAGAAGCGATTGAATATTTGTGTGATGAACTGATCAAAGAAGGACTGGCTGATGAAGACTATAAGGCAGATGTTATGAAGCGCGAGCGAATTTCAGCAACTTCTTTTGTACAAGGCTTTGCTGTTCCACATGCCATCGAAATTTCAACAAGCGAATCTTGTATAGCTACATTGACGTTGGATAAGCCCGTTCAGTGGGGAAACTTTGAAGTGCGTCTGGTTATCTTACTGGCTATCCGAGGAGAAGATAATCAGTTAATGAGTATCTTTTTTGACTGGTTATCAAGTCTAGTTATGGATCCGCAAAAGCTATCTGCTTTATTGAATGCGCGTGATCAAAAAGACTTCATCGAAAGTATTTTAGAATAGGAGAAAAAAATGGAAAATGTAAAAAAAATGAGGAAGACTCAATCGCTTGGCTTGTCACAAACTGGAATGACGAAGCGTTTTGTGGCTTATCTACTAGACTGGTATTTAGGTGCAATGCTAGCGTCACTTCCTGCTGGAATGGTTTCTCAAAAAATATATGGCAACATGCTTCATCAAAATTTATTGACACTTCAAAAACCATACGGTTTGATTTGCGGGATTTTGGGTCTTGTTTGCGCTATGTTTTACTATATAGCAGTACCACTTGGGAAAAATAAAGGCCAGACCCTAGGTAAGAGAATAATGAAGCTGAAAATTGTCAAAGAAAATGGTCAAGATGTAGATCTAAAGACGATTTTATTGCGACAGTTAGTAGGAATTATCCTTATTGAAGGTAGTCTTTACTCTGCTAGTGCTATTTTGCATCAGATTATTCAGTTAAGTACAGGCTTTAGAATAGTTGTCCCTTTGATGATTATTGGTCTAGTAATAGGGGTTGCTAGTGCTTTGTTTGTGGCCTTTCATCCTAAACATAGGGCATTCCATGATTTGATTGCACATACAAAAGTAGTAGAAGTATAATTTTTTCCGCTTATTAGGAAAGGGCTTTCTTACACAAGAAAACAAAAAATATTTATAATAAGTACATAAAGTTAGAAAGAGGTTAACTTATGAATGACGTGCAAATGGCAAGTTTCAAAATTATCTCTGCTGTTGGAACTGCTAAATCTTACTATATTGAAGCGATTCGTTTTTCAGAAAATGGCGAGTTTGAAAAAGCTCAAGAAAACATGGAGAAAGGAAAAGAATCGTATAAAGAAGGACATGAAGTCCACTTTAAATTAATCCAAGAAGAAGCCGGAGGAGGAAATCAAGATGTAACAGTTCTCTTGATTCACGCTGAAGACCAACTCATGTCTACTGAGACTATTCAGCTTCTGGCCGAACAAATGATTAATACCAATAAACGTCTTTATAAATTAGAAAATAAATAGGAGGGAAAATTTATGAAGAAGATTTATCTATTCTGTAGTGCTGGGATGTCAACTAGTATGCTTGCCAGCAATATGCAAAGTGTGGCAAATGACCATCAACTACCGATTAAAGTAGCTGCATTTCCGCATGATAAATTAACAGATATTATTGCAGAAGATCGTCCAGATTGTATTTTACTTGGTCCTCAAGTGCGATACATGTATGATGAAACAGTCGCAAAATATGGAAACGAAGGCATTCCAATTAGTGTCATCGACCAAGGCGATTATGGTATGATGAATGGCGAAAATGTTCTTAAAAGCGCCATAAAATTAATTAAAGGTAATAAATAATAATTTATGAAAGGTTAGGATTTCACATTATGATGAAACAACTGGAAAAGTTTCTGGTTCCTCTTGCGGAGGCAATCGGAAAGAATAAATATCTCGTATCAATTCGGGATGGTTTCTTAATTACTACACCGCTTTTGATTGCTGGTTCGATCTTCTTGTTGATTGGGGAATTTCCTTGGCCAGCTCTTAATGAGTGGATGGGCTCTGTCATTGTTGATCAGAAGGCTGGTACAAGCTTAACAGCATTTATCGAAAAGCCATCAAGTGCAACTTTCTCTGTTATGGCAATCTTTGCGGTTATCGCAATCGCTTATTCATTTGCTAAACAAATGAAAACCAATAAAATTTTTGGTTCTGCAACAGCAGTAATGAGCTGGTTGCTCCTTATGCCTTATGTGGTAAATGGTGCTGCAAAAGTAGGTGGTAAAGATGTACCCGTTAGCTTAGCAGGTATCCCACTTAACTGGGTAGGTGCAAAAGGTATCTTTATCGGTATTGTGGTATCATTCATTGCCGTTCATATCTATGCCTTTGTAGAAAAGAAGGGCTGGGTTATCAAAATGCCTGTAGGTGTACCGCCAACAGTAGTAGAATCATTTGCAGCGCTGATTCCAGCAACTGCTGTAATGACTGTCTTCTTCTTCATTAACCTTCTATTTGGTTTTTTAGGTACAAATGCTTTCCAAGTAATCTTTGACATTCTACAAGCTCCACTAGTAAATCTTGGTGGAACATTAGGTGCGTCATTGACAGCCTACTTCTTTAACTGCTTGTTCTGGTTCTTTGGAATCAACGGTGGTGCAATCGTTGGTGCCGTATATAGCCCAGTTCTTGCAACTCTTTCACTTGAAAATATTGAATTCTTTAAATCAGGTGTTGGTACACCACATATCATCAATGGACAATTCCAAGACTTGTTTGCAGTCTTTGGAGGTGCAGGTTCAACACTTTCTCTTATCATTGCAATGCTCTTCTTCTGTCGTTCAAAACGAATCACAGAACTTGGTAAATTGTCATTGATTCCTGGTATCTTTGGTATCAACGAACCAATTATCTTTGGTTTGCCAATGGTATTAAACCCTGTTATGGTTGTACCGTTTATCTTGACACCACTGTTCAATATCGTGGTTTCTTACACATCTATGGCAATGAAATTAGTGCCAATTACTAATGGTGTGACTATCCCTTGGACAACTCCACCAGTAATCTCAGGTTTCCTTGCGACTGACTGGCGTGGTGCAGTGCTTCAAATCGTCTTGATTATAGCTGGTGTCTTCATCTATATGCCTTTCATTAAAGCAATGGATAAACAATACCTAGCTGATGAAGCAAATGCTGTAGAAGTAGCTTCAAATGATGACCTTGATTTGGATAGCTTGTCATTTGACGACTTATAGGAGTAAACTGTGAAAATAGTAATGATTTATGACCAGATTCAAGCAGGTGCTGGAATCAAAGATGACCACATGGTTCCCTTGGGCTTAAACAAGGGAGTCGTTGGTCCGGCCATTATGATGGAACCCTATTTGAAAAGGGTAAATGGTAATGTTTTGGCTTGCTTGTACTCTGGAGACGGCTATTACAAAGAAAACAAAGAAGAAGTGAGCCGTAAATTGTGTGCCATGGTCACAAAATTACAAGCAGATATTGTTATTTGTGGCCCCTGCTTTGACTATAAAGGATACGCTCAAATGGCTGCAGAAGTTGCGGCTGATATAAATGCAAAAACAGATGCACGAGCTTTTGCTGCAATGGCAGAGGAATGTGAAGAAGTAATTGCTGCTTACAAAGATAAGGTTCGTATCGTCAAAATGCCTAAAAAAGGCGCTCCTGGTCTTAATCAGGCTTTGGAAGGAATGTGCGAATTGGCTTATGCAATGGCAAAACGTGAAGACGAAGATGCTCTTGCAAAAAAATATTGTTATTAAAGATTGATAAACAAATATTGCTAGGCTATCCCTTGTATGAGCTACTGTAGATGATTTTCTAAGAATAAATTTACTTGATAAGAACAAACTAACCAAAACGTGTGTTTCATAATCCCCTTTCTTATCAATAAAGACTGTTCTTAAGTAGCTGGTGCAGGGGATGCTTTGTTTAAAATGGAGGGAACGAAAATGAGAAGACTTGGTGTTTCTGTTTATCCCGGACACAGTGAAATTGAGGATATTTTAGATTATTTGCGATTAGCTGCTAAATACGGCTTCTCAAGAGTATTTACTTGCCTCTTGTCCGTAGGAAACCAAGAAAAAACGATTGCAGACTTTAAAGAGGCTGTTAAACTTGCGACATCACTCGGTATGGAAGTTATCGCGGATGTGGACTTGAGTGTCTTTGAGAAACTAGACCTAAAATATGACAACCTAGAATTCTTTAAAGATATGGGCTTAACAGGGATTCGCTTGGATGGTGGTTTTTCTGGTCAAGAAGAAGCCGGAATGACCTTCAATCCTCAAGGGCTGATGATTGAGCTCAACATGAGTATTGAAAATCGCTATTTAGAAAATATAGCAGCTTTCCAACCAAAGTTTGAAAAATTGATTGGATGCCATAATTTTTATCCACATCGTTACACAGGACTTTCTGTGCAA
Source organism: Streptococcus sp. oral taxon 056 str. F0418 (assembly GCF_000220065.1). GTDB lineage: Bacteria > Bacillota > Bacilli > Lactobacillales > Streptococcaceae > Streptococcus. The sequence goes on along the minus strand of NZ_AFQU01000001.1, from coordinate 694,445 downwards.
CATTTCCTTAATACTTCAAAACGTTACAAAGATTTAGGCTTACGCACAGCTGCCTTTGTCAATTCAAAAGTCGCTACAACTGGTCCGTGGCCAGTTGAAGAAGGGCTTTGTACGTTAGAAATGCATCGTGAGTGGGAAATCACTAGCGCTGCTAAATGGCTTTGGGCAACAGAATTAATTGATGATGTTATCGTAGCCAACTCTTTTGCTAGCGAAGAAGAATTAAAAGCCTTGAGTGAAATTGATCCATATTTGTTGACATTAGACTGCGAATTGTCAGCCGATGATAGTGAAATCGAGCGTCATATTGTCCAAGAAGAACCACACTTGGTGCGTGGTGATTCATCTGACTATGTTTTACGTTCATCTCAAAGTCGGATTACCCACAAAAAGGATCACTTTGAACCACATGATACTCGTCCGATAGAGAAAGGGGATATCCTGATTGATAACTACCTCTATACGAAATATGCAGGTGAGTTACAGGTTGCCCTTTTGCCGATGGAAAATTCTGGCAAGACCAATGTAGTAGGTCGCATTCTTGAACAAGATCTACCTCTTTTGGATCTGCTAAAACCATGGCAAAAATTCCAATTCAGTGTAAAAGATAAGAAGTAACCAAACATCTTTATCTTTTGTATCTTACCAAATGGAGGGTGGACACTATTATTACATTTCTATATCCATTCCCTTAAAAAACTCGCTTTACTCTCCATTTAGTAGATATTTTGTTGGAGCATCCTTATCTGGTGCAACAACTCGATTTACTAGCGTGCGTTAAGGCTTTCCTGCCTTCTCGATAGAAAGCTGGTAAAAAATCAAACATGACTCGTATGAGTTGTGTTTTTTATTTTTATGTTATAATAGGTTTAGCAACACCTAACCACTGGTTATATATTGCTAAGTAAGGAATAGTGAGGATATACCATGTCTGTTATCTATCGTTTTTTAACCAGAGAAAAGCAAATCAGCCCGCATGTGAAAAAATTTGAATTTGATTTGGGAATTTTAGTGGTTAGCATGTGGTTGGTTGAAAAAGCTGGTCGTTTTTACTTGATTGATACAGGAATGCGAGGAATGGGAAAATATGCCGTCCAGTATTTGTTGCCTCAAAAAATAGAAGCCATTTTTTTGACGCACGGACATTCAGATCACATCGGTGGTCTGCCTTATCTCAAGCAACATTTTGGTGATCTTCCGACCTTAATCAGTGAGAAGGAGTTTCCCTATATTTCGGGGCAAGAGCCTTTTCCAAATCGGAAACACAGAGAAAAATTGATTTTTGACTTGTCTGATTTTATGATTTTAGAAAGTCCAGAAGCGGATCGTTTCTTGAGGGAAGCTGGCTTGAAGGTGCTCTTTTCTCCTGGGCACTCGCCTGGTCATGTTTCGTATTATCACGAAGAGGACCAGCTTATTATTGCAGGTGATTTATTTACGGCTACTCGAGGTGGAAGTTTGCGTCCACCGATGAAACAATACACGGCAGATATGAAGCAAGCTCTGGCTAGTGGTCAGGCTATTTTACAAGCTTATCCAGAGGCGGTTCTTAGTGTTTGCCATGGCAATGAGGTGAAGTGTGCCTTGCAAGCTTTTGAAGCAGCAACTGGTTTTAAGGAGCTTTTATCATGATAAAGGATACAAGAGAAAGAGTTATTAAAGTGGCAGAGCTGCTTTTTCAGAAAAAGTCTTATCAAGATGTTGGTATTCGAGAAATTGCACGAGCAGCTGGATGTTCTCATACAGCGATTTATCAGTATTTTAAGACCAAAGATTCTATTTTGTATGCGGTGGCTGAAAAACCTTTAGAACGACTATATGTTGCTTGTCTAGCGGTCTGTGAAAAGCAGATTTCTAAAAAAGAGAAATTACTACAACTTTGTCAGGTATATATTGATTTTGGCTTTCGGGAGCGTAATTTTTACGATTTACTGATTTTGTATCACGGCCAGCGCGTAGATCAGGCAACAAGCGAACAACCTATTCACCAGCTTCGGATGAAAAGCTTTTATCTTCTGCAAGAGAGTGTGTCCGACTTATTACCAGAAGATATGAATGTAGAAGAAAAGTTAAATATTAGCCGTGCAGTTTTCATTTTTCTACACGGCTTAGTGACTATATATAGTATAGATTATCAGGAATGTCCTGGATGGGTCCGTCAGATGTTGCTAGATTATATACATTATACGATTTTACGGAAAAAGATTTAGAAGGAGAAGCATGTATTTTATTTTGGCTTTACGCTTTTTACTAGAAATAACAGCCATTTTGGGTTTTTTATTAGCTCTTATAATCAAGCTATCTTGGCTAGAAAAAGGACTTTTTCTCTTGCTTGATGCAGCATTTGTTTTTTTCTGGAGTTACTATATGGCTCCTAAAGCGTCTCATTCTTTGTTGGGTTGGCAACGTCTTGTGACGGAGTTTCTTATTTTTATGCTGGTCAGCTTGGGCTTCTGGCGAATATATGGCTGGAAAGCAGCCATGATTTATTTCATATTTACGATGGGAAATCTGATTTTCTTGTACTTGTTTCATTTGAATTGATTTTTATGCTAAAATAGAGTGAAAAAATTGAAATAAGAATGAGACAGATTTATGATTACAATCATTAACCCGAGTCGTTTAACGCGCCAGCCATTTTTTCAAGAGCTAATTCATTATTTAGATCATCATGAAGAGGTTATTTTGCGGGAGATAAAGCGAGAATTTGCAGGTGTATCTAATATTGATCGATCGATAGAAGAGTATATCAAGGCGGGATACATACGTAGGGAGAGCAAGCGCTATTATCTGACGCTACCTTTTTTGGATAATCTATCAGACTTGCGCTTGGATCAAGAAGTATTCATCCGTGACACCAGTCCGATATATCAGGAGTTGCAGAACTTAACCTTTGAAACCAGTCTAAGCAATCAGACTAATGCAGCGGTTTTAATAGAAAGTACCGATTTTGCTCGTGACCATCTCACCTTGTCCAATTATTTTTATAAAATGAGACAGCAATATCCCTTGTCAGTAGAACAAAAAAGACTTTATGCTATTTTAGGCGATGTAAATCCTGAATATGCTTTGAAATATATGACCAGTTTTCTCTTGAAATATGGGAGAAAAGAGGAGCTTTTGCAAAAACGTCGCGATATATTTGTAGATAGTTTAGTTGAGCTGGGTTATATTTGTCAAAATAAAACAGGTAAATATGAGCTGTGTATGGATTTTGATAAAGAAAAATTACTGTTTCGAGCGAAGTAAGGACTGCCCAACTGACTGTCAAACAGATTAGAAAAAAGATTGCGAGGAATGATGACTATATTTGAACGTATACATCCGCGTCAGCCGCTAAAGAATCTGAAGTGGTTTGATATTTTGATTGTGACTGGTATTTTGTTTGGCTGGTTTATTTATACATCTACACAGACTTGGCTGTCTCAAAGCAATGCCAGGGAGCAAGTTTTGAGAGCAAGTGCTAGCGAGGATGTCTGGCTTTATGCCAATAATTTGAAGTTGCAGATTCTGTTTCTTGTCTTGGCGCTTTTGTACTTACTGCTACGCCATTATGATTTCAAACAGTTGCAGCTGAGGCTGTCCTGGTTGCTTTTGTGGGCGCCGCTTATTTTTGCTATGGTAGGTTTGGCTTCAGACTTGGTGGCTACCCTAGCTGGAAGCTATAATTACTTTGACCCGCGCATTTTGCAGCAGATTGACTGGACCTTTGTAGAGGTTGCACGAAAGCTCCTGCTCTTACCTCCTCTCACCATGGTCTATGCGCTGTTCAATGGTTTTTATGAAGAATTCTTTTTCTTAGGGCTTTTGACCTCTGTGAATCCAAAATATAAATGGTTCGTTTTAGCTTACTCCACTCTGATTCGTTTTACTTTTCATACCTACCAAGGTTTTCTGTCGGCTTTTACAATTGGAGTTGTCTTTGGCCTGATTTATTACTTCCTTTATACCTATAAAATCAAAAATCTCTGGCCTTTCTTTTTAGCGCATGCCATTGCTGATTTCTTTGGCTCTAGCTTGATTTATCTATTGGTGGTTTGGCGATAAAATAAGGGAGTAAGACAAAAATTGGTCTCTCAAAGAGCTCAATCTTGTTGTCTGCTCCCACAACGCTATCTGGCTTGAACAAACTTGTTCAAGCCAGATAGTGCAATATTGTGCAAAATTTGGGGCTAGGAACTTTTTGTCTAGCCTCTTATTTTATATACCCTTCTGCCACAGCATAGTCTCCAGGATAGGGAATCTTGTCATCATTTACAATTTGATAAGCATCAGCGCCTTTTCCTGCTAAAATAACAGCATCGTTTGCTTGTTTGGTAAGCCCCATCGCCATCTTAATCGCTTCTTCTCTGTCTGCGACGATATTAACTTCATGAGAAATGTAGCTAGCGATTTCTTTAGCGATTGCAACAGGATCTTCTCGATTTGGATCATCAGTTGTTAAGATAAGGTTGATTTCAGGATGTTGATTCAGTAAAAGTCCAAAGTCCTTTCGTCTACTTTCGCCTTTATTTCCAGTAGCTCCAAGGACAAGGATAGTTTGACCTTTCTGATGCTCCTGCACGACAGAGAGAAGTTTTGCCAAACTATCACCATTGTGTGCGTAATCAACAAAGATTTTAGCTCCGTTTTTTTGAGTTAAAACTTCCATTCGACCTGGTACACGAGTAGCAGCAATTCCTGCTTGAATGTCAGTTAGGCTAGCTCCCAATCGTAAGCAAGCAAGCCCCGCAGCTAGAGCATTTTCTTGATTAAAGAGCCCGATTAGTTGAATGTCGTAATTTCCAGCTATTTTACCACTCGCTTCAAAGGTAAAAGCTTGAGAATTAAAAATTTGATTATTTGATTCAGCTCCATAAAAATCATGTTCTATATTTGCAACTTGGTCAGCTAATACTTGAAAATGATCCATGCTTTTGTTGATAATAACTGCTCGGCTATTTTCCATCAAAAGTCGTTTATGATAGAAGTAATCTTCAAATGTTGGGTGTTCAATGGGTCCGATATGGTCAGGACTGATATTAAGAAAAACACCGGCATCAAAAGTTAAGCCGTAGACACGTTTCTTTAGATAAGCTTGGCTAGACACTTCCATGATAAGATGAGTCCGGCCATTTGCAACAGCTTGGGACATCATTTTAAACAAGTCCAAACTTTCAGGAGTAGTCAAAGCAGACTTAAAGAAAGTTTCTCCATCAAGGGTTGTATTCATAGTAGAAAGTAGGGCTGGGCTATGACTTTGAGACAAAATTTGATAAGCAAAATAAGCCGCAGTTGTCTTGCCCTTTGTACCAGTAAAAGCAAGAAGTTTGAGCTTTTGTTCTGGATGATCGTAAAACTCCATAGCAATTAAACTCATAGCTTGCTTGATGTCGTTAACCATAAGGACTGGTAAACCCACTTCAAAATCTTTTTCGCTGACATAGAAAGAAAGTCCAGCAGAAACAGCTTCTTCAAGAAACTCTTTTTTGAAATGATCTCCTTTAACAAAAAAGAGAGTGCTACTATTTACATCTCGACTATCATAACTAATATGATCAAAAATCAAGTTGTTTTGATGGAAAAAGTATTCTCCATCTTTCATAATTTCTCGAAAGTTGTGGTCTGCTTTTAAAATGTCAATTACAGTTTCAATTTTTATCATATCCCTATTGTAAACCTAAAGCCTACGTTTTACAAGAGGAAAGGAAAAGTTTATAATAATATAAAAGACATTAATGACGAGAAGAGGTTTGTATGAGTCAAGAAACAACAAGTCAGCAAGAGCAGATGTTGCGAGGGACAGCATGGCTAACAGCTGGAAATTTTATCAGTCGCTTGTTAGGTGCTATCTACATTATTCCTTGGTACATCTGGATGGGAAAGCATGGCGCGGAGGCCAATGGTCTTTTTACCATGGGATACAATATTTATGCCTGGTTTTTACTCATTTCAACAGCAGGAATTCCTGTAGCAGTAGCCAAGCAAGTAGCCAAGTACAATACGATTGACAAAGCTGAATATAGCTTTACCCTTATCAGAGAGTTTCTCAAATTTATGGTATTGCTAGGCGGTATTTTTGCAGTTTTGATGTATCTATTTTCGCCTGTTTTTGCGACCTTATCTGGTGGAGGAAAAGAGCTTATTCCTATCATGCAAAGTCTTTCTTGGGCTGTACTTATTTTTCCTTCTATGAGCGTCATTCGTGGATTTTTTCAAGGATTTAATAATTTAAAGCCTTACGCTCTTAGCCAAGTTGCAGAGCAGCTCATTCGGATTATTTGGATGTTATTAGCAACCTTCTTTATCATGAACTTTGGTTCTAAAAACTATGTATCGGCAGTGACGCAATCGACTTTTGCTGCCTTTGTAGGGATGCTAGCAAGTGTTGCTGTTTTAGGTTATTTTCTCTGGAAAGAGGGCATGCTGCAAGCCATTTTACAACGACCATCTACTGGAAATACGATTCATGGCCGGGAACTTTTATGGGATACGATTCGTGAGGCAATTCCCTTTATTATTACTGGATCAGCAATTCAGCTCTTTCAGATTATTGATCAAATGACTTTTATCAACGTTATGAATTGGTTTACCGATTATACCAATTCACAACTTTTGGTAATGTTTAGTTATTTTTCAGCCAATCCAAATAAAATCACAATGATTTTAATTGCGGTTGCAACTTCTATTGGAGGAGTTGGGATTCCGCTTTTGACAGAGAATTATGTCAAGGGAGATTTTAAGGCTGCAGCACGATTGATACAGGATAATTTAAGTATGTTGCTTTTATTTATTCTGCCTGCAACCATTGGAGCAGTGTTGGTGGCGCGTCCTCTGTACACGGTCTTTTATGGTCAGCCAGATAATTTAGCATTGGGTCTCTTTGTTTTTGCGCTTTTACAGACAATTATTTTGAGCTTTTATACAGTTTTAGCACCCATGATTCAAGCGCTTTTTCAAAACCGCAAAGCCATTCGGTATTTTCTGTATGGTGTTTTGGCTAAGCTAGTTTTACAGTTGCCTTTGGTTTGGCTGTTTCAGGCTTATGGTCCGTTGCTTTCGACAACGGTTGGGCTCATTGTACCAATCGTATTGATGTATCGCGAAATTCGTGATATCACAGGACTAAATCCTAAAAATCTTGTCAAACGTAGTTTATTGACATGTATTTTAACCTTGGTAATGATTGTAGCAGTGACCTTAGCTGATTTAGTGCTCTGCTTGATCTTCCAACCATCCGGTCGTATTTCCAGTATGATTTATTTGGTATTTATTGGAGGTATTGGTATTGTAGCATATGTTGGATTAGCTCTTCGTGTGCGCTTGCTTGATCGTTTTGTGGGAGAAGAAAAAGCAACACGCATAAGAAACAAATTTCATGTTTCGTAATAAAGAAATCAAATAGATAAGAAGCCTTGATCAAGAGTGGTCAAGGTTTTTATATAGTTTTAGACTATATCTAGCTCTTGAAAAGAACAAAGCGCAGAACTTTCGCAAGATGTTACAATAGAGGGTGAAATATTATTGAAGGATTGGAAAGTTAATATGAGTAAGGACGTAAAATTAAATACACTACTGGCTCAGGCTGGAGTTAAAACAGACGAAGCAACCGGTGCCTTAACAACACCCCTGCATTTTTCAACGACCTACCAGCACCCTAAATTTGGCCAGTCGACAGGTTATGACTATACTCGGACCAAGAATCCAACAAGGGTTAGCTTGGAAGAAACTTTGGCTGCTATTGAGAGTGCGGATTATGCTCTAGCGACTAGCTCAGGTATGTCAGCTATTGTACTGGCCTTTAGTACCTTTCCAGTCGGAAGTAAAGTTTTGGCTGTTCGGGATCTTTATGGTGGCTCTTTCCGCTGGTTTGCTCAGGTCGAAGCGGAAGGTCGCTTTGCCTTTACCTATGCAAATACAGAAGAAGAACTACTGAACAATCTGACAGAAGATATAGATATTGTCTATATCGAGACACCGACCAATCCTCTTATGGTAGAGTTTGACATTGCTCGCATTTCCCAAGTGGCTCATGGGAGAGGAGCAATTGTCATTGTGGACAATACCTTCTACAGTCCTATTTACCAAAGACCCCTGGAAGATGGAGCTGATCTTGTCCTGCACTCTGCGACCAAGTATTTGGGCGGGCACAATGATGTCTTGGCTGGAGCTATCATGACCAATGACTCTGCTATCTATGACAAGCTTTTCTATAATTTGAACACAACTGGAGCAGTCCTGTCTCCTTTTGATAGCTACCTCCTTTTGCGAGGTCTCAAGACATTAGCTCTTCGTATGGAGCGCTCTACTCAGAATGCTCAGGAAGTGGTTGCTTTTCTGAAGCAATCTCCTGCAGTAAAAGAGGTTCTCTATCCATGCAAGGGTGGTATGATCTCCTTTAAAGTTGTGGACGAAGGAAAGATCCCTCATCTCCTAAATAGCCTGAAAGTCTTTACCTTTGCGGAAAGTTTGGGCGGAGTGGAGAGTTTGATTACCTATCCAACGACTCAGACTCATGCAGATATTCCAGCTGAAGTACGTCATTCTTATGGATTGACAGATGATTTGCTACGCCTGTCAATTGGAATTGAGGACAGTCGAGATTTAGTGGCTGATTTACGAGCAGCCTTGGAGGACTAATATGGGAAAATATAATTTTAAGACTGCACCAAATCGCTTTGGTCACCATACCTATAAATGGAAAGAAGCTGAAGAAGATAGAGATGTTCTTCCTGCCTGGATTGCGGACATGGATTTTGAAGTCCTGCCTGAAATTCAGCAAGCTGTTCATGACTACGCAGATCACTTAGTCTATGGTTATACCTATGCTAGTGAGGAGTTGATCAATGCTGTTTTAGATTGGGAGAGGACGGAGCATGGCTACGCTTTTGACAGGGAGGCCCTGGTATTTATCGAAGGAGTAGTTCCTGCTATTTCGACGGCTATCCAAGCTTTTACCAAGGAAGGCGATGCCGTTCTAATCAACACTCCGGTTTACCCTCCTTTTGCTCGCTCTGTTAAGCTCAATAATCGCCAGCTGATTACCAATTCTTTAGTAGAGCAAGACGGCTTCTTTCAGATTGACTTTGAGCAGCTGGAAAGGGATCTTATCAACAATGAAGTCAAGATGTATATTCTTTGCAATCCTCATAATCCTGGAGGGCGAGTTTGGGAACGAGAAGTATTAGAGAAAATTGGCCGTCTCTGCCAAAAGTACGGCGTTCTCGTGGTCTCAGATGAAATCCATCAAGACTTGACGCTGTTTGGACATGAACACCAGTCCTTCAATACTGTTTCTCCTGACTTTAAGGATTTCAGCCTGATTTTATCCAGTGCGACTAAGACCTTTAATATTGCTGGGACTAAAAATTCCTATGCTGTGATTGAGAATCCTAGCCTGCGTCATCAGTTTAAAAAACGTCAGCTTGCTAATAACCAACATGAAATTTCTGGTCTTGGTTTTATAGCGACAGAAACTGCTTACCGTTATGGGAACTCCTGGCTAACAGAACTGAAGACAGTCTTAGAGGAAAATATCGATTTGGCAGTTGATTATTTTGCCAAAGAAGCCCCACGCCTGCGGGTCATGAAGCCTCAAGGAACCTATCTGATTTGGCTGGACTTCTCAGATTATGGTCTGACAGATGACCAGCTCTTCCAGCTGCTGCGGGAAGAGGCAAAGGTCGTCCTGAATCGAGGAAGTGATTTTGGCAAAGAAGGTAAAGGTCATGCCCGTCTAAATGTAGCTGCACCAAAGGATATGGTTGTAGAAATTTGTAAACGCATTGGAGCTGTTTTACCTAAGTAGTCGGTTTTAGCTCAGGTTTGCAAAAAATTTTCAAATTAGTGATTTCTTTATTGACAATCCTTACAAAGAGGAGTATAGTAAGAATGGAAAATCGGTAGGTGAGGCTACCATAAGGATACGGATGACTACCGCAAAGCAGTGGAGACACTACTCGTTGGTCAACAGTCCTGATCGCCAAGGTCAAGACTAAGCTCATTTCATCGCCTTATGGAGTTAAAGCTTGAACGGTAAATGCTTACTTTATTGTTTAAAAATAAAGTAAATGACCTGACATGCAAACAACCCTGCTGAGAAATGAGCAGGGTATTTTTATTGACATAATATAAAGTAAATAGTCGACTACCTGCAAATCAAGAAAAAAGAAGGGAGAAGAAACGATGCAAATTGACGATCATCCGGAACCGCACATACACAGCCAATCGCTGATTTGTGTCGTTCTGTCCTTATAAAGTGATTGGTCCCTGTGTATGAAAATCATTAATCATACATAAAGGAGAAACCAATGAAAACAGTAAAAGAAAGATTAGTTGCTGCTTTGCAGCTTCCTGTACAAGAAACCCTGGCATTCTACAAAAGTGCCTTTCGTGGTCTGACAGAAGATCAGGTTGAAGAAAATCGTGATCTTTATGGTGAAAATGTTATCACCAAGGGGCAGGAAGACTCCATTCTAAAGAAAATTTACGAGTCTATTATTAACCCCTTTACAGTCATCTTATTAGTGATTGCTTTAGTCTCTTTGGTGACTAATGTCTGGCTGGCTAAGCCTGGTGAGGAAGATCCGACAACTTCCATTATTATTGTCGTTCTGGTTTTGATTTCTGGAGGCATTCGTTTTATTCAGGAATTGCGGAGTGACCGCGCTGCTAGCAATCTGTCTCGGCTGATTGTCAATACAGCTACGGTCATCAGAGAAGGAGTAGAGCAAGAACTTCCCATTGATGAGCTTGTTGTGGGAGACATCATCAAGCTTAGTGCTGGAGACATGATTCCCGCAGATGTCTTGCTGTTAGACTCGCGTGATTTCTTTGTACAGCAGTCTGGACTGACAGGCGAAAGTGATGCGGTAGAAAAGGTATGTCTTGCAAAGGCTGATGGGCAGAACTTTGATAGCCTTTTAGAGACAGAATCATTGGCCTTCATGGGAACGAACGTTATTTCCGGAAGAGCCACAGCTCTAGTGCTAGTGGTTGGCGACGAGACCATGATGGGTGCCATTGAGCAGACGCTGAATACTTACGACGAGCCGACCTCTTTTGAGCGCGAGATGAATAGTATCTCATGGCTTTTGATTCGTCTGATGCTCGTCATGGTGCCAGTCGTATTCTTCATCAATGGTCTGACAGACGGTGACTGGCTAGAAGCGGGAGTATTTGCTCTCAGTGTTGGAGTCGGCCTGACTCCAGAAATGCTGCCTATGATTATCACAGCAAGCCTAGCTAAAGGTTCCATTATCATGGCTCAGGAAAAGGTCGTGATTAAAAAGCTGAATGCCATCCAAGACCTAGGAGCTATTGATATCCTCTGTACCGATAAGACAGGTACACTGACCCAAGACGAGATTGTCTTGGAATACCCTCTGGATATTCACGGTGATTTAGATTTGGCAGTGCTCCGTCGTGCCTTTCTAAATTCCTACTATCAAACGGGACTCAAAAACCTCATGGATCGGGCTATTATCAACCGAACAGAGAAAGAAGCCGAAAAGCATGAGATTGTTCGTGACTTAGACCAAACCTTTAAGAAAATTGATGAACTGCCCTTTGACTTTGAGCGTCGTCGTATGAGCGTCATTGTCAAGGATGATGAAAATGTCATCAGCATGGTAACCAAGGGTGCCTTAGAGGAAATGCTAGCTATCTCTAGCTATGTAGAATACAAAAATCAAATCACAGAACTAACTGAGGAGATTCGTCAGGAAATCCTTGCGGAAGTAGCCCAACTCAATGAACAAGGATTGCGCGTGCTTGGTGTTAGCTACAAGTCAGACCTAGAAGAAGATTATGACTATGAAGTCAAGGATGAGTCTGATATGATTTTGACGGGCTACCTGGCCTTTCTGGATCCACCTAAATCATCCGCAGCACCAGCTATTGAAACCTTGGCTGAATACGGTGTTGCCACTAAGATTTTGACCGGTGATAATGATAAGGTGACCCAGGCAGTCTGTGAAAAAGTTGGCCTTGATGTAGACAATATCTTGCTGGGTGTAGAGGTAGATGCTTTATCAGATGAGGAATTGAGCCAAGCAGTAGAGCATACAACGGTTTTTGCCAAGCTCTCACCTGACCAAAAAGCACGGATTATTCTCCAGCTCAAGGCCAATGGTCACAAGGTCGGCTACATGGGTGATGGAATCAACGATGCGCCTTCTATGAAGGTGGCAGATGTGGGTATTTCTGTTGATACTGCTGTCGATATTGCCAAGGAAACGGCAGATGTCATTTTGCTGGACAAGGACCTTATGGTTCTGGAGAAAGGGTTGGTAGAGGGACGTAAGGTCTATGCCAACATGACCAAATATATCAAGATGACCGTCAGTTCTAATTTTGGAAATATCTTCTCTCTCCTCTTTGCCAGTATCTTTTTGCCATTTCTTCCTATGGCACCAGTTCATTTGATAGTTCTCAATCTGGTCTATGACTTGTCTTGTATAGCCCTGCCTTTTGATAATGTGGATAGTGAATTTCTCAAGAAACCACGGATTTGGTCTGCTAACTCTATTACTCGCTTTATGGCTTGGATTGGGCCTATCTCGTCTATTTTTGATGTTTTAACTTATTTGATTCTCTATTTTATCGTTGTGCCAATGCTGATTGGAGGAAGCTATCAGGCAGGTTCAGAACAGGCTGGAGCTTTTATCACACTTTTTCAAACTGGGTGGTTTATTGAGTCTATGTGGACTCAAACTATGGTTATTTATATGTTACGCTCCCCTAAGCTGCCTTTTGTGCAAAGTCGTCCTGCTTTGTCTGTTATTGTAACGACTATGGTGGCTGCTCTCTTTGTTACTTCCTTGCCATATAGCTTATTTGCATCAGTTCTCAAAATGGCTCCGCTCAATGGCACTTATTTCCTATTTCTTTTCCTGATCATTGTACTTTACATGGTTAGCGTAACCTTTATTAAACACTTGTATATCAAGCGATATAAGGAATGGCTTTAGAACCAAGAAAAACTCTGAAAAGGTTTGCTTATGGCAAGCCTTTTCACACTTTTTTTGATATAATAAGAAGAATAAATTGAAAGAAGGAAATCCAATCATGGGAAAACTTGAAGTTATCGCTCATCCACTTATTCAGCATAAATTGTCAATCTTGCGTCGTACAGATACCTCTACCAAGGCTTTTCGTGAATTAGTTGATGAAATCGCAATGCTCATGGGATATGAGGTTTTGCGCGATTTACCTCTTGAAGATGTCGAAATTGAAACACCGATTACGAAAACCGTCCAAAAGCAGATTGCAGGGAAAAAATTAGCTATTGTTCCTATTCTTCGTGCGGGGATTGGCATGGTCGATGGACTTCTAAGCTTGGTTCCAGCGGCAAAGGTTGGTCACATCGGTATGTATCGTGATGAAGAGACTTTGAAGCCGGTTGAGTATTTGGTGAAGTTGCCAGAAGATATCGACCAACGTCAGATTTTCGTTGTTGATCCAATGTTGGCTACGGGTGGTTCTGCTATCTTGGCTGTGGATTCTCTCAAGAAACGTGGTGCAAGCCACATTACATTTGTCTGCTTGGTTTCAGCACCTGAAGGGGTAAAAGCCTTGCAGGAAGCTCACCCAGACGTTGATATTTTCACAGCTGCTTTGGATGAGCACCTAAACGATCATGGATATATTGTCCCTGGTCTTGGTGATGCAGGAGACCGCCTTTTCGGAACAAAATAAACGTTTATGTTTGACCTTTGTTGACCAAAAGGTTATAATAATCTCATCATTTGAAAATTCTAGTAACAGAAAGTGAGAAAACTATGATTCCTGTAGTTATTGAACAAACAAGTCGTGGCGAACGTTCGTATGACATTTATTCTCGTCTATTAAAGGATCGTATTATTATGCTGACTGGCCCAGTAGAAGACAATATGGCCAATTCAATTATTGCCCAGCTTCTCTTTTTAGATGCGCAAGATAGTACGAAAGATATTTACCTTTATGTTAACACTCCTGGTGGGTCTGTTTCAGCAGGCTTGGCTATTGTGGATACTATGAATTTTATTAAGTCTGATGTACAGACTATTGTCATGGGGATGGCTGCTAGCATGGGAACAATCATTGCTTCTAGTGGTGCTAAGGGCAAACGCTTTATGCTACCAAATGCTGAATATATGATTCATCAACCAATGGGTGGTACTGGCGGTGGAACTCAGCAAACAGATATGGCTATTGCTGCAGAACATTTGCTGAAGACTCGGAAAACTTTAGAGCAAATTCTTGCTGATAATTCTGGTAAAACAGTTGAACAAGTCCACAAAGACGCAGAACGTGATTATTGGATGAGTGCGGAAGAAACACTTGCTTATGGCTTCATTGACGAAATCATGGCTAACAATAATTTAAATTAATACCTATAACTAGAGGCTGAAAATATTTATTTTCGGTCTCTTTTTTGGTATAATCAAAGAGGAAAAATCTAGTCTAGAAAGAGGATAGTGCATGTTTCAAAAAGAAGAACGAGCAGGCTTGATTGTCTATCTGTACTATAATCGTGATATAAAAAAAGTAGCTGATTTTGGGGATATAGTCTATCATTCTAAAAAAAGACGTTACTTGCAACTCTACGTCCCCAAAGTACAGGCAGAAGAGCTACAAAAGGCTTTATCTCAAGAAAAATGCGTCAAAAAAGTGAGACCGTGTCATATTCAAGAGTTAGATACAAACTTTGTTGGAAGCCTGCATCGAAACTATGAAAACGTAATCATTTAAAAAAGTTTTGTTTTTATATTGACAATTTTCTGACAATTCGGTATATTCTTACTATATCTATTTTAACTACACATTAAGGAGACTATTTTGATGAAGAAAAAATTTGCATTAACTTTTGTCAGTCTTGCTAGTGTCGCTTTGTTAGCAGCATGTGGTGAGGTTTCTACAACAGGTAACTCTGGTTCAAGCTCAGCAAACGCTGGTACAGAGGTCGGTAAGACCCTGAAAGTAGGATTTAACTTTGAAGAAACAGGTGATGTTGCTTCTTACGGTACTGCAGAGCAAAAAGGTGCTCAATTAGCTGTTGATGAAATCAATAAAGCCGGTGGTGTTGATGGAAAGCAAATCGAAGTAACAGATAAAGATAATAAATCTGAGTTGAGTGAAGCAGCGACAGTTTCTACAAACTTGGTAACACAAGCTAAAGTAAATGCTATCGTTGGACCTGCGACTTCTGGTGGTACTGGTGCGGCAGTTACAAATGCAGCTAAAGCTTCTGTACCATTGGTTACACCAAGTGGAACTCAAGATGACTTAACAAAAGGTCAAGAATACTTGTTCCGTGCTACTTTTATTGATAGCTTCCAAGGAAAAATCCTTAGCAAATATGTAACAGATAACTTGAAAGCTAAGAAAGTCGTTCTTTACTACGATAACTCAAGCGATTACGCTAAAGGAATGGCCAAAGCGTTTCAAGAAGCCTATAAAGGTGAAATTGTTGCAACTGAAACATTTGCCTCAAAAGATACAGACTTCCAAGCAGCTTTAACTAAGTTTAAAGATAAAGATTTTGATGCTCTTGTAGTTCCAGGTTACTATACTGAAGCTGGTAAAATTGTAAACCAAGCTCGTGGTATGGGAATTGATAAACCAATCGTTGGTGGTGATGGATTCAATAGTGAAGAGTTTATCGCACAAGCAACACCAGCAGCTGCGACAAATGTTTACTATGTATCTGGCTACTCTACTAGCGGAGACATGACAGAAAAAGCTAAGAAATTCTTGGATGCCTATAAAGCTAAATACAATGAAGAACCATCAATGTTCTCTGCCCTTGCTTATGACTCAGTTTACATGGTAGCAGAGGCAGCGAAAGGTGCTAAAACATCTGTCGATATCAAGGATAACCTTGCTAAGTTGAAAGACTTTGAAGGTGTGACTGGTTCTATCACAATGGATAAAGATCATAATCCAGTTAAATCAGCTTTGATGCTTGGCTTGAAAGATGGTAAAGTGGTAACTGTTGAGACAGTTAAGCCATAACAGTCATTTAGCTGAATAGCTAAAATCGGACAAAGGATGGGAAGGAATTGTATCTATATCATGGTACAATTCCTTTCTACGGGTGAGGCGATAAATTCAATGGTAAGCATTGAATTTGTCTCTTGCCCGATTTTATTATATTAGAAAGTGTGGTGTGCTATGCTCCAACAGCTTGTCAATGGTCTAATTCTAGGAAGTGTCTATGCTTTATTAGCCCTAGGTTACACCATGGTGTATGGTATTATTAAACTCATCAATTTCGCTCATGGTGATATTTATATGATGGGTGCATTTATGGGATATTTTCTCATTAACTCGTTGAAATTGAATTTCTTCTTAGCACTAATCGTAGCTATGATTGGAACTGCTATTTTGGGAGTTGCTATTGAATTTCTGGCTTATCGCCCATTGCGTCATTCGACTCGTATTGCAGCCTTAATAACAGCAATCGGGGTTTCCTTTCTTTTAGAAAATCTCATGGTCTATTTTGTAGGTGCTAATACCTTGCCTTTTCCTCAAGTCGTTCAAACAGTTCGCTTTAACCTAGGTCCAATTACAGTATCTAATATCCAGTTGATGATTCTAGGGATTTCTATTTTTTTGATGTTGGCTTTACAGTTTATAGTACAAAAAACGAAGATGGGGAAAGCCATGCGTGCAGTATCAGTAGATAGCGATGCCGCTCAGCTAATGGGAATCAACGTAAATAGAACAATTAGCTTTACTTTTGCACTTGGTTCAGCTCTTGCAGGAGCAGCGGGTGTACTTATCGCTCTTTACTATAACTCACTGGAACCTTTAATGGGAGTAACTCCAGGACTTAAATCTTTTGTTGCCGCTGTTTTAGGTGGAATTGGGATTATTCCAGGTGCAGCCTTAGGTGGTTTTGTTATTGGTCTTTTAGAAACATTTGCGACGGCCTTTGGTGTATCTGACTTCCGAGATGCGATTGTGTATGGTATTTTAATTATTATCTTATTAATTCGTCCTGCAGGTATCTTAGGGAAAAATGTGAAAGAGAAGGTGTAAGATATGAAGCAAAATTTGAAAGTAAATATTCTCTGGCTTGCTTTGATTCTTGCGGGCTACCTCTTAATTACGATTTTAGCTGGTGGAGGAATTTTAAATGCCTTTCACTTACAAGTATTGGAAGAAATAGGCATTAATATTATTCTGGCGGTAGGTCTTAACCTGATTGTTGGATTTTCGGGACAATTTTCACTAGGGCATGCTGGATTCATGGCGATTGGAGCATATGCAGTTGCTATTATTGGTACAAAATCTCCGACTTATCCAGCTTTCTTTGGTGCTATGTTACTAGGAGCTTTGCTGGCAGGACTTGTGGCCTTAGGAGTTGGAATTCCAACACTTCGCCTGAAAGGGGACTATCTAGCAATTGCAACTCTTGGTGTTTCTGAGATCATTCGGATTTTGATTGTCAATGGAGGCGAAATGACTAATGGAGCTGCAGGAATCCTGAGCATTCCAGGTTTCACCAGCTGGCAAATGGTTTATGCTTTTGTAGTGATTACGACTCTGTTTACCTTAAACTTCTTACGTAGTCCACTGGGACGCAACACTTTGTCTGTTCGTGAAGATGAAATTGCAGCGGAATCTGTCGGGGTAAATACAACCAAAGCAAAAGTTATCGCCTTTGTATTTGGAGCAGTGACTGCGGCTATTGCAGGGGCTTTGAAGGCTGGTTTCATTGGTGCCGTTGTACCTAAAGATTATTCTTTTACAAATACGATTAATATCCTAATTATTGTTGTATTTGGAGGATTAGGCTCGATGACAGGAGCTGTTTTAGCAGCTATTTTCTTAGGACTGCTGAATATGCTTTTACAAGAGTTTTCAAGCGTTCGGATGATTATCTATTCACTTGCTTTGATTCTAGTAATGATTTTCCGCCCAGGTGGATTGCTCGGTACTTGGGAATTGCAACTTTCACGCTTTTTCAAAAAAATAAGAAGGAGATCAATGAATAATGGCACTTCTTGATGTAAAAAATTTAACAAAACATTTCGGTGGTTTAACTGCTGTTGGAGATGTCACACTTGAGTTAAACGAAGGCGAGTTGGTCGGTCTTATTGGTCCTAATGGAGCTGGTAAAACAACTCTATTCAATCTTTTAACAGGGGTGTATGAGCCAAGTGAAGGGACAGTAACTCTAGACGGGCATTTATTGAATGGTAAAGCACCATATAAAATTGCTTCTCTGGGGCTTGGAAGGACGTTTCAAAATATTCGCCTTTTCAAAGATCTCACTGTTTTAGATAACGTGTTGATCGCTTTTGGAAATCACCACAAACCACATGCTTTGGCCTCATTTTTCCGATTGCCAGTTTTCTACAAAACAGAAGAAGATCTCAAAAATAAGGCTTTAGACTTACTGAAAATTTTTGATTTGGATAAAGAAGCAGAAACACTTGCTAAGAATTTAGCTTACGGCCAACAACGTCGTTTAGAAATTGTCCGTGCCCTAGCAACAGAACCGAAAATTCTCTTTTTGGATGAGCCAGCAGCAGGAATGAATCCACAGGAAACTGCAGAATTGACGGCATTGATCCGCCGTATCAAAAATGAATTTAACATTACCATTATGTTGATTGAGCATGATATGAGTCTTGTCATGGAAGTAACCGAACGGATTTATGTATTGGAATACGGTCGTTTGATTGCACATGGTACGCCAGACGAGATTAAGACAAATGAACGTGTTATTGAAGCATATCTAGGAGGTGAAGCCTGATGTCTATGTTGAAAGTTGAGAATTTATCTGTCCATTATGGCATGATTCAGGCTGTCCGAGATGTCAGTTTTGAAGTAAATGAAGGAGAAGTTGTTTCTCTGATTGGGGCCAACGGTGCTGGTAAAACGACTATTTTACGCACCATTTCTGGATTGGTTCGCCCGAGTGCCGGTAAAATTGAGTTTTTAGGTAATGAAATTCAAAAAATACCTGCACAAAAGATTGTGGCTGCGGGACTTTCACAAGTTCCAGAAGGCCGTCATGTTTTTCCAGGTTTAACAGTTATGGAAAATTTGGAAATGGGTGCATTTCTGAAAACAAATCGTGAAGAAAATCAAGCGAACTTAAAAAAAGTCTTTGCTCGCTTTCCTCGTTTAGAAGAACGTAAAAATCAAGACGCAGCAACTCTTTCAGGAGGTGAGCAGCAGATGCTAGCTATGGGGCGTGCTTTGATGTCTACACCTAAATTGCTACTTTTAGATGAGCCATCTATGGGGTTGGCACCTATCTTTATTCAGGAAATCTTTGATATTATTCAAGATATCCAAAAGCAAGGCACGACGGTTCTTTTGATCGAACAAAATGCAAACAAAGCGCTTTCGATAGCCAATCGTGGTTATGTCTTGGAGACTGGAAATGTTGTACTTTCAGGAACAGGACAAGAACTCCTTGCTTCAGACGAAGTTCGTAAAGCATATCTGGGTGGCTAAAAAAGTTTAGTGAATATTAAGTCGACGATAAAAATAGATAAGCTTATTTACTGGTGACAATGTCTAGAGTTCTTTTTTAGATTAAAGATAAAAGACTTGATAGCTGATATACTGCTGGTAAACATTCAAGATATCTTGACTTTATGAATAGAAACTCGCATGATGCGAGTTTTCTTTGCAATCATTTGTGTAATGCTAAGTCCTATACTGTTGAAAATGATAGTGAGATTTTGAAAGCGTTTGAAATCCTTTGTAAGATACAGTATAATAATAGAAAGAATATAAGAGAAAAGAAGGGGTACTTTTATGGCTGTAAAAGATTTTATGACACGCAAAGTTGTTTATATCAGTCCTGATACAACGATTGCTCATGCTGCTGATATGATGCGTGAACAGACACTTCATCGGTTGCCTGTGATTGAAAATGATAAATTAGTAGGGCTAGTGACAGAAGGGACGATTGCAGAGGCGAGTCCCTCAAAGGCTACAAGTTTATCAATTTATGAAATGAACTACCTTCTCAATAAAACTAAGGTCAAAGATGTCATGATTCATGATGTGATTACAGTTTCTAGATATGCAAGTCTAGAAGATGCGACTTATTTGATGTTAAAAAATAAGGTGGGAATTTTACCTGTAGTGGATAATGAACAAGTTTATGGAGTAATCACTGATCGGGATATTTTTAAAGCTTTCTTAGAGGTATCTGGGTATGGCGAAGAGGGTGTTCGGATGCGCTTTGTTACAGAAAATGAAGTAGGTGTTTTAGAGCACATTATCCGACTTTTGGTGGAAGAAAATCTCAATATTTCTAACACTGTTAATATCCCTCGCAAGGATGGTAAGGTCGTGATTGAAGTTCAGATTGATGGAAAGGTCAATTTGGATCTATTAAAAGAGAAGTTTGAAAATCATAACATTCAGGTAGATAGTATTATGCATACAGAAGCTAAGGCTTTGTAAAAATGAAACCGGACTGAGAATTTGTCTCAGTCCGGTTTTTATCGTTTTATGAACGTCTTAAAATCTTTTTAATGAGTTGGATAGCCTTGTACTTTATAGGATTTGGATAGTAGCGGAAGGTTCCCGTTTTGCGTACGATATAGCCATTGAAGTTTTGCTTAAAGCGTAAAACGCTATCTGAACCGTCAAATACTCCCATAATGCCCAGGAAGTTATAAAGTGGAATCTTACGTCTAATTGCTTCTCTCATGCCATATTCTTGTAGTAAAGCAGGGGCGTAAAATTTGTTAAATTCAGGATAAGATCCACTAAAGAGGTAAGTGACTTCCTGTCTTGTATATACAAAGAGGCTGACAGCTAGAACTTGATCTTGGTCACCATACTTTTGGATAAAGCCATGTGCTTCCGAAATCCGTGTATTAAAAGTATCGATTTGATGATTCAATTCTTTTGTTTGTCTGTGGAATTTTGCTGAATCGGGATTGTTTGAATAACGATCAGTTAATACGGTAAGTTGTTGCTCTAATTTTGCTTTATCTCTTTCTAGATTATGTAAATAGTCTTTGAAATTTAAGGTTGCAGCCATGAACTCAGCTTTATCACCAAAGGCGTCATAGAAGTCTTGGTAGTAGTCTAAAGGTTTGTCGGTATATTCGCGACGATCTGACGTAGCAGCAGTAGCTTCTTTGAAGATATGGAGCTCATCACGGTTAAGTTTTTTGAGCTTTATTCCGAAAGTATTGGCCTTTTTTACAGTTGCTTTACCATTTTTAGTAAAAGTGTCAAGTAATTCTTCTTGAGATATTTCTGACATTTCTTTTACATAATGCCAGTCTGGTTCCCCACCTGGGTAGCCTGTTTGTAGACCATCAAATTTATAGTCTAGTGTCGTCAAGGCGATGATGTACTCCTCTTGAGGATCAATTAATTGATATCCATCGTTGTCCAGCTGATGATAGTCATCGTAGGGCTTTATGATGAGTTCTAAAGCACCTTTTCTTTTAGAATGGTACCGTAAATTATTATAAAATGGACGGAGGTAACGGGTATCTGAACTAACTGGTCCGGAATTAATCTCCATATGCAGACCACCCGTCATCGGCTTGCTATATAAGATTGCAGCATTGGTCAAGCGGTTTTCTCCGTTTCTTAGACCAACGAATTCTACTGTATAGCCTCTTTTTTTAAGAAGTTCAGCCATTTCTGGCGTTTGCATAAATGAGCGCTGCGCACAATTATAGACATATTCACTGTATTCTTCTAAACTAAGAATTTCAACTCCCATAGTCGTCCTTCCTTTCATTCTTTAATGTTTGTTTCGTAATTTCTTTCTAATGCTGTAAGCTAGGTTAAAAAGATGGTACAAGGGATTTGTTGGAAGATCAAACTCTCCAACAAATTCTTCGATTGTTGGGTTGAATTTGGACTTAAAATGGTAAAGTCCACCATTGAGGTCATTTTCGATTCCGCCCATATTTTGCCAATCCGCTCCACGTTTAAAAGCATGAATTGCGGTTTCGTACCAAGTAATAATGGCTGGTTGGTAGCGACGATATTCCTCATCCATCCCTGCATAGATATTTTCAGAAGTCTTACCGTATTCCAAAGTAAGTGTACCAGATAAGGGAACGATAGAGGCGCCTTGATTGATTTTACTTTGAAGGAAATATATCTCTTCTTGAAGACGTTTTTGTTCTTGTTGATTATTTTCTATCTTACTGGGTTTGGTTTTTTCCGTAAACTTCTCGCTCTCTTTAAGTGTTTTAGATAGTTGACTCTGCAAATCTTCCAAACGCGTTTTTAGATCAATGCTTGAGAGAGTGATATACGAGTGTTCAGGGTAAGTTGTTAGTAGCTTTTGATAGTAGTCTTGTCCTCTTAGGTGGATATTTTTCCTGTTTTCTGTTTTCTTCATTAAAGCAGAAAATTGATCCAGTAATTCTTCTCCACCAAATTGAATCTGTATTCCTTTGTTGCGAGCTGTACGGATAGCTTGGCGGGTACTTTTGGACAAGAGTTCTTCACTGAAGTCTTCTTTATAAATATTTGCTTGCCAGCGAGGTTGGATATTTTCTGATATAAATTGAGTCCGTCCTGTCCAGACTGCGCCAGCTTTTTGAAGATTTTCAATAGCTAGCAGTGTTGCTGTTATTTCCTCAACCTCTTGTCCAACTTTATACTGTTTGAGAAGGAGTTTAGGATCAAACTTAATAAATAAAGCTCTTTTCTTTCTTGCAAATTCTTTTAAAGAGCGTAAAACGAAGGATAACAATTCCGGATTTTGGTAGTCCATGATAGGTCCACGTGGGATGTAGAACATGGTAAATCCTAGTGGCAACGGTTTAATTAAAATACTGGCACTAGCCACCAATTTGTCGTTATAATAAAATCCGAGTCGTTCGTTGTCCCAGTTGTTTTTTATTTGAGCCCAGGCAGAACTTTGTAGAAGATTCACTTGGACGTGATTTTTTACGAAGTCATCGTGTTCTTTAGCTGAAATTCCAGCTTTATAGGTAAACATTATTTTAAGACCCACTCTCTAATGGCGTATGCAACGCCAGATTCGTCATTTGATTTTGTAATATATCTGGCAATTTTTTTGATACTTGGGTTGCCATTTGCCATAGCAACGGGATGATCAACGGCTTCTAACATTGCTCGATCATTTTCTTCGTCGCCAATGGCCATAATCTGATCTTTTGAAAAGCCAAGTTTACTTGCAAGGTGTAAAACAGCTGTACCTTTGCTGACAGTTTTTTTCATGATTTCCAAATAGAAAGGAGCTGACTTGACCAGTGTATATTTTTTTGATAATTCTGGCGGTAATTTGGTAATGGCGGTGTCTAAAATCTCAGGTTCGTCAATAAACATGCATTTGACAATTTCTTTATTGAGCATTTCCTCGGGTGTACGATAGAAGACAGGCATATTGACTAAGCTTGATTCATAGATAGTGTATTTGCCTATGTTGCGATTTGCCGTGTAGATTCCATCCTTTGTGATGGCATGCATATGAACACCTAGTTTACGGCTCAACAGTTCAATGTCTAGATAATCGTCATAAGCTAGAATTTCTTTGATTAGTTCTTGGCCTGTAGAGGTCTCTTGTACAAGTCCACCATTAAAAGTAATGACATAATTATCAGGCTGATTGAGATTGAGCTCTTTTAATAACTTTTGAACACCAGCAATTGGTCTCCCGGTTGCAATGATAATTTTTACGCCAGCTGCTTTGGCATCTTGAATAGCTGAGAATACCTCGGGTGTGATTTCTCTTTTGCTGTTTAATAAAGTACCATCAATATCGATGGCAACTAGTTGAATAGACATCTTATTCTCCATAAATGAAGGAATCATTTTTTATATAGCTAAGAAAGGCTTGGCTGTTTTCATTGAATAATCCAGCATTTGCTAGCATTTCTTTAGGGAAATAAAAACGATTATCCCCTTGGCGGGTTCCGGTTAAGGATTGAACAATAGGGGAAAGAGTTGATAATTCTGCCAAACTGTTATCTTTTTGAATGATTTCAATCTGAGTGCGTGGCTTCTCCACATCGGGACGATAGAAATCATAAGGCAAGTCAAAATTACGATGGATAGCTGTGTAATATTCGGGGTCAAAACCAACTTGTCTCACTAGCTGACGTAGTACATCAAGGTGCTTCTCATTTTCTTCTGAGAAAATCATGGATTTAAAAACTTTTCGATTGATAAAACGTTGGGCAAGATCTGATAATATGGTATCAGGACTCGTCATCCAACTTTGAAAATAAGTGTTCATAACACCATCATCAAGCGCCAAGTAGTCTTTGAGGTTGACTTTTTTTTCAAAGAAGGGTACGAGGTTAGGAGAAGTTAAGTAGAAGAAGTCTTTGTGTTCCTCATACAGAAACTTTGCCCGCTTAAGTAGGTTTTGGAGTAAGACTTCCATAGCTCGACTAGCAGGATGGAAATAAACCTGCATATACATTTGATAACGGCTGACGACATAATCTTCTACGGCATGCATACCATTTCGCTTAAAAGCAATGCCATTTTCAACTGGACAAATCACACGTAAAATTCTAGTTAAATCAAATTGACCATAAGAAGCGCCAGTATAAAAAGAATCGCGTAAGAGGTAATCCATACGGTCGACATCGATTTGGCTGGAAATTAGTTGAACCACTTGCTTATTTGGATAGGTGTGGTTAATAACACTAGCGACTTTATCAGGGAAATCGGGAGATACTTGCGTCAAGATGCGGTTAATCTCTGTTTCTGGGTTAGTAATGATTTGGCGTGTTATTTCCTCGTGGTCCGTGCCAAATAATCGCTCAAAGCTGTGGGAATAAGCTCCGTGTCCTACATCGTGTAAAAGAGCCGTTACCATGACTAGGAGCGACTCATGGTTGTCCCAAGTTTGAAAGTATTTCTCGTCAAATATTTTGGTGATGCGTCGAGCAATTTCATATGCTCCAAGGCAATGTGAAAAACGGCTATGCTCACCACCATGGAAAGTGTAACCAGATGTTCCCAGTTGCTTGATGCGGCGTAGTCGTTGAAATTCTTTAGTATTAATTAGGTCGTAAATAACTTGGTGGTCCACATGGATATAGGTGTGAACTGGATCACGAAATACTTTTTCAATCATGTTTCTATTATACCATAAATGATAAAACAAGGAATAGAAGAAAAATCCGCTAAAATTTGTTAGAATAGGGGAGAACAAAAAGTAAATAGAGAGTTAGATAGATGAAAATAAGAATGAAAAACCAGATTCAGTTAGATGGTCAGATAGAGCTGATTGATCAAGTATATAAAGCAGAGTTGATACAAAAAGGAGGCTATCATTATCTTCAGTTTGTAAATGAAGAAGAGGAGAGAGTCATCCTTAAGTTTCATGATGTTGAATTGAACATGACGCGTTTTTCTACCCCTAAGACTGCTATGCGTTTTGTCAAGGATGGAAAAGCTCTTGTTGGCATTCCAACACCAATGGGCGTGCAAACTTTTGTCACGGAAACCCATTTTTATCAAGTGGATTGGGCAAACCAAGTGCTGAATATACATTATGAACTAAAGTCACAAGATGAAGAACGCTTGTTTGCTAGTTATCAAATGACAATTTCTTGGTTTTGAACAGGAATGAACATTTTTAGTGACGAAATAGAGGAATTTCTTGCGCAAAATGAGAAATTTTGATAGAATGTTAAGCAACTCAAGGGAGTAGCTAACGGAATAACCGTTACAAGGTCGTCAATACGAAAGCAATTTCCGGCCTTGTATGAAATAGCGAGACTTGTTTAAAAAAACAGGTCTCTTTTTCTTTGTTTAAAGAGACCCTGACAAAAAAGGAGGAGACAGTTTGTCTAAAGAACAGAAACGTCAAGCATTCTATATTCAAGATCAAGATTTGGTCTTAAGAGAGATGGAAACGTCAAAAGAAGGATTGACTAGTAGTGAAGCAGCAAAACGCCTTGCTGAATATGGACGAAATGAATTGGAAGAGGGAGAAAAGAAATCTCTCCTCGTGAAATTTATTGAGCAATTCAAGGATTTGATGATTATTATTTTGCTGGTTGCAGCCATTCTTTCAGTTGTCACTTCTGGTGGAGAAGATATTGCGGATGCTATTATCATCTTAGCTGTTGTTATTATTAACGCTGCCTTTGGTGTCTACCAAGAAGGTAAGGCTGAGGAGGCTATTGAGGCGCTCAAATCTATGTCTAGTCCAGCAGCGCGTGTTCTACGTGATGGACATGTAGCCGAAGTGGATTCAAAAGAACTTGTTCCAGGTGATATTGTCATTTTAGAGGCTGGAGATGTTGTGCCTGCGGATTTACGTCTCTTTGAAGCAAATTCTCTTAAAATCGAGGAAGCTGCACTGACAGGTGAATCCGTTCCTGTTGAAAAAGACTTGTCTGTAGAACTTGCTGAAGATGCTGGTATCGGTGATCGTGTTAATATGGCCTTCCAAAACTCTAACGTCACTTATGGACGCGGGATTGGTGTGGTTGTAAATACTGGTATGTATACGGAAGTAGGGCATATTGCTGGTATGTTACAAAATGCTGATGAGACTGATACCCCACTTAAACAAAATTTAAATAACCTTTCTAAAGTTTTGACTTACGCTATCTTGGTGATTGCAGCAGTTACTTTTGTTGTCGGTGTTTTCATTCAAGGAAAAGATCCGCTGGGTGAGTTGATGACGTCTGTTGCGCTTGCTGTTGCGGCTATTCCAGAAGGTCTGCCTGCTATCGTAACGATCGTTCTTGCCCTTGGTACTCAAGTTTTGGCCAAACGAAACTCTATCGTTCGTAAATTGCCAGCAGTAGAAACACTTGGTTCAACAGAAATCATCGCTTCTGATAAGACTGGTACGCTTACGATGAATAAGATGACAGTCGAAAAAGTCTTTTATGATGGGGTTTTACATGACTCAGCTGATGAGATTGAACTGGGCTTGGATATGCCTCTTCTTCGTTCAGTTGTCTTGGCTAACGATACAAAGATTGACCAAGAAGGGAAGCTGATTGGTGACCCGACAGAAACAGCTTTTATCCAATACGCTTTGGACAAAGGGTATGATGTGAAGGCATTTTTAGAGAAATATCCTCGTGTAGCTGAGCTTCCATTTGATTCAGATCGTAAGCTTATGTCTACTGTTCATCCACTTGCAGATGGTCGTTATCTTGTAGCAGTTAAGGGAGCTCCTGACCAACTCTTGAAACGCTGTGTTGCCCGTGATAAGGCCGGAGATGTTGCAGCGATTGATGACGCTACTTCACAGCTGATTAAGTCTAACAACTCTGACATGGCTCACCAAGCTCTGCGTGTCCTTGCAGGTGCCTACAAGATTATTGATAGCATTCCAGAAAACCTCACTTCGGAGGAACTTGAAAACAACTTGATCTTCACTGGTTTGATTGGAATGATCGACCCTGAACGTGCCGAAGCAGCAGAAGCTGTTCGAGTAGCCAAGGAAGCTGGCATTCGCCCAATTATGATCACTGGTGACCACCAAGATACAGCTGAAGCGATTGCCAAACGTTTGGGGATTATCGACAAAAATGACTCTGAAGACCATGTCTTGACAGGTGCTGAGCTCAACGAACTTTCAGATGAAGAATTTGAAAAAGTAGTTGGTCAATACTCTGTTTATGCACGTGTTTCTCCAGAACACAAGGTTCGTATCGTGAAAGCGTGGCAAAACCAAGGTAAGGTTGTAGCTATGACTGGTGATGGTGTCAATGATGCACCAGCTCTGAAGACAGCGGATATCGGTATCGGTATGGGGATTACAGGTACAGAAGTATCTAAGGGTGCCTCTGACATGATCCTGGCGGATGATAACTTTGCGACTATTATTGTTGCTGTTGAAGAAGGGCGCAAGGTTTTCTCAAACATTCAAAAGACCATCCAATACCTTCTTTCTGCCAATACTGCTGAAGTTTTGACTATTTTCCTAGCTACTTTGTTTGGATGGGATGTGTTACAGCCAGTTCACTTGCTTTGGATTAACTTGGTAACGGATACCTTCCCAGCCATCGCTCTTGGTGTTGAGCCAGCTGAGCCTGGTGTCATGACTCATAAACCACGTGGACGCAAGTCAAGCTTCTTCTCAGGTGGTGTCTTGAGTTCTATCATTTATCAAGGTGTCTTACAAGGTGTATTGGTTCTGTCTGTTTATGGTTATGCTATTGCAAATCCAGTTCATGCGGGAGATCATACAGCTATTCACGCAGATGCTCTTACTATGGCCTTTGCAACTCTGGGATTGATCCAGCTCTTCCATGCTTATAATGTGAAGTCAGTATACCAATCTATTTTGACAGTTGGTCCATTCAAATCTAAAACTTTTAACTGGTCAATCTTGGTATCCTTCATTTTACTAGCGGCAACGATTGTAATTGATCCGTTAGAAAGTATTTTCCACGTAACCAAACTCGACTTATCTCAGTGGGCGGTTGTATTGCTAGGAAGCTTTTCTATGATTCTTATTGTTGAGATTGTGAAATGGGTACAACGTAAACTGGGATTAGATAAGAACGCTATTTAAGTAAATGATAGATTGTAGTGAAGGTTGAGACTTGCAGTTTGGTAAGACAACACGTTTATTCAAAAATTACTTTACTTATCATTAGAATGAATTCGTTTGTTCTGGTCAATCAATACTACTTTTAAAATTTTTATAGAATCTTAAGAGACTGAATTTTTATTGTTTCAGTCTCTTTTTCTGAGTTGAAAAAAAGTGTTAAATCCGCTATAATAGATGGGTTAAGCAGACCTATGTAGGTATCCAATAAAATTAGGAATGAGCCGAAATAAAATAAAAAATAGAAAGATAAATCAATGACTTTACAAGAAGAAATTAAAAAACGTCGTACTTTTGCCATTATCTCCCACCCGGATGCGGGAAAGACGACTATCACAGAGCAGTTGCTCTATTTTGGTGGCGAGATTCGTGAGGCTGGGACAGTTAAGGGGAAAAAGACAGGTAACTTTGCCAAGTCAGACTGGATGGACATTGAGAAGCAGCGGGGGATTTCTGTGACTTCCTCTGTCATGCAGTTTGACTACGATGGCAA
Source organism: Streptococcus sp. oral taxon 056 str. F0418 (assembly GCF_000220065.1). Taxonomy (GTDB): domain Bacteria; phylum Bacillota; class Bacilli; order Lactobacillales; family Streptococcaceae; genus Streptococcus. Next base: position 665,472 of record NZ_AFQU01000001.1, on the reverse strand, counting down.
GCGGGTCAATATCTTGGATACACCAGGGCACGAGGACTTCTCAGAGGATACTTATCGGACCTTGATGGCGGTGGATGCGGCGGTTATGGTTGTTGACTCCGCTAAGGGTATTGAGGCCCAAACTAAAAAATTATTTGAGGTTGTCAAGCATCGTGGTATACCCGTCTTTACTTTCATGAACAAGCTGGATCGTGATGGTCGTGAGCCACTAGATCTCTTGCAAGAATTGGAAGAAGTCTTAGGCATTGCTAGTTATCCGATGAATTGGCCGATTGGAATGGGGAAGAGCTTCGAAGGTTTGTATGATCTCTACAATGAGCGTCTAGAGCTCTATAAGGGTGACGAGCGATTTGCGACATTAGCAGAAGGAGACAAACTCTTTGCTTCCAATCCTTTCTATGAGCAAGTCAAAGAAGACATTGTGCTTTTGAGCGAAGCTGGAAATGAGTTCTCAGAAGAAGCGATTTTGGAAGGTAAGCTGACACCTGTTTTCTTTGGCTCAGCCCTGACCAATTTTGGTGTCCAGACTTTCCTTGAGACTTTCTTGAAATTTGCTCCAGAACCGCATGGCCACAAGAAAACAGATGGCGAAGTGATCGAGCCACTTAATCCAGACTTTTCAGGCTTTGTCTTTAAAATTCAGGCCAATATGGACCCGCGCCACCGCGACCGTATCGCCTTTGTTCGTATCGTTTCAGGCGAGTTTGAGCGAGGTATGAGTGTCAATCTGCCACGCACTGGCAAGTCTGCTAAGCTGTCCAATGTCACCCAATTTATGGCAGAAAGTAGAGAAAATGTGACTAATGCTGTAGCCGGTGATATTATCGGTGTTTATGATACAGGGACTTATCAGGTTGGCGATACCTTGACAGTAGGTAAGAATAAGTTTGAGTTTGAGCCACTTCCAACCTTTACTCCAGAAATCTTTATGAAGGTTTCTGCTAAGAATGTCATGAAGCAAAAATCCTTCCATAAGGGGATTGAGCAGTTGGTACAAGAGGGGGCAGTCCAACTCTATACGAATTACCAGACGGGCGAGTACATGCTAGGTGCTGTTGGTCAGCTCCAATTTGAAGTTTTCAAACACCGTATGGAAAATGAATACAACGCAGAAGTAGTTATGAATCCTATGGGTAAAAAGACTGTTCGCTGGATTTCGCCAGAGGATCTAGATGAGCGTATGTCTTCTAGCCGGAATATTTTAGCCAAAGATCGCTTTGATCAACCTGTTTTCCTCTTTGAAAACGACTTTGCCCTGCGTTGGTTTGCAGATAAATATCCGGATGTCAAATTGGAAGAGAAGATGTAACGTACTAAGATTGCTTGGCTACATAGTTGCCTAAGCAATCTACGCCATGTCCTATGGGACCATGGCTAAGTACCTTACTAACTGTGTTTGGCAAATAAAATCGATTTGCCAAACTCCGTGTCGTAACGCATTATTTGCCTGATTTAGGCTGATTCATTGACTGAATCTGAATCAAAAGTTGCTAATCAGTTGATGGCAATCGCTATGGTAATTGTCTAACTATCTGACTAATTTTGTCGAGTAATATGCTATTCCTATTGATATATTGTAGCAGATACAATGGGAGGCGATTTCCTATATTGGACGCTAGACGCAATTGTACGGACTGGCTAATTGCTTTACTAACCTATCGGCGAAAAAGAATCGTTTCCGCCTTTTCGTATCGTAGTGAACTAGATTGTGATGATTGTGTAACCATTTAAAATGATTAACACCAAATTCTGCTGGACTCTGACTAGACGCTTCACTAATCAATTTTTTAGGGTAGTTTTAATTCGTAATAATTTATATCGTGATAGATAAGATGGACAAACTAGTCGCTTTATCAATCGTACTGAGCAAGGAAGTTGTTTTGACCGGTTTGGTGTTTTGACATAGCATATTTGAATGCAAGAACAGTTTAGAGAGTTAGGCACTGGTTCTTAGAAAATCATTCTAGATGTTAAGAAAGGGGCTTCATGTTTTTAGAGAGAAAACTAAAAGATCAATCTGTCTGGATCAATATTGATTCAGATGATGTCAAAAAGAATGCGCAGATTTATCAGGATTATGAGATTGATCCTGAGACAATCGAGTATGCGCTGGATAAGAACGAGCGAGCCCACATGGATTATAATCGAGAGAACGGCACTGTCGTTTTCATCTATAATGTTCTCAATCTGGAAACAGATAAGGATTACTATGAGACCATTCCCATGACCTTTGTTGTACAGCAGGGACGGCTTATCACTATCAGTAATCAGGACAATGCTTATGTGGTTGATATGATGAGAAAGTATACGGAAAAACATGAGCCCGTGTCAGTCTATAAGTTTTTATTTGCCAGTTTGGAGTTGGTTTCCAATTCGTATTATCCCATCATTGAACGCATGGATAAACGAAAAGATGAAATTAACCGTCTTCTGCGCCAAACAACCACTAAAAGGTACTTATTCGATCTTTCGGATTTAGAAACATCGATGGTCTATTTACTTGCTGCGGCTAAGCAGAATCGTATGCTTCTTGAACACATTAAAAGCCATGCTATTTATCGACAGCTTGATGAAGTTGAAATGGAGCAGTTTGAGGATGCCATGATTGAGGCCCGCCAGTTGGTTTCCATGACAGATTTAATTGCTCAAGTTCTTGGGCAACTTTCTGCATCTTACAATAATATCTTGAACAATAATCTGAATAATAATCTCAGCAATCTGACTATCATCGAAGTGCTACTTGGAGTCTTAGCTGTTATTACGGGCTTTTTCGGTATGAATGTCCCATTGCCTTGGATTAATGAAAAAAATGCTTGGTTGTTTATCTGTGTAATCAGTTTATTTTTGTGGATTATTTTAGCCAGAATACTCCGTTGGATTGTCCATAAACGATAAAAAAAGTGAGGAAGGACTTGTCTGTTTAGACAGTGCCTTCCCCATTTTTTTGTCTTTTTTGATATTCCAGCTTCCAGCCGATACACCATAGAAGGACAAGAAGATAATTTTCTACCCAACCTAACAGATTGGCTTGGTTAGTTTTTTCAAGATAGCCTAGTAGATGGTTTGTACCAAAACCAAGTCCTCCTAGTATCAGTGCCAGCAGAGTCATCTGCAGGTAAAACCAGTCATACTTGAGGTTGACTGCTAATAGCAAGGGCAAAATGGCTAGATTCCAAAAGCCGATTTCCCGTTGCCAATGAATCGATAGACCATAGGCTGATTTCTCGCCTAAAAGGTGAGGTAGAAAAATTTGGATGATTGCAGCACCCAGCATAGCAAGAATGACCAAAATAAATATAGCACGCAAAAATTTATTCATATTTCGCCTCCTTTTCTTATCAATTATAACTCTTTTGAAAGTGATTTTCAATTTTTCATTTTTTTCAAAACGAGTATTAAAGAGAAAAGATTTTATATTCAAGTTCTATCTTTTTATATACTTTTGTGATATACTAGATAAGTTGCAGTTCTGTTTGAGGAGTAATATGCTATTCCTATTGAGATATTGCAGCAGATACAATGGGAGGCGATTCCCTATGCTGATAACTATTTTAAAAGTTATCCTAAGTTTGATGAGGCGGCTTCGCACTGCCTTTAGAAAGAAGAAGAACATTGAAATTTAATGAATTACATTTATCTGCGGAATTATTAGCAGAGATTGAAAAAGCTGGTTTTGAAGAGGCTAGCCCTATTCAAGAGCAGACGATTCCACTTGCACTAGCTGGCAAAGACGTGATTGGTCAGGCTCAGACAGGGACAGGTAAGACCGCTGCTTTTGGTTTTCCAACTTTGGAAAAGATTGACACAACAAATCCAACTGTGCAAGCTCTGATTATTGCACCGACTCGTGAATTGGCCGTTCAATGCCAGGAAGAGCTCTTCCGTTTTGGTCGTAGCAAGGGCGTTAAAGTGCGCTCTGTTTATGGTGGCTCTAGTATTGAAAAACAAATTAAAGCCCTTAAATCGGGAGCACATATTGTTGTGGGAACGCCTGGTCGTCTTTTGGACTTGATCAAGCGCAAAGCCCTCAAACTCAATCATGTGGAAACTTTAATTTTGGATGAAGCGGATGAAATGCTCAATATGGGCTTTTTGGAAGACATTGAGTCTATTATTTCACGTGTGCCAGAAGAGCGTCAAACCCTGCTTTTTTCAGCGACTATGCCGGATGCTATCAAGCGTATTGGTGTCCAGTTCATGAAGGAGCCTGAGCATGTCAAGATTGCAGCTAAAGAGTTGACGACGGAACTGGTAGATCAGTATTATATCCGTGTCAAGGAAAATGAAAAATTTGATACCATGACTCGCCTTATGGATGTTGATCAACCAGACTTATCGATTGTTTTTGGACGGACCAAACGTCGGGTTGATGAGTTGACACGTGGTTTGAAAATCCGTGGTTTCCGAGCAGAAGGGATTCATGGAGATTTGGATCAAGGCAAGCGCCTCCGTGTCCTTCGAGACTTTAAAAATGGCAATTTAGATGTCTTGGTGGCGACAGATGTGGCTGCGCGTGGACTAGATATTTCCGGTGTGACTCATGTCTATAACTATGATATTCCACAGGATCCAGAAAGCTATGTTCACCGGATTGGTCGAACTGGTCGTGCTGGTAAGTCAGGTCAGTCTATCACTTTCGTAGCGCCCAATGAAATGGGCTATCTGCAGATTATCGAAAATCTGACCAAGAAGCGCATGAAGGGGCTTAAGCCAGCAACTGCGGAAGAAGCTTTCCAAGCTAAGAAAAAAGTTGCTCTCAAGAAGATTGAACGCGATTTCGCTGATGAAAGCATCCGTTCAAACTTTGAGAAATTTGGCAAGGATGCCCGCAAGCTAGCAGCAGAATTCAGTCCAGAAGAGCTAGCTATGTATATCCTTAGCTTGACGGTGCAGGGTCCAGATGCCCTTCCTGAAGTAGAAATTGCTCGTGAAAAACCATTACCTTTCAAACCATCTGGCGGTGGCTTTGGTGGCAAAGGTAAGGGTGGTCGTAGCGGAAACGGCAATCGAAAAGATCGAGGCGGACGTCGAGACCAATTAAAAAAAGGTGGAAAAGACGGACGTTTTGATAAAGAAAAGCGTTACCGCAAGGACCACAAGAAACCCCGCAATACTTCTAGTGAAAAGAAAACTGGATTTGTCATTCGAAATAAAGGCGATAAATAGAAATAAAAGGGAGGCTGGGACAAAAGTCCTAGCCTCTCAATTGTCTTTGGATTGTCGAGCAAGACGCAGTGGTTGAGTGGGCTCTACTACGCTGATTTCATCAGCTTTTACAGCCCTACTCAACTGTGCGGAGGTGGGACGACGAAATCGAATTCTAACGAATTACCGATTTCTGTCCCACTCTCTTTTTTATTATCGAAATGTTCATTTTTTATATGACGGACATTTTTTCGTGGAAATGCTTTGCATTTATAACAAAGAAAGACATTTTTATACAAAACAGGTAAAAATCATATTTTAATCTGTACTTTTATAAAAAGTGTAGTATAATAAGCGTAGAAGAACCTATAAATCTTTAGTTTTAGAAAAATGTAATAATGGCAATATCAGATATGATGGATAAAGATGAGAGGTAAGTGGCCCTTTCTCATTGAAGGATTAACGAAAGGAGAAGGAAAATGAAAGAGGGAAGACACAGACTAATTCTGCAGGAATTAGATCGTGCTGGCCTAGTATCCGTAAGGAAGCTAAAAGAACTCCTAGATGTGACAGATATGACCATTCGGAGAGATTTAATTGATCTTGAGAAGCAGGGATTTCTGATCCGTGTGCATGGTGGAGCTCATAAAAAGGTGCGAGATGGACTTATTGAGGTTTCTCATGCTGAAAAAGTGATGTTGAATACAGAAGAAAAGCAGATGATTGCTCGTAAATGTGCTGATCTTATTTCTGATGGGGATACTATTTTCATTGGCTCAGGTACGACAACAGCTCTTATAGGTGACTATTTAGAAGATAAAAAAGTCAATATCGTAACAAATTCTCTGCCTATTTTTGAAAAGTTAAAGGATAATCCAAATTTTGATCTCCTCTTGGTTGGTGGACGTTATCGTTTAAAGACTCAGACCTTTGTGGGACAGTTCGCTATAAATTTATTGCGAGAAATAAAAGTTTCCAAGGTTTTTATAGGTGCTAATGGCATTGATGGGCATAATGTAACGACGGCCAATGAAGAAGAGGGAAATGCTGATGCGATTATTTTGAATAATGCCATTGAGAAATATATTGTCGCAGATAACAGCAAGTTTGACAGTTATTCTTTTTATACATTCTATCGCTTGGATGATGTAGATGGTATTGTGACGGATGATCGGATTTCACAAAGGATGAGAGATAAGTACCGGTCATATACCAAGGTTTTATAGTGTTATAATGAGAAAAAGAATTTGAGTAGGTTTCCTGCTCAATCTCAGAACGCAGACAAACACCAGAAATGATGTTTGTTTTTTTGAAAAAAATTCATGAATCGTCTGATATTCCATCCCAAAATCTGATTTAGAGAAAAGTAAAAAGAGATATTAGCGTATCCATGTCACCAATTTTGGGGTATTTAAGCATAACAAAATAAACCCAATCCTATTCTCCATCATGGATTTTCCTTTCTATCTTGTGTATCTAAAGTTATGACACTCCTGAGCAAGCCCAAAAAGTCACTCACTTACTTTTTATAGAGCTTCTTCATCCCTCTTTGATATTAAATCTCTTCACAAAATTCAAAGACACACTTACATAAACATCTCAACACTACTCTTTGAGAATTTTAGCTTTGGATACAAACGATATTAGAGGTCAGGTGACGCATGCTTTTAGAATACTCTTACAGTTTCGGGTTGTGATGTGATAACTCAACATTTGGTTCTCTTGTCAGAGGTAACAGTCATGGAGGTTATCATAAACAAAATCACTGGAGCTTAGGTTCCCTTTTACTATATTGGGACAAGTATAAGGGGAAACAGGACGTTTCGTTTAAGTAAATAATAGATAATAGATGAGGACTTATAACCTGATACCTTAATAATATAGTATGGAAAAAAGGTTCTAATTTTGAAAAAGAGCAGGAAAGACCTGGTTATCACGATTCAAGTGTATATACTAAGATCCAATCCTGCTTATCATAAACTACTTGGGCAGAATAGGCAAATATTGCTTTGTGGAATCTTTCGCTCTCGGGATCTGTAGTTGCGATTTTCCTTGACCTCGCTTTCTTTTGTGAATTTTAAGGACTTTTTCATGATTTCTCCTATATAGATTAATCTCAATTTCCAATTTCACTCATCAATTAGTTCGTTAGCTAACTATGTCCTTATGATAATTAAGGTGATAATTAAGGCCATTAATCGCCGACTTATAGGGGAGTCATCCACTAGTATTTCAGAAGAAACCATTAAACCAGCAAATAAAACTCGATTAAGCATCCTTGAAAAAATTTCAGAAATCAATTCTTCGTCTTGAAAGCGAGAACAGTAAGTTTTTTTCATATGTGGTAAAATGGGAGACATTGTCATCCAAGGTTAGATTATGAAGCAAACAATAAGCTACTTTTACCTCAATTTCTTTAATGGTTTGGTTATATAGAGTGAAGGTTATCAAAGCATTGAAACAAAGGAATTTTGACTAATAGAACTGGATCTAGGATAGAACGACCATTATCAGGGGTATAGGTTTCTTCAATTGATTTGTAGATAGAGTCAATTGAAGAATCTACTTGTCAAAGAAGGAGATCTTTTTTTGACCCATTTGTCTATCGTATAGAAGTTATGTTGGTAGCAATTATAAGAGGTTTGTTTGTGAAACATAGATAACACCTCACAACTGTTCTTATCTCTATTACACGACTTTATATAAAGAAAAGTTTATAGAAATTTGTGTAATAGGGACTTTGACTTTAGTCTGATTTGAACAGTTTTTTGCTCAAATTTCTTTTTTGATATAAGTTAGTCTTTCGGATTTATTTTTCTTTTAAAAGATACCTCTGTCTTTAAGCGTAAAGGTTCTGTTTGAAAATGTTTCATAGAGTTTGAAGGCCTATAGACGGAACTTGAACTCATTTTCAGTTCAGTATTGGTCAATGCTAGACAAAAAATCTTTAATGATGGAGACTAGAGCTTGTGGTTCTTGAGCGGGACAGATATAATCTGTTTTATTAGGTTGATGAACTACTGTATCAAAAGAGAAAATTCTTTTTTGAGTAGAAACGGCCCGACTGATAATTTGTTCAACTTCCGATGAATGATTAATATCTAAATAAAAATCGGATCTTTTCAAAAGATCATCAATAAAAGCCGGATTCGTAGCATGAGTATAGAGCACAAAATTAGGAAATCTTGAGAAGTCTTTTAAATAAGCAGAAGCATCTGTCGGAGCAGCAACATGGAAATCAACTTCAGGCAATGCTTGAAGCAAGATTCCTAGATTTTCTAAATGATCTGAGAAAGTATAGGTAAAAGCATGGTATTTGGCTTGTTGTCGATTTTTAATAGTCAAGCCCTCTTTATGCGTAACAATAGAATTTGCAGGTATATCTTGGTAAATAAGACAATTGGCGCCGATAATGACATTGTCGCCAATGCTCACTCCTTTAAGAATCACAGAGTTAGCCCCAATCCAACAGTGCTTCCCAATATTGATTGGTTCAGAAGAAAAAGTGAGGGGTTCGATATGATAGTTAGAATATTCATGATTAAAATCGAATAATTTAACCCCATCACCAAACATGGTGAAATCTCCAATAGTAATTTCTTTGGAACAACGGATGCTGCAAAAGTTATTAAAAAAAACTCGATTACCAATTATTAAGTTAGCATTTGGCATAGCTTCGATTGAAGAAAAAGGTCGGATTGTAAAAGATTCGCCTATCTTTACAGTAGCGTTCGGTGCGATAGATATGATATATTGAGGATCGTTAAATGGGAGTGTAATATTTTCAGTCATTTTTTACCTTTCTTTATATAAGCCAGCTTTTCCTGCCTACTTTTCTTTTTAAACAAAGCTTCTGCTGACATAGCTGCAGATTTATTTGGAAATTTTTCGTAATAAAGTAGTGTTACGGGAAGTCTTACACGTGTGTATTTGGCACCTTTGCCAGAGTTATGCACCGTAAGTCGCTTTTGGATATTTGTGGTGTAGCCGGTATAAAGTGTTCCATCACTGCATTTTAATACATACATATAGGCTTTAGTTTCCATGGTAAATCTCGTAAATTTCAGGAGTATAACTGCCATCCTCTTCATGAATAATTAACGGTGGCAATATTTTTAAACCATCACGAGAGCCGTCTTTGATGGCCTCAATCAGGAGCATATTGGCTTCTTTTCCAATTTTTGGATAGACGAATTGGATGCGCTTAGGTGCTAGATGGTGAGCTTTCATTATATCTAAAATGTCTAAAAAGCGGTCAGGTCTATGCACCATTGCAATACGGCCATTCGACTTAAGAGTACGTTGAGCAACGGAACAGATTTCTTCAAGGTTGGTTGATATTTCATGGCGGGCCAGAAGATAGTGTTCACTCTCATTTAGATTGGAATGCTTGTCAACTTTGAAATAAGGCGGATTACAAAAAATCATATCGACCTTATTTCCTTGGATATATTGAGGGAGATTTTTGAGATCGTCGTGGATGACCTGCATTTGTTGGCTGAGCTGATTGAATTGAATAGAGCGTTCTGCCATGTCAGCTAGCCGTTCTTGGATTTCAACTGCTATGATTGATGCTTGAGTATAAGAGCTAGCAAATAAACCGACAGCGCCATTTCCAGCGCATAGGTCTACAATCAATCCACGTTTGGGTAATTTAGGGAAGCGAGAGAGTAGGACGCTATCGATAGAATAGCTAAAGACTTCTCGATTTTGAATGATTTTGACATCTGTAGAAAAGAGCTGATCAAGCCGTTCCCCATCTTTTAATACTGCATTTTTCATACTTTTATTATAGCACGTTTAGGGTAGTGAATCCATACAGAAGAAAAAAGTTTTAAAACTCTTTCTTTTTAAAACTCTTTCTTATAGATGATTGATTTAAGTATTCGATGGTGGAATGACCTATTTCTCACGTTGTCGTTGAATATGATTGGACAGAGTAAAGACCATTGCAAAAATGATTGCTAAGCAAAGGAATACAGGAGCTGTTTGACTTGTTAATGTACCTATTTCAATAAAGTCACGTAGTAGGTAGGCTGTTCCAAAGAATCCTCCAATAGACCAGATAATGAGAAGGATTCTCCAAAGATTGAGTGGAATACAAGCGTGTGCTACAGAAAGAAAGCCGATGGTTCCTAGTAAGTAGTAAGAGACGGTTGACATATCAAGAGAACTCCAGCCATTGTGAGAACCGAAAATTCGCACAAATAAGACGCTAAAAACAACCATGAGTCCGCTTGGTAGGGCTTTGAAAATTGCCTTTTTAAGGAACTTAGGCTCTACCGGACGGATATTACGCTCAAAGGTGAGTACGAAAGGAGGGAATCCTTCGACAAATTGGTCAAAGAGGGTGATTTGCACTGGGATAAAAGGAAAGACTAGAAGCCATTCTTTATTTCCTAACAAAATGCTGGAGATACAAATCATGGTTAAGATAAAGGAGTAAATAGTCTTCACCAAGAAAATAGGAGCGATACGGGCAATGTTATTTACCACGCGCCGACCTTCAAAGAGAATTTCGGGGACATCATTAAAGTCTGAGTTAAGGAGAACGAGATTGGCAATCTGCCGTGTAGCAGGATCTCCTTCGGCCATGACAATCGAGCAGTCTGCTTCACGCAAGGCTAGAATATCGTTCACCCCGTCTCCAGTCATGGCTGTTGTATGACCTGCTTTTTTCAGAGTTTGTATGATGAGCTTTTTTTGATGTGGAGATACACGACCAAAGATTGCCGTTTCTTCAGCGGTAGCAACCAAGTCAGTATCTGTGACAGTTGAACAGTCAAGATAGCTTTGATAGTTCTCAAAGCCAGCCTTGGCTGCAATGTTTGAAACAGTAATCGGATTGTCACCAGAAATAATTTTGAGCTGGACATTTTGGGAGCGGAGGTATTCAAGGGTGTCTGCGGCGCCTTCTCGGATAGGGTCTGAGATTTCAAGGATGGCCAATACTTCGATCTGCTGGGGCAGAGCCATATGCTGGTGGTTAAGTTTGTCAGTACTAGAAGCCAGAGCCAGAACACGAGAGCCACGTTCTTGGGCTTCTTGAACGGGTTTTAGATTTTGTTGATGTAGCAGGATTTCTGGTGCTCCTAGGAAGATAGTCCCAAAAGCTTCCATTTCCATGGCTCCCCATTTTCGGTCACTAGAGAATGGGATTGTGTTTGAAGTTTGATATTTTGCTTGGGCTGAAGGAAATCTTTTACGAATGGCTTGTGCAGTAGGATTTTTATCATCACTATTGGCCATATAGCTAGCTAAAATATCTGAAATTGTCTCTGAAGAGATAGATTCTGATAAGGGATAGACTTGCTCGACTTTCATCTTACCTTCAGTAATAGTTCCTGTTTTATCTAAACAAAGCATATCAACATGTGCTAAGGTCTCGACAGAGTACATTTCTTGTACTAGGACCTTGCGCATTCCCAGCTTGATAACGGCTGTTAAGAGAGAGGTGATGGTCAGTAGGGCAATGCCTTTTGGTAGCATCCCCAAAAGAGCTGTGGATGAGTTAATAACTGAATCTTTGACGGGAAGCTGTTTGATGAGCAAGGCTTCAAAAAAGAGAGCTAGGCCACAAGGAACAATGATTTTTCCTGTAAAAGCGGCTATTTTATTCAAAGAATCCAAGATGCGAGAGTTAAGTGGTTTAAGAGTTTTGGCTTCTAACATCAGTTTGGCAGCGTAGTTATTAGCTCCTACTTGAGAGACTTGGGCTAAGACCTGGCCACTGGTTAAAAAACTACCTGATAGCAGTTGATCGCCAATTTCTTTGGGGACAAGATCGCTCTCGCCAGTCAGCATAGCTTCATTTGCTTCTGCAAAGCCATCTAGTACAATAGCATCACTAGGAACCTGTTCTCCAGCTGACAACTGAATCACGTCTTCTAAAACGATTTCTTCAGGATCTATTTTTTCTTGCTGGCCATTTCGAATCACACTAATCTCTTCGCGAGTCATGAGATTTAGTTTATCAATCATTCTCTTGGCTCGAAGTTCAGTCATAATACCTGTTAAGGCATTGAATGATATGACTGCAAAGAATACCATATTGCTCCAGGCTTGAACGGTAGCAAGTGCAAGAGCAATGACGAAGTTTAGCGCGTTAAAGAGTGTAAAGACATTGCGTTTAATAATGTCCCAAGTGCTGGAACTTGTTTTAACTGTAAAATTGTTAACCAATCCTTGTTGGATTTTTTCAGAAACCTGGTCAGATGTCAAACCAGTAAAGTTTTTCTTGTTTTCCATGTCGCTATCATATCATTTTTTAGGGAAAATTTCTAATGGAATTCGCCTCCAACTAAAAAGGAAAAACATTGCAGTTGATAGAAGGTTGAGGTATAATGGAAAAAGTGAAAACATAGAAAGGTTTGTGATGATGTTTTATACCTATTTAAGAGGGTTAGTAATGTTTATTCTATGGGCTTTAAACGGGAATGCCCATTATCATAATTTAGAGAAAATTCCTTCTAAGGATGAAAATTATATTTTGGTTGCACCGCATAGAACCTGGTGGGATCCTGTTTATATGGCATTTGCAACCAAGCCAAAGCAATTTATCTTTATGGCTAAAAAAGAATTATTTAAGAATCGTATTTTTGGCTGGTGGATTCGGATGTGTGGTGCCTTCCCTATTGATCGTGAAAATCCTGGTCCTTCAGCTATCAAATACCCTGTCAACATGCTCAAAAAAAGCAATCGTTCTTTGATCATGTTTCCAAGTGGTAGCCGTCATTCGACGGATGTCAAAGGAGGCGTAGCTGTTATTGCAAAAATGGCCAAAGTTCGGATTATGCCAGCTGTTTATGCAGGTCCTATGTCTTTAAGTGGCCTAGCTTCTGGTCAACGAGTGGATATGAATTTTGGAAATCCGATTGATATTTCTGATATTAAGCGGATGGATGATGCCGGCATTGAAGAAGTAGCACGTCGGATTCAAGCAGAGTTTGATCGACTGGATGCAGAGGTTGCTCCTTATCAAAAAGCTAAAGCACCAAACATTTTGTGGCGTGTGTTGCGCTTGTTGGCTTTTATTCCAGCAGCTATCATTGGTCTGTTGACCATTCTCTTTAGCTTTATAGCTAGTTTTGTCTGGGATCCGGAGAAACATAAAAAATAAGAGAACGATATATATACCTCTTTATAAAACTGCAAGAATAGTTGTCAAAAAATAAGAATGATACGAGGAGAATATGGCGGTTTCTTTATTGTGTTTTATCATTTTATCACTGTTTATGATTCATGAATTTGATGAAATCATTTTTACAAGGCCATGGATTGAGCAAAATCAGACAGATAAGCGCTATCAGAAAGAACTTTTTATCGCCCGAAAGGAAAGCTATCCTTCTGCTGAGAGTCTCGCTTTTATGATTGCAGAGGAGTTTGTTTTGGCGGTGCTCTTACTACTGGTATCGATTGTAATTCAGAGTTTTGAATTGGCCTTAGCGACTGGTTTTGCACACACACTTCATCTGTTTGGTCATATTGCTCAAGTGCTGAAGTTTAAACGTTGGGTTCCTGGTGGACTGACAGCTGCAGCAACTCTCCCGATTTTATTGATAGTTTTTAGTGTCTACATGTTTCAGTATCCAGTAGCATGGCCTTTGCTTTTGACACTCAGTGTAGTTATTATGATATTCTTAGTAACTAATTTATTATTTCTACAAAAGCAAGTTAGAAATTTTCAGCGTTTCATCTATTGGATGACAAAAGCTGAAAAATAATCATTAAAAGTCAAGTTTTCTTGGCTTTTTTATTTTTTTTACGAATAAATAGATAACACTAATTTGATGTAAAGGAGAAGTGATGATAGAAAATGTATTGGAAAAGATAAAACAGTATAAGCTAGCACTCGTAATTGCTCTGATAGGGTTAGTGATAGCTGGCTTTATGATATTACAACGTGAGCAAAAGCAAGAGAATAATATCCAGCAACTAATGGAGCAAACGTCCTATTCAAGTTCGTCCACAACTGAAAAAAGCAAACAACGAAGTGAGAGCGATCAGGGCGATAAAAACGAAGGAATGGTGACAGTTGATGTCAAAGGTGCAGTCAAAAAACCAGGCGTCTATCAATTGAAATCCAGTAGTCGGGTACATGATGCTTTGGTAAAGGCAGGTGGTATGACCGATGAAGCAGATTTAAAATCAATCAACCAAGCTCAAAAATTGGTGGATGAAGCTGTAGTGTACGTAGCAAAAGTAGGAGAGAATGTTGTGGATGTTACTACTAATACTAGCACTAGCAACGCTACTAGCCAAGCTAAGGCAGGATTGGTCAATCTAAATACAGCAACAGAAGCTGATTTTCAAACGATCTCAGGGATTGGACAAAAGCGAGCTCAAGATATCATAGCCTATAGAGAAGCAAATGGAAAGTTTAAGTCTGTAGATGATTTGAAAAATGTAACAGGTATTGGTGCCAAAACACTTGAGAAGTTAAAAGAATATGTCACAGTGGATTAGAAAGTTACCCTTAGCTCCGATTTATATCTGCTTGCTATTAGTCTGCCTCTACTTCATGATATATAGCGGGGAAAGTTTAGCATTTTTAGCTTTTTTCTTACTTCTTATCCGATTGATTTGGATTTATCCTAAAAAGAAATGGCTACCAACAGTTGCCATTCTAACTTGTTTTGCCGTCTTTTTTTATGGTAGGCGAGAAGTGATAGAGCAAGAGCTTAAAAAGGAACCCGCATCCCCCCATCAAGTACTCGTTTTGCCTGATACGATCAAGGTAAATGGCGACTCTCTATCTTTTCGGGGAAAGATAAATGACAAACTCTATCAACTCTATTACAAACTGAGGACTCCAGCAGAAAAGAATTATTTTCAAAGAGTGACGGATTTGATCACTTTGGAAATTGAAGGGGAGTATAAGTTGGCAGAGGGACAACGAAATTTCTCTGGTTTTAATTACCAAGCATATCTGAAAACGCAAGGGATTTATCGGACCGTGAAAATCAGTCGAATTATTAACGGTTGTGTAAGCAAATCTTTAAATCCTTTTGACTGGTTGTCTACTTTACGTAGAAAGGCTCTAGTCTCCATAAAATCAACCTTTCCAAGTCCTATGAGTCACTATATGACAGGACTTTTATTTGGCGATTTAGATGTTGATTTTGCAGAGATGAGTGATCTGTATTCTAGCTTAGGTATTATACACCTCTTCGCCTTATCTGGAATGCAGGTTGGATTTTTCATGGATATTTTTCGAAAGGTGCTTCTGCGCATAGGTTTCAAAGTTGAGTGGGTTAACTGGATACAAATTCCGTCTTCTTTTGTTTATGCAGGTTTGACAGGATTTTCTATATCCGTTGTACGAAGCCTCATACAGAAATTATGGTCTCAGCATGGCGTGACAAAACTAGATAATTTTGCTTTGACCTTGGTTGTATTAATGTTTGTGATGCCGCATTTTCTTCTAACGACAGGCGGGGTCTTGTCCTGTACTTATGCTTTTATTATTACCATGTTAAATGTTGAAGGGCAAGAAGGTTATCGTAGGATTTTGCTAGAAAGTTTTTGTATTTCTTTAGGAATTCTGCCGATTTTACTCTACTATTTTGCGGAATTTCAGCCGTGGTCTATTTTGTTAACTTTTCTTTTTCTTTCATTTTTGATACGTTTATGTTGCCTGTTTTGAGTCTTGTCTTTCTCTTGTCGCCCTTTTTAGTGATTGGGCAACTCAATATTTTTTTCGAATGGCTGGAAGCATTGATTCATTGGATAGCTAGCATATCATCCAGACCATTGGTTTTTGGTCAGCCTAATTTAGTTCTCCTTTTCTCTTTATTATTCATTCTTGCTTTGATTTATGATTTTAGGAAAAAGAAAAAAATTCTGTTTGGTCTAAGTTTAATTGTGGCTTTGTTATTTTTTATAAACAAACACCCCTTGCAAAATGAAATCACAATCGTTGATATTGGACAAGGAGACAGTATTTTTTTAAGGGATACACGAGGTCGAACGATTTTGATTGATACAGGTGGGCGTGTAGAGATTGGCAAAAAAGAACCTTGGCAAGAGCGTATAAAAAAAGCGAATGCTGAAACAACGCTGATTCCATATTTGAAAAGTAGAGGAGTTAATCAATTGGATAGTTTGGTGCTGACGCATACTGACACTGACCATATGGGGGATATGCTGGAGTTGACCAAACATTTTACAATTCAAAAAATTTATGTCTCTAAAGGGAGTATGACTCAGCCAGATTTTGTAGAGAAATTGCAAAAAATGAAGGCAAACATCAACGTAGTAGAAGTCGGAGAACGTCTGCCTATTTTTGATTCAGCTTTGGAAGTTTTGTACCCATTTGAGCAGGGAGATGGAGGCAATAATGATTCGGTTGTTTTATATGGCGAATTTTTTCGGACAAAATTTCTCTTTACAGGCGATTTAGAAATTCCAGGAGAAGAGCGGATTATCAACACCTACCCAAACTTAAAGGTAGATGTGCTAAAGGCTGGTCATCATGGATCAAAAGGTTCTTCTAGTCCAGAATTCTTAGCGCATTTAGAACCAAAAATAGCATTGATTTCAGCAGGAAAAAACAACCGTTATCAACATCCTCATAAAGAAACAATGGAACGCTTTTCTGATAGACAGATAAAGATTTTTAGGACAGATGAGCAAGGGGCGATTCGTTTTAGGGGCTGGAATTCTTGGAAAGTAGAGACCGTTAGGTAAAACTTGCTTGCGATATGGTATAATGGTAGCTGAACATACATGATTGGAGAAAATCTTTGCTAGCAATTGAAGCCATCAAAAAAATAAATCAAAAGAATCTGCCTTCGCTGACTGTAGTCACAGGAGAGGATTTGGGGCAATTTGAGTTATTAAAAGAACAATTGTTAAAGCAGATTCAGTTTAATACCGCTGATTTAAACGTTGCCTTGTTTGATATGAAAGAGGCAGATTACAAGCAAGTAGAATTAGACTTGGTTAGTTTGCCTTTTTTTTCAGATGAGAAAATTATGATTCTCGATCATTTTGTAGATCTCACAACAGCCAAAAAACGTCACATGACAGACGAAGAGCTCAAGTCTTTTGAAGCTTATTTAGAAAATCCTGTTGAGACGACGAAGTTGATTATTTTAGCAGAAGGAAAGCTAGATAGCAAACGAAGAATTGTCAAATTATTAAAGCGAGATGCCCAGGTTTTTGAGGCATCAGAACTGAAAGAGCAAGACCTGAGAGACTACTTTAATAAAGTTGCTCAAGCAGAAGGGTTGCACTTCTCTCCACCTGCTTTTGATCAGCTTCTTTTAAAGTCTGGTTTTCAATTCAGTGAAATCAGCAAAAACATAGCCTTTTTAAAAAGTTACAAAGACGCTGGTGAAATCGATTTAAAAGACATCGAAGATGCGATACCTAAAACCTTGCAAGATAATATTTTTGACTTGACTCAGTTTATTTTAAACCAAAAGATTGATGAAGCAAGGAGCTTAGTGAGAGATTTGACTCTCCAGGGTGAGGATGAGATAAAGCTTATAGCTGTTATGCTAGGACAGTTTCGCATCTTTACTCAGGTCAAGTTATTAGCTGAAAATGGCCGAGCAGAGAGCCAGATTGTGTCGGATTTATCTGATTATTTAGGACGGAAGGTTAATCCCTACCAAGTCAAATTTGCCATGAGAGATGTTCGTTCGTTAAGTCTTTCTTTTTTAAAGAAAGCAGTAGCTTGCTTAATTGAAACGGATTATCAGATTAAATCCGGCCTCTATGATAAAGATTATCTATTTGATCTAGCTTTGCTTAAGATTGCGACTACCAATTTGTAAGCAAAATAGTTGAAAAAACGGAATGATTGCGTTATCATTTTCATATTAAATAAAGAAAAAGAGGTTTTACAAATGGCAATTATTTTACCTGAACTGCCTTACGCTTATGATGCTTTAGAACCATACATCGATGCAGAAACAATGCATTTGCATCATGACAAACACCATAATACATATGTAACAAATGTTAATGCAGCACTTGCAAAGCACCCTGAAATTGGTGAAAACTTGGAAAAATTATTGGCTGATGTGAACTCTATTCCAGCTGATATTCGCCAAGCAGTGATCAATAACGGTGGTGGACATCTCAACCATGCTCTTTTCTGGGAGTTAATGACAGCAGAAGAAACTGCGCCTTCAGCAGAATTAGCAGCAGATATTGATGCTACTTTTGGTTCATTTGAAGATTTCAAAGCAGCATTTACAGCAACAGCAACGACTCGCTTTGGCTCAGGTTGGGCTTGGTTAGTTGTCAATAAAGAAGGCAAGCTTGAAGTTGTTTCAACTGCTAACCAAGATACACCAATTTCTGATGGTAAAACACCAATCTTAGGTTTGGATGTTTGGGAACATGCTTACTACGTGAAATATCGCAATGTTCGTCCAGACTACATCAAAGCTTTCTTCTCAGTTATTAACTGGAATAAAGTAAACGAGCTTTACGCAGCAGCAAAATAAACGCGTAACAGTGACTCTACAAAGAGTCACTTTTTTATATATGATAATGACACTAGCTACGAAATTCCAGTGATGATTGGCGAAAAAGCTTTTTTATCAGACATCCTCTCGCTGACAACCTATCAACCAGCGGCCTTAACAGAAGTCAAGCAGATCTTGAAAAGTGCCTATTTAAGTTGTCATGGACAGAGCTAGAAGCGGAGTTTGGCGGAGTCATCAAATCTTATAACTCATTTACCCAAACAATTTTGTTAGAGACGCGAAAGAGCTGGTACGCGCCAGGCTATATTAATCCGCTATCGTGAAGTAAAGCACCAACCATTGGAGTCTAGTTTAAAACATCTTCCAGCTTCTAAAAAGAAGAAAATAGACTAAGCAAACCAAAGGTAACTGAAAAAGACTTATCCATTCTTGAAAAATTTAACAGGTGCAATTGATTGGGGATTAATAGGCAATTTCAGAAGAAGTACGGCTCAGAGGGAAGAATACAGCTATGCCATTTATCGATACTTTCAATTGGAGAACACAAAGCCAGTTAGTCTGTTTTGATCCACAGTTTATGGAGAAGCGCTCTGTTTATATCAATGAGGCCGGCAAGGATCTGTTGACAGGTAAAGAAGTGAGTCAAGCAGATATAGAAAAAATCACAATAACTTTTTTGAAAATGGAGTAGCGAGAATTAGCAAGAATGATCACTTCCTCAAAAAAAGTTACATAGAAGTTGTAGATTCGGATGTTTTACTTTCTAAAGAATAAGTCCTTCCAGTAGATTATTTAGATACACTTGTTTAAGCTTATGGAGGAGGCGTCAGATTTTTAGAAGGAATTTTAGATTTGGATAAAGGTGCGCTTGGAGATAATCTAGTTATTATGAAGGTTAAATGGGCAGTATTTAGGTATTGAAATTCCTAGTGGAAATGAATTGAGTGCTAATTAATATTGGATTTCAGGAAGTAAATAGAATTATTCTTAGTTAAGAATATACTAATATTGTAAAGTTAATCAAGGAGTTATTAATGGAGTTTATTAGTAAGATAGCTATAAATAAAGGCTGGTCAGATGATAAAAAATATTGTGTTACAAACCAGAACCAGCAAAAATATTTATTGCGTGTTTCTGATAAAGAGAAGTTAGATTCTAAGAAAATTGAATTTGATATGATGGAGAAAGTTGCTTCTCTTGGAGTTCGTATGAGTAAACCGATTAAATTTGAACTCTGCGGTGACGAAGTACATTCTATATACGAGTGGATAGATGGAAGAGATGCAATAGATAGCATTTTAACTTATTCAGAAAAACAACAATACACTTACGGGATAGAAGCAGGAAGAATACTTAGAAAGATTCATACAATTCCTACTACAGAAGTTTGTGAAGACTGGGAAATCTTTTTTAATCGAAAAATTGACGATAAAATCTCCAAATACAAAGAATGTCCCATCCAATATGAAAGTGGGCAAGTCTTTATTGATTTTTTAAATGAAAACCGTGAACTGCTAAAGAATAGACCCCAAGTTTTCCAACATGGGGATTACCATATTGGGAATTTCATGATTGGAGAAGATCCAGAGATTTATGTGATTGACTTTGATCGTTTTGACTTTGGAGATCCTTGGGAGGAGTTCAATCGTATCGTGTGGTCAGCTCAAATATCTCCTGCTTTCTCATCAGGTATGATAGATGGATATTTTGATGACAAGGTTCCAGATTTATTTTGGAAACTTCTCGCAATTTACATTCTAAGTAACATAGTTGGAGCTCTTCCATGGGCTATTTCTTATGGAGAAGAAGAAGTATCAGTAATGCAAAATCAAGCTAAGGAAATTTTAGAATGGTATGATGATATGAACCGACTAGTCCCAAGTTGGTATATGAACAAGAATAACACTAAATAAGCGTTGGAATATCAATTTGGAAAAAATTATGCCATGATTACTTGCTCAGATTATAACGAGTATAATTCTCTTTAATAGAAAATGGATTTAAAGAGGAAGAGAAAAGAGCTCTGGTTGATTATAAATCTAAAATATAGTAAAGTAGATTTGCAGTTGACTATGAGATGTCATCTTACTAAATCAAGGAGGAATATTGTTTTGACTGATTCTGCTAAAATTGATAGAAAGTATTTTTATACTACAATCATTGGTTTATTTCTAATGGCAGTGTTTTCTTTGACAAAGATAATACCTGAACTTTCTTTATCAGGTCTCACTGTACTGATTGGTATTCTCTTTTTCTTTGTTCTTGAACATTTTGATAAAAAATCACATATAGAATCGGGCTTGCGCTTTAAATCATTTTTCGATGATCTGAAAAAACAAGGAGTAATTCTTTTGATCTTGCTTCCTGTAGGATCTGCTGCAGCAACTTTGCTTATTGGCGATATGGTATTTAAGGGCGCTTTTACTAGTCATGTTTTGGGAAGAACGAATGGGATGTTATCCTTTGATAAAATACCAATCCTTATGGTTCAAATAGTAATCGCAGCCTTGGGGGAAGAAATTGCATGGAGAGGTTTCTTTCTTGGTAAGTCAATGAGAATTCTACCATTTTGGCTTTGTGCCATTCTATCTTCTTTATTGTTTGCGATAGCTCATATTTCTAGTGGAAGCATTGGACTTGTAAGCTACGATGTTTTCATGATTTTTGTTGATAGTATCATCTATGCAATGATTTATAAAAAGTCTGGGAATTGTTTGATTTCTGCACTTTCTCATATTCTTGGCAATGCAACAGGAATTCTTTTGCTAATGATGTATAGCTAGAAAGATTTCAATGTCATCTAGCTAATAAAGGATTTTTATTATAGGTTGAAAATGGTAACTATCAGTAAAAATGGGCTAGGTGACTTGATTCAGAAAAGTGAGGAATCTTTCTAAAAACTTGAATAACTAAAAGCCTGTCTCCAAGGCTTTTTAATATTATCTGCTATACCTTTTATCCCCAAACTTAAACAATAGCTTGCAATCATTTTTTTAAAATAGTATACTAGGGCTAGATTTTGGAATCGTTTGCATAAAGTTGCGATGAGTTTAAACAGAGAAATCTAGGAGATGAAAAGTATGGAATTAACAGCCATTTATCATAGACCGGAGTCGGAGTATGCCTATCTTTATAAAGAAGGTCAAGTTCATATCAGAATAAGGACTAAGAAAGAGGATATAGAGAAAATCGTTTTGCACTATGGCGATCCCTTTATCTTTCTTGAGGATTCTTATGAAGATGCGAAAGAGATGGTCAAAGTGACCTCTGATGCCTTATTTGATTATTGGCAAGTAGCTGTCTCTGTGCGCTTTGCTCGCCTCCAGTATCTGTTTGAGCTTAAGGATAAAGAAGGTCAAAGCATCTTGTATGGAGTTAAAGGTTTCGCTGACAATAGTCCAGAAAACCTTGCTTTAGAAGGCAATGGCTTTAAACTCCCTTATATTCACGAAATCGATGGCTGCCAGGTTCCAGACTGGGTTTCAAAAACGGTCTGGTATCAGATTTTCCCAGAACGTTTTGCAAATGGAAATGCTGAACTTTCGCCAGAAGGAGCTTTGGATTGGGATTCGTCTATCAGACCTAAAAGCAGTGATTTCTTTGGTGGGGATTTACAAGGAATTATTGATCATCTTGATTATTTGCAAGAACTAGGGATTACAGGGCTTTATCTCTGTCCCATCTTTGAATCGCCAAGTAATCACAAGTACAATACGACAGATTACTTTGAAATTGATCAACACTTTGGGGACAAGGAAACCTTTCGTCAACTGGTGGAGCAAGCTCATCTGCGTGGCATGAAGGTCATGCTGGATGCGGTTTTCAATCATATGGGCGATCAATCCGCTCAATGGCAAGATGTTCTCAAGCATGGTGAAAAGTCAGCGTATAAAGACTGGTTCCATATTCAAGAGTTCCCAGTGACGAATGACAAATCTGTAAACCCCAAAGAACTCCCTTATCATACCTTTGCCTTTGCCAGCTATATGCCTAAGTTAAATACGGCAAATCCTGAGGTGAAAGACTATCTCTTAAGCGTTGCGACCTATTGGATTGAACATTTTGATATTGATGCTTGGAGATTGGACGTGGCAAATGAGATTGATCATCAATTCTGGCGAGATTTCCGCAAGGCTGTTTTGGCCAAAAAGCCTGACCTTTATATTCTTGGAGAGGTTTGGTATACCTCTCAGCCTTGGTTAAATGGAGATGAGTTTCACGCTGTCATGAACTATCCTCTATCGGATAGTATCAAGGATTACTTTTTGAGTAGGAGCAAGAAGACCAGTCAATTCATAGCTGAGATCAATTGCCAGTCTATGTATTACAAGCAGCAGATTTCTGAGGTCATGTTTAATCTCTTGGATTCGCATGATACGGAGCGTATTCTAGCGACTGCTAAGGGAGATATCCAGCTGGTCAAATCCGCACTCGCCTTTCTCTTTTTACAAAGAGGAACACCTTGTATCTATTATGGGACTGAGCTAGAATTGGGCGGAGGTATGGACCCGGATTGTAGACGGGTCATGCCTTGGGACCGGGTTTCTAGTAGCAGTGACATGCTCAATTTTATGAAGAACTTGATTCAGCTTCGCAAAGATGTTGCGGACATTATTCAGTATGGGAAATATAGTCTAGAAGAAATCGAACCTTATGTACTGGCTTTAGAGTGGGAACATGATCATCAAGTAATCCAAGCCATTTTTAATCAGTCCAAGGAGAATTATCTCTTAGACAGAGATTCAGCAGATTTAATGAGCCATTGCCAAACTGATGACCAGCAACTTGTCATCTTACCAAAGGGATTTGTAGTTTATTGTGATGAGTCTAAAAGGTAATGAAGTAGAAACAAAGGAATTCGGACAAACAAGGTCTTAAAAATTCCTTCTTTAAAAGTGTTAGAATTTTTTCATGGAGGTGTAAGATGAAATCAAAAGAGCTTCTGAAGAAAAGGCTGATTAATCTAGCTAGCGGGGAATTGGCAGCTGTTGTAGTATTTTGGATGAATTTTTTCTTGCTTAAAAAGTGGATTCTCACTACTAAAGCCTTCATTTCTATTTCTTTCTCCTTGTTTCTCCTAACTTTTATCTTGATACAAGGATCCGTTTTTTGGTTGATTTTAATCAAGAGGATTTCCAATCCAGGATTTGCTGCAAAGTATACGGGAAAGATTTACAAGATATTGAAGAAATTGGATTTTATTTTACTAGCTACTGGAATTTTTGTGATATTATTTAATTACGGAGAGTTTTCTACGTTTATCATTTCTTTTTCGATTTGGATGTTTGCTCTTATAGAGTGGGTGAATTACTTTCTGTTGCAATTGTCCTACAGCTTGAATCCTGCTGTTTTATGGAGATACATTAGACATAGGAAGTTGAAAAAGAGTAAAATCGCAAAGGAAATTGAGAAAATCCTATAAACGCTGATGATTTGCAAAATGATTTCCAAGAGCCGAAAGATGCAAGGAGTGCAATCTTATGCCTAGACCGAAAACTAAAGAAGATTTGATGCTAGCTGCTAAGGAAAACTTTGAGAAGTTACAAACTCTCATTTCCAAATTGTCTGATCAAGAGTTAAATACGCCTTTTGATTTTTCTCGGGATGAAAAGAAGAAAGAGGCCCATTGGAGACGAGATAAAAATGTAAGAGATGTTTTGATTCACCTCTATGAATGGCATCAGCTGTTGTTGAATTGGGTGCACTCCAATCAAAAGGGTCAAGAGCAACCCTTTCTTCCTGCGCCCTATAACTGGAAGACTTATGGAGAGTTGAATCTGGAATTTTGGAAGAAGCATCAAAAGACTTCTCTAAAAGAGGCAACTGAGATCTTTCGTCAGTCCCATCAAGATGTTTTGCGCTTAGCTAACACATTTACAAATGAGGAATTGTTTTCAAAAAATGTCTATAAATGGGTCGGAGGGACTGTACTAGGTTCCTATTTTGTAAGTGCAACTTCCAGCCATTATGACTGGGCCATGAAAAAATTGAAGGCTCATCAGAAAAATTGTAAAGCAAAATAGTCTGTAGAAGAAAAGAAATGAGAGAGAAATAAGAATGAAAAAATACAGTAAAATAATCATGTCCTGCGCCTTTTTGGCTATAGCTTTAGGGCTGGCGGCCTGCGCTAGTTCGCAGAAAAATAAAGAAACAAGTCAAACTACATCGACTTATTCAAATCTAAACAGTAAAAAGAGTGTCGAAGAAGTTAAGAATCTGTTAGCTGCCAACTTGGATAAAGACAGTGTCGAACACTTTGTCAATCTAGTCAATGACTACAATGGACTTGTTGGTTCTACTGGATTAACAGGCGATTTCACTAAGTTTACCAAAACCGAATATGATGTAGAAAAAATCAATCCTCTGTGGCAGGCAAAGAAGGGCGATTTTATCGGGACAAATTGTCGGATTAATACTTATACTTTGCTGAAAAATAGCATCGAAATCCCTCAAATAGAAAAAGATGACGAACTCTTGTTCGTTGATAATGACTCGATTGACAAGGGGAAGCTCTTTGATGCCAAGGATAAGGAAGAATTTAATATCCTGTTTTCAAGAGTCAAGACTGAAGCGACTCAAGATGTAAAAGTCCATGCTAAGAAGATGGAGGAATACTTCAAACAGTTCAAGTTTAGTGAAAAAGCACGGATGCTTTCAGTCATTGTCCACGACAATCTTGACGGCGACTCTCTCTTTGTCGGGCATGTCGGCGTCTTGATTCCTGATAAAGACGGATATTTGTTTATCGAAAAGCTGACCTTTGAAGAGCCTTATCAGGCCATAAAATTTGTCAGCAAAGAAGACTGCTATAAGTATTTGCAGACCAAATATAAGGACTACACAGGGGAAGGACTGGCTAAGCCCTTTATCATGGATAATGAGAAAGTTGTGGAAGATAGTCTTTTAAAATAACTAAAAAATCCATTCAGTAGATACTGAATGGATTTATGATTATCATATTTATTCTAGATTTAATTTTGTTTGTGTAATATAGTAAATACCTAGATAGAAGAGTAGGATTTTGATAATTTCATAGATATAAGCTGCTAGATAGCTAAAAGCAATAGCAGGAGTTCCGTGATAACTAATTGAGTAGATAGAATTAATGAGATAGCTAAATGGATTAGCATTATATATGGCATTTCCAAGAGTTCCAAAAATAATCCATAGGACAAATACAGAAACAAAAGCCATCAAAACGCGATGGTTTTGGAAAAGCTGACCGATAGAAATAGCAAGATAGAGGAATAGGACTCCTGAAATAGAAGAAAGTATAAAGTAGAAGAGGAATTGTATCCACGTGACAGTTGGGATATATGATAAGAGCACGCCAAATTGTTGGAAGAAATCCACACCGCTTCCGATTGCTACGATAGCAATCATAATGATGAAGCTAAAGATGATTCCTAGGATACTAGCAATATACCAGATGGTAGCCATAGTCATCTTAGAAAGAATAATCTGATGAGCATTAGCAGGCAATGTCCAAGTTAGATAGCCTTCACGTCCATAAATATTTTGATAAAAACGTCTGACAGTAATCACTAAGTTTGAAATAGCTAGAGCTGTACAGGCTGAAAAGAAAATAATAGAGAAGAATCCATAGATAATGCCAAAAGTGTCAGAGTTTTGAAGACTAGTGCCACCAGATGTAATGTTACTTACCATCAATCCAAGTAGGATTGATGCGATTGCTAGAACAGTAAACAGGATGCCATACCATTTACCAGTTGCTTTGAATTCGTATTTCAATAATTTCCCAAACATAAATTTCTCCTTTAAATTCTAAACTGATCACGGAAGATATGGTCGATTGATTCGTTATGTTTTTGTCGCAGTTCTTGGGCATCTTCTTGGAGAAGAATTTCACCATCTTTGATAAAAATAACATCGTCTAAAATATCTTCAATATCTGAGATAAGGTGAGTTGAAATGAGAACAGAAGAATCAGAAGAACGATTTTGGATAATTGTTTTTAAAATGTAGTCCCGGGCTGCAGGGTCAACTCCACCAATCGGTTCGTCTAATACATAGAGATCTGCTTTACGGCTCATAACTAAAATTAACTGAACTTTTTCCTTGTTTCCTTTAGAAAGGTTTTTCAAACGATCTGTTAATTTTAAATTTAAATCATTTAAAAGTTGATTAGCCTTTTCTTCGTCAAAGTCTGAATAAAAATCGCGGAACATAGCAAAGATTTCTTTGATGCGCATATTTTCACCTAGATAAGTCGTATCAGGCAAATAAGAAATAACTTTTTTAGATTCAGGAGAAGGCTTTGCCCCATGTATAAGGACCTGACCAGCTGTAGGCTGAAGCAAACCATTAATCAGTTTGATGATCGTTGTTTTACCACTACCGTTTGGTCCAAGTAAGCCGACAATTCTACCAGATTGGATATCTAGATTGACATTCGAAAGAGCTGGTGTCTTTCCGTAATTTTTTTGAACATGCTCCAAACGAAGCAAAGAAGAAGTAGACATAAAAACCTCCTTAAGATATAAAGTCCGTAAAAACAAAATAAAAATAGGAAACAGCCGATTCGTTCGATGAACGTAAGGAAGTTTATTATTTTTACACAGCGTTTAGGGCAGATTTAACTCGTTTCATTGCATAGGCCATGAAATAAAGTTAGAAAATCTTATATTTCTTGTAGAAACAATGTTTCAAAAGCTTATCTAAAACAAAAAGCTTTAGATATATTATAAAGCTTACCTTATAAAAAATCAAACTTCCTTAGAAAACGTTCGGTTTTCTCGTTTATTTTTGTCCTTATTTTGTTTCTTCTTTTTTTGAATTCTAGTATAATAGAAAAAAGATAAGACAAACGAAGGAGAGGCCGATGACTGCACAATTAGATACTAAAACAGTTTATACTTTTATGGATAGCCTCATTTCTATTAAAAAATATGTAGAAAAAGCAAAAGAATTTGGCTATAGTCATTTAGGGATTATGGATGTGGATAATCTCTACGCAGGCTATCATTTCTTAGAAGAAACCAAAAACGCTGGAATTCAAGGTATTTTGGGATTGGACCTGGAACTTATAAAGGATAGCAAGCCATTGCCTCTGCGTTTGTTAGCGACCAATAGTCAGGGCTATCGCAACCTTATGAAGATTTCAACTGCCAAAATGTTGGATAAGAATCATTGGGAGGATACCAGAGGTTTACTAGAAGGAATAGCAGTCATTGTACCTGCTTATCCTGGAATAGAAGAACTGGAGTTGGATATTGATTATTATATTGGTGTTTTTCCAACGACCCCACCTCAGGATTTTGCGAAGCCAGTTCTGCCTCTTTATACTGTAAGATATTTTGATAGGGGGGATTTGGAGATCTTACAAATGCTTCAAGCTATCAAAGATAATACTAGTCTTAGAGAAGTCGGTCAGCTGTCTCATTCTGAATATTTTTTACCTCCCGAGCAGCTGAGAGGGATTTTTGAACAGAATTTTCCAGATAGTATCTCTAATCTGGACAACTTAGTTCGCGATATTTTCTATGATATTGATACTGAATTGAAGTTACCCCGTTTTAATCCGGAACGGCCAGCAGATGAGGAGTTGCGTGAGAGAGCAGAGAGTGGATTGGCTAAGCGAGGATTATCTGCCCATCGTTATAAAGAGCGTTTGCAGAAAGAATTAGATGTCATCCATCAAATGGGCTTTGATGACTACTTCCTTATTGTCTGGGATTTACTACGTTTTGGTCGAAGTCAAGGTTATTATATGGGAATGGGTCGCGGTTCTGCTGTAGGTAGTTTGGTAGCTTATGCTTTAGAAATTACGGGAATTGATCCTGTAGAAAACAACTTGCTTTTTGAACGATTTCTCAATCTTGAACGCTTTACGATGCCGGATATCGATATTGATATTCCTGATGTGTATCGTCCAGAGTTTATCCGATATGTTCGTGATCGCTACGGCACAATGCATGCTGCCCAGATTGTGACTTACTCGACTTTTGGTGCTAAACAGGCCATTCGAGATGTCTTTAAGCGTTTTGGTCTACCAGAATATGAATTAACTAATATCACGAAAAAAATAAGATTTGGGGATAGTTTAAGCGCTACTTATGAAAAAAATATAACCTTTCGCCAGATCATTAATAGTAAGTTAGAGTATAAAAAAGCTTTTGAAATCGCTAAAAGCATAGAAGGTAATCCTCGTCAAACCTCTATACATGCTGCTGGAGTGGTTATGAGCGATAACGATTTGACGGATCATATCCCACTCAAATATGGGGAAGATATGTACATTACTCAATATGACGCCCATGCTGTTGAGAGTAACGGATTGTTAAAGATGGACTTCTTAGGTTTGCGCAATTTGACCTTTGTCCAACGCATGAAAGAATCAGTTTTACAAAAATATGAAATAGACATTGATATTGCAACAATTGACTTGGAAGATAAAGATACTTTAGAGCTTTTTTCTGCAGGCGATACTAAGGGGATTTTTCAATTTGAACAGCCAGGCGCTATCAACTTACTTAAACGGATTCAGCCTTCTCGCTTTGAAGAAGTTGTCGCAACAACCTCACTTAATCGTCCTGGAGCAAGTGATTATATAGATAATTTTGTCAAGAGAAAGCATGGCTTAGAAGAGGTGGAGTTAATTGATGAAAGCCTAGCTGATATATTAGCTCCAACTTATGGCATTATGCTTTATCAAGAGCAGGTGATGCAGGTTGCCCAGCGTTTTGGTGGATTTAGTCTTGGGAAAGCCGATATTTTACGCAGAGCAATGGGAAAGAAAAATGCTGCTGAAATGCACCGAATGGAAGAAGACTTTGTCATGGGGGCAATGAAGCTAGGTCACTCTGAAACGAAAGCGAAAGAAGTTTTTGCGATCATGGAAAAGTTTGCTGGCTATGGATTCAACCGTAGTCATGCTTACGCTTATTCAGCTTTGGCTTTTCAACTTGCCTATTTCAAAGCACATTATCCAGAAATATTTTTTGATGTTCTTTTGAATTATTCTAGCAGTGACTATGTAGTGGATGCCTTAAGTTCAGGTTTTAAAGTCGCACCCTTGACTATTAATACGATTCCTTATCTGGATAAGTTCGAAGAGCGTCAGATTTATCTTGGTTTGAAAAATATCAAGGGATTTCCACGTGATCTGGCATACTGGATAATAGAAAATCGTCCCTTTTCAGGTGTTGAGGATTTTGTTTTGCGTTTACCTGCCCAATACCGCAAGGAACAATTATTGACCCCACTTGTTCAGATTGGCCTTTTTGGTTGTTTTGAGCCCAATCGCCGGAAGATTGTATCAAATTTATCAAATCTATTTATTTTTGTGGAAGAATTAGGCAGTCTATTTGCAAATACTAGCTATTCTTGGACAGAAGTAGAAGACTATAATCAGGTTGAGAAGTTTGCGCTAGAGCAACATATTCTTGGTGTTGGCCTAAGTGAGCACCCCTTGATGGTGGTTGCAAGGACATCAACTCTACCATTTTCGTGGATCTCTGATTTAACTGAAAATAGCAGAGCTACTATTCTAGTTGAAGTGCAAAGCATCAAGGTTATCCGAACAAAAAATGGCGAAAATATGGCCTTTCTACAAGTGAGTGATACCATAAAGAAATTAGATGTGACACTGTTTCCAGATACTTATAAATCCTTAGCTAATCGTATCAAAGAAAATGGAATCTATTATTTAAGCGGTAGGATTCAGGAGCGAGATGGTCGTCTTCAGATGATTTTATCTGAAGTAAGAAGTGCTAGTACAGAGCGCTTTTGGATTCAATTAGAAAATCACGACTTTGATAAAGAAGTTGCTGAAATTCTTCAACAATTCCCAGGAGATATTTCGGTGGTGTTACATTATCAATATGACGGACAAACTGTTTCTGCACCGCAGTTTTCAGTAGAAAAATCTACTGCTCTGCAGCAAGCCTTACAAAAATTTGTAATGAAAACGATTTATCGATAAAAAAGGAAGAATTTTCCCTAAGTTTGTGATATAATCAGAAAGAATGTTAAAAGAAAAAGGAGCATAAACGAATGAAACGTATTGCTGTTTTGACCAGTGGTGGAGATGCCCCTGGTATGAATGCTGCTATTCGAGCAGTTGTTCGTAAGGCAATTTCTGAAGGAATGGAAGTATACGGTATCTATGATGGTTACGCTGGTATGGTTGCTGGAGAAATCCACCCATTGACTGCCGCATCAGTAGGAGATATCATTTCTCGTGGTGGTACTTTCCTTCACTCTGCTCGCTACCCTGAGTTTGCACAAAAAGAAGGGCAACTTAAAGGAATTGAGCAGTTGAAAAAACATGGCATTGAAGGTGTCGTAGTTATCGGTGGAGATGGCTCTTATCACGGAGCGATGCGTCTGACAGAACATGGTTTCCCAGCAGTCGGAGTACCTGGAACGATTGATAACGATATTGTAGGGACAGATTTTACGATTGGCTTTGACACAGCTGTAACCACAGCTATGGAAGCTATTGATAAAATTCGTGATACGTCATCAAGTCACCGTCGTACATTTGTTGTTGAGGTTATGGGACGTAATGCAGGAGATATCGCGCTATGGGCAGGTATTGCTACTGGTGCAGATGAGATTATTGTTCCTGAAGAAGGCTTCAAAATTGAAGATATTGTAGCAAGTATTAAGAGTGGCTATGAAACTGGTAAAAAACACAATATCATCGTCCTAGCAGAAGGCGTCATGTCAGCAGATGAATTTGGTAAAAAGCTCAAGGAAGCTGGAGATACAAGTGATCTTCGTGTAACAGAGCTTGGTCATATCCAACGTGGTGGTTCACCAACTGCACGTGACCGTGTTCTTGCTTCACGTATGGGAGCACACGCAGTTGAATTATTGAAGAACGGTATTGGTGGAGTTGCTGTTGGTATCCGCAATGAGAAAATGGTTGAAAACCCGATTCTTGGAACTGCAGAAGAAGGCGCACTTTTCAGTCTAAGCGCTGATGGAAAGATTATTGTTAATAATCCGCACAAGGCAGATTTAGACTTGTCTCGCTTGAATCGTAGTATTTCTATTTAATTGTTATAAAAGTCAAAAAGGCTAAATATAAAAAAGGAGTTTCATAAGATCATGAAAAAACGTGTAAAAATTGTTGCAACATTAGGTCCAGCGGTTGAAATCCGTGGCGGTAAAAAATTCGGTGAAGATGGATACTGGGGAGAAAAACTTGATGTTGAAGCATCAGCACAAAATATTGCGAAACTGATTCAAGCTGGCGCAAATACTTTCCGCTTCAACTTCTCACACGGTGACCATCAAGAACAGGGTGATCGTATGGCTACTGTAAAACGTGCAGAAGAAATTGCAGGCCAAAAAGTTGGTTTCCTTCTTGATACAAAGGGACCTGAAATTCGTACAGAATTATTTGAAGGCGATGCAAAAGAGTACTCATACAAAACTGGTGAAAAAATCCGTGTTGCTACTAAGCAAGGTATCAAATCTACTCGTGAAGTCATTGCATTGAACGTTGCCGGTGGCTTGGACATCTATGATGATGTTGAAGTAGGTCGTCAAGTATTGGTTGACGATGGTAAATTGGGTCTTCGTGTTGTCGCTAAAGACGATGCTACTCGTGAATTTGAAGTTGAAGTTGAGAATGACGGTGTTATTGCGAAACAAAAAGGTGTAAATATTCCTAACACTAAAATTCCTTTCCCAGCACTTGCTGAGCGTGATAATGCTGATATTCGCTTTGGTCTTGAGCAAGGAATCAACTTCATCGCTATTTCATTTGTACGTACTGCAAAAGATGTTAATGAAGTTCGTGCAATCTGTGAAGAAACTGGTAATGGTCACGTTCAACTCTTTGCTAAAATCGAAAACCAACAAGGTATCGATAACTTGGATGAAATCATTGAAGCTGCTGACGGTATCATGATTGCTCGTGGTGACATGGGTATCGAAGTACCATTTGAAATGGTTCCAGTTTACCAAAAGATGATCATCACTAAAGTCAATGCAGCTGGTAAAGTAGTTATCACAGCAACTAACATGCTTGAAACAATGACTGAAAAACCACGTGCAACTCGTTCAGAAGTATCAGACGTATTTAACGCTGTTATCGATGGAACTGACGCAACTATGCTTTCAGGTGAGTCTGCAAATGGTAAATACCCACTTGAGTCAGTAACAACAATGGCTACTATCGATAAGAATGCTCAAACACTTCTTAACGAATATGGCCGTTTGACAACTGATAACTTTGAGCGCAACTCTAAGACTGAAGTTATGGCTTCAGCAGTTAAAGATGCTACAAACTCAATGGATATCAAGTTAGTAGTTACCCTTACTAAGACAGGTCACACAGCTCGCTTGATTTCTAAGTACCGTCCAAACGCTGATATCTTGGCTATCACATTTGACGAATTGACTCAACGTGGTCTTATGCTGAACTGGGGTGTCATTCCAGTGACTACTGAAACTCCATCTAACACAGATGATATGTTTGAAATCGCTGAAAAGATTGCGGTTGAGCAAGGATTGGTTGAATCTGGCGACGATATCGTTATCGTTGCAGGTGTGCCACTTGGTGAAGCTGTTCGTACAAACACAATGCGTATCCGTACAGTTCGCTAATTTTAAAAAGAAAGCAATGACTTTCCAAAAGTCATTGGCTTTTTTATTTTGCAAAAAATGATATAATAGGGTGGTGAAGGAGAGAGAATGGTAAAGAGAGATTTAATTCGTAATATACTTATCTTAATGGGAGTTATTTTTATCCTAGTGCTCTTGCGCTTGTTTGTTTTCACTCCTTATACGATTAAAACAGAGGATGCTAATCATTATCTTGCTAAGGGGGATTTGGTCTTAGCTACAAAACAAGATAAAATCCAACGTGAAGACTTTGTGCTCTATGAGGTAAAAGGAAAGGAGTACGTTGGAAGAGTTATCGCAAAAGAAAATGATTCAGTCATTTACATGGACAATGTCCTTTACTTGAATAACAAGATTCAGACAGAAAATTACTTAGCCCCACTGAAGGAGAAGTACCTAGCAACACCAGGAAGTACAGGTTATTTCACTCATGACTTTACCCTATCTATGTTGACCGGGTCAGATACGAAAAAGATTTCGAAAGATTCCTATTTAATCTTGAATGATAATCGTCAAGATACAAAAGATAGTCGAGAATTTGGGCTTATTTCTTCTAACCAGATAAAGGGTGTCATTTCATTTCGTCTAGCGCCACTTAAAAAGTTTGGTTTTATTGAAACAAAATAGTAACTAAAAAAGGCCTATTATCAACTGTAATAGGCTGATGAAACGCTACAATCTGGAGAGGACTAACTTAGTTCTCCCTTTTTTGATCTTCAAAGCGATGAGTATTCTAGTTTTAAAGTTTTCAAAGTTCCGAAAGCCAAAAGCATTGCGCCTAATGACCTTGATGAGGTTGTTAATAGCTTCTATTTTTGCGTTTGAATAGTGTGTTTGTAATCTTGTCCTTATCTTTCAAAAAGTTCTTAAAAACAGTGGGAGAGATAAGATTTACACAAGAAATTGTATCTTCAATGAGGCTAAAGACCTGCTCAGCCTATTTCTCTTGAAAAAGCAAAAGTTGGTAAAGTTCATAGTGTTATCGGAGTTCTTGCGAATAAGAGAGAATTTTTTCAGTTGGTTAAGTGCATGCGAAAAGTCGGGCGATAAAATCATTTATGGCTGAGTTTACGACTCTCCTGTTGAATGAGTTTCCAGCAACGTTTGAATGCTTTATATTCGTGCGATTTTCTATCCAACTGATTCATGATTTGGATACGAAGCAAGTTCATAGCTCGACTGAGATGTTGTACAATGTGAAAGCGAACGAGGATGATTTTCGTAGAAGGAAAGAGCTTTAAAGCGATGTGTAGTGGGGGATAAACATGTTCATAGTGATAACCTTAACCCCGTTTAGGGCCTGTCTGGAATACCTTATGAAGTGATTGCGAATCGTTGCCTGGGTTCGCCCATCCAAGATAGTTATGATCTTTCTTGAATCGAAATCTTGAGCAATGAAGCTCGTCTCTATCTGCCTATTGAAACAGTCATCCCCCGGACTGTTTCCACAGCCCAGCTCGTGTGTTCTGGATGGTAATTGAGGTCCGTCTTGAACTCGAATTCTTTCAATTTACGAATGACTGTTGAAGTGGAGACAGCTAGGCTTTTTTCAACGATAGTAGTCATAGTGACTTTCTCGATTAATTTATGTGCGATTTTTGGTTGATGATAGATGTGATTTGGTGACTCTTCTTGACTAAGGAAGTATCTAAAATAGCTATTTTTCCGCAGACTTTACAGCGAAAATGCTGTTTCTTTAAGTGAATGAGAGTTCTATATTACGAGCACTCTGTGTAAGTTATTTTTGGTTCTTTCTGGAAGTTGTGTTTAGTCATTTTGCCATTTACTAAATTGATGAATGCTAAGCCTAGAATCCATAGTGTAGATACTTTTATTCATGTATTATACAAACTTGGGCACCCCGAAGAAATCATTCCATGTACCAAAATTCTTTATAACTATATTCATCAAGGCTTATCGAACATCAAACCTATTGATCTGCCAAAACTCGTTTGTATTCGCAAAAGGACTAAGAAGCGTCTCGAAACTTCCGTTGAACAGCGATTTGACACCATCAACGACCGTTCAACCTTTGAATACTGGGTAATTGACTCCGTTCTTGGTTTGAAGCCTGCTGGTGAATCTTCTATTATAATTTGGATTGAAAGACAAGCCAGTTATACCTTTACTATCAAACTTCCCGAAAAGAAAGCTGAATACGTTAATCAGGCTGGTTTAAACTATGTAGAAAGCTATTCAATCAAATCTATAACAGCTGATAATGGGAGTGAGTTCGCTTTATTAAGTGAACTAGAGGGTATAGATATCTATTCCGCACATGCTTGCTCATCCCACGAGAGTGGAACCAATGAGAACTTTAACGGCTTGCTCAGAGAGTTTGTGCCTAAAGGTATATCACTATATGAACTAACTCAAGAAGAATACTCAAGCCATAAATAACAGACTAAGAAGAATGCACAACTATCAATCTGATAAAAAACTGTTTGAGCTAGTTCAAACAGCATAAGAACTACTGACTTACTTAGATGGATACTTTGTTGCACCCAACTTGACAAGTGGGGATTGGATAACTTATGTTTTTTGATAGCCAATTTTTTTGATTCTTCAAAAATTTTGTAGTATAATTGAATTGCTAATTTATATTGATCTAAGGAGTTTTTTATGAAACGACAGGAAAGAGAAATACGTCAACGTTTCTCATTAAGAAAATATAAAATAGGAGTGCTTCCGGCTTTAATCGGGACTACTCTTTTAGTGTTTGGAACAGCAACGGAGACACTAGCAGATCATAAAGTGAATTACAACTTTATTGACATTAATAATTTGTCAGCAACAGAGCGTTCTTTGATTATTGAAGGGGTTCCAAGTGGGAAAGTTTCGTCTGATGAAGAAATCATCTTGGTATATAAGCGAGTAAATGGGAAGAGAGTTTTTCCAAAAACGGGTTCCAGAACTAACCTTTTAGTAGAAGTAGGCTTGGCAGGTGCGACTTTAGGCGCAGCTGTTTATTTGCGCAAATCTAAAAAAGGACGTCATACTTTCTTCGTTATGACCATCTTAGGAACAATGGTTCTAGGCAGTCATGTCATAGTTGCAGATGACTACCAATCACTTCTTGAACAAGTCACAAAGATTGTCAAAACAGATGCGGAACTTAGCCAGGTGCTGACTCCTTCTGAGATATCAAATTATCAATATATTGGTTATATTCGCCGTAAACTGCCTGCTATTCAAAAGGGAACGGTTAATGTCTATTATCGTGACAGGGCGGGAAATTCTCTAGCACCGATGGAAACAGCAGCGCAAGATGGCGCGGTT
Organism: Streptococcus sp. oral taxon 056 str. F0418; assembly: GCF_000220065.1. Classification (GTDB taxonomy): domain Bacteria; phylum Bacillota; class Bacilli; order Lactobacillales; family Streptococcaceae; genus Streptococcus. The sequence continues at coordinate 629,005 of NZ_AFQU01000001.1, read as the reverse complement.
GGTCAGCCGTATAGCACTAAGTCCCTCTTTAGACAAAGTATTGAAAAGGATGGGAGGACCTATAATTGGGTAGAAACGCAAGGGGAGGAAAAAGGTACGCTGTCAGAAGGCGTAGCAAATGTCATCTATGTCTATGAAGAAGTGGGCACCCCCCACCGGTTATTCCGCCAGTAGTGAAACAAGGATCTGTCCAAGTTCACTACAGAAACAGTGCAGGCGAAGAGTTGAAACCATCTGTGATCGCTGTTTCCAATGCTAATGTCGGTACGGGTTATGATACCAGTTCTCTGCGTGATGCGACTATTGAGAAAGATGACAAGACGTATCATTATGCCTCCACTTCAGGTGTGGAGACAGGCACTGTAGCTGAGGGTGTGACGGAGATTACCTATATCTATGATGAAAATCCAACCCCTCCACCAGTTATTCCGCCAGTAGTGAAACAAGGATCTGTCCAAGTTCACTACAGAAACAGTGCAGGCGAAGAGTTGAAACCATCTGTGATCGCTGTTTCCAATGCTAATGTCGGTACGGGTTATGATACCAGTTCTCTGCGTGATGCGACTATTGAGAAAGATGGCAAGACGTATCATTATGCCTCCACTTCAGGTGTGGAGACAGGCACTGTAGCTGAGGGTGTGACGGAGATTACCTATATCTATGATGAAAATCCAACCCCTCCACCAGTTATTCCGCCAGTAGTGAGACAAGGATCTGTCCAAGTTCACTACAGAAACAGTGCAGGCGAAGAGTTGAAACCATCTGTGATCGCTGTTTCCAATGCTAATGTCGGTACGGGTTATGATACCAGTTCTCTGCGTGATGCGACTATTGAGAAGATGGCAACGACGTACCTCATTATCGTCGTCCACTTCAGTGTGGAGACAGGCACTGTAGCTGAGGGTGTGACGGAGATTACCTATATCTATGATGAAAATCCAACCCCTCCACCAGTTATTCCGCCAGTAGTGAAACAAGGATCTGTCCAAGTTCACTACAGAAACAGTGCAGGCGAAGAGTTGAAACCATCTGTGATCGCTGTTTCCAATGCTAATGTCGGTACGGGTTATGATACCAGTTCTCTGCGTGATGCGACTATTGAGAAAGATGGCAAGACGTATCATTATGCCTCCACTTCAGGTGTGGAGACAGGCACTGTAGCTGAGGGTGTGACGGAGATTACCTATATCTATGATGAAAATCCAACCCCTCCACCAGTTATTCCGCCAGTAGTGAAACAAGGATCTGTCCAAGTTCACTACAGAAACAGTGCAGGCGAAGAGTTGAAACCATCTGTGATCGCTGTTTCCAATGCTAATGTCGGTACGGGTTATGATACCAGTTCTCTGCGTGATGCGACTATTGAGAAAGATGGCAAGACGTATCATTATGCCTCCACTTCAGGTGTGGAGACAGGCACTGTAGCTGAGGGTGTGACGGAGATTACCTATATCTATGATGAAAATCCAACCCCTCCACCAGTTATTCCGCCAGTAGTGAAACAAGGATCTGTCCAAGTTCACTACAGAAACAGTGCAGGCGAAGAGTTGAAACCATCTGTGATCGCTGTTTCCAATGCTAATGTCGGTACGGGTTATGATACCAGTTCTCTGCGTGATGCGACTATTGAGAAAGATGGCAAGACGTATCATTATGCCTCCACTTCAGGTGTGGAGACAGGCACTGTAGCTGAGGGTGTGACGGAGATTACCTATATCTATGATGAAAATCCAACCCCCCCACCAGTTATTCCGCCAGTAGTGAAACAAGGTTCTGTCCTTGTTAAGTACGTCAATGAATCTGGCCAAGAAATTAAGGCACAGGCGACTGTTGGAACAGACGTTCCATTAGGTACAGCATATGATACTCGCAGTCTACGCGATGAAACGCTGACTGGTACTGATGGCAAGACCTACCGTTACAAGTCCACGATCGGTAACGAGCAAGGTCAAGTAAGTGAAGGTACAACCACCGTTACTTACGTCTACAAAGAGACTAAGGGATCTGTCCTTGTTAAGTACGTCAATGAATCTGGCCAAGAAATTAAGGCACAGGCGACTGTTGAAACAGACGTTCCATTAGGTACAGCATATGATACTCGCAGTCTACGCGATGAAACGCTGACTGGTACTGATGGCAAGACCTACCGTTACAAGTCCACGATCGGTAACGAGCAAGGTCAAGTAAGTGAAGGTACAACCACCGTTACTTATGTTTATAAGGAAAAGGTACAGACACCTTCGGCAGAGGGAAAGGGAACTGTCATTGTCAAATATGTTGATGAAACTGGTCAAGAGATCTGGCCGAGCGAAACGGCTTTAACTAACGTTCCACCTGGTACTCATTATGATGTGTCGGATAAAAAATTGCCAATGATAACCATCACAGGACCGAGTGGTCGGATGTATCGCTATAAGTCTGTGATTGGCAGTGAGACTGGTCAAGTAGTTGAGGGTACGACAACGATTGCTTTTGTTTATGAATCGCCCAAAGGCTCTGTCATCGTCAAATACGTGGATGAAGCTGGACATGCTATCATTCCATCAGTGACAGCTGTTGATAATGAACCTGTAGGTAGATATTATAATATTAGTGATTATCCAAGAAATACGATAACGGACAATACAGGACGCCATTATCAACTTATTTCTACACAAGAACAGATTATGAGTCTGATTTATGGTATGATTGAAGAAGGAACAAAAGAAGTCTCTCTTGTTTATCGAGCTAATCAAAAAGCTAACCAAGGCTACTTAGTGGCTGTTTTTGAGACGCGCTTAGGTAAAAAACTAAGAGGTGAGGCTGAGATTCTTCCGTTTGGGGATACTGGCAGAACCTACGATGTGACCATGAACCGCTTAGTTTACAAAACTATGATCGATTATAAAGATGGGAACAGAGCTTATCGCTTAGTAGAAGTCGTTGGAGATGAGAAGGGTACCTTACAGGAAGGACGCCAAGTTCTTCGTTACATCTATGAGTCAATGTATGGAAACCTTAAAGTTCGTTATATTTCTAGAAAGACGGGGCAAGAATTAGCGCCGTCAGTAACGTTGCCATATAGTGGTGGTCTCTATAATACACTCAAGTACAGAAAAGATCCGAGTGAATTTTCAACTGGCCTGTCTAATCCGGCTGCCTATCAGACGATGACAGTAGACCAGCCTGAAATTGGTCAGTTGGATTCGAATGATATGACGGTCACTTACTACTATGACTACGATTTTCCGGAGACAGAGATGACTGGTAAGCATACCATTAATTATACCTTTAACCTCAATACTACTGGTTTTTACTATTCGACTTTTAAAGTCTTTTACAAGGGCCAAGAATTAACAACTATGAATGTCGGAGATGAAGAAAGTCATAGTTTCGTCGCTTCTGGCAAACTCTTCTATGGTGAGGGAGCGGTTGGTTCAGCTACACAAGCTCCGACTAAAGAAGAAATCCTGACCAATCTAACCTTTGAGATAGATGGCATCGTCTTACATGGTTTTGAAGAGTTTAGAGAATTCATGAGTGACTTTGTAGAGGGAGCAGCGCCGATGGATAATATCGCTAACTATACTCCTAAGCAAATTTACACTGGTAATACCACTGTCAATTTGTATCAAATTTTAACTTATTCTCGCGGAAAAGGAGGTTGGGGATAGAGATTTGAGACGCTTATTCTTTAATGAATGAACGTCTCAATCTATTTTCAAAAGAAATTTCTGAATGAAGGCAAGAAATCCAGCCATTCATTCCGGCTATTGCTTGGACTGTTCTAGTAACAGGTATCGTTGCATTTGCTTCTAAAAAGAAAAGAAATGATGAATAAAATGAAAGTTCTTGGTAGTAAGAATGACGATTCTTATGCATTGAGAATGCGAACGTTTTATTTGATTTGACTGCAACAAATCTTTCTGTTCTCTGATATAGAGAGCCCAGAACGTATGTTTTGAGTTTTTTGGGGTCCATTGTCAACTTGTAGTGGGTTGATGAAAAGTTACAACCTGGTGAGGACCAAATTGGTTCTCTCCTTTTTGATGTTCAAAGCGATGAGTTTCCAGTAACGTTTTAATGCCTTAAATTCAATAGATTTTCGCTCTAATTGGTTCATGATTTGGATGCGAAGACGACTCATAGCTCGACTGATATATTGTATAATATGGAATTGATTGCGAACGATTTTAGTGTTTAGAAATAGTTTTCTAGCAATGTCGTAGTAAGGAGTAAATATATCCATGGTAATGGTTTTTACTTGATTTCTGACTTATCTAGAATACTCTTAGGAAGTGATTGAGAGTAGTCACTTGAGTTCGTCCATCTTAAGATAGTGATGATCTTTCTTGAATCGAAATCTTGTACAATAAAGCTCATTTACCTTTGCATGAAGTAGTATTCATACTAAGCCATGTGTACTGGAAGACAGTTTAGGTCCGTCTTGAAGTCAAACTTCTTCAGTTTTCGGATGACAGTTAAAGTTGAAACGGCTAAGGTTTCAGTGATGGTAGTCATGGGGGCCTTATCGATTAGTTTTTTAGCGATAGATGTAATTTGGCGTTTCTTCTTGACTAAGGAAATCTCTGAAAAAGCAATTTTTCCGCAGCCTTTACAGAGAAAACGTTGTTTTTAAGTGAATGAGAGTTTTATATCTCTCGTATTATGGGTAAGTTATTTTTGGGTCTTTCTGGAAGTCATATTAAGTCATTTTCCCGTATAGTAAGGGTATTTAGGCGCAGGATAATTCAAGCTTAGTGATAATTTCTTTGTGTGTTCCAGCAATATCTTTTTCAATGGTAGTTTAGTTGCTTTCATTATAGTTCTTATGGAACTTTTTTCTACAACAAAATAGGCTCCATAATTTCACATTAGTTTGAACCACTACAGAAATTATAGAGTCGTGTTTTCGAATTAATCTGAAAGTATCCAATACTATCAACAAAAGCTTTCAACTCGCAAAAAGAATATAAGAAAGATTGGTTAAGTTCTTATTTAATTAAGAAAATAGTTCTCTTTATCAAGATAGCATTGTTATAGAAATCCTATTTAATAGTAATCCTATGGATGCTGAAGTTGAGCTTTGGATTCCGCTTCAGTAAAAGAGTAAAATTTGATAAAAAATAATGACTGCTACGCCTAGTAAAAGACAGGGGATGAAAGCCATCCTGTCTTTTTTCTTTTTAAAGCAAAAACAGGCAAGGCCGGAGAGACTAGCGATTTGGATAAGAATGAGAATCTCTGTTAGACTAAAAATAGCTGAACAGGAAGCAAGAAAGAGAAAGTCGCCAGCTCCGATATGGAGATTATAAAAGAAGGCTAGAAGTCCTAAGGCTAAAAAGAAGAGCATGAGTGGATTGATGCCGGTAATCATCGTTAGTAGAAGCTGAATAACTAACCAAATCATTAAGGGGTATTGCAACTCTCTTTGATCGTAGATGGCTAGAGTCAAGCCCATGGTGAGTAGTAGGAGTTGACTGATAGAAATTGTACCAAGTGAAGTGGCCAGAAAAAGACTACCCAAGGTACATTCAAAAAATAAGTAGCGTAAGGGAAGCTTGATTCCACAGAAGCGGCAACGAAATCGATTCACGATTTGAGAAAAAATGGGAATTAAATCACGCGGAGCTAGTCTTTGATTGCAGATATTGCAATGGCTTGCTGGACTAATGATAGAATGATCTGGGAAGCGATCAATCACTAGTCCCAGAAAAGAAGCAATAACGCTACCAATTAGAAAAATGTATAGATGAATCATACCTATTTATTCGTAATGTTGAATAGAAAAATTCTGAAATTTTGCAACTTTTCTAATAAAGTCCTTTTTTGAATCTTTTATCTTGACTTCGTTATTTAGAAGCATTATAATTAAACTATAATCTAAAAAGATTAGAATTATTATAAATAAAAGAGGTAGATACAATGACACAAATAAAAAATGGTGCAGCAACTGACGTAGCAACTTTCAGCAATCAAAAGGCTTTGCCAAAGACTAAGGCAATTCTTAATCAAGTAGTGGCAGACCTTTATACAGCTCATATCGCTCTTCACCAAGTTCACTGGTATATGCGTGGTGCAGGCTTCATGGTTTGGCATCCAAAAATGGATGAATACATGGAAACTTTGGATACAACCTTGGACGAAGTCAGCGAGCGCTTGATTACACTGGGAGGCAAGCCTTATTCTACGTTGACCGAGTTTATCCAACACAGTAATATTGAAGAAAAAGCTGGTGAATTTAGCAAGGATGTAGAAGAAAGTCTGGCGCGTGTGATTGAAATTTTCCGCTATCTGACAGGTCTTTACCAAGAAGCTTTGGAAGTGACTGATGAAGAAGGAGATGATGTCACAAATGATATATTTGTCGGTGCTAAGGCAGACCTTGAAAAGACAATCTGGATGCTGACAGCTGAAATTGGCCAAGCACCAGGCTTATAAAAGAATGATTCCTACAAAGCAGAAAAGGAGACAAGCTTTCCTTTCTGCTTTTTTCATCTTGAAAAGTGCTAGAAAATCTGATAAAATAGTGCTCATGAAGACACTTTATGATGTTCAGCAGTTTCTTAAAAACTTCGGCATTATTATTTATATGGGAAAACGTCTGTATGATATTGAATTGATGAAGATTGAATTGAAACGGATTTATGATGCGGGCTTGATGGATAAAATAGAATATTTAGAAGCCGAGGCAGTATTGCGCCGAGAACATCAATCAGAATTGGCTTATATTGAAAAGAATGGAGAATGAAAAAGATGACATGGATTTTGATGGGGATTTTGGTAGGTATAGTGGCTTGGATGACCTTTAACTATTTTAGGTTGCGACGTGCAGCAAAAGTTGTTGAAAATTCTGAGTTTGAATCTTTAATTCGTCAAGGTCAATTAGTGGATTTGCGGGAGCCTGTTGATTTTCATCGCAAGCATATCCTGGGAGCTCGAAATATTCCATCAACACAATTAAAAGGTAATTTGGGAGCACTTCGTAAAGACAAACCAGTCTTACTCTATGAAAATGCTCGTGGTCAGCGAGTTATGAATGCAGCGCTTCTCTTAAAGAAAAATGGTTTTTCTGACATTTACATTTTATCTTATGGACTAGATAGTTGGAAAGGGAAAGTGAAGACGAGTTAAAACTTGATAAAAAAGAAAGCGTAAATGTGAACGGCACTCCAAAAGTTAGATTTTTTCTGTCTATCTTTTGGAGGTCAGTAACCATTTGCGCTTTTTGTTATGGATGAATAGATGTTCATACAAATGAGAAAGTATGGTGAAGTGGATGAAGATATGTAAGGAATTTTCTTCAGTTATCACGTTGAATAAACATTTAAGAGGCTTTATCTATTTTTCTCTAGATAATTTTTGATTTTCTTTAATTCTTCTGGATTCAATGGTCGATATTGTCCTTCTTGCAAAGAATTATCTAGGTGAAATTCTCCGAATTGTGTGCGCTTGAGATAAGTCACCTTAACGCCTACAGACAGAAACATCTTTTTGACTTGATGAAATTTTCCTTCAGAGATTGTTACAGAAGCACTGCTGAAGTCAAAGGTAGCAGAATGAATTCTGAGCTGAGCGGGTTTGCACAGTGTACCGTCTAAGAAACGGACACCTTTTTGAAACTCAAAAATTGCTTGCTCATCAAGAAAGCCATTTACTTCAACATAATAAGTTTTGTTAACATGGTATTGAGGGTGGAGTAATTGAAACCCTAAAGGTCCATTATCTGTGATTAGTAGTAATCCCGCAGTATCTCGATCTAGGCGTCCTATACAATATAGTTTTTCATTGAAGTCTTTAGGAGAAATGAGCTCCAGTACTGTTTTTTTATTCGTATCAGAATTAGCACTGACCCAACCACGTGGTTTGTTGAGCATGAAGTACTTGTGGGCTGGAGCGACTATGATTTGATTATCCAGTCTAATTTGTTGTAATCCAGTATCTACATTTTGGCTGAGTCTCTGTGCAGGAATATTGTCTACAAGGATTGCTTTTCTTTGCAAGGCTTGTTTCATATCTTTTCGGCTGATAGATGACTGGGCAAGCAAAGTATCGAGTCTCATTTGTATCCTTTCGTTGAGTTTATTCTTATTATAAGGTCTACTGACTTGAAATGCAAACAAATGATAGAGAAAATGGTTTTTCAATGAAAACATTTACACTTAGATAAACTGTGTTTTTTGCTTTAGACTATGGTATAATTGTTCAGTTAGAAATAAATATTATTAGAGGAAATCATGACAAAATTAAGAGAAGATATTCGAAATATCGCCATTATTGCTCACGTTGACCACGGGAAAACAACCCTCGTTGACGAATTATTGAAACAATCTGAAACTCTCGATGCCCGTACTGAATTGGCAGAGCGCGCTATGGACTCAAACGATATCGAGAAAGAGCGTGGAATTACCATCCTTGCTAAAAACACAGCCGTTGCTTACAATGGAACTCGTATCAATATCATGGACACACCTGGACACGCGGACTTCGGTGGAGAAGTTGAGCGTATCATGAAAATGGTTGACGGTGTTGTTTTGGTTGTAGATGCCTACGAAGGAACCATGCCACAGACTCGTTTCGTATTGAAAAAAGCCTTAGAACAAGATCTTGTCCCAATCGTTGTTGTCAACAAGATCGACAAACCCTCAGCTCGCCCAGCAGAAGTAGTGGACGAAGTTTTGGAACTTTTCATCGAGCTTGGTGCGGATGATGACCAGCTTGACTTCCCAGTTGTTTATGCTTCAGCAATTAACGGAACATCTTCACTTTCTGACGATCCTGCTGATCAAGAAAAAACAATGGCACCAATCTTTGATACGATTATCGACCATATCCCTGCTCCAGTAGACAACTCAGATGAGCCTTTGCAGTTCCAAGTCTCTCTTTTGGACTACAATGACTTCGTAGGTCGTATCGGTATCGGACGTATTTTCCGTGGTAGTGTGAAAGTTGGGGACCAAGTTACCCTTTCTAAACTAGACGGTACAACGAAAAACTTCCGTGTCACAAAACTCTTTGGTTTCTTTGGTTTGGAGCGTCGTGAAATCCAAGAAGCAAAAGCCGGTGACTTGATTGCCGTATCTGGTATGGAAGATATCTTTGTTGGAGAAACTATCACACCGACAGATGCGGTAGAAGCGTTGCCTATTCTCCATATTGATGAACCAACTCTTCAAATGACTTTCTTAGTCAACAATTCTCCATTTGCAGGTCGTGAAGGAAAATGGGTCACTTCTCGTAAAGTTGAAGAACGCTTGCAAGCAGAATTGCAAACAGACGTATCCCTTCGTGTTGACCCAACGGACTCACCAGATAAGTGGACTGTTTCAGGTCGTGGAGAATTGCACTTGTCAATCCTGATCGAAACCATGCGTCGTGAAGGGTATGAGTTACAAGTATCTCGTCCAGAAGTTATCGTGAAAGAAATCGATGGTATTAAATGTGAACCATTTGAGCGTGTACAAATCGACACACCAGAAGAATACCAAGGATCTGTTATCCAAAGTCTTTCTGAACGTAAGGGTGAAATGTTGGATATGATCTCAACTGGTAATGGTCAAACTCGTCTGGTCTTCCTCGTTCCTGCGCGTGGTTTGATTGGATACTCAACAGAGTTCTTATCTATGACTCGTGGTTACGGTATTATGAACCATACCTTTGACCAATACTTGCCATTGATCCCAGGTGAAATCGGTGGTCGTCACCGTGGTGCCCTTGTTTCCATTGACGCTGGTAAGGCAACGACTTACTCTATCATGTCTATCGAAGAGCGTGGTACTATCTTTGTCAACCCAGGTACTGAGGTTTACGAAGGAATGATCATCGGTGAAAACTCTCGTGAAAACGACTTGACTGTTAACATCACTAAGGCTAAACAAATGACAAACGTTCGTTCAGCTACCAAGGACCAAACAGCTGTTATCAAGACACCTCGTATCTTGACACTTGAAGAGTCTCTTGAGTTCTTGAACGATGATGAGTACATGGAAGTAACACCGGAATCTATCCGTTTACGTAAACAAATTTTGAACAAACAAGAACGCGAAAAAGCTAATAAAAAGAAAAAATCGGCTGAATAATGCTAGAAAGGAAAAGCAAAAATGGTTTATTTAATTATAGGGATTCTCATTCTCTTATATTACATTTTTGCTGCTCCTCAAAGTATTAAAGGGACTTTTAATGTTCTGTCAGCTGTGTTGTCTTTGGTTCTTTTGATTATCCTCTTGGTTCTAGCTATTTTTAGAATTTTTCAGATGCCGGGAGAATTATTTGTTGTAGTAGCAATGCTAGTTGTGGGTTACTTTGCTTTACGAGACATCTCTCGAATGGAGAAAAAAACGGGATTGTTTGACTTTTCAAATGATCAAAAATAAGAAGTATCAGTTTGATAGTCAAGGTAAAACTTGGTATCAAACTGTTTTTTTATAACAATTTTGCTTTTTGTTACAAATTTTTGCAAATTTGAGAGAAAATCACAATTTTTTCACAAGTTGATAACAGAAGTAAATAAAAGTCGCCTATGGCTTTTTTATTTCTACAAAAAAGGTAAAATATAGAGTATAGAATGAACAAAGAAGGTTTGGTATGAAACGTATTACAAATTTTGCCAATAAGAAGGTCTTGGTCCTGGGATTGGCCAAGTCGGGTGAGTCAGCAGCTCGCCTTTTAGATAAATTAGGAGCCATCGTGACAGTTAACGACGGTAAACCTTTCGAGGAAAATCCTGCTGCCCAATCTTTGCTAGAAGAAGGCATTAAAGTGGTGACAGGAGGTCATCCCTTGGAATTGCTGGATGAAGACTTTGAACTAATGGTGAAAAATCCAGGTATTCTCTATGACAATGCCATGGTCGTTCGAGCTCTGGAGAAGAAGATTCCTGTTATCACTGAAGTCGAGCTGGCTTATCTGATTTCTGAAGCGCCGATTATTGGTATTACGGGTTCAAACGGCAAAACAACGACTACAACCATGATTGCGCAAGTCTTGACAGCTGGTGGTCAAAATGGCCTCTTGTCAGGTAATATCGGCTTTCCTGCCAGTCAGGTAGCCCAAACAGCCAGCAGCAAAGATACGCTGGTCATGGAACTGTCTTCCTTCCAGTTAATGGGAATTGAAGCTTTTCATCCGCAAATCGCTGTGATCACCAACCTCATGCCGACTCATTTAGATTATCACGGTTCTGTTGAGGACTATGCAGCTGCCAAGTGGAATATCCAGAAAAATATGACAGCTGATGATTATCTGGTTTTGAATTTCAATCAAGATTGGGCCAAGGAAATGGCTAGTCAGACTCAGGCTACTGTTGTGCCTTTTTCAACGACTGAAAAGGTGGATGGTGCCTATCTAGAAGGTGATGTCTTGACCTTCCGTGGTGAATCGATTATGCAGGCGGCTGAGATCGGCGTTCCTGGCAGCCACAATGTCGAAAATGCTCTGGCTACGATTGCTGTGGCCAAACTGCGTGGCATTGACAATCAGACGATCAAAGAAGTCTTGTCAGCTTTTGGGGGTGTTAAGCACCGCCTCCAGTATGTAGGGCAGGTAAATGAGGTTGCCTTTTACAACGACAGTAAGTCTACCAATATCTTGGCAACCCAGAAAGCCTTGTCTGGCTTTGACAATAGCAAGGTGATTCTGATTGCAGGCGGCTTGGACCGAGGCAATGAATTTGACGAATTGGTGCCTGACCTCAAAGGGCTCAAGAAGATGGTCATCTTAGGACAATCAGCTCCGCGTGTAAAGAGAGCTGCTGATCAGGCTGGTGTTTCTTATCTGGATGCGACTGATGTCCGAGATGCAGCTCGGAAGGCCTTTGCTCAAGCAGAACCGGGAGATATTGTCTTGCTCAGTCCTGCCAATGCCAGCTGGGATATGTATAGTAATTTTGAAGTCCGTGGCGATGAATTTCTCGCTGCATTTGAAGAATTAAAAGGTTAAAATGAAAAAGATTGTATTTACAGGTGGAGGAACGGTTGGGCATGTAACCCTCAACCTTCTCCTGATTCCGAAATTTATCAAAGAAGGCTGGCAGGTCCACTATATTGGTGATAAGCATGGTATTGAGTATCAGGAAATCCAAAAGTCAGGACTGGATGTGACCTTCCATTCTATAGCTACGGGCAAGCTTCGTCGCTATTTTTCATGGCAGAATCTCTTAGATGGCTTTAAGGTCGTCTGGGGAATTTTCCAGTCGCTTGGTATTATGCTCAAGGTACGGCCGCAGGCCCTCTTTTCGAAGGGAGGCTTTGTATCCGTTCCGCCCGTGATTGCAGCTCGGCTGTCCGGAGTGCCTGTCTATGTTCATGAGTCGGATCTATCCATTGGCTTGGCCAATAAAATCGCCTATAAGTGTGCGACCAAGATGTATGCAACCTTTGAGCAACCTTCCAGTCTGACCAAGATTGAGCATATAGGAGCTGTGACCAAGGTCGGTGGCCAAAAGTCAGTCCTACCGCGGGAACTAGAAGAAATCCGTCAGTATTTTGATAAAGAACTGCCAACCCTGCTTTTTGTCGGTGGTTCTGCTGGTGCCAAGGTCTTTAATGACTTTGTCAGCCAGAATCAAGCTACGCTGACCGAGCGTTATAACGTTATCAATCTGACAGGCGATGAGAGTTTGGATGTTTTGTCTGATCGTCTCTTTCGCAGAGCCTATGTGACGGACCTCTACCAGCCTTTGATGGACTTGGCAGATGTGGTGGTGACCCGTGGTGGTTCCAATACAATTTTTGAACTCTTGGCTATGGCTAAGTTGCATATTATCGTTCCTTTGGGTCGAGAAGCGAGTCGTGGTGACCAAATCGAAAATGCAGATTATTTTGTGAAAAAGGGATACGCCAAACAGTTGCCTGAGGAACAGCTGGATATGAGTAATCTACAGGCAGCACTTGATGACCTTTTGGCGAATCAGACTTCTTATTATCAAGCTATGCAAAATTCCAATGAAATCAAGTCAGTGGAGGATTTTTATGCTGTCTTGAAAAATGATATAAGCAAAGGAAAAAAATGACGACAAAAGATAAAGACGAACAGAAAGAACTTCAAACTTATTTGTCTGAATGGCAAAAACGACATGAAGAATATCTAGAAAAAAAATCACAAGAAACTTCTGAACAAGAAGAAGGGATTCATGATAAAGAAAATCAACAGGAACCAATGTCTTCAGATGTAACAGTCAAAAATGATGATGAGGATGAGTCTAAAACTAAAAATGAAGAGTTAGACGAGTTGGAAGAATTGGATACAGACCAAGCAGAAAAATCAGAAGTTGCTGAAGAAGGTGATGAATCAACTTTAGAACAGGAAGAAGTTTCTAAACCAGAAAAAAAGCAAATTGAGAAGATTCACCTCTACCGGGCGTTACCTATTCTTATTGTTAGTTCATTACTTGCATTGAGCTCTCTATACTTCATCACTCCCTTAAGTACGATAAAAAATATAGTCGTTTCTGGAAATGAACGTGTGAGTCAGGAAGAAGTCATCAAAAATACTCAGATCGACAATCGAGATTATACATTGACAACGTTTTTGAATCGTTCTAAACATGCTAAAAAACTCACACAAGCAAATCCTTGGATAGAAAAAGCGGAGATTTTATATCAATTTCCTGCCACATTCACTATCAAAATCAAAGAATATAAGGTGATTGCTTATGAGGCTTCTAGTGGGAATATTTATCCAGTAATTAGCAATGGTAGTCTGATTAATAAACCTGTGAAAAAAGAGAATCTACCTGAGAATTATCTCCGTTTTAATTTGTCAGATAAAGCAAAAGTTAAAAAATTGGTACAAGAATTGGAAGGTGTTTCAGAAACTATAATAAATAACATTCAAACTGTTGATTTAACGCCTAGTAAAGCAACCAAAGATCTCTTAACTTTGACAATGAGAGATGGTCATAAGATTTTGGTTCCTTTATCAGATATCCATAAGAAGCTTCCCCACTATAGCCGAGTACAGTCTCTTTTGACTGAACCGAGTATTGTGGACATGGAGGCCGGAATCTTTAGTTATCCAGCTAGCTTAGCTCAAAAAGAGTCGGAAGAAGAGAAAAATTCTGAAGAAAATGCTCAAACTGAAACAGCAGAAACTTCTGAAGAAACAACTAGTGAAGTAAATTACTAAAGAAAACAGAGAAAATCTCACCACTTTTGCTTTTTTTGTGTTATAATAGGCAATGGATAACTGTATTTTTAAAGAGTTATCGGATAAGTTTGAAACTCGGAAGATAGAGAGGAATGATGGAATGGCTAGAGATGGCTTTTTTACAGGATTAGATATAGGAACTAGCTCCATTAAAGTGTTAGTAGCAGAACATGTCAACAATGAAATGAATGTTATTGGCGTAAGTAACGCTAAAAGTGCTGGTGTAAAAGACGGAATTATTGTAGATATTGAAGCAGCGGCAGGAGCGATCAAAGCTGCTATTGCGCAAGCAGAAGAAAAAGCTGGAATTTCAATTAAGGTAGTTAACGTTGGTTTGCCTGCAAACTTACTACAAATTGAACCTTCTCAGGGAATGATTCCGGTAACGAACGATGCAAAGGAAATCACAGATATTGATGTTGAAAATGTCGTTCGCTCTGCCTTGACAAAAAGTATGACGCCAGATCGTGAAGTGATCACATTTATCCCTGAAGAATTCATCGTTGATGGTTTTCAAGGAATCCGTGACCCACGTGGTATGATGGGGATTCGCTTAGAAATGCGTGGTTTGCTGTATACCGGACCTCGTACGATTCTACACAATCTACGTAAAACAGTGGAGCGTGCAGGTGTTCAAGTAGAAAATATCATTATCTCACCATTAGCAATGACTAAGTCAGTTTTGAATGAAGGTGAACGCGAATTTGGTGCAACCGTTATTGATATGGGTGGTGGGCAAACAACAGTTGCCTCTGTGAGAAATCAAGAACTTCAATATACAAATATTTATCAAGAAGGCGGCGATTATGTCACAAAAGATATTTCAAAAGTTTTGAAAACCTCACAAAAATTGGCAGAAAGTTTGAAATTTAACTACGGGGAAGCCTATCCACCAGCTGCGAGCCAAGAAACTTTTCAAGTTGAAGTAATTGGTGAAGTTGAGCCAGTTGAAGTAACAGAAAAATATTTAGCTGAAATCATTTCAGCGCGCATTAAACATGTTTTTGAGCAAATTAAACAAGATTTAGAAAGAAGACATCTCTTGGATTTGCCAGGAGGGATTGTCATTATTGGTGGTGGAGCAATTCTACCAGGAGTTGTAGAGTTGGCTCAAGAAGTGCTTGGCGTGCCAGTTAAATTATTTGTGCCAAATCAGATTGGTATCCGTAATCCAGCTTTTGCGCATGTGATTAGCTTGTCAGAATACGCTGGTAACCTAACAGATGTAGATGCATTAGCACAAGCAGCTGTCCAAGGTGATGAGTTGTTACGTCAGCAACCAAGTAATTTTGCTCGTCCATTACAAACAATGGCTTCTCCTCGCTTCGCTGTTCCGAAAGAAAAACAACCGCAGGCGGAAGTTGAACCACGAGTAGAACCTCGAATTGAAGTGCCAACGCTTCAAGAACAAGATACAAAGACAGAAACATTAACAGATCGTGCTCGTAATTGGTTGGGCAATCTGTTTGATTAAGGAGAGGGTAAAAATATGACATTTTCATTTGACACAGCTGCAGCACAAGGTGCAGTCATTAAAGTAATCGGTGTCGGTGGCGGTGGCGGTAACGCTATTAACCGCATGGTTGAAGAAGGTGTTGCAGGTGTTGAATTTATCGCTGCCAATACAGATGTGCAAGCATTAAGCAGTACGAAGGCGGAAACTGTTATTCAACTTGGGCCAAAATTGACACGTGGACTTGGTGCTGGAGGTCAACCTGAAGTAGGTCGTAAGGCTGCAGAAGAAAGTGAAGAAGTATTGTCAGAAGCTCTATCAGGAGCTGATATGGTCTTTATCACTGCAGGAATGGGAGGTGGCTCTGGTACAGGAGCAGCTCCAGTTATTGCACGTATTGCAAAAGGACTTGGTGCTCTGACTGTTGCAGTAGTAACTCGTCCATTTGGCTTTGAAGGAAGCAAACGAGGAAATTTTGCAATAGAAGGAATTAATGAGCTTCGTGAGCATGTGGATACTTTACTGATTATTTCTAACAATAATTTACTTGAAATTGTTGATAAGAAAACTCCGCTTCTAGAGGCTTTAAGTGAAGCTGACAATGTTCTTCGTCAAGGTGTACAAGGTATCACTGATTTGATCACTAGCCCAGGCCTGATCAATTTAGACTTCGCAGATGTGAAGACTGTAATGGCAGATAAGGGAAATGCTCTCATGGGTATCGGTATCGGTAGTGGTGAAGAGCGTGTTATTGAAGCAGCTCGTAAAGCTATTTATTCTCCACTTCTTGAAACAACGATCGATGGTGCAGAAGATGTTATTGTCAACGTGACAGGTGGTCTTGACTTGACTTTGATTGAGGCTGAAGAGGCTTCAGAAATTGTCAATCAAGCGGCTGGTCATGGTGTAAATATCTGGTTAGGAACTTCTATTGATGAAAGCATGAAAGACGAAATTCGTGTGACAGTAGTAGCTACTGGAGTTCGCCAAGATCGAGTTGAAAAAGTAAGTGGAATTCGTTCAGCTAGTCGTTCACAAGGAGAACCAATTCGTGAAGGGCGTCCGCATCATGCATATGATCGTAGCTTTGATTTGACTGAGACAGTTGAAATTCCAAGAACAAGTCGTCCGCAACCTGAAAAACCACAAGCTTCAGCTTTCGGTGACTGGGATTTGCGTCGCGATAATATTGTTCGTGAGAATCAAACTGTGTCACGTCCAGCAGTTGAACGTTATGCAGATCATTCATCAGAAGACGATGAGTTAGAAACACCACCATTCTTTAGAAACCGTTAAGAATGGATTTGCAAAAGAATAAGGATCAAGTCTTTGCTGCGGTAGAGAATGCTATTCGAACAGCAAATCGTCCAGAAAACTCCGTAAGTATCGTAGCTGTCACCAAATATGTTGACAGCTCTACTACTAAAGAGCTGATAAAAACAGGGATTAGCCACATTGGAGAAAATCGAGTGGATAAATTTTTGGAAAAATATCAGGAGCTGAAAGATGAAGGCTTGACTTGGCACTTAATTGGAACACTTCAACGTAGAAAAGTAAAAGATATTATTAACTATGTTGATTATTTTCATGCTCTAGATTCAGTCAAATTGGCTGAAGAAATCAATAAGCGCGCGACTCATATTGTTAAATGCTTTTTACAGGTCAATGTTTCTGGTGAAGAAAGTAAGCACGGCTTTGCTATCGAAGAAGTAGAAGCTACACTGAAATCTCTAGAGAATCTGGAGCGTATTCAGATTGTAGGAATTATGACGATGGCGCCAATAGATGCCTCTGAAGATGAACTAAAGAATATCTTTCAAACCACTCATAATCTTCAACAAAAGCTACAAAGTAAACAAATTGCCAATATGCCCTTTTCTGATATAAGTATGGGTATGAGTCAGGATTATGCATTAGCAATTCAACATGGCTCAACTTTCGTTAGGATAGGGTCATCATTTTTTAAATAGGAAAGAACCATGTCATTAAAAGATAGATTCGATAAATTTATAGAATATTTTACAGAAGATGGAGATGAAACGCAGGTTGCACAACCTCAGGCGCAACCACAAGCCGTCAAAACTCCAACTCAAAGACCAGCATACCAAGAGCCTGTTCGGGAAGTGAAACAACCCCAATCGCGCATGGTAGCTAGCTCGACGTCTCAATCAAGCACTACTCCATTGCATAACGAGAACATTACTCGTCTGCATGCTCGCCAACAAGAATTAGCACAAAACCATACAGTTGTGACTTCTGATAAGGTAACAATTGATGTTCGTTATCCCAAAAAATATGAAGATGCACCTACGATAGTTAACCTCTTGCTTGCAAATGAGAGTGTATTAATTGATTTTCAATATATGACCGAGGTGCAAGCTCGTCGTTGTATCGATTATTTAGACGGAGCGAAGCAAGTTTTGATGGGAAATCTTAGAAAAGTTTCAGGAACCATGTATCTCTTGACACCAGTCAATGTAGTAGTCAATATTGAAGACATTAAGCTACCTGAGGGTGTACATAGTGATTTTGATTTTGATATGAAACGTAGATAAAGAGATGGTATTTGTAAGTTTTATTTTATTGTTAGCGAGAGTTCTCTCTTTAATTCTCGTCGTCTACGCTTTAATGTCTTGGTTCCCTGGTGCTTATCAAACTTCGCTAGGTCGATTAGTTCTTAGAATTGCAGAATCTATTTTGAAACCTTTTCGTCGACTACCACTTCAATTCGCAGGTTTAGACTGGACGGTGTATGTAGCATTGCTTCTTATACACTT
Source organism: Streptococcus sp. oral taxon 056 str. F0418 (assembly GCF_000220065.1). Lineage (GTDB taxonomy): Bacteria > Bacillota > Bacilli > Lactobacillales > Streptococcaceae > Streptococcus. The sequence continues at coordinate 610,651 of NZ_AFQU01000001.1, read as the reverse complement.
TGGTAGTGATTTGCTTGTTCGCTTGCTTGTTTCATTATTTTTCATATGATAAACGAATATAAAGATCTCTATCAACATTTTACGGCAGAAGATCATACTTTTCTGGATAAAAGTTTGGAATTGATTCAGCGAGTAGAAGATACGTATAGTAGAGTGGTGACATCCTTTGTTAACCCCCACCAAGCTAGTATTCTTGAAAATTTAGCGAATAAATATCAATTACAAATTTTTGTCAGCAGTCGTTTTTTTCCCAGCGAATGGGCAAAAGTAATACTGGCTCCGGCATATTATGAGCTTGAATTAGAAGATTTTGAATTGTGCTTACTTGAGGTGAATTATCCTAGTAAGTTTCATCAGCTTACACATGCTCAAATCTTTGGAACGCTGATGAATCGCTTGGGTTTAGATCGTCGAACATTTGGTGACATTCTAGTAGAAGAAACTAGAGCACAGGTTTTAGTTGATAAAAGATTTACCCAGTTTTTTATTGACAATATTACAAAAATTGCTAAAGTACCAGTCACGCTAAAAGAAATTTCTTTAAGTGAAATATTGCATACACATGAGTCTTCTGATTCTAAGGATATCTTGGTATCCAGTATGAGATTGGATAAGTTGGTAGCTAGTACTTTTAAACTATCTCGAAACATTGCTTCACAGCTGATTTTTAGTAAACAAGTGAAGGTCAACTACGCTATTATTGATAACCCTAGTTTGGTGATTGGGTTAGAAGATTTGGTCAGTGTGAGGAGATATGGAAGATTTAAGGTAATGAAAGAAAATGGCTTCTCAAAAAGTGGGAAGCATAAGTTAACAGTTGAAATACAATCTAGTAAATGAGGAAAAAATATGGCTCTTACATCATTAGAAATTAAAGATAAATCTTTCAATACAAAATTTAGAGGTTACGATGTTGAAGAAGTAGATGAATTTCTTGACATTATTGTGCGTGATTATGAAGCTTTGGTGCGTGATAATCATAATAAAGAAGCTCGCATTAAAAATTTAGAAGAACGTCTGACTTATTTTGATGAGATGAAAGACTCACTTAGTCAATCTGTTTTAATTGCGCAAGATACAGCTGAAAAGCTAAAACAAGCTGCACAAGAAAAGTCGGATAATGTTTTGCGTCAAGCTGAACAAGAAGCGCAGCATTTGTTAGACCATGCAAAATTTAAGGCAAACGATATTTTGCGCCAATCAACTGACAATGCTAAAAAAGTAGCGATTGAAACAGAGGAATTGAAAAATAAGGCTCGTTTATTCCATCAACGCCTTAAATCAACAATTGAAAGTCAATTAAGTATTGTTGATTCTTCTGAATGGGAAGAAATTCTTCGTCCGACAGCTACTTATCTCCAAACAAGTGATGATGCTTTCAAGGAAGTTGTTCAGGAAGCCCTTGGTGAAACCGTGATGCCAGTTACTGATGATGAATCGGAAGTGACTCGTCAGTTTTCTCCAGAAGAAATGGCTGATTTACAACAACGGATTGCAGAATCAAATGCGGACTTATCTGATACAAAAGTGGTGGAAGTCGTATCTGAAGAAAAAAATTCTTCTGAAGACATTGAAATTTTATAAAAACCAAATGTAAAAACACAAGTTGTACAATACATTTACAGCGAGCAGGTGAGGGTGAAAGACTTGCAATCACTGTTGTCTAACTTATCATTTTACAAAATTATATCTGAATACAGTAGGATATGACGTCTTTTCCACGTTACGGAACAAGAGGGATAAAAATAGTTAATTTTATTTTTATCTAAACAAAGGTGGTACCGCGAATTTTCGTCCTTTTTGAAAATTTGTGGTCTTTTTATTTAGTTACATTCATTAAATTTGGAAAGGCTATGTTATGAAATTAAAAGAAACACTCAACCTTGGGAAAACGGATTTCCCTATGCGTGCTGGCTTGCCAACAAAAGAGCCAGTCTGGCAAAAAGAATGGGACGATGCTAAACTTTATCAACTCCGTCAGGAGTTGAATGAGGGCAAGCCTCATTTTATCCTACATGATGGACCTCCCTATGCAAATGGAAACATTCACGTTGGCCATGCTATGAATAAGATTTCAAAAGATATCATAGTTCGCTCTAAATCTATGTCTGGCTACTATGCACCATATATCCCCGGCTGGGATACACATGGATTGCCAATTGAGCAAGTCTTGGCAAAACAAGATGTTAAGCGTAAAGAAATGGATTTAGTAGAGTACTTGAAACTTTGCCGTGAGTATGCTCTTTCTCAAGTTGATAAACAACGTGATGATTTCAAGCGTTTGGGCGTTTCTGGTGACTGGGATAATCCGTATGTAACCTTGACTCCTGATTATGAAGCGGCTCAGATTCGAGTTTTTGGTGAAATGGCTAAAAAAGGCTATATTTACCGTGGTGCTAAGCCTGTTTACTGGTCTTGGTCTTCTGAATCTGCTTTGGCAGAAGCGGAGATTGAATACCATGACTTACTTTCTACTTCTTTGTACTATGCTAACCGAGTTAAAGATGGAAAAGGTGTTTTAGATACAGATACCTACATTACTGTCTGGACAACAACACCATTTACGATTACTGCCTCTCGTGGTTTAACAGTTGGTGCGGATATTGACTACGTTGTAGTACAACCAGCAGGTGAGAAACGTAAGTTTGTGGTCGCTTCAGAATTGTTGAACAGCTTATCCGAAAAATTTGGCTGGACTGATGTTCAGGTTCTGGCAACTCACCGTGGTGCAGAATTGAATCATATCGTAACAGCTCACCCATGGGATACGACTGTTGATGAATTGGTTATCCTTGGTGACCACGTTACGACTGACTCAGGTACTGGTATTGTCCATACAGCGCCAGGCTTTGGTGAGGATGACTATAATGTCGGTGTTGCAAATGGCTTGGAAGTATTTGTCACAGTCAATGAACGTGGTATCATGATGGAGAATGCAGGTCCTGATTTTGAAGGGCAATTCTACGACAAAGTTGTGCCAACGGTTATTGAAAAACTTGGTAACTTACTCCTTGCTCAGGAAGAAATCTCTCACTCATATCCATTTGACTGGCGAACCAAGAAACCAATTATCTGGCGGGCAGTTCCACAGTGGTTTGCTTCTGTTTCTAAATTCCGTCAAGAGATTTTGGATGAGATTGAAAAAGTTAAATTCCACTCAGAATGGGGTAAAGTACGCCTTTATAACATGATACGTGATCGTGGTGACTGGGTTATCTCTCGGCAACGTGCTTGGGGAGTTCCTCTTCCAATTTTTTATGCTGAAGATGGAACACCAATCATGACGGCTGAAACCATCGAACACGTAGCGCAGCTCTTTGAAAAACATGGCTCGATTGTTTGGTGGGAACGCGATGCAAAGGATCTTTTACCAGAAGGGTTTACTCATCCAGGTTCACCAAATGGTGAATTCAAGAAGGAAACAGATATCATGGACGTTTGGTTTGACTCAGGTTCATCATGGAATGGTGTAGTGGTTAATCGTCCAGAGTTGACCTACCCAGCAGATCTCTACCTTGAAGGTTCAGATCAATACCGTGGTTGGTTTAACTCATCACTCATCACTTCTGTTGCGAATCATGGCAAAGCACCATACAAACAAATCTTGTCTCAAGGTTTTGCCCTTGATGGTAAAGGTGAAAAGATGTCTAAATCTCTTGGCAATACTATTGCTCCAAGTGATGTTGAAAAACAATTTGGTGCGGAAATTCTTCGTCTTTGGGTCACTAGTGTTGATTCAAGTAATGATGTTCGTATCTCTATGGATATCTTGAGTCAAGTTTCTGAGACTTACCGCAAGATTCGTAATACACTTCGTTTCTTGTTGGCGAACACTTCTGACTTTAACCCAGCTGAAGATACTGTAGCTTACGATGAACTTCGTTCTGTCGATAAGTATATGACGATTCGCTTTAATCAGCTTGTGAAAACGATTCGTGATGCTTATGCGGATTTTGAATTCCTGACAATCTACAAGGCTTTAGTGAACTTTATCAATGTTGATTTGTCAGCCTTTTACCTTGACTTTGCGAAAGATGTTGTCTATATTGAAGGCGCTAAATCTTTAGAACGCCGCCAAATGCAGACCGTTTTCTATGATATTTTGGTCAAGATTACTAAGTTATTGACACCAATTCTACCGCATACTGCAGAGGAAATCTGGTCATATCTTGAGTTTGAAGCTGAAGACTTCGTTCAATTGTCTGAATTGCCAGAAGCTCAGACTTTCTTAAATCAGCAAGAAATCTTGGATACTTGGTCAGCATTCATGGACTTCCGAGGCCAAGCTCAAAAAGCCTTGGAGGAAGCTCGTAACGAAAAAGTTATTGGTAAATCTCTAGAAGCACACTTGACTGTTTATCCAAATGAAGTAGTTAAAACTTTGCTTGAAGCAGTAAACAGCGATGTAGCCCAGCTCTTGATCGTATCTAAATTGACAATCGCAGAAGGATCTGCTCCAGATACTGCAGTTAGCTTTGAAGATGTCGCATTTACTGTAGAGCGTGCAAGTGGTGAGGTTTGCGACCGTTGCCGCCGTATCGATCCCACTACAGCGGAACGTAGCTATCATGCTCTAATCTGTGACCACTGTGCAGAAATTTTAGAAGAAAATTTTGCTCAAGCAGTTGCAGAAGGATTTGAAACAAAGTAATTAGTGAATTAAAAAATAAAAATGGCTCTGCCTTATAGTGGCGAGCCATTTTTTATATGAAAAGAACACATTTCATCTTCTTCGATTTCTTGTATTCACTTATTTAATTGGAATTGAAATTTCAATTAGTTTGTCTGCGTAGATTGTTTGAATAGCGGAAGTATTTATAATCTTCGGATCCACTTTTCTTTTAAGGAAGAACTCACGAATTTTTTCAATTTCTTGCTCGCGAACTGCTCGATGCATGTTGGCAATCAAAATTTCATAATGTGTTGGCGCTTGTGTGAATACAACATCTGTGTTACCAGCTGAATAGGTCTCCACTAGTGTGGCATCAGTACTTTCAAGCTGACTTTGGACAAGTGCGGCATGGCTGTTAGTCGTATTAATAAGCTTCATAAGATCTCCTCCTGTATGATGACTACTTATTATTATAACACTTATCAGATAATTTGTTAAATTTCTAATGAAATGAACGTAAAAAATAAGATGGACTATTATAATTTATCATTTATGATGTTGTTTTTTCCACATTTCAACTCCCCATTTATGGCTCCCTCGTTTGAGTTTTAAAATAGCTTCATCAATAGGGAACCAGGCGATATGATTGAAATCTTCAAGGGGGTCTTGTTTTTTCTCGAAAGAGACAATTTCATAGAGATAGGCCGGGTTATAAAAATATTTATCCCTGTGACTAGAATAAAAATATTCATCTGCCTGACCATAATATTGTCCAATTTGCGCAGTAAACCCTAATTCTTCTATTAACTCTCGTTTCAAAGCCGATAAATGATCTTCGCCTTTTTCAATTTCTCCGCCCGGTAAAAACCAAGCTCCATTAGGAGCTTGAACGAGAATGATTTGACTGTTGGTTTCATCAGAAATGATGGCATATACACCATAGCGATTGTTATACTCAACGCCTTCTACTTTGTTTCCAAATGTTGCTACTGTCATCTGTTCCCCTTCCATTCTATTACTTTTATCATAAAGCAGAATGCTTTTTATGTCAAGAATTTCTATATAATATATGAGCTGTAAAATAGAAGAGGCGGGTGCTCCCCAGCCTCTTTATAGTAGTTTATGATTCAAATTTGAAAATATCAGCTGTGTAAAGCTTTAGAACTTTTTCAAAGAGTAAGCGGAAGAGAATGGCAACGACTGTGGGAATAACTAGCCATGCAAGTACAGCAAGTCCAATTGAGAGTCCACCAGACACAGATGCAAATAATCCTGTTAAGCCAACTAGTCCAAAACCTGCTGATGCTGGTGTACCGGTTATAGTAAAGAGTGGGACGAGAAGCCCAGTAGCAGCAGAGCTCGCAATAATTGGGACATAGGATATAGGATGTTCAAAGACATTGGTCATCATCATTTTCATAGAACCTAATGCAACTGCAACTGTGACACCTGGCTTGTTTACAAAGAATGAGTGTACAACAAGTACAATACAGGTTGTACCAACTCCCATGGCAGAAGCCCCAGCAGATAGTCCATTTAGTCCAATGGCTAGTCCGATGGCTACTGTAGAGATTGGAGCGACAATCAGAACACCAAAAGTTACACAGATCAAGACACTCATTAGGTAAGGTTGCAATTCAGTGAAATGAACAATTCCTTGACCGATTAAAGTTGAAATCATTTTTACATAAGGCAGTGTAAAGAGACCAGCAGTCGCAAGAAGTGATCCTACGATTGGAAGCAATACAAAGCTAAATGATTCAAATTTACCTTCTAACCAGAGCAAGACTAAAACGCTAAGTGCACATACTAACATAACGTTTATAATATCGCCAGTTCCATTTGTATAGAAGCCAGCAACCATTTTTGTTGCTGTTGCAGTGATCTCTGCAGGAGCCTTTTGATTTTGTAAATGCGCTAGTAAGGCAGTTGCGCCGACGAGTTTGCTAGAAACACCAGAGCTGACAAATGCGATAGCAGTTAGTAGAGCTGCCTTCATACCTTTGAAATTAAACTCTAAGGCAATTAGTGTACCGATGACTGCAGGTAATGTACATTGGAAGAGGACATTTGCAACATTCCAAGTAGCAAAGAAAGCATTATTTTTAAAAAATTCCAAAGAGAAGAGAATGGCAAAGATACAGTTAGGTAGCAAGGCTACGATAACACCAATAGCTGTTCCGTTTAGAACTTTATGTAAAAAAGTTTTTGGGGTGAGTGATGAATGTGTATTTTCTTTTGTCATAGACAACTCCTTTTATATTTGAAAAATAAAAATCGCCTTATTCCAAAGAGAATAAGGCGAAGTTCAGAGAAAATGGGTACATTTTACCCAATCTGAGAATACTGGCTACGCCTTGTTAGATGATTAGATATAATGATGACGACAATAATAGTAATAATCAACATAACGTAGCTCCTTTTTATTTTTCTTGCTGTCTATTATAACATCTTCTTAGAAAAAATCAATAGAAAAATAGAAATTTTCTGATAATTTTGAAAATAAGGCTAAGAAGAGTTATTTGAGCGCTAGGTTCTTTCCCAAAAAGTATGTTACAATATGAGAAAAGGAAGTGAGATAATGGCTACAAAGCGTTTATTTGACATATTGTATTATTTGGTTGAAAAAAGAAAAGCGACGGCACCAGAACTTGCAAAAAAGCTGAATGTTTCGATTCGCACAATTTATCGTGATATAGAGTGGATGAGTGGTGCAGGGATTCCAGTTTATTGTAATCCAGGAAAGGGAGGGGGCATTTTTTTGTTAGATTCCTTTATCTTGGATAAAGGTTTACTATCGACTGATGAAAAAGAAGAGTTAATGTTAGCTATTCAAGGCCTAGACGCTTTAAAAGGTAATGGTCAAGTAGCTGAAAAACTACGAGCACTCTTTCAAATAAAGGCTGAGGATTGGATTCGAATTGACTTTTCAGATTGGAGGGGGACAAAATATCAAGAAAATCTTTTTGAAATACTGAAACGAGGTATTTTTCAAAAACAAGTAGTTCGGTTTATCTATAGAAGTCAACAATGCGAAGCAATACGGAATTTGGAACCATTGCAATTAATTTTTAAAAATCAAGATTGGTATATTTATGGTTTTTGTATAGAAAGGCAAGATTTTCGTCTTTTTAAATTGAGTCGTATGAGTCAGTGTGAGTTATTGGATGAAAGATTTGATCAAAAAGTAGTCAGTAAACCTATAGAAGCAAATGATCTTAAAGAAGAGTTGGTAAAGCTCAGATTAAAATTTGATAAAAGTCAAGCGTTTCGAGTTTACGAAGAATTTACAGGGTTGATTACGGAAGATAAAGAAGGAAGTCTATTGGTGGAAGTTGATTTGCCTAAACACATCAGTCTATATTCGTACCTTTTATCATTTCTTGATGGGGTGGAAGTTTTAGAACCGATAGAGATTCGGAAGGAATTCCAAACAAAGCTGAACGATATTTTAAAAAAATATAAAACATGACAGAAGATGTCATGTTTTATTTGTTAGACTTTAGATAGAAAAATGAAAGGAGATAAAAATGAAATACGAGTGGAGAAAAATGGAGAAAACAATTTATGGAGTAAAAGATAGACCCATAATTGTGGATATACCAGCACAGTCGTTTATCATGATAGATGGAGAGGGCGATCCCAACAAAGCGATGTTCACTGATCAAGTTTCTGCACTGTATACATTAGCTTATGCAATTAAAATGTACTATAAAAAAGCTTTTTCAGAGCGGGAAATAAATGACTTTGTTGTTTATCCTCTAGAAGGTATTTGGCAACAGAAAGTACAAGGAAATTTAATAAAAGATGACCTCATCTACACTATTATGATTGCGCAGCCCAATTTTATTACAAAAGAAATGGTGATGGAAGCCTTGGAAAATGTCAAGCTTAAAAAGCCCAGTCCATATTATGATGATATTCGGTTTGAGACAGTAGCAAAAGAAAGAAGTGTATCAATGCTTCATGTTGGTCCCTTTGATGATGAACCGCAATCATTTGCCGAGATGGATGATTTTTGTAGAAAACATGATTTGAAGCGAAAGTCTATTTGTCATAAAGAGATTTACCTGAATAATTTCAATCGAACAGCACCAGATAAATTAAAAACAATCCTTCGTTATCCGATAGAATAATAGAAAAACTCCAGACTAAAATATAGACTGGAGTTCTTTTTAGAATCTGTTGTATTTAGCCCATGATAGCGTCAGAAAATCATTTTACTTACTTTTTATGATGATTTTACCATTGCTGGTCATGACAGCTTTGAGATCTTTTTCTGTTGGATTCTCTAGATAGTAATCGGTGATAGCATCTTCGATATGGTCTTGAATGGTGCGACGTAGTGGACGAGCGCCCATTTTCGGATCATAGCCTAAATCGACTAGTTTTTCTTTGACTTTATCTGTTACGTCAAGGTGGATGTCATTAGTCGCGAGTCGATTATTGACATCTTCTAGCATCAAATCAACGATTTGTAATAAGTTTTCTTTACTTAGAGCTTTAAATTCAATGATGCCGTCAAAACGGTTCATAAATTCTGGGCTGAAGAAATTCCCTAGTTCTCCTAGGACAGAGTTCGTTCGACCTTCACGTGTAGCTCCAAAGCCAACGCTAGCTTCTACTTTACCGGTTCCTGCATTTGAAGTCATAATGATAATGGTATCTTTGAAGCTGACTGTTCGGCCTTGTCCATCGGTTAGACGGCCGTCATCTAGCACTTGAAGAAACATGTGCATGACATCAGGATGGGCTTTTTCGACCTCATCTAATAAGATGAGTGAGTATGGATTGCGACGAACGCGTTCAGTGAGTTGTCCTGCTTCATCGTATCCAACGTAGCCCGGAGGTGCACCGACTAACTTGGCGACACTGTGTTTTTCCATGTATTCGCTCATATCGAAGCGAATCATACTATCAGCGGATCCAAAGAGTTCGATGGCTAGTTGTTTAGAGAGCTCTGTTTTTCCGACACCAGTTGGTCCGACAAAAAGAAAGCTTCCGATGGGACGATTTGGTGATCCAAGTCCAACACGATTCCTGCGGATGGCTTTGGCAATCTTGTCAACGGCTTCATCTTGGCCAATAACATGGGCTTTCAGATCGCTAGATAGATGAATAAGTTGTGACTGTTCTTTTTCTTTTAAATCGCCAACAGGGATATTTGTTTTTTGCTCCACGATCGCTTCGATTTCTTTTTCGCTGATGATAGGAGTGTCTTGATCATCTACTTTAGCATGTTGCATTTTCTTATATTTTGCAATTTGATCTCGGAAATAGGCCGCTTTTTCGTAATCTTCATCGCGAGTGGCTTGAGTTTTAAGATTTTCAGCCTCAATCAAGCGTTTGTCAATTTCTTTCGGATCAACAAAGTTAAGAGTCAAGTTCATTTTAGAACCAGATTCATCTAGAAGATCAATGGCTTTGTCGGGAAGAAAGCGATCTTGGATATAACGATTTGATAAGATCGCTGCTGCTTCAATGGCTTCATCCGTATAACGGACATGGTGATAGTCCTCATACTTTTTTTGAATCCCTTTGAGAATCGTGATAGTTTCTTCAACGGAAGGCTCTTCCACTTTAACTGGTTGCATCCGACGCTCTAAGGCAGCATCTTTTTCAATAATTCGGTATTCATTGAGAGTGGTAGCTCCGACTAGTTGAAGTTCACCACGAGCTAGAGCGGGTTTGAGGATATTTCCAGCATCCATATTGCCATCACCTGCAGAGCCTGCACCCACAATTTCATGGATTTCATCGATAAATAGAATAATGTCATCACGGTCGCGAATTTCATCCATTAGTTTTTGCATGCGTTCTTCAAATTGTCCTCGAATACCAGTACCTTGAACAAGGCTGACAACATCTAAGCGAATGACTTCTTTTCCTTGTAATTTTTGCGGGACATCGTTATCCACAATTTTTTGTGCTAGTCCTTCAACAACAGCGGTTTTTCCGACTCCGGGCTCCCCAATCAGAACGGGATTATTTTTAGTACGGCGATTGAGGATTTCTATGACACGACGAATCTCATCGTCTCGACCAATGACAGGGTCAATGTCTCCACGCCGAGCAATTTCTGTGACATTGATACCAAATTCTTCTAACAAGCCTTTGGGCTTAGTTGCGGACTGAGGACGCTGGTTATTAGAGCCGTGTCCATATCCACCGCCACCATAGTTGCCACCTGATTGTGTGGGAGGAGTTGGATCTTGTGAATGTTGGAAATTACTCAAATTTCCAAAAAAGTCTTCAAATGGATCGATTTGATTTTTTGCCATATTTGTCAATCCGTTAAAGAGAGCATTATTTGGATCGGTTTTCATGATTTGGTAACAGTTTTGGCAAAGATCAACTTGCTGTTTTTTTCCATTTACATTTGTATAGAGATGAATGGTTGAATCGTTTATTTTACAATTTTGGCAGAGCATATTTTTACCTCTTTCTTTGTAATTTATAAAGTGAAAATCATTTGGTCAAAAATAGTCAAATTCATAATTTCATTATAACAATATTCTCTAGCAATGCAAGAAGAAAGTATTAAAATGAGCTTTTAAATTTTAAAAATGTGCCCTCTTTCAAATAGGTTTTTGTTAAAAAATCACAAAAAATTTAACTTTTATTAGGTGTTCACTTTCTATTTATGGTAAAATAGTAACGATAAAGTAAATAGGAGAACTAAAAATGGAATCACATTTAGTAAGAATTATTAATCGTTTAGAAAGTATGGCCAGCGATGGCGGTAGTTTGAAACGAAACTTTGAACGTGATGGTGTTGTGGTTGCTGAAGTCGCATATAGCTATGATGAAGAAAACGGATCTATTTTCACTCTTCGTGATGTTGCAGCTCGTGAGACGTTCACATTTGATAGTATCGATTTAATTGCGATGGAAATCTATGAATTATTGTATTAAGAAGCACGCTCTAGTGCTTTTTATTTTGTAATTGTTCATCTGCTAATGGAAAGCTATGGTAAGGTATAAAGAAAAGATATAAGACGGTTTGACTGGTTTTTTGTTATAATAAAAATAGTAATGAAGAGAAGAGGGAGAGAAGATGGCAATTATTGATGGGAAAGCCTTAGCTCAGAAAATGCAGGCAGAGTTGGCTGAAAAAACAGCTAAACTAAAAGAAAAAAGTGGTCAAACCCCAGGCTTAGTTGTAATTTTAGTTGGAGAAAATCCTGCAAGTCAAGTATATGTCAGAAATAAAGAGCGTTCAGCTATTGCTGCAGGATTTAGGAGTGAAGTTATAAGAGTGTCGGACTCTATCACGCAAGAGGAGTTGCTTTTTTTGATTGGTCGCTATAACCAAGACCCTGCTTGGAATGGTATTTTAGTACAGCTCCCTCTACCAGCTCATATTGATGAGGAGGCTGTACTTTTAGCGATTGATCCGGAAAAAGATGTGGACGGATTTCATCCGACGAATATGGGACGATTATGGAGTGGCCATCCTGTTATGATTCCGTGTACTCCAGCTGGGATTATGGAGATGCTTCGGGAGTATAATGTAGAGCTTGAAAGTAAGCGAGCAGTTGTTATCGGGCGGAGCAATATAGTTGGTAAACCCATGGCTCAGTTGCTTTTAGCTAAAAATGCTACGGTAACACTGACACATTCGAGGACGCATCATTTAGCGGAGATTGCCAAGCAAGCTGATATTTTAATAGTGGCTATCGGACGTGGACATTTTGTTACCAAGGACTTTGTCAAGGAAGGGGCTGTTGTCATTGATGTCGGTATGAACCGAGATGAAAATGGCAAGCTGATTGGCGATGTTAAGTTTGATGAAGTGGCTGAAATTGCCAGCCTGATTACCCCAGTACCTGGAGGCGTTGGGCCTATGACTATTACCATGCTGATGGAGCAGACCTACCAAGCCTTTAAACGGAGTCTTGAATCATGAAATTTGTCTTTGATTTGGATGGGACCTTGTCCTTTGATTATATGACGATTGATGAGGAGATTAAGCAGGTTCTGCTGACGGCTCCTCAGTTTGGGCATGAAGTTCTATTTGCTTCGGCGCGCTCCTATCGCGATTGTCTGGGACTATTAGGTCCGGAATTGAGCCAGCAAATAGTGATTGGCCTGAACGGCGGAGTAGCTTATCAGAAGGGACAGCTGATGTTTGAACGTCAGCTGCATCAGTCAAGTTATCAAGCCATTCTAGATACTTGTTTGACCTATAATTTGCCTTTTTTCGTCGATAATACTTTTGACTACAGCGGCCAGATTTTAGAAAAAATCCCTTTTATTGCCAGTGTAGATCCTCTTAAGCGGGCAAGACGGCTGGAAGTGACTGAACTCCAGCATCCTATTAAGGTTGTTATTTACATGGGGAATCATGAGCAGCTCTTAGACGATTTACAGGCTCGTTTTGCAAACTTGCCTAATCTGAGTCTAGACTATCATGAGCATGAGAAATGTTTTTATATCAATCCGGCTGAAACCAATAAAGCTTCAACTGTAAAGGAATTATGCGGTTCGGATTATGTGGCTTTTGGTAATGATCAAAACGATATCCAGCTCTTTAAGAATTCTCTCTATGCTGTGCAGGTTGGGGATTTTTCAGGCTTGAGCGATTATGCGGATGAGCAGGTCGCCTTTCAGGAAAATTTACCCAAGGCAGTCGCAGCAAGAATCTTACAAAAATTTGCAGATTTCCGAAGAAAATAACTTTCTTGCGATACGAGGCACCTGTTTAGGTGCCTTTTGGTGTATAATGAAGATAGGTTTGGTCATCTTGAGACAAGTGCAGGATGAAGTTGGTCTAGGAGAATATCATGTTAAAAAACGCTGAAAATATTTTAAAAAGAGTCATTAGGGAACGCCCCTTGGATAGCCACAAGGGCGATTACGGCCGTCTCTTATTGATTGGGGGGACTTATCCTTATGGGGGCGCCATCATTATGGCTGCTTTAGCGGCGGTCAATAGCGGAGCTGGTCTGGTGACTGTTACTACAGATAAAGACAATATCGCCCCTCTGCACAGTCATTTACCGGAGGCCGTGGCCTTTGACCTAGAGGAGCAAGACCGATTGACAGAGCAGCTGGTTAAATCAGATCTAGTTTTGATTGGTCCAGGTCTAGCAGAAAATCAACTTGGACTAGACACTCTACAAAAGGTAGTCCATGCCGTGTCAGAACAGCAGATTCTCATTATGGATGGCGGAGCCATTTCACTCTTTAGCAAAGGAGCTTTGCCATTTCCAAAAGCCCAAACAGTTTTTACCCCTCACCAAAAGGAGTGGGAAGGCTTATCGGGGTTAAGCTTGTCAGATCAGACAGCGGCAGCCAATCAGACAGCGGTCAATCAGTTGCCTCTAGGCTGTATTGTCGTGCAGAAAAAACATGGAACGACTATCTATCAAAGTGGGAAAGAGCAAGCCTTTGAGTTGACAGCAGGCGGACCTTATCAGGCAACTGGTGGTATGGGGGATACATTGGCTGGTATGATCGCTGCTTTTGCAGGTCAATTTAAGTCAAGTAGTCTCTTTGAGCGAGTGGCGGCTGCAACCCTTCTTCACTCCCTTATCGCTGATGAACTGAGTCAGGAAGCTTATGTCGTCCTGCCAACGACAATCAGCAGAGCCATTCCAAGGTGGATGAAGAAGATGACTCCGTAGACTTTTCCTTGGGTTTTAAGTCAGCTGGGTTTCTTTTGTGGAAGCCCAGTTTTTTTCTTGCTTTTCAGGGGATTTTTAGACTTTGTAATCGGTTTTTTATGCAGTTTTTTGTTATAATAAAAGTTACGGAAAAACTAGAAATGAAAGGAAAAGGACATGCCAGAGTATTTGTCGGTTTCGACCTTGACCAAGTATCTGAAGATGAAGTTTGAGCGGGATCCTTATTTGGAGCAGGTCTATCTAACTGGCCAGGTGTCCAATTTCCGCCGCCGCCCCAGCCATCAGTATTTCTCACTGAAGGATGAGAAGGCCGTCATTCAGGTTACGGTTTGGTCTGGAGTTTACCAGAAGCTGGGCTTTGAGTTGGAAGAAGGCATGAAGATCAATGTGATTGGCCGGGTACAGCTCTATGAGCCGAGCGGTTCCTATTCTATCATCATTGAAAAGGCAGAGCCAGATGGTATCGGGGCTTTAGCTGTCCAGTTTGAACAGTTAAAGAAAAAACTGAGCGAAGAAGGACTTTTTCAAGAGAAATTCAAGCAGGTCTTACCCCAATTTCCTAAGAAAATCGGTGTTATAACCAGTCCTAGTGGAGCGGTCATACGGGATATTATCACGACGGTTAGCCGTCGCTTTCCGGGAGTGGAGATTGTCCTTTATCCGACAAAAGTGCAGGGAGATGGGGCTGCAGCTCAGGTTGCTGACCACATCAGACTGGCCAATGAGCGGTCGGATTTGGATGTGTTGATTATTGGTCGAGGTGGGGGTTCTATCGAAGATCTCTGGGCTTTCAACGAAGAGGAAACAGTTCGGGCTATTTTTGAGTCTCGGATTCCTATTATTTCTAGTGTCGGCCATGAGACTGATACGACTTTGGCGGACTTTGTAGCAGATCGCAGGGCTGCGACTCCGACGGCTGCGGCTGAGCTAGCAACACCGGTTACCAAGCTAGACCTACTGGGCCATTTGCAGCAGCAGGAAAACCGCATGTCTCGAGCGATTTCCAATCACCTGAGCTATTATCGAGAGCGACTGAATAAACTGACCCAGTCGGTTATCTTCCGACAGCCAGAGCGTCTTTACGATGGTCATCTGCAGAAGTTAGACCAGTTCAACCTGCGATTGAAGCAAAAAATTCGCGAATATTATAGTCAAGAGCAACAGCGGGTTAAAATCTTGCAACATCGTTTAGAGATCTTGAATCCGCTCAGTCGCGTTCAGCGTTTTCAAGAGCAGACTGCCCAGCTGGAGCGTTTGCTGCGCAGCAATATGGCGGTTATTTATGATAACAAGGTAGCTCAAGTCAGGAGATTGTCCGAGGCCTTGCTTATGCTGGATACCAGCCGAATCGTGGCGCGTGGCTATGCTATTGTCCAAAAGAATCAAAAGGTTGTCGAGTCAAGTGCAGGCATTAAAGAAAAAGATGAGCTGACCCTAATTATGAGAGATGGGCAGCTGGAAGTAGAGGTAAAACATGTCCAAAGAAAAGAAATTTGAAGAAAACTTAGCAGACTTGGAAGTCATTGTCCAAAAGCTGGAAAATGGTGATGTAGCCTTGGAAGAGGCGATTGCGGAATTTCAAAAGGGGATGAAGCTTTCAAAGGAACTCCAGGCTAGTCTGGACAAGGCAGAAAAGACCTTGGTTAAGGTTATGCAGGAAGATGGTACGGAAATGGAATGAAACAAGCAGAAAAATTAGAACAGATCAAACAAGCTATAAATAATTTTTATGCACAGCCTTCAGTTTCAGACTCTCTAATAGAGGCCATTCTCTATTCTGTTCAGGCAGGAGGAAAACGAATCCGACCCTTAATCTTATTAGAATTGGTGGAAGCATTTGGTCAAGAGCTTCAGCAGGCACACTTTCAAGTTGCTGCGGCGCTGGAACTTGTTCACACTGGAAGCCTCATTCATGATGATTTACCTGCAATGGATGACGATGATTATCGACGTGGCCGTTTGACGAATCATAAAAAGTTTGGTGAAGCAATGGCTATATTGGCCGGAGATTCTCTTTTTTTAGATCCGTTTGGCTTGATTGCCATGGCCGATTTACCTAGTCAGGTCAAGGTAGCTTTGATTTCTGAGTTGTCTCTGGCAGCGGGTAGCTTTGGTATGGTCGCAGGACAAGTTCTGGATATGCAGGGTGAAGGCCAAGTAATTAGTCTGGAAGATTTAAAAACTATCCATGCCAATAAGACTGGTAAGCTACTGACCTATCCTTTTGTCGCAGCTGGTTTGATTGTTCAGTCTGAGCAATTCGTTCAGGAGAAACTTCGTCGAATTGGAGAACTTTTGGGTTTGGCCTTCCAAGTACGAGATGATATTTTAGACGTGACAGCAAGTTTTGAAGAATTGGGCAAAACTCCGCAGAAAGATCTGGCTACTGCTAAGTCAACTTACCCAGCTTTTCTGGGCATTGATGGTGCTAAGAACTTTTTCAATCAAACCCTTGATGAAGCCTTGGAAATACTGAAAGACTTGGAAGAAAAGACAGAGTTTTCTGGCGAAGAAATTCAAAAGATAGTAGAAAGTTTGAGACTGAATGGTTAAGGAAAGAGTGGATGTACTAGCCTATAAACAGGGGCTTTTTGAAACTAGGGAGCAGGCTAAGAGAGGTGTAATGGCTGGTTTGGTGGTTTCTGTCATCAGTGGCCAACGTTTTGATAAACCGGGTGAAAAAATTGATGAGGGAGTAGAGCTTAAGTTAAAAGGTGATAAATTAAAATACGTCAGCCGAGGTGGACTTAAATTAGAAAAAGCTCTACAAGTCTTTAATCTTTCTGTGCAAGATAAAATAGCACTGGATATCGGAGCCTCCACCGGTGGTTTTACAGATGTTATGTTACAAAATGGAGCTAGCCTTGTTTATGCGGTTGATGTTGGAACCAATCAACTAGCCTGGAAACTCAGACAGGATGGACGGGTTATTAGCATGGAACAGTTCAATTTTCGATATGCTACAGTGGAAGACTTTGAAGAAAAACCAAGCTTTGCCAGTATTGATGTTAGCTTTATTTCGTTGAATTTAATCTTGCCTGCTTTGCACGGAATTTTGACAGATGCTGGTCAAGTCGTCGCTTTGATCAAACCACAATTTGAAGCAGGTCGTGAGCAAATTGGGAAAAATGGTATTATCAAAGATAAGAAAGTCCATCTATCTGTACTAGAAAAAGTGACATCTCTCATGGTAGAATGCGGTTTTACAGTTAAAGATTTAGATTTCTCTCCCATTCAAGGTGGACATGGAAATATCGAATTTTTAGCTTATTTAGAAAAAAGTAACCAGCCAGAGAATCTAGTAGAAAATAAGATCGAATCTTTAGTTGAAACAGCACATAAGGAATTTAAGAATGAATAAAAAGAAAGACTAGAAAAGATTAGACGGTTTGTTAGTGAATATGAAATTGGCACACAAGAAGAAATTGTTGATTATCTAAAACAATCAGGTATCAAAGCTACTCAGGCAACGGTTTCTCGTGATATTAAAGAACTAGGTATTGTCAAAACGCCTCTGAAAAATAATACCTATATCTATGAGATACCTAAATCTGCAACGAGTAGTTTGAAGTTGGCAGAACATACAATCTTAGATGTTAGTTTTCTAGGCAATATGATCAATCTAAAGCTGGTTCCAGGTAGTACAGCCGTGATTAAACGCCAGATTGTCGAGGCATTTGCAGAAGAGATTTTTAGTATTATTGCGGATGATGATAGTATATTGCTAATCTTAAAAGATGAAAAGAACCTGCAAGCTATTTTAAAAGTGATTAAGAATTGGTAGGAAAACCATGTTATTAGAAATTTCTATAAAAAATTTTGCCATTATAGAGGAAGTATCCCTTCATTTTGATCAAGGAATGACGATCCTAACAGGAGAAACTGGCGCAGGAAAGTCCATCATCATTGATGCTATGAACATGATGCTAGGTAGTCGAGCTACGACAGATGTTATTCGACATGGGGCTTCCAAAGCTGAGATTGAGGGACTTTTTTCTTTGGAAAATAGTAGATCTCTTAAACCCATCTTTGAGGAACAGGGACTGGAGCTGACGGATGAATTAATTATTCGCCGAGAAATCCTACAAAATGGACGAAGTGTCAGTCGTGTCAATGGCCAGCTGGTCAACCTTTCTGTTTTAAAAGCGATCGGACAGCATTTGGTCGATATTCATGGACAACATGACCAAGAAGAGCTGATGAGACCCCAACTACATATAGCCATGCTAGATGAATTTGGAGATCAAGAGTTCCTGACTTTGAAAGATCGTTATTATGAAACTTTTGATCGCTACCGAGGTCTACGCAAACAGGTGCTAACTCTCCAAAAAAATCAGCAGGAACATAAGGCTAGAATTGAGATGCTGGAGTTTCAGATAGCGGAGATTGAGAGTGCAGATCTTAAAAGTGGTGAAGATTTGACTCTCCATCAGGAACGTGAGCGCTTGCTGAATCACAAGAAAATTGCTGATACTTTAACAAATGCTTATGCTATGCTGGACAACGAAGACTTTTCTAGTCTGTCTAATGTACGATCAGCAATGAATGATTTGGAGTCTATAGAAGAGTACGATCCTAGCTACAAAGAATTATCTTCGAACCTCTCTGAATCATATTATGTTTTAGAAGATGTAACCAAACGTTTGGAAGATATTATAGATGGTCTAGATTTTGATGGGAATCGCCTCATGCAGATTGAGGCTCGACTTGACTTGATTAATAGTATCGCTCGCAAATATGGCGGTAATGTGAATGATGTTTTAGAATATTTCGCTCAAATTTCTAAAGAATATCAATTACTAACAGGTAATCATTCGTCTTCAGAAGATTTAGAAGTAGAGCTTAAAGCTTTGGAAAAGACTTTAGTCGAGTTAGCTGGGCAACTTAGTCAGGCAAGACATCTTTTGGCTAAACAGTTAGAATCAGAGATTAAGCAAGAATTACAGGAACTCTATATGGAAAAAGCCAATTTTCAGGTGCAGTTTACCAAGAGTAAGTTTAATCGAGAAGGCAATGAACAGGTTGAATTTTATATTTCGACCAATCCAGGAGAAGATTTCAAACCATTAATTAAGGTGGCATCAGGAGGAGAGTTATCTCGTCTGATGTTGGCAATTAAATCTGCTTTTTCGCGTAAAGAAGGAAAAACAAGCATTGTTTTTGATGAAGTAGACACCGGAGTATCCGGTCGAGTAGCGCAGGCGATTGCACAAAAGATCCATAAGATTGGAAGTAATGGTCAAGTTTTGGCAATTTCTCATTTGCCACAAGTCATTGCAATTGCGGATTACCAATTCTTTATTGAAAAGATTTCTGATGAGCGCTCTACTGTTTCAAAAGTTCGACTTTTGAATATGGATGAGAGAGTAGAAGAAATTGCCAAGATGTTGGCTGGTGAAAATGTGACGGATGCTGCTTTGACTCAAGCACGAGAATTGTTAAGAAAGTAAGTTTATCTGATTTTGTTTCTGGGAGGACGACGTGATGGCCGAATACTTTGTAATTGGAGATGTTCATGGAAAAGCGGGTATGCTTGAAGAGCTGCTGCATCATTGGGACGGACAAGCGAAATTAATATTTTTAGGAGATCTCATCGATCGAGGTGAAAATAGCCGAGCGGTCTTAGAAATGGTCCAAAATTTGGTGGAAAAGAAAGGGGCAGTTTGCCTATCTGGAAATCATGAGTATATGTTTTTAACCTGGCTGGACAATCCCGAGAAATCTTATGATCACTATCGCCGAAATGGTGGAGATACGACAATCAACTCGATATTAGGTAGACCGTTAGATACTCCTGTTGACAGTGTTCTAGACGCACAGGCTATTTTAGATGTTGCTCCAGATCTCGTGACTTTCATTCGGAACATGCCTTTTGTTGTAGAGACTGAACAATATATCTTTGTGCATGCAGGGGTTGATTTAGACTTAGAAGATTGGCATGATACATCAGACTATCAGAAAGTATGGATTCGAAGCCCGTTTCATGAAGGACAAAATCATACAGGAAAAACGATTGTTTTTGGGCACACCCCAACCTTTCATCTGTTTTCTGAAAAACCAGGAACAACCAAGCTTTGGCAAACGGATGATAGAAAAATAGGTATGGATGGTGGTGCTGTTTATGGTGGTGTCTTGCATGGGCTAGTGTTAGATGATTCTGGGATAACAGAGCACTTTTATGTCCCAAATGACGGTTTGGTAGCAGAAGATTAGTCTTTCCATAAATAAAATTTTTTTGATATAATAAAAATAAATGAATTAAAGTAGGAAAAAAATGGCAAAAATTAAAATTGTAACAGACTCTTCCGTCACGATTGAACCAGAATTAGTGAATGCTTTAGATATTACAATTGTTCCATTATCTGTTATGGTGGATGGGGTGCTCTATTCTGATGCTGATCTAAAAGAGGGTGAATTTTTACGATTAATGAAAGAAAGTACAAATTTGCCTAAGACTAGTCAGCCACCTGTCGGTGTTTTTGCAGAGGTATTTGAAGAGCTTTCGGAGTCGGCAGATTATATTGTAGCAATTCATATGTCGCACGCTTTGTCAGGTACGATTGAAGCGGCACGTCAAGGAGCGACTCTAGCCAATGCAAATGTTACAGTTATTGATAGCTCTTTTACGGATCAAGCACTCAAGTTTCAGGTAGTTGAAGCAGCTAAGTTGGCTAAAGAAGGAGCAGAGCTTGAGGAAATTCTAAAAAAAATAGAAGAAGTTCGAGAAAAAACAGAACTCTATATAGGTGTGTCTACTCTTGAAAACTTAGTAAAAGGCGGACGAATTGGTCGAGTGACTGGTCTGATCAGCTCATTGTTAAATATTCGTGTTGTCATGCAAATGGACAATCATCAGCTACAACCGATTGCAAAAGGTCGTGGGGATAAAACTTTTAAAAAATGGCTAGTAGAACTAGAAGAAAAGTTAAAAACGGCTAAGGTCGCAGAAATTGGTATCTCTTATGCTGGTACAGCCTCATTTGCAAATGAAATAAAAGAAAGATTGCAAGTCTTTGTTGAAAAACCGATTTCTGTCTTAGAAACAGGCTCTATCATTCAAACTCATACAGGTGAAAATGCCTGGGCAATTTTAATTCGATATAACTAACTAAAAAAATCAAGCTATAAAAATATTAAAAACGCAGTTTTAGGCTTGACCTAAAAGCATTTTTAAGTTATCATAGTACTGTTAGGGTATTTATTACCCGATAAAATTTTTGGAGGATTTGTTAAATGGCTAACAAACAAGATTTGATCGCAAAAGTAGCAGCAGCTACAGAATTGACTAAAAAAGATTCAGCAGCAGCTGTAGATGCAGTATTTGCAGCAGTAACTGAATACCTTTCAAAAGGTGAAAAAGTTCAATTGATCGGTTTTGGTAACTTTGAAGTTCGTGAGCGTGCAGCACGTAAAGGTCGCAACCCACAAACTGGTAAAGAAATCAAAATCGCAGCTTCTAAAGTTCCAGCTTTCAAAGCAGGTAAAGCTCTTAAAGAAGCGGTTAAATAATTGCAAAACAAAAAGCCTATTGTATCAACGCTTCGGCGTTGTACAATAGGCTTTTTTGTGTCTAAGGGGGCAAGGAAGGGGCAAGTGCTCTAATAATCCTCCAGGGCGTCAATAATTTGTTTTCTCATCTTATCCGTTACATGCGTATAAATGAGTGTCGTTGTCTTAGCGTCAGAATGCCCCACACGCTCCATAA
This sequence comes from Streptococcus sp. oral taxon 056 str. F0418, assembly GCF_000220065.1. Taxonomy (GTDB): domain Bacteria; phylum Bacillota; class Bacilli; order Lactobacillales; family Streptococcaceae; genus Streptococcus. Next base: position 588,705 of record NZ_AFQU01000001.1, on the reverse strand, counting down.
TGGCTTTTAGTGGTACATTCTTCTCAGCTAGTCTGCTAATCAGCGTATGGCGGAAGATATGGCTGCTTAGAGTCTTGTTTATGGGACTGACCAATCTCTCGTTAGCTCGTTTAATGGCCAAGTTGAAAGAGTTAATCTGTATAGGCACACCGTTCTTAGTCGTGAAGATATATCCCATATCCTGATAGTTTGGATTAGTGGTTTGCTCTAACTCGTTTAGGCTTTCCAATTCTTGCATGATTTCTATTTCTCGCGCTGTCATATCTGTTGTTCGATATCCCGCTACCGTTTTAGGGCTTGTTTTCACTCCATTCCTATAGCCGTTTGTTCTGTCCATCGTTCCGACTAGTTGCAGTTTTCTAGTGTTGTAATCTCTATTTTCGCGCTTGATGGCTATCACTTCGCCGATACGTCCACCGTTTATGCTCATAAATTCAGCGAGTAATCCTACTCTGTAGGTATTTGGTCGTCTGTAAAGCTCTTTTAGCAAGGGTTTAATCTCGTATTCTTCAAGATATTTCTGAGTGACTTTCTGCCAGTCATCCAGAGTTTTTTTATTTTTAGGGAGCTTTGCCCGCCGGGAAGGATTGTCAGAAATAATATTTTTTTCTACCGCATAATCAAAAGCGAGATTAAGCATTGATTTATGCCGTTCTTTTTTACTGCGAGTTCCTTCTAGATTATCCAGATATCGCTGGACGTAAAGCGGGTCAACCTTATTAATCTTGATATTCACTCCGAAAGTGTTTCGTATATCGCGTATATTGCCCTCTAACGACGCTATAGAAGAGTTTTTCAGTCCTTGCCGATAAAATCCCCACCAATCGTTAAAGAGGTCTGTAAAAAATATATCAGAGCTTTTAAGTTAGATAATTTATTTTCTATTTTCTCATCCAGTAGTTTCTGAGCTTCCTTTTTGGCTCGACTGGATCCGCTGTCTAAAGTGACCGAGACTCTGCGCCATTTTTCAGTGTAAGGGTCTTTGTATCTTTCAAAAAATTTATATTTCCCGTTCGGTAATTCTTCAATCCACATTGTATTTTCTCCTCATTTTTGGTAAAATGAGTACAAGAAAACGACCCATTGAATGGTTGTTTCCTATACATGATTTCCTCGCACTCGGACTCGCCAAAGTTGAGAGTGTGAGGATTTTTTGTTACGATAATTTCTTGATTACTTCTAAAATCTCATTGGCATAATTTGCGACTTCGAGAGGAGTAGATACCGGGAAGATACCTTTATCACGGATTTCGATAGTGCTTCTCTTTGAATTTGAACGATAACGCAATACCCATTTTTTGATATTGTCGTCAACCAAAACATTGAAATAGCTTCGGTTATCTCTATAAAATACACGTTCTGGAGATACTACATCCTTAACAAGCATTTTAACAACGGTATAAACTTCTAATTCAGCAGGAGTTGTGATGATTTCGTCAGTTGCTTCAACAATTTCTTCTGGTTCTGTTTCAACTTTTGGAATGTCGGTTGTTACTTTTGTTTCAACACTTGTATTAAGCGCTGCACTTAATTTTTCATTAACTCTTTCTGTGATAAATTGACTAAATCCTTTCACAATGATGGGAGAAAATGTCGTCAAAATGTTTTGAGTTACACGGCCTTCATAGATTTCTGATGTTAGATATCTGAGGAAACTATCTGATGGATTAGTTATATTTTCGGCTAGAAACGCTTTAAGACTGTTGAGATATTTCAATTCAGAAGCAGATGAAACAATATTATCAATATCAAAATTCTCTTTGTAAAATTTGATAATCTCAGTAAATTGGTTTTCTTTGATATCAGTCACATCAATTGTTAAGAATGGAGTTGTGTCCATTTTATTTGGTTCATCTAAATCAGTAAAGAATTTATATTCTCTACCATTTGTCAAGATACCGAATTTTGATTTAGTAGTTACGAAATATCTGAATAGTTGAGAGTCGTGCTTGGTAAGGTTTTCTGTGATCGATTTACATTCAACTAGAATTTGCGGTTCACCATCCAAAATGATTGCATAGTCGACTTTTTCGCCCTTTTTAATGCCTACATCAGCAGTAAATTCTGGGACAAATTCAAGTGGGTTGAAGATATCATATCCAAGCGCTTGGAAGAATGGCATGATGAAGGCATTCTTTGTTTGTTCTTCATTTGTAATGCTTTGGCTGAGTTCTGCTACACGTTTGCCGACTTGTTTTAAATCGGCTTTTACTTTATCAATTTCCATATTGATACTCCTTTTTTAATTTACTAATGCTGCATATTCCTCTTTTACCATGATTTCATTTGTCACGGTTTTGAGGTTGTATTTCTCCATAAAATGGAGATAGTTAAAATTAGCGGTGTCATCCATCGTTTCGAGTTCTTCTTTTAGCAGGTAGTGGATCATGTTTCTATCTGCTTGGAGTTCGTATTCTTCTCGTCTGCGTTTGTATTGGTCTGGGTTGTGGTATTTGTGTCCTATCTCATGATAGATAACTTTCTTTTTCTCGATTTCATCTAGGTAGGTGTCTACCGCTATGAGATTGTGGGGTTGGTTGTATAGCCCTTTGTTGTAGGCATCTCTGCCATCAAAATAAACAAGATCAATACCTTGTTCAAAGCAGACCTGCTCGGGTGTTATCATAGGCAAGTATTACTTTCTATTTCTCATACGTGCTTCTAGTAGCGAGGAGATGAGATCTATATCCTCGTCATTGAGTTCGTGCCCATCGTAAAAGAAGCTTTCTGATGCATCTTTTTTTAGATCTATTTCTGTTTTGACGACTTTCTCCCCAATGATAGCAGGATTATCCGTCCGTCCAAGCAGATAGTCGGTCGAAACATTGAAGTAGTCAGCGATTTCTTGTAATCGCTCAGAACTTACTCTTTGTCGTTTTAAGGAATAAAGTGTATTTTTGCTATATCCCAATTTTTCTTCAACTTGATTTAGAGATAAGCCCTTTTTTCGAGCCAATTCTCTAACTTTTTCAAATGTTGGAAACATTGATTAATCACCCTTTCTGAGAGATTGACAAAAAATATTTAAATTATTTATTTAAAAGCGTTGACAAAATTAGATAAATAATTTAAAATAGTTTTTGTAAGTTAATTAGTTAGTAAAAAACGAAGTTAAAACTTATCTAAAAATAAATAGCTTTGGCGAGCGAATAAGTTGATAGATATAATGTTTTATCAAGGCTTTTAATTATGCTTTCATTTTAAATTATTTATTTAAAATTGTCAAGTATTTTATAAAATAGTTTACTAGCTCTTTAACTAGTTCTTTGACAATTAAATAAAAACGTGGTAAACTTAAGGGGAAGTGAAAAGTAGTTCCAACGGAACACAAATCCCCTAGTACCACAATACTAGGGGATTTTTTTGTGGGCCGGACACTAACGTTTGTTCTTGTCCTGCTTGCTATCCAGCCAGTCGCCGATCAATTTAGTTGCTAAATTGACCATGAGCGGGGCAAAGATTAGGGTGAAAAGTAACTCCAACGAATCCACCTCCTTTCAGAGGCCGTATCGTTAGTGCCATTTTATAGTATACCACGTTTCTATTTGATTGAATAGGAACGTTTTTTTGTTTGTTAAAACTAACTCTTTAACTTATGAATTGGATAGAAAGGAGGTAAGGGGATGAAAAATAATCAAGTCAATATAGCGGATGAGTTTCAATCATTGGTTAAAAAAATCAGTCAAAAAGCCCAAGAGCTAAATGAGATAGCTCATGAGCTGGAATTATTCTGCTTTGAAGGTGAAAGTCAGGATATAAGTAGCCTAGAGTTATACGAAAAAACTCTACTGGGATATGCAGCAGAGTTGACAAGTCTTGCTAATCGGATACATCGATTACCGTTGAATCGGGATTGATACTATTTTTAATTGATTCAATCGTTTTCTTGGCTGATGACTTTAAAATATAAGTTTCGCTAGTTGCGACAACTTCGTGATTAGCACCCTTAATTACAAAGTAATATTGGTTGTTAGATGATTTGTAGATTACAAAGTACATAACTCGACCTCCTTTCTTTTGGATTTGATTAGCACATAAAAATTTTATTGGTAGTTAAAGTTGGTTTATCTGTTAATCATAATTATATTATAGCTTAAATATATTTAAATGTCAATATGTTGTGTTTTTTGAAACTTTATTTCAGACCAAAATACAATATATGGTATAAGGAGAGAAAATGTGGATAAAAATTGAAAAATTAATGAAAAGTAGAAATTTAACAATGTATGCTTTATCAAAAAAAGCAGGTATTAACCAAAGTACATAAGAGAGTGGAAACGACGGGATATTATCCATCATTCAATTTTGATGCATGAGCAGGAGAGGAGGGGCAAAAAGGGGGCATAAGTTTGAAACTTTTGTATTTTTATAGTAGAAATAGGTTTACTGCTTATACATCCTTATTTTTAGGCTTTTACCTCTATTTTGCCTCAATGAGCTATATCTTCCTTCCTTAAAGAGACTGAAATACGCTTTAAATTGAATATTAGAATTTTATCATATACTTAAGAGCAAGAGATGTTAGAATTAATTTCATTAATCAAGTAATGCATATAAACTGCTATTAGTTCTAAAAGAGGATGCTTTGCAAATGAAATTTCTTATTTACAATTATTCTTAATAGTCAAGATTCTTCATAAGTGTTATAATGTAGGTAGTTAGTAAGAAATAGAGAAGACAAAATTATGCTAGAATGTAACCACCATGCAGGTAAAAATAAACAGTATTATCAAGATGTGTTGAACCATTTGAAAGAAAAAGGTGTCCGCATCACAGAAACTCGAAAAGCGGTGATTGATTTTATCATTCATAGCCAGGATCATCCAAGTGCGGAGATGATTTATCAGGCACTCTTGCCAAATTTCCCCAATATGAGCTTAGCGACGGTTTACAATAATCTCAAGGTTTTGATTGATGAGGGATTTGTTTCAGAACTCAAGGTCCGCAATGACACAACGACCTATTTTGATTTTATGGGGCATCAGCACCTCAATGTCATTTGTGAAAAGTGTGGTCGTATTGCAGATATGGATATAGACCTTCCTGATGTTGGACAGGAAGCTTCTGAGCAGACAGGTTACCAGATAACAAAATCTCAGATGGTTGTCTATGGTATTTGTCCAAATTGCCAATCGTAAATAAGGATAATAAATGGTCTATTTATCTGTAGTTTTTAAAAGAGTTTACAGATTAGAACTTAATAAAAATCCATGTTTACAGCTAGCTTTTTAAGGAAAAATTTTGTAAAATATAATGGTAACTGTATGACAGTTTTCAAAAATTAAAGGAGAATCCATCTAATGGTAAAATTGGTTTTTGCTCGCCACGGTGAGTCTGAATGGAATAAAGCTAACCTTTTCACTGGTTGGGCTGATGTTGATTTGTCTGAAAAAGGGACACAACAAGCGATTGACGCTGGTAAATTGATCAAAGAAGCTGGTATCGAATTTGACCAAGCTTATACTTCAGTATTGAAACGTGCAATCAAAACAACAAACTTGGCACTGGAAGCTGCTGATCAACTTTGGGTTCCAGTTGAAAAATCATGGCGCTTGAACGAACGTCACTACGGTGGTTTGACTGGTAAGAACAAAGCGGAAGCAGCTGAGCAATTTGGTGATGAGCAAGTACATATCTGGCGTCGTTCATACGATGTATTGCCTCCTGCAATGCCACGTGATGATGAGTACTCAGCACATACTGACCGTCGTTACGCTTCACTTGATGACTCAGTTATTCCAGATGCTGAAAACTTGAAAGTAACTTTGGAACGTGCCCTTCCATTCTGGGAAGATAAAATCGCTCCAGCGCTTAAAGATGGTAAAAATGTATTCGTAGGTGCTCATGGTAACTCTATCCGTGCCCTTGTGAAACACATCAAACAACTTTCTGACGATGAAATCATGGATGTGGAAATTCCAAACTTCCCACCATTGGTATTTGAATTCGACGAAAAATTGAACGTAGTAAAAGAGTACTACCTTGGTAAATAATCAGAGAAAGAGAGTGGGACAGAAATCGGTAATTTGTTAGAATTCGATTTCGTCGTCCCACCTCCGCATAGTTGAGTAGGGCTGTAAAAGCTGATGTAATCAGCGTATTAGAGTCCACTCAACCACTGCGTCATGCTCGACAATCCAAAGACAATTGAGAGGCTAGGACTTTTGTCCCAGCCTCTTTTGATTTATTTGATATAATAGATAGTATATTTGAGATAGGCGCAATTCGATAGAATGATGACAGAAAGGATTCATGTGAGAAAATCATTTTATAGTTGGCTCATGATTGAGCGAAACCCAAAGAGTAATACACCAAAAGCCATTTTAGCTGATCTAGCTTTTCAGGACACAGCTTTTCCAAAGCACACGGATGATTTTGATGAGGTCAGCCGTTTCTTGGAAGAGCATGCTGATTTTTCTTTTAATCTAGGCGATTTTGATGCCATTTGGGAAGAATACCAAGATCATTAGAAAGGCAAGAATAGTATTTTTTTAGTTGCTTTGCTATAATATAAAAAACGGTAAGAGAGGTTTTTTGTTTGCAAGAACATTCAGTAGAAATTAAATTGACTCATCCAGATGATTCGTTTCATCTTTTTGGTTCGAATGAACGACACTTGCGTCTGATGGAGCAGGAATTAAAGGTGACGATTCATGCTCGTACTGAAATTGTGCAGATTTTAGGAGAAGAGACTGCCTGTGAAGAGACTCGACAGGTCATTCAGGCTCTTTTGATCTTGGTCAATCGTGGTATGACCATCAGTACGCCTGATGTAGTGACAGCGATTACCATGGTCAAAAATAATGAGATTGATAAGTTTGTAGCTCTTTACGAAGAAGAGATTATCAAGGACAGCTATGGCAAGCCAATTCGGGTCAAGACACTCGGTCAGAAAATCTATGTGGATAGTGTTAAAAATCACGATATTGTCTTTGGTATCGGGCCGGCTGGTACAGGGAAGACCTTTCTGGCGGTGACCTTAGCGGTGACAGCTCTCAAGCGAGGTCAGGTCAAACGAATTATCCTGACACGCCCAGCAGTGGAAGCTGGTGAGAGTTTGGGCTTTCTGCCTGGTGACCTTAAGGAAAAGGTAGATCCTTATCTTCGTCCAGTTTATGATGCTTTGTACCAGATTTTGGGGAAGGATCAGACAACGCGTCTCATGGAGCGAGAAATCATTGAGATTGCTCCTCTAGCTTATATGCGGGGACGGACGCTGGATGATGCCTTTGTGATTCTAGATGAGGCACAAAATACTACTATCATGCAGATGAAGATGTTTCTGACGCGGCTGGGCTTCCAGTCCAAGATGATTGTCAATGGAGACATCAGTCAGATTGACCTGCCTCGCAATGTTAAGTCGGGCCTCATTGATGCTCAGGAGAAATTGAAGAATATCTCCCAGATTGACTTTGTGCATTTCTCAGCTAAGGATGTCGTTCGCCATCCAGTTGTGGCGGAGATTATCAGGGCTTATGAAACAAGCCCTGTAAAAGTAGCATCTGTGCACTCTGAAGAAGCTGAGTGATAAAAAGAGTATAAAACAAATCTGCATTTTTTTATAGGATTTTTGAGAGAAATACTACAGGGAGACTTTAATGGAAAATATCTATGTCAGATTAGCTCGTCATACTAAAATAGAAACCGAGCGACTTATTTTACGTCCGGTAACTCTGGATGATGCGCCAGCAATGTATGAGTATGCTTCAGACAAGGAAAATACTCGTTATACTTTTGCGACCAATACCAGCTTAGAAGAAACCCGTAATAATATTGCGCAGTTTTACTTGGCTAGTCCTTTGGGCCGTTGGGGAATCGAATTGAAAGATAGTGGAAGATTCATAGGGACCATTGACCTCCATAAACTTAACTTGGATATGAAAACAGGAGCAATTGGTTATATCATCCATAAGGCTTACTGGAATAAAGGGTATACGACAGAAGCAACTCGTGCTGTGATAAGGCTGGCTTTTGAAGAAATCGGAATGAATAAACTAGTAGCAGTCCATGATAAAGATAATCCGGCCTCTGGCTGTGTGATGCAAAAATCCGGAATGGTTTTTTCTCACGAGGAACCTTATGCAAGCTTGGACAAACATGAAAAAGGCCGCCTAGTGACGCGAGTATACTATGGTCTTACCAAAGAGCAATATTTTGCGGATAAATGAGTTTGCAAGTATTGACAAGCACCTATCTGCATGGTATAGTAGATAGGTACGCTGATTTAGCTCAGTTGGCAGAGCGCATCCATGGTAAGGATGAGGTCGCCGGTTCGATCCCGGCAATTAGCATAAATCCATAATTAAGAGGCTGGGACAAAGGTCCTAGCCTCTTAATTGTCTTTGGATTGTCGAGCAAGACGCAGTGGTTGAGTGGGCTCTATTACGCTGATTCCATCAGCTTTTACAGCCCTACTCAACTGTGCGGAGGTGGGACGACGAAATCGAATTCTAACGAATTACCGATTTCTGTCCCACTCTCTTTTGTTATGAATTCACCTAAATATGTTCCTAAATTTTTGGGAAATATTTCTGATGGACTTATACTTTTTTACTACTCTACCAGATAGGGAGAGAAACCATATGTAGTCACTGGAAGCGAAATGTTTTACTAAAAATCATCGATTTATTAGTAGAAGAAATCCTTGGTAGTGCTGAAATGAAAGTTTTGTGAAGCTAGATGCTATTTCTTAAAAAATGAGTTAGATTTAATATGAGATTTAAAATGCCAAAGATGGGATTAGTAAACTAGTATTCTTTTATATCAGTAGCTAAGGGAAACTAGCTGCTCTGCTATTTTGAAAAATGAAAATTCTGAGCTATTATCTGGCCTTGATTATGATATAATAAGAGTGATATAAGTAAAGTAGGTGTAGTATGTATATTGAAATGGTAGATGAAACGGGTCAGGTCTCAGAAGAGATTCTCAAGCAGACTCAGGAAATTTTGGAATTTGCAGCTCAGAAGACGGGCAAGGAAAAGAAGGAAATGGCTGTGACTTTTGTGACCAATGAGCGTAGCCATGAACTCAACTTGGAATATAGAGATACCGATCGGCCGACGGATGTGATCAGCTTAGAGTATAAACCAGAGCTGGACATTGCGGTTGATGAAGAGGATTTGCTAAAGAATCCTGAGTTGGCTGAGATGCTGGAGGATTTTGACGCTTATATCGGTGAGCTATTTATTTCGGTGGATAAAGCGCGTGAGCAGGCTGAAGAGTATGGTCACAGCTTTGAGAGGGAAATGGGATTTTTGGCAGTGCATGGATTTCTGCACATTAATGGCTATGATCACTATACGCCAGAAGAAGAGGCAGAAATGTTTGGTTTACAGGAAGAAATTTTAACGGCTTATGGACTCACAAGACAATAATCAACGTAAATGGAAAAACCGTGATCTAGTATCTAGTTTGGAATTTGCTCTAACTGGAATTTTCACAGCAATCAAAGAAGAGCGTAATATGCAAAAGCACGCACTCTCTGCGCTTCTTGTTGTTATTGCTGGATTTGTTTTTCAGGTTTCAGCAGTAGAGTGGCTGTTTTTACTGCTAAGTGTTTTTTTGGTCGTTTCGTTTGAGATTATCAATTCTGCTATTGAAAATGTGGTGGATTTGGCTAGTGACTATCACTTCTCTATGTTGGCCAAGAACGCAAAAGACATGGCTGCTGGCGCTGTTTTGGTGATTTCTGGTTTTGCAGTTATCACGGGACTAATCATTTTTGTTCCTAAGATTTGGGACTGGATTTTTTAAAGATTTGAAAATCGGGGGAGACTGCCGATTTTCAAATCTTTTATATGAAATTAATAGAGGTAAAATAATGACATTTAAATCAGGCTTTGTAGCTATTTTGGGACGCCCTAATGTTGGGAAATCAACCTTTTTGAATCATGTTATGGGACAAAAGATTGCCATCATGAGTGATAAGGCTCAGACTACTCGCAATAAGATTATGGGGATTTATACGACAGATAAGGAGCAGATTGTATTTATCGATACGCCGGGAATCCATAAGCCCAAGACTGCTCTGGGAGATTTTATGGTAGAAGCAGCCTACAGCACCCTGCGTGAGGTGGATACCGTTCTCTTTATGGTGCCGGCTGATGAGCCACGTGGTAAGGGAGATGACATGATTATCGAGCGCCTGAGAGCGGCTAAGGTACCCGTTATTTTGGTGGTAAATAAGATTGATAAAGTCCATCCAGATCAACTCTTAGCACAAATTGATGATTTCCGTCAGCAGATGGACTTCAAAGAAATTGTGCCGATTTCAGCCCTGCAGGGCAATAATGTTTCTCATCTGGTTGACATCCTTAGTGAGAATCTGGAGGAAGGCTTCCAGTATTTCCCAGAAGACCAGATTACTGACCACCCAGAGCGCTTTCTTGTGTCAGAGATGATTCGGGAGAAGGTTTTGATGCTAACGAGAGAGGAAATTCCTCACTCTGTTGCTGTTGTTGTTGACAGTATGAAGCGAGACGAGGAGACAGACAAGGTTCATATCCGAGCGACTATCATGGTGGAGCGTGACAGCCAAAAAGGGATTATCATCGGTAAAGGCGGATCCATGCTGAAGAAAATCGGATCCATGGCTCGGCGCGATATTGAGCTCATGCTAGGGGACAAGATCTTCCTAGAAACCTGGGTCAAGGTCAAGAAAAACTGGCGGGACAAGAAGCTGGACTTGGCGGATTTTGGTTATAATGAGAAGGAATATTAAAATAGCTGGAACTTTTATTTTTGATGGTTGTTTGAATCGTAGATAGGAAGATGGAATGAATCAAGACTATATTTCCTATATTCGCTCCAAGGTGGGGCATGATAAGGTTATTCTGAATTTTGCTGGTGGGATTCTGGCAGACGAGGAAGGTCGTGTGCTTCTGCAGTTGCGAGGCGATAAGAAAACATGGGCGATTCCTGGTGGAGTTATGGAGCTCGGGGAGTCTTCTCTGCAAGCAGCCGTGCGTGAATTTTACGAAGAGACGGGCATTGCTGTTGAAGCCAAGCGCTTGCTGAATGTTTATACGAATTTTAATGAATCCTATCCTAATGGTGACAAAGTGCAGACGGTTGTCTTTCTGTATAAATTGCAGGCGCTGGAGAATGTTGATATTTCCAATTTTCACAATGAGGAAACACTGCGTTTAGGCTTTTTTTCTAAAGAAGAAATAGCAGAGCTGGAAAATGTATCGGATAAACACCGCCTGATGCTGGATGAGTATTTCTCGGATAGCTTTGCTATGGGGCATTGAGATAAGAAAGAATAAGAAGGGAGCTTTATGCCTGAATTACCTGAAGTGGAAACGGTTAGGCGTGGTTTGGAGCGTCTGGTTGTTGGGAAGACGATTGAGCAGGTGCGGGTTCGCTATGCCAAGATGATTGGCACGGGAGTGGATGGCTTCATTCATGATTTACCAGGTCAGACCATTGAAAAGATCGGTCGTCGGGGCAAATATTTGCTCTTTTACCTGACAGGCGGGGTGCTGGTTTCCCATCTGCGAATGGAAGGCAAGTATCTTTTTTATGCTGATGCGGTGCCTGAGCGTAAGCATGCTCATGTCTTTTTCCAGATGACAGATGGTGGGACGCTTGTTTATGAGGATGTCCGAAAGTTTGGGACTATGGAGCTGTTGAGAAAGGATCAGCTAGAGGCTTATTTCGCTGCCAGAAAGCTTGGTCCTGAGCCGACAGAGGCGGACTTTCTTTTGTCGCCTTTTGTAGCAGCTTTGTGTTGCTCCAAGAAGCCCATCAAACCCTATTTGCTGGAGCAGACCTTGGTCGTTGGTCTGGGCAATATCTATGTAGATGAGGCACTTTGGAGGGCGCGGATTCATCCAGCAAGGCCAGCAGCTAGTCTGAAGCCTGCTGAAGTCAAGCTGTTGCGTGAGCAGATTATAGAAGTTTTGCAACTTGGGATCGAAAAGAGGGGATCGACCATTCGGACCTACCGCAATGCTTTGGGTGAAGATGGCACGATGCAGGATTTTCTGCAGGTCTATGGAAAGACTGGACAACCCTGTGCTAGATGTGGCAGCCCGATTGAAAAAATAAAACTGGGCGGTCGAGGTACACATCTCTGTCCTCATTGCCAGAAAGCGAGGTAGCTGTCATGGCAAGAATTATTGGTATCACTGGCGGCATTGCCTCGGGTAAGTCAACAGTGACAGAGTTTTTGAGGCAGCAAGGCTATCAGGTCATTGATGCGGATCAGGTAGTGCATGAGCTGCAAGAGCCTGGTGGTAGCCTCTATCAAGCTCTTCTATCTGCTTTGGGATCAGCTATCTTACAGGAAAATGGCCACTTGGATCGGCCCAAGCTAGGAGCTATGATTTTTGGGAATCCCGAACTCTTGGCACAGTCCAGTCAAATCCAAAATCAGATAATCCGAGAGGAACTGGCTGACAGACGAGATTTGCTGGCAGAGACGGAAGATATCTTTTTCATGGATATTCCTCTCTTATTTGAGCTGAGTTATGAGAACTGGTTTGACCAGATTTGGCTGGTGGATGTGACGGAAGAAACTCAGCTCAGTCGCCTGATGTCTCGAAATGCTCTTAGTCAGGAAGAAGCAGAAAAACGCATAGCAGCTCAGCTATCTCTCAAAGAAAAACGAAAAAGAGCGGATGTGCTGATAGATAATAATGGCTCGCTTGAGGAAACTCGACAGCAGATTCGCGATGCTTTGCAGAAATTAGAAAGAGGATGATTGTATAACAAGTCAAATCAATTGGAAGCATAATTTATGGATTGCTTGGCTGGGCAACTTTTTTGTAGGTGCAAGTCTTTCTTTGGTCATTCCTTTTATGTCCTTATTTGTAGAAGAATTGGGTGTGAAAGGACACATGGTTGATTTATATGCAGGTATTGCTGTATCTAGTTCAGCTATGACAGCTGCCTTTCTCTCGCCAGTTTGGGGAAGTTTAGCAGATAAGTATGGACGAAAACCAATGATGATCCGAGCTGCTTTAGCCATGACTTTTACTATGGGAGGGATGGCCTTTGTGCCAAATATTTTTTGGCTTATTGCTTTACGTCTTTTAAATGGTGTATTTTCGGGCTATGTCCCAAATAGTACAGCATTAATTGCCAGTCAAGCGCCGAAGAAATACTCCGGCTATGCCTTGGGTACATTATCAACGGGAGTGGTAGCAGGAACTTTAATGGGGCCTCTGCTTGGAGGAGTTATTGCACAAACATTAGGGATGCGGGATGTCTTTTTATTAGTTGGTTTCTTTCTTGCGCTTGTTACTTTGTTGACGATCTTTGGAGTCAGAGAGGATTTTCAACCGATGAGCAAAGAAAAACAGTTAGGCACCAAAGAACTGTTAGCCAAAATTCCACAAAAATCAATCTTGTTTGGCTTATTTTTAACAAGTATGGTTATTCAGATGGTAGCGCAATCCATTGCTCCTATACTGACGCTTTATATTAGATCCATGGGACAAAGTGAGAACTTAATGTTTATATCAGGCTTAATCGTCTCAGCTATGGGGATTTCAAGTATTCTAGCTTCTAGTCATTTAGGAAAACTGGGCGATAAAATGGGAAACCATCGTTTATTACTCATGGCTCTTTTATATAGCTTTGTCATTTACTTTCTCTGTGCTTGGGCAAGAACACCGATAGAATTAGGGATTCTACGTTTTTTATTTGGTTTGGGAACAGGCGCTTTATTGCCAGGAGTTAGCTCATTACTCAACAAAATTACTCCCAAAGAAGGTATTTCACGGATATTTAGCTATAATCAGACCTTCTTTTATATCGGTGGGGTTGTAGGACCGTTGATGGGGTCTACCATTGCAGTTAGTCTGGGGTATCATTGGGTTTTCTATACAACTGCAGCTATGGTTTTATTAGATTTTTTTGTTATGTTCATTTGTTTTAGAAAATATTTAGGAGTGAAAGAAATCAGTGCGCGTTAAAGTAAATCTCAAATGCTCTTCTTGTGGAAGCCAGAACTATCTTACTAGCAAGAACAGTAAAAATCATCCAGAAAAAATTGAAGTGTTGAAATACTGCCCTAAGGAAAGAAAAGTAACTCTACACCTTGAATCTAAGTAGATTTTATGGTAAAATAGATAGGATTTTAAGGAGTTTGTATTTATGTATAATCTATTATTAACAGTTCTATTAATTTTGTCAGTCATTATTGTCATTGCTATTTTTATGCAACCAACTAAAAACCAATCAAGTAATGTGTTTGATAGTAGTGCCGGGGATTTGTTTGAACGATCTAAGGCGCGTGGTTTTGAGGCTGTTATGCAGAATTTGACGGGTGTTCTCATCTTTTTCTGGTTAGCGATTGCCTTAGCTTTGACAATCTTATCTAGTAGATAAAATGGGCTCTGACATTGTCTCGGCCTATTTTTTAAAATTAAAAATAGATTATTCATAAAATTAATAACAAAAGAAATGGAATATGAAAACAGAAATTATTAATTATTTAAAAGAAAAAGAACAGGCTAGCGTTGATGAGCTGGCGGTTGCTTTTGGAAAAGAGTCCTCCAAGGACTTTAGTAGCTTGGTTAAGACCATCTCCCAGATGGAAAGAAAGCATCAGATTCGCTTTGATGACAAGGGGCGGATTGAGCTTTATGAGAAGAAAAAGCAGGAGCGTTTGACGCTCAAGGGGATTTTTCATGCCCACAAGAATGGCTTTGGCTTTGTCACTCTTAATGAGGAAGAGGATGACCTCTTTGTCGGCCGCAATGATGTCAATCATGCCATTGATGGAGATACAGTGGAAGTAGTCATTACCAAGGTGGCAGACCGTATAAAGGGAACATCAGCTGAGGCTAAGATTATCGATATTTTGGAGCACAGCCTGACGTCAGCAGTTGGCCAATTGGTTCTGGACGAGGAAAAGCCTAAGTACGCGGGCTATATCCGCTCGAAAAACCAGAAAATCAGCCAGCCTATTTATGTTAAAAAACCAGCCTTAGTTCTGGATGGTACAGAGGTACTCAAGGTTGCGATTGACAAATATCCTACCAAGAAGCACGATTTCTTCGTGGCGAGTCTGGTCGATGTGGTCGGTCATGTCAACGATCCAGGTATTGATGTACTGGAAGTGCTGGAGTCGATGGATATTGTCTCCGACTTTCCAGAAAAGGTCTTGGAAGAAGCCGAGCGAGTTCCAGATGCACCGACTGAGCGTGATTTGGCAGGGCGTTTGGATCTGCGGGAGGAAATTACTTTCACCATCGATGGGGCGGATGCAAAGGACTTGGACGATGCCGTCCATATCAAGCGCCTGAAAAATGGGAACTTTGAGCTAGGCGTCCATATCGCAGATGTGTCCTACTATGTCAAAGAAGGCTCTGAGCTGGACAAGGAAGCCCTCAATCGAGCGACTTCAGTCTATGTGACCGACCGTGTGGTGCCTATGCTGCCAGAGCGTCTGTCAAACGGTATCTGCTCTCTCAATCCCAATGTAGATCGGCTGACCCAGTCGGCGATCATGGAGATAGATGCCAAGGGGCGTGTGGTCAAGCATAGCATTACCCAGACAGTTATCAAGACGACCTTTCGCATGACTTATAGTGATGTCAACGACATCATCGCAGGAGATCAGGAAAAAGCTGAGCAGTTCAAGGCTATTGTACCTAGCATTGACAGCATGGTTAGACTTCACGAGATACTGGAAAGCATGCGCTTTAAACGAGGAGCGCTTAACTTTGACACCAATGAAGCCAAAATCATGGTCAACAAGGAAGGACGCCCAGTGGATATTGTTTTGCGTCAGCGTGGGATTGCCGAGCGCATGATTGAGTCCTTTATGTTGGTGGCCAATGAGACGGTGGCTGAGCATTTTGCTAAGCTAAATCTGCCCTTCATCTATCGGATCCACGAGGAGCCTAAGGCGGAGAAGGTGCAGAAGTTTATCGACTACGCCTCTAGCTTTGGGATTCGGATATACGGGACGGCTAGCTCTATGAGTCAGCAGGCTTTACAGGAGATTATGGAGGCGGTCAAGGATCAGCCTTATGAGGATGTTCTATCCATGATGCTTCTGCGCTCCATGCAACAGGCTCGCTACTCTGAGCACAATCACGGCCACTATGGTCTGGCAGCGGAGTTTTATACGCATTTCACCAGTCCGATTCGCCGCTATCCGGACCTTCTGGTTCACCGGATGGTGAGGGACTATGGCAAATCTAAAGAAATAGCAGAGCATTTTGAGCAAGTGATTCCAGAGATTGCCAGTCAGTCTTCCAGCCGAGAGCGTCGGGCTATCGAGGCAGAGCGTGAAGTCGAAGCCATGAAGAAGGCTGAGTACATGGAAGAATTTGTTGGAGAAGAGTTTAACGGCGTGGTCTCAAGCGTGGTAAAGTTTGGACTCTTTGTCGAGCTGCCCAATACGGTCGAAGGCTTGATTCATGTCACCAACCTGCCAGAGTTTTACAGCTACAATGAGCGGACGATGACTCTGCAAGGAGAAAAGTCCGGCGTGGTCTTTAAGGTCGGTCAGCAAATTCGCATCAAGCTGGTCCGAGCGGATAAGGCTACGGGCGAGATTGAATTTGAATATCTGCCTAGTGAATTTGACCTGATAGAAAAGGCTAGCAAGAATGGCAGAGGTAAGTCAGACAGAAAGAGATGCCGTGAAGATGACAAGCGCAGCCATTCTTCCAAAGAAAAAGGCTACAGAGATAAGAAAGATAAGAAGTCCAAGAAAGAAAAGAGCCAGAAGGCATTTTACAAGGAACTAGTCAAGAAAGGAGCCAAGCATGGCAAAGGGAGAAGGAAAAGTCGTCGCGCAAAATAAGAAGGCCAGACACGACTATACCATCGTAGATACCATTGAGGCTGGCATGGTGCTGACAGGGACGGAAATCAAGAGCGTCCGTGCTGCTCGCATCAATCTCAAAGACGGCTTTGCTCAGATTAAGAACGGCGAGGCCTGGCTCAGCAATGTCCATATCGCGCCTTATGAAGAGGGCAATATCTGGAACCAAGAGCCTGAGCGACGCAGAAAGCTCTTGCTACATAAGAAGCAGATCCAAAAGCTGGAGCAGGAGACCAAGGGAACTGGTATGACGCTGGTGCCTCTCAAGGTCTATCTCAAGGATGGCTATGCCAAGCTCCTCCTGGGCTTAGCCAAAGGAAAGCACGACTATGACAAACGCGAGTCCATCAAACGCCGCGAGCAAAACCGTGACATTGCAAGACAGATGAAGAACTTTAATACAAGATGAAGAGGCTGGGACAAAAGTCCTAGCCTCTCAATTGTCTTTGGATTGTCGAGCAAGACGCAGTGGTTGAGTGGGCTCTACTACGCTGATTTCATCAGCTTTTACAGCCCTACTCAACTGTGCGGAGGTGGGACGACGAAATCGAATTCTAACGAATTACCGATTTCTGTCCCACTCTCTTTTCTTTATTTGCTTTAGCTAAATCACACATAATTTAACTTTTAAATCAAAATAAGGTAGAAAAAACAAACATTTGCACCCAAAGCTTTGTAACCGCTTGCAAATATATTTTAAAGTAGTATACTTAAGGTGGAATGTTTTGGTATTACAGTTTATACTACTTAGACTGGGAGTTGATTCCAGCCCCGTATATAGTCAAAAGGAGATAGACTATGAAAAAAATATTGCTCAAACTAATGTTTCTTGTGATGTTAGTTGCTCTTTTGCCCGTTCATGTGGCACAAGCTTGTTCTGCTTTTATTGTTGGTAAGGATTTAACAGCAGATGGATCGACATTATTCGGTCGGACAGAAGACTATCCTTATGCTCCTGATGGTGGCCGGCACAATCAAAACTATGTTGTTGTGCCAGCAAAGACTTATAAAGATGGTGATAAGATAGAAGATGAGTCAAATGGCTTTACTTATCCGCATTTGGCGAACGAAATGAAATATACTGCTGTTTATGACTCTGATCGTGGTAATGGAAGTAATGGTAACTTCGCTGCACATGGCTTTAACGAAGTTGGCGTATCCATGACAGCAACCGTATCAGCAACGCCAAATGATAAAGTCTTAAAAGCAGACCCACTTGTAAAAGATGGCCTTCCAGAAGCGTCATTAGTTGACCTTGCTTTACCTCGGGCAAAAACAGCGCGCGAAGTTATCGAAACAGTTGCCAAAGTCTTAGACGAAAAAGGTTCTGCTGAAGGAAATATCATCGTTGCTGCTGATAAGAACGAACTGTGGTACATGGAAATCTTGTCTGGTCATCAATATGTAGCCATCAAATTCCCAAGTAATAAATATGCTGTCTTTGCAAATACTTACTATCTTGGTCATGTAAATCTGAATGACAAAGAAAATGTTATCGCTTCTAAAGACGTGGAATCTGTTGCTAAGAAAGCTGATAACTATAAGACTGATAAAGATGGCAACTTCTTGATTGCTAAATCTTATGGACCAGATAAATATATGGAACGTAATCGTTCACGGACATATGCTGGTATCAAATGGATGGATCCGCAAGCTAAGGTGAATTATGATGATGAATCTTTTGATCTCCTGCGTGAACCGACTGATCCTAATAAGAAATACACTGTTCATGATGTCATCGGTGAACAAAGAAATCGCTTTGAACACTTGCCAGAATACAAAGCAGATGACTTAGTTGAAGTTGGTAAGAAGAAAGACGAAAAGGTTTATAAATACGCTTTAGGTAACGAAAACGTTATTGATGCCCATGTGTATCAAATCAAGCCGAACTTACCAACTGCCTTTGGTGGTGTCATGTGGCTTGGTCTGGCTCAAAGCCGCAATACTCCATATGTGCCGTTTTACGGTAATGTAGAAAATACTTATGAAGCCTTCCAAAATCGTTCAACTAAATACGACGGTAAATCTTGGTACTGGTCAGTATGGCATATTGACCAAATGGTTATGAAATATCCAGAAATCTTTGGAAACAGTATCCAAGAAAAATGGAAAGCAAAAGAAGCCGAATGGGATAAAGAACAGGTAGAGCGTGATGCAAAATATGCAGGCTACACAGATGAACAAGCTAAAGCTGCTGGTCCAGAAGTAACAAAAGAAGCCTTGGAACGTTCAGAAAAAGTTTTCAAAGAAATCAAAGCAATCGAAGCTGAGATGGAAGAAAAGATTAAGAAAGAAAAAGGCGAAGATGCTGACCTTGTTTACACTGGTTATAATAAAGCTAATCTCTTAGCAGATGCAGAAAAGAAAAATTCAGAAAACAAGGATAGCAAAGAAACCAAGAAAGAAAATACTGAAGCAAAGAAAGCAAACTCTAATCAAACCGTATGGTATCTTGTAGGAGGAATTGTTGTATTAGTGTTGATCTATCTTGGCTTTAAACAAGTTCGTCCTAAGGGTGAAGAATAACATGGTTTAGCCGCCAAGAAGAGAGTGGGACAGAAATCGGTAATTCATTAGAATTCGATTTCGCCGTCCCACCTCCGCACAGTTGAGTAGGGCTGTAAAAGCTGATGAAATCAGCGTAGTAGAGCCCACTCAACCACTGCGTCTTGCTCGACGATCCAAAGACAATTGAGAGGCTAGGACTTTTGTCCCAGCCTCTTTTCTTTTATAATTTTATAAATAGATATTTAGTTCATAGACTATATAAATTTTTCCTTGTCAAGAAATGTATTTTTCGATATGATAAAAGTGACAATTCGATTACTAGAGGAGAAATTCATGAAACAAGATTTAGTCATGTATAAACGCATGCCCATCTGGACGGTTGATACGATGCCAGAGGCTGTTCAGAGAAAGCACAACACAAAAGTGGGTACTTGGGGGAAGATTACGGTTCTGACAGGGGAACTGAAGTTTATCGAAATGACTGAAGATGGAGAAGAAGTAGCTGAGCATATTTTTAAAGCTGGTCAGGATAATCCTTTTGCGCAGCCACAAGCTTGGCATCGTGTTGAAGCCTTAACGGATGACCTTGAATGGTATTTAGAATTTTATTGCCAGCCTAAGGATTACTATGCGAAAAAATATGGATTAACCCCCGTACATTCAGAAGTATTGGAAGCTTCAGACATTGTAAAGCCAGGAAAAGCTCTTGATTTGGGATGTGGTCAAGGACGAAATGCTCTCTTTTTAGATCAGTTAGGCTTTGATGTGACGGCGGTGGACATCAATCCTTTATCTTTAGAGACTCTAGCTTCCATCATAGAAGCTGAAGATTTAAATATCTTGTCTGGTAGTTATGACATTAACTCTGCCAACCTGACTCAAACATATGATTTTATCGTATCGACTGTCGTTTTTATGTTTTTAAATCGTGAGCAGGTGCCTGCTATCATTCAAAATATGCAGGAACAGACGAATCAAGGTGGTTACAACCTTATAGTTTGTGCGATGGATACGGAGAGCCATCCGTGTTCTATGCCTTTCTCTTTTACGTTTAAAGAAGGAGAATTGCGCAACTATTATAAAGACTGGGAGCTCATTAAATATAATGAGAATCTCGGTAAGCTTCATAAGGTCGATGAAAATGGTCATCGTATTGAACTTCAATTTTCGACGATGCTCGCTCGGAAAAAATAAGAAAAAACCAAGGAAGAGTGAAACTCAATAATTCCTTGGCTTTTCTTATTCTTAGAGCATTTACTTCTTCCAATAGTCATGGTTGTAAGTTCTTAAAATCATATCAGTGATTTCTTCGGGCTCTTCCTTTGCACCTCCAGCTATCCAGAGGGAAATAACTCCCTCGATGCTGGATAGGAAGATTTCCAAAGCGTATTTCTGAGGAATGTGAAAGTTCTCCTCCAAAAAATGCTGAGTAGCAGCCTTTTGCTTATCACTCAGGATGATACTGGTTATGTACTCCCGGATAGCCTCCCGAAAGTCAATATAATGGCTTTTGGTCAGGGCGTTGATCAGACGTTCATTAGCGCGCAGTATATGAAATTTTGCTGTCATTAACTTTTGGGGAGATTCTCTTTCCTCTTCAAAAAAAAACTATTAAGTTGGGAAACAATATCTCTTTTGATGCTGTTAATCATCTGGAACTTGTCTTCGTAGTGGAGATAGAAGGTGCCTCGGTTGATTCCAGCCCGCTTGCAGAGCTTGCTGATGGAGATGTTCTCGAATTTTTCTTCTGAAAGCAGCTGAATCAAGGCTTCCTTGATATCTTCCTTAGTGCTAGTTTTTCGTTTCTGGATCATTTTTTCTTCCCTTTTTGATTAAATCAACACTTTGTTGATTTTTGATTATTGCTTTTTATCTAAGCTCATTATATAATATCTGTGATTTAGAATCAACACCTTGTCGATTTAAGGAGATGAGGTTTGAAAAGGAGAGAAGCGATATGGCTTATATTGAAATGAAACATAGCTTTAAACGTTATCAGATGGGGGATACGGAAATAATCGCCAATCACGATATTTCTTTTGAGATTGAAAAGGGGGAACTAGTCATTACCCTGGGTGCTTCTGGTGCCGGTAAGTCTACAGTGCTCAATATCCTTGGCGGTATGGATACCAATGATGAAGGAGACATCCTGATAGACGGCCAGAATATTGCTGACTACAATTCCCACCAGCTGACGGACTATCGCCGCAATGACGTGGGCTTTGTCTTTCAGTTTTACAATCTGGTGCCCAACCTGACGGCCAAGGAAAATGTGGAATTAGCTTCTGAAATTGTCAAGGACGCTCAAGATCCAGTGGACGCTCTGACCGCTGTTGGTCTAGAAAAGCGCCTCAATAACTTTCCTGCTCAGCTATCAGGAGGAGAACAGCAGCGGGTGTCCATCGCTCGGGCGGTGGCAAAGAATCCCAAGATTTTGCTCTGCGATGAACCGACGGGAGCTCTGGACTACAATACCGGTAAGCAAGTGCTGCAAATCTTACAGGACATGTCCCGCAATCAAGGGGCGACGGTGATTATCGTGACCCACAATGCTGCCTTGGCTCCCATTGCTGACCGGGTTATCCGCATGCACGATGCGAGAGTCAAAAGTGTTACGGTCAATGAAGAGCCTCAGGATATAAGTACATTGGAGTATTGATATGAAGAGAAAGATTTATTGGAAGGATATTCTGCGCTCTTTCACTAGTTCTAAAGGACGTTTCCTGTCCATTATGACCTTGATGATGCTGGGTTCTTTAGCTCTTGTGGGGCTTAAAGTAGCTCCATCCAATATGCGCAGAACAGCAGCAGATTATCTGAAAGAGCAGCGAACCATGGACTTGGCTGTTATGGCGGATTATGGTTTGGATTCGGAAGATCAGAAAGAGCTGGAAGCTATAAAGGGAGCCGATGTCGAGTTTGGCTATCTGACAGATGTCACCGTGGACGAAGAGGCTCTCCGAGTATTCTCGGATACCAAGGATATTTCAAACTTTCAAGTGACCTCAGGCCGTCTTCCCAAGAATGAGCAAGAAATTGCCTTAGCTAGCTTTTGGTCTAAAAAATACAAGCTTGGTCAGGAGATTGATCTGACCGAGAAGGAAGGCAGTCGGTCAGTTCTGAAAAACAAGACCTATAAGGTCGTGGGCTTTGTCAACTCGGCAGAGCTCTGGTCTGATAGAAATTTGGGCAATGCGACTAGTGGAAGCGGTGCTTTATCAGCCTATGCTGTAGTCAGCCCCAAGGCCTTTGATACAGATGTTTACAGTATTGCCCGCCTGCGCTATTATGATTTAGAAAAGCTGGCTCCTTTTTCAGCAAGCTATCAGGAGCGTTTGGAGCAACACCAGACAGCTTTGGACAAGAGCCTAGCGGATAATGGAGCTGCCCGGTTTAAGCGATTAGAGGCAGACGTTAAAAGCTCGATTCAAGAGGGTGAAGATAAGATTGGTCAAGCTGAGAGTGGGTTAAGCCAAGGGAAAAAACAATTAGAGCAAGCTCAGAGTCAGCTAGACCAGCAAAAAAGCCAGCTAGAAGTAGCTCAAGCCACTTCTATCCTAGCTCCCGATCAACTCAATCAGAGCAGGCAGCAGATTCAGGAAGCTGAGTCCCAGCTTAATCAGAAAAAAGCAGACCTCGCACAGGCAGAAAAAGACTTATCAGCTAGCAAGGACAAGCTAGCCGAGGCTAAGGCAGACATGATTCGTTTGAAAGAGCCAACTTATCATAGCTATGACCGCAAGTCCCTGCCAGGTGGGAATGGCTATCAGATGTATACAAACTCCATGAATAGTATTGCGTCGATTGGTGATATCTTCCCGGTGGTGCTCTATCTGGTGGCAGCGATGGTGACCTTTACCACCATGACTCGCTTTGTCGATGAAGAGCGAACAAATGCAGGTGTCTTTAAGGCTCTAGGCTATCATAGCCGAGATATCATTCGCAAGTTTGCGCTTTACGGTTTGGTGGCGGGGAGTCTAGGTACCCTCATAGGAATTCTGTTGGGACATTATTTCTTGTCAGGTGTGATTTCTTCTATTATTACCAGAAGGATGGTGCTTTCTGCCCCTCATGCATATTTTTATGTTTCCTATAGTTTACTGGCCCTGGGACTTTCCCTTCTATCCAGTGTTCTCCCTGCCTATTTGGTGGCGAGACGGGAGCTGACGGAAGAAGCAGCCCACTTGCTTTTGCCCAAGCCACCGGTCAAGGGCTCCAAGATCTTTTTGGAAAGATTGTCCCTTATCTGGCGACGTCTTAGCTTTACTCAGAAAGTCACAGCTCGCAATATTTTTCGCTATAAGCAGCGAATGCTCATGACCATCTTTGGTGTGGCGGGTTCTGTTGCCCTGCTCTTTGCTGGTCTAGGACTCCAATCTTCTGTTGGTGGTATTCCCAAACGCCAGTTTGAGGAGATTCTGCGCTACGACTTGATTGTCGCTGTCAATCCTAGGGAGAATCAAGCTGAGCAAGACAAGCTGAAAAAGATGCTGGCAGATGGCTCGATTGCTGCCTATCAGGAAATCCACAGTGAAACCCTAACAGAGAAATACAAAGGAAGAAAAGAAACAGAAACAGTCACTTTAATGGTTACGGACAAGGAAAATTTTGAACCTTTTATTTATATGGAAGCCCCTGATAACCAGCAAAAGCTGACTCTCAAGGATGGTGTGGTTGTTTCTGATAAATTTGCCCGTATAGCTGGAGTTAGCCCCGGTGGTAGTATAGAGTTGGGTGGCAAGTCTGTCAAGCTTGCAGCAGTCAATGAGAATTACTTTGGGCATTTTGCCTTTATGAAGGAGGCTGACTACCAGAAGATTTACGGGGAAAAGCCCGATAAAAATACTTATCTAGTGCGGCTCAAGGACTCTTCTAGTAAAAATATTGTGGACAAGGCCAATGAATTTATGAGCCTCAAGACTGTCAAGAGTGTTTCTCAAAATGCCAGCATGGTTGTGCAGTTCAATATTTTAGCGGATTCTCTCAATACTACGATGCTTATTTTGGTGGTGATCTCCGTTCTTCTAGCAGTCGTCATTCTCTATAATCTAACCAATATCAATGTAGCGGAGCGGATTCGCGAGCTCTCCACCATCAAGGTTCTGGGCTTCCATAATAAGGAAGTGACCCTCTATATCTATCGAGAGACCATTATTCTGTCAGTAATTGGGATGGCAGTTGGGCTTCTAGGCGGTTTCTTCCTGCATCGTTTTTTGATTGAGAAGGTTGCGCCTAGCATTGTCAGCTTAAACCCTCAAGTAAGTCTCTCCGTCTATCTGTTTCCTCTAACAGCAGTGACTCTTATTCTGACCTTACTTGGCTTCTTTGTCAACTACCGCCTCAGACGGGTGGATATGCTGGAAGCACTCAAGTCCGTTGATTGATAAAAAAGCCTTCAAAACTTTCACTCACTTGATGGGTGGAAGTTTTTTTGAACTTTGATATAATATTCCTTGTAAAGAAAGAGAAAGACACACGATGACACGAAAAATTGCCTTATTATCTGATGTGCATGGGAATAGCACAGCCTTGGAAGCAGTACTGGCGGATGCGGAAAGCCAGCAGGTGACAGACTATTGGTTTTTGGGAGACTTGCTCCTGCCAGGAACCGGTCGCAGAAATATTTTAGATAGAATGGAGCAGCTGCCCGTCAGCCTCCAGGTCAGGGGGAATTGGGAAGACAGTCTCTGGCACGCCCTGCACCAAAAGCTGGATTTGGCTCGTCCTAGTCATCTCTATCTGACCCGGCTCTGCCATTTTGTCCTAGAGGAAATCCGTCCTGAAGAGATTGACCGTATGCAGGAACTTCCTTTGCAAATCTTGACAGAAGTAGAGGGATTGAAGATTGCGGTTAGCCACCATTTACCAGATAAGAATTGGGGGCGGGAGCTGATTCATATTGGCGAGCAGAGCGATTTTGACCGTCTTTTTGAAGGGAATGACTGTGCTGTCGCTGTTTATGGTCATATTCACCAGCAGTTTCTCCGCTACGGGACTAAGGGCCAGCTGATTATCAATCCCGGCTCTATTGGTCAGCCATTCTTTCTAGATTCGGCTTTGCGTCAGGACTTGCGAGCCCAGTATGCCATTTTAGAGATTGATGAGACAGGTCTGGCTGATGTTGACCTTCGGCGCGTGGCCTATGATGTGGAGCAGGAGCTGAGATTGGCTCGGGAGCTCCACTTGCCTTACTATGAGATTTATCGGGAGAGCTTGGTCAATGGTATCCACCATACCCATAACCACGACCTGCTGCGAGAAATCAGTGAGCGGGAAGGCTATGCAGATGAGATTGCAGCTTTCTTAAAGTCCAGTTGTAACTCTTGAAGTTACACCATTTTTGAGATATAATAGTGAGAGAAAATGATGAGGGAGGAGAAAAATGCAGATTTCTAGCCGTTTTACCATTGCCACTCATATGCTGATTGTACTGGCTTTGGAGGGGAAAAACAAAAACTGACAAGTGATATTCTTGCCGGCAGTGTTGGCGTCAACCCAGTTATTATTCGCAAGACCCTGTCCCAGCTCAAGAATGCCGGGATGATTACCGTTGCTCGTGGGACTGGAGGAGCAGATATTGCCAAAGATTTGAAAGACATTAGCCTGTTGGATGTCTATAGCGCGGTTGAGTGTCTGGGCAAGAGCGGCCAGCTCTTTAGCTTTCATGACAAGCCCAATCCAGACTGTCCTATCGGCAAGAACATTCACAATGTCTTAGACGACCGCTTGGCAGCTATTCAGGCAGCTATGGAAGCTGAATTGGCTCAGACCAGCCTTGACGAAGTTGTCGCAGCAACCGAAAAAGAAATTAAAGAACAATCTGTCTCCCAGTGAGCAGATTGTTTTTTTGGTTAATAATATTTCGAGATGTAATGATTGACGTTACATTAAGATGTGCTATACTAATAGGTGTAATTAAAACAATTACAACTCGAATAATTCTTCGGAACAAATGGAGATGTGGAAAACCATATCAAGGAACGTATTTCATCTTTGAGGAAATAAAAAGAAAGATTGAGCAGGCGGACTGCTGTATCTTCGATTGGATTTAAAGAGAGGAGAAAAAACATGACTTTTGAATATGAAAGCAAGATTTATCTAGGAGAGGTGGCACTTTATGTAGCTGACCTAGCAAGACAAAAGGATTTTTATCAGCGCGTTTTAGGACTGGAACTTTTAGAAGAGCAGGGACGGACAAGTGCTGGTGAGGCTCTTAGCGACCAGTGACCGACAGTCCGTTAAGTCGGCTTACGGTCTTTATCATCTGGCACTTTTGCTTCCAAGCCGTCAAGCCTTGGCAGATATCCTGAAGCATTTATCTGAAAAT
This sequence comes from Streptococcus sp. oral taxon 056 str. F0418, assembly GCF_000220065.1. Lineage (GTDB taxonomy): Bacteria > Bacillota > Bacilli > Lactobacillales > Streptococcaceae > Streptococcus. Next base: position 562,081 of record NZ_AFQU01000001.1, on the reverse strand, counting down.
AAAGTTCCTATGATTGGAGGGGCGGACCACGGTTATAGTGAAGCCATTTATCTGGAGGATCCAGAAGGCAATGGCATTGAGCTTTATCGGGATAAACCTCAGGATGATTGGGATATTCGAGAAGATGTCCGTATTATCGGAGTGACAGAAGCGCTCGCGGCTCAAGAAATCTATGAACTGGGTCAGGAAGTCCAACCATTTAGTATTGCTGAAGGCGCTCGTATGGGCCATGTCCATCTGTCTGTGAAAAATAGCAGAGCTGCCAGTCATTTTTACCAAAAGCTTCTAGGCTTGGAGGACAAATTTTCTGTACCTTCTGCTAGCTGGCTGGCATCCGGAAACTATCATCATCATTTAGCGGTTAATGAATGGGGAGGTTCTCACTTGAATCATCGCCAACCCAAGCAACTGGGACTAGCCTATTTTGAGGCGCAAGTGGAAGGAAAAGAAGACCTAGTAGCTATTTATGAAAATGCTATGGACTTGCAGGCACCAGTCCGATGGATTAGCTCCCAAGAGCTAGAAGTTACAGACCCAGATGGGATTGTGACAAAAGTTAAGACAAGAGTGGTATAATAAGGTATATCAATAAGCTAGAAGAAAGAAAAAATATGTACAAGACTTATTATATATCCCCAATCGGACGGATTCTCATCTTGACAGATACAACTGCCCTGCTGGGGCTGTGGCTGGAAGGACAGAAATATTATGGGGCAGGCTATGATTTGGAGCAAGCGCAGGAGGGGGAGACAGCAGTTAGCCGACGCGTCTCTACTTGGCTAGATGCTTATTTTAAGGGAGAAAATCCCGCTATAGATGAGATACCGCTTGCACCTCAAGTGACTGAGTTTAGAAGTAAGGTTCTGACAGTACTGCAGAAGATTCCCTATGGGCAAACGGCTACCTATTCAGACATTCTACGAGAATTACAAGCCGAGTACGGTAAGATTGGCTCGGCTAGAGCAGTCGGTGGTGCCATTGGTCATAATCCTATTTCCCTTCTGATTCCTTGTCATCGGATTGTCGGAAGCGACGGCAAACTGACCGGTTATGCTGGCGGTCTTGACAAGAAAGCCTTCCTACTGAAACTTGAAACGAGACAAGGATTGCAGTAGGACTTTCTGCTTAGTCATTGGAAAATCTTCATCTATGCTTGGATCTACTGATTCAAATACCTCCAGTAAGATATTTGACTGAAGATTGGAGTAGTAAGTCATTAAGGGGAATCATGAAAATTTTTTATTCCATTCTTCGTATGCTGTTAAAAATACGAAAATGTTGATAATTTTCTCCATTTATCTTGCTAGCAAAATAAGAAATTGCAAAACAGCTAGATCGTCTAAATGCAATATTATTTTAGTTGTTTTACGAAATGAGTTTGTTGAAGTTGTAAAAGTATCTCAAAAACGAAGCATTTAGGAACATTACATGGAATCGGCCTTTAGGCTGATGTATTTTTCTTTGGAAATGTTAAAATAATATTATCTAAAGAAAGCGAGGCAGATATATGAAAGTGACTTTTTATAAAACGAAAAGGAATCGGCTATTAACAGGCGTTCTAGCGGGTTTAGCTGATAGATTCAAATTTGATCTAAGCCTGATTCGTTTTTTATATATCCTTTTTACCATTGCAGCTTTTGGTTTAGGGATTCTTATTTATATAGCTCTGTCAGTGTTGCTTCCTTACAAAGAAGATCTAGAAGCAGAGATGTATGGCATGGGGCCAAGAAAACGCAAAGATGCTGAGCCGATTGACGAAAAGTCTGACCTTTTCTGGTGATGATAGAGAGGAATACGATGATATGATGGAACTCTGGGATGCTTACAATGAAAAAAGAGAACAATTAGGCCACCATTTGATTAGGGGGCAAGTGATTCCATCGGGACAATATCATCTATGTGTGCATGTATTTGTACGACACGAAGATGGAGACATTCTTGTTATGAAGCGAAGTAGTCAAAAAGAACTCTATCCCAACTACTTTGAATTTGGAGCAGGAGGAAGTGTCTTGGCTGGTGAAAACAGCCTCAATGCAGCCCTTCGTGAACTACATGAGGAAACAGGATTAATTCCTAATCACATACAACTAGTGGAACAAAATATTTCATATGAAGATCAATGTCTATTTGATTACTATGAAGCGCAAGTGATAGGTGATAAGGAATCAATCACCTATCAAGCGGGTGAGACGGATGCCCATATGTGGGTCACCCCAGCAGATTTAAGCAATTTTTGTGAGGAGCACCCGCTTTTTAACCATCAAAAGAAATGTTTAATCAAATTACTGAAAAAGAATGGATAACAGGTAAAACCAAATCGGTCAAACTGTTATCTTTTCTTTTTCAAAAAGAACGGTGAATCTCTCTATTGAAGGAAAAATTTGCTATAATAGAAAAAGAAATATTCAAAAGGGGGAAGCTTATGTCTGTCAAGGTCAAAGATCTCTTGCAAAAAGTAAGATTGCAACTGATTTACGGTAGTGAAGATCTACTAGATAAAGACATTACTACATCTGACATTTCACGTCCTGGATTAGAGATGACAGGTTATTTTGATTATTACACACCAGAGCGTATCCAGTTAATTGGAATGAAAGAATGGTCTTACTTGATGAAGATGACAAGCCACAATCGCTATCAAGTATTGCGGAAAATGTTTCAGCCAGAAACACCAGTCGTTATCATTGCAAGAGATTTGGAGATTCCTGACGAAATGTTGCAAGCTGCAGAAGAAAAAAAGATTGCCCTTCTTCGTAGCCATACAGCGACAAGTAGATTATCAGGGGAAATTTCTAGTTACTTAGATTCACGATTGGCAGAGCGAACCAGTGTCCATGGCGTTCTGATGGACATCTATGGCATGGGTGTTCTCATTCAAGGAGATAGCGGTATTGGTAAAAGCGAAACAGGTCTTGAGCTAGTAAAACGTGGCCATCGTCTGGTCGCAGATGACCGTGTGGATATTTTTGCTAAAGATGAAATGACTCTCTGGGGGGAGCCAGCTGAGATTTTACGCCACTTGCTTGAGATCCGTGGTGTCGGGATTATTGATGTGATGAGCCTTTACGGCGCAAGTGCTGTGAAAGACTCATCGCAAGTACAAATTGCGGTTTATTTAGAAAATTATGATGTTAATAAAACCTTTGATCGCCTTGGAAATGCTTCAGATGAGCTAGAACTGGCTGGTGTACGGATCCCACGAATTCGTATTCCTGTTAAAACAGGGCGTAACATCTCTGTTGTCATTGAAGCAGCTGCTATGAACTATCGTGCCAAGGAAATGGGATTTGATGCAACTAAGATTTTTCAAGAGCGCTTAACAAATCTAATCAGTCAAAATGAGGTGAAGCATGATTAATCCAATCGCCTTTCAAATTGGGCCATTCAGTATTCGATGGTACGCTATCTTTATTTTATCAGGTCTGGTACTAGCAGTTTATTTAGCAATGAAAGAAGCGCCTCGAAAGAAAATCATTCCCGATGATATTATTGACTTCATCCTGATTGCTTTTCCGCTTGCCATTATTGGAGCACGTTTCTATTATGTCATATTTGAGTGGTCTTATTATTCAAAGCAACCTTTGGTTGAAATATTCACTGTTTGGCATGGTGGTTTAGCCATCTATGGAGGACTGATTACAGGTGCCCTTGTTCTTTATTTCTTTTCAAAGAGAAAGCTGATCAATACCTTAGATTTTTTGGACATTGCTGCGCCTGGCGTTATGATTGCGCAAAGTATTGGACGCTGGGGAAATTTTATCAACCAAGAAGCATATGGCGCAACTGTCAAAAGTCTGAATTATTTGCCGGATTTTATTCGACAGCAAATGTACATTGATGGTGCTTATCGCCAGCCTACTTTCTTGTATGAGTCTTCTTGGAATTTACTTGGTTTCATTCTGATTTTATTTTTGAGAAGAAGACCCAACTTCCTCAGACGAGGAGACATTACAGCATTTTACCTTATATGGTATGGCTGTGGTCGTATGATTATTGAAGGGATGCGGACAGATAGCTTATACTTTATGGGATTGAGAGTTTCTCAATGGTTATCAGCTATCTTGATTATCCTTGGTATTGCCTTAGTGATTTATCAGCACAGAAAAAATGGGACCCCTTATTATCACACTATAAAAACGGAGGAAAAACATGCTTGAAATTTCATTTAGTTTAGTGGCAGTTGCTCTGATTGCACTGATTGTATATTCTATTTTATTGGTGAGAAAAATTAGCAATGTAGTAGATGAAACTGAAAAGACGATCAAAGTGCTCACTACCGATGTCAATGTCACCTTGTACCAAACCAACGAGCTACTAGCTAAGGTCAATGTTTTAGCAGACGATATCAATGGCAAGATGGAAACGATTGATCCGCTCTTTACAGCAGTAGCTGATTTATCAGTGTCTGTTTCAGATCTGAATGATTCTGCTCGAAGTTTTAGTAAAAAAGCTGCAGCAGCAGGAAAAAGCACAGTGACTGCAGGCGCAGGATTATCTGCTTTACGTCTATTTACAAAATTATTCAACAAATAATTATTAGAAAGAAGGTCTCTTATGGGGAAATTTTCATCGATTGTATTGGGAGTGGTGTCTGGAGCTGCAGCAGCAGTTTTCCTTAGCAGTAAAAAAGGAAAAGAAGTGACTGCTAGAGTCAATGATTTTATCAAAGAAGTACAGGAAAATCCAGAGGAATTTAAAGAACAAGTCATCCATTCTGCAGTAGACTTGAAAGACCAAGCGGTAGAAACGGTGTCACAAGTACGAGACAAAGTCAATAATGGTGAAATCACAAGAGAAACCATCTTAACTTCTGTAAAAGAAACAACAAAAGAAGTGATTGACTACTCGCAGGATAAATTTCAGGCTATCAAAGAAAAACTTCAAGAAGAAAACTTGACTACTTCAGATTTGGTTTCTTCTATTAAAGAAAAATCGTATGCTTTGACGAATGAAAAACCTCATTCAGAGGACATCGTGATCGAATTGAAAGAAAACTAAAAGAGCTGTTTAAATTTGTACTGACCTCAAAAAGTTAGATTTTTCTGTCTAACTTTTGGGGGACAGTACAATTCAGCTCTTTTTATTTTTGGAGATAGTCAAATCATACTCTAAAATATAGTTTGGAGAGGAGTAAAAATCTGTTGCTTTTATTATCAATTCTTAAAGATAGCAATAAAAAAACTTGCTCAAGTATAGAAGCAAGTCTGTCGTTTATTTTGATTTTTTCTTACTGATAAAGCGGTAGAGCTGAATAGTAGCAAAACTTAAGGTAAGCGCCAGTGCAATGGCGATAAAGGTATTCAATTTAAATGATAGAAATACAAAACTGAAAATAGCAGTCAATACGCAAAATGTTGCGATATTGAAAAAGAAAAGTAGCTCGCTCAATTTTGGAGCAACATCAGATTCTGGAATGTATTCTTGATAAAGAGGGAGCTGTTCGTCAGGGAGCTCCTGATAGACATAATCCTCTTGATATCGTTGATAATCTCTAAGTGCCATATTCTCTCTCCTAGTAGTACTTAAATATTGTATCACGATTTATCAAGGCCTTTATTACAAAAAGATTACAAAAACAATAAAAATACTTTTCAATATGAAAATAAAGTATAGAATTTCAGCAGATAAAGTTTCTTTTAAATAAATATTAAAGAAAGTTAAAAGTATGTTATAATAAACCTATACAATAATAAAAATGTTGTTATTAATCTATAGCTATCTATGGACTGTAAATTATAAAATTTTAAAAAATTAACCAAAAAATAACCAAGCATGTCATATTTTTAGTCAATGTTTATAAAGTAAAGTATATCAAATATGATTTGGTATATTTTATTTTGTATATATAAAAATATAATCAACAAATAGATTGAAATATTGTATAATATGGTGAGGTATTTTTACATTATGTTTGGGAAAAGTTTCATTAGTATAAGAAAGGATGTAATAAATGACTTTGAATATACAGGCAATTGACTTGTTTTGTGGGGTTGGCGGTTTAACTTGTGGTATTCAACGTGCAGGAATTAATGTTGTTGCTGGTTATGACATTGATGAGAAAAGTCAATTCGCGTACGAATATAATAATAAAGCCAAATTTATTTTAAAAGATGTTAGAGCTATAGGAGAGTATGAGATTACTCAGTTATATCCAAAAGATACTGATGTAAAAGTTTTGATGGGTTGCGCTCCATGTCAACCATTTTCTGCTTACAGTCATCGATATAAGAATAGTGAAAATAGATTAAATAAGATGGATTTGCTAGATTATTTTGGGCGGCAAATTGAGTTTGTTCAACCAGATATAGTATCTATGGAAAATGTTCCTCAAATGACTAAAGAGCCAGTTTTTGAAAAATTTTTAGAAATTCTAAAAAAAAATCATTACGAAGTTGATTATAAAATTGTGTATGCTCCAGACTATGGTGTTCCGCAAAATAGAAAACGTTTATTGTTACTAGCTTCAAAGCTTGGAAAAATTAAATTAGAGAAAGCAAAATACGATAAAGATCATTATCCCACATTGCGTCAAGCTATTGGTAAATTACCTGAATTATCTGCAGGTGAAACGAATTTGAAGGATCCTCTTCATCGAAGTAGAAAATTATCTCCATTAAATATGAAACGGATTAAACAGTCAAAACCAGGAGGAACTTGGAAAGATTGGGATGAAGAATTGTTATTAGAAGCGTATAAGAAAGATACAGGTAAAAGCTATAGTTCTGTTTATGGTCGATTAGAGTGGGATAAACCTTCTAGTACAATCACCACACAATTTCCAGGTATTGGAAATGGACGTTTTGGACATCCAGAACAGAATAGAGCATTGAGTTTACGTGAAGGAGCTCTATTACAAACGTTTCCGATGGATTATCAATTTTCGAATCCTGAATTAGGTAGTAACTATTCTCTTAACCAAGTGGCGTTACAAATTGGAAATGCAGTTCCGCCTAAGTTAGGTGAAGTTATTGGTGAGAGTATTCAGAATCATTTGAAAGGTTTAAATTATGACCAAAGAGCGTAAAGAATATCCAATTAAAATAAGTCCAGAGATTTTAGAATTATTGGGCCCAAGTTTGTATTCAAATATTTATTATGTTTTAGCAGAGTTAATTGCTAATAGTTATGATGCGGATGCTCAAAATGTTTGGATTGATATTACAGACAATAGTATTAGTGTAGAGGATGATGGAAATGGGATGTCTTATGATGAAGGAGATATAAATGTATACTTATCTGTTGCTAAATCTACTCGTAATACTGATGATGATTCTACAAGTAAGCAATTGAAACGTCCTAAAATGGGACGTAAAGGAATTGGTAAATTGGCTGCGTTAGCTATTTCAGATAGAGTAAACGTAATGACAAAATCAAAATTAGATAATGATGTGTCAGGTTTTATTTTATCAAGGACGGTACCGAAAAATGATAAGTTAGTCCCATTATTGGATAATCAAATTACATTTAAACATATTAAAGATGGTGGTACGAGAGTTGAAATGTTATCTCCAGAATTTGAATTACCTAAGCAGTTGGCCACTTTTAAAAGAAATATTGTAAAATTTTTTCCGAATGTAGGAAAAGATTTTGTTATTCATGTATGGAGAGAAGATGAAAAAGTAGAGATTGATAATTTTGTTTCATCGATGGGACAAACTTTGGATTCATTAATTATTTATGGAAAAGATTTTTCTAATATAGAGGATTATTTTAGAAAGAATTCAAGTAAATATGCAAAGAAAAATTATAAAAAGAAAGAAGTTCAAACTAAAAAATATATTATAAAAAATAAGAATGGTGAAGAAGAGAAAAGAGAATTACAAGTTAAAGGCTGGATTGGAACTTATAGTAGTACGAGAGGATTAAAAGCAGATAAAAATTTTGATTTTCCAGATAATTTTTTGGCAATATATTCACATGAGAAATTAGGCCAATTCAATATTTTACAGCAGATTGGTGCTAATCGATTGTACGAGGTGTATGTTGTAGGTCAATTTTATGTAGATGAATTTGAGGAGACAAGTTTACCTGATATGGCACTTAGCAACAGGCAAGGGTATAAAGTTGATGATATTCGTTATACTACTTTTTTAGAAATAGCAAGGAAGTCGTTGAGTGATGTTTTACAATTAAAACAGAAAGCTCTTACATTAAAAAAAGAAGGACAGGAAAAAAGCAAGAAAGAGAGGAGAAAGAAAGAGGAAAGAGCTTTAGAGGAATCTGTAGAAAAAGGAATAACAGCCATTAGTACTGTAGTGGAGCAGAAAGGAGATCTTCATAGAGTAATTAATGAAGTTCTGACTGATATGGGTATAAAGAAAATTTCGGTTGATAAAGATAGTAAGAAAATTTTGTTGAGCCATACACAAGATGATGCAAAGTTAAATGATATAATATACTCTTTATTACAATTTAATGGTTTTGAGCCTAAAGAAATTATTTATACAAATAGTGGTGATGTAGCTTCTTCTGTTCCTTATGGTGTTGGCATTTATGATTATTTAAGAGATTTTTTTATTCAAACATATTCTAAAAAGCCTATTTTTGTTGTTTATATTTATTCTGATAATTCTTGCGCTAGTCCAGGAGTGATGCATGAAGTTGGTGCTGGATGGATTGTACAAACGGATCATGGTGTAGTGAAAGCGGGAACTAATTTTCCTACACAACCTTTGGACATTGATAAGAGATTTGCAGAAGTCATATTAGATAAAGAAGACGTATTTTGTACAGATGTTGGTTTTTAACTTTGCATGAAATGTTAGAACATGCATGTAAATTATTCCAAAAAGATTGTCATACTAAAGAGGAGAATAAGGATTATTTTAAATCTTTAGGTGGAGAAATATTAACTCAAGAGGAATTTAAGTTAAAGCGTCCTTGGAGTATTAAAAATAAAGTAGATTAAAAATTGTTTTAGTATATTTTATTACGAGTTTGTTCACAATTTTTATAAAGTAAAGTATATCAAATATGATTTGATATATTTTATTTTGTAAAATAATGATGAGAAGGTTAGTGCTATACTTAATGTTAGTGTAGATTATCTTCTTGGATTGCGAGAATAATTTATTTTTTATGCTATTTGTGTTACAATATTCATACAGAACAGTAGTGAGGTATTTTATGAAAAAGAAATTTTTGTCGCTAGTAATAGCAATTTTTGGTTTGTTTCTCTTAGCCGCTTGTGGTAATAAAAATAGCCTTGATGGTAAGTATTATTGGATAAATGATTATACCAATGAATTGATGATGACTGTAGAAAACGGAGCGGGAGAATGGAAAGCAGATAGTGGCCTTACTATTACAGAAGTTGATACGGAGAAGAAACAATTTACTTATCAAGGAAATTGGGGAGATAAACATACCGTCAATTATACTTTGAGTGAAGATGGAGAATTGAATTTTAAAGCTTCTTATAGTTATACTTATTATAAAGAAGGCTCTAAGGCTTACAAAGAAGCTTTGAAAAAGTATGGACATGATAAAAAGGACTAGCTAGTCCTTTTTTGTTTTAATTCGTAATGAATAATTTTTGCTTTTCGTAGGCTCTCTTCTGGTGTTAGTTTTTGAGGATTCCAAACATAAATCACTAAGCAACTTTGATTGTAATAAGTATTGATTTCGATGTCAGGAAGTTTTCTGATAGTTTTTTGAAATTCTATATCAATTAGAGACGGAATATCTAGTTGAGTAATGAAATGCTTTTCTTTGATATATTCTTTAAGTTTATCAATATCATCAACTTTTATAGATTCGTAATCATAGATAATTTTTTCTTTTAGGTTTATTATAGTTTCAATTAGTGCTTTTGGTTTTTGAGTAATATAGGATTTTGTTATCTCGTGTGCTTGGATTTTAGAGAGATTACCTTGAAAATATAATAATTCTACTAGTCGTCTTTCTAGGGCTAGTGTAGATACCTTCAGTTCTTTTGTTAAGTCCTGAAAAGATCTTTTTTGATAGACGATTTTGGATAGTAAGACAATATCTGGCATTAGAATGAAAGAAGCAAAATAGTTTGATTCTATTTCTTGCCAATCTTTATTGTTTTTATTTTCTGAAAAGACTGTTCCTGAATGTTGTAAAACTAGATGACCTAATTCATGGCATTTAGTAAAATTCTGCCTAGCAGGAATGCTGGTAATTTCATAAGAGAAAGAGATTCCTAATCTGTCAATTAAAGTCAGACCTAAAATTGCCTCGTCTGAAAAATGATGAGGCAATATTTTTATCTTGTATTTCTTGGTAATGTAATTGAAATACGGTTCAAAAGTATAGTTCACTTTTGAAATGTTGTGGAGTTTGATAAAGTGGTAGAGTTCTTTTCTAACGATTTCCCAAACTTTGAAATAGGTATTGGTCACTTTTTGTCTTCCTCAAAAGCTTTCCTTCTGATTTCCATAAACTCCAGTAGTTCTCTCTGAAAGACTTCTTTTTGTTCAGAAGTCATATTTTTTGAGGTCTTACGAAAAAGGATCTCAACATTTGATAATTCGTCCTCTGGGTTCTTGATGTCAGAATTTCCTAAAAGATAGTCGGTTGAAACATTGAAAAAATTAGCTAATTTTTCTAGGCTTTCTTTAGAAGGACTTCTAAGTCCTTTTTCCCATTGAGCATAGCTTTGAGGACTAGTTTTGAAATGAAGTGCAATATCTTTCTGTGTAAGACCAGCTTCTTTACGTAGTGATTTGAGGCGTTCTGTAAACATTGTAGTTAAGCCTTTCAAAAAATATTTTAAAAATTTTAAAAAAGTATTGACAAAGTAATCAATTGATTGTATAATATTAAATGTAATCAGTTGATTGTTTTTTTGGATTAAATGATTGTAATAAATAAGAAAAAGGAAGGGGCAGGACAGAAAAATGGATAAATTAAAAGCTATTCAGTTGGTTTTCTTCTTAGTCAAACGTAAGGACTTGACTCCTGGTTTTCGTGATATGGTAGAACGCGGCATGTTAAACGTTGATTTTGATTCCTTTGTATCAGGATTTCCAGCAGAATATCAAGAGCGATACAATGCACTTGTAAAAGAACATATGAAGCAATTAGATGATCTCAGTAGAGATATTCTAAAAGATGCATTTGGTGAAGATTTAAAAGTAGAAGATTTACAAAACATTTAAAACGAAATCAATTGTTTCTTCTTTTAAGGCAGTGAACTTTCTATTAAATGTAGCTTCTTCTTGATCCTGGAGAGAACCTCTTATTTCTTTACTAATAGAATTGAAAATTGGGAGATAGTCTTTATAAATGATTTCTTCATCAATTAATTCGTTTAGCATAAAACGTTTAACATTTTCATAGAAAAGTTTTAGAGGCTCTTCAGTTAACTGGAGTTTTCTTAAAGAAAAACCTTTCTGTAAGAGTTCTTCTGGTTCAATACTAATGGTATCAATATTATCTCTGATATATTTTTCAAGTTCTTGTTGATTCATATAATATCCCTTTCTCCTTATGACTAGATATATTAAAGATGTTTTAATATATCTATTGATAAAGAGAAAAAAGCTTTATCAGTTTTAAAAAAAGAATGATGATTAATTTTTGGATATTTTCTTTATAATAGCGTCAATACCCAATTTAATAAGATGAGTAATGATAGCTGTTAAGACGATTTCGAAAATTTTCAATTTATTTAATTGCCTTTCTTTTTATGGTTTCTGTACCTTGACAACTAAATAAAAAGTACGTCTGCAATCTAAAAAATTCAGACTGTAAACGCACCCAAAGTGTAGCAACTTTAATTATATATTATCTTTTAACTTTTGTCAAATGAGTTTCGCCTCGGTAGAAAGTTAGAAGATAATAGGTGCTGTTTCAGTAGAATAACTGATTCAGAAGTATATAGATTTATTGAAGTCTAAGACATCATCTTTTTAGAAGCAAAATAAAAAAGCTCACCTGTTCAGGACGAAACCCAATTTTAACAGTTGCGCTTCTGTTTTTAAAACAGATTTTCAAAAATAGTTTTCACTATTTGATTGATAACTGCTTTAGCAAAAAGTCGTAAAGCTTCTAAAAGAAACTCTTTGACTTTATTGATAAAATGTTTATCCATAATTGCGCCTCCTTGTTAAAGATAACTCTGAAAAGTCAAAACTATTCAAAGTTGCTTTCAGGTTACTTTTTAAGGAGGTTATGGAAAACAAATTTATCAATGATATTGTATCAAAAATTGTATTGAGTTACAATCTTAGATTACAATAAATCTATATATGAAGTACTAAGGTTTATGCTAGTTAACCTGTGTAGAGCCAAAAACTAGAACTGCTACCTATGAAGCTATGATGGTGAATAACCTAGCGGGTGGAGACAGCACGTTGAAAGACGTGGCGCTGTGGGCGGTGTGTTAGATTGATTTTCAATCTAGCTAATGGATAAGGTGAGGGAGGAAGTTTCTTGACCGAAGGGGAATTCCGTGACTTATCCGAGGCGAGTAGTAACGCTGTGAAGTGTAACGAAAAGCCAGTATGCGAAGATACGAGCATACATAAGAAAATAATAACTGAGCTATTCAATTTTTTATTTGAATAGCTTTTTTGTTTACATGAAATTGATAATGAAGTTGTCGTAGACACATGAGGTTTCGTCCTTGTCTATAAGCAACTCTTATTATTAGTTTCTATAAGAGAATAGAAGCTAACAATAGGTTGTTTTATAGAAGCTAATAATAAATAAAAAAGGAAAAGAAGGTATGAATAAGTTAGCTAAACGCTTAATTGTATTGAGAGAAGAAAATAAAAAACAAAAGAAGAAATAGCAAGTTTTTTGGATATTCAGCCAAGGGCTTACGCTCGTTACGAGTCTGGAGAGAGAATCCCAGATTTAGAAAAGTTGATTCAACTAGCAGAATATTTTGGATGTACGTTGGATTATTTGGCTGGAGTTGATTTAGTAAAACAAGAAAAACACTATACAGATAGATCTTTGGTATATGATTATCAAGATTTAGTTTCTCTTGGTTATAATAACAAGCTTGCTCATGGAATTATTAAAGAGATTTATGATCGTCAATCTTATGAAGATAGAATCCAGGTTTCTGATAATGACAAGGTGAAGTATGTTTTAAAAACAGATGTAGAAAATTTGCTTAGAGGTATGTTAGAAAGGTAATTAAAATGAAAGCACGAAAAAAACCAATCGAAGTTTTCGCTGTACAGTATAACGATAATATTATTTTGGAAGAGTTCTTAAAACTTTTAAGAACTAATGAAAAAGAACCTGTTAGGTATGATGAGTCTGATGGGACAATCTACATTGCAAAACAAAGAGGAGAAATTTCCTTACCTAAAGGTAATTGGGTTATTCGTGAGGATAATACAGATGGTTGTTTTTGGTCAATAGACTCTGATATTTTTTTGCAAACGTACAATCGTGTAAAAGGGACTGTAAATACCTTTGAAAAAAGGGTATACGAGGTCGACTTTATTAAGATGGATATAGATAATACTAAAAGTATTATTGAAGTGCTTGATTTTTTGGGGTATTTTGTTACTACTCCTTTAGAGGAACTACAGAGGGACGAATTAGTAGAATCTATAAAAAAACAAGGGTTTCTTGAAATAAACACCTTAGAAGGTATTGAGCGTTTATTCTCTGGAGAGGTTGTAGTAAGAGGAGTTAGGGGTGAGTTTTATCCAGTATCCTATGATAATTTTCTCAAGGTGTATGATATTTTAGATTAAGACTTTTAGTATTCCATAACAATTAGGCTCAATAATTTGAATAAGGTTGTTGAGGTTTACTGCATTCAAGCAAACTATGTGCAGACGGTTTAGAGTAAGACAAAATCCATTCAGTAAACCAATAAAAAAACTCAGTTGCAAAAACGACGGAGACATTTCTTGTCAAGGATTTAAATTTGTTGATGATATCGTTTTCAAGATGGTTCGTTTTTAATTGCTGAAGGTCAGGTTCAGAATGCTATTTATCATTATATAATAAGTGGTAGTGGTCGCTGGAATCGAGTTATTACTTGGACAGAATGAAATGTGATTTAGTAATAGAATATTGAATTTTATTGGAATTGTTTTTTAGAAGGAGAGAGTATAGGTGATTTAATTGATATGACACAAAAAGATGATTTTTTTGAATATGAGTTTAAGAGAACTTGGAATAATTTTCAGTTTTCTTTTTTGATTTATCGTAGTGATCGGAAATATTTAAAACAGCTATGTATTGAATCAATAGAAAGGATTGAATATCTTTATCGTAATTATTTAAAGTTGTATGGTGTTTCTTGTTCGGGTTATCGTAGAAGTTACACTAAAAGGATAATGGATATATATAAGAAATTATAGATTAAGCAGATAGAGATCTTTATTTATAAAAAAGGTTAAGGAGTATATGATATTTTATTTATTTTTTATTGTTATTGTTTTAATGACAATGTTTGTTATTTATTCTTTGATACGTCTTTCTTCTAAGGTGTCGAGAATGGAAGAGTTAAATTTTAAAAAGAAATAATGAAATGAGGAGTATTATTTATGAAAAAACATTACTTGCAACAGCGGCTGTAACAGCTAGTGTAACTTTGGTAAATCAAGTTCAAGCGGACGAAGTGCAGGTCTCTAGTCAGACTTACGAGAATCAGTTATCCGTTACAAAAACGGTGACTAAAGAAGATTTTGATCGCTCAAACGCTGAATTAGCTCAAGCTAATCAAGCTGTAGAATCACAAAACAAAGTGGTTGGACAAGCCACAGTTGATGCTAACAAGGCTCAAGACACTAAAGCTGTTGCCGATAAATTAGTCCAAGAGGCAACTCCTGAAGCGATTAAAAATGCGGAAGAAAAGGTGGTAGCTAACCAAACAGCACAAGCTAAAGCAGAAGCGACGTTGAAAGAAAAACAAGCTGTTGAAGCGAAGGCAAAAGCTGATCAAGCTGAACAAACTAGGAAAACAGACAAAGCTAAAGCAGTAGTTCAAGCAAAAGATGTAGAAGTTGCGGAAGCTAAAAAGACTGTTGCTGAAAAAGAAGCAATTTTAAACGGTACAGGCGCTAAACAAGTTTTGGATAATCAAAAGAATGCAAAAGATACTGTAGAAGAAGATAAGAAGATGGTTGCTATGG
Source organism: Streptococcus sp. oral taxon 056 str. F0418 (assembly GCF_000220065.1). Taxonomy (GTDB): domain Bacteria; phylum Bacillota; class Bacilli; order Lactobacillales; family Streptococcaceae; genus Streptococcus. Next base: position 547,004 of record NZ_AFQU01000001.1, on the reverse strand, counting down.
CACAAGCCTCTTTGGAAGTAGCCAAAAAAGCTGATCGGGAACGAGAACTTGCTTTAGCAAGTGCAGAAAAAGAAGTTGTATCTCTTAAAAATGAGCAGACAGAAAAAGAAGCGATTCTTGCTGAAAAGATGAAAGTTTCAGTTCAAACAGAAGCAACTTTAAAGACAGCGACTGAAGCAAAAACACAAGCAGACAATGCCGTGAAATATCTTAACCAGCTGACTTTATCTCCTGCTTATATTGAGGCACTTAAAAAGAATGACCAGGCAACACTTGCAAAAGAAAGTGAAAAGTTACGTAAAGCTCATCAATACAAGTCTAATCCAAGTGATGACAATACAAAGACTTATACTTTAAATGAAGTACCATCAGATGTCTTAGAAGATCTATCCCAATTTGCATCAGACTTGATTAATCAAGCTCGTAAGCAAGTAGGAACACCGTTAACTAGTGTGACTAAATCAAGTATTGAGTTTGCGGAAAATGTTGTGAAGCAAACCGTCGCAGACAACTGGGACGCTTGGACGAAAGGTGGTCACAATGAAAAAGGCTTGACCAAAGTCGCCAAAGAATATCACTTAAAAGATTCTGATACTGAAGGCAACTTCTACGAAGATTGGTCTGGGATTCATGGGAATAGCTCTACTAAGGCTCAATTAAAAGAGCAAGTCTATCAATCACTCTTACGCTTTCTTTTCCCAGCAGGAGACGAATACCTAGAATGGGATCATGCAAATGATGTGTTAGGTACGAAAGATGATAGTGCTTCCTATATGGGATTAGCTTTCAGTTATGTCAATGGTCATTCAGGATTACATCTTCTGAATGTGAAAACCTCTCAACTGACTGCACAATCTACTAACTTTTCTAAAACCGCTATTGAGAATCCTTATAACAGTGAATGGCTCTTAACTAAGCAACAAGTCGCTCAAAGCAATTATGATACAGCAATCGCAAGCAATGATACAGCTCAAGCGGCTAAAACTAATGCTCAAACAGCCTTTAATACAGTATCCGCTAACCTTACTCAAGCAACGACTAAACGTGATAGTATTAAAAATCAAGCTTTACAAACACCGACGGCTCAAGCAAATTTAAAATCTGTTCAAGATAAATTAGCGCTTGATGAATCAACTCTTGCCAAAGCAAACAAAGCGGTCAAAGAACTGAATGCGGATATTAAAGCTAAACAAGCCAATCTAGCTGACGCTCAAGCCGTATTGAAGACTAAAGAGGCAGAATTGGCTACGCTAAATACAACTCTGAAAGCAGAACAAGAGGTATTAACTGCTAAGGAATCGGAAGTTGTAGCGGCTCAAAAAGGCGTACAGGTAGCTCAAGCGGATTTGACACAAGCACAAAACATTTTAACTTCATCTGAAAAACGAGTAGTTGATTTGAAGAATGCACCAAAAATTTTAGCTGAAGCTGAAAAAGTTTTGGCTGAAAAGACAGCAATCTTGAAGGCAGAAATTAAAAAATTAGATGAATTAAAAGCCACTCAAAAAGAAGTAGCTTTTCAAAATGCTAAGGTTGTAAAAGCTTACCAGGAATACCTGGAAGCAGAGCGTCAGGCGGAGCTTGCCAAACAATACCAAGCTATCAAACAAGCAGGTGGTGAGCCAGTGCCAGTTGTGAATGCTAAAGGAGAAATCACTGGTTATGTGGATGGGAAGAAAGCTACACCGTTGGTTGTTAAACCAGTCGCAAAAGCTTTGCCAAAAACAGGCCAAAGCATGAGCCTCTTTGCTATTTATGGCATGATTGTGGGAGCGTTTAGTTTACTTTTTCAAATAAAAAACATGAGAAATAAGGAGTATTAGTATAGATGATTTTATATTTACAGAAGGCTAGAGCGCCTTCTTTTTTTATTCCTAAGAGTGCTCACTCACTCTTTAGGAAAATACAATATAACATACATAGTGAAGTTTACATAGAATGGAGTAAAAAGATTGAAAAAAGAAATAAGATATGGCTTTAGAAAATCTAAAGCTTTTAAAACACTTTGTGGAGCAGTGCTAGGTACGGCTCTGATTGTATTAGGCTCTCAAGTAGCTAGCGCAGATGAAAAGACGACCTCCTCAGCTCCAGTAGCTGTTGAGAATACAACACCGAATCCAGCAACTAATTTACCAGGTGCACAAGCTGAAGCGACAGAAGATCAAAAGCAGGCTATTGCTAATGAAAATAAAAGTATTGGTAACATGACGACACCTGTTTCTGATACGAACTTAAACAAGGCTGTTGAAGAGGCTAAAAAAGCGGGCGTAACGGTTGAACAAGGGGCTATGGAAACAGTCTTAAGTGATAAGGAAGCAGAAAACAAGTTTTTGGATCAGAAAGCTAAGGTTGAACAAACAACCAAGGTGCAAAACGACGTTAAAGCTAGTGTTGCTGAAACGATGGCTACTGCTGAAAAAGCGGGGCTAAAAGTGACTAAATCAGGCACCAAAGAATACGCAAATCTGGAAGAAGCCAAAAAAGACCTGGATGCTCAAAAGAACCAAGTCAACCAAGCTAAGTCTGAACAAGATAAGGCTAATCAACAAGTAAATATTGCATCAAATGAAGCTAAGAAAGCTGGTGTAACGGTTGAGCAAGGTGCAACTGAGATAGTTAAAAAAGAAGAACTCTCTGCTAAAATTCAGGTTACGATCAATAAGGTGAATGGGGTTGTTAAAAAGAGTCAGTCAACCCAAGCAGCATATTTAAAAGAGAAGTCTAAGAAGGAACGTGAATATCAGGAAGCGTTATCAAGGTACAATGCAGCGATCGCAAAGAAAGCTCAAGTTGAAAGAGAACGTCAATCAGCTTTTAATCGTGTAGCAGTTGATATAGCCACTAAAACACAAGACACTCAAAACGATGAATATGGTCATTCATTTATGCGTGGAAGTATTTCTGGTAATCGATTTACATTTACACATGATTTGGTTGATGGTGTTGGTGTGATTGGGAATGGTACTTTAACGGGTGGACTCAATTATCGTTATAGTGTTAATGAAGATGGCTCTATCGATGTTGAATTGATTAGTATGTATCTCAATACTTATGTTTATAATAAAACAAAGGATAACGAAGCGGTTAATCAGGATATTTCCTTTAAAATCTTTGATCAAGTAACAGGCAATCTCATTTATGTAAAACCTCATCATGGGGCTAATAGTTTCACGGAGACTATTAATAAGACTGTTCCTTTAAATATTCATCGTAGAATTGCGCCTCATTCTTCTTCTGGTTATATCAATTTCATCAAAATTCATGATGATTGGATTCATGATACACATGGTTGGGGAGCTATACGCTTCACTAATAACAATGATGTTTTACCGCCATTATCAAAGATTCCACCTGTTCCAACATTGCCACAGCTACCAAAACCAGCGACTGAAAAAGTTACTGTACCAAAGTTTCAGGTGGCAACTACCGTACATGATGTGAAACTAAAAACCACGGTCAATCCCCTTCAGGTGAAACGTATACCAGGTATTTCGAAGGCAGTGGTCAATTCTGATGGAACTGATGTCAATGGTCAATACGTGGTGAAGAACTCGAATAATGTTTATCATTTGAACATTAATCCACTTCCTGCAAATCGGCCAGAATACACGGCAGGTCGTTTGGTTGATAATTTACCAAATGGTTTGAAGGTCGATGTAGAGCGAACCAATCAGGCTAATACAGACTACAGTATTGCGATTGATAAGTCAGGTAAAACGGTTATCAATTTTAAAGATAATCTTATCAAGTCTCTCAATGCAGATAAGATGAAAGCCTTTAATTTTAAACCTGTTAAGATTTACTTTGCGCCACAGAATGATGCGGCTACTTACATTAATGTCTTTAACCTGGAATTAACAGGTAAAGACCCGAAAGATAATGTCACAAAGACTTCAAATAAGGTTGTGATTAAGACGCCTGGTAAGGAAGATCCTGAGAAACCAGATGACCCAAATAATCCAAATCGGGATAGAATACGTCCAGAAAAACACAATCACAATGATAAGGGGGAAATCATTGATGGCAAGACAACCTTACAAGGTGAAATCAATCATTATAAATCACTTTGGAAGAAAACACCTTATAGAAATATGATGATCACAAAAGAAGCTGAGAAAACAATTCAGGCTTATATTGATGATTATGATGAAAGCAAGGTTACACCGTTGGTTGATCAATTTACTATCAAGGATGCTCAAGGTAAGACGGTAAATGGCTTGAAATTGTATCATGTATTATCGGGTCAAGCACAAGATGAAATTGTTAGAAAAGTGTTAGGCTTAACAGGCATTAAACCAAAAGGCAATTTCTTGATGTGGGTAGCGGAAAATTCTGCGGAACACCTAGCTAAATACAATCAGACAGGCACTAATATTGTCTTTGACTTGCCTATGCAAAATAAAACAGATGTAACGGGTCAATACATTAATAGTGTTTACCAAGTGGATTATAACAATGGCTATTATGGCGAGCCAGTCATTAATGATATTCTTAAACCAGAACCGAAAAAGGATGTGGCTAAGTCAATCCAGGAGGCACAAACTAAGAAGTCTATTAATGGTCAAACGATTCCGCTTGATACAGAATTTACTTATCAGTTGAAATCAACTCATTTTCCAGCTAATCGATCTAAGGTGCTTGATAGTTTGGTTTATGTAGATCATTTTGACAAAAAAGTGGAGTATCAAAATAAATTCCAGTTCTTTGCGGTTGTGGATTTCAAACTTTCTGATAATACGATTATCAAAAAGGGCGAAGAGTTGACTCAGTATGTAAAATCTGTTTATGATAAAGTCACTCATACAGTGACTTATAGCTTTGATAAAATTTTCTTGGCGAAAGTCTCTCCAGCAGGTGAATTTGGCGTAGAGGGCTATGCTTATGTTAAGCAAATTGCACCAGGTAAAACCATCAATCAATTTGATGAAATTGTCAATGGTGTGACCACTAAATCAAATGTAGTAGAAACTAATACACCACCTAAACCAGAAGAGCCACGGAAAGATGAACCACCAAAACCAGAAACACCGAAACCAAAACTTCCAGAAACAGGAAGTAATCAATCAACAGGACTTTCTGTTTTGGGTATTCTTTTAGTTTCTGCTTTAGGTGTATTTGGTTTGAAGAAAGAAGAAAATTAGTTTTTTAGGTAAGTTTAACAGCACTTTCCTTGTCTTAGACTAAAAGAGTGAGAACTTAGAGCTGTTTTTATAATGAAAAATAGAAAAAAGAGGTATTTTTATGAAATCTGAAACTTTAAAAATGAAGCCTGAATTTATTGGGCAAGCATTTTATGAAACATTAGGGAATGCACCAAGAACAGTGATGGGTAAACCTGGGACTTATCAACGTCATATTTTGAGTAGTCAAAAACACGGGGTCTTTCATGTGATTACACCTGCTACTGCAGAAGTATATCCAGAAGATGCATTGGTTGAAATTGAAAATCCTGTATTTTATCCAGATTATGCAGTTAATGGACGAAGTGTTGCACCAGCGTTGAATGTTTTTGCGACAGGGCTTAAAGTTGTTAAAGGAGGAAATAATTAATGGCAAAAGTTGGATTAGAGTTTGGAGATAAACTTCAAATTGTAGATAAGAAGTATCGTATTGTAAGTGAAGCGCTTGATTTAGAGGCTATTTTGGGGAATCTAAAATTTGGTAAAATTGAGCGACAAGATATTATTTATGAAGATGATACAAGTCAAGCACGTAATGCTGATGGGACATATCCTCAAATTCCAACTGGGGAAATTCGTGGTATTGAGGTGAGTGTTAAATCATCTGCGCAAGGTCAAACCGTCTTTGTAACCATTATTGACATGTTACAATCTGATATTGAGGCTTTAGGATTGCAATATCGTGATGAGGTTGAATTATCAGATGTTGTGGTTGCTTATTCTTCTATTAATGGAAATGATAATTACAAAATTTTTGCTTCTAAGATTGCGAAGAAAGGTGGCGGACAACCACAAGTAACAGCTAAACCAAATGAAAACAAAGAAAAACAAGATCATAAAGGATAATAGTATGAAGGAGGTATAGAATGGCTTCTGTACGTTTATTGCCTCAATATCGTGGTATAAGGGTTCGTCCTTATATGCGATTCATGAATTATATTCTATTTTCTTGTTTATTTTTTCCATTTTTAGTTGGATTTGCTTTATATATTTATGTTAATTTAGAACAAATTCAAGCCTTAGACTATTTTACGATAGGTTTAGGGCTTTTTTTGTTTTTGCTATCGTTGGTTTCTTCTATTTATTTAACCTGGTTTCTTCAGGAAGCGACACCATTTTTTAAAAAATTGGAACGTTTAGGACGATTGTCTTTTTTCTTATACGAAAATAAATTTGTTTATGAGAAGAAAAAACAAGGCGGTTCGGGTCAGTCTGTGAAATTTCCTAAGATTTATTTACAACAGGGGAAATATGAATTGTCTGTTCATTTTAAGATGGCTGGAAATAAGTTTCAAGATAAGTTTAAGAAGATTGGTGGTGCTTTAGAAGATACATTTTTTATGGATTTCAAAGAGACTTTGGACGAACCGAATTATAAGGTTTATAAATTGGCTTATTCTGCTTATTTGAATCGTATTACTGTACCAGATGTTTCTTGGGATAAAGAAAAAGGTGTAGAGTTGATGAAGGGGTTCTATTGGGATTTTATTAGTGACCCACATTTGCTCGTAGCTGGTGGAACTGGTGGTGGTAAAACAGTATTACTTTAGTCTCTTATTTTAGCTCTGTCTAAGGTAGGGGTAGTAGATATTTGTGATCCGAAGCGTGCTGATTTTGTCACGATGTTAGATATTACTGCTTTTGAAGGTCGAGTTTTTTTTGAAATATCAGATATTGTATCTCGTTTTGAAAATGCAGTAGTGATTATGATGGCTAGATATGACTTTATGCGTTCTGAAATGAAGCGTTTAGGCCATAAAGATATGAAAAAGTTTTACGAATATGGTTTAGAACCGTATTTCTTTGTATCTGACGAATATAATGCGTTAATGTCGATGCTTTCTTTTAAGGATCGAGAACGGGTGGATAATGCGATAGGTCAGTTTTTACTTTTAGGGCGTCAAGCAGGCTGTTTTGGCATATTGGCGATGCAAAAACCATCTCGTGAAGATTTAGGTTCTAAGCTTCAGGCAAATATTAACTTTAGGATTTCTGTTGGTCGTTTAGATGAGACGGGCTATGATATTTTATTTGGTCCAGAGAATCGCAATAAAGAATTTAAATACTTAAAATATTTAGGTGGACGTAGAGTTTATGGTCGAGGGTATGCTGGTGTTTATGGTGAAGTGGCAAGGGAATTTTATTCACCATTATTGACCAAGAAATTTTCATTTTTTGATGAGTTTTCTAAGCTTGAGCGTCATACCAATCAATTTGACCCATTAGAAAATAGTAATGTTTCAACTGATATTTTAAATAATGAATTGTTAAGACAATTTGCAGAAAATGCCTCTGCACATCAAACAGTTGATCTTGAGGATATTGATATTGAAGAAATGGAAGAATTAGTAATGGAAGAAGAACAAATGATTGGGGCAAAGGAATTTTCTAAAGATTTAGGGAAGAGCCTTGCTCAACTTGTAAAATTAGTAGCTATGTTGGAAGAAAATAACTATCGAAGTTTTATCCGTGAGGAAGGGGAGATTTTATTTTCTGTAGAAGATGTGCAATTAATAGAGCGTTTATTCGAGAAGAAGGAAGAATATTCTGGAACTTGGAAAGAACTATTGTCTGACTATTTCGGGTAATAGTGGTAGAGAAACCATTTTGGTGGCTCTTCTGAAACAGGCATGGATAGGTGTAGGGATAGGCCTGGGCGTAGCCCAGGCCGTCTATCCCGTCTACACCGACTATTCATGCCTGTTTCAGGAGGGTTATCAAAAATGCGAACCCCCTATACCTAATAGGGGGGTGAGAAATGAGAAAAACGCCTCATAAAACTCCCCTAACACTAGGTGGCTCAAGGGTTTTCGAGTTTTAAAAAGTGTGTCATTTTGGCAAAAAAAGCGTGTCACTAGAAAGGTAAAAATGGCAAAAAAACGACTAATTGATGGTAGCCATTTAAAAAGGCTACGAAAAACAACGGGTTTGACACAAAAACAGTTTTCAGAAATGGTTGATATAAATGTTCGTAGTTTACGTGCGTATGAAAATAATCAAAGAGGTTTAACATCCTCATGTTTTAGAGAGATAAAAGAAAAATTAGGTTATCTGGTTGATTCTCAAAATACTTTGCGAGTGATGATTGATTATTTACGTATCACATTTAAAGATGTTCGGGATCTAGCTTATTTTTGTGAAACTTATCTTTTGTGTGAGTTGAAGGAATTTATCTCAGAAGATACAAAATTGATGGCTTACAATCATCTCTGGCGTAGAGGTGATATTTGGATTTTTGATTACATCGATAAGAACTTGACAGACAATTACCAGATAACAGTTCAGCTTTCGGGTCAAGGCTGTCGACAAATGGAATTGATTTTAGAAAATAGAGGATTGACCTGGCATGATTTGTTATCCAAAATGTACTTTGAGCGTAAAGATATGAAAGTGACCAGGCTTGATATAGCTATGGATGAGATGTATCGAGGTCATGATAAAGAAGATGAACATTTTCTGTTATCGGATATGATTGCTAAGGTATATCATAATGAAGTCGTGTTTGATAAATTGAAGACTTGGAATCATGTTGGAGGTGGAGGCCTAAATTTTAAAAACGATCATGAGAAAGAGGAGGCTAGTCAGGGCATTTCGTTGTATTTTGGCAGTCGTCAAAGCAATTTGTATTTTAATTTTTACGAAAAACGCTATGAATTAGCTAAGAAAGAGAATATTAGTTTAGTTGAGGCTTTGGAAATATTTGGCATTTGGAATCGTTATGAGTTGCGATTTGCACAAGAAAAGGCTAATAAAGCGATTGAAGAATATGTTTGTGGCATTGATTTAGCTGAAATAGCAAAGGGTATTATTAATAAGGAGATGCAGGTCTATGATGAAAAGAATAGTTATGGGGCGTTTCTTCCAGATAAAAAATGGCAATTGTTGTTTGGTGGTGTAGATCCGATCACTCTTTCAGTGCAACCTGAACCTTATAATATTGGTCGTACTATCAAATGGCTTTTGCACCAGGTTGCAGATAGCTTGGCTTTAGTAGATGAAGCAGATAAAGTGATGAACACTCAATACTTGCAGATGATCATTGATTCTGGTGAGTTAAGTGATAAAGCTAAGAAAACACTAGATACATTGCGACTTAATGCTTTTACTAAAAGCGAGGAAGAGTTGCTTAAATTGGAGGTTTGTTAGAGATGAAAGCTAAAGCGATTGAATCTTATCTAGTTGAGCATATTGATAAGCTAGACTATGTTATTGATGATGTTGTTTCAAAAATTCCAGATAACTATTTTTATCAACCTGAAATTAATTTGGGAGTGCTATTTCAAAAGCGTCAACAATTAATAACGTTGCGTAGTAAGATGTATTCTTTTGCTTATCATAATGATAAAAATGTGAAAGTTGTCTATAATAAGTCACTTTCAGAATATAATGATATGCTTTCAGAGTTAGTTTCAGAGAAACGATCTTCGTGGAAGAAAAGTTTAATGGCTTCTTCAGACGAAGAAAAGGTGGCTTTTCTTTCGTTAATGATTTATAAATACAATTTACTAAAACGTTTGAGAGTTTATCGCTGAGGTAGAAAAATGAGATTAATTCGTTCGCCGACATAGCCATTGAATATCAATGAGCTACAAATATAAAAAATAACAAAGAAAATGGAGAAATAAAGATGGCTGAAACAACAAAAGCATTTGTGAAAAAAATAAAAGGTACTTCTCAAGAATTAGGTGAACTGTTACAAGCAAATAAATTTGAAGAGGCGTTTGATGTAGCAAATAAGTTGAATAATCTATTGAAAAGTGAAGAAATTGATAATTTAACTGGCAAAGAGCTTAAAGAAACTAGTATTGAAGGAATTAAAGAGCAGTTGAAGAAATATTGGTGGGCGAACGGTGAAATGCGTAAATATCAAGGTGTATTACGTAAACGTGGTCAAATGTTTTCGGATTATGCTAACTAGTAAAAAAGTCTGTTTTATTGTTGAAAACTTGTTCAAAAACTTGTACAACAACTTATAAAGTGATATAATTATGATATTACATAAAAGAGGATGGTAATACTATGGAAGCGGTAGTTTATTCTAATTTTAGAAATAACTTAAAAGAATACATGAAAAAGGTCAATGATGAATATGAACCTTTAATGGTTGTGAACAAAAATCCTGAAGAAGATATAGTTGTATTGTCTAAAGATAACTGGGATAGTATTCAGGAAACTATTCGCTTGATGAGTAATGATTATCTTTCTGATAAGGTGTTGTCTGGTATGGAACAGGTAAGAAAAGGATTGTTCTCTACTCACGATTTGATCGAGGTGGAAGATGATTAATTTTACAGATGAAGCCTGGGAAGATTATTTATCTTGGCAGCAAGAAGATAGAAAGATTTTAAAGCGGATCAATCGTCTAATAGAGGAGATTAAACGTCAACCATTTGAAGGTATAGGGAAACCAGAACCTTTGAAATATCAATATGCAGGTGCTTGGTCACGTAGGATTACAGACGAGCATCGTCTAATATACATGGTCAAAGAAGATGAAATTTATTTTCTCTCTTTTAGAGATCATTATAAATAGAGTAGAGTAGTCAGGATTTGGCTACTCTTTTTCTTTTAGAAAGGAAAAAAGGCAGTAAAGGTAAGTTATAATAGCTACATGGATATTTGTAGTGATTATTTGTATGGTAAAGGATTTTTGAGTTTGCCAGAATCTATTCAAGATGCAGTAGATGAATATTTTGATGGTTGGGAAGTGGAACAATACGGTAATGGGAATCCAGATGATATGTGGGTCAATCATTATGTGTCTTATGATAGTAAAGAACTATTGATAGATACTATTAACATGTTGTCCAGCCAGGAGTATCAAGAACTTCTTGAAGAGGAACGTTTGGAAGAGTGGATTGAAGCGAATAGAGAAGAAATTGAGGAACGAATCAATGATTCTTACAGTTTCTTAGGATATGCAGATAAAGAATGGCATGTGTTTGTGTAAAGAAGGTAACTATGGATAGATTTGAAAATATACCGAATCAAGCTTTACAGCGTTTACCTGTCGGGAATAGTCGTCTTAAAGTTCCGACATCTTCCTTTAAGGCTGAACCGTTGAGGGTGTTAGGAATAAAATGGTCTGCAGGTGACTATGAGATTATTGACTGGAGCTATTATGATTGTCTGAAGAAATATGGTTATCGCCCCAGTCTCGCAAACATGATTGCCTTACATAATGAAATTTTAGGAAATCGTTGATAGTGAATCAGTAGAATTTATGATAATATAGAAAGGAGAAAAATGTTAGGAGAATATTCTATTATGGATTGGGTTACTTTGGGGGGAATAGTAACTGTTGCTGCAACGGTTCTTAGAACTTTGGTAAAGTTGTCTAGAGATAATAGTATTCTATTATCAGAATTTAAGTTGTTATCGAAAGAGCATGACGCATTATCTAAGGAGCATGACGCATTATCGAAAGAATATGATGCACTATCGAAAGAGCATGATTCATTATCTAAGGAACATCGTGGGTTGTCTAATGAACATCAATCCATCAAGAAAGATACAGAGTATATTTCTGATGAAATGAAGTTTGAAAAAATGGCTCGTGAGAAATTGTATCAAAATAGTACTCGTGCTAAAGAGATTTTGGAAACAATGGATATGATGAAAGAAGTTGTTTTACAAAATGCACAGTTGAGTTCAGAATTAGCTGATTTAAAATTGAAAAATCAAGAATTGGCGCAGTTAAAAGATAACACTGAGTTACCTAAGTTGTATAATGCTATTAATAGGTTTGAGCAACAATTAGCGAATTTTGAAGGATATAGAGAAACTGAAGAGATTCAGAGTATCTTAAAAAGAATCCAAAATGAGTTGTCAGAGTTTGAAAACCAATAAAAGGCACTTGTCATTTTTGTGATAAGTGTTTTTTATATTTTAGAAGAAAAGAAATGGTAAGTAAGTATATGGGTAGTTCAAAAGTTTTAATTAGAAATCCAGAAAATGGAAGGAAGGCTTGGTTTGGTCTTCCTCTTTATTTTGGTCAACTAACTAGAATAGGTCTGCAGGGATCGTATGAAGAACAGATTGAAGTTGTGGAATATCAGGGTTCAGCTTTTATTGGCTTTGGTTATTTTACAGTAGAGGATCTGGAGCAGTTAAATAGGCAAGTAGAGGATTATTGATGAAAGGAAGTAGGAACACAGTAAGATGCTTGCAAATATACGAGTGTATGAAGACGGTCAATCCAGATTGTTATGTGAACTGGATTTGATGAAATTTTCTGAAGATCAGATTAGACAACGAATGAGTGAAAGAGGGTTCAACGATGAATCCTTTTTTATTTGTGGCTTTTCTGATTGGGAAATTGATACGATTCTTTCTTTGGAAGAAGCTTATCTTTTAAAGAAGGTCATATTAGAACTATATGATGGTGATGATTTTGTTGTCAGGCATTTGCTTGAGAGACATAAATCAGTACTTGAAATTATGAAATCACATTATATTTTTTCTACGAAAGATGAAAAAGAACTGATGAAAAGGTTAATGAGAGGTAGGGAAATGGATTTAGTTATTGATTTTTTCTACCAAGTTACTAATTGGGTTACTTTTGTACAAGTTTATATTGATAAGGGGGTGGTGCTGAATACATCACGGGGCTTTTATGTAGACGTTGATTATGTCTATTAGAACAGCCAATTTTTGAAATGTCTATTGTAATAGACAAATTTAAAAGAAAGGATTGAATAGGTGAAGATTATTAAAAGTATCAAAAGTTATTTATCTCGCTTTTCGAGAAAAAAAGAAGTAAAGAAACTACCGAAAGTAAAACAGGTGAAATCTAGCACGGTTAATGTTGTTGCTTATGGCCTATTGATAGTATTCTTTTCGGTTGGTTTATTTGGTCTTTTAAGATCTATTGGTATGTCAACACAAGTAGATAGCCTGAAGGCTCAAGTCAAAAAGTTGGATAGTACAATTGTTGATATTCCAAATAAACAGCAGACATTAGATGTTTCTAAGGTTAGACAATATATGGCTGGTTTTATTCGTACGTATATCAATTATACTTCAGAAGGTTCAGCTACTAGATTGAAAGATTTGGAAAATTATTATTCGTTTAATACTAATTCTTATCGTGATGAGTTGAAAGCACCACGAACTTTGTTAAGCCAAGGATTGATTGCAATAGAAGAATATGTCGATTATAAAGTTGCGAAAGTTAAGGTGCAATATGAATCTGGAGAAGGAGAAAATAAGGTAACAGAAATATCGGTTTTAGCTATACCTTTTAAAATGAATGATGGTTTGCTTGCGATTGTCAGTACGCCTTATTTTGTGAAGGAAGATGATTTGCTTGGAAAATCTAAAGCTTTTGAAATATTGAATAGTAACGATATAGAAAAATTAGATGAAAAGACAGTTAAATCGCTCAAAGATTTTTTACCAATTTTCTTTGAAAAGTATGCTTTGAGCGAAGAAAAAGATTTGACATTGTTGATGAAGAAACCAGCTTTTATGGGTGGAAAGTATAAAGTTCAGACAGTAAATGATAGTTCAGCCGTATTTTACAAGACAGAGGGTAAGACTGCTGTACAAGTGTCAGTTGATTTTGAAAATATTTCAACAGGGGCAGTGCATACTGAGCGCTTTACCTTGTATTTGTCAAAACAAAGTAGTGGTTGGTATGTAGATGAATTTTATCAATATTATAAGAATTAATGGAGGAAAAAAATGTTTAGTGGTTTAAAAGAATTTATGGGAAGTGACCTTGTCACAGTTGTTTCATTTATGGGAATTGTGCTATTGATGAAAAAGTGGCGGGATAGTAAATGGATGGAGATTTTAGGTATTCTTGTTCTCTATACATTGATTGTTGCTTTTGCGACAGGTAAGCAAGGAGTTGTGACGGAAGTTGTATGGAAAGTACTAGGTTTCTTTGGCTTTAATAATGGGTGATAGTCATGAATGATTTTATCTATGATTATGCCAGAGGGTTAAATGCTCCTTACTGGATTCAAGAGATAAGGGTCAAAACAAAGCATGGAGAAAAAACAATCTGGAGTTTTTCAGTTCCTATTCAGCTTTCTTATTTTGTAGTGGGAATTATCACATTTATCTTGATGATGACCGTTTTTTCTTCAGTTATGGCTTTTCTGTATCGGATTAGTTCAATTTCTTTAACATTGTATTGGTATCTACCAACACGGTTAGCAAAATTCTATTCTGAGTATGAGCCACAAGGGAAAAAATGAATGTATTTCTATCGGATTATATACGTTATTTCTTTGCTTTTGTTTTGAATAAAAAAGCTATTTATCAGGAGTCTAGGATAGATACTTTTGAAGAATTGGTCTTTGAACCAACTAAATTGTAATAGGTGTCAAAGCCTATTATGATATAGAGCGTAAAACGCTCCATAAAAATAAAAAAAAAGAGAGGGAAAGATGGCTAATATTTTAGAATATCCTGTTGCAGCAACTTATGAAAATTTGATGTTGCGCAAGGATGGTTATGTAATGGCTTTTTATCGTATTCCAGCTATTCCAATTACGATAACGGATGATAACACAAAGTCTAAACATAAGCAGAATGTGGAGAAATTAATTAAAAAATTATCTTTAAATAAGAATTTTGAATTGGCATTGATTCCGAAAGATTTTTTGCTTGAGGAAAAGATGAGAGATTTTAGCGAGGCTTTAGCAGAAGATAGTTTAGAAATTGGTCTGGATTCTTTGAATGAGACTGTTGAGAAGTTGACTGATGAGATGGAGATACCTTATCAATATGATTGGTTGATTGGTGTCAGATTGAGTAAGAATGGAGCAAATAGAAGTTTGCAGCAGTTGGTTTTAGATAAGCTAGATAGCGTATCAAAGTCTGTTGCACATGGTTTTGGATATGAAATAGCTTTAAAAGATAATTGGTATCAAACCTATGAAGAACAAGAGGCTTCGATTTATCAATCGTTGAGAAGTTTTCGAGGGAAACGCTTGACAGATGAAGCTATGTTTTATTATCAACGTATGCAATTTTTGCGCTATATTCCTCATTTTAAGGAAGAAGTAATTGCTAATCGATCAAAATACAATGTGACAGATACATTGATTCGTAGTTTAGCGGGTGGTTTTTTGAAATTGGAGAGTCCGTATGGCTCTTCTTTTTTGTCTATCTTACCAGTTGGAAAAACTCCTACAATTATCAATAGTTTTCATTTGGGTGAAATTGCTCAACGCTTTAACTTTCCTGTGGGATTAAATATTAAGTGTGAATTTATTGATAGTAATTCGATAAAAGGTACGATGGGACGTTCGAATATTCGTTACTTGAATATTATGAAAGAAGCTCATTCAACCAATACGACGCAACAGAACGAAATTATTCTTGGGAATCAGTCTTTGAAGGATTTGATGAAGCAGGTAGGTGGTAATCAAGATTTGATTGAGTTTGGTTCGTATTTTATAGTTGCAGGGTCTAGTCTAACTCAGTTGAGACAACGAAGACAAATGATTCTGAATACGTTTGGAGATATGAAAGTAGAAGTTCATGAAGCAAGTCAAGATACTCCTTATCTTTTTCAATCTCTACTATATGGAAGGGATTTAGATAACACGACCAGGAAGTGGAATCACTTAGTGATTGGCAAAGGTTTTGCGGAACTCATGCCGTTTACCACTACTTTTTCAGGGAATAGGATTGGTCATTATATTGGTCGTGTTGATAATAAATTTACACGTTGGGATTCGATTGGTGAGGCGGTTAGAGGGTCTCGAAATATCGTATTGTTTAATGCGACTGTGGGAAACAAAGAAGAGATTGAGGGCAAACAGACAAAGAATCCTCATTTTATCATTACGGGTGCGACGGGTGAAGGGAAATCTTATTTGGGTCAGTTGATATTTCTATTGACATCGATGGAAAATACTAAATTGCTTTATATTGATCCGAAAAGAGCAATTCGCAAGCACTATGAAGCAAAGATTAATGATCCAGAATTTGCCAAGCGTTATCCAAAACGAAAGAAACAAATTGAGCAATTTAATTTTGTGACGTTGGATAGTACAGATGAATCTAACAAAGGTGTACTAGATCCGATTGTGATTTTGGCTAAGAATGATGCTATTAGTACAGCTAAGAATATCCTTAGCTATTTGCTGAATGATAAAGATGTGACTTTAGATCAAGAGACTGCAATTGGAGAAACAGTTGATTTAGTTGTCAATCGTAGATTGAATGGTGAGGTTGTCGGTTTTAATCAGATTATTGAAATTATGGTCAATAGTGAAGAAAAAGAGATTGCTTCTTTGGGACGCTATTTAGCTTCGGTAATTAAGAACTCTATTTTAGAGCTTGCATTTTCAGATGGGGATGTTCAAGGTCTTTCGTATGATAAACGTGTAACGATTTTAGAGGTTTCAGACCTGGCTTTGCCAAAATCTAGTCAAGACAAGCAAGAAATCAAGATGAGTGATCATCAAAGAAATTCGATTGCTCTTATGTTTGCTTTAGGAGCTTTTTGCACCCGTTTTGGGGAGCGAGATCAGTATGAAGATACGATTGAATTGTTTGATGAGGCTTGGATCTTGATGGAAAGTGTTGAGGGTCGAGCTATCATCGAGAATATGAAGCGTATTGGTCGTCACTATAGCAATATCTTAGGACTGATTACACAGTCCGTAAATGATGCTAAAAGTGAAGATGACGCAACGGGCTTTGGAACTTTATTCGCTTTTAATAACGAAGTGGAACGAGAAGAAATCCTTCGACATGTTGGTTTAGAAGTTAATGAAGGTAATATGGAATGGCTTTCTAATATGATTTCGGGTCAGTGTCTCTATAAAGATGTCTATGGTAATTTAAATATGATTAGCGTTCATACGGTTCATACAGATATTGATACTCTACTTAAACCAATGAAATCAACTGTTTCAAGTAATTTAGAAAACAAATACGCTTCATAGGAGGGAGAGATATGAAAAGTTTACAAGAAATGTATAGTAAAATTTCTGGCGTTGATATCTTCTCTTTGAAATCATATATGGAGCCGACAGGTAGTTTAGATCATGGTATTTATGCTGTTATCAATGATATTTTTGTCAACATTCCATTTTTCATTTTGAATATGATTGTTGGATTCTTTTCTATCTTAATGCAGCTTTTAGAGTCGATTGATTTGGTTGGGACTTATGAATCTTCTGTTTATAAAGCTACAAAAAGTATGTGGACTAACTTCATGTCTGGTAAAGACGGATTTTCAGTAGTTTACTTTTTAATCACTCTTTCGCTACTTTACTTGCTTTACCAATATTTAGCGCAACCTGGTCGTTTTGCTCAAAAGCTTTTTCATTTCTTAGCAGTTGTAACGATTGCTTTTGCTTATTTTGGAGTTGTGGGGTCTACTGGTGGCGGTGTTTACGTTTTGAAAGGTATTCGGGATTTTTCCAAGGAGACGGTTTCGCTGATTTCAAGTGTCAAAGTAGAAGTCAATGGTCAAAGTATTTCGGTTGATCAGGACTTTTCAAAGACTTACGTGGCAGATACTTCCTATCGAGCTTATCTCTTTGTAAATACAGGTCGAGTCGATGGTCAATTTAAGAATAGTCAGTCTGGGAAGTTAGAAACTTATGATGATTCGGAAATTTTAGGTAAGAAAGAAGGAGATTCTTTTAAGCCATCTAAGTCGAAAGTGAGGACAGACAAATTAGAATGGTATGGACATAATGCTGATTCTGGAGAAGAAAGAAATCGCTGGAACTCAGCTGTTTTAGATTATGTGCCCGCTAGAATCTTTTATATTTTGTTTATGATAATCAAGGCCTTTATTTTGGCTTTACCAATTCTATTTGTGCAACTTCTTAGTCTATTAGCTCAAGTAGTTGTTTTAGGCTTGATGTTCTTAGTGCCGTTAGCCTTGTTATTATCATTCGTGCCAAATTTTCAACATGTGATTTTTGGTTTGGTTAAAACGATCATGATAGGCTCTGTTTTGCCATCCTCTATTTCGGCTCTGTTGTTAGCAGTATTTTTGATTGAGCGAATGATTTCGATTGTTATAGCAGAACCAGCCGTTGCAATTTTATCTAAGATGGCTTTTTTAGAGAGTTTTTCTGAAGGTTTTAGCTTGTTATTAAGTGTAGCAGTGTCTTGTATGGTCTATGTTGGTTTGTGGAAATTTAAAGCTACATTGATCAATTTGATTTTTGGTCATCAAGCTAGTATGGCGATTGATACTTTTGGTAATCGATTTAATATGCCGTCTGAAGAAATGCGTCAAAATGCTTTTGAGATGGCACAGCGTATGGGAGATTTTACTCTTTATTCAGCAGGTTTACTTTCGGGCGGTCTTGTAAATGGTATACGTGACTATCGGGATGATGCGGTAGATAGCGTGAAAGATATGGCTATGATGAAAGATGTCACATTTTCGATGGAAGATGAATTAGTGAAAGAAGATGCCGTGACACAAGATTTACCAGATAACTTTAAACAAGACGTGATGACAGAGAAGCCATCATTTGAAAATCAAGAAAGCCTTGATTATGACTTTGAATCTCCAGAATTTAAGAAAAATGAAGAATTGCAAAATTTCGATAGTGGAACGAATTTAAAGCCTACTTATCAGTCGTTTGAACCTTCTTCTTATGAAGAACCGCAAATAGATTTTGAGGCTGATTCTTTAATGTTAGACCCTTATCACGAAAATGATTTATCTATTGACTCGCCTTTGATTCAGGAAGGAGAAGTACAATTTGAACAGTATTCACCAATTCAAGAAGAGGTGAGATTCGATCAGAATTTGCCTATTCAAGAGGAATTGCCTCATGAGGGTGAGCAGATTCAGTATAAGCAAGAACCTTCTTTTGAATCAGAATCAATAGTAGAAAAGAAACCTCGTCCGCTTACTAAGCGACAAGAGAAAAGGGCAGATCGTTTACAGGAACAATTAGAAGTATATCGGAATGAGCAGTCATATTTTGAGGGACAAGGTTCAAATGCTTTTGTTCGAGGCTTTAACAGCTCTAGAAGAAAAGAGCAACGTTTACGAGCTAATATGCAAAGAGAGGAATCTATCAAGAAGAAATTGGCAGAATTGAGAGGTGAAGTATGAAAAAAATAGGAATTGGATGTGCAGTTATTTTATTCATTCCAGTCATTCTTATTTTGGTATTAGCTATGGCAGCCTCTTCTGGTAGTGCTTCTGCGGAATCTAATGTGAATGGTGTGGTGTATGTGGAGCATTGGAGTGGAAAGGATGCTTACACTCATCATTTTTTAGCACAACGCTACGGTATTACAGCTAAGCAGATTGATGGTTTTATCAAGAGCCAGGGATATGAGCCTGTTGGTCGAGCAAGTGGAGAAGCCTTTTTGAAGGCGCAAGCTCAAAGTGGTATTGATGTACGTGTCTTAGTTGCTTTTGCTCAAATGGAAAGCTCTTATGGTACGGCTGGAGTAGCAAAGGATTATCCAGAAGCCAATATCTGGGGCTATGGTTGTGTGGATAATGATCCGAATCAGGGAAGAAATTGGCCACCAGAAAGGGCTTTTAAGGATTTTAGAGAGCATCAAATTGAGCGTTTAGGTAATTCGACTTTGCAGATACTGGATAAACGTGCTGAGGAATATAAGAATGGGACGTTACCAGCTGGAGCAGGTGTCTACTATACTGATACTTCAGGTACTGGTAAGGCTCGTGCTAAAGTGATGGAAGCGCTAGATAAATATATTGATGAGCATGGTGGAACTCCTAAACCACCTAGAGGCTATGGTTCTTCTGCACGGCCAGGTGGAGGTAAGTTAGCGATTTTGGATGCTACCTTGAATACTTCTTTGTGGGGTGGTCAATGCTATATGGTTCCAGCATTTTATGCTCAGCAATTAGGAGGACCGATGTTGCGAGGATCAGGGAAGATTGCAGCAGCGGATATTGGTACTGACTATGATTGGGCTTCTTTCGGGTGGACAGCGATTATTAATCCTAAAGCTTCTCAAGTTAAGTCTGGAGATATTATCAACTGGAAACGTGGTGCAGATTACTCGGCTGGTATTGGCTATAAAGTAGATGCGACATATGGTCATACAGCTGTTGTAGGTCAGGTTTTATCTAAAAATAGAGTTATGATTTATGACCAGAATCCATCAACAGTTCAATATCATGAAATTACGATTTCTGATAGCATGCTATCAAGTATTGTGCGGAAAGGAAAATAAAATGTATAAGAAAATTATGTGTTTATCGCTTTTGGTATTTGCAAGCTTTTCTTTAGCTTCTTGTGTAGGAGAGAACTCTAAGAGCTTACAAGAATCTAAAGAAAAAGATAGAGTAATGAAAATCGATAAATCCACTACAAGTGAAACAAGTACTTCTTCTAATTCTGAAGATAGTCAATTAATAGCTGAAGAATTTATGTCTGCATATATGAATCAAAAGTTTGATTTGACTGATATTGAACGTAGAAAAAGTAAATTGTTGTCTTTGTTAAGTGAGAAAACACAGCAAGAAACAACGATTTTAGCAGATTTAGAGACGTTTAAGCAACAGTTAGATAATTTTCAGACCAAAAAAGAGTTGAATACAAGTTCCAGTGCTGTTTTAGTCGAAAGAAAAATAGATAGCTTAGATGTCTATAAAAAAGAAGATAAGTATTTAGCAGATGTCGTTTATTCTGAGACAAGTCCTGTTGTTACGAATGCTTATCAAGTTCATAAGCAATTTAGTTTTGAGGTTGTTAATCGCAAAATCGAAAATTTAAAAGAGCTTGAAAAAGAATAGGGGCTAAAAATGAAAATACGAGCTCCTGTTGAAATAGTTAATTTTATTGTGTTGTAACAAGTAATATTATTTTAAATTTAAAGAGGTATAGAAAATGAATAAAAAACAAATTATAACTATGTTAGCAGTTTCTACGTTTGTATTAGCAGGAGCGAATCTAGCTTTTGCGAATGAGAATACTGTTGGTTTAGATACAGGTGCAGATATTGTAGAAACCAGTAAGCCGAGTGAATCATCTAATTCAGCTGAAAATGTAAAACCAAGTGAACCAACTAAACCTTCTACTGAGGATAAAACAGGTTTGGAAGATGAGAAGCCAGCTCAACCAAGCGAATCATCTAAACCAAAGGAAGAGCCAAAACCAAGTGACTCAAGTCAGCCAACCAAACCAAGCGAAGCAGAAAAGTCTAAAGAAGATACAAAGCCAAGCAAGGAAGAAGACAAGAAGTCTGACACCAAACCTAGTCAACCAGCTAATCCAGATGTTCCCGTAAACCCAGATAAACCAACTGCTCCTAATGTGACAGAAAATGACTTGATTAATCAACCTATTGTTGATCATAAGGGAAATACTGTAGTTGGCACTAAAGATAGTAACGTGCTTGTTAAACAGCCCGATGGCTCAATCGTGACTGAAAAACCTGAAGAAATCGGAGCAGTTCGTCAGAAAGATGGTACGATAGCTTTAAAAGATAATAAAGGGGAACTCAAAGTTCTTCCGTCAACGGGAGAAGCAGCAAGCATCCTTTTAACAGTGTTGGGTGTATTTGGTTTAGGTGGTGCGGGCATACTTCAATTCAAGTCTAAAAAATATTAACAAGCTCTTGCTTCAGTTAGGGTAGGTTTTTATGGATTGAGTCGCTACAATGTAAAGAAAAATTGAACATATTTAATAGCAAGTGGTGTCTTTACTAAGTCCCTACTTGCTTTATTTTGTGTTATAATGAAAGGAGAAGTAGGCTTAAAATTGACAGGAGGCTATGAATAATGATTTATACAATTTCAGACATACAATCTAAACTGAGTGTCATTGCATATAAATATCAAATTTCTAAAGTTTATCTTTTTGGTTCTTATGCACGTGGAACGGCTGACGAAATGAGCGATATTGATTTAGCTATAGATTTAACAGGAAGCATTGTTTCAGGATTGATGTATTTTGAAATGGAAGAAGAAATAAAAGCGTTGTTTAATATTCCTGTAGATGTGTTAACTGTTGAAGAAATATTAACGGGGAAATCCTATATTACTCAACAATTACGTGTGCAATTTTTGAAAGAGAGGATAGTGATTTATGAGAATAGAGCGATTACAGAGAGACTACTCCTATCTTAAACAGATGATGTACTATATAGAGGAAGTTGAAAATACGTTGAGGAAAATTCATCATTATAATATTCCTATAACGGATGAAATGTCAGTTAATTCTTTAGCTATGGTTATTGGTCAAATAGGCGAACAATTAGGAAGTGGTAAGTTGTCCGAAGAAACGCAGGAGAAATTCTCAGATATAATTCCGTTTCAGACTATTAAAGGTTTTAGAAATAGGGCTTATCATGATTATGGGAGCATGAAAGCTAAAATTATAATTGAAACAGCTATAGAAGATATTCCAAAGTTGCGAGAAGATTTAGAATATGTCATCATGCAAGTAGAGAAAGAGTTGTCACGATAGAAGTCGTGGCTTTTTTGATTTAAATAACATCGTAAGTGAAAAGGAGAAAAAATGGAAATTGTTGCATTATATAATAATTATCCTGATAAATTTGTTTCAAAGGAGCAATTAAAAGAAGAGTGGTTTTCAGCTATTTCTATTAAAACGATTGAACGGCGTTTAAAGGAAGCTAAAACTATTAGGAAGTTTAGGGATATTTCGATAGGGACAGGTGGAAAGGTCATGATTAATGTGAGGGGATTCTACTTGTTTTTGTTATATAAAGAGAAAAATAAATATAAGTGATATAATTGTAGGTATTGACTAGAAATATACCTGCTAGAAATAGGAGGCTATATGTTTTTTAAAGTTGTAGGGGACAAGAAAGTTCGCTATTATGAAAAATATTATGATGAAAGTGAGGGCAAATGGAAACAAGTATCATGTACATTAACTTCTAAAACAAGAGCTGCACAAGCTGAGGCAAGAAAGATTTTAGAAGCTAAAATAGAGGAAAAGACAGATACAATTTTTGGTGTTTCACAAGATTTGTTGGTTTCTGAAATAGCTAATGAATGGTTGGTTATTCGAGAGGCAGAGTTAAAAAGAAATACATATGTTAGACAAAAAGTAATATTTGATTCTTTTTTGCAGGAATTTGGAACAAAAAAAGTTAGTAAAATACCTAATACACTATTGCAAAAATATTTGTTAGCAAATGATTGGTCTGATGGTTATCGTAGATTATTTAAAACAGTTTTGGATTTGTTCTTTACTTATTGCCATAAAGTTGGTTATATTAAAGATAATCCAATGGAAAGAGTTGTTTTGCCTAAAGTTAAAAATAGTGTACAAATCATACAGCGCAAAAAAGAACATTATTTATCAAAAGAGGAAATGAGGGAGTATTTATCTTACTTAGAGAATAGTAAGGAAGATAAAAGATTTATATTGTTAGCAGAATTTTTGTATTTGACTGGGCTTCGTGTTGGTGAGGCATTAGGGCTAAAATGGGAAAATGTAAATATAAAAAATAAAGAAATATCTATTCAGCATACTTTAATAACAGAGGCTGGTTCAAAGAATTATTATTTAAGTTCTCCTAAAACAGTTAGTTCAGTCCGTACAATAAGAGTTTCGGATAGAGTGATAGAGATTTTATCTGAGTATAATCAGCTTGAAGCTGAGCTTGATGGTTTGGTGTTCATATTTCGTCAGAAATATCCTATTCCTTTGATTACTTTTAATTGCTTTTTGAGAAGAACTTTTGAAAGGTCAAAAATTGATAAGGGTGAGAATTTTAGATTGACTAGTCATGTTTTTCGTCATTCGCATATTTCTTTGTTGTCCGAGTTAGGTGTACCTTTAAGAGCTATTATGGATAGAGTAGGCCATTCAAATGAAAAAATGACTTTATCTATTTATACTCATGTTACTCAAAATATGGAATTAGAAACAATTGATAAGTTAGAAAAAATCGATTTACATGCACCATAAAATAACCCAAAATGAGAGAAAAAATGATAAATATTGTCTAATATTGTCTTTGTTGAAGAAATGCTTAAATCCTTAAAGCGATTGATTTGTCAAATATTGTATTGATTTGACTAGATTAAAAAGAAGAGGACATGATATAATAAACCTATGGAAAAGATAATCATTACAGCAACAGCTGAAAGCATTGAACAAGTAAAAGAACTTCTAGAAGCAGGAGTTGATCGGATTTATGTTGGTGAAAAGCATTACGGCCTTCGATTGCCACATACTTTCTCTTATGATGAGCTTAGACAGATTGCGGATTTAGTCCATGAAGCAGGCAGAGAAATTGTTGTCGCAGTCAACGCTTTGATGCACCAAGATATGATGGATAACATTAAACCTTTTCTTGATTTCCTAGCTGAGATTAAAACAGACTATATCACAGTTGGTGACGCAGGTGTTTTTTATGTGGTAAATCGAGACAAGTATCCATTCAAAACGATTTATGATGCTTCTACTATGGTAACAAGTAGCCGCCAAATCAATTTCTGGGGGCAGAAAGCTGGAGCATCAGAGGCGGTTTTAGCTAGAGAAGTTCCATCAGCTGAGCTCTTTGCAATGCAAGATATTCTAGAAATTCCAGCCGAAGTGCTAGTATATGGAGCCAGTGTTATCCACCACTCAAAGCGGCCCTTGTTGCAAAATTACTATAATTTCACGCATATTGATGACGAAAAGACAAGGGAGCGTGATTTGTTCCTAGCAGAGCCAGCTGATCCGACTAGTCATTACTCTATCTTTGAGGATAATCACGGGACGCATATTTTTGCTAATAATGACTTGGATTTGATGACTAAATTGCTAGAGTTGGTAGAACATGGCTTTACTCACTGGAAGCTAGAAGGAATTTACACTCCAGGACATAATTTTGTAGAGATTGCTAAATTATTTATCCAAGCGCGTGATTTAATATTAGCTGGTAAATTTACTCATGACCAAGCATTTCTTTTAGATGAGGCTGTGCATCGCTACCATCCTAAAAATCGTTTCTTGGATACTGGTTTTTACGAATACGACCCAGATATGGTTAAATAGTATTTTATACTAAAAAGAAGTTCGAAATTTTTCTGACTTCTTTTTTAACAATTATCGGTTAAAAATTCTGAAAATAAAGTATAAAATTAGAATTGTGAAAAACATTTGAGAAACCTTGCTTTTCCTGGAAATTTGCTATAAAATAGAAAGGATTATATATTACTTATTATCTATCTTATCTTGCAAATAGGAGAAATGATGACAAAAACATTGAAACGTCCAGAGGTCTTAGCGCCTGCTGGTACTTTGGAAAAACTTAAAGTAGCTGTTCGTTATGGAGCAGATGCTGTCTTTATTGGTGGTCAAGCTTACGGGCTTCGTAGCCGAGCTGGAAACTTTACTTATGAGCAAATGGAAGAAGGAGTCCAGTTTGCAGCAAAATATGGCGCAAAAGTTTATGTTGCGGCTAATATGGTGATGCACGAAGGTAACGAAATTGGTGCAGGAGAATTTTTCCGCAAGCTCCGTGATATTGGAATTGCAGCTGTAATTGTATCAGACCCAGCTCTAATTGCTATTGCAGCATCAGAAGCACCAGGATTAGAAATCCATTTATCTACCCAAGCTAGTGCTACCAACTACGAAACCTTAGAATTTTGGAAAGAATTAGGCCTAACCCGTGTCGTTTTAGCACGCGAAGTGTCTATGGAAGAATTGGCTGAGATCCGAAAAAGAACGGATGTTGAGATCGAAGCCTTTGTTCATGGAGCAATGTGTATTTCCTACTCAGGACGCTGTACACTTTCAAACCATATGAGTATGCGTGATGCGAACCGTGGTGGTTGCTCGCAGTCTTGCCGTTGGAAATACGACCTTTATGATATGCCGTTTGGCCAAGAAAGAAAGAGCTTGAAGGGTGAAATCCCAGAAGAATTTTCTATGTCAGCGGTTGATATGTCTATGATTGACCACATACCTGATATGATTGAAAATGGTGTGGACAGTCTTAAAATCGAAGGCCGGATGAAGTCTATACACTATGTCTCAACAGTGTCAAACTGTTATAAAGCTGCTGTGGATGCGTATCTAGAAAGTCCAGAAAAGTTTGAAGCTATTAAGCAGGACTTGATTGATGAAATGTGGAAAGTAGCCCAACGTGAATTAGCAACAGGATTCTACTATAATACACCTACAGAAAATGAACAGTTATTTGGTGCCCGCCGAAAAATTCCCGAATACAAGTTCGTAGCTGAAGTTGTTGACTATGACGCAGAAAATCAAATAGCTACTATCCGTCAGCGCAACGTTATTAATGAAGGAGATCAAGTAGAGTTTTATGGTCCGGGTTTCCGACATTTTGAGACGGTTATTCGTGATCTTCGTGATATTGAAGGTAATAAGATAGATCGTGCACCAAAACCAATGGAACTCTTGACAATTTCTATGCCAACACCAGTTTGCCCAGGAGATATGGTACGTAGTAGAAAAGAAGGGCTTATTAACCTGTACAAAGAAGATGGAACCAGTGTAACAGTAAGGGCTTAACCTAGTGTAAACCGTGGTGGATCATTAAAGCTAATATTCAATTAGGAGGCATTATGGTATTTAGTCCAACAGAAAATGAACAGTCGCTTAAGGGAAAGATGCCGCGTTTGACTGATAGTCAGATTACAGCTCTCTTTCGTGAACCTCGGACTATGCGTAAATTTGAGGATCGATCTGTTTCTGATGATCAACTTCGGCAGATTCAAGAGCTCACTTACCTTGGCCCCACAGCCTTTAATAGTCAACCTTTACGCATCACTTGGATAAAAAGTATTGAAGCGCGCGAACGTCTTGTAAAACATCTCATTGAATCTAATCGTGAAAAGGCGCTCCAAGCTCCAATCAATGCCATACTTTCATATGATAGATTATGGATGGAGCGAGCAGATGTCTTTAATCCTCGTGCGACAGAATCCATAAAAGGCTATTATACGACTGAAAATCGCGTCCTTTCAGCTGCTCAGCAAAATGCTAATCTACAGGCTGGCTACTTTATGATTGCGACGCGAGCTCTGGGTCTAGATGTAGGGCCTTTAGGAGCTGATTTTGATGGCTTATATGAAGAATTTTTCTCTGGTACTGATGAACATCCGATTCTTGTGGTAAATATCGGCTATGGTATACCAACAAAATACCCTCGCGACACTCGTTTTGGGTATGATGAGGTAACTCGTAGTCTGTAAAAGCTGAACAGTATTTAGCATAGTGAAAATAGTTCTTTATTTTATTGATTTTTCGAAAATTGTTTTTCTTGTTTAGTTTATACATTTGATGTCTACTTGGATCAGCTGATTGTACAGAAAAACACTTCAAATATTAGATTTTTACTTTTTTGAAGTGCAGGACAAAATAGAAAATGAGGCTGGGACAAAAGTCCTAGCCTCTCAATTGTCTTTGGATTGTCGAGCAAGACGCAGTGGTTGAGTGGGCTCTACTACGCTGATTTCATCAGCTTTTACAGCCCTACTCAACTGTGCGGAGGTGGGACGACGAAATCGAATTCTAATGAATTACCGATTTCTGTCCCACTCTCATTTGTGTTATCGAATTTTACCTTATCTTTTGATTAATTTTTTGGGCTTCTTGTACAGTCTTCGGAACAAGTCGTACTCTTTGGATTTCAGGAATTCTAATAATAATGGACATGCTCTTGTTAAAGTTTTTAACTATTAGCTGCTGGCGATTTTTATCATATTTAACAATATCTCCAGTAAAGCTTTTATTTTGAAAAATAACATGGATTCCAGATTTTTTTTGAATAGCTAGCTCAAGCATGGATAAAATACTCGTATCAGTTTCGCTTATTTGTTCATTTTTTTTATCTGTTAAAAATTCATTTGTTCGATCGGCTAGCATTTTTAGAAATCTTTTCATGGCTAAATTCTCCATAACTTGATACAATACTATTATATAACATTTTATCGTAAAATTCTAAATTTTTTACGAATAGATAAATATAGAAGCGTAGAGTAATTACGTTTCTAAATTTAAAAGGAGTCAATGATGGCAGAATTTACATTTGAAATCGAAGAAAAACTTCTAGTCTTGTCTGAAAATGATAAAGGCTGGACGAAAGAACTAAATCGTGTCAGCTTTAATGGTGCACCAGCCAAATACGACATTCGTACTTGGAGCCCAGATCATAGCAAAATGGGAAAAGGAATCACCCTTTCCAATGAAGAATTTCAAATTCTTGTAGATGCATTTAAAAACGGATAGTTGCTATCCGTTTTTTGTTTATCTCTAAAATAATAATGGAATTTCAGACCATAAAAAATAGGTTGGCTAACAAATGCGACTAAAAGCATTTTTAATAAATCCGCTAGGATGAAAGGAAGCACACCGATTGTAATAGCTTTTGTAAACTCAAAGCCTCCTAAGAAGTGCAAGCCAAGTACCCCTCCGGCAAATAAAACAACATCTCCTAGAATATTAGCTACTAGAGTGGTCAAGAAGGAGCTATTTTTGCTAGTGAGTGCGGAGGTAATAAGTGCAAAAATTGGACTAGCTAGGAGATAACCGCCTGTTGGTCCTAATAATGCTTGCAATCCTCCATGACCACCTGCAAAGACAGGGAGCCCGATGGCGCCAAGAAGCAAATAGAGGACAGTTGCCAAAAAAGCCTCGCGAGGTTTAAATATAGTTGCGATCAGACCGATAGCAAAAGTTTGTAGTGTAACAGGTACTGTCCCAAAAGCAAAGCTTAGTTGAGAAAGCACTGCCAAAATGGCTGCTCCAATTGCTGGAAGAATAAATAGAAACACTTTTTTATGATTCATAATAGTAAACCTCTTTTATGTTTTGTGGTAACTATTTTAAATTGAAGTCATAAAAAAGTCAAGCGATTTTTATCGGACTAGACACTTAATTGATTAGTTTTTCTTTTTGCTTTTGATAAAAAGAAAAATAAAAGCAATTAGTCCAAAAATATTAAAGAAAACAATACTAAGTGCAGCTATCAACTTCTTTGTTTTGCTCATTGATTTTTCTTTCTTTTGTTAGTTTTTTCTATAATAGCAGATTCTTGTGAATTTGCATAGACCCAAGGAGAGGGCATACTAACGAAAAGAGGGCAATGTGAGAAAACGAAGCTTATTTCTACGAAGTAAAAGAAGTAGATAGTAATGAAAAAAGTCAAGAGAGTGGTTAAACATTTAATTTCTATTTATGAATTGTATGTTATAAAGGTTAAGTATAGATAGTTTATTAGATTATTACGATTGGTAGAGTAAGATTATGTTTAAATCAAAAGGTTTATGCTCGTTAACTATTCTGTTAATCAGATGTAAAAAGTAAGGTTATGAAAGGATTAGATCTTTAGTCAGAAAAGACAAAAAGAGGTTGGAGATTCCAACCTCTTTAGCTGTTTATCGTGTATTAGCGCATTGTTACAAACTCTTCAGATCCAGTAGGATGAATAGCAACAGTGGCATCAAAGTCAGACTTGGTTGCCCCCATCTTGATGGCAACGGCGAAGCCTTGAATCATTTCGTCCACACCGTAGCCAATTCCATGTAAACCGACGACTTTTTCATCCTTACCAGCTGTAATAAGCTTGAACTTGGCTTGTTGGCGATGCTGTGTTACTGCTGAATACATGGAAGTAAAGCTTGAAGTATAGATATAAATATTATCTGCTCCGTAAGTTTTGACTGCCTGCTCCTCTGTCAGCCCTACTGTCCCAATAGCAGGATGGGAGAAGACAACAGTTGGAATGTTTGAATAGTCCATCTTAGCGTCTTTTTTTCCATTAAAGAGGCGCTCAGCCAAAGTGCGACCGGCCTTGATGGCTACGGGCGTGAGTTCCTTTTCTCCTGTCACATCTCCTAAGGCATAAATACCTGGAACTAGAGTGTTTTGAAATTCATCAACAGCGATGAAGCCTCGTTCATTGAGAGTTACCCCAACTGCCTCTAGATTAAGATTTTGAACATTTGGTTTGCGACCAATTGCCCAGATAATATGCTGAGCGATATGGCTACTATCATCTTCAAAAGAGATTTTTAGCTGATCGTTTGCAAGCTTCTCTATTTTTTGCGGAATTTTATGAATATGAAGATTCAGTCCAGTTTTTCCCATTTCTTCCATTAAACCATCTATGATATAATCATCAAAATTGCGCAGTGGCCGATCTCGGCGGACAAAAAGGTCCGTCTTCACTCCCAAAGAATGGAGAACGCCAGCAAGTTCAACTGCAATATAGCCTGCTCCTATAATAGCTACAGAGTCTGGTAATTCTTCGCATTTAAAGACATCATCAGAAGTTTCACCATATTCGGCACCAGGAAGATTCGGAATAGAGGCGTGTGCTCCTGTAGCGATAAGGATATGCTTGGCATGAATTAGCTCGCCTCCGACTTCAACGGTATTCTTATCAATAAAACGAGCTCTGCCTTCAATCAATTCAACACCGTTGCGTTTAAAACTCCCATTATAGGAAGAGCGAGCTCGGTCAATGTAGGCTTCACGGTTTTTACGCAAAGTAGCAAAGTCAAACTTTTGATTATCAGAAGTGAAGCCGTAGTATGGACCGTATTGATGAACCGCTTCAGCGATTTGCGCTCCATACCACATGATTTTTTTGGGAACACAACCAACATTGACACAAGTACCACCCAATTTTTTTTCTTCGATAACTGCAACTTTGGCTCCGTATTCACCGGCTCGATTCATAGTAGCAATCCCTCCGCTACCTCCACCAATAGCAATCATATCAAATTCTTTCATTATCTTTTATGCTCCTTCTTTTCAGTATGAAGTAATTGTATCGTTTTTAATAAATGAATGCAAAAATCTGCTACGAGACAAAAAAATAACATTTCAGGAACAAAATAAGGCATTTCAGGAATTGAGATATCTAAAAAATTAGTTTCAGGTTATAATTATGTTATAATGAAAAAAATCAAACACTTTTAATAAAAAGGAGATTAAAATGAAGAAATTAAAAAAATGGCAGTTGGCTACTTTGATTATAATTCCTGTTGCCATTGTGCTAGGTGCAGTCCTATTGTTATTTTTAAATAATCAAAACGCCAAACAGGAAGCGATTGATTCTAAACCGCTTGTTCAAAAGGCGAAAGAAGGCTCTGTGGCTTCCTCAGTTCTTTTATCAGGACAAGTGTCCGCAAATAATGAGCAATATATCTATTTTGACTCTACTAAAGGAGATTTAGAAAATGTTCTGGTAAACGTCGGTGATCAAGTAGCGGTTGGTCAAGCATTGGTACAATACCGAAACACAGAAGCCCAAGCAAATTATGATTCTGCTGTTCGTGCTCTTAATAAAATTGATCGTCAAATTTATGAATTACGAACAAATGGAACTGTTACTACCCCAACTGCTGAAGGCGAAGAAGGTTCAGAAACAACTACACCAGCTCAAACACAGTCACTTGATTCTCAATTAAAAGATTTATATGACAATCGTGCAGATGCAGCTGATAAAGTAAATAGTTCCAAGCTATTACTTGATGCAACAACTGTATTGAGTACAGTTGAGGGAACTGTTGTAGAAGTAAATCGTGATGTTTCAAAATCTACGACGGGCTCTACTCAAACATTGGTACATATTGTTAATAATGGGAACCTTCAAGTAAAAGGTGAGTTGTCTGAATACAATTTAGCTCATTTATCTGTTGGTCAAGAAGTTACAATTACTTCAAAAGTATATCCAGATAAAACTTGGGCTGGAAAAATTAGTTATATCTCAAACTATCCTAAAGATGCTCAGCAAGCAAGTGCCAGTCCGACATCTGGTGGCGGTACTGGAGGTACAGGTGCAAAATACCCATTTACTATTGACTTTACAAGCGAAATTGGAGAATTGAAACAAGGATTCTCTATCAATATTGAGGTGAAAAACAATAGCAAAGCCATTCTTATTCCAGTAAGTAGTGTTGTCACAGAAGATGGCAAAAATTACGTTTGGAAAATAGATGAAAAAGGTAAAGCTAAGAAAGTAGAAGTCACTTTGGGAAATGCAGATGCTGAAAATCAAGAAGTTTCATCAGGTTTGACAAAAGATGACAAAGTGATTGTAAATCCAACTGCTGATTTGAAAGATGGGCAGGAGGTAAAAAACTATGAAGAAATTAATTGATTTACAGAACATCAACAAGAGTTATCGAAATGGAGATCAAGAGCTTCAAGTTTTAAAAGATATTAACCTTGAAGTGCAAGAAGGGGAATTTTTGGCTATCATGGGACCTTCTGGTTCGGGGAAGTCTACTTTGATGAATATCATTGGAATGCTTGATCGTCCCTCTAGTGGAACCTATCATTTGGATGGAACAGAAGTCGCTCAATTAGGAGAGAAAAAAGCTGCTAAAATTCGAAATAAGCAGATCGGATTTGTATTTCAACAATTCTTTCTCTTATCAAAGTTGAATGCTCTTCAGAATGTTGAATTACCTTTGATTTACGCTGGTGTCGCACAAGCAAAACGAAAAAAGTTAGCTGAGCAATACTTAGAGAAGGTCGAATTGGAAACACGGATGCACCATTTACCTTCCGAGTTATCAGGGGGGCAAAAACAACGTGTGGCTATTGCACGTGCTTTAGTTAACCGTCCATCTATCATTTTGGCAGATGAACCTACAGGAGCATTGGATACCAAAACGGGTGAGCAAATTATGGATTTGTTGACAGAGTTAAATAATGAAGGGAAGACGATCATTATGGTAACTCACGAACCAGAAATTGCAGCCTATGCGAAACGACAGATTGTTATTCGTGATGGTGTAATTTCATCTGACTCTAAACAGAAAGGAGATGCATAGATGCAAAATTGGAGATTTGCTATTAGCTCTATCATGGGGCATAAGATGCGCTCCTTCTTGACGATGATTGGGATTATTATTGGCGTGGCTTCTGTGGTTGTGATTATGGCCTTGGGAAATGGAATGCAACAAGGTGTTACAAAGAGCTTTACAAAAGATCAACAGTATGTTCAACTGAATTACTCCAATACAAAAAGTAACTATGTTGCAGGGATGAATATTCTAGACGTGCAAGCGGGAAATGGAGAGGATCAAGCTGTAGATAATGAAGACTACGAAGCACCACCGATCCTTCAAGAAGCATGGGCAAAAGAACTACTGAAAATTGATGGTGTAAAAGGCTACTATACAACAAATGGTGGACCATCCGCTACCTTCTCTTATTCAAATAAAAAGGCAGATGGCGTCTTTATCACCGGTGTAAGTCAGACTTTCTTTGAAATTAGAAAATATGAAATCTTAGCTGGTCGTACGCTATTACCGATTGACTATCAGCGTTTCTCAAATGTCATGATGATTGATGAAGCTCTGGCAGGTAAGCTTTTTGGCGGTAGCACTGAAGCCTTAAATAAGGTTGTGTCCGTAGGTGAAAGTAATTATCGTGTTATCGGTGTTTATAAGGATCCAAATGCAGGTCAAAGTATGAGTATGGGGTCCGGTAGTGCTTTAATGGCTAATACCCAGGTAGCTTCTGAATTTCATTCAGAAGAAATTTCAACTGTATATGTCTATGTTCCAGAAGTTAGCCGCATCAACGAAGTTGGTATAGAAGCAGCAAAGAAATTAACTCAATTATCAGGTGCTCGTAAAGGTGAATACCAGATCTTGAACATGGATAGTATACTGGAACAGTATAAGCAAATCACTGGTACAATGACAGGAGTAATTGGCGCGATTGCAGGTATCTCTCTTTTTGTTGGTGGAATTGGTGTCATGAATATCATGCTGGTATCTGTCACTGAACGCACACGTGAAATTGGTCTTAGAAAGGCATTAGGAGCAACTAGAGGAAACATCTTGACTCAGTTCTTGATTGAATCAATGGTTCTGACTCTGATTGGAGGACTCCTAGGTTTAGGGTTGGCATACGGGATCAATTCCCTGATTGCTGCAGTTGTGCCAGAGAATGTCTTTGGTGGGCCACCAATTGTATCCACTACAGCTGCGATTGGAAGTCTTGTCTTCTCGGCAATGGTTGGTGTAGTCTTTGGTATTTTACCAGCTAATAAAGCTTCTAAATTAGATCCAATCGAAGCTCTAAGATATGAATGATAAATGAAACAATAATAAAGAGAGTGGGACAGAAATCGGTAATTCGTTAGAATTCGATTTCGTCGTCCCACCTCCGCACAGTTGAGTAGGGCTGTAAAAGCTGATGAAATCAGCGTAGTAGAGCTCACTCAACCACTGCGTCTTGCTCGACAATCCAAAGACAATTGAGAGGCTAGGACTTTTGTCCCAAACTCTTTATTATGAGACAAAAAATACCGCTGGCAAACCAGTGGTATTTTTATAGATTTTATTTCATTGTTGGGAAAAGCAGGACATCTCGGATGGTAGTTACATCTGTTAGTAACATAACCAGACGGTCGATACCGATTCCCAAACCACCTGTTGGTGGCATACCGTATTCAAGCGCTTCAATATAATCATAGTCGATGCCAGTCGCTTCATCGTCACCAAGTTCTTTAGCTTTTGCCTGAGCCTCGAAACGTGATAACTGGTCGATTGGATCGTTCAACTCAGTAAAAGCATTACCGTATTCCTTGGTCATGATAAAGAGCTCAAAACGGTCAGTAAAGCGTGGGTCTTCAGGATTTTTCTTAGCCAGAGGTGACACTGCTACAGGGTGACCGTAAACAAAGGTTGGCTGAATCAAGGTTTCTTCCACAAATTCTTCAAAGAAGGCGTTGATGATTTGACCAACTTCAGTATAATGCCTTTCAACAGGTACATGTTTTTCATTGGCAAGGGCTACGGCTTCTTCGAAAGTCATATCTTGCCAGAAGTCAACACCAGTAATTTCCTTAATAGCATCCACCATGTGAACACGTTTAAACGGTTCATTGATTTTGATTTCAGTACCTTGATAGTTAACTGGGCCATCACCTTTAACTGATTTAGCAGCGTGTTGGATAATACCTTCCGTCAAGTCCATGATATCTTGGAAGTCAGCATAAGCTTGGTAAACTTCAATCATAGTAAATTCTGGATTATGAGTTGCATCCATTCCTTCGTTACGGAAGATACGGCCAATCTCATAGACGCGTTCCATACCACCAACAATCAGACGTTTGAGATGAAGTTCTAGAGCAATCCGAAGCACCATATCAATGTTTTGAGCATTGTGGTGAGTAATGAATGGACGAGCAGCAGCACCACCAGCTTCGTTGTGAAGGACAGGTGTTTCAACTTCTAGGAATCCTTGACCATCAAGGTAACGACGGATTTCAGAAATAATTTTTGAACGAGTGACAAAACGCTCAAAGCTTTCGCGATTTGAAATCAAATCCAAGTAGCGTTTACGGTAGATGGTTTCCACATCCGTTAGGCCATGAAATTTTTCAGGAAGAGGACGCAATGCTTTAGATAAATGTGTGATATGAGTGGCTTTGATAGACAATTCACCCATGTCAGTTCGCATTACTTCACCTTCAATGCCGAGAAAATCGCCTAGGTCAGCTTTTTTGAAAATTTCGTAATTTTCTTCTCCGACAGCATCTTTACGGACATAGATTTGGATTTGACCTTCACGGTCCTGGATATGAGCGAAGCCTGCTTTACCTTTGCCACGCTTTGTCATGAGGCGTCCTGCGATGGTAGCAGTTTCTGCTAAGTCATGCAATTCTTCTTTTGTTTTATCTGCATATTTTTCTTTTAGTTGGGCAGAGTCAGCAGTACGTTCAAATCGCTTTCCAAAAGGATCGATGCCTTGTTCTGCTAATGCGGCCATTTTTTCACGACGAATAATCTGCTGGTCATTTAATTCTTCAATATGTTCAGTAGTCATGTTTTCCTCCAAAAGTTCTCCAGTCTATTTTAACACAAAATCTATGGAAATTCATCTATATTTAATTTTTAGAAAACAAAAACTATGAATCTATGATTTCACAGTTTCTAGTTTTTCAAGATGATCTGTATTATTCCAATCAAGTAATGAAAAATGTTCAAAATCATTTGTTTCTAAAATAGTGACACTGCCGTTGCTTAGTCCACCGTTTTTTCGTAAACTTCCTACGTCGTAGCCTAAGAGAGTCCTGATGGAGGCTGTGAGATTTGCACCATGCCCTACGAATAAGATATTATTAGCTTTTAATTTTTTTAGAGATTTAATAAAATGAATAGTTCTTTGAGTGGTTTGGTAGACAGACTCGGCATCGAAAATACTATGATCAAACTTAGCTAAATTATGTCGAAAGGCTTCCATTTGGTGCGGATAAATAGCTGCAATAGTCGCCCATTTTGCTCCTTCTAATTTACCTAGTTTCCACTCTCGTAATTCTTCTGTTTGAATAATATTTTGCGGCTCATTGTTTTCTGAGTTGATAATTTCTGCCGTTTTAACAGCTCTCGGTAAATCGCTTGAATACATTCTATCAAATCGAGTATGAGCGAGATGCTTACCAAGCAGGTGCAACTCTTCCACAGCAGTAGGTAGCAAAGGCGAATCACCACCTGCTCCTTGAAAGCGCCCTTCTAAGTTCCATTGCGTTTTTCCATGTCGAATAAAGTATAATTTCATACTCCCTCTTTCTAGGATCCATTTTCTTGTAGATCTGCAAAGCTAGCATCAACAAAGGTGGCTAGATCTTTTGCATTTATTTGAACACTACGTCCGATTTCACCAGCGGATACAATAATATTTTCTCTCTCTAAGGCAGATTGATCAATGAAAATTGGGAAATGATGCTTTTGGCGAATGCCGACAGGATTGTTAGCACCATGAATATAGCCTGTTGTTTTTTCTAGATCCTTTAGCGGGATCATACTGACTTTTTTATTGCCAGAAATTTTTGCTAATTTTTTCTCTGAAAGATGCTCTGTAATAGGAAGGATTCCGATGATTGGACCAGTTTTATCGCCTGTTAGGGCAAGTGTCTTGTAGATTTGTGATCGTTCAAGTGAATGAGAGTCATTTTCATCTAGAGCATTAATGTGTAATCCGACATGATTGATTTTAGCCTTGGTAAGAATTTGTTCTACTAAGGTCTTTTTGGGTTTTGATTTTTTTGCCATTATTTATATTTCTCTTCTAATTGACTCATCCAAAGTCCAAGCCAAATACCTAGACCGAAGAAAAATGCAGCTAGAACAAATGTTATCATTGAAGTTCCAGTGTAACTGATACTTTCACTATTTCCTGCATTTGGAATCACAATCAGTACAGTACTTGATAGAACGATTCCAATGATGAAATGATAAACACGGGAATGAAAATTTTTAAGTGCATAATCCATTGCCTTTGAGAAAGCAATGAGAGTAAGAGCTCCCCCGATTGCAATCGGAAGAAATGTCCCAACAATATCCAGAGATTTAAAACCTGTCAACATCGGGCTGTATAAACCTAAAATCAATAATAAATTGGAAGGGCTAAGTCCTGGTACAAGAATGCCCAAAGCAATTAAAGCCCCTGCTAGTATAAAGGTTATGAAGTTAGCAGGTAGTGTCCCAATGATGCTATTTAGGAAATAAAGTAGAAGGCCAGAGAGTATAAAAGTAACCCAGAAGAAAATAATATCAACTCTATCACGTTCAGATTCGCGCTCGGACTCTTTAATTAAGCTAGGAATTGTTCCGATAATAGCACCTGCAAACCCCCAAAGAACAATGATTTTATAATGTTCTAATAGGTACTCAACAGGAAGTGAGAAGAGAGCGATACCTAAGATCATTCCAACGCCAACTGGGAGAAAATAGAAGACATTATCCTTGAAGTTTTCTCTGATATGAGCAAGAAAGCGAATCATTCTCTCATAAATACCTAAAATAGCAGCTAGAACTCCGCCAGAAACACCAGGTAAAATAAATCCTAGTGCGATAATTATTCCTTTAAAAAGTCTTGTTATCCAAGAAAACATTCTAATCTCCTTAACAACTTCAATGTAGATAATTATAACATATTTTACAGTTAGTGAGAATTTCTAACTGATGATCAAAAATCATTTGCTCTAATTAGATAGATATAAAAAAATCAAGCAAAAGCTTGATTTCAGATTATGGTTGTCCAAATAATTTTGCATGCGTCTTTTCACGGTCTTTCAAAGTAGAAATTTGATTCAAATCTAGTGGATGCGAAAAACCGGTTAAAGATCCTTGAGAAGTATATTGATGTAAATCATAGTCTATCTCTGTTTTTGGAGCTGCGTTATAGTAGCCATTGTCCGTACCATAAGTAGGAATCCAAACAGCAGTAAACTTCTTAGTATCGATACTATGTTCTTCCATGAAGTATGTACCTACGTAGATGCCAATGTTTGTTACCCCTAATGATGATAATTTAGAGCGGAAAGCCTCAACGCCTTCGTTCATATCGGACATGGTTTTCTCTTCAACATCTAACCAATAATAAGTAGGATTATACTTAGAAGCGGCGTTGTAAAAACTTTCGGCTTCTTTTTCCATTTCTTTTGTTGAAGAAGCGGCGACATAGGCATAGACAGCAACAGGAATATTACGTTTTTGAAATTCCTTAATGTGAGTCTTATATGCCTTATCTAGTCCATTCGAATAGGTAGCAGCATTTTCTTTTTTTGTATAGGAACCACTCTGAATGCGCACGATGACACCAGAGATGTTTTTGGCTAATCGATCATAATCAATCTCACTTGGAAGTTGCCAGCCTGATAAGTCAATAATCGGCTTTGTTAAGTCTAATTTTTCCGAGGAGCTTGAAGAAGATGACTGGGCCACTTTAGCTTTTTCTCGTTGTCCATTTGCATTCGTAATCTGTCTACTAATCAATATTAGTGAAATAAAACAGATGAAGAAAGTGAAAACAACGACTGGTTTTATCTTCTTTCTCATACTTTTTTATTTTAACCTAAAATAAATAAAAAAGCAAAAAAATCTTTAAAAGATTCTATTTTAAAAGAAAAGAGCTCAATAAACTTTATCTAGACATCTGACTATCTTTTGTAATAAGTTTGAAAAAATACAAACAATGAACTCATATATAGAAATTTAGTGACATTCCTTTTAATGAATGTACAATGAAGAAAATAGTTTTTCAAGTGTGTATGAGACAGTGGATGCTTATATTACCGAAAGTAAGGAAAGGAGTAGTGCTGTGGGGAACCCAGATATGTATAAATAAAGGAGTTCAATTTTGTTTTTTACCTTCATTGCTCACCGCCTATCTCCAAATTTTGGTTTGTTTATGCTCAAAACGTATCATATGTGGAAGATAGGTATAGCTTTTTTTTCGCTTTAAAAAATGATATAATGTACAATGAAATTTTAGAAATTTAGGTGAAGTATGAAAATTGATAAACGGCACCTATTAAACTATTCCATCCTCATTCCGTACTTAATTTTATCAGTACTTGGTTTGATTGTAGTCTACTCAACAACAAGTTTTAGCTTGGTTCAGGCGGGATTAAATTCTTTTCGATCCGTTCTGACTCAGGGAGGATTTTGGATTTTAAGTTTAATAGCTATTGCTTTTATTTATAAAATGAAGATTGAGGTATTTAAAAACCAAAGACTCTTATTTTTCATTATAGTAATAGAAGTGATATTATTACTTTTATCTCGATTTGTAACACGTGCAGTCAATGGGGCTCACGGCTGGCTGTTTATCGGAGGGGTCAGTATTCAGCCTGCAGAATATTTAAAAATATTACTTATTTGGTTTTTAGCACAACGTTTTTCAAATAGACAAGAAGATATTGAATTATACGATTATCAAGCGCTGACTTTTAATCATTGGCTACCAAAAACATTAAATGATTGGCGGACCGTGACAGCTATTTTGATAGGTATCGTAGTGATTATGCCTGATTTAGGAAATGCTACTATATTAGCCTTGACTGTTTTAATCATGGTTTCTGTTAGTGGTATAGGCCATCGTTGGTTTTCAGCACTTTTAGGATTACTTGTAGGCGCCTCTACATTGATCTTAAGTAGTATCTGGCTGATTGGTGTAGATAAGGTTTCACATGTGCCATTATTTGGATATGTAGCAAAACGTTTTAGTGCTTTCTTTAATCCTTTCAATGACCTTTCAGGCGCTGGACACCAACTAGCTAATTCTTACTATGCAATGGTTAATGGTGGTTGGTTTGGTCTCGGCTTGGGAAATTCTATTGAAAAACGTGGCTACTTACCTGAAGCACAGACAGACTTTGTATTTTCTATTGTGATTGAAGAGTTAGGATTCATAGGCGCTAGTTTAATATTGGCCTTACTTTTCTTCCTGATATTGCGAATCATTTTGGTAGGAATTAGAGCGCGTGATCCTTTTAACTCCATGATGGCTTTAGGAGTTGGAGGTATGTTGCTCATGCAGACGTTTATCAATATTGGAGGGATTTCAGGATTGATTCCATCGACTGGAGTAACTTTTCCTTTCTTGTCTCAAGGTGGAAACAGCCTACTTGTTTTATCGGTTGGAATTGCCATTGTTCTAAATATTGATGCCAATGAAAAGCGTCATAATATTAACCGAGTCATAGAAGAATCTATGTAAATAACGATTGAAAGTAGATTTTGTTCTGAAATAGAAAGGTACAGATATGTCATTTAACAAATTAGAGAGCTATAGCAATAAAGAGGTTATCAGAGAAGAAGTGACGATTCTTACAGATTTACTCTCTGATATTACACGCAATTTGCTCAGTCAAGAGACCTTTGAGAAAATTTTTACGATGACAGATTTAGCGATTCAGTCTGACTATCAAGGGTTGAAAACCATTGTAAAAGGATTGACGACAGATGAAATGGTCTATATTTCTCGCTATTTTTCTATCTTACCGCTCCTGATTAATATTTCAGAAGATGTGGACTTGGCATATGAAATTAATCACCAAAATAATATCAACCAAGATTATCTTGGGAAATTGTCTACAACGATTGATTTGATTTCCACACATGAAAATGCAGAAGAGATACTAGAAAATCTTAATGTTGTCCCTGTTTTAACAGCACATCCCACTCAGGTTCAACGTAAGAGTATGTTAGATTTGACCAACCATATTCATAATTTGCTACGCCAGCACCGTGATGTCAAAGCTGGCTTAGTCAATGAAGATAAGTGGTATAAAAATCTACGCCGCTATATTGAAATCATGATGCAGACGGATATGATTCGAGAGAAGAAGCTGAAGGTAACAAATGAGATAACAAACGTGATGGAATATTACCAAAGCTCTTTCCTTCAGGCTGTAACAAACTTTATGGTAGAGTATAAACGCCTAACAGAAGAGCGTGGTCTGCATTTGAAAAATCCAACCCCGATTACAATGGGAATGTGGATTGGAGGAGACCGAGATGGCAATCCTTATGTAACTGCGGAGACCCTAAGGACATCTGCTATGGTTCAAAGTGAAGTTATCTTGAATTACTACATAGATAAAGTCTACACTTTATACCGTAATTTCTCCCTTTCGACGAATCTTTCAGAAACAAGCCAAGCCTTGGCAGAACTTGCTGCATTATCCAATGATACGTCAGAATACCGTGAAAATGAGCCGTATCGTCGAGCATTTCATTATATTCAATCCAAGTTAGTTCAAACTTTGCTCCATCTCAAAGAGGGAGACTTTTCTGGAAAAACATCAAACCATATTGATGCACTGAAGAATCATTTGGGACAACGAGCATCTGTCAAAGTAAGTAACAATGGAAAAGAGGTCATTCCACATTACATTGAGTCTCGTATCAATGATACCTTGGTCGAATTACAAAAAGAGCAAGCTCCGTTTTATCAAACTGCGAAGGAGTTTAAAGATGATTTGCTTGTCATCAAAGAGTCGTTGTTAGAAAATAATGGAGAAGCACTTGTTACTGGAGATCTGACGGAGCTGCTTCAAGCGATAGATGTATTTGGTTTTTATTTGGCAAGTATTGATATGCGCCAGGATTCTAGCGTACACGAAGCATGTGTGGCAGAATTACTAGCATCAGCAAATATTGTATCAAACTATAGTGAGTTATCAGAAGATGAGAAATGCAGAGTTTTATTACATCAATTATCAGAGGATCCTCGTATCTTATCTGCAACGCATGTTCAAAAATCTGACTTACTCGAGAAAGAATTGGCTATCTTCCAGACAGCTCGTGAATTAAAAGATATCTTAGGAGAAGATGTGATTAAGCAAAACATCATTTCGCATTCTACTAGTGTATCGGATTTGTTGGAATTGGCCATTATGCTGAAAGAAGTAGGTTTGGTTGATCAAGAGAGTGCTCGTGTACAAATTGTCCCTCTATTTGAAACCATTGAAGACTTAGATAATTCATGTGATACAATGAAGAAATATCTTTCTCATCCATTGGCTCGAAAGTGGATTGCTTCTAAAAATAACTATCAAGAGATTATGCTGGGTTATTCTGATAGTAATAAAGATGGTGGCTATTTATCATCATGTTGGACTCTTTATAAAGTACAAAAACAATTAACGTCTATCGGGGATCAGAACGGTGTAAAAATCACTTTCTTCCATGGAAGAGGCGGAACAGTTGGTCGAGGTGGAGGACCGACTTATGACGCTATTACATCTCAACCTTTGGGTAGTATCAATGATCGTATTCGTCTGACAGAACAGGGTGAGGTCATCGGTAACAAATACGGGAATAAAGATGCCGCTTATTATAACTTGGAGATGTTGGTTTCGGCAGCTATTGATCGCATGATTTCTCGCAAAGAAAGTGATACAAATACTTCAAATCGATATGAAAATATCATGGATCAGGTTGTGAATCGTAGTTATGAAATATATCGTGATTTGGTTTTTGGAGATGAACGTTTTTATGACTATTTCTTTGAATCCAGCCCTATAAAAGCTATTTCC
Organism: Streptococcus sp. oral taxon 056 str. F0418; assembly: GCF_000220065.1. Classification (GTDB taxonomy): domain Bacteria; phylum Bacillota; class Bacilli; order Lactobacillales; family Streptococcaceae; genus Streptococcus. The sequence goes on along the minus strand of NZ_AFQU01000001.1, from coordinate 504,099 downwards.
AGCTTTAACATAGGATCGCGTCCAGCAGCTCGTAAAACGATTACTGAGATTAGTGGGTTACGAGCGATTCCTTGGGTCTTTTCATGGTCTCAAAGTCGAGTGATGTTTCCTGGATGGTACGGTGTTGGCTCCAGTTTCAAGGAGTTTATCGATCAAGATCCGGAAAATAATTTGAAGATTCTACATAAAATGTATAAAAAATGGCCATTTTTCAAGTCTCTTTTATCCAATGTTGATATGGTTTTGTCCAAATCGAATATGAATATTGCTTTTGAATATGCACAATTGTGCGAAAATGAAGAGATTCAAGATGTCTTCAATACCATACTAGATGAGTGGCAGTTAACCAAAAATATTATCTTAGCGATTGAAGGCTATGATGAGCTGTTGGCAGAAAATAGTTATTTGAAAGATAGTTTGAATTACCGTATGCCATATTTTAATGTTCTGAACTATATTCAACTTGAACTTATTAAGCGTCAAAAGCGTGGTGAATTGACTCCAGATCAGGAAAAACTAATCCATATTACGATCAATGGAATTGCAACTGGTTTGAGAAATTCAGGCTAAAAATGAATAAAGAAAGAAAATCGGAAAATTTTTCCGATTTTTTTGTAACCAATAACCTGTTGAATTCGTTATACTAGTGGAGAAAGATGCTAGCGATGTCTCAACTCATTAGAACTAAATGGACTAGACTTAAAGACCGGCCTGAAACATGATATTTATCTAGTCCCTTTTAGACCATTTAATGAGCGTTCTCTAAATCCATAAGAAAATATAAAGGAGCTTTACTAGATGAAACTGAAAGCGAAAATAATAGTGGGTATGCTTAGTTTAGCTACTCTAGGAACGCTAAGTTATTTTACCGAAAAACAAAGAATGATTTCTGCTAAAGAGCAAGTGGTTGTGGCAACTCAGAAAGAAGAGGTTAAAGAAAGACCGAAAAAGCTGAATTATACTGTTGAAAAATTCCTGCAGCAATACAAGGATAAGCCACAAGAAGAAATTGATCAATTTTTTGAGGGCTTTGGCGATAAGAATCGAATTGTAGCAATAGAAGAGTCTGGTGATTTAGAAGGTACGGTTGATTATGGCTTCCTATCATCGCTAATAGAAGAAACGGATGATTTAGAGCTAAACAGTGAAAAATCTACGACATATGGTGAATTAAAAATGGCATTACAAGAGGAAAGAGCCAAGCGGCATTAGGAATTAGTAAACAAGTCACTGTAAAATAGTTATTTATCTATCACTGCTTAGTTTGTTTTTTTACATCATTTTGCTGTTAGCTGGAAAACTTGCTTTTATCCCCAATGAAAGGAGATGATCTTATTAAACTAGATGATTATGAAAAGATTTTAATCGGATTCGCGCGTGAAATTGTCTCCTACTTGCAGAAGTCGGGAGCCTCAAAAGCAGAAGCAGAAGATGTAGTGCAGGATGTTTTTGTCAAAATGTTGGAGTCTGATTTCATCATTCCGGCTGAAAAGATGAAGTCCTGGATGTATCAAGCTTCGATTCGGCGTTACATCGATCGTTATAGGCGGGGCAAGCGTTATTGGGAAATTTTACAGCAAGATTTTTTTCCAGAAAAAATGAATCATCTATTTGCTAACGAGGATTACGAACTATTATATTCAGCCATTCAAGAATTATCAGAAAAGGATGCTCTTTTATTGGAACTATATTATTTTCAAGGTTTTACGATAAAAGAAATTGCTCAGATAACGGCTTTTAGTATTAGCAAAGTAAAAATTCAGCTGATGCGCAGTCGGACAACATTGCGTTCTGTTTTAGAAAAGAAAGGATTAAAAAATGGAGACATTTGAAATACTAGCCCGAAAGAGTAGAAAAAGGTTAATGAGGCGAGTCATTATCTGGTCAATAGCTGTTGTGTTGTCTGCTGTTGGGATTTATACAGGGACGAGATTGGTTTTAGACAAGATGACGAATAGTCATCTAACAGAAATTATGAACTACTATGATAATAGGTCACAAATTGCTTATCCAAATCTTTATTTTAACAACACGATTCAAGCAACAAATGATTTTTCTAATTTATATCAATTAAGTCGGTTTAAAGATATTCATGGTGTTCCTGCATCTTATGATTCAATAACAGCTTCAGCAGGTCCCACTTTTTCAAAAATTGACCATATGGCTGATGTTGTAAGCATGACAGGTGATAGAACGATTGGCTATAATCTGAAACAGCATATGAAAGTCCCTTTGTTTTTTAATACTAAAAATAAAGATAAGGCAGATGGTTTAGCGACACGAGCTCAGGAATTACCCTTAGTCAAGAAAATGACGGGTCAGTTGGTGGAAGTAGCACTTTCTTTTGATAAACCATATTCATATGATGAGTTGCAGTCTATGTTACCAGCAAATCTTAAGCAAAATTGGTTTTGGCTGGGAAGTTATTCAGAATATGATACATCTAAATTAGATATTAGCAATATCTTTGGAATCAAAATGCAAAAGAATGATATTCGTCATAGTTTTAATAATTTTCGATTGAAACTGACAGCTTCTCTCAATGATAAACAGGGTATCTCTAGTATATTAACCTCAAAAGGAGAAATTTATAATACTAAGAAAGAACTAGCTTATTTAGATAAGAGTTTTAAACGGGTTGAGGACTGCAAATTTTTAGGCATTATCCTAACTGGTAAGGCAGAGGATTTTGCCCAATTAGAAGGAAAAGAATGGATTTATGCCTCTAGCATTGGAGCTTCTATTCCAAATCAACCTTACTATCAGTTAGATAGGGAATAATTCACAAAAAATGTGTAAAAGGCTTGCATTTTCACTAGAATTTGATAAAATAGTAAGGAAAGTTAGACTGTATTGCCTACTGTCTATCTATAAAATATATTTTATTGGAGGCTTTTACTCAAATGGCAAAAGAAAAATACGATCGTAGTAAACCACACGTTAACATTGGTACTATCGGACACGTTGACCACGGTAAAACTACTTTGACAGCAGCTATCACAACTGTATTGGCACGTCGCTTGCCTTCATCAGTTAACCAACCTAAAGACTATGCGTCTATCGATGCTGCTCCAGAAGAACGCGAACGCGGTATCACAATCAACACTGCACACGTTGAGTACGAAACTGAAAAACGCCACTATGCTCACATCGACGCTCCAGGACACGCGGACTACGTTAAAAACATGATCACTGGTGCCGCTCAAATGGACGGAGCTATCCTTGTAGTAGCTTCAACTGATGGTCCTATGCCACAAACTCGTGAGCACATCCTTCTTTCTCGCCAAGTTGGTGTTAAACACTTGATCGTGTTTATGAACAAAGTTGACTTGGTTGACGACGAAGAATTGCTTGAATTGGTTGAAATGGAAATCCGTGACCTCTTGTCAGAATACGACTTCCCAGGTGACGATCTTCCAGTTATCCAAGGTTCAGCTCTTAAAGCTCTTGAAGGTGACTCTAAATACGAAGATATCATCATGGACTTGATGAACACTGTTGATGAGTACATTCCAGAACCAGAACGCGACACTGACAAACCATTGCTTCTTCCAGTCGAAGACGTATTCTCAATCACTGGACGTGGTACAGTTGCTTCAGGACGTATCGACCGTGGTATCGTTAAAGTCAACGACGAAATCGAAATCGTTGGTATCAAAGAAGAAATCCAAAAAGCAGTTGTTACTGGTGTTGAAATGTTCCGTAAACAGCTTGACGAAGGTCTTGCAGGGGACAACGTAGGTGTGCTTCTCCGTGGTATCCAACGTGATGAAATCGAACGTGGACAAGTTATTGCTAAACCAGGTTCAATCAACCCACACACTAAATTCAAAGGTGAAGTTTATATCCTTACAAAAGAAGAAGGTGGACGTCACACTCCATTCTTCAACAACTACCGTCCTCAATTCTACTTCCGTACAACTGACGTTACAGGTTCAATCGAACTTCCAGCAGGTACTGAAATGGTAATGCCTGGTGATAACGTAACTATCGAAGTTGAATTGATCCACCCAATCGCCGTTGAACAAGGTACTACTTTCTCTATCCGTGAAGGTGGACGTACTGTTGGTTCAGGTATGGTTACAGAAATCGAAGCTTAATTCAATTAAGTTCCCAGATTAACAATTTAAGTCAGACACGAAACCCGCTTTTGCGGGTTTTTTTATGCTTCGTTTTGAGGTGAATAAAGCTGTAAGTTACTATTATCTTATCTTCTTGGTGATGAGAATAGAATTGAAAAACCTGTAAAGGATAAGAGTTTGAAATGGACTAAAAAAGTAATATGAACAGACGAATTTTCTCAAATGAAGAAATCGTTATTGTTTACGAACAAATTTTTATTTAATATTTCAATTTGATGAAATCTAGTGAACTTTCTTTATTTATTCAATGAACTGTGATACAATGGAACATGAAAATAAATAATAGAAGAGGTATGTGAAATGTCACGTAAACCATTTATCGCTGGTAACTGGAAAATGAATAAAAATCCACAAGAGGCTCAAGCTTTTGTGGAAGCTTTAGCAGGTAAATTGCCATCTTCAGACCTTGTTGAGGCAGGTATTGCAGCTCCTGCAGTTGATTTGACAACTGTTCTTGTTGCTGCTAAAGGATCAAACCTTAAAGTTGCAGCTCAAAACTGCTATTTTGAGAATGCAGGTGCCTTCACTGGTGAAACTTCTCCAAAAGTATTGTCAGAAATGGGTGTTAACTATGTTGTTATTGGTCACTCAGAACGTCGTGATTACTTCCATGAAACTGACGAAGACATCAACAAAAAAGCAAAAGCAATCTTTGCAAATGGTATGCTTCCAATTATCTGCTGTGGTGAATCACTTGAGACTTATGAAGCGGGTAAAGCTGCTGAATTTGTAGGTGCTCAGGTATCAGCAGCGCTTGCTGGATTGACAGCTGAACAAGTTGCTTCAACTGTTATTGCATACGAGCCAATCTGGGCTATCGGTACTGGTAAATCTGCTTCCCAAGATGATGCACAAAAGATGTGTAAAGTAGTTCGTGACGTTGTAGCTGCAGACTTTGGTCAAGAAGTGGCTGATAAAGTTCGCGTCCAATACGGCGGTTCTGTAAAACCTGAAAACGTTGCAGAGTATATGGCTTGTCCAGACGTTGATGGTGCACTTGTTGGAGGTGCGTCACTTGAAGCTGAAAGCTTCCTTGCACTTCTTGACTTTGTAAAATAATTATTTTGAATAAATTAGCTTGTTGCTGTAAGGTAGCAAGCTTTTTAAAAATCGGAGAAAAACATTGAAAAAAAGAATTTAGTCTATTTGGCGAGTACAGCGATTTTGCTTGCAGCAACTGCCCAGTATGTCCAAGCAGATGAGACTTCTTCGCTATTTACTAATCCTAAACCAAGAGAAGAAGTTGCTGAACAAACAAAAGAGATGATTCAAGATTCTTCTCAAGAACAGGGATCGCAAATTTCAACTACACCAGATAAGACAGTTATGGAGACAGAAACTCCAAATGTACCTACGGAGCTTTCCTTGGCTCAAGGAGCACAGCCTTCGACTTTAGAAGGGATGCCCGAAGAAAAAGTGGTGTCTGAAAAGGATGTAGAAGACTCATCTAAACCAACAAGTCCATCATTGACTAAGGGACAATCTACATTTTATACTGCAGGAGATGCTAGCAGAACAAAAAGAAGTGCTTCACAAGCAACTGTTAAAACGCAGACCTTTGTAGATGTAAGTAGCCATAATGGAACTCTTAGCGAAGCAGATTATCGTGAGCTAATAAAAAAAGGAGTGGGTGGAGTTGTTGTCAAGTTAACTGAAGGTACTCATTATGTTAACCCATATGCTGAATCTCAAATTCGTAATGCGCAACGTGTAGGTTTACAAGTTTCTGCCTATGCTTTTTCTCACTACACTTCAGATGAGACCGCTCGTGCAGAAGCACGCTTTTTTGTCGAACATGCGAAAAGGTTGAATCTTCCAAGTAATACTGTCATGGTAAATGATATGGAAGACAACAAAATGAAAGACAATATTAACAATAATACGCAAAGTTGGACAGACGAAATGAAGCGTCTTGGTTTTTCTAATTTGATGTATTATACTAGTGCGAGCTGGCTGGATGTAAATAATCTACGCGGGAAAGGTCCTGTTCAGACTTCACGATTTGGTCTGGAAAATTTCTGGGTAGCTCAATATCCTACTCCAACATTAAGTACTGATGGCGCAAAATCTCTAAAATATAACAGTAATGCAGGCGCATGGCAATTTACCTCACAAGCTGAGTTGTTATCAGGAAGACATGTTTTTGATCATAGTGTTGATTATACTGGACGGTTTACTAGCCATGCAAAACCAATTAATCATGCGACAGGTCAACCATTGAGAGGAACAATTACTGTTAGAAACAATGATACGATGAAGGGATCATATGATCTTGTTATCTCTAATGTATCTGCTCCATATGGTGTTAGAGAGGTTTTAGTTCCAACCTGGTCAACAGTGAATGGTCAAGATGATTTGATTTGGCATACAGCAACCAAGCAAAATGATGGTAGCTATGTGGCACATATCAAATCGAGTGAGCATAAAAACTCTACAGGTGAATATCATTCTCATGTGTATTATATTCAAAATAATGGCGAGCAAGTTGGGGTAGGTGGAACGACAACACAAGTAGCTATCGGAAAACCTCCTGTAAAAGCCAGCGGCAAAATCACAATTCAAAACAAAAACAATTTAACTGGGACTTTTGACGTCATCGTTTCGGATATTGTAGCACCAAATGGCTTGAAGGAAGTGCTGGTTCCAAGCTGGTCAGCGACAAATGGTCAAGATGATTTAATTTGGCACAAGGCTATAAAACAAAGCGATGGGACTTATAAGGCGACGATTCGAGCAAGCGAGCACAAATATTCAACAGGATTGTATCATTCACATGTTTATTATGTTCAAAGTAATGGTAGCAAAATTGGGGGTATAGCAGCTACTACGACACAAGTAACCATTGATTATACAAATATAAGACCAGCAGGTAAAATTTCTATTGAAAACATCAATAAAAAAGAAGGTTCTTTCGATGTTATTGTTTCGGATATTGTAGCACCAAATGGCTTGAAGGAAGTGCTGGTTCCAAGCTGGTCAGCGACAAATGGTCAAGATGATTTAATTTGGCACAAGGCCATAAAACAAAGCGATGGGACTTATAAGGCGACGATTCGAGCAAGCGAGCACAAATATTCAACAGGATTGTATCATTCACATGTTTATTATGTTCAAAGTAATGGTAGCAAAATTGGGGGTATAGCAGCTACTACGACACAAGTAACCATTGATTATACAAATATAAGACCAATCGGTAAACTCTCTATTGAAAACATCAACAAAACAGACGGTTCTTTTGATGTTGTTGTTTCAGATGTGCATGCTCCAAAAGGTGTGCGAGAAGTGCAGGTTCCAACTTGGTCAGATGTGAATGGTCAAGATGATTTGGTTTGGTATGCTGCAACCAAGCAATCAGACGGGACGTATCGTGCTAAAGTGCGTTCTCAAGATCATAAAAACTCTCTGGGCATGTATCATGTGCACCTGTATTATATCCAGCAAGATGGGACAAGAGTTGGTGTTTCAAGCACAACGACTCAAGTAGAAATCAAAAAGGATGAAACGAAGCCAACGGTTTCTATAAAGAACATCAATGAAAAGGCGGGGGTATATACGGTCGCTGTTGATCAAGCGACAAAAGGTAAAATCTTGAAGCAAATTCGCGTGGCGGCATGGTCACAAGCAAATCAAGAAAACTTATTCTGGTATGTGACAGCTCCTACTGGAACACATACCGAGGTGACGGTTAATGCTGTTAACCATAAGTCTGTTAGCGGAAATTACACCACACATGTATACTTAGAGTATACAGATGGATCTACTGAGGGTTATAACAAAGGAACAGTTTACTTGTCACCAAGTTCTGCTACCGTTTCTAATCAGCGTGCAAGTGTTTTAAGAGCTGCAGCAGAGCTAGTTGGTGTCAAGGGTGGTAGTGAAGCCCATCGTCGTCTGGTGGAGGACTACAACAGCGTGAAGCCCCTTCCAGTTGGTTATGCGGTAAAAAATACAGATGATTGGTGTGATATTTTTACTACAGTGATTTTCCAAAGACAAGGATTGAGCCATTTAGTTGGACGAGAATGTGGGGTAGAACGTCATATTCAAATCTTTAAAAAATTAGGAATTTGGAATGAAGATGGGAATTCTACACCAAAAGCTGGAGATATTATCACATTTAACTGGGATCAAGATTCTCAGCAAAATGATGGCTGGGCTGACCATATTGGAATTGTTGAAAAAGTAGAAAACGGCATTATTCATACCATTGAAGGAAATAGTAATAATCAAGTAAAACGCAATATGTACCGAATTGGCCATGGTAATATTCGTGGTTTTGCTAGTCCAAAATATGGCTCTTAATACAATTTCCTCTAATCTATGATTGAGGCGAACTGACTCTCACAAGATATGAAATGACGTAAGATTGAGGCATTTTGTCTCAATCTTTTTTTGTTCGGCTTCTCACAAAAAGTGATCCTCGCGTAGCTTAATTAGAGTCATATCTCCCATTATGAAGCGTTTTTTGGTATAATAGATCTATGATTCAAATAATATTTACGCTGAGTAGTCATTTGCTATTTATCTTTATTTCTTTTCAACTTTTATCTACTGTAGTGAATTGGGAAAGGATATTAAAGATTAATGCTGACAATGCGTTAAAAATTCGCTTGCTCATTTTATTTTTGAGTATTGCGCTTGGTTATCTGGTTAGCCTCTTTTTCCTTGCTATTTATCAAGTAAGTTTTGACTTTTTTAATGGCAATATTAAGTGAAGACAATGACCAATCATAAATGAGTATAGGAGTATGTATGGATAAAATCATAGTACAAGGTGGAAATAATCGTTTAGTTGGAACAGTGCAAATCGAGGGAGCAAAGAACGCGGTTTTACCATTATTGGCCGCAACTGTTCTAGCGAGTAAAGGTAAGACTGTTTTAACAAATGTACCAGTTTTATCAGATGTATTTACGATGAACAATGTTGTCCGTGGCTTGAATACAAAAGTAGAGTTTGATCAAGAAAAGCGTGAGATTGTTGTAGATGCTAGTCAAGGCATTACAGAAGAAGCGCCTTATAAATACGTTAGCAAGATGCGCGCTTCGATTGTTGTACTTGGACCTATTTTAGCACGTAATGGACATGCGAAGGTTTCTATGCCTGGCGGCTGTACGATTGGGAGTCGACCTATTGATCTTCACTTGAAAGGCCTGGAAGCAATGGGAGCGCAGATTACCCAAACTGCTGGTTACATTGAAGCCAAAGCTGATAAATTACATGGGGCGCATATTTATATGGACTTCCCGAGTGTTGGAGCTACTCAGAATATCATGATGGCTGCAACATTGGCAGAAGGAACGACTGTCATTGAAAATGCGGCTCGAGAACCAGAAATTGTCGATTTAGCGGTCTTGCTCAATAAGATGGGTGCCAAAATCCGTGGAGCTGGTACGGAAACCTTGACGATCCTTGGTGTTCAGGAGTTGATTGGTGCCAAACATAGTGTGGTGCAGGATCGCATTGAAGCAGGGACTTTTATGGTTGCTGCAGCCATGACAGGAGGAGATGTTCTCATTCAAGATGCGATCTGGGAGCATAATCGTCCATTGCTCGCTAAGTTGCAGGAGATGGGCGTATCTGTTACGGAAGAAGATGCAGGTATTCGCATTCAGTCAGACCTTTCTCGCTTAAAAGCGGTCAGTGTTAAAACCCTTCCGCATCCAGGTTTTCCTACAGATATGCAGGCTCAGTTTACTGCATTAATGACGGTTGTACAGGGTGAATCAACTATGATTGAAACGGTTTTTGAAAATCGCTTCCAGCATTTAGAAGAAATGCGCCGTATGGGCCTTCATTCAGAGATTATGCGTGATACAGCGAGAATTTTAGGGGGACAAAATCTCCAAGGTGCTGAAGTGATGTCGACTGACCTGAGAGCGAGTGCAGCCTTGATTTTGACAGGACTGGTCGCAAGTGGTGAAACAAAGGTTAGTAAGCTCAATCATTTAGACCGCGGCTATTATCGCTTCCATGAAAAATTGGCCAGCCTTGGTGCAAATATCAAACGCGTGAAGGAAGATGACGATGAAGGATGAATTAAGATATGTCGGAAAACAAGTTGGGATTGTTTTCTTGGTGTTATTCTTAGGATTGCTTGTCTTTGCAGTTGGTCTAGTCATTGGCTATGGTATAATTGGTGGCGGAGACAATCCTTGGTCTATTTTATCTCCAGATAAATGGCAGAGTATCATTAGTAAGTTTACAGGAAAATAAGGAGTGTAGGGCAGTTTGTTAGCTGCTCACTCCTATTTTTATGAGGAAATTATGAAAAAAAGGCAACAAGATACATTATTTAAAGGCTTAGTTGGGCTGTTAGTAGCTCTGGTATTTATCGTAGGGGCTCAATATTTTAGCCAACACCAAAAATCAAGCTCAGGGAACGCAGTAGGCCAAACTCATCAGACAAATATGGAGGTGCGCAAGTCTACTCCAAGCAAAGCTTTAGCACAGAGCGTGCTTTCAGATGAAGTATTGCAACAATTAAAAGGAAGGCTTGAATGGAATAAAGCAGGAGCATTTATTGTAAATGAGAATCGGACCAATCTAAATGTAAATGTCGCAAGCCAGCCCTATGCTCAGAATGAAACAAAATTGGTGGGCAATCAGCTCTTACCCATACGTGGAAATGCTTTACTTTCTAAGCAAACTAGACAGTATAAAAAACGGGAGGAAACCGGTAATAGGACGACAAATTGGACGCCTGCTGGTTGGCATCAGATTCATAATCTAACTGGCGACTATCACCATGCGGTGGATAGGGGGCATCTGCTGGCATATTCACTAGTTGGAGGCCTAAAAAACTTTGATGCTTCAACTAGCAATCCAAATAATATCGCCGTTCAAACTGCCTGGGCAAATCAAGCGAATAGTTCGTCGTCAACTGGACAAAATTTTTATGAAACGATGATTCGTAAAGCACTGGATAAAAACAAACGCGTTCGTTATCGTGTCACATTGATTTATGCCCATCCAGATGATTTGATAGCAGCCGGTTCTCACTTAGAGGCTAAATCTAGTGATGGTAGCTTAGAGTTTAATGTGTTTATTCCAAATGTCCAAACAGGTATTCGCTTAAATTACCAGACTGGAGAAGTGACAGTAGAATAATTTCAAATGAAATATAAAAAGCACCTTCACGGTGCTTTTTTGCGTTTTATTCAAAATAGAGCAAATCTTTACTAGTCTCGGTGAAGAGTTCAAAACCATTCTTAGTGACATGGCCACAATCCTCTATGCGGACACCAACCTTACCAGGAATGTAAATACCAGGCTCAACAGAGAAGCACATGCCTTCTTCAATGATCATGTCATTGCCTTCCATGATGGATGGAAACTCATGAACATCCATACCGATACCATGACCGAGACGGTGGTTGAAATACTCGCCATAACCAGCCTTTTCAATGACTTGACGAGCAGCGCGATCTACTTCATGAGCGGTAACCCCTGGTTTGATAAAGTCAAGAGCAGCTTGCTGGGCTTCTAGAGTTAGTTGATAAATATCCTTTTTAAATTGATCTGGTTGACCAACAGCGACGGTCCGTGTCATATCGCTAGCATAGCCGTTAACCATGCAACCGAGGTCAAAGAGCAGGAGAGCATTATTTTCGACCTTGTTAGCGCCAGGAATACCGTGCGGATTAGCAGCATTATTTCCTGTCAGTACCATGGTTTCAAAGCTCATCTCATAGCCTTCTCGCTTGATAGCAAAGTCAATCTGAGCGATGATATCTGTTTCGGTATTATCCAGTGAAATATTTTCAAAACCGATATTGACAGCCTTGTCAGCATATTGCCCGGCTACCAGCATTTTTTGGATTTCGTCAACAGATTTGATCAGGCGCAAGCGGTTGATGTAAGGAGTCAGGTTGGTAAATGCAGCTGTATCAAAGACGGTTTTCAAACCATGGTATTTGCTCAAAATCAAGTTATCAAACTCAAGTGCAACAGTCTTAAAAGGCTGTTCTGGCAAAGCAGACTTTATTTTCTGCCAAGGATTTTCAGAATCCATATAGCCGAGGACTGTAAAGGAAACAGTAGCTGAAGCACGCTCAACTTCTAGAGCTGGCACGAAGAGTAAAGGCTCATGATCTGGATAAACAAATAAGAACATCTGCCGCTCATGTGGATCGCTGTAAAAACCAGTTAGATAGTTAATGGTGACAGGATCTGAAATAGTTGCTACATCTATTTTTTCATTCTCAAGAAATGTGATAATTTGATTTAATTTTGTCATGGTGAAACCTTCTTTCTATGCTCTATTTTGGCAAAAAATGATAAAAAAATCAAGACTTTACAAGCAAAGATAGCAAAATGCTTGAAAGTGTTTCCAAGAAGTGATAGAATGTTATTGGTAGGAATATGAAAACGATATTTTCAATGAACAGAAAGGAATAAATATGAACACAGACGATACAGTAACGATTTATGATGTCGCCCGTGAGGCAGGGGTTTCAATGGCAACCGTCAGCCGTGTTGTTAATGGAAACAAAAATGTAAAAGAAAACACCCGCAAAAAAGTTTTAGAAGTGATTGATCGCCTTGACTATCGTCCAAATGCAGTGGCGCGTGGTCTCGCAAGCAAAAAGACAACAACTGTAGGAGTTGTGATTCCAAATATTACAAATAGCTACTTCTCTACCTTGGCTAAGGGAATTGATGATATTGCTGAGATGTACAAATACAATATCGTATTAGCTAATAGTGATGAAGACGATGATAAGGAAGTTTCTGTTGTGAACACACTTTTCTCTAAGCAAGTTGATGGTATTATTTTTATGGGCTATCATTTGACAGAAAAGATTCGTTCAGAGTTTTCGCGTTCACGTACACCAGTTGTACTAGCGGGGACAGTGGACGTTGAGCACCAGCTTCCTAGTGTGAATATTGACTACAAACAAGCTACAGTAGATGCAGTTAATTTTCTAGCTAAACGAAATAAAAAGATTGCTTTTGTTTGCGGACCTTTAGTAGACGATATTAATGGAAAAATTCGTCTGTCTGGCTATAAATCAGCTCTGAAGAGCAAGAAGCTCTCTTATAGCGAGGGACTGGTTTTTGAATCCAAATATAGCTATGATGATGGATATCATTTAGCTGAGCGTATCATTGCTTCAAAAGCGACAGCAGCATTTGTCACAGGGGATGAATTAGCGGCTGGTCTATTAAATGGACTTTCAGATCGTGGTATTAAAGTTCCTGAAGAATTTGAGATTATCACAAGTGATGACTCACAAGTTTCTCGTTTTACCCGTCCGAATTTGACTACGATTAGTCAGCCTTTGTATGACTTAGGTGCGATTAGCATGCGTATGTTAACTAAGATAATGCATAAGGAAGAACTAGAAGAGCGAGAAGTTGTGTTGGCTCATGGAATTTATGAACGTCATTCAACTAAAAAATAAAAAGCGAGAGAGGCTGGGACAAAAGTCCTAGCCTCTCAATTGTCTTTGGATTGTCGAGCAAGACGCAGTGGTTGAGTGTTCTCTACTACGCTGATTCCATCAGCTTTTACAGCCCTACTCAACTGTGCGGAGGTGGGACGACGAAATCGAATTCTAACGAATTACCGATTTCTGTCCCACTCTCTTTTTTTGTAGAAAACATTCCTGACTTGGAAGATAGTTCCTTAAAGGTTTGGCTGTTTTTTTATTTTAACCATTTTATAGGTAATTAGACTATTTCGTCAGCTGAAACAATATAAATGCTCTAAGATATTGTTAATCCTGAGTCCAGAAAGAGAAGAGTGCAAGCATAAATGGTTCATGTTTTGTGACATACCACAGCTTTTTTATTTTAGCTTTCACCCTTTAATGTTTAATTTTTTTTTCTTTCGGGTATAATAGTAGGTATGAAAGTTTTATTGTATTTAGAGGGAAAGTCTGTATTAGAAAAGTCTGGAATTGGGAGAGCTTTACAGCACCAAATGAATGCTTTGGATTTGGCTGGAATACCTTATACCACTGATATTTTAAGTGATTATGATGTGGTTCATATAAATACTTATGGACCAAGAAGCTTATTTCTTTTGCATGCAGCGAAAAGAAATGGGAAAAAGGTGATCATGCATGGTCACTCTACCAAGGAAGATTTCCAGAATTCCTTCATCGGCTCTAATTTTTTTGCGCCTTTGTTTGGTAAATATCTGGCGCATATGTATCAAAAAGCGGATTTTATTATTACACCATCGGAATATTCTAAAAAGCTGATTCAAAGTTATGGTGTGACGACTCCTATTGTAGCTGTATCAAATGGTATTGATTTAGCTAAATATCAAGCTGACCCTAAAAAAGAAGCAGTTTTTAGAAAACATTTTCAAATTAAAGAAGGTCAGAAAGTGGTGGTCTGCGCAGGTTTGTACTTCAAGCGCAAAGGCATTGAAGACTTTGTGGGGGTTGCTCGGAGAATGCCAGATGTACGTTTTATTTGGTTAGGCTCCATTAACAAATGGTTGATCCCAGCCTCTATTCGCCGTTTGGTGGAAAAAGACCATCCTGATAATGTTGAATTTCCTGGTTATTTCAAAGGGGCTGTTTTTCAAGGAGCTATGTCAGGAAGTGACGCCTTTTTCTTCCCATCTTATGAAGAAACAGAAGGGATCGTTGTTTTAGAAGCTTTGGCAAGCAAGCAACATACTGTTTTGCGAGATATTCCAGTTTATGAAGGCTGGATTGATGATCAGTCTGCAGAACTCTGCCACAATGTGGATGAATTTGTTGACTCGCTTCAAAGGGTACTAGATGGTCGAGTGGATAAGCGTGAAGCGGGTTATCGAGTAGCACAAAGTCGATCTATTGATGATGTAGCCCATCAGTTGGTTGAGGCTTATCGAAAAGTATTGGAGATGTAATATGCGAGTAGGGCTTTTTACAGATACGTATTTTCCTCAGGTATCTGGGGTAGCAACAAGCATCCGTACCTTGAAGACGGAGCTAGAAAAGCAAGGACACACTGTCTTTATTTTTACAACAACTGATAAGGATGTGAATCGGTATGAAGATTGGCAAATTATCAGAATACCGAGCATTCCTTTTTTTGCTTTTAAAGATCGTCGTGTGGCTTATCGTGGTTTTTCTAAAGCGTTGGAAATTGCAAAGCAATATCAACTGGATATCATTCACACGCAAACTGAGTTTTCGTTGGGATTATTAGGTGTCTGGGTTGCCAAAGAATTGAAAATACCTGTCGTTCATACCTATCACACGCAATATGAAGACTACGTTCGCTATATCGCAAATGGTATGCTGATTCGTCCAAGCATGGTTAAGTATATCGTAAGAGGGTTCTTAAATGATTTAGATGGAGTCATTTGTCCGAGTGAGATTGTTTATGATTTATTAACACGCTATAAAGTAACAACTGAAAAACGAGTAATTCCAACAGGGATTGATCTTGCCAAGTTTGAGCGACCAGAAATAACGTCTGATCATATTGCTAGCTTGCGTAAGAAGTTGAATATCGCTGAGAATGAAACAATGCTGTTAAGTTTGTCACGTATATCTTATGAAAAAAACATTCAAGCTATTATTGCTGCACTACCAGAAGTACTAAAGGAAACGCCGACTGTTAAGCTAGTTGTTGCAGGAGATGGTCCTTACCTGGATGATTTGAAAGTGCAAGCTGAAAAATTGGGAATAGCAGAGTCAATTGTCTTTACTGGTATGATTGCACCAAATGAAACGGCACTTTATTACAAGGCTGCAAATTTCTTTATCTCAGCTTCCACTAGCGAAACACAAGGTTTGACTTATTTGGAAAGTATTGCAAGTGGAACGCCGATTATTGCACACGGTAATCCTTACTTGGATAATGTCGTTACAGATAAAATGTTTGGCACGCTTTATTATAATGAGGATGATTTGGCGGGAGCTATCCTAGAAGCAGTGATTGCAACACCCGATATGGAGGAAAAACAGTTAGCCGATAAGCTTTATGACATTTCTGCTGAAAACTTTGGACGCCGTGTCTATGAGTTTTACCTTGATTTAGGAATCTCGAAAGATTTTCAAAAAGATTTGAAGCCAGATGAAAGCAGAACAAAACGCTTTGCTAGATCAATGATGTATTTACCAAGTAAAATTATTACACTACCAGTTGATGGTTCTACTCGTATCATGAGGGCTTCTAGAAGGCAAATTAAGAAAATCCGAAAATACCTTGAATAAATTTGCTGTTTAAGAGTTAAGAAGCAGGTAAGAGGCTGAAGAAAAGAAGAAACGAATGTATCTTTTTTCTCCCCTCTTACTTTTTTATTATATTGTTTTCAGGCTTTTTTACTCTGTTAGTGCGAGACAAATAAACCACCCGTCAGTTCACTAGCGGGTGGTTATGATTACCAAAGGATGCCTCTATAAGACATCAAAATCAGAAATACAAGGAAGGCATAAAAGACAACAAAGAGCCATTTCATTTTGACACAAAGAGCCACATACTCACGTATAAAAGCTGATGGAATATAGTAACCTGCTGTTCGACAGCCTAAGCCGTCTCCTTTCATACGAAGTTGTCTAGCATAGGTACTAGTCCGAAAAACGTGGTAGTCATTCGTCACAAATAAAAAGTTTGGATGTTTCACTAATCGTTCGCCGATTTTCTTTGAAAAAAGAAGATTTTCATATGTCGTTTTAGATTCTTCCTCCAACAGTATAGCTTCCTTAGGAATATCTGTTTTTTCCAAAATGTAATGGTAAATAGCTTGGGCTTCAGAAATGCGTTCGTCTGCTCCTTGCCCTCCACTGGCGATTAATTTGACATTAGGATTTTTTGAGTTGCGGTAAGCGTCAATCGCCTTGTCAATTCTACGCTTAAGCAAAGGTGTCACCCTTTCTCCATCTAACAATCCTGCGCCGTGAATGATGATAAAGTCATAATGTTTTTTCTTAGGAATGAAGAGATACAAGATAGAATATAGCAGAAATCCCACAAAGGCGAAACCAAAAATAAAATAGGAATAAAGGATGAATAGAAAAACTAGATTGAGCAGATGATTGGTATAAAATAAATCGTTTGTGTGATTCAATCTAAAAGCAATCATTCCAAAAAATAGAAGAATTAAAAATCCCAAACCCATTGAAAGATAATTTGCTTTGGAACGTCCCTCACGTTTGAGTAAAATTATACCATTGTAGATTAGAAAAATTCCACTCAGGAAAAGCAAGAAAGGTAGCAGGAAGAAAGCCAATACTATGAGTAGCATATGCATCTCATGCTGACCATTTTGGTAGAAGAGCATCGCAATCGATAGATAAAGAAATAAAAGGGAAATCAGGAGTAAAGCAGGATTCCAGAGACTGCGATTATCCCTAAAAAATGATATCAGAAAGAGTAGGACAAAAAATCCTGTAATAATGTACATTGTATCCTCCTTTTGTTGCTACATTGTACCATAATTATGACGATAGAAAAAGAGGAGTCTAGTCCTTTTACTTGGTCAATTTTTCACGCAATCCCTCTGTGAGCGACCTTTATTGTCTTTTTCTAATACCTATGCAATAAAAAAACTTCTGTATATGCCGCCATTCTGTTTGCACTTTTTGTAACATCTCTATTTGCAGGATTTTTATTTTCGTTTCTCGCTTTGATGGTTCCTCAAGGTCAGAGTTTACTAGGATACCTTTTGGTAAATGCTTTCTCGTTTACTTCTTAGCCAATGAAATCTTTACTTGCATATGGCTTCGGGTAAAAGGCTTATCTTTTTCAAACAAGAACAAAATAAAAAGTATAAAAATTCTTGAAAAATTTTTCAATCGTGCTATAATAATGCTTAGAGACAAGTCGCTTAGCTTTTTTCTACTAGAGAGTGCGTGGTTGCTGGAAACGCATAGAAAGACTAAATCGATACTACTCTATTCGCTTTTATGAAAACATAAAACGGTGGCTACGTTAGAGCCGATCTGAGGTGTCTCTCTTTTTTGAGGAACATAAATGAAGGTGGAACCACGTTGCGACGTCCTTTTGAGGATGTCGTTTTTATTTTGTAAGAAGGAGGAAGACTGATGCTTTATATGATTGGCGGCTCACCTTGTAGTGGGAAGTCAACAATTGCTTCACTTCTTGCTAGACAGTATCAGCTATTTCATATCAAACTGGATGATTTGGTAGACGAGATGATGAGTCAAGCAAGTGCAGACTCACAGCCGATTTGCCTTCTTAGACAGGACAGAAATCCGGAACAAATCTGGATGAGAAATCCAAAAGAGATGGCAGATGAAGAATGGCGCTTTTATGAAGAGATTTTTCCTTATGTAAAATCTTACTTGATAAAAAATCAGGATAGGCCACTTTTGGTGGAGGGAGCAGGACTTTTGCCTCACTTGGTAAAGGATCTTGAATGTCCAGAGCCTTCCTATCTATGCTTGACTCCAACAGCTGATTTTCAGAAAAAGCACTATAGACAGAGAGAATGGGTTCCTTATGTCTTAGAGGGAACTACCAATCCTGAGCAAGCTTTTGAAAACTGGATGCAGCGAGACATTCTTTTTGGCCAAATGGTTCGGAAAGAAGCGATGAAATTAGGATATTCTAGTCTCGTAACAGATGGTAGTCAATCAGAAAAGCAGACTGCGAAAGAGATTGCTCGGATCTTAAAATTATCCAATATAAATAGAATAGATATTAAAGGAGAAAAATATGATTAAGATTACTTTCCCAGATGGCGCTGTTCGTGAATTCGAATCTGGCGTGACAACTTTTGAAATTGCGCAAAGCATCAGCAATTCCCTAGCGAAAAAAGCTCTGGCTGGTAAATTCAACGGCAAATTAATTGATACAACCTGTGCTATCACTGAAGATGGAAGCATCGAAATTGTGACGCCTGATCACGAAGATGCTCTGCCAATCTTGCGCCATTCAGCTGCTCACTTGTTCGCTCAAGCAGCTCGCCGCCTTTTCCCAGACATTCACTTGGGAGTTGGCCCAGCCATCGAAGATGGCTTCTACTATGATACGGACAATCAAGCTGGTCAAATCTCCAACGAAGATCTGCCTCGTATCGAAGAAGAAATGAAGAAGATCGTCAAAGAAAACTTCCCATCTATTCGTGAGGAAGTAACCAAAGACGAGGCTCGTGAAATCTTTAAAAACGACCCTTACAAGTTGGAATTGATTGAAGAACATTCTGAAGACGAAGGGGGCTTGACTATTTACCGTCAGGGTGAATATGTAGACCTCTGCCGTGGACCTCACGTCCCATCAACAGGTCGTATTCAAATCTTCCATCTTCTCCATGTAGCTGGTGCTTACTGGCGCGGAAATAGTGACAACGCGATGATGCAACGGATCTACGGTACAGCTTGGTTTGACAAGAAAGACTTGAAGAACTACCTTCAAATGCGTGAAGAAGCCAAAGAACGCGATCACCGCAAACTCGGTAAAGAGCTGGACCTCTTCATGATTTCACAAGAGGTGGGTCAAGGTCTACCATTCTGGTTGCCAAATGGTGCGACAATCCGTCGTGAATTGGAACGCTATATTGTCGACAAGGAGTTAGCTTCTGGCTACCAACACGTCTATACTCCACCACTTGCTTCTGTGGAGCTTTACAAGACTTCTGGTCACTGGGATCATTACCAAGAAGACATGTTCCCAACCATGGACATGGGTGACGGGGAAGAATTTGTTCTTCGTCCAATGAACTGTCCACACCACATCCAAGTCTTCAAACACCATGTTCACTCCTACCGTGAATTGCCAATCCGTATCGCTGAAATCGGTATGATGCACCGTTACGAAAAATCTGGTGCCCTCACTGGTCTTCAACGTGTGCGTGAAATGTCTCTCAACGACGGTCACCTCTTTGTCACTCCTGAACAAATCCAAGAAGAATTCCAGCGTGCTCTTCAGTTGATTATCGATGTTTATGAAGACTTCAACTTGACTGAATACCGCTTCCGTCTCTCTCTTCGTGATCCTCAAGATACTCATAAGTATTTTGATAATGATGAGATGTGGGAAAACGCCCAAACAATGCTTCGTGCAGCGCTTGATGAAATGGGTGTAGACTACTTTGAAGCGGAGGGAGAAGCAGCCTTCTATGGTCCGAAACTCGATATCCAAGTGAAGACTGCCCTAGGAAAAGAAGAAACACTTTCTACGATCCAGCTTGACTTCCTGTTGCCAGAACGCTTCGACCTCAAATACATCGGAGCTGATGGTGAAGAGCACCGTCCAGTCATGATCCACCGTGGGGTTATCTCAACAATGGAGCGCTTTACAGCTATCTTGATTGAAAACTACAAGGGTGCCTTCCCAACATGGCTTGCGCCACACCAAGTGACCCTCATCCCAGTATCCAACGAAAAACACATGGACTACGCTTGGGAAGTGGCTAAGAAACTCCGTGACCGTGGTGTTCGTGCAGATGTGGATGAGCGCAATGAAAAAATGCAGTTTAAGATTCGTGCTTCTCAAACCAGCAAGATTCCGTACCAATTGATCGTTGGAGATAAGGAAATGGAAGACGGAACGGTCAACGTTCGTCGCTACGGCCAAAAAGAAACACAAACTGTCTCAGTTGATGAATTTGTCGAAGCTATCCTAACTGACATTGCAAATAAATCACGAGTTGAGAAATAAAATCAAATAAGAAGGCTGGGCAAAAAAGTTCAGCCTTTTAAATTAGCATGAAAACAGATTTATCTAGTGATTGATCAGGTTATCTTTGTTTGCTTTTAAATTCTAAAGATGATTTAATTAACTATTAGGGAAAGAGGTTCAGCTTTTTATTTGTTTGAGGTTCTTTCCGTTTTCTTCTTTTACATAAAAAATATTGTTTTAGTAGTTAGTAGTCTTTTCTTTACATACCTGTCATAAATGTCTCTAAATTGTAAGGTTTAGAAGTGCTTTTTTTAGTGTGAAATGAGTATATTTTTGAGAAAGTTTGTTATAATAAAAGAGACAGAAAAAAAGGTGAAAAACATGAAGAAAATATTAGTTGTAGATGATGAGAAGCCAATCTCAGATATTATAAAATTCAACATGGTCAAAGAGGGTTATGAAGTGGTAACTGCATTTGATGGGCGTGAAGCTTTAGAGATGTTTGAAGCTGAAAATCCGGATATTTTGATTTTGGATTTGATGTTGCCAGAGATGGATGGTTTAGAAGTTGCACGGACGATTCGAAAGACTAGTAATGTCCCGATTA
Source organism: Streptococcus sp. oral taxon 056 str. F0418 (assembly GCF_000220065.1). Classification (GTDB taxonomy): domain Bacteria; phylum Bacillota; class Bacilli; order Lactobacillales; family Streptococcaceae; genus Streptococcus. Next base: position 482,816 of record NZ_AFQU01000001.1, on the reverse strand, counting down.
TTGTTCTTTCAGCTAAAGATAGTGAGTTTGATAAAGTTATTGGGCTTGAAATTGGTGCAGATGACTATGTGACGAAACCTTTCTCTAATCGAGAACTACAGGCACGAGTTAAGGCTATTTTGCGTCGCTCGGAATTTGCTTTAGAAACACAAGAAGAAGACAAAGGTTCGAATGAATTGGTGGTTGGAGACTTACAAATCTTGCCAGATGCTTTTGTAGCTAAGAAACATGGTGAAGAATTGGAATTGACACACCGTGAGTTTGAGTTGCTTTATCACTTAGCGAGCCATGTTGGACAAGTAATGACACGTGAACATCTACTTGAGACAGTATGGGGATATGATTACTTTGGCGATGTACGAACAGTGGATGTAACGGTTCGCCGATTACGTGAAAAAATCGAAGACACACCAAGCCGACCTGAGTATATTTTGACTCGTCGAGGCGTTGGTTACTATATGAGAAACAATGATTGAAAACATTAGACAATTTGTCCTCACGAAAGATTTTATTTTTAGTTTAATTGTTTTAGGTTTTATTTTGGTGGTGGCTCTGCTATTATTAGAAAATCGCAGGGATAATCAGCAATTGCGATTGCTCAATCAGAAGATAAAAGATTTAATCGCTGGTGATTACTCTGAAGTGCTGGATATGCAGGGAAGTCCAGAAATTACAGATATGATAAACAGCATCAACGATCTGTCTGAAGTGACACGCTTAACCCATGAAAATCTAGAGCAGGAAACCAAACGACTGACTAGTATTTTGTCTTATATGACAGACGGGGTTTTGGCTACGAATCGTCGTGGTCAGATTATCATGATTAATGATATGGCCTCTAAGCAATTAGGGGTTGAGCCGGAAGAAGTCCAAAATACCAGTATTTTGGATTTGTTGGACATTGCTGATGAGTATGATTTACGGGACTTGATAACCAAGATGCCTGAATTAATGATTGACTCACAAGATGAAAATGGTGAATATTTGAGTTTGCGTGTTCGTTTTGCTTTAGTTCGCCGTGAGTCAGGATTTATTTCAGGGTTGGTAGCTGTTTTGCATGATACGACTGAGCAAGAAAAAGAAGAGCGCGAGCGCAGGCTTTTTGTATCAAATGTTAGCCATGAGCTACGTACTCCTCTAACTAGTGTGAAGTCTTATTTAGAAGCACTTGATGAAGGTGCCCTATCAGAGCCTGTTGCGCCAGATTTTGTTAAGGTATCGCTCACAGAGACCAATCGAATGATGCGCATGGTGTCGGACTTACTAAGTCTATCACGAATTGATAATGACAGTAGTCACTTAGATGTGGAATTGACCAATTTTACCGCTTTTATTACCTTTATTCTAAACCGTTTTGATAAGATTAAGAGTCAGGATGAGACAAAGAAATTTGACATTGTACGTGATTATCCTATTACCCCGATCTGGGTAGAGATTGATACGGACAAGATGACACAAGTCATCGATAATATCATGAATAATGCCATTAAGTATTCTCCAGACGGTGGTCGAATTACGGTGCGAATGAAGACGACAGAGGATCAGCTGATTATTTCCATCTCAGATGAAGGCTTAGGAATTCCTAAGAAAGACCTGCCTAAGATTTTTGATCGCTTTTATCGAGTAGATAAGGCTCGTAGCCGTGCGCAAGGTGGAACAGGCTTAGGTCTTGCGATTGCAAAAGAGATTATCAAACAACATAAAGGATTTATCTGGGCTAAAAGTGAGTATGAAGTTGGTTCTACCTTTACTATTGTGCTTCCTTATGATAAGGATGCAGTTTTAGATGATGGCTGGGATAATGAAGAAGTAGAAAGTAATGATGACTAAGGAAGGGTTTAAATATAGTATTTTAGCGTCGGGATCAAGCGGTAATTGTTTTTACTTAGAGACGGCGCAAAAAAAGATCTTGGTAGATGCCGGCTTGTCTGGGAAAAAAATTACCAGTCTGTTATGTGAAATTGATCGAAAACCAGAAGACTTGGATGCTATTTTTGTTACACACGAGCACAAAGATCATATCCATGGTGTTGGAGTATTGGCTCGTAAATATCATTTAGATATTTACGCCAATGAGGAAACTTGGCAAGCTATGGATGCTGCTTTAGGACAAATTGATGTTAGCCAAAAGCATATTTTTGAGATGGGGACTGTCAAGACCTTTGGAGATTTGGATATAGAAAGTTTTGGAGTAAGCCATGATGCAGCAGCTCCACAATTTTATCGATTTATGAAGGATAATAAAAGCTTTGTCTTGTTGACTGACACAGGTTATGTTAGTGACCGCATGGCAGGAATCGTTGAAAATGCTGATGGTTATTTAATTGAAAATAACTATGATGTGGAAATTTTGCGCAGTGGTGCTTATCCATGGAGTTTAAAACAGCGGATTATGTCTGATCGTGGACATTTATCAAATGATGATGGAGCCGAAACCATGATTCGGACTTTAGGAAATCGAACGAAGAAGATCTATCTGGGACACTTGAGTAAGGAAAATAATATCAAGGAACTAGCCCATATGACCATGGTTAATCAGTTAGCTCAAGCTGATCTAGGAGTGAATCATGATTTTCAAGTTTTAGACACATCTCCTGATACAGCTACACCGTTGACATCCATTTAGTTATCGATAAAAATAAACTAGGAGATTGTATGCGCCTCATTTACTTTATAATTGGAATCTTATCCTTAGGCATGGGTGTTTTAGGAATTGTACTTCCGGTATTGCCTACGACTCCCTTTTTGCTTTTAGCGATTGCTTGTTTTTCTCGAAGTTCTAAGCGTTTTGAAGATTGGCTTTATCATACAAAAATGTATCAAATCTATGTAGCTGATTTTCGAGAAACGGGCTCAATCTCTAAGGAGCGAAAGAAAAAGGTCATCGTATCAATTTATATTTTGATGGGGATTTCGATTTATTTGGCGCCAATTATTTGGGTAAAACTTGGACTCTTTGCTTTGACTATCTTTATTACTTATTATTTATTTAAGGTCATACCAGATAAATAGAGTCATTGTGAAATGAAATGCTGAAACTAGTATTAGTTTGGCAGATTTGTCTTTTTCAAAAATTTAGGATAAAAATGAGGTTGAGACATTGCTTTCGGCTTCTTTTTTACTTTTATAGGGCAGGAAAAATGGGACAGGAATACTGATTTTTTGATATAATAGTACCTGTACAGTCTAAAAAAGACAGACTCATCTTGCTCAATAGAGAGAAGGTCTTCTGTACTGATTGACTAATCATTTTAGAAAGGATGAAACTTGTGACTTGATGTATAGGTGCAAGTTAAAAAGCTATGAAAAAATTAGAAGCTCTTTTGCTAGAACGATTTGGCTTGGTTTTTACAGATATTTCCTTATTGGAAACAGCATTTACTCATACCAGCTACGCTAATGAACATCGCCTCTTAAAAATTTCACACAATGAACGCTTGGAATTTTTAGGAGACGCTGTTCTGCAATTAATTATCTCGGAGTATTTGTATGCAAAATATCCTAAGAAGCCAGAAGGGGATTTAACCAAGCTACGTTCAACGATTGTTCGTGAGGAAAGTTTGGCTGGTTTTACACGTGATTGCCAATTTGAGAAATTTATCAAGCTAGGTAAGGGAGAGGAAAAATCAGGTGGTCGAGATCGTGAAACGATTTTAGGCGATTTATTTGAAGCTTTCTTGGGAGCTTTGCTTTTAGATAAAGGGATAGAAGCTGTAAGAGACTTCCTTTACCAGACGATGATTCCAAAGGTAGAAGCTGGTGATTTTGAACAGGTGACAGATTACAAGACGAAGTTACAAGAGCTCTTACAAGCCAATGGTGATGTGGAGATTCTTTATCAAGTTGTGTCTGAAACAGGTCCTGCCCATGCCAAAAATTTTGAAATTAGTGTGTCTGTTGATGGACGTTTAGTTGGAAGAGGTCAAGGGCGTTCTAAAAAGTTAGCTGAGCAAGAAGCAGCTAAAAATGCCTTTGAAAAGGAAAGTCAAACATGTATTTAAAAGAAATTGAAATTCAAGGCTTTAAGTCTTTTGCGGACAAGACAAAAGTTGTTTTTGACAAGGGAGTGACAGCAGTTGTTGGTCCAAATGGTTCTGGAAAGTCAAATATTACAGAAAGTTTACGTTGGGCGCTGGGGGAATCTAGTGTCAAGAGTCTACGCGGGGGCAAGATGCCGGATGTTATTTTTGCGGGGACAGAGACACGTAAACCGCTTAATTATGCTTCTGTTACAGTCGTACTGGATAATAGTGATCAGTTTATTAAACAGGCTGCTAAAGAAATCAGGGTAGAACGTCATATTTATCGTAGTGGTGATAGCGAGTATAAGATAGATGGCAAAAAGGTTCGTCTGCGTGATGTTCATGATCTTTTTATGGATACAGGATTAGGGAGAGACTCTTTTTCTATTATTTCTCAAGGGAAGGTTGAAGAAATTTTCAATAGTAAACCAGAGGAACGCCGTGCTATTTTTGAAGAGGCTGCTGGGGTACTTAAATACAAGACCCGCCGTAAGGAAACGGAAGGAAAACTCGCGCAAACACAAGATAATTTGGACCGCTTAGAGGATATTATCTTTGAATTAGATGGCCAAATTAAACCTTTAGAAAAGCAGGCGCAAACTGCCAAGCGTTTTCTGGAATTAGATCAAGAAAGACGAGAACTTTACCTAGATGTCTTGGTTGCTCAAATGACGGCCAATAAGGAAAAATTAACTCAGGCGGAGAAGGAGTTAGTAGATATTCAGGAAGCCTTATCTACTTACTACAGCAAAAGAGATGAGCTTGAAAAAGAAAATCAAGACCTAAAATTCAAGCGCCATGAGCTTAATCAGACCTTGGCAGATGATCAAGCCAAATTGCTAGAATTAACTCGTTTAATCAGTGATTTAGAACGCCAAATTGATCTTTCTAAGCTGGAGTCAAGTCAGGCGGCAAGTAGTCGTCTGGAAAATGAGACACGCTTAGCTGGCTTGGTAGAAAAATTGGAACAGATTGAGCAAGAGTGCCAAACGAAGACAGCGAGTCTCACTCAGATTTCTGAAAAATTGATTAAAAATCAAGAGGAGATGGCACGATTAGAAGCTGAAATTGCTGATTTTTCGGATGATCCAGACCAATTGATCGAGCATTTACGGGATCGCTATGTCGCTCTGATGCAAGAAGAAGCAGACTTATCGAATGATTTGACTGCTTTAGAGAGTCGACAAGCTAATGAACTGAAACTAAATGAGAGTAAACAGGCTGACTTTGAAAAAGTACAAGCAGATTTACTGGAAAACCAAAAATTAGAAGCTAGCCATTCGAAAGAATTGGATATAGCTCGAAATAGGCTGAAAGAACTTTTAGCTAGCTACAAGGAGCAAGAAGAGCAAGTACAAGAGTTGCAAAATGCTTATCAAGGTCGTCAGTCAGCAATGTTTGACTTGTTGGACGATTTAAAAAATAAAAAGGCACGTGCTGCTAGTTTAGAAGCGATTCTTAAGAATCACAGTAATTTCTACGCTGGTGTAAAAAGTATTTTGCAGGAGTCAGATCGTCTGGGCGGAATTGTTGGAGCTGTTAGTGAAAAACTAAGTTTTGATCCGCATTACCAGACTGCACTGGAGATAGCTCTAGGAGCTAGTAGCCAGAATATCATCGTAGAAGATGAAGCAGCAGCTACTAGAGCCATTGACTTTTTGAAGAAAAATCGTGCAGGCCGAGCGACTTTTTTACCATTGACAACGATTAAACCACGTCAACTAGCAGATCATCATCGAACAACCATCGAAGCCAGCTCAGGTTTTCTAGGATTGGCTTCATCGCTTGTTACCTATGATGATAGCTTGGAGATGATTTTCCAAAATTTACTTGGAACAACAGCTATTTTTGATACGATAGATCATGCACGTTCAGCAGCTCAGAAGGTGCGTTACCAAGTCAGAATCGTGACACTTGATGGTACAGAGTTGCGGACTGGTGGCTCCTATGCTGGTGGTGCTAATAAAAATAACAATACGATTTTTATCAAACCTGAACTAGATGTTCTTCTTGCTGAAATAAAAGAAAAAGAAGCGCAGTTGAAAGAGCAAGAAGAGTCAGTGCAAATCTTACAAAACAAACTAAGCCAAGCGAAGCAACTGTTGGAGAAAATCAAAGAGGAGGGCGAAAATGCTCGATTAACAGAGCAAAAAGCCAGTCTTGCTTATGAGCAAATTGCTAAGCGGGTCGAAGAGCTTAGTAGCTTGAAAGCCCTACAAGAGCAGGAATTAGCAAGCTTATCTGGAATTGATATCACCAGCGAAAGAACGAAATTGCAAAGTCGCTTGGCTGAGATTGAGCAGACAAAAACAGAAGTCACTGAAGAAATTGAGCGAGTGAAATCTAACAAAGATGCAGTTCAAGAGCGCTTTGACAAGCTATCGAATCAATTGGCAGAACTGAAATTGTCTCAGACTGAACTGACGTCTCACCAGCGTTTTGAAACAAATGATTTGGAACGGTTGAAAGAAGAAAAAAACGTTCTGATAAAAGAAAAAGAAATGCTAGAAAGCTTGATGGAGCAAAGAGAGTCAAATCTTCAGAAAGTAGATTTTTCTATTTTAGAAACGCAACTAGAAAAAGCAAATCAAGAGAAAGTAGAGCTTAACCAAAAACTCATTCGTTTGAAATTTGAACTAGAAGATCTGGAAGGACAGTCAGAAGATATTCTTAGTCATCTAGAGCAAGCTCGTAAGCAAAACGAAGAGCTGATTCGTAAGCAAGCTAAGGCTGAGGCAGAAAAAGATAAGCTTACAGATGTTCTACGTCGACTCTTGACCAATCTTACGGAAGAATACCAGATGAGTTTTGATGAGGCCAGTCAACAAGCACGTATTTTAGAAGATTTAGTGGTTTCAGAGACTCACCTTAAAGAATTGGAGAAAGCTATCCGTGCTTTAGGTCCAGTTAATCTAGATGCAGTCGAGCAGTTTGATGAAGTCAAAAATCGCTTAGACTTCTTAAATACACAACGAGATGATGTCCTATCTGCTAAGAATCTTCTTCTAACGACTATTGAAGAAATGAATGATGAGGTAAAAGAACGCTTCAAATCAACCTTTGAGGCTATCCGTGAAAGCTTTAAAATGACCTTCAAACAGATGTTTGGTGGTGGATCAGCGGATTTGATTTTGACAGAAGGCGACTTATTGACTGCGGGTGTTGAGATTTCAGTCCAGCCTCCAGGTAAGAAAATCCAGTCACTCAATCTCATGAGTGGTGGGGAAAAAGCCTTATCAGCTTTAGCGCTACTTTTCTCTATCATCCGAGTGAAGACCATCCCATTTGTTATTTTGGATGAGGTAGAGGCAGCTTTGGATGAAGCTAACGTTAAGCGTTTTGGAGATTATCTCAATCGCTTTGACAAAGAAAGCCAATTTATCGTGGTGACCCATCGAAAAGGAACCATGTCAGCAGCAGACTCTATCTATGGTGTGACCATGCAGGAGTCAGGTGTATCTAAGATTGTTTCAGTAAAACTAAAAGATTTAGAGAGTATGTAAAATGGATATTAAATTAGTGGCAACCGATATGGACGGTACTTTTTTAGACGCACAAGGAAAGTTTGATATGGAACGTCTGAAACGTCTTCTAATCAAATATAAGGAAAGAGGGATCTACTTTGCAGTAGCTAGTGGACGGGGACTTTTGTCGCTAGAAAATCTCTTTGCTGAAGTACGTAATGAGATTATTTTTATTGCTGAAAATGGAAGCGTCGTTGAATTTCACGGACAAGATCTTTATGAAGCAACAATGGACAAAGAGTTTTATCTAAGCGTTTTTGAAACATTACAACAGTCACCTTTTGTTGATACAAGTAAACTCTTATTGACTGGAAAGCGGGGTTGTTATGTTTTAGAAACAGTTGATCCTGACTATTTAGCAATCAGTGCTCATTATAATGCCAATATTCAAAAGGTTGCCAGTCTCGAAGATATTACAGATGATATTTTTAAGTTCACGACAAATTTTGATCCAGCTATTATTGCTCAAGGAGAAGCTTGGGTGAATAAGCATGTACCAGGTGTTAAAGCAATGACTACTGGTTATGAATCGATTGATATTGTTCTGGATCATGTTGACAAGGGAGTCGCAATAGTAGAGTTGGCGAAAAAGCTAAATTTGACGATGGATCAGGTGATGGCTTTTGGAGACAATCTCAATGATCTTCACATGCTGGAGGTTGTTGGTCATCCGATTGCCCCTGAGAATGCTCGTCCTGAGATTTTGGCTTTAGCAAAGGAAGTAATAGGATCGCATGCGGATCAGTCAGTTATCAACTATATGGAGAAATTAGTATGACTGATATAAAGTTGCTTGCACTGGATTTAGACGGGACCTTGCTGAATGCTGATAAGAAAATTTCTCTGCGCAATCGAGAAGCTATCTTTGCTGCTCGTGCAAAAGGCGTTAAGGTTGTTTTGACAACAGGACGACCGCTAAAAGCCATGGAGTATTTGCTAGATGAGTTGGGGACAGCAGGTCTAGTAGATGAGTATACAATCACGTTTAATGGCGGGTTGGTGCAACGCAATTCCGGGCAAATTTTGGATAAAATCGTCTTTTCTCATGAGGATGTAATGCGTATTTTTAGAGAAACAAAGCGTTTGAATTTACCCTTAGATGCTATCAGTGACGACCTTGTTTATCAATTAACCTCCGCACAGACATCACTTTACAGAAAATTTAATCCTTACTTGCAGTTTCAGAGTGTATCGATTGAGGAATTATCTGACCAAAAGACTTATAATAAATGTGTGACTGCAACTGCTCCTGAGAGTATTGATGCTGCCTTACCATTGATTTCACCAGATTTGTTTGATCAATATGAAGTATTTAAATCACGGGATATGCTCCTTGAGTGGTCGCCTAAGCATGTACATAAGGCAAGTGGATTAGCTAAGTTAACACAGCATCTTGGTATTGAGGCAAACCAAGTCATGGCTTGTGGGGATGAAGAAAATGACCGTTCCATGCTTGAGTGGTCTAGTATAGGAGTAGCGATGGGGAATGCTACTGCAGCGATAAAACAAGTAGCAAATGTTGTAGCTCCTATGACAAACGATGAAGATGCAGTCGCTTGGGCGATTGAAACGTATATTTTGTAGAAAAGAGGAGGACCTTTCATGGGCTTATTTGATCGCCTTTTTGGCAGAAAAAAGGAAAATAATGAAGAAGTTGCTCATACACAAGCTCCAGAAGTAAAAGAAGCACTTGAAGAAGTGGAAATTGAGGACCATTCTCAACCAACCGTGTCTTTTGAGCAAAGTCAAAAGGAAAGTTCCCAATCCTTGGAGTTGGAAAATAAACAGGACTTTTACGAGGATCTAGAAGAGCGCTTAGCAGAAGATCAGGTTTTGAATGAAGTCATTGAGAACAAATCTCAAGTATTCACATCTGATCCAAAAAGTGCTGAATTTCAACAAAAAGAAGACGAGAAACCTATTTCGTCTAACGAAAATAGTGAAGAAAGACCAGAAAATATAGAGCACTCTGAACAATTGGAAGAGTCTAATTATTGTAGAGACGAAGCGACTGCTGAAGGAAATCAAGTAGATCTCAGTCAAAAAGTAGCAAGCTTTGATCCTGAATGTAGCAATGTAGAAGAACAAAACAAGAAGACCACAGAAGCGGATAAAGATGAGGCTACGGCTCCATTTCCTTTGAAGAATGCAGAATCAATTCAACCTGCTAAACAGGAAGAATTAGAGATTCATGAACCAAAACAAGAGAAAACTCAGACGGAATCGATTCAAGAGAAGTACGACCGAAGTTTGAAAAAAACACGGACTGGGTTTGGTGCTAGACTAAATGCTTTCTTTGCTAATTTTCGTTCAGTGGATGAAGATTTCTTTGAAGACTTAGAAGAGCTTTTGATTACCAGTGATGTGGGTGTACAAGTAGCCTCTAATTTGACAGAGGAGTTGCGCTACGAAGCTAGGATAGAGAATGCTAAAAATCCGGAAGTTTTGCGTAAGATCATTATCGAGAAGCTAGTTGATATCTATGAAAAAGATGGGCGTTATCATGAAAAAATAAATTTCCAAACTGGTCTGACGGTTATGCTTTTTGTGGGTGTCAATGGAGTAGGAAAAACAACTTCTATTGGGAAATTAGCCTATAAATATAAGAAACAAGGTAAGAAAGTTATGCTGGTTGCGGCAGATACATTTCGGGCAGGTGCAGTAGCTCAGCTGGCTGAGTGGGGACGACGTGTAGATGTACCAGTCGTAACTGGTCCAGAAAAGAGTGATCCTGCTAGTGTTGTTTTTGATGGGATGGAGCGTGCTCAGGCAGAAAATGTGGATATCTTGATGATTGATACGGCTGGTCGCCTGCAAAATAAAGACAATCTCATGGCTGAATTGGAGAAAATAGGCCGTATTATCAAGCGAGTTAATCCAGATGCTCCTCATGAAACTTTCCTAGCTCTTGATGCTTCAACCGGGCAAAATGCCCTCGTTCAAGCAAAAGAATTTTCAAAGATAACCCCTGTGACGGGAATCGTTTTGACAAAAATTGATGGAACGGCGCGCGGTGGTGTTGTTTTAGCGATTCGTCAAGAATTGGATATTCCTGTCAAGTTGATTGGCTTCGGTGAGCAAATAGATGATATTGGCGAATTTAATTCTGAAGACTTTATGAGAGGTCTCTTAGAAGGATTGATTTAATCATGTTAAAAAGTGGGAAGAACTTTGAGCAAAAAGTGTTCGCCTTCCTACCCACATAGTTGATGAATCTATCTTGGGAGTTTAAAAGCAATAAAGGTGACCTAGTCACCTCTATGTCTAAAGTATATTGAAAAGAGGCTGGGACAAAAGTCCTAGCCTCTCAATTGTCTTTGGATTGTCGAGCAAGACGCAGTGGTTGAGTGGGCTCTACTACGCTGATTCCATCAGCTTTTACAGCCCTACTCAACTGTGCGGAGGTGAGACGACGAAATCGAATTCTAACGAATTACCGATTTCTGTCATACTCTCTTTTTTTGTATTTAATTATGAGGGTTCCACTGCCACTTCGCTCCAAATTGAGATAATAATTCATCAGAAGCCGTAGGTCCCATTGTACCAGCTGCGTATTCATGAAGTGGTACTTGATTATGTCTCCAGAGTTCTTCGATTTGATCAATCAATTTCCAGCTAGCTTTCACTTCATCCCAATGACTAAAGTTAGTTGAGTCATTGTTGAGCACATCAAAGATTAATTTTTCATACGGTTCAGGTGATGCACCTGAAGCTGTCGCATCTGTACGGTAGTCAAAAGAAATAGGTGATAAGTTAAAGAGTTCCCCAACTTCCTTTCCATTGACACTGAGCGAGAAGCCCTCTGTCGGCTGGATATAGATCGTCAAAACATTTGGCGCTAATGATTGACCAAAAATAGAGTCCATTTGTTTAAAGACAATGTTGACATGGGTTCCTTTTTCGGTTAGGCGTTTACCAGTTCGGAAGAAGAAAGGAACATCACGGAAGCGATCGCTATCGATAAAGAAAGCACCTGAGACAAATGTTTCAGTCATTGATTCCGGATTAACATTTGGTTCACTACGATAGGATATATATTTTTTCCCATTGACTTTACCAGACTTGTATTGGCCTCTGATAAAGTATTTCTTCAAATCCTCTTGACTCGGTTGGATCAAGTGTTCAAATACTTTGATTTTTTCTGCTCGAATAGCGTCTTTTGTGAAGCTTTCTGGCTTGTCCATAGCAAGGAGTGACAGTAGCTGTAAGGTATGGTTTTGAACCATATCACGAAGAGCACCCGATTCGTCATAGTATCCGCCACGTTCTTCTACGCCCAGTTTTTCGGCAAAGGTAATTTGAACATTGTCAATGTAGTTGCGATTCCAAATGTTTTCAAAAAGCAGGTTGGCAAAACGAATGGCGAAGATATTTTGAATCATTTCCTTTCCAAGGTAATGATCGATCCGGAAAATCTGCTCTTCATCAAAAGCTGCTAATAGGTCACTATTGAGTTGGCTAGCGGTTTCTAAGTCAGTCCCAAAAGGTTTTTCAACAATTAAGCGTTCAAAACCTTTGCCATCGACAATCTTTTCTGATTTGAGATGCTTAGCAATGGTACCGAAAAATTGTGGAGCCATAGAGAGGAAGAAGAGTTTATTGTGCTCTGCTTGGTACTCTTCATTAAGCCTATTTTGTAATTTACGTAGCTCAATATAATGCTCTGTATCTGATACATCATGGCTTTGATAGTAAAAGTGGCTGGCAAATTCTTGCGCTTGTTCTGGGCTGTCGGCTAAATCTGAGATAGATTCTACGACGACAGACTCAAAATATTCTTTGCTCCAAGGCCGGCGTGCTGTACCGATCACAGCAAAATGCTTGGAGAGATTTCCTGACTTGTATAATCTAAATAACGAAGGATAGAGCTTGCGTTTAGCTAAGTCTCCACTGGCACCGAAAATTGTAACAATAACTTTTGAAGACATCCTAATACCTTTTTTTCTAAATGATGTCTCTATTTTATCACATTTTTTATAAAGATTGTATTTAGAAAGATGGTTTCTAAGTAGAGGGATAGATAGAAGGGAATCGATAGCTGTATAAATAAAAAAAGCGAGTTTAAGACACGGTTGTGCTAGTCTCGCTTTCACTTTTAAAATACGCGATAAACGTAAGGATTATCCGGTTTTTCTACCTTATCAAAGCTTTCGACTTCAAGAGTTGGAAGGCTTTGACCCAGGCTCTTATGGTAGTGCATGGTAATTTTTCCCTTAGCATGAATCCAGGTATTGTTCTCAAAATGCTGGGCATTTCCAGTCGTCAAAAGTCCATAGACACCTGAGTCGGCGATACAGTGAATGATACCGAAGCGAAAGAGAAACTGACTTTTCTGATCGCTCGGGTCATTGTAGACAAAGCCGGTGAACTCCAGCGTCTTGCCTACAAACTCGTCGGGATAATCATAGATGACTTCCATGATTTCCATGTAGTTTTCAGTTGTGACCTGAATGGAACTTTTGTTGATATATTTCTTGGCAGCTGCCCGCATTTCTTTTTCATAAGCGCCTTTTGTGAAGTAGGTGCTGGTATCAGGTTTCAAATACTGACTTGTTGTACCTTCGTCCTGCTGAATAGCAGTTGACGTTCCCTCAGCCAGTGGGAAATGAAACCCTTTAGCAGAAACTGTGGTCGAATCTAAAGTAACAGTTGGAAAGAAAATTCCTACAAAAAGCGGAATGACAAGGAGCAGCACGCTGCCTAGTTTGGCCCAGCGAGTGTTTAAATGACTGTGGACCTCCATCTTTTTCATCCAGACGATGAGTTGAACCACTGCTAGGATAAAGGATAAAATCATAGATAGGTAGGCTAGATAGGAATAGTGGAGATTGATGTATTGGTTGAGCTTACCTGTCAGCTGCAGGTACATGGTGATCTCAAAGTAGCCGACTAAGATTAGAAATCGGATCATAGCACCACCCCCACAAGCCAAGAGTAAAGAAAGACGACGATGGTGACTAGACAGATAAATTGCCAGATAAAGCGCGTCTTAAAGTAGTTTTTCATCATCAGCAGATTCTTAACATCTAGCATAGGTCCAATAACCAAGAAAGCTAGGACTGGTGATAAGCCAAAGCTCGAAATTAAGGAGCTTCCGATGAAAGCATCAGCTTCGCTACAAAGTGAGAGCAGGAAGGACAGCAGCATGAGGAGAAGAATAGCGACAGCTGGTGTCGAGCTGATGGAGGTCAGGATTCTGGTTGGCACATAGACTTGGACCAGACTGGCAAAGAGACAGCCAAAGACCAGATAGCGACCGGTATCGAAAAATTCATCAATAGCCTGCACAAAGACCTGAAAGATTTTCTGTCCCTTGCTGAGATGTGAAAAGTCATGCTCGTGAACAGCCTTGCGGTTTTCTTTTTGAATATTGCTGTCAGCAAAGAAGCCCAGAAAGATCCCTAAAACGATAGCCACTACCATAGAACCTAAAGCACGAAGCAGAGCCGTTCGAAAAGAATTTCCAAAGGCTGAGTAGGTCGCAAAGAGCACGATAGGATTGATAACGGGTGCTGTCACTAGAAAAGGCACAGCTGTGTAACTGGGCACTTTCTTTTCTAAGAAGCGGTTAATTATGGGAACAATACCGCACTCACAGGATGGAAAGACAATACCAATCAAGCTTCCAAAGAAAATCCGAGCCCATTTATTTTTGGGTAAGAAGTGATAAACTTTTTCTGGCGTGACATAAACCTCAATAAAGCCAGAAATAATGCTTCCAATCAAAACAAAAGGTAGGGCCTCAATGATGATGGAGAGAAAGATAGCGCCAGCTTGTAAAACGCTAGACGGAAGATTCGAAAAGAAACTCATGCTTTTTCAGCCTTTTCTTGCGCTTCTTTTTTCTTTTTATCATCAGGAAATTCTACCTTTTCCAGCTTAGGTAAAGTTGCAAACTCCTCGAACATCTTATCTAGATCATCTGTTTTGGTAAATTTCACAGCCATAGAGCTACCTCATTTCTAAAATAATAATTCTATTATACTACCTTTTATCTAAATATATAAAAAAGAGATATGGTTTCTATGTATAAATGGCTCTCTTCTTAAGAATAATTCATCTAATCTAGAAAAAAGAATAGGAGAGATTGACAATTTTTAGATATAAAAGTACAATACAGACAGATAATGAAACCGATTACAAAACAAAGAGTTATGAATTTTTGTTTATAGGTTTCTACCACAAATATTAAATAAAAAATCGTGAAAAATCTTCAAAGAAACAAGCAGTCTTAGTAAAAGGCTGCTTGGATATGTACTGGCTGAGGATAAGTCTTATAGCCTTGTAAGGATTTAATGATTATTTTATATTGGATTAAAGTTCAGATGGAACGTTTATAGTCTAGATTCAATCTTTTAGTTTACCATATATCTTGTCTGAATGATATTTTCGGAAATAATTGTAGAATTAAAAAAACACGCATCATATTCATTGTTACACATGACGACCAATTTGATGAAATATCTGATACTATTATTAATTTAAGCGAGGGATAATAAGATGAAGAAAAAATATGTTTTTATTTCCATAATTGTAATGATAGTAGCCTTGATAGTTTATTCTATATATCAATCGAAAGGCGTTCGGATAGGATTTATTAAAGATGACTTACCAACTTTAACCTCAGGTTCATATCAGCAAGGAGAAAATTTAGAGTTGACAGCTGGGACCTATGCTTTATATGCTAAATCGGGCCAAGGTGAAGTTCAGATAGATGGTAACATTTATACTCTAAATGATAAGTTGTACATAGAAGCAAAAAAACAACCAATGAATACTCAAAATGCAGTTATTTATGAGGAATCTCCTAAAATTTCCATAAAATCGAGAACGAAAATATCTGTTAAAGGCGATAAGGAGTTTTCGGTATCATTTATTAGGAGGTAGTATCATGAAGATTTCAAATTTGAGAAAAATGTATGGTAAGCAGACTATCTTAAATAATATATCAGTTGAAGCTTCCAAAGGCCAAATTATAGGATTAGTAGGTAATAATGGATCGGGTAAGACAACTTTATTAAAGTGCATATCCAATCTAATTGTGGATTATCAAGGAGAGATTGAATTAGATGGGAAATTAGCATTTTCAATAGAAAGCCCAACGTTTTATGATGATTTAACAGTTTTCACTAATCTTACATTATTCAGTGAATTGGCAGGAAGCCAAAAAGTTAATATTGAGGAAGCATTACAGCAAGTAAAATTAAAGGACGCAAAGAACAAAAAATTTAAGCAACTATCTTTAGGTATGAAGCAGAAATTAAGCATTGCTCGAATACTACTTGATCATAGCGATATCATTCTTCTGGATGAACCGTTTAACGGTTTGGATATTCTAACGAAGGAACAACTGAAAGAACTTATGATAATGCTTCGATCAAGAGGGAAGCTATTAATTGTATCGAGTCATATACTAGAAGAATTAGGAGAGATTTCTGATGCAATCTGGTATTTGAGAGAGGGGAATATCCAAAGCATTATTAATCTCCATGATGACAATAGGGTTTATAAAATCGTGGTTTCTAAAAATTCTGTTGTACGAAAGATGCTTCAAGAAAAGTATCATGCACGTTGGTGTTTTGATAAAGACCAAAATTCTATTTTTAAAATTGAAATATTAAAAAAAGATATTTATACTACACTAAAATCACTTATTAATGACAATGTCTTAGTTATAGAATTCACTGATGTTACTATGGACATTAGAGAGTTAATGGCAGAGGAGGGGTGACTGTGAAAAAGTTTATAAAATCAGAGTATGTAAAGATTAGCCATCAAAAACTCTTCCTAACCACTTTAATGATTTATATTGGCTTTACAATATTTTTAGTAACACATACAAGAGAAGATTCCATCATTTCGCAATACAAATTTTTCTCGACGGTTACAATATCATTTCTGACTCTATATCAATTATTATCAATAGGAGAATGGCATGATAAAAAAATTATCAGATATTATCTTGAGTGTATACCAAATCGATACAGATTAATAGGATATGAATATTTAAAATATATTGGAATGTATATCATTTTAAATTTAATGTTTATAATACCAGAATCCTATTATATACATACAATATTTCAGAAAATCGTGGTTTACTTTATGATTTTTTGTTTATATATTGCCATAAACATGAATCTTCTCATTTATTTTGAAAAAACGGGAGTTGTAGTGGTTTTATCACTGTTATTATTATGGATATTACCTAATTTTGTGAATATATTATTAGCGAATACTAGTATATACCAACTTCAGATATTTTATTATTTATCTCCTGACTCATTTTCTGGTTTCGAATCCATCATAACTACTATATTCGTTTCTTTGTATACAATACTAGCAGTTTTGTTTTCTGTTTTTCAATTTGTTAGAAAGGAATATTAAGTATTTGATGAAATAATTGATAAATATAAGTTAAGAAAACAGTTATATTATGTTAATGTGGAAGAAATTCATAAAAACAAAAATGAGTGGGAACATTTTAAAAAAGAATTTAAAATAAAAGGGACACCGACCTTTGCCATATATGAAAATAAGAAGTTAGTAGCTAAATTAGATTTTGAAGAAAATAATGGCTTTACCCCTTATGAGTTAGAAAAATGGATTACTTCCAATCTAAGTGACAAATAAATATATTTTTGACCCATTAGTTTTTATATCTGATGATGAACAAGATTAGGTGTAAAGAAAATTATATTTATTCTTATGGCTATATTTAACTCAAGTAATGATATGAATTTGTTGATTACTAATGAATATCAATGATGTATTTCACATTCAACATTTGAGTAAAATATAGAATTATTAGTGTGATTGATTTTTAATTTATATCGTTCTATGGCTTATGGTATAATAGAAACGTTATGGAAAATATAAATATTGAAAAAATTGCCCAGAAATTGGGTCTTAAAGAAAACCAAGTATCACAGGTCCTAGATTTGACCGCTGAAGGAAATACGATTCCTTTTATTGCTCGTTACCGTAAGGAAATGACAGGAAATCTGGATGAGGTCGAGATTAAGGCAATCATTGACTTAGATAAGAGCATGACTGTCTTGGCAGAGCGTAAAGCGACGGTCTTAGCTAAAATTGAGGAGCAGGGAAAACTAACGGATGCGTTGCGCTCTGAGATTGAGGCTGCTGAAAAGCTGGCCGATGTGGAAGAATTGTATCTGCCTTATAAGGAGAAGCGCCGTACCAAGGCTACTATTGCGCGTGAAGCGGGTCTCTTTCCTTTGGCTCGACTTATCTTACAGGATGCAGCTAATCTGCAGGAAGAAGCTGAGAAACTGACTAGTGAAGCCTTTCCAACAGCAGAGGAGGCTCTAGCTGGAGCAGTGGATATTTTGACCGAGGCGATTTCCGAAGACACCAAGCTGCGGGCTTGGACCTACCATGAGATGCAGACCAATTCTTTTATCGTATCCAGTCTCAAAGACGGTGATTTGGATGAAAAGCAGGTCTTCCAGATTTATTATGAGTTTTCTGAAAAAGTAGCGACCATGCAAGGCTACAGGACCCTGGCTCTTAACCGTGGTGAAAAGTTAGGTATTCTCAAGGTTGGTTTTGAGCATAATCTTGAGAAAATCCTGCGCTTCTTTGAAGTACGTTTCAAGGTGAAAAACGCCTATATTAGTGAAGCTATTCAGCAAGCGGTTAAAAAGAAAATCATTCCAGCTATGGAGCGCCGTATCAAGACCGAGCTGACTGAGGTGGCTGAGGATGGAGCGATTCAGCTCTTCTCAGAGAATCTCCGCCATCTCCTCCTGATCGCTCCTCTAAAAGGTCGCGTAGTACTGGGCTTTGACCCAGCCTTTAGAACAGGAGCTAAGCTGGCTGTTGTGGATGCGACAGGTAAGATGCTGACGACTCATGTCATCTATCCCGTGCCACCAGCAAAGCCAGCTCAGATTGAAGCATCTAAGAAGGAGCTGTCAGAGCTGATTGAGCAGTTTGGTGTCGAAATCATTGCCATCGGAAACGGAACTGCCAGCCGAGAAAGCGAAGCTTTTGTAGCGGAAGTTTTGAAATCCCATCCAACTGTCAGCTATGTCATCGTCAATGAGAGCGGAGCATCTGTCTACTCTGCTAGTGAACTGGCTCGTCATGAGTTTCCAGATTTGACGGTTGAAAAGCGCTCAGCTATTTCCATTGCCCGCCGCCTGCAAGATCCTTTGGCCGAGCTGGTTAAAATTGATCCTAAGTCTATCGGGGTTGGTCAGTACCAGCATGATATTAGCCAGAAAAAGCTGTCTGAAAGTCTGGATTTTGTCGTTGATACCGTGGTTAACCAAGTCGGAGTCAATATCAACACCGCCAGTCCTGCCTTGCTGGCCCATGTAGCTGGTCTTAATAAGACTATTTCAGAAAATATTGTCAAGTATCGGGAAACAGAAGGCTTGATTCGGTCTCGTGAGGCCATCAAGAAAGTGCCACGTCTGGGCGCAAAAGCCTTTGAACAGGCAGCTGGCTTCCTGCGTATTCCTGAGAGTGATAATCTGCTAGACAATACAGGCGTTCACCCAGAGTCTTATCAGGCGGTGGAAGAGCTCTTTAAGCGTCTGGAAATCAGTAGTTTGGATGAAACAGCTCAAGCCAAATTAAAAGCAGTTCAGACTTCTAGTTTGGCTAAAGAGTTAGACTTGGGAGAAGAAACTCTCAAGGATATTATTGCGGATCTGCTCAAACCTGGCCGAGATTTGCGAGATTCCTTTGACGCACCAGTTCTGCGGCAGGATGTCTTGGATATCAAGGACCTACGCATCGGCCAAAAGCTGGAAGGCGTCGTCCGAAATGTCGTCGATTTCGGAGTTTTTGTGGATATTGGTATCCACGAAGATGGTCTCATCCATATTTCTAAGATCAGTAAAAACTTTGTTAAGCATCCAAGTCAAGTCCTGTCTGTTGGCGATGTGGTTACTGTTTGGGTGGATAAGCTAGATGTGGAGCGAGAGAAGGTCAATCTCTCTCTGATAGCACCAAATGAATCTAACTAACTATGTCAAGCAGGTTTCACTTGAAGATTTCGGTTGGGAATTTCGCCACCAAGCTTTTTGGAATAAGCGTCTTCGGACGACTGGTGGGCGCTTCTTTCCCAAAGACGGCCATCTAGATTTCAACCCAAAAATCTATGAAACTTTTGGGTTGGAGACCTTCCGAAAAATTGTCCGCCATGAGCTAGCTCATTATCACCTCTATTATCAGGGCAAAGGTTATCGCCATAAAGATAGAGAGTTTAAAGAATTGCTTAAGCAGGTTGATGGCTTGCGCTACGCACCAGGCCTTCCTGCTAAAAAATTAAAACTGCATTATCAATGTAGAAACTGCTGTACAGATTTTTATAGGCAATGCAGAATTGATCTTAAGAGATACCGCTGTGGTCGCTGTAAAGGAGAATTGCATTTATTAAAATAAGAAAGAGAGCTGAGTAACTACACCTCAAAAGTTAGATTTTTTCTGTCTAACTTTTTGGGGTCAGTACAAAGGCTGTCTTTTTATTTTTAAATGAGCGCTCTTTTGAAAAAATCATGAAAAAGTTGTATAATAAAAAAGATATGCGACGAATGTTGCAAGACTGTAATTCGACTTGGACTCCAAGGACCGTTAGTAATAAAATAATGTATGGAAGGATACAGATGAATGAGTAAAATAAAAATCATCGCTTTAGGTGGTGTCAGAGAGAATGGGAAAAACCTCTATATCGCTGAAGTAGATGAATTAATTTTTGTTTTAGATACAGGGCTAAAATACCCTGAGAATGAACAGCTTGGTGTCGATGTTGTTATCCCAAACATGGATTACCTCTATGAAAATAGTGAACGAATCGCTGGGGTCTTTTTGACTCATGGCCATGCGGATGCTATTGGGGCACTACCGTACCTTTTGGCTGAAACAAAGGTGCCTGTGTTTGGTTCAGAGCTTACTATTGAGTTGGCCAAACTTTTTGTGAAAAACAACGATACAGTTAAGAAATTCAATGACTTCCATGTGATTGATGAAAATACTGAAATTGAGTTTGGTAATGTGGTCGTTTCCTTTTTCAGAACGACTCACTCTATTCCTGAGAGTTTGGGTGTTGTCATCAAGACTGATGAAGGCAATATCGTTTATACTGGTGATTTCAAGTTTGACCAGTCAGCAAGTGAGTCTTATGCGACAGATTTTGGCCGTTTGGCTGAGATTGGACGTGATGGAGTTCTTGCTTTACTGAGTGATTCTGCCAATGCAGATAGCAATATCCAGGTAGCTAGTGAGAGTGAAGTAGGCGATGAAATTATACAGACGATAGCTGATTGGGATGGTCGTGTGATTGTGGCTGCGGTAGCTAGCAATCTTTCACGTATTCAGCAGGTATTTGATGCTGCAGCAAACACAGGTCGTCGTGTTGTTTTGACTGGTTTTGATGTGGAAAATATTGTCCGTACTGCTATCCGCCTGAAGAAGCTTTCCTTAGCCGACGAACGTTTGTTGATCAAGCCAAAGGAAATGACCAAGTTTGAAGATCATGAACTGATTATCTTAGAGACTGGGCGTATGGGAGAGCCTATCAATGGCTTACGTAAGATGTCAATTGGTCGCCACCGCTATATAGAAATCAAAGAAGGAGATTTGGTATATATTGTTACAACTCCTTCGATTGCAAAGGAAGCAGTTGTCGCTCGTGTGGAAAATATGATCTATCAAGCGGGTGGTGTTGTGAAGTTGATTACCCAGCATTTACGTGTATCAGGCCATGGAAATGCGCGTGATCTACAGCTGATGCTAAATCTTTTGAAACCCAAGTTTCTTTTCCCGATTCAAGGGGAATACCGTGAGTTAGATGCTCATGCCAAAGCTGCAATGGAAATCGGGCTCTTGCCTGAACGCATCTTTATCCCTAAACGTGGCTCTGTTATGGAATACGATCAAGGCGATTTTGTTCCTGCTGGAGTAGTCCCAGCTGGTGATGTACTGATTGATGGAAATGCTATAGGAGATGTCGGCAATATTGTCCTTAGAGACCGAAAAGTATTGTCAGAAGATGGGATCTTCATCGTGGCGATTAGTGTCAATCGTCGTGAAAAGAAAATTATTTCTAAAGCAAAAGTTCACACCCGAGGCTTTATCTATGTTAAGAAAAGCCGTGATATACTACGTGAAAGTGCGGAGCTAATCAATAAGACTGTTGAAGATTACCTTGCAAAAGAAGAGTTTGACTGGGCAGACTTAAAAGGAAATGTCCGTGATGCTCTGTCTAAATATCTCTTTGAGCAGACCAAACGTCGCCCTGCTATTTTACCGGTAGTCATGGAAGTGAAATAATAAGAGAGTGGGACAGAAATTGGTAATTCGTTAGAATTCGATTTCGTCGTCGCACCTCCGCACAGTTGAGTAGGGCTGTAAAAGCTGATGAAATCAGCGTAGTAGAGCCCACTCAACCACTGCGTCTTGCTCGACAATCCAAAGACAATTGAGAGGCTAGGACTTTTGTCCCAGCCTCTAGCATAATAGAAATAGGAGATAGAGATGGCTTTTCTTGACATTGAATATAACTCTAAAATTTTAGGCATGGAACGCCGTGTCAGTGTAATCTATCCAGATGCAAGTGAAATTGACCCAGACCAGGTAGATGATCAGGATATTCCTGTCCTTTATCTTTTGCATGGGATGGGAGGAAATGAAAATTCTTGGCAAAAGCGAACGAATATTGAACGCTTATTGCGCCATACGAATCTCATTGTTGTGATGCCGTCAACCGACCTAGCCTGGTATACCAATACTGCTTACGGCTTAGATTACTATGATGCTTTGGCGAGTGAGTTGCCAGAGGTTTTACATCGCTTTTTTCCAAATATGAGCCGCAAACGCGAGAAAAATTTCATCGCTGGCTTATCGATGGGCGGTTATGGCGCATATAAAATCGCTTTGAAAACCAATCGATTTTCTTATGCGGCTTCTTTTTCAGGTGCTCTCGGTCTTGGAATTGATGGTACGGACTTGGATGCTATTCCGGGAGGAAGTCGTGCTTACTGGGAAGGTGTTTTTGGTGATTTGAAAGCTCCTGGAGTCGAGCAACATTTTTTAACCACTATGGTAGCCGAATCAGATAAGAAAACAAAATTTTATGCCTGGTGTGGAGAGCAGGATTTTCTCTATCAGGCTAATCAAGTGGTCGTTCAGAAGCTACAGGAACTGGGACTATCACTGGAATACCAACATAGTCCAGGGAAGCATGAATGGTATTATTGGGAAAAACAATTAGAATACATCTTAGAATGGTTGCCGATAGGCTATCAGCCAGAGGAAAGACTATCATAAATCAGATAAAAGGACTTCTATTACGTATAGGATGGAAGTTTTTTTATTTCATTATTCAGAAAAGTTTAAGAAAGCTAGTTTATAATCGAAATTTATCTGAAGAGAGGGGGCGAGAATGAGGAAGATTTTTACATCTATGTGGACGATCTGCTGGAGACTTATTTGGACGGTTTCTGTGTCGTTTATGGTATTAGTAGGTGTCTTATATGTGACTAGTAGTACGAAGGATGGATTACCAGGTCTATCGCAAGCCTTCCAAACGGCAGTGAATCATGTGGATGCTTTTTTAGATGAGAACGGCATTCATACGGGTATCAGCCAAAAAGTTCAAAATCTAAGAGGTCATCTAGCAGATGAACATGTGACAGCTTCGGATGGGACTCGGTGGGATACAGCGACAGCAACTATTTATATCGAGACGAGAAATCCCATTTTTCGTTCGGCCTATCAAGAAGCTATTGCCTCTTGGAATGCGACAGGGGCTTTTCACTTTCAAATAGTGGAAGACAAAAGTCAGGCAAATATCGTAGCCACTGAAATGAATGATGATAGCATTACAGCTGCTGGAGAAGCGGAATCAGTGACCAATTTATTGACCAAGCGATTTAGCAGTGTGACAGTCCGTTTGAATGCTTTTTATCTTTTAAACAAGGAATACGGCTACACACAAACACGTATTGTCAATACAGCAGCACATGAACTGGGTCATGCAATCGGTCTGGATCATAATGAGTCGGATTCAGTCATGCAATCGGCAGGTTCTTTCTTTGGTATTCAGCCAGTAGATATCCAAGCGGTCAAGGAATTATATCAAACATAATTTATCATCAAGTATCTTGCATAAAGGCAAGTTTATAATAAAAGGGAAATAAAGGAGTAGAGGCTCAAAGTTTCAAGCATCTGGTTTCGTACTTTCGACTAGAGGCTCCTCCATCTTAAAGGCGATTCTAAAACTTATGTGGTTTTTGAGTCGCTTTTTTCTTTGCCCAGGGCTTATACGGCGCATACATATCCATCCGAAGCACCATCTAAACATTCTGTTATTGATTCGTTGTTCAAGTAAGCTGAGTCAATCTTCTTCGCTCATTTTCAGACATTGTGCTTTTCAAACATTCATGCGCTGTAATATTCTTTCTAGTATAAAGATTGCCATTTTACTCATTTCTAGCGTAATTATTAATAAGATAGCCTTTCCTAGTCGTAGGAAAGGGTTTTATGTTTTGGAAGCGGTTTATTTTGCTATAATAGAAGTAGATTTAGAGGATTAGAGGTGGTGAAAGTATGAACCAGCGTCAAAAGCAGCTGTTGAGCATTTTGGAACAACAAGGCGATTGGATGAAGGGAAAAGCTTTGGCTACCTTATTAGCTGTCTCAGATCGAACCATCCGATCTGATATTGAAAAGATTAATCGAGAAGTAGAAGGGACCATATTGTCTCATCCTCATAAAGGATATTTGCTATCGGTAGAAAATCGACAGATAGTAGAAACAAAGATTCTTCCTCAGACAGCAGATGAACGCTTAAACTTTTTGTTGAAATACTTGCTGACGAGTAAGGGAGCTCATCCTTTGTTAGACTTGGCTGATAGACTTTACGTCAGCTATCCAACCATAAAATTGGATCTTCAACGTGCCACGCAGATTGTGGCGACCTATCCCGATTTGCAGCTTAGATATAAGGAAGGGACAATTGAGCTTTTAGGAACAGAGTTTCATAAGAGGCGTTTTTATCGTGATTTATTAGCTACAGAAATTAAAGATGATTTTATTAATCTCGATAAAGTGATGGATATGTACGCTGATTTGGATTTTGAGTGGGTTTGGACATGCTTTCAGGACACTTTAAAGCGCTATGATTATCCTGTGCGTTCAGCTTCTTTGCCAATGCTGGTCTTGCATATTGGCATTGCACTACGACGAGCGATAGATGCGCAGTTTATCGGTGAACTACCAGAAGATGTAGTCGTGACAGAGCAGGAGCGCTCCCTTGCTCAAGACTTTATCGATCAAATTGCTCGGCATTTTCATTTGATGATTCCTGATACAGAGGTTTATAGTTTTGCTCGGCTTTTAAACACCTACAGAGATATTCAACAACTGAGAATCAAAACAGATTTCAAGGGGAAAACGATTGATTTTGACCAAGTCGTACAAGAAATTGGCCGCCGGCTAGAAGAATTATCGGGCCTAGATTTTTTGGCCGATCAAGACTTTTTAATGCGGTTGCACCTACATTTACAAGGTTTAGTTGAAAGGTTACGATTTGACCTAGAATTGCCCAATGCTTTTTTCCATGATTTGAAACGGCAGTATCCACTCGTTTTTGATATTGCAGTCAATATCAGTACCTATCTTGGAAATATTTTAGAAACGGATTTGAATGAGGAAGAAATTGGTCTCATTGCAGTTCATATTGGAGCTAGTTATTCGCATTTGATGGAGAGTCGTAAGATTCCAGTCTACCTCTTAGCACCGAAGAATTATTCTTTGGTAACGTCATCATTGGAACGTTTGGAGCAACGATTTGCACATCGTATTCAGATTGTAGAGCAGAGTGATTATTTTAGTGTGGATCGATTGCAACAAAAAGAGGTTGAGCTAGTCATCACATTTAGTCCAATTCCGCAGTCTCTTTCAATCCCAGTTGTCTGTCTTTCTACATTCTTTAATGCAGAAGATGAATTGACCTTGATTGCAGCTTTGAATAAAATCGAGAAACAACAAACAGATGTCCAGTTAGCATTACAAATCAGAAAATTTTTAACAGAACGTTTCTTCTATAGCAATTTGGATATGAAGGACGCAGATTCGGTACTTCAGTTTATGGCGGACAATCTCTATCAAGAAGGTATCGTTTCAGATGAGTTCTTGTCATCTGTTAGACAACGTGAGGCTCTATCGCCAACGGACTTCGACTATGCAATTGCTATCCCACACCCGCTACAAGCATATAGTAAACAATCGGTTATCTCTATTGCTGTCTTATCTGAGGCTATAACTTGGGGGAAATATCCTGTCAAGATGGTCATTATGCTGGCTTTGAAAGATACAGATAGTCAATTTATACAGCTGTTTTTCCACTGGTTAGGCAACTGTTTGGGGCGTCCAGAAAAAATGGAGAATCTCCTTTCAGCGCAAACTGGAGAAGCATTCATCAGTGCTATTTTGGACGAGTAGTACATTTATTGTTCACTAATGACAAGAAACATTAGATAGTTTCTTTATTATAATGGAAAGTTGTTTTATCTAGTCAAATCGAATGTGAGCTAAAACCTCAGAAAAGATAAATAAGTCTAGAAATAGATTTCGTCAATGTATTTCCTATTTTTCAATTGGTTTTTAACGCTCTTATATCTTAGTTAATAGAACACGCCTAAACACAGTGTAAAAAAGTGAAACATTCTTGCGCTCATCGAACGCATCGTCTGTTTCCTATTTTATCTTGAGTTTTACGGGCTTAGTATCTGATGAAAGGAGGTTAGATGATGCAGGAGATGGAATTGGTTTGTTTCAAGATTATCAGTGCTGTGGGTTCAGCGAGATCAGCTTTTATGGAAGCTATTGCTGAGACCAAGTTAGGGCACTTTGACCAGGCTCAGGCTTTAATTGATGATGGTGAAGAGCAGCGCGTGAAGGGACATGAGATTCACTTTGAACTGTTGCAACGCGATAGCTCAGGTGATGGTCCTGAATTCTCACTTTTGTTGCTTCATGCCGAAGATCAACTCATGAGTGCAGAGTTATTAAAAATCACAGCTGAGGAACTGTTGGCAGTTTATAAAAGATTGCCCCAAGCAGAAATAAATTAGGAGGATTTTGCTATGAAAAAACGAGTTTACTTGTTTTGTAGCGCAGGCATGTCTACTAGTCTTGTAGCAAGCAGAATGCAAGCAGTGGCAGACAATCACAATCTGCCCTTTGAAGTCAAGGCATTTTCAGACTCAAAACTTGATGCCATTGTAGAGGAATTTCATCCGGACGTTATCTTACTCGGTCCTCAAGTCAAATATAAATTCAATGCGACACGAGATAAATATGAACCTCAAGGGACACCGGTAGCGGTGATTGATTTAGAAGATTACGGAAATGTAGATGGCGAGCGAATTTTGAAACGTGCCATCCAACTGTTAAAGGCCAAAAAATAAGCAGAAAGGAGATTAGATGATGTTTGCGAATTTTGAAAAAGCTGTAGGCGGAACAGCCGAAAAACTTAGTAATAATAAAGTTTTGATTGCCATTCGGGATGGTTTTCTGATTACAACGCCTTTAATTATTATTGCATCCATTTTTCTACTCTTACAACAATTCCCTATTCCTGGGTATGGAGATTTCATAGCTCAGTTCTTTGGCAAGGGCTGGGAAGCACATATGGATGCGGTTGTCGACTCAACTTTTAGTGTTCTTGCTTTGCTTGGGGTTATTGGGATTGGTTATTCCTATGCTCGACAATTAGAAGCAGATGCTATTGCCGGTGCTGTTGTTGCTCTGGTTTGTTTCCTCATTATCACACCAAAGACACATCCAGACTTTATGAATGGAGACAATGCCTTTGCTGGTTTTGCCCTTAAAAACTTTGGAGCATCTGGTATGTTTATTGCCATGATTACAGCCATCATTTCGGTTCGTCTATTTGTTATGATTGCCCGAAAAGGCTGGGTGATTAAGATGCCAGATGGAGTACCACCTGCAGTAGCTCAATCGTTTGCTGCACTTATTCCAAGTTTATTCCCAATGGTACTCTTTTTCCTAGTTTATATCGGTTTTACTTTCACACCATTTAAGTTTGCACACAACTTTATCTACACGACCTTACAAACACCGTTGGTAGGGATTGGTAAGAGTGTATTCCTAGAGCCAATCACTCAGTTCTTATCAACTTTCTTCTGGTTCTTTGGTATCAATGGTCCGGCTGTTACCAATACCGTATTTGGCCCAATAGGTACTGTCCTGACGCTAGAAAATCTGGAAGCCTTTAAGGCGCATACAGAATTACCAAATATCTTTACCAATGCTTTTAGTAACTTCTTTACCAACTTTGGTGGAGGCGGGTCAACCCTTTCCTTGGTCTTCCTGATGGTCTTCATTGCAAAATCTCAACGGATGAAAAAATTAGGTAAATTAGCCATCGTTCCGGGTATCTTTGGGATCAATGAAATGATTATCTTTGGTTTGCCTGTCGTATTGAATCCAGTAATAGCCATTCCATTTATCGTAACTCCAGTGTTTAACACTATAATCTCAACGATTGCGACCATTGTCGGTATTATTCCAAAAACGACAGGAGTTGGTTTGCCTTGGACGACACCATTCTTCTTCTCAGGCTGGCTATCTACAGGTAGCTTGATTGCAGGTTTCTGGCAGATTCTGCTGATCTTCCTAGACTGTCTGATTTACTATCCATTCTTTAAAGCTTTGGACAAGCAATATCTCAAGGATGAGTTGGAGCCAGTAGCAGTCGTATCAGACGAACTTGACGAAATTTCTCTAGATGACCTATCTCTAGATGATTTATAGGATTAAGTCTAGTAAGTGAAACATAACATGATAAGAGTCTTGCAACCATAATTGGAGCAAACTCTATGGGTGGGGTGAGGCTAGCAGATCGCTTTCATGAGAAGGCAATCCTAGCTCACTCCTTTTTTAGAAAGAGTGGATAAATGAGAGTATTATTATTGTTTGATCAGATTCAGATGGGGTATGGAGGTAAAGAAAGAGCAGATACGCCACTAGGTTTAGAAAAAGGAGGCGTTGGTTCTTACTTGATGTTTAAAGATTATTTTGCTCAGCATCAGCTACAAGTCCTTGGAACGCTTTATTGTGGACCGGATTATTTTAAAGAGCATAAAGAAGAAGTCCTACGCAAAATTGCTGCGCTGGTAAAAAAAACACAAGCCCAAGTCTTATTTTGTGGACCTTGCTTTAATTACGACACATATGCTGATATGGCTGCACAAGTTGCAGATTTTGTGCAAAAAGAGACAGAGTGCCATACCTTTGTGGCCTGCTCTAAAGAAAATGCAGAAGTGATTAGTCAATACAAATCTCTAGTAACCATGATTGAAATGCCCAAAAAAGGAGGCGTTGGTCTGACAGAAGCTTTACAGAACATCGCAGCAATCATTAGTCAACCTGAAAATAGAGATTCACCATTGATTTATAAATGAGGAGGAGAATATGGATTTAGAAACATTATGCCAGATTCCAGCCCTATCTGGTGACGAATACGAGCTCCACGATTATTTAGAAAATCATTATAAAAAGCAGGGCTTAACGATTGCAAAAGACAAGTTGGGATCTGTGTTTGGCGAGAGCCTCGTACATGAGTCTCCTTTTAAGGTCATGATCAGTGCAAACTTGGATGAAAATGGTGGCATGGTACAAGAGTTGCGAAAGGATGGCTTACTAGACTTTGTGACGATCGGTTTGTACCAAAAAGCTGATTTTCTCAACCAAAGGATCTGCCTGCTCAAACGCCATCATGAAAGAGTATATGGCTATGTTCTAAAAAAGGGGGAGGATTATCTTCTAGATATTGGAGCCCGCTCTCTGGCAGAATTAAAAGACTGGCAGATCCAAATCGGCGATACCTTTGTATTGGACATTCCAGCTCGTCTGAATGAATCAGGCCTCTTACTATCAAAAAATATTGCCAATCGAGTGGGTCTTTACCTGTCCCAGCAAATCATGTCAGAAGTACAGGGAAGCTTACCTTATGACTTAGCCGTTGGAGGAATCAGTCAATCCCTCGTCGGTACACGGGGAGCTATCACCGCTACTAATCGTATAAAACCTGACTTGGCTTTGGTGTTTGACGCCGCTCCCGTAGAGGACTATCAAGAAAAGACACTTTATTTACGGCACTTTGATAAAACGCTCCTACCCAACCTGAAGTTGCTTGCGACTCTGAAAAAAGTAGCCTTAGCTAGTGGTTTTCAAGTCAAAGCCCAGATACAAGATACAGGGACTGATGGCGCCTTTATCCATAAGACACGGATCGGTGCTCCGACCGTAGTTGTCGTGATTCCTCTTCAACATAGCAACTCCTTTGTCCAGTCCATACATATCGATGATTTGGATCCAATTCGGACAAGTATTGTTGCTTTTTTGAAACAATTAAATGAACAAATGCTGGAAGAAATGGCTTTTCAAGATAGGATAGGTGATGGAGATGAAAACAGTCATTGA
The DNA here is from genome assembly GCF_000220065.1 of Streptococcus sp. oral taxon 056 str. F0418. Taxonomy (GTDB): domain Bacteria; phylum Bacillota; class Bacilli; order Lactobacillales; family Streptococcaceae; genus Streptococcus. The sequence continues at coordinate 452,785 of NZ_AFQU01000001.1, read as the reverse complement.
TTGGACAATCTTAGAAAGTCTATCAAATTTACAGGCAGTATCAGGACAAGAAGAAGTGATTCGTCACTATGTCAGTCAACAATTACCATTTTGCCAAGTCAGGGCGGACAGGCTTGGATCAGGACTTTACACACTAGGTAAGAGTGGCTTATCGATTCTTTTTTCTACTCATATGGATGAAGTAGGCCACATGGTATCTCGTATAGACGAGCATGGCTACCTTTTTATCCAGAGTGTTGGTGGTACTTGGACTCACACTTTATTACAACAATTAGTAACCATCACCACGCAGTCAGGAAAGACCTATCAAGGGATTATCGCTGGGCCACAGATTCACGCACTTAGTAAAAAGGCAAAAGAGAGTGTCCTTCCTATGTCACAAGCTTTTATTGACTTAGGTGTTGAAAGTAGAGCAGAAGTTGAAAAGCTAGGGATTCAGGTAGGGGATCGAGTCTGCCCTTATGCCATTTACCAACCATTAAACAATCCGAACTACTTACTAGGAAAAGCATTTGACAACCGTGTCAGTGTAGCGCTAGGGATCTGGCTCATGCAATCCTTACAGGAGCAGTCAAGTCCGAATCAAGTAACCTTAGCGACCACCGTTCAAGAAGAAGTTGGTTTACGAGGCGCTAGAACAGTTGCTCATATGATCGAGCCTCAGATCGCTTTTGCGGTTGACACCTGTCTAGCAGGAGATACACCCGCAGATAAGAATCCCATCAAATTGGGCAAAGGAGTCACACTCAATGCTGTGGACAATATGACCTTGACCAATCGTGGCCTCTTGATTTACTTAGAAACATTATGCCAAAAGCATCAGATTCCTTATCAAATTGCTTGCTTTATGGACGGGGGGACAGACGCAGGAAATATCTATAAATCTTTGGAAGGTATTCTTGCAACAACCTTGTCTATTCCCATGCGCTATATGCACACCCACCAAGGAATCCTCCACAGAAAAGATGTAGAAGCCACTCTACGCTTAATGAAGGTGCTTTGCCAAGAATTAACACCAGAAATATATGAGCAAATCATGACAGAAAACTATCGATTCCAGAAAGGAGAAGGTCAATGTGGGGAATGATTGCAACTTGGCGAATGGCCCTAGAGGGAGTCAGCCAGGCAGTAAATGATCTAAAGATTTCAGGAGATGCTGGAGATGCAATAGAGCAAGCCATCAAACAAGTAGAGGACTTCCCTTATTACAAGTCTGTAGGTTATGGTGGTCTTCCTAATGAACATATGCAAGTAGAACTGGATGCTGCCTATCTGGATGGAGATAATTTTGACTTTGGGGCTGTCTGTGCCCTCAAAGACTTTGCAAACCCCATCAGTGTTGCCCGCTCTTTAAGTAAGCTGTCTGTCAATAATGTCTTGGTCGGAGAAGGCGCAGCGCTTTATGCACATCAAGCAGGATTCGAGAGGAAGAATATGCTGACCGAACGTGCGAAGATCCATTACTATAATCGTCTTCATGATATGAAAACTAGCCAGCAACTTAGTCCCTATGCAGGTCATGATACAGTTGGCATGGTAGCGTTGGATCAGAAGGAGCACATGGTTGCTGGGACTTCTACAAGTGGCCTCTTTATGAAAAAAGCAGGACGAGTAGGAGACTCTCCTTTTATAGGATCAGGGCTTTACGTAGATAGCCAGATTGGAGGAGCAACAGCTACAGGCTTAGGCGAAGACCTGATGAAAGGATTGGTTTCTTATGAAATCGTCCGGCAGATGAAAGAAGGCTATTCACCACAGGAAGCTTGTGAGCGTGTTGTTTATGATATAACAAATACCTTGAAAAAAAGACGACAGCAGGCGGGAGATATTTCAGTTGTCGCGCTGAATGCAGAAGGCAAATGGGGAGCGGCTAGCAATATAGAGAATTTTTCCTTTGTCGTTGCGACAGAGCAAACTCCTCTGACGGTCTATCGAATCCATCCGCAAAATGATGGACACATGGAGCTAGAGAAGGCTGACAAAAAATGGCTAGATGACTACTTAGCAGAACGTATGAAACCGCTCGAAATGAAATAGGAGGCTGTTTATGCAAGATAAACAAGAAATCATCACAAAATTAAAAGAGATTCAGCCGTCCTTAACCAAAGCATTAAAAGAACTCATTGTTATTCCAAGTGTTTTTGGAGATAAGAGTGAGGATGCGCCCTTTGGCCCAGGTCCTAAGGCTGCCTTGCTAAAAGCACTAGACATAGCAGATAGATTAGGCTTTAAAACGGTTAATCTAGATAATAAAGTCGGCTACGCCCAGTACGGTGACGATTTGCCGACAGGCTGTTATTATGGTATATTTGGCCATGTTGATGTTGTAGAAGCAGGTCAGGGATGGGACTCTGACCCGTGGACCCTGAGTGAGCGAGGAAATCGCTTGTATGGACGAGGCGTTTTGGATAATAAGGGACCGATTTTGGCCAATCTCTTTGCTCTTTACGTCCTAAAAGAAGCTGGCATCCGCTTTCCTTATCCCGTCCGCATTGTTTTTGGTACCAATGAAGAGGTTGCCTTTGCCTGTGTCAAGCATTATCTGACCAAAGAAGTACCGCCAATTTTTGGATGGACTCCAGATTGTAAATGGCCAGTCGTTTATGGCGAGCGAGGGCGCTTGCGTGTGCGCTTGACGAGTCCTGGAGATCAAGTTGCTGCTCTCTATCGCTTTGTCAATGACTATTTACTACATTCCAAAGGCAATGGCCAAGAGTTGGGAATTGCTTTTTCTGATGAGGACTTTGGTGAGATGATTGTTCGTGGCTATAGTCTCGGTATGGCAGAATCAGACCACTATATCGAGTGGACCATGTCCTACCCTGCTTCCTGTAGTCAGGAAGATTTGATCCTTGCTATTCACGACAAGATCCCGCATGGACTCACTCTAAGTGTCCGTGACCAGTGGGAGCCAGTCTTATATGACAAAGACTCGATCTATGTGCAGACTTTACAAGCCGTATATAACCAAGTGACAGGAAATACAGCAACACCTGTGACGACTACAGGTGGCACCTTTGCAAAAATTGTCCCCAATATCATAGCCTATGGACCGAGCTTTCCAGGACAAAAGGACATCGCACATCTACCCAACGAATGGCTAGATAAAACAGACTTAGAAACCAATACCATCATTTATGGCTTAGCACTATTAGCCTTGTCCCAACTAGAATGATGGACAAATAATCTATTAGAAAGAAGAGCTCCTTCTCCTCAAACAAGAGAAAAGGAGCTTTTTCATAGCCTTTTTTCTACAAAATTAAGAATATCAGACTTTTCCTTGTTTATAAAAGGTTCGAGTGCTAAAATAAGGGAGAAGTCAATTCAGAAAAGAGCAAGCTTGCTTTTTAGGTGAACAAAATGAAAGAAAAAATACGCACGATTTTTAATAAAAGCATGGCCATCAAAAGCTTTACGCATACAGCCTTTGAATGCGACATAGAGCGATTTTTGACAGATTACATCAGCGATATTCCTTACTTTAAAAAGCATCCTGACCAATTTGGAACCTACACTATTTCCCACGACAATTTAGGCCGTAGTGTGAATTGGGCCTTGGTACGTCGAGATACTGCTGATACAGTGATTCTTTTTCACCATCATGATACCGTAGACACAGAAGACTTTGGACATTTAAAGGATGTCGCTTTTGACAATGAAGCCCTAAAAGTCCACTTGTCCCAAGAAAACTCAAACACCGACGTCATAGAAGACATAGCATCTAATGAGTGGCAGTTTGGACGTGGCTCTTGCGACATGAAGGCCGCACTGGCTCTGCAACTAGGAGTTTTAGAAGAGTATGCGCAAAGAAGAAGTGGTGGGGTCAATCTACTCTACCTATCTGTCGGAGACGAAGAAGCCTATTCACAAGGCATGCGTGCCGCCATTCCACTACTAGCTGAGTTAAAAGAACGCTTCAATCTTCACTATATTCTGGCTGTTGATTCAGAGCCTTTTGAAAGCCCATCAGCAACCGAAAAAGTCCTACATGTCGGTACTGTCGGAAAACTAATGCCTCTGATCGTAACCCAAGGCATCCTCTCTCATATCAAAGAGCCCCTAAAAGGGCTCAATGCCATCTCTCTCTTAGCCAAAATCGTCGAAAGAATAGACCTCAATCCACAGCTTGCAGACCAGGCTTATGGCGAGCACACCCCTTTACCGTCCTGGTCTTTTATGCGAGATTTAAAAGAGCAATACGACGTCTCAACAGTACTTAGAGCAGCAGGCTATTTCAGTCTTTTATACCTAGATAAAAGCCCACAGGAGTTACTAGCGACCATCAAAAAACTCAGCCAAGAAGCCCTAGATGAGTTTTACGACCGCTACTGTAGTCTGCAAATGCAGTATCAAGAAACTAGAACTATTGAAAGACCCAAGGTACTGACCTACCAAGACTTGCTACAAGCATGCCAGAAAAAACCAGGCTTCACTCAAATGATGGAACAAGTCAACCAAGCCTCCTATCAGAAGCTACAAGCTGGCCTTTCCTATCAAGAAGTCACCTTGTTTACTGTCCAAAAGGTCCTTGATTTTTATGACAAAAAAGAAGCGCTAGCCATATTGGCCATTGCGCCTCCCTATTATCCATCAATGAATAGCCGGCGACTACAAAATCAAGAGTTGGATCTAGAGCGCTTGATCTCCCTTTACCAACGTTACTTAGAAAGAAGTGGTGATTACCACCTTAAAGTACAAGAGTATTTTATGGGGATTTGTGATATGAGCTACTGCGCCCTAGAAAAGCCACTGAAAGACTATCGACAAGTCTTAGATAGCCTAGCAGTTTCTGAGACGATCTACCCACTTGACTTAGAGAAGATTGCAGCGATCAATGTCGCCTCGATCAATCTAGGCCCCTGGGGAAAAGACTTGCATCAGCGAACAGAACGAGTCTACGAACAAGATATGCTGGAGACGATTCCGCAGTTCTTTCTATATCTTTTAGAGCACTTTGATGAGGTCAAAAAAGAGCCACACTCCATCAAAATGACCGTTTAGGGAAAAAACCGAACATTTCAGGCACAAAACAGACAAACATTTTAAAAAAATATATAATAAACATATTGTAAAGAAAAGGGAGGAATTCTGATGATTGAATTTAAAAATGTAACCAAAGATTACGATGGTCACTTAGCACTTCGTAACCTGAATCTAACCATTCAAAATGGTGAGATTATAGGCCTGATTGGCCATAATGGAGCAGGAAAGTCAACGACCATCAAATCATTGGTCAGTGTGATTAACCCAACAAGTGGCCAAATCATCATCGACGGCCAAGAACTATCTGCCAATCGCCTAGCCATCAAGAAAAAAATCGGCTATGTAGCAGATTCGCCAGATTTATTTCTCCGTCTGACAGCCAATGAATTTTGGGAGCTAGTAGCCACAGCCTATGATATGACCCAATCAGACTGCGAAGAACGCTTACAGCACCTACTAGAAACCTTTGACTTTGCTGATCATCGCTATGAAGTCATCGAGTCTTTCTCTCACGGCATGCGCCAAAAAGTCTTCGTCATCGGTGCGCTCTTGTCTGACCCAGACATCTGGGTACTAGATGAGCCTTTGACAGGCCTTGATCCTCAGGCGGCCTTTGACCTCAAACAGATGATGCGCAACCATGCAGACAAAGGCAATACAGTCCTTTTTTCAACCCACGTACTAGAAGTAGCAGAGCAATTATGCGACCGTTTAGCCATTCTCAAAAAAGGGGAACTACTCTTTTATGGTACGATTGAAGAACTTAAGTCACAGCATCCTGATCAAAGCCTAGAAACCATCTACCTAGACCTCGCCGGTCGGAAAGAAGAGGTGATAAACGATGCGCTTTAACGCTCTTAAAAGCCTTATTCGGACAAACATCATCTACACCACAGCGCCTGCCAACCTGTCACGCTTTCGTCAAAAGCAAGCAAAAAATCCAGGCAAAAAGATCAATGTCTCCAGACAGCTGATTATGACCTACTTATTAACCAGCCTGCTGTATCTCGTACTGTTTGGACTCATGAGTGCTTTTCAATCCCTTGTCGACCATCCAGGTATTTTTAGCAATATGGTGTCCGTCTTTAGCTTGATGGTCTTATCGCAAGGCTTCCTGTCTTTCTATAATGTCTTTTACGAAAGCAAGGACCTGCAATCCTATCGCCCCTATGCCTTTAGCGAATCAGAAATTGTGATCGGAAAAAGCTTTTCAGTCGTCCTAACCGTACTAATAGGTGCGCTTCCTATTATCGCTTATATGACGAACCTGCAGATTCAAAGTGGCAACCCAGTTTGGCTCGCCATTCCGATAGCTTTGATTTCACTGGTGATTTTGGGCTCCGTCCTTGCCTTTGGGATATTAGCCGCAGTGCATTTTATTACCAAGACAGCAGCCTTCCGCCAGCACAAGCGAGTGGCCTCAAATATCCTGCTGGGTGTGACCAATTTCCTTATTTTTGCTTCCATCGTCCTGATGAATAGCCAAAACCGAGTAGCAGGTGGAAATGTTGTGACCTACTTCCCACCGATGGAAGCCTTCCATCACTTTGGAGTAGATCCTTTTGCCCTTCACTCACTCCTAGAAATCAGCCTTTGGGCTTTGCTAGCCATTGTTTTATTTTCCATTGTAAAATGGAAGGTCCTACCAGAGTTTTACGAAGCAGCCCTGAAGACCTCTGAAACAGTTAATAAGAAAAAACGTGTCCGCAAGCTCCAGCTAGGAAGTCAGAAAAGCTTTCCCAAGTTTGTATGGGACTACCAGATCAGTCTCATCAGCGATGGCTCAGTTTTCCTACAGTCTGTCTTTATGTCGAGTGCCATGCCTTACTTCTTTATCCTACCAGGCTTGATGGGCTTTTTACAGGGAAGCGGCTATAGCTTATCGCCCTATCTGACACCAAAGTATCTCTTACCCCTGATCCTGATAACGACCTTCATTGCGATGTTCAATGCAGGATCATCCAATCTGACCATGATTGGGATTTCACTTGAGCGGGAAAACTTCTCCTATCTAAAAGTGCTTCCTTTTGACATGAAAGGCTACCTTCAGCTGAAATTCTGGGATCTCTTTCTCATCCAGTCCATCTTACCCTTGCTGATCTTTGTAGTCGTCAATCTATTTATAGGGACACATTGGTTCTCACTCTTAGCCATGATTGTCGTCTGGTTCAGCTGCTGCCTTGCTTGGAGTATCTGGGGCTATCAGCGAGATTATCGCAACTTGGTGACAAACTGGACCAATGTCACAGAACTCTTCAACCGTTCTAACAATACATTGAAAACCATCATTGCCTTTGTCTTGTTATTTATTTACATTGCAGTGATTGCTGTTTCCTATGTGTTGATCGCTTATCTACCAGAAGCACTTGTCTACGGTATGACGATTGGAGCTTTTCTCCTCGCAGTATCCGTCTCAGGCGCTCTCTATCTCTATTATGCAAATAAATTTAAAAAGGCTCTTGAAGAATAAGAGCCTTTTTACTGTATGAACATTTAATTTCTAATTTCATCGAGTAAGCTTTGAGCGGTTGTCGTCGGATTGACACGGACACGATTGAGTGACAGTAAACCATCTGATAAAGAAGCAAGGCCATTATTGGTAGTTAATCCCATTTTGTAACCTAATTTTTCAGCGATTTGCATAGTTGTCTCGCTATATCGTCCAGATGGATAAGCCACAGTGGTCGTTGTCTGAGATAAGTTGCTGTCTAGAAACTGCTTAGAGTCCTGTAATTCGCTATTTTGAGCATCTGGGCTTGAAACAGATAAATCAGGATGATTGACGGTGTGATCTTCAAAAGACATACCGTTTTGTTTCATTTCTTTGATTTCTTCCAACGTGAGTATATCCTCACGGCCTGCTTGGACAAAGCCAGTGATGACATTGTTGGTAGCTTTCATTTGATACTTTTGTAAGATGGGATAAGCTTGGGTGTAGAAATCTTTGAGGCTATCGTCAAAAGTTAGCCAAATAATCTTTTTATTTTCGGGAAGGACATTTTCAGTCAATGCCTTGTACGCTTCATCTGGTGAAAGGGTATAATAACCCGCTTCTTTCAAAGCTTTTAGATGACTTTCAAAGGTTGCAGGTGAGACGATAAGTCCAGCATTGGCAGCTTCAGATGGCGCCATATCATGGATGGCATGGTACATGAGAATGGGAAGTTTGATGGGTTGATCTTGCTTGACCCATTTGATATTTTCCTTCGCTTTGGAAGTCGATGATGAGTCTTTAGCCTCTTTTGAGGAAGTAGACTGGCTAACTTGACTGATTTTAGGTGTGCTGGCTTGGTTCGGTTGAGCCCGATATTCTTTCCAAAGAAAGAGTCCACCTGTGATGATCAAAATGAGTAAAACAAGATTTAGAAGTAGTAGTGCATCTCTTTTTTTTCGTGCTTTATTTGCAACGGAGCGACGCTGAGTTGGTTGTGTCATACTGCCTCCTTCATTAGGCTTTTTAACCATATTATACCAAATATAAAAAGGAATAGTATGAATTTTACAGTAAATTTTGATATAATAGGTTTCATACAGAAAGAAATAGAGGAGTGCTTCATGTCTATAAAAATAGCTTTACTTGGTTTTGGAACGGTAGCTAGCGGTGTGCCTTTCCTCCTAAAGGAAAATAGAGAAAAGATTGTACAAGCGGCTCATTCAGAGATTGAAGTTGCTAAAGTCTTGGTTAAGGATGATGCTGAAAAAGAGCGACTCTTAGCAGCTGGAAATGACTTTAATTTTGTCACAAACGTTGAAGAAATTCTGACTGATCCTGAGATTACCATCCTTGTAGAATTGATGGGTCGGATTGAGCCAGCGAAAACCTTTATCACTCGAGCTCTTGAAGCTAGCAAACATGTGGTAACGGCAAATAAAGACTTATTGGCTGTTCACGGAGCGGAGTTGCTGGAAATTGCTCAGAAGCAAAATGTAGCTCTCTACTACGAAGCAGCTGTTGCCGGCGGGATTCCAATCCTGCGTACCTTGGTCAATTCACTGGCTTCTGATAAAATCACCCGTCTCTTAGGTGTGGTGAATGGAACGTCTAACTTTATGATGACCAAGATGGTCGAAGAGGGTTGGTCTTATGAAGATGCTCTTGCTGAAGCGCAACGCCTTGGCTTTGCTGAAAGCGATCCGACCAATGACGTCGATGGTATTGATGCAGCTTACAAGATGGTGATTCTAAGCCAATTTGCCTTTGGTATGAATGTTAAGTTTGAAGATGTGGGTCATCAGGGGATTCGTCATATCACACCAGAAGATGTGGCTGTTGCCCAAGATTTGGGCTATGTAGTCAAGCTAGTTGGTTCTATTGAAGAAACAGCATCAGGAATCGCAGCAGAAGTAGCTCCAACATTTCTGCCTAAAGCGCATCCGCTAGCTAGTGTCAATGGGGTGATGAATGCTGTCTTTGTCGAGTCCATTGGTATCGGTGAGTCTATGTACTACGGACCTGGTGCCGGTCAAAAACCAACTGCGACGAGTGTTGTAGCTGATATTGTCCGTATCAGCCGCCGTTTGAATGAAGGAACAGTTGGCAAAGCCTTTAATGAATTTAGCCGTGAGCTGGTTTTATCTAAGCCAGAAGATGTCAAGACTAGCTATTATTTCTCAGTTTTGGTGTCTAGCTCGCAAGATCGTGTCAAAGACTTGGTAGAAATGTTCAATAGGCAGGGAGTGGCTTTCAAGCTAATTCGGCAGACGCAAACAACTGATGAGAAAACTCGCGTTGTCATTTTGACGCAAGAAATCAGCAAAGCGCAGCTACAGGCTATCACTACTCAAATCAATGATGCTATTGATGTTGACTTACTCAATACCTTTAGAGTCTTAGGAGATTAAGATGAAAATTATTGTACCTGCAACCAGTGCTAATATTGGCCCAGGCTTTGATTCAGTTGGTGTAGCTGTTAGTAAGTACTTGACGATTGATGTACTAGAGGAGCAAGAGGAGTGGGTCATTGAACATGATCTGAACCCTCGCATTCCAAAGGATAAGCGAAATTTACTGATAAAGGTGGCCTTGCAGCTAGCTCCAGATATTCGCCCTCATCATCTGAAAATGACTAGTGATATTCCGCTAGCACGTGGTCTTGGATCATCCAGCTCTGTTATCGTTGCTGGGATTGAACTGGCCAATCAACTAGGAAATCTAGAATTATCTGATGATGAAAAGTTAAATTGGGCGACTAAAATAGAAGGCCACCCTGATAATGTAGCTCCGGCTATTTTTGGAAATCTGGTGGTCTCAAGTGTCTTTAAGGGGGCGGTCTCCTCTATTCAGGCTGACTTTCCAGAATGTTCTTTCATTGCATATGTTCCAAAGTATGAGCTGAAGACCCGAGACAGCCGTGGTGTTTTACCTTTTAAGTTTTCATACAAAGAAGCTGTCGCAGCCAGCTCGATTGCTAATGTAGCGGTTGCTGCACTTTTACAGGGAGATCTGGTTAAGGCGGGGCGTGCCATCGAGTCTGACCGCTTTCACGAGCGCTTCCGTCAAAAATTAGTTAGAGAATTTCCAAATATTAAAAAAGTAGCTAAAAAGCATGGTGCTTATGCGACTTATTTGTCTGGAGCAGGGCCGACTGTCATGGTGTTGGCTCCGAAAGATCGGGCAAAATTAATTCAAACACGTATCGAAAGATGCAAGTATAATGGGCAAGTGTTCTTGCTTGATGTCGATCGAGAAGGCGTTCGAGTAGAAAGATAAGGCTGGGCAAGATGTCCAGTCTTTTAAATTTGCAAGAGCAAAGATACATAGATAGAGATTCTTGCAATTTTTCAAATTCTAAATACGACTTCTTTAGCGATGCGGAAGTGTGAAGACAAACTTTATATGTTTGAAGATATTTTTTTCTCTTTAATAAGGCAGACATATTTCTTTTTGTTCTTTTTCAGAATTTTCTATCTTTTTTGTGGATTTTATGATATAATCGAATTACTTTTTACAAGGGGGATGAAAAGCATGAATAAACTTGAATGGCAGGATCTTGCCAGTCAGTTAGATCTTCAATACGATGAAGACGTAGCTGTTATTTTTGGTGAAAAGGAAGGCTATACGCTATTTATTGAGGATGCTGGAGAAAAAATGTATCGCATTTGTTTCTCAGTAAAAGGAGATGAAGCTCTTTCTATCACAGAAGATCTGAAGCAACTCAGAAAATCTACTAAAGGCATGAGCGGTGTTTTGCAAACGCGTTATAAGTTAGCAGTGACCGTAAAAGGAGGTATGAGTAAGGCTAAGACCAAAGAATTGATCGTACAATGTTTAGATGCTAGTCTTTCTTTCTTGAGAGAGCATGGCTTGGCAAATGTATGTGAGCATACAGGAGAAGCGACTTCCACCGCTGTTTATCAGGTGGGTACAAACCTACTGATCTTATCAGCGGATAGTTTTCAACAGTTGAGCTCAGGCCTTGCGATTGAAAATCAAAGCTATGACCAACAAAAAGAAAATGTTGTTGGTGGAATCGTGGGAGCTTTTGTAGGGTGCTTGATCGGTGGAGCAGTTACGTTAGGCATTGCTCAGTTAGGCTATGTGTCTTTTGTGTCAGGATTGGTTATGGGAGTGTGTACTATTAAAGGTTACGAGCTCTTTGGCAAGAAATTATCTAAACTAGGAATTGCAGTTAGTGTTTTCTTTATGTTTGTTATGATTTTATTAGCTCATCAGTTTGATTATGCTTTTCTTCTTGCTAGAGAGATAGGGATAGATGTTTTCACTGCTTTCTCTTCTTTTACAGAGTATCTTTTGGCAGGAGGAAATGTTCATCACAATTATTGGGTGAATCTTGGTTTACTCTATATCTTTACAGGAATTGGTGCGTACTCTATGGTACACAGTGCTCTTAGCAAGCAAAAACTAAAGTATATCACGCGAAAATTATAAAAAAACTGGCTCTGGCCAGTTTTTTTTATTTTTATCGAAAATACCATGTAATTTTGATATAATAGAATCACTTTGTGATAAGAAAGAGAAATCATGATTAAGATAGAATTATTAAAGACGGAGTTGGAAGGAATCGATATCCGTTTTGATGAGCCTTTAAAAAAATACACCTATACAAAAGTTGGCGGCCCCGCTGACTATCTAGCTTTTCCACGTAATCGTTATGAATTAGTTCGTATTGTCCAGTTTGCTAATAAAGAACAGATCCCGTGGATAGTTTTGGGAAATGCCAGTAATATTATTGTACGAGACGGTGGTATTCGTGGTTTTGTCATTATGTTTGATCAGTTGCACACGATTATGGTGAATGGGTATACGATGGAGGTTGAGGCTGGTGCTAAACTCATTGATACGACTCATGTTGCGTTGCATCATAGTTTGACTGGCTTTGAGTTTGCCTGTGGTATTCCAGGAAGTATTGGCGGTGCAGTCTTTATGAATGCTGGAGCCTATGGTGGAGAGATAGCACATGTCTTGGTTTCTTGTAAGATCTTAACTCCAGATGGAGAGATCAAGACGGTTCATGCGGATGATATGAAGTTTGGCTATCGTTCTTCTGTAATCCAAGAGACGGGAGATATTGTGATTTCGGCTAAATTTGCTCTCGCTCCTGGAAATCATACGGCTATCCGTCAGGAGATGGAGCGCCTGACACATCTGCGAGAGCTGAAGCAACCTCTAGAATACCCATCATGCGGATCGGTCTTTAAGCGTCCTTTGGGACATTTTGCTGGTCAACTGATTAGTGAAGCAGGGCTTAAGGGACATCGTATTGGTGGAGTAGAAGTTTCTACTAAACACGCAGGATTTATGGTCAATGTAGCTGATGGAAATGCTCAGGATTATGAAGATTTGATTGCACATGTTATCCAAACGGTCGAGAAGAATTCTGGCATTACCTTGGAGCGAGAAGTACGCATTATCGGTGAGGCACTGACTGAAGCCTAATGTGTTATTGGATTTAAAAGTATAGAAGTGATCATAGCTAAGAGCAGCAAATGAGAATAATTTTGTAAATGTATCTTATTTCGCATAGCTCCTTGTCTTTCATGGAGGGGGTGACGCCTATCGAAATCGCAAGTATACTGGGCCCTAGTTGCCCTCGAGAAGTAGAAGTGGCTTGACAGAGCCCTGATCTGTTAATACATGAAAAAGAAGGAATTTATGCGAATTGAAAAAACCAATTATTGAATTCAAAAATGTTTCTAAGGTTTTTGAAGATAGCAATACTGTTGTTTTAAAAGACATTAACTTTGAGCTTGAGGAAGGGAAATTCTATACTCTTCTTGGTGCTTCTGGATCTGGTAAGTCGACGATTTTAAATATTATTGCAGGACTTCTAGATGCGACTAGTGGGGATGTATATCTAGATGGTGTGCGGATTAATGATGTTCCGACGAATAAACGTGATGTTCACACCGTTTTTCAATCTTATGCGCTTTTCCCTCATATGAATGTCTTTGAAAATGTAGCTTTTCCACTACGTTTGCGTAAGATAGAGAAAGAAGAAATCCAGCGCCGTGTACGTGAAGTCTTGAAAATGGTTCAACTAGAAGGTTTTGAACGCCGTTCTATCCCAAAATTATCTGGAGGTCAGCGTCAGCGGGTAGCCATTGCTCGGGCTATTATTAATGAACCTCGTGTAGTCCTCTTAGATGAGCCCTTGTCTGCTCTTGATTTAAAGCTTCGGACAGACATGCAGTATGAACTCCGTGAATTGCAACAGCGCTTGGGCATTACCTTTGTCTTTGTCACCCATGATCAGGAAGAAGCTCTAGCGATGAGTGATTGGATCTTTGTCATGAATGATGGTGAGATTGTTCAATCAGGAACGCCGGTTGATATTTATGATGAACCGATTAACCATTTTGTTGCGACCTTTATTGGAGAGTCTAACATTCTTCCAGGAAAGATGATTGAAGACTATTTAGTAGAGTTTAACGGCAAGCGTTTTGAAGCTGTGGATGGAGGTATGCGTCCCAACGAGTCGGTCGAAGTGGTTATTCGTCCAGAAGATCTTCGCATCACTCTGCCAGAAGAAGGAAAGCTGCAGGTTAAAGTCGATACTCAGCTTTTCCGTGGAGTCCACTATGAAATCATCGCCTATGACGAACTGGGGAATGAATGGATGATTCACTCGACTCGTAAAGCCATTGTCGGTGAAGTCATTGGCCTTCAGTTTGAACCAGAAGATATTCATATTATGCGTCTCAATGAGACAGAAGAAGAATTCGATGCTCGTATCGAAGAGTATGTTGAAATCGAAGAGCAAGAAGCAGGTCTGATTAATGCAATCGAGGAGGAAAGAGATGAAGAAAACAACCTCTAGCCTCTTTGTCGTTCCATATTTTTTATGGATTGTACTGTTTGTATTGGCTCCGGTGGCTATGATTGTTTGGAACTCCTTCTTTAATATCGAAGGAGGATTCACCTTAGAAAACTATCGGACTTATTTTGCTTCTCAGAATCTAACCTATCTAAAAATGAGTTTCAATTCGATTTTTTATGCGGGAATTGTCACTTTCGTAACCTTATTGGTTAGTTATCCTACAGCTTTTTTCTTGACTCAGTTTAAGCACAAGCAGCTCTGGCTCATGCTGATTGTCTTACCGACTTGGATTAACCTGTTGCTGAAAGCCTACGCCTTTATCGGGATTTTCGGTCAGGATGGCTCTATTAATCAATTTCTTAGCTTTATCGGGGTTGGACCTCAGCAAATTCTTTTTACCGATTTTTCTTTCATCTTTGTAGCGAGCTATATTGAGCTTCCGTTCATGATTTTACCGATTTTTAATGTTTTGGATGATTTGGATCAAAATCTCATTAACGCTAGTCGTGATTTGGGGGCCAATCGTTGGGAGACTTTTCGTCGTGTCATCTTCCCGCTTTCTATGAATGGTGTACGTTCAGGAGTTCAGTCAGTTTTTATTCCCAGTCTTAGTCTCTTTATGCTGACTCGTTTGATTGGTGGTAATCGTGTGATCACTCTCGGTACAGCTATCGAACAGCATTTTCTGACAACACAAAACTGGGGCATGGGTTCAACCATCGGAGTTGTATTGATTATTGCCATGCTACTGATTATGTGGGTAACCAAAGAAAGGAGAGATCGATGAAGAAACTATCCAGTATCTATTTAGCTTTTGTCTTTCTGATTCTTTATCTGCCGATCTTTTATCTCATTGGCTATGCTTTTAATGCTGGTAATGATATGAATCGGTTCACTGGTTTTGGCTTCTCGCATTTTGAAAATCTATTTGGCGATAATCGATTGATGTTGATTCTTGTCCAGACTTTCTTTTTGGCCTTTTTATCTGCCCTGATTGCGACGATTATTGGTACATTTGGAGCTATTTACATCTATCAGGCTAAAAAGAAATACCAGGAAGCTTTTCTATCTATCAACAATGTCTTGATGGTAGCACCTGATGTTATGGTTGGTGCTAGTTTTCTGATTCTTTTTACCAATATGAAGTTTCAACTGGGCTTTATTTCTGTACTGGCCAGCCATGTGGCTTTCTCTATTCCTATTGTGGTGTTGATGATTCTGCCTCGCTTGAAAGAAATGAATGGAGACATGATCAAGGCTGCTTATGACCTAGGTGCTAGTCAGTTGCAAATGCTAAAAGAAATTATGCTGCCTTATTTGACTCCTGCTATTATTGCGGGCTATTTCATGGCTTTCACCTATTCTCTGGATGATTTTGCAGTAACCTTCTTTGTAACAGGAAATGGCTTCTCGACTCTTTCCGTCGAGATATACTCGCGAGCACGTCAAGGGATTTCGCTAGAAATCAATGCTTTGTCTGCCCTTGTCTTCCTATTTAGTATTTTGCTGGTGATTGGCTATTATTTCATTTCACGTGAAAAGGAGGAGACTGTATGAGAAAACTCTATTCTTTTCTAGTAGGTGTTTTGGGGATTGTTGTCTGCCTATGGCTAATCAGTTTTCATCTGGAAAATCAAACGAAAAGCGGTGGAAACGATAAATTAGTTGTTTATAATTGGGGAGATTATATAGATCCTGAGTTATTAGAAGCATTTACCAAAGAAACGGGTGTGCAGGTCCAGTATGAGACATTTGACTCAAATGAATCGATGTATACCAAGATAAAACAGGGTGGAACGACTTATGACATTGCGATTCCCAGTGAGTACATGATTGCCAAGATGATGAAGGAAAAACTGGTCGAAAAGCTTGATCATAGTCAGATAAAAGGGATGGAAAATATTGGTTCAGAATTTTTGAATCAGCCTTTTGATCCAGGAAACCAATATTCTGTTCCATATTTTTGGGGAACCTTGGGAATTGTTTACAATGAAAAACTGATCAGTAAAGCTCCTGAGCATTGGGATGATCTCTGGAAACCAGAATACAAAAACTCTATTATGCTGATTGATGGGGCGCGTGAAGTTATGGGGATTGGTCTTAATTCCCTCGGCTATGGTCTTAATGATAAGAATGCCAATCATTTACAAGAAGCTGTGGATAAGCTTTATAAGTTAACTCCAAATATCAAAGCTATTGTTGCAGATGAGATGAAGGGCTACATGATTCAAAATAATGCGGCGATTGGTGTGACTTTCTCTGGTGAGGCTAGGCAGATGCTAGAGAAAAACGAAAATTTACGTTATGTTGTACCAAGTGAAGCTAGCAATCTTTGGTTTGATAATATCGTTATTCCAAAAACGGTCAAAAACAAAAAAGCAGCCTATCAATTTATCAACTTTATGTTACGACCAGAGAACGCATATAAAAATGCTCTTTATGTTGGATATGCAACACCCATTCCAAAAGCCAAGGCTCTTTTACCAAAAGAAGTCCAAGATGATGAAGCTTTCTATCCAACGGCAGAAACGATGAAACACTTAGAAGTTTATAAACAAATTGGACCAAAGTGGTTAGGGATTTATAATGATCTCTATCTACAGGTCAAAATGTATAGAAAATAAAAAAGAGGTATCAATTGACCTGCACCCCAAAAGTTAGACAGAAAAAATCTAACTTTTGGGGTGCAGTACATTTAAACCTTTTTTTATTTACCTAGACAAAATTGACTGAAGAGTTGGGTGATGAGCTCGTCTGGTGCGGCATCACCAGTGATTTCACCGAGGATTTCCCAAGTGCGGGTCATATCAACTTGAAGAAGATCAACGGGCATCCCCATTTCCAATCCTTGGTTGACTGCTTGCAGGCTTTCTAGAGCTTTTTCAATCAGAGAGATGTGGCGGGCATTGGACAGATAGGTTGCATCTTGTTCAACGATTCCAGCATTTTCAAAGAAGATTTGATTGATGCGTTCTTCAATCTTATCGATATTTTGATTATGGAGGACAGAAATCTTAATCACATCAGCTGGCAGTTGATCCAGCTCAATCTTTTCTTCAAGGTCGGTTTTATTTAACAGGACAATGCGATTGCTGTCTCGGCTGATTTCAAGTAATTGTTTATCTTGGTCTGTCAGAGGTTCACTAGCATTGAGGACTAAGAGAACTAGGTCCGCTTCCTGCAAGGCTTTCTTGGAACGTTCTACTCCAATCTGCTCTACTAAGTCATTCGTTTCACGAATCCCTGCGGTGTCGATTAGTTTGAGAGGGATGCCGTGGATATTGACATACTCTTCGATGATGTCACGAGTCGTTCCTTCAATATCGGTTACGATAGCTTTATCTTCACGTAGAAGATTGTTTAGTAAGCTTGATTTTCCAACATTAGGTCGTCCGATGATTGCAGTTGAGATACCTTCTCGTAAAATCTTACCTCGACGAGCCGTCTTAAGAAGGTTGCTTAGTAATGCTTCAAACTCAATGGTTTTTTCGCGCATAAGTTGGGTCGTCATCTCTTCCACATCATCATACTCAGGATAGTCAATGTTGACCTCGACCTGAGCTAGTGTGTTAAGGATTTCCTGACGGGTGTTATTAATAAGATTGGAGAGAGATCCATCTAGCTGTTTAACAGCATTGTTCATCGCTTTATCCGTCTTAGCACGGATAATATCCATAACTGCCTCAGCTTGAGTTAGATCCACACGGCCATTAAGAAAAGCTCGCTTGGTAAATTCGCCAGGTTCTGCCATTCTGGCCCCCTCTCGAATAACTAATTGCAGGATTTCGTTGGTAAGTGCGATCCCACCGTGGGTATTGATCTCAATAATGTCCTCACGTGTGAAAGTTTTAGGTGAGCGCATAGCACCAATCATAACCTCATCCAGTACTTCTTGGCTTTGAGGATCGACGATATGGCCGTAATTGAGCGTGTGACTGGCTACCGTATTAAGATTTTTTCCTTTGAAGATTTTTTGGGCAATGGCAAAGCTGTCAGTGCCACTTAGTCTGACGATGCCGATAGCACCTTCTCCAAGAGGTGTCGAAATCGCTACAATTGTATCAAATTCTTTGGTGATCATGAGCTATTGTTCCTTGTATTTCTAAAATTCATTATCCTAATTGTAACGTAAAATAGTGAGTGTAGCAAGGCTTTGGATTGTTTAAGATAACATGGAAAAATGGAAGTAAAAACGAAAATGCTTTCATGTTGCAAATAATCATGGTATAATGAAAATAGATTGATTCTATTCAACTTTGGACAAAATCTAGCAAGATTACATGTTTTTAATGTTTGAAAAATATAAAGGAGTTCAAAAATGGAAAATCTCAAGAAGATGGCTGGTGTTAAAGCTGCTGAGTACGTGACAGATGGTATGGTTGTCGGTCTTGGAACGGGCTCGACTGCCTATTATTTTGTTGAAGAGATTGGCCGTCGAATTAAAGAAGAAGGCTTGAAGATTACTGCAGTAACTACTTCAAGTGTAACTAGCAGTCAGGCAGAAGGATTGGGAATTCCACTCAAGTCTATTGATGAAGTCGATTGGGTTGATGTTACTGTTGATGGAGCTGACGAGGTTGATCCTGACTTTAATGGTATTAAAGGTGGAGGAGGAGCCCTTCTTATGGAGAAGGTTGTGGCAACTCCGACAAAAACTTATATCTGGGTGGTAGACGAAAGTAAACTAGTAAAAAAATTAGGGACCTTCAAGCTACCTGTTGAAGTTGTCCAATATGGTGCGGAGCAAGTTTTCCGCCGCTTTGAACATTTGGGCTACAAGCCAGCTTTTCGCCAGAAAGATGGTCAGCGCTTTGTTACAGATATGAAGAATTTTATTATTGATTTAGATCTTGGTGTGATAGAAAATCCTGTAGCCTTTGGCCGAGAGTTGGATCATATGGTTGGAGTAGTCGAGCATGGACTTTTCAATCAAATGGTTGATAAAGTTATTGTAGCTTCTCCAAATGGGGTACAGGTTTTAGAAGCTAAGAAATAGAAAGAGGTTTTTATGTCAAAATTTAATCGTATTCACTTGGTAGTTATGGACTCAGTTGGTATTGGTGCTGCACCTGATGCTAATAACTTTGTCAATGCAGGGGTACCAGATGGTGCTTCAGATACTCTGGGACATATTTCCAAAACAGTAGGGCTAAATGTGCCAAATATGGCTAAGATCGGTCTTGGAAATATTGAGCGTCCCGCTCCTTTGAAGACAGTTCCTCAAGAGGAAAATCCTAGTGGCTACTATACCAAGTTAGAAGAAGTATCGCTTGGAAAAGACACGATGACAGGCCACTGGGAAATCATGGGTCTCAATATTACTGAGCCTTTTGATACTTTCTGGAATGGCTTTCCAGAAGAAATCCTGACTCAGATTGAAGAGTTTTCTGGTCGAAAGGTCATTCGTGAGGCTAACAAGCCCTACTCTGGTACTGCGGTTATTGATGACTTTGGTCCTCGTCAGATGGAAACAGGTGAATTAATCATCTACACCTCTGCCGATCCAGTATTGCAAATTGCAGCACACGAAGAAGTGATTCCTTTGGAAGAGCTCTATCGTATCTGTGAATTCGCCCGCTCAATTACCTTGGAACGCCCTGCACTTCTGGGACGCATCATTGCTCGTCCTTATGTAGGTGAGCCAGGCAACTTCACTCGTACTGCTAATCGACGTGATTTGGCGGTATCTCCATTTGCTCCAACTGTTCTCGATAAGCTCAACGAAGCAGGAATTGCTACTTATGCAGTTGGTAAGATTAACGACATCTTCAACGGCGCTGGAATCAACCATGATATGGGACATAATAAGTCTAACAATCACGGTGTAGATACTTTGCTCAAAGCTCTCAAAGACGAAAACTTTAAGCAAGGTTTCTCGTTTACTAATCTTGTTGATTTTGATGCTCTTTATGGTCACCGTCGTGATCCACATGGCTACCGTGACTGCCTGGAAGAGTTTGATGCGCGTATTCCAGAAATCATTGAAAATATGCGTGAAGATGATCTGCTCATGATTACTGCTGACCATGGTAATGACCCGACCTATGCGGGAACTGACCATACTCGTGAATACATTCCACTCTTAATCTTTGGAAAATCGCTGAGCGGTCATGGTCATATTCCGGTCGGACACTTTGCTGACATCTCAGCCACCATTGCTGAAAACTTTGGAGTCGACAAGGCAATGATTGGGGAAAGCTTCTTAGATAAATTGGTGTAAGCGATATAAGAGGGGAAATATTTTATGACAATATTATCTGAAAAAATCAAAGAAACAGCAGTGTTTCTGAAAGAAAAAGGAATGACAAACCCCGAATTTGGTCTGATTCTGGGATCTGGTTTGGGAGAGTTGGCCTCGGAAATTGAAAATGCTATTAGTCTTGACTATGCAGATATTCCAAACTGGGGTCGCTCTACTGTTGTTGGTCATGCAGGAAAATTAGTCTATGGAGATTTGGCAGGACGTAAAGTCTTGGCACTACAGGGACGTTTCCATTTTTATGAAGGAAACCCAATGGATGTCGTGACTTTTCCTGTCCGTGTTATGAAAGCTCTTGGAGCAACAGGCGTTATTGTCACTAATGCTGCCGGAGGGATTGGTTACGGTCCTGGTACGCTTATGGCTATTTCAGACCATATCAATATGACAGGGCAAAATCCTTTGATTGGTGCGAACTTGGATGAGTTTGGCCCTAGATTTCCTGATATGTCAGATGCTTATACTCAAGCTTATCGTGAGAAAGCACATACTGTAGCTAAGAAGCTGGGAATTGATTTGCAAGAGGGTGTTTATATTGGTGTATCTGGACCAACTTATGAGACGCCTGCTGAAATTCGTGCTTTTAAAACATTGGGTGCTAGTGCAGTCGGCATGTCTACTGTTCCAGAAGTTATCGTAGCGGCTCACTCTGGCCTTAAAGTGCTTGGAATTTCAGCGATAACTAACTTTGCTGCAGGTTTCCAAAGTGAGCTTAATCACGCTGAGGTAGTAGAAGTGACAGAGCGGATTAAGGAAAACTTCAAAGGATTTGTCAAGGCTATTTTAGCAGAATTATAATAAATTGATTATCAAATAATAGGAAAGGGGTTGCTCTGTCTTAAAATGAGTATGAAAAGATAATTTTACAAATCAATCTTCTTTTTATATGGGTTTTAGATGAGCTTTATATTTAAAAATATGAGTATTCATATCGCCGCTCAGCAAGGCGAAATTGCTGACAAAATTCTCCTACCGGGGGATCCACTACGTGCAAAATTTATCGCAGAAAATTTTTTAGAAGATGCTGTTTGCTTCAATGAAGTTCGCAATATGTTTGGTTATACTGGTACTTACAAGGGACAACGTATATCTGTCATGGGAACTGGTATGGGAATGCCTTCTATTTCTATTTATGCGAGGGAATTAATCGTCGACTATGGCGTGAAAAAGTTAATCCGTGTTGGGACAGCAGGATCATTGAATGCTGACGTCCATGTCCGAGAGTTAGTCTTAGCACAAGGGGCTGCGACTAATTCTAACATCATTCGCAACGATTGGCCTCAGTATGATTTTCCGCAGATTGCTGACTTTGATCTATTAGATAAGGCTTATCATATTGCTAAGGATCTTGGTATGACGACCCATGTTGGAAATGTATTGTCATCAGATGTATTTTATTCGAATTATTTTGAAAAAAATATCGAATTAGGCAAATGGGGAGTGAAGGCAGTTGAGATGGAGGCGGCAGCGCTTTATTATCTGGCTGCTCAACATCAAGTGCAGGCCCTAGCAATTATGACAATTTCTGATAGCTTGGTCAATGCGGATGAGGATACAACGGCAGAAGAGCGCCAAACAACTTTTACTGACATGATGAAAGTTGGATTGGAAACGCTGATTGCTGAAGCATAATTTGAAATTAGATGTAAGCACCTGTTATTGATTGTTCTAAAAAAATTAGACGTGAAATCTGATTTTTGGGGCAACTCAATATCGGGTGTTTTTTGAGCCATTTTTAGTATGAGATTTATTAAAAATCATATAAAAAATCCCATGTCGTAGAATACTGACGTGGGATACTGTTTTATTATTTATTGAACTGAACTTCTTCAATTAGGTACTCAATAAATTTTTCACCCATTTTGGATAGACTAGCTTTCTCGTGCTTGATGTAGACGAGTTCGATAGGGTCATCAATATCAAGTGGGATAGAAACAATATTGTCTCCATTGAGATTACTGTTCAGGATACCAGTTGCGATTGTATAACCATCTAGACCGATCAAGAGATTAAAAAGCGTTGCACGGTCACTAACGACAATCGATTTTTTGTGATGTTCTTGAGAAAGGATTTCTTCAGAAAAGTAGAAAGAATTGTGTGTTCCTTGATCATAGCTAAGATAAGGGAAATTTTCTAAGTCAGATAATTGAACGATTTTCTTCTTAGCTAGTGGATTACTTTTACTGACGAAAATATGAGGTTGAGCAATAAATAGCTGAGTCGCAATTAAGTGATTGTCGTCTAGCATCTTAGATAAGACATCTCGGTTATAACTGTTGAGAAAGAGGACGCCAATTTCACTACGAAAATTTTTGACATCGTCAATAATTTCCCAAGTACGGGTTTCTCGGAGAAAGAGTTCGTATTTCTCCATATCGCTCTTTTTTAGAAGTGAGACAAAGGCATTGACTACAAAGGCATAATGCTGGGCAGATACACTAAATAATTCCCGATTAGCAACAGGATTTTTGTAGCGTTCTTCTAGTAGTTGGGTTTGTTCAACGACTTGGCGAGCATAAGAAAGAAACTCCATACCATCTTTGGTTAGGGTAATTCCTTTGGGGTTACGGATAAAGATATCAATTCCCATCTCGTTTTCCAAATCTCGAACTGCATTGGATAGACTTGGTTGGGTAATAAAAAGCTGTTTAGCTGCTTCATTCATGCTACCAGTTTCGACAATTTTAATGATATAGTGTAGTTGTTGGATTCTCATAAATTTATTTTATCATAATTAGAATAGACAAAAAAGTATAAGTTGCTATTTTTTCTTGACAAATTGGACTAGAAACTATAAAATGGGATAAATAGAACCTTTAAAGAAGTCCAGAGAGGCTACTAAGGATCATACGTTTGAATGGCAAATACTGCCACATTTTCGTGTAACCTTGCTCTCGGGCAAGGTTTTTCTATATTTTTGAGTCTAGAGTGAAGATATAGTTGACAACAGGAGTACCTAACGGAGTTCTTTAAAGCTAATAATGAAAAGGAGATTTTCCCCTCATGCGTGAAGAACGTCCTATTATTGCACTTGACTTCCCTTCTTTTGAGGATGTCAAAGCTTTCTTGGAGCATTTTCCAGAAGATGAAAAGTTATATGTAAAAATTGGTATGGAATTCTTTTATGCCATTGGTCCAGAAATCGTTCATTATCTGAAAGGTCTTGGACACAGCATTTTCTTGGATCTGAAGCTACATGACATTCCCAATACGGTCCGCTCAGCTATGTCTGTCTTAGGAACATTTGGCATCGACATGGTGACAGTTCATGCAGCAGGCGGTGTGGAGATGATGAGCGAAGCCAAGAAGGTTTTGGGGGATAAGGCTAAGTTGGTTGCTGTGACTCAGCTGACCTCGACTAGTGAGGAAGATATGCGTGATTGCCAAAACATTCAGACTACGGTTCAGGAGTCTGTTGTCAATTACGCTCGTAAAGCCAAAGAAGCTGGCTTGGATGGAGTGGTTTGTTCAGCTCAAGAAGTGAAACTGATTAAGGCAGCAACCGCAGAAGACTTTCTCTGTGTGACGCCGGGGATTCGACCTGCCGGAGCAGAAATTGGCGATCAAAAACGTGTTATGACTCCGCAAGAGGCTCATCAAATCGGTAGTGATTATATTGTAGTCGGCCGTCCAATAATCCAAGCTGAAAATCCATGGAACGCTTATCATGAGATTAAGAAGCAGTGGAATAGTTAAGATTCTGATTAACTAGAAAGACGAAATAGACAGCAACAATAATTTCAAATTTATAAGGAGTAACAAATGACTTTAGCAAAAGAGATTGCGCGTGATTTATTGAAAATCAAGGCTGTGTATTTGAAGCCAGAAGAGCCTTTTACATGGGCGTCGGGCATCAAGTCACCTATATATACGGACAACCGTGTGACCTTGGCTTATCCAGAGACTCGGACCTTGATTGAGGATGGTTTCGTTGAAAAGATTCGGGCGGAATTTCCAGATGTAGAAGTCATTGCTGGAACTGCGACAGCAGGTATTCCTCACGGAGCCATTATCGCTGATAAGATGAACCTGCCATTTGCCTATATTCGCAGCAAACCAAAAGATCACGGAGCGGGCAATCAAATCGAAGGTCGCGTAGCACCAGGGCAGAAGATGGTTGTCATTGAAGACTTAATCTCGACGGGCGGTTCGGTCTTGGATGCTATAGCTGCCGCTAAACGTGAAGGTGCGGATGTGATTGGTGTAGCAGCTATTTTTACTTATGAGCTGCAAAAGGCAGAAAAGAACTTTAATGATGCGGGTGTGAAATTAGTGACCCTATCTAACTATACAGAGCTAATCACTCTTGCTGAAGCAGAAGGTTATGTCAGTCCTGAAGGATTGGCTTTGCTTGAGAAATTTAAGCATGATCAAGAAAATTGGCAGGCCTAGACGAATACAAATAAAACGATCTGATCTTTATTCAGGTCGTTTTTCCGTGAAACGTCCTTGTCTTGCCTTTTAAAATGGCTTAAAGTCTCGGCATTTGGTATAATAGAGCTATGTCAAAGATTTATCATCTATTGTTTTCTATTTTGCAAAAAATCATGCTAGTTCTCGTACTACATTGGTTTTTTGTTTCAATCTTTTATATTAGTGAGATGAGTTATTGGGGGTATCTCATTTTGGGTGCCTTTCTGATAGGGGCTTTTTATTTCCGAAAACAAGTCTTGAAAATATATCATTGTTTGATGCGGCATAAAATAGCGATCATGGTAGCTGTAGTAGTCTTTCAGCTTATTATGATTTGGGCAGCTGAACTGCTGGTTCGGCGTGACGCTGCTGTTGTGTTAAATGGTGCTTTTCAGTCACTCAAAGAAACATCAATTTCAAGCTATATTACACGTAATCCAAATAACTTACCTCTCTTCCTCTATGAACGTTTTTTCTATAATCTATTTGGAGAGTCAACAGCACTTTGGATAATGCAGGGATTAAATATTCTCTATACTAATGCGACTGCTTGGATATTGTATAGGGGGAGTCAGAAATACTTTAATCAAAGAACGGCAGATGTAGTTTTCAGTCTTTATGTTTTGTTGGCTGGGTTTTCTCCTTATTTCTTTTCTATGTATACCGATATTCCTCCTCTTCCTTTTATTGCTTTACAGATTTTTCTGATTTTTGGAATATTTAATGATCATAAGACAAAAGAAGCAATATGGAAGAGTATTTTTCTGGGATTGCTAACGGGAATGTTATACTTTATCCGTCCAACTGCGATGATATTGATAATTGCCTTTTTTGTAACCTTATTTTTACAAAAAAATTGGAAAAAATGTTGTCTTGTGCTTTGTCTGTTTGCTCTTTCTTTTGGTGTGATTTATAGTAGCTTAAATACTGGATTAAATAATCAAACAGAGGTTGAGATAATCTATAAAGACGGTTTAGCAAAAGGACCATTTCTATTTATTAATTTAGGTCTAACATTTATCGGTCATGATCAAGAAGATATGAAAGAAGGACTGCTCCAATATATCGACCCAAGCAAGCGAGATGATTACAATAATGGTATGTTTGCCAAGGAAAATGTGATTAAGGAAATTAAGCGTCGCCTGAAGGAATATACTCCCGAGACATTTTGGAATCACTTATATTACAAGCAATCTCTAACAGTGGCAGAAGGGACCTTGGGTTGGCTTTATCGCGATGTTGAAAATGAAAAGACTCCTTTTATCAATCCTTTGTACAAGTATACCCAAAATAATTTATTTGCCAAGTTTATTCGCACCTTCTTTTTAAGTATTGATAAGGACGAATATATCTATTATGCATTAGTCAAACAGGTAGTATGGGTCATTATGGCTTTGGGTCTGGTCTTTGCTCTTTGGAAATACCGATCCAGTGACGAACTTAATTTTCTAACTTTAGCTGTTTTTGGTGGTTTGCTTTTTCTACAAATTTTTGAAGGTGGGAAAACCCGTTACCTCATACAGTTTTTGCCACAGATTTTAATCCTGTCAGCTATAGGTTTAAGCCAATATAGGCATGCTTTCGAACAATTTTATTTTTATTACAGAAAAAGAAATAGCAAAGAAAGGATTTATGAAGATGAACAGACCTATTCCGCTTTATGAACCACTTTATACCTTGAAACCCATTGCTGAGAATATATGGATTGTAGATGGTGATTTGATTGAGATGGATGCGGTAGTGACAAAGCTACCATTTTCAACCCGCATGACTGTTATTAAATTAGCCAATGGTCAGCTTTGGTGTCATTCACCAATCCAGCCAAATCAAGCCTTGTTTGACCAGTTAGACGCTTTGGGATCAGTCGCACACCTCGTTTCACCTAATAAGATTCACTATGCTTATATAGCTGACTGGAAGAAGCGTTATCCTGAGGCGATTGCTTGGTCTAGCCCAGGAGTTGAGGAGAGAGCAGCCAAACAGAAAATCCCAGTCTCTTTTGATGAAAAGCTGACGGATGAGTCTCCTGAAGCTTGGGTAGGTCAGATAGATCAGTTAGTTTTCAAGGGAAGTACTTATATTAAGGAAGTTGTCTTTTTTCATAAGGATAGTCAAACCTTGATTTTGACGGATTTAATCGAGAATTTTGAAACAAAGCATTTTCTTAGTCTGCTTCGTAGAAAGGCTTATAAATTAGTTCGTGTTGCAGCTCCGGATGGGCAGACCCCTATTGACTATCGTATGACCTTTATCGGTCATCAAAAAGAAGCTAAAAAGTGCTTGGAGCAGATGTTAGCATGGAAACCAGAAAAAATCATACTTGCCCATGGTTCTTGTTTTTTAGAAAATGGCATAGCAGAATTAAGAAGAGCGCTTAGGTGGATTAAGTGAGAGATTTTATCTTAGAAAATGAAAGGAGACGTGTATGCAGCATTCAGCTTGGCACGCATTGATTAAGGATCAGCTACCGGAAGGTTATTTTGCAAAAATCAATCATTTTTTAGATGAAGTGTATGCTTCGGGGACCATTTACCCACCGCGGGAAAAGGTTTTTAATGCGATTCAGACGACGGATTTAGCAGATGTTAAGGTGGTTATTTTAGGGCAGGATCCTTACCATGGACCGAGACAGGCACAGGGCTTGAGTTTTTCTGTGCCTGATGATATTCCAGCTCCGCCTTCTTTGCAGAATATTCTCAAAGAACTGGCTGATGATATCGGAGTGAAAGAGTCGCATGATTTGACTTCTTGGGCTAAGCAAGGCGTTCTCTTGCTCAATGCTGGTCTGACAGTACCTGCTGGCCAGGCCAATGCGCATGCTGGCTTAATCTGGGAGCCTTTTACGGATGCTATTATCAAGGTAGTCAATGAAAAGTCGGATCCAGTTGTCTTTATTCTCTGGGGTTCTTACGCTCGCAAGAAAAAAGCCTTGATTAGTAATTCCCGACATTTGATTATCGAGTCAGCTCACCCAAGCCCTTTGTCTGCTTACCGTGGTTTCTTTGGTAGTAAACCTTTTTCACAGACCAATGATTTTCTAGTGGCTAAGGGCTTGGACCCTATTGATTGGTTAGCTTAGGAGGTAGTATGGTTCAGTTAGCAACGATTTGTTATATCGATAATGGCCGGGAGTTTCTTATGTTGCACCGCAATAAAAAGCCCAATGACGTTCACGCTGGGAAATGGATCGGTGTCGGTGGCAAGCTAGAGCGAGGAGAAACTCCGCAAGAATGTGCTGCACGTGAGATTCTAGAGGAAACAGGTCTAAAGGCCAAGCCTGTTCTTAAAGGCGTTATCACTTTTCCAGAGTTTACTCCCAACTTGGACTGGTATACCTATGTTTTCAAGGTAACGGAGTTTGAGGGGGAACTGATTGATTGTAATGAAGGGACTTTGGAATGGGTGCCCTATGATCAGGTTTTATCTAAACCAACCTGGGAAGGCGATCATACCTTTGTTGAATGGCTTTTAGAAGACAAGCCTTTCTTTTCTGCAAAGTTTGTTTATGACGGGGATAGGCTCTTGGATACGCAGGTAGACTTTTACGAATAAGGAGATAAGATGATGCTATTAATCAAAAACGGACGAGTTATGGATCCTAAGACTGGTTTTGACAAAGTTGCGGACATCCTGATTGAAGGCAAGAAAATTATCAAAATCGGTCAAGATTTGCAGGCGGAAGATGCAAAAGTCATTGATGCCAGTGGTTTGGTTGTAGCTCCAGGTTTGGTAGATATACATGTGCATTTCCGTGAGCCAGGTCAAACTCATAAGGAAGACATTCATACGGGGGCTTTGGCGGCGGCAGCAGGTGGCTTTACGACCGTTGTAATGATGGCCAATACCAATCCGACTATCTCTACAGTTGAAACGCTGAAAGAAGTACTGGAGTCGGCTAGTCATGAAAATATCCATATCAAGTCGGTTGCAACAATCACAGAGAATTTTGATGGGCAGCATCTGACAGATTTCCAAGGCCTCTTGGCAGCTGGTGCAGTAGGTTTTTCTGATGACGGTATTCCGCTGACCAACGCTGGTATTGTCCGCCAAGCCCTCGAAGAAGCACGTAAAAATGATACTTTTATCAGCTTGCACGAGGAAGATCCTAATCTCAACGGCATACTCGGTTTCAACGAGCATATCGCCAAAGAGCATTTTCATATCTGCGGAGCGACAGGTGTGGCAGAATACAGTATGGTTGCACGCGATGCCATGATTGCTTATGATGCAAAGGCTCATGTGCATATTCAGCATTTGTCCAAGGCTGAGAGTGTAAAGGTGATCGAATTCGCTCAGAAGCTAGGCGCACAAGTCACCGCTGAAGCAGCACCTCAGCACTTCTCTAAAACGGAAGCTCTGCTATTGACCAAGGGCAGCAATGCTAAGATGAATCCGCCTCTGCGCTTAGAATCGGACCGTCTGGCGGTTATTGAGGGGCTTAAATCTGGTGTTATTTCTGTCATTGCGACGGATCATGCCCCACATCATGCTGAAGAAAAAAATGTTGAAGACATCACTAAAGCGCCTTCTGGCATGACTGGGCTTGAGACTTCGCTGTCTCTAGGTCTGACCTACCTAGTTGAGGCTGGTCATCTGAGCTTGATGGAACTTTTAGAGAAAATGACTTATAATCCAGCTCAGTTGTATGGTTTTGATGCTGGATTCATCGCTCAGGATGGCCCAGCCGATTTGACTATATTTGCCCCAGAAGAGAATAGATTTGTGACTGATCATTTTGCCTCTAAGGCTGCCAATTCACCTTTCATTGGTGAAAAGCTTAAAGGCCAAGTGAAGTTTACCATCTGTGATGGGGAAGTTGTCTTTGAAGGATAAAAAAGAATTTGTGAAAAAACTAAATTTTAAACTATCAACCAACAAAACATTAGTTTTAAAGAAAAAATAAGCCTCAGGGCTTATTTTTTGGTGTTTGTTTACTGAGATTGATTCCCCAAGGAATGAGATTTTCAGTTTTGTTTTTGATGCGCTCTACATTATCTCGATGGCGAATCATAATGATTGATGCAAGAGCGACGATTATCCCTGTAAAAAGCCAATCATAAGAAGGTAGCAAAAATCCAAATGCAGGAAATAGCAGAGCTGATGCAATGGCAAAGCTAGCAGCTACAATGCTCGCTAAGGAAATCATGCTTCCTAAGTAAAGCGTGATGACAAAAATAGAGACAAGATAAATAAAGAAAGCAGGTGAAAAACCAAGCACTACCCCAGCACTAGTTGCAACTGCTTTTCCTCCTTTAAATCTGGCAAAGATGGGAAAAGTATGACCCAAGACCGCTAGCAAACCAAAAATCATTGGGGAAATTCCATTAATATGTAGTAAGAAGGGTAATAACGTAGCAAATGTTCCTTTTAGAAAATCAATGATAAAAGTAGCTGTTCCAGCTGTTTTTCCTAAAATACGGAATGTATTGGTTGTCCCAGTATTGCCACTACCATATTCTCGCAAATTCTTTTTAAAGAAAAATTTTCCAATCCAAAGTCCAGTTGGAATAGAGCCTAATAAATATGCTAAAACAAGTCCAATAATTATATTCATCATGATTTCATTATAACACGATTTTTGATTTGGTTTAAAAAATCTATTAAATTATTTGTCTAGTCTGATAAAAAGGTTTATTTTGAGCCTTTTATGACAAAAACTTTTGCAAAATTCTTCAAAAACTTGTAAGATAATAAGGATGAATCATGCAGGAGGTTCCTTGTGTCAAAAAAGGAAATCAATATTAATAATTATAATGATGATGCCATTCAGGTATTAGAAGGGTTGGATGCAGTCCGCAAACGTCCAGGGATGTA
Organism: Streptococcus sp. oral taxon 056 str. F0418; assembly: GCF_000220065.1. GTDB lineage: Bacteria > Bacillota > Bacilli > Lactobacillales > Streptococcaceae > Streptococcus. The sequence continues at coordinate 422,038 of NZ_AFQU01000001.1, read as the reverse complement.
TATCGGATCAACCGACGGAGCGGGACTTCACCATCTAGTTTGGGAGATTGTGGACAATGCAGTCGATGAAGCTTTATCTGGCTTTGGTGATCGGATCGATGTGACTATCAATGCAGATGGTAGTCTGACTGTTGCTGACCATGGTCGTGGTATGCCAACTGGTATGCATGCTATGGGAATCCCTACAGTCGAGGTCATCTTCACAGTTCTACATGCAGGAGGGAAGTTTGGTCAAGGTGGCTATAAGACTTCAGGTGGTCTCCACGGTGTAGGCTCCTCAGTTGTCAATGCCCTGTCTAGCTGGCTAGAAGTGGAAATCACACGTGATGGAGCTGTTTACAAGCAGCGTTTTGAAAATGGCGGAAAACCAGTCACTACGCTCAAGAAAATTGGAACCGCACCTAAGTCCAAGTCTGGAACCAAAGTGACCTTCATGCCAGACGACACGATTTTTTCAACAACAGACTTCAAGTACAATACTATTGCGGAGCGGCTTAAGGAATCAGCCTTCCTGCTCAAGAATGTTCGCTTGTCTCTGACTGATGCGAGAACTGGCGAAGAAGTAGAGTTTCACTATGAGAATGGCGTTGAAGACTTTGTCAGCTATCTCAATGAAGACAAGGAAACCCTGACTCCTGTCCTCTATTTCGAGGGCGAGGAGAGTGGCTTCCAAGTTCAGGTGGCTCTTCAGTACAACGATGGCTATTCTGACAATATCCTATCCTTTGTCAACAATGTCCGTACTAAGGATGGTGGTACCCATGAAACGGGACTCAAGACCGCTATTACCAAGGCCATGAACGACTATGCTAGAAAAACTGGCCTGCTCAAGGAAAAGGACAAAAACCTCGAAGGTTCGGACTATCGCGAAGGTCTTGCGGCTGTTCTTTCTATCCTAGTTCCAGAAGAGCACCTACAGTTTGAAGGTCAGACCAAGGACAAGCTGGGCAGCCCTTTGGCTCGTCCGGCCGTTGACTCTATCGTCTCTGACAAACTGACTTTCTTCCTTTTGGAAAATGGCGAGCTTGCTTCTAACCTCATCCGCAAGGCTATCAAGGCTAGGGATGCTAGGGAAGCTGCCCGTAAGGCACGTGACGAAAGCCGTAATGGCAAGAAGAATAAAAAAGACAAGGGCTTGCTTTCTGGTAAGCTGACTCCAGCCCAATCCAAGAATCCAGCCAAGAACGAACTTTATCTGGTCGAGGGAGACTCTGCCGGTGGTTCAGCTAAGCAAGGCCGTGACCGTAAGTTTCAAGCAATTCTGCCTCTACGAGGAAAAGTTATCAATACCGCCAAGGCTAAGATGGCTGATATTCTCAAGAACGAAGAAATCAACACCATGATCTACACGATTGGAGCAGGTGTTGGTACAGACTTTACCCTTGAAGATGCTAATTATGATAAGATTATCATTATGACCGATGCTGACACTGACGGTGCTCATATCCAGACCCTGCTGCTAACCTTTTTCTATCGCTATATGCGTCCGCTGGTCGAGGCAGGTCGTGTCTATATCGCCCTGCCACCTCTCTACAAGATGTCTAAGGGCAAGGGTAAGAGCGAAGTTGTCGAGTATGCCTGGACCGATGGCGAACTGGATGATCTACGTCGTAAGTTTGGCAAGGGAGCTATGCTTCAGCGCTATAAGGGGCTCGGTGAAATGAATGCTGACCAGCTCTGGGAGACCACCATGAATCCTGATACCCGCACCCTCATCCGTGTCACCATCGAAGATCTAGCCCGCGCCGAACGCCGTGTTAATGTTCTTATGGGAGATAAGGTCGAACCACGCCGCAAGTGGATTGAGGATAATGTCAAGTTTACGCTTGAGGAGAGTGGGTCGTTTTAACAAAATACTATCCCTATATTTATTTCCTAAACTACTAATTGATTTAATTGCTCAGATTATATATTTTATATAATTGAATGTTTTCGTGAAAGGTAGGATTCCCCATGAGAACTGAAATCGAGATGTTTGACGTGATTTTGCAAACTGCAAAAGTACTACAAGTCGACGCTGTCGCCATGTCCGGCTCGCGGACAAATCTAAATGCTCCCAAGGACGAGTTCCAAGACTATGATGTGGTCTACATTGTGGAGGATTTGGACGCTCTGGTGGCTGACCTTGCTTGGTTGGAAAAGTTTGGCAAGCGCATGATTGAGCAGCATGTCCTACTAGACCATCGCCGCCTCTATCTCATGCTCTTTGAAGATGGCAATCGGATAGATTTGACCCTTTGCTCCAAGGAGCACATCAAAGAGTGGGTAGATAGCGAAGCGGATTTCACGGTACTGGATGACCCGCAGGGGCTGTTTGCTCCTTATGCACCGACACCTGAGCGCTACTGGACGACACCAGCCAGTGCGACTGACTTTGACAAATCCTGCAATGAATTCTGGTGGGTATCAGCCTATGTAGTCAAGGGCATTCATCGAAACCACCTTGTCTATGCGACGGATCATCTGTATGGAATCTGTCAGCAAGAATTGCTCAAGCTTTTAACTTGGCAAGTGGCAGCAGATAAGGGTACGGTCGATGTTGGCAAGAACTACAAGTATCTCTTTCAGCATTTGCCTGCTGAGAAAGAGAAGGAATTTGCAACCTTGCTTGACTTTTCTGACCAGAAAAGCCTCACCAAGTCTTTCTTAGCTACCATGCACTTTTTCCACAAGGAAGCACAAGCCTTCTCTATCAAAACCGGCTTCCACTATGACAAAGCAACCGCAGAGAAGATGCTTGAGTATGCTGAGGCAAGACTTTCCAATCACTGACTAATAAAGAACGTAATTTAAAACATTAAACTACAGAAAGGATAGTTTGGCTACTTATAGCAACAGAACACGGGACTAATTTCCGTAAAATATCCTTTATTTTATAAAAAACTGCTCTACATTCTTTGAAAGGAGTTAAACACGCCCTAAATACTGTGTGAAAAAGATAAATTCTCTTGTGAGCATCGCTCACTGCAAGACTTTCCTATTTTCACTTTGTATTTTACGGGCTCTGTATCCTATATGAGTAACATTCAAAACATGTCCCTCGAGGACATCATGGGAGAGCGCTTTGGTCGCTACTCCAAATACATTATTCAAGAGCGGGCTTTGCCGGACATTCGAGATGGCTTGAAGCCTGTGCAGCGCCGTATTCTTTATTCAATGAACAAGGACGGCAACACCTTTGATAAGGGCTACCGCAAGTCTGCCAAGTCTGTCGGGAACATCATGGGGAATTTCCACCCTCACGGTGACAGCTCCATCTACGATGCTATGGTCCGCATGTCTCAGGACTGGAAGAACCGTGAGATTCTCGTTGAGATGCACGGAAACAACGGTTCCATGGACGGTGATCCACCGGCGGCTATGCGTTATACTGAGGCACGCTTGTCTGAGATGGCTGGCTATCTTTTGCAGGATATCGAGAAAGATACCGTTCCTTTTGCTTGGAACTTCGACGATACTGAGAAGGAACCGACTGTTCTGCCGGCAGCATTTCCTAACCTCTTGGTCAATGGAGCAACTGGGATTTCCGCTGGTTATGCGACCGACATTCCACCTCATAATCTCGCAGAAGTCATTGACGCGGTTATCTATATGATCGACCATCCGTCTGCCAAGGTGGACAAACTCATGGAGTTTCTTCCTGGTCCAGACTTTCCGACAGGAGCTATTGTCCAAGGTCGTGATGAGATCAAGAAAGCCTACGAGACTGGGAAAGGTCGAGTTGTAGTTCGCTCCAGAACTGAGATTGAAAAGCTGAAGGGTGGAAAAGAACAAATCGTCATCACTGAGATTCCTTACGAGATTAATAAAGCGGTCTTGGTTAAGAAGATTGACGATGTGCGGGTCAACAACAAGGTGGCCGGCATTGCTGAGGTGCGTGACGAATCAGATCGTGACGGTCTTCGTATTGCCATCGAGCTCAAGAAAGACGCCAATACCGAGCTGATTCTCAACTACCTTTTCAAGTACACTGATCTGCAAGTTAATTACAACTTCAACATGGTAGCGATCGACAATTTCACGCCTCGTTTGGTGGGGATTGTACCAATCTTAACTAGCTATATTGCCCACCGCAAGGAGATTATTCTGGCTCGCAGCCGTTTTGACAAGGCCAAGGCTGAGAAAAGGCTCCATATCGTGGAAGGGCTGATTCGGGTTATTTCCATCTTGGACGAGGTGATTGCCCTGATTCGTGCTTCAGAAAACAAAGCAGATGCCAAGGAAAATCTTAAAGTCAGCTATGATTTCACCGAGGAGCAGGCTGAGGCTATCGTCACTCTCCAACTCTACCGTTTGACCAATACAGACGTAGTGGTTCTGGAAGAGGAAGAAGCAGAGCTCCGCGAGAAGATTGCCATGCTAGCAGCCATTATCGGCGATGAGCGCACCATGTATAACCTCATGAAGCGGGAGCTCCGCGATGTCAAGAAGAAGTTTGGCAATCCGCGTCTCAGCGAGCTGCAGGATACAGCAAACGCCATCGAGATTGATACAGCTAGTCTGATTGTTGAAGAAGAGACCTATGTCAGCGTAACTCGTTCTGGTTATATCAAACGAACCAGTCCACGTTCCTTCTCAGCTTCGACCCTAGAAGAGATGGGCAAGCGTGATGATGACAGACTGATTTTCGTAAGCCCAGCTAAGACGACCCAGCACTTGCTGATCTTTACGAGTCTTGGAAATGTTATTTACCGGCCAGTTCATGAGCTCTCAGACATCCGCTGGAAAGAAATAGGAGAACACCTCAGCCAGACTATCAGTAACTTTGATACCAAGGAAGAGGTTATCTATACAGAATTGCTGGACAGCTTTGAGGAAGGCACTTACTTTGCAGTGACTAAGTTAGGTCAAATCAAGCGTGTAGAGCGCAAGGAGTTTAGTCCTTGGCGGACCTACAAGTCCAAATCGCTTAAGTTTGCCAAGCTGAAAAATGAAGAAGATCAGGTTATTGCTCTGGCGCCTATTAAGTTGGATGATGTAATGCTCGTGACCAAGAATGGCTATGCCCTTCGCTTCAATATTGAGGAAGTTCCTGTCATCGGAGCTAAGGCGGCAGGGGTAAAAGCCATCAATCTCAAGAAGGACGACGTCCTAGTAGCAGCCTTTATCGCCAATACAGACTCACTTTATATCCTGACTCAGCGTGGTTCGCTCAAGCGTATGGCAGTCGCAGACATTCCTGTTACCAGTCGGGCAAATCGTGGCCTTCAAGTTTTGAGGGAGCTTAAGTCTAAGCCACACCATGTTTTTGTGGCTGGGCCAGTCTTTGGCGAAGCAGTGGACTTTGACCTCTTCACAACTGAAACTGAAGCAAGCGAGGAGCAGATTTTGCAGGTGCTTTCTAATAAAGGAACTGCCTATGAAATTAATCTTGCTGACCTCAGCTTGTCTGAGCGCACTAGCAATGGAAGCTTTATCTCTGATACTATTTCAGACGAAGAAGTATTTACAGCATATGTTAAATAGTTAAGAACCAGTTCGTATGGGCTGGTTTTTTATTATCGATCAGAAACTTATAAAATCTATTATAATATTTCGAATATAGTATAATTTTCAGAATTTTACAAAAAACACTTGAAAATATCTAAAAAAAGTGTAAAATAATAAACATTAAACCGAAAAGGAGATATATATGGCTGTAAATCTTGACTGGGAAAATCTAGGATTTTCTTATATGAAGTTACCTTATCGTTATTTAGCTTACTACAGAAATGGTCAGTGGGAAAAAGGTGGATTAACCGAAGATGCAACACTCCATTTAGGAGAATCTTCTCCATGCTTACACTATGGACAGCAGGCATTTGAAGGCCTTAAAGCATACAGAACGAAAGATGGAAGCGTACAACTTTTTCGACCAGATCAAAATGCTGAACGCCTGCAACGAACAGCAGATCGCCTCTTGATGCCACAAGTTCCTACGGAAATGTTTATTGATGCAGTCAAGCAAGTTGTTCGTGCCAATGAAGAATATGTTCCCCCATACGGATCAGGCGGGACACTCTATATTCGTCCACTTTTGATTGGAATCGGTGATATTATTGGTGTAAAACCAGCTGATGAGTATATATTTACCATCTTTGCTATGCCAGTGGGAAATTATTTTAAAGGAGGGTTAACGCCGACAAATTTCCTTGTTTCAGAGGATTTTGACCGAGCAGCTCCTTATGGAACAGGTGCAGCAAAAGTAGGAGGAAACTATGCCGCTAGCCTTCTTCCTGGTAAAAAAGCTAAAGAAAAAGATTTTTCAGATGTTATTTATTTAGATCCTGCTACACATACAAAGATTGAAGAAGTTGGTGCAGCAAACTTCTTTGGAATTACAAAAGATAACGAATTTGTTACACCGCTTAGCCCATCTATTTTACCATCTATTACAAAATATTCATTACTCTATTTAGCTGAGCATAGACTTGGATTGAAGCCAGTTGAAGGAGATGTACCAATTTCTGAGTTAGATCGCTTTACAGAGGCTGGAGCTTGTGGGACAGCAGCAGTTATTTCTCCAATCGGAGGAATTCAGTACGGTGATCACTTCCATGTTTTCTATAGCGAGTCTGAAGTTGGCCCCGTTACACGAAAACTCTATGACGAATTAACAGGTATCCAATTCGGTGATGTAGAAGCCCCAGAAGGTTGGATTTATAAAGTTGATTAAAAAAGAGCCTAAAAGCTCTTTTTTTGTATTTGCTTGAAACCACTTGCTAGATTATCACTTTTTTTGTAAAATAGTATTTTGAAAGAGGTAGTTTATGAGTAAAAAAGATAAAAAAATTGAAATTCAAATTACAGATAGCAAAGTAAAAGTCGGCTCTGATGAATTTGATGGTTATACACTTTCAATTGGTAAAAAAGCCATTGGCGAAATCGCTGAATTTGATGGACAATTTGCCATTATCAAAAATGGAAATGTTGATGCTTTTTATAAAAAACTGGAAAAGGCAGTTGAAAATTTAATTGAAACCTATAATTTAAGCAAATAAGGTGTTGATTTTTCTTTTTTTCGTGTTATAATAATTGACGTTGATTGTACACGGAGAGATAGCGAAGAGGCTAAACGCGGCGGACTGTAAATCCGCTCCTTCGGGTTCGGGGGTTCGAATCCCTCTCTCTCCATATACATTGATGGGGTATAGCCAAGCGGTAAGGCAAGGGACTTTGACTCCCTCATGCGTTGGTTCGAATCCAGCTACCCCAGTTCTTAGGTGATATATCAAATAGATTGATAAAATATCTTAGGGTATTTTATTTCTTTATAAGCTGGTATAAAAACGGTAAAGATAAATCAAAATGTCGTTGCGGGCGCTTAGGAAAAAAATATAAGTATGTCAAGCAGATGCTTGATTGTTGGAGGATTTTTTAGATGAATGAATTTGAAGATTTGCTAAACAGTGTTAGCCAAGTTGAGCCAGGTGACGTTGTTACTGCTGAAGTATTAACAGTTGACGCGACTCAAGCTAATGTTGCAATCTCTGGAACTGGTGTTGAAGGTGTTTTAACCCTTCGTGAATTGACAAATGATCGTGATGCTGATATCAACGATTTTGTAAAACCAGGGGAAACACTTGAATTGCTTGTTCTTCGTCAAGTAGTAGGTAAAGATACAGATACTGTTACTTACCTAGTATCTAAAAAACGTTTAGAAGCTCGCAAAGCATGGGACAAATTGGTTGGTCGTGAAGAAGAAGTTGTCACTGTAAAAGGGACTCGTGCCGTTAAAGGTGGACTTTCAGTTGAATTTGAAGGACTTCGTGGTTTTATTCCAGCTTCAATGCTTGATACTCGTTTTGTACGTAATACTGAGCGTTTTGTAGGACAAGAATTTGATGCTAAAATTAAAGAAGTTGATCCAAAAGAAAATCGCTTTATCCTTTCACGTCGTGACGTTGTAGAAGCTGAAACTGCTGCAGCACGTGCAGAAGTATTTGGTAAGTTAAACGTTGGTGATGTTGTAACTGGTAAGGTTGCTCGTATCACTAGCTTCGGTGCTTTCATCGATCTTGGTGGAGTTGATGGATTAGTTCACTTAACTGAATTGTCTCATGAACGTAATGTATCACCAAAATCAGTTGTTACTGTTGGTGAAGAAATCGAAGTAAAAGTTCTTGATTTGAACGAAGAAGAAGGACGTGTATCACTATCACTTAAAGCAACAACTCCTGGACCATGGGATGGTGTTGAGCAAAAACTTGCTGCTGGTGACGTAATTGAAGGTACTGTTAAACGTCTGACTGACTTTGGTGCTTTTGTTGAAGTATTACCAGGTATTGATGGATTAGTTCACATTTCACAAATTTCACACAAACGTGTTGAAAATCCTAAAGACGCATTGAAAGCTGGACAAGAAGTGACAGTTAAAGTTCTTGAGGTAAATCCTGCTAATGAACGTGTATCACTTTCTATCAAAGCTCTTGAAGAACGCCCAGATCAAGAAGAAGGACAAGAAGTTAAGGAAGAAAAACGTCAATCACGTCCACGTCGTCCAAAACGTCAAGAAAAACGTGACTTTGAACTTCCAGAAACTCAAACTGGATTCTCAATGGCTGACTTGTTTGGTGACATTGAATTATAATAGATAAAAGAAGTTGAGAAATCTCAATTAACTTTATTTCTTTGTCAACTGTAGTGGGTTGATGAAAAGTTACAATCTGGAGAGGACTAAGTTAGTCCTCTCCTTTTTGATGTTCAAAGTGATGAGGATTCTAGTGTTAAAGTTGTCAAAATTTCGGAAGCCAAAAGTGCTTGGTCTCCTTTTTTTATGTGACTTTTAGTCTGTCTCGCTCCGTAAGGTGCGAGACAAATAAACCACCCGCTATGCGGGTGCGCATCGAAGGTTATACCAAAAAAACTCCAAACGCGATACAATAAAGGTGTTCAAGCCGATTGTAAAGCGAAAGGAGAAAAATATGGCGCAAAATGCACATAGTTTATCACACACAAAGTGGATGTGTTCTACCACATTGTGTTTACACCTAAGTATAGGTGAATCTTATCTATAATCAATATCGAAATAGTTTGGGTAAAATCTTCCACCGATTATGTAGTTATCAAGATGTTGAAATTATCGAGGGTCACTTGATGCCGGATCATGTACATATGTTGGTGAGTATTCCGCCAAGAATCAGCGTTGCAAGTTTCATGGGTTATTTAAAAGGTAAAAGTGCACTTATGATGTTTGATAAACACGCCAATCTCAAGTATAAATTTGGGAACCGACATTTCTGGGCGGAAGGTTATTACGTGAGTACAGTAGGACTTAATGAAGCCACAATTAAGAAATATATCCAAGATCAGGAAAAGCATGATATAGCGTTGGATAAATTGAGTGTAAAAGAATATGAGGATCCCTTTAGGGATAGTGGTAAGTAATGTAAATACCTCTTTGAGAGGTTTGTGACGAGTCAAGAGCAATGAGGGTTGAACAAAGTGAAAGCCAGCGTCTTTAGGCGCTGGCTGGTGATATGGGCTTATAGCCCCGGGACAAACCACCCGTTAGACGGCGAGTGATTTGGTTGTTAGTAGCTTCTAGTTTTGCGTTTGAGTAGGGCAGTTCCAGTGCGTTCATAGTCTTGTCCTTATCTTCCAAAAAGGTCTTAAAAACAGTTTGAAAAATAGGATTTACACAAGAAATAGTTTCTTCAATCAGTTCAAAGTAATGGTCTGTTTGTTTCTCTTGGAAATGAAACAGTAATAGTTGATAGAGTTCATAGTGCTCTCTAAGTTCTTGAGAGTATGCAAGGAGCTTTTCGAGAATCTCATTATTGGTCAAGTGTGAGCAAAAAGTAGGTCGATAAAAACGTTTATGACTGAGTTTACAGCTATCCTGTTGAATGAGTCTCCAGTAACGTTTTAGTTCCTTATATTCGTGCGATTTACGATCAAAACGATTCATGATTTGGATGCGAAGACGATTCATGGCTCGACTGAGATGTTGGACAATGTGAAAGCGGTCGAGAACGATTTTAGCGTTAGGGAGTGAAACAGTCTGGGGACTGTTTCAGCCTGAGCCTAGAAATTCGAAAGCGAAGTTTTCTGGCAATATCGTAGTAGGTGCTAAACATATCCATGGTAATGACTTTCTCGCGATTTCTCACCTGTCTAGAATAACGAAGGAAATGATTGCGAATAGTCACTTGAGTCCGCCCATCTAGGATAGCTACGATCTTTCTGGAATCAAAATCCTGTGCAATGAAGCTCATTTTACCTTTCTTGAAGCTGTATTCATCCCAAGACATGTGAGTTGGAAGGAAAGATAAATCTGTCTCGAATTTGAATTCTTTCAATTTACGAATGACTGTCGAAGTAGAGACAGATAGACTTTCTCGATTAACTTTTGAGTGATTTTCTGGTTGACGATAGTTGCGATTTGGTGATTCTTTTTGACTAAGGAAGTCTCTGCGACAGCCATTTTCCCACAGACTTTACAACGGAAACGACGTTTTCTCAATCGCATGAGTGTCTTATATCCTGCGCACTCTAGATAGGGGATTTTAGATTCTTTTTGGAAGTCATATTTAGTCATTTGCCCTAGGCAATGTGGACAGTTAGGGGCAGGATAATCCAGTTTAGCGATGATTTTTTTATGTGTTCTAGAATCTAGAACATCCAAGATTATGATGTTCTTGTCTTTCATTCCGAGAAAGTTTTTGATAAAATGGAATTTCTCCATAAGGGCCCTTCTAATGATGGTTTTGTTACTTTTCATTATAGGTTTTATGGGACTTTTTTCTACAACAAAATAGGCTCCATAATCCCTACAGTATTTACCCACTACAGAAATTATAGAGCTATGTTCTCTTCGTTTTTATTCTAGAAAAAGTGTATTTGTAAGATAGTTCAAGGAATAGGACCTTAAGCCTATGGTAACTATCGACATAGGGCTACTATTTGAAGTTTACTCTTCTTTCTTTGTTTCTTGGTGAAAGATATTTTGCCATGTTTCATGTCTTCGCCAGATACTGGTATGTATTACATTGCCAACTTGGTAGCGGATGAGCTTGGTTTTTTGGCTAATAGAAGTGAGTTCAAAGTTTTTAATGGGAGATTGATCCCCTTTTTCAAGTTGAAATGCTTCTTTATCTAATTGCCTACCATCCTGGGAAATATAAATAAATTCAGAAGAAAGAAGGCTATCTAACTGGCTACCTTGATCGACCAATTGCTCACGCATAAGGAGTTTTTTGTAAACATTATCTAGGATTTCGTCTTCAGGAATAGATGCTGGCTCAATGTGAATATCAATATCAAAAATACCAAAGCGTTTCATCAGCATATCTTCTACCTGATCCGCAATTTCATGACTTTCATAAACAGAAAGATCAGGATTCATTTCTAGGGTAATATCTAGATAGATATTGCTTCCATAGGTACGACCACGCTGAGACTTAACACGGGAAATCTTTGGGATTTCTAGGATAGCTGTCTGATATTCTTGCAGTAGATTTTCATCAAATCCATCGGACAGGCTAAAGGAAGACTCCATGAAAATATCATAGGCTGTTTTTAAAATAAAAAAGGTAATAATAATCGCCACTAATTTATCAACGATTGGGAAATTCAAAGCACTGGCAATGATAGCAATAGCAGTTCCAAATGAAGTGACGGCATCGGAAAGATTGTCTTTAGCAGCAGCTTCTAAGGCTTTAGAGTTTGCTTTGCGAGCTAATTTTTTATTGTAAAAATAGACACCTATCATGATGATAGACGAAATAAGTCCGACAGTAGCACCTAATGGATCAATCGTTGTGTTTTTGTTGGCAATGATTTTTTGAATTGTATCTACTAGCACATCCAAACCAACAAAAAACATAATAAATGAAGTCACAAGGCTAGCAAGGTCTTCCATTTTCCAATGGCCAAATTTATGATCTAGATCTGCTGGTTTTCTGGCCATTCGTAAGCCAATGAGTACGGCGATATTGGCTACAATATCAGAGATATTATTAAAGCCATCAGCTATCAAACTGGATGAACCTAGCGTAGAGCCCGCAATAATTTTAGCAGTGGATAGGATCATATACGTTATAATAGCTAAGATAGCGCCTTGTTCTGCTAATTTAAGATTTTTGGAGGGATTGTTCATTGTCATTCCTTTCAGATAGTATATTATAGCCTTTTTTCATTCTTTTTTCAAATGAAGTGGTGTATGATACTGATTTGCAATGCGATGTTTCATATCTTGATCCCATTTTATTTCAAATAGTTTTGAGAGTTTCAATGTATCTATTTTTTGGTATAATAGTAGCATTGACTTTGAAAGTGAAAAAGAGGAAGAAAGATGCATCCTTTATTAAATGGTATGAATGACCGTCAGGCTGAGGCGGTTCAGACAACAGAAGGTCCTTTGCTGATAATGGCGGGAGCTGGTTCGGGTAAGACCCGTGTTCTGACCCACCGTATTGCCTATTTGATTGATGAAAAGATGGTCAATCCTTGGAATATCCTAGCCATTACCTTTACAAATAAGGCGGCGAGGGAGATGAGAGAAAGGGCTGAAAAACTAAAAACAGAAGCTCAAGATTGCTTAATCGCTACTTTCCACTCCATGTGTGTACGCATCCTGCGACGAGAAGCAGACCATATAGGCTACAATCGCAACTTCACCATCGTTGATCCAGGCGAACAGCGGACTCTGATGAAGCGAATTCTCAAAAACCTCAATCTAGATCCTAAAAAGTGGAATGAGCGCGCCATTTTGGGGACTATTTCCAATGCTAAGAACGACCTGATTGATGAGGTAGCCTATGCGAATCTAGCTGGTGATATGTATACAGAGATTGTGGCCAAGTGTTACACAGCCTATCAGAAAGAATTGCGCCAGTCTGAAGCCATGGACTTTGACGATTTGATCATGCTGACTTTGCGGCTTTTTGACCAAAATCCTGACGTCCTGACCTACTATCAGCAACGCTACCAATACATCCATGTGGACGAGTATCAGGATACCAACCATGTTCAGTACCAGCTGGTCAAGCTCTTGGCTTCCCGCTTTAAGAATATCTGTGTGGTCGGAGATGCTGACCAGTCTATCTATGGCTGGCGGGGAGCCGATATGCAGAATATCCTGGACTTTGAAAAGGATTATCCAGAAGCAAAGGTAGTCCTGCTTGAGGAAAATTATCGCTCTACTAAAACCATTCTTCAGGCGGCTAATGAAGTCATCCGAAACAACCGCAACCGCCGTCCTAAAAATCTCTGGACTCAAAACGAAGACGGTGAGGAAATTGTCTACTATCGTGCTAATGATGAGCAAGATGAAGCTCTCTTTGTCGCTCGAACTATTGTTCAGTTGAGCCAAGAAGGATACAGTCATAAAGATTTTGCAGTTCTGTATCGGACCAATGCTCAGTCACGGACGGTGGAAGAAGCCCTGCTCAAGGCCAATATTCCCTATACCATGGTGGGGGGAACCAAGTTCTACAGCCGCAAGGAAATCCGTGATGTCATTTCTTATCTCAATCTCATTGCTAATCCTAGCGACAATATCAGCTATGAGCGCGTGGTCAATGAGCCCAAACGTGGTGTTGGGCCAGGATCGGTGGAGAAAATTCGAGATTTTGCGGCCAGTCAGGAAATCTCCATGTTAGATGCATCGGCCAATATCATGTTATCGTCAGTTAAAGGCAAGGCGGCTCAGGCGGTCTATGATTTTGCTAATATGCTTCTCGATTTGCGGGAGCGCTTGGATGATTATACAGTGACGGAGCTGGTTGAGGCTGTATTAGAAAAGACTGGCTATGCTGCAGCCTTGGCAGCGCAGGCAACTTTAGAAAGCCAAGCACGGATTGAAAATATCGAAGAATTCCTGTCTGTAACCAAGAACTTTGACGAAAGTCCAGACAATCCTGCTGATGAAACTGGTCTTGATAGGCTCAGCCGTTTTCTAAACGACTTAGCCTTGATTGCAGATACAGATGATGGAGATATGGAGAGTTCCGAAGTGACTTTGATGACCCTTCATGCAGCCAAGGGGTTGGAGTTTCCGGTCGTCTTTCTGGTTGGAATGGAGGAAAATGTCTTCCCTCTAAGTCGGGCGTCTGAAGATGAAGATGAGTTGGAAGAGGAGCGACGCCTGGCTTATGTCGGTATCACCCGAGCAGAGAAGATTCTTTACCTAACCAATGCCAATTCCCGTCTGCTTTATGGTCGTACAAACTACAACCAACCGACTCGCTTCTTGAGAGAAATCAGCTCAGATCTTCTAGACTATCAGGGACTGGCTCGACCAGCAAACAGCTCCTTTAAGGTTAGCTATACTAATAGTGATATTAGTCAATTTGGTCAGGGCATGAGTCTGGCCCAGGCTCTACAAGATCGGAAACGTCAGGCGGCTCCTAGTTCCATTTCTACAGGCAATCTGCCTTTTGGAAAGAGCAGTCAGAGTCAGCCATCTAAGCCAGAAGTTGCTTGGGCCATCGGAGATATTGCCCACCATAAGAAATGGGGTGATGGGACAGTTTTGGCAGTATCTGGTAGTGGAAATAGTCAAGAACTTAAGATCAATTTCCCAGAAGTCGGCCTAAAGAAAGTGCTAGCCAGCATAGCACCGATTGAGAAAAAATCATGATGAGGCAGTCGATTGAAGCCTGGATCTATCATCCAAAGGATCGAGAAATCTTGCTCTTGAAAGTTGAGGCTGAGACAGTTTCCTTTTGGCAGCCCATTACTGGTGGGATTGAGGGCGGTGAGAGTCCAGAAGAGGCTTGTCTTCGAGAAATAAAAGAAGAGACCGGCTTGGTCTTAGCTTATTCAAACTTGACTAGTCTTGGTGATTTCACAGTAAAGATTGATGAAAATCTGACCATCCACAAACATCTCTTTCTAGCACTGACAAAGCAGAAGGATATACAGATTTCTGATGAGCATGTGGGAGCTCAGTGGATAGCGTTAGACAAAGTTTCATCGCAGTTGTACTGGCCCAGCAATCAGACAACTTTTGAAATTATATCTGAGAAGCTATAAGATATAGCTTCTCTTTATTTTGAAAGAAGCAATTTATTTTTGAGATAAATAACTGCTTATCTGATACTATGTGTTTAAAAGAAGCATTTAAAATTAAAGATATTCTTTTTTGGTACTTCGTATTTTACATACTTAGAAAAAGAAGAAAACAAGTGTAGTGAACAGTGAAGGCTATTTCCGTTCTCATCTA
Source organism: Streptococcus sp. oral taxon 056 str. F0418 (assembly GCF_000220065.1). Lineage (GTDB taxonomy): Bacteria > Bacillota > Bacilli > Lactobacillales > Streptococcaceae > Streptococcus. The sequence continues at coordinate 406,890 of NZ_AFQU01000001.1, read as the reverse complement.
GCTATAATTTATGTTATAATTTTACTATGCAAACCAAACCAACCTCTGTTTATGTACATATTCCTTTTTGTACTCAGATTTGTTATTACTGCGATTTTTCCAAGGTTTTTATCAAAAATCAGCCGGTGGATAGTTATCTAGAGCATTTGATTGAAGAGTATGATTCTTACGACATCAAAAAGCTCCGCACCCTCTATATCGGTGGCGGGACTCCGACAGCTCTATCGGCGCCTCAGTTGGCTTTTTTACTGGAAAAGCTGACGGATAAGCTTGATTTGTCTTATCTTGAGGAGCTAACCATTGAAGCTAACCCCGGGGACTTGGACCAGGAGAAGATTGCTGTACTCAAAGACTCGCCTGTCAATCGGGTTTCGCTGGGCGTACAGACTTTCAACGACCGCATGCTCAAGCAGATTGGCCGTAGTCACACGGAAAAGGACATCTATGAGAATATCTCTAATCTCAAAAAAGCAGGTTTTGACAATATCTCAATTGACTTGATTTATGCCCTGCCCAAGCAGACTATGGAAGATGTGAAAATCAATGTTTCCAAGGCTATTGCCCTGGACATTCCCCACATGAGTTTGTACAGCTTGATTTTGGAAAATCATACGGTCTTCATGAATCGGATGCGACGAGGGAAGCTGCCTCTACCTAAGGAAGATTTGGAAGCGGAGATGTTTGAATACATTATAGCTGAGCTAGAAAAGGCTGGTTTTGAGCATTACGAGATTTCTAATTTTTCCAAGCCAGGCTTTGAGAGCCGTCACAACCTCATGTACTGGGACAATGCGGAGTATTATGGTATCGGAGCGGGAGCTTCTGGCTATGTCGATGGTGTTCGCTATAAAAACCACGGCCCCATTCGTCATTATCTGCAGGCGGTGGAAGCAGGCAATACCCGTGTGCAGGAAGAAGTGCTGACGCTGAAAGAACAGATGGAAGAAGAGATGTTTCTGGGACTACGCAAGAAATCGGGCGTTGCGAAAAAACGCTTCGAGGAAAAATTTGGTATATCCTTTGAAGAACAGTATGGAGCTATTGTGGCTGAACTGACCGAGCAGGGCTTGCTAGTGCCTGACAGAAACATTGTGCGTATGACCAAACAAGGCCTCTTTTTGGGCGATACAGTTGCTGAGAAATTTATATTGGAGTAAATCATGGGCTTAACTTATCAAATGAAAATGAAAATTCCTTTCGATATGGCAGATATGAATGGCCATATCAAGCTTCCAGATGTCATTTTGCTGTCCTTACAGGTATCGGGGATGCAGTCAATCGAACTTGGCGTCAGTGACAAGGATATGCTGGAGCAGTATAACCTAGTTTGGATTATCACGGACTACGATATCGATGTGATTCGTCTGCCACGATTTGCAGAGGAGATCACCATTGAGACAGAAGCCTTGACATACAATCGGCTCTTTTGCTACCGTCGCTTCACGATTTTTGATGAGGCGGGTCAAGCCATTATACAGATGCTGGCAACCTTTGTCCTTATGGATCGGGATAGTCGCAAGGTTCATGCAGTTGAACCTGAGATTGTAGCTCCTTACCAATCAGAGTTTTCTAAGAAACTGTTGCGTGGCCCCAAGTATCCAGCCTTGGAAAATCCTGTCAGCAAGGACTATCATGTGCGCTTTTACGACTTGGATATGAATGGCCATGTCAATAATAGCAAGTATTTGGACTGGATATTCGAGGTTATGGGAGCGGACTTCCTTATGAAGTATATTCCTAAGAAAATCAATCTCAAGTATGTCAAGGAAGTTCGACCGGGTGGTATGATTGCTTCTAGTTATGCCCTGGAAGGTTTACAAAGCAATCACCAGATTTCCAGTGACGGCGAGGTCAATGCCCAGGCTTTAATAACCTGGCAAGAGTTTAAACAAGAAAATGAGGAAGAGCAGAAATGACTTATAAAGGATATTTGATTGACTTAGATGGGACGATTTATAAAGGCAAGAGCAGAATTCCGGCTGGTGAAGCTTTTGTGCATGAGTTGCAGAAACGCAAAATTCCCTACCTTTTTGTGACCAATAATACCACGCGCACGCCAGAAGCAGTTCAAACCATGTTGGCGGAGAATTTCAATATTGAGACACCACTTGATACCATTTACACAGCAACTCTAGCTACTATTGACTACATGCAGGAGAAAAATCTGGGCAAGAAAGTCTATGTCATCGGTGATGTCGGACTGAAACATGCCATAGAAGAAGCTGGTTATATAGAAGACACTGAAAATCCTGACTACGTAGTAGTAGGTCTCGACTGGGAAGTGGACTATGAGAAGCTGACAATAGCAACTCTGGCCATTCAAAAGGGTGCTCACTTTATCGGAACCAATCCTGATCTCAATATTCCAACGGAGAGAGGTCTGCAGCCGGGAGCGGGTGCTATCAACGCCCTCTTGGAAGCAGCCACTCGGGTTGAGCCGACCTTCATCGGCAAGCCAAATGCCATCATCATGGAAAAAGCCATAGAGCATCTAGGACTGGCGCGTGAAGAAGTGGTCATGGTGGGTGATAACTATCTGACAGATATTCGAGCGGGAATCGATAATGGCATTCCGACGCTCTTGGTTACGACGGGATTTACCCTGCCTGAAGAGGTTCCTGATCTGCCTATCCAACCGACACATGTCTTGTCTAGCCTAGCGGAGTGGGACTTTGATGCGTGATAAGGTAAGATTTTCAGCCAGTGTCTTATGCTTGCTGGCAACAGCTATCATGTTAACCATTTATCTGGCTTGGCTCTTATACCCAATAGAGATTTCTTATTTCAACCTGCCAGATAAAGTATATTTAAAATCAGAGACTATTCAGTATAATTTTAATATTTTGATGGATTACCTGACCAATCCTTTTAGTCAGAAACTGGCGATGCCGGATTTTCGCTCGTCAGAAGCAGGACTGCATCATTTTCAGGTGGTCAAGTATCTTTTTCACTTGGCGCAAGCTATTTTTCTAGTTACTTTGCTAGCTTTGATTCTCTTTATCAAAAAAGTGGTTAAAAAGGGATTTTTAGGTCTCTACAGACGTCCTTTTCTAATGATTAGTCTTTTGCCACTTGTTCTAGCAGGACTGGTCTTCATGATTGGTTTTAACAATTTTTTTACTCTCTTTCATCAAGTTCTTTTTGTTGGTGATAGCACCTGGTTGTTTGATCCAGCCAAGGATCCAGTCATTTGGATTCTACCTGAAGAATTTTTCATGCACGCCTTTATTCTTTTTGCTTTGCTTTATGAGGGAATCTTTTTGACCTTGTATTTTCTAAGCAGAAAGCTTAAATGACTAACTTAATTAAGGAAATAATTATGACAAGTAAAACGAATCAAGAAATCCGCAAAGATGTTGCTCGATTTTCAGGATTGTGTCTCTTGTATACTTTAGCTATGTCTGCAGTCGTAACTGTTTATTCAATTGTTACCCTGATGATTTTTATTTATCAGCATAGAGAAGGCGATTTGCAAGCTGCAAAGGAAGCTGCGTTACAATTTCTAGCAAATGATGGGGGCATGTATCTTTGTGCTATACCGGTCGGCCTCTTGATTTTTTGGTTATATCGTAAGAAGCAACTTTTTAGCACTGATCTTAGATATAAAAAAGATCAATGACACCAAAAACCTTTCTTATTCTGACTAGCTTGCTTTTACTTGCCCAGACATTTTTTAACTTGTTTAGTCAGGTATTTGAATCCTTTTTGAACATTTTTGGTCTCTCATTAATGTCTTCAGTGGAGGCTGCTTCTGCAGATTCGACAACCTGGACGATGTTTTTATATAGTGCTATTGTCGGTCCTATATCAGAAGAATTGATTTTCCGAGTTGCTGGACTAAGGACTTTTGAAAAATATGGGAAAGTATTTGCCATCAGTTTCTCTTCCCTTTTATTTGGAATTTTTCATGGCAATTTACCTCAGATTATTTTCGCTACCTTTGTTGGTTTTATTTTCTCTTATGTTACCCTAGAATATTCTGTATTCTGGGCCATAGGACTTCACATTTTCAACAATCTTGTTCTTGGAGATGGCTTAGCATTGTTTTATAGCTACTTACCGGGAGTTTTAGTTGGACTTGTGCATGTAGTCTTACTATATGGTGGGAGCGGTCTAGCCCTTTATTTTCTTTATAGTCTTCGCAAAGAGATTTCAGCCTATATCGAGACAAATAAACCTGAGAGTGGAAGCTTTCGTTCAGCTTTTATGTCTGTCTGGTTTTGGCTCTTTTCGATTTTCATGATTGGGAATACAATATATATGCTATTTCTATAATAATCTAAGAAGTCCTTCTGGAAAAATTCATGCTCTGACTTTTTCATAGGATCGAGTTTGAAGTTCATGATAGATTCAAAGGAGTAAAAAATGAATGAAAAGTAGCTGAACTCTTAAAATCAATTTTGATTGTTTTTGCGGCTTTTCTAACTATTGCACTTTTGATAGATTTTTCAGGTTTTAATCCCTTAAGTTTTAATCTTTTTAAGGCATCCCCTAGCGATATAAGGGGAGGTAATACAAAAATCGAAAAAATTTTCACTTCTCTAGATTTGAAGCCGGAAAAAGTCGAATCTGATGGAAGCTATCGTTATGAAGGTGGAGGGCTTACATTTACGGTTCATTTTTCAGAAGAAATGATTCAGCGTCACCCTGTACTAAAAGAAAGTCCCAAACGAACAAAAAATCGAATTGAGGTATATTTTGTACAGCTAGAGGATATTTCTTATGCTGAGGTCAGAGAAAATTTATTAAATACTGGTTTATATCAGTTTTTAGAAGAAAAAAGTAGGGACTACTTTAAAGAGATTGGGAAAGATCAGTCTATAAATTACTCAATTTTACAATGGAACAATCAGGAAATACTAAAAAAAGGGATTGAATATTATGAGAAAGCTTTGACCTTGGTTGATATCCAGGACAATTCAGCCATAAGGCACATCGATACGATTACTGTAAAACCTGGTAAAGAATCTCAAATAAAACAATTGGTTCGTGAAATGGATGAAGTTGGGTTATTAACTCAGACAACCGAAAAGAATGATGCAGTTTCTCAGTGAAACAAAAATTAATCCTGTCAAGTTTTTTTCTTGACACCTATCTGAAACAATGGTAAGATAATACTTGTCAGTAAATAGCTCAGGTATTTACTAAAATATAAAACAGAAAAGAGAATTTTAAAAATGGCAGTTAAAATCCGTTTGACTCGTATGGGTTCTAAAAAGAAACCTTACTACCGTATCAACGTAGCAGATTCACGTTCACCACGTGACGGACGTTTCATCGAAACAGTTGGAACTTACAATCCGCTTGTTGCTGAAAATCAAGTGACTTTGAAAGAAGACCGTGTACTTGCATGGTTGGAAAATGGTGCACAACCATCTGATACAGTGCGTAACATCCTTTCAAAAGAAGGCGTATTGAAGAAATTCCACGATTCAAAATACTCTAAATAATAGAATTGTAGGTTGATTATGGACACGATTGAAAATCTAATTATTGCAATAGTGAAACCGTTGATTTCACAACCAGATGCCTTAACTATCCGAATCGAAGATACTCCAGAATTTATGGAATATCATCTCGATCTTGATCAAACTGACGTTGGACGTGTTATCGGTCGTAAGGGTCGTACTATCTCTGCGATAAGAACGATTGTCTACTCTGTCCCAACCGAGAATAAAAAAGTTCGCATCGTCATTGATGAGAAATAAATTGAGACAGTGGGACCCTTGTGTCCTGCTGTTTTCTATTTATCAAAACAAAGTAGAAATTTGATTCTAGGATAATCCGTGGATGAACACTTAGAGAGAGGAGGGGGAAATGACGCTAGAAGATTACGCTTGGAATCTCCATGAACGAGAGCTTTATGAGTCTGGCCAAGCAACCATCCCCAGTCCTTATAAGTTGCAAATATTGGATGACAGCCAGAAAAGATTAGAACTAGAGCAAATATTGGTTCAACTTCCCCAGAAATATCTCGCACTTTGGACAATGGAAAGTGCAAATCGCTATACAGACATGATAGACATTGGTGATGATGATAAAAAACAGCAAATTTTGACTCAAGTTGAGGAAGTGTTTAAAAAGCGTCTTACGAGAAAGGCATCCGCTTATGAGCTAAGGCAAGCTGGTTTCTTGGCTCAAAAGCTATCGCAAGAAGCAAGATCATCCGTCAGCAAGTATGCTGCGCGTGTTTTTGCTCAAGCGGTCGCAACAGCCCACATGCGAGGACATGCCATTGTCTCGGCGGATTATGCAGTCAAAGTAGTAAATCTGCTAAGTCTGGATGATATAGAAGCTGTCAGAAAAGAAAGAGAAAAGCAGATAGCCTTAGCTACAAAGTGGCAGAAAAGTGCTGAAATTGATAAGAAAGATTAGAAGAGATGAAGGACATGAACCAAACAAAGAATGAGGAGTTACTATCAGCTATTGCCTTTTACGATAAGAAACATGATAGTCTAATTCGCCACATCGTTTCTGCGGAGAATTGTGACTTGGTTGTATATCATAGACTAGGTAAAAGAAAAGAAGAAAAACGGCATATTATTTTCTATCATGGAGCTTGTGGCCGTAGTCAAATGTGGGCCCATCAGTATGAGGCTTTTGAAGATTTTGACCTCTATTTTGTCAATGTCAGAGGACAAGGTGAGTCTTTGATGAAAAAAGGACTTCCTGACTTGGAAGGGGCAACTCAGGATGTAGGAGTCATTTTGGATTATTTTCAGTTAGATAAGGCTATCTTGGTAGGTCATTCTTGGGGTGGTAATCCCTTGCAAGAATATACCTATCGTCATCCAGAACGTGTTCAAGCACTTGCCGTGATTGGGAGCTGGGGACAGCACCGTTATATGTCAGATAAAGAAAAAAGCCGAATAAAGTACAGTTCCCTGATGTATAAAACAATTCCTTGGAAAATCATTGCAGATAAAAACTCTAAAATGTGCTCAAATAATCTAGTGACTAGAGAATTGATTAAGAAAGCTATTTTAGACACTGGTAGAGATATTTTTATCAATCTTGGCGTAACAGGGTTTCTAGCAGTACACGAGATTGAAGGCTATAAGGGCAATCCTCCTATGATTTTTATTCGTGGAGAGCATGACTTTCCTACTCATTTGCAGAAAATATATTCTGACCTTATTTCGCTTAACCCAAATTCTCGTCGAGTAGTTATTTCAGGTACGAAACACCAGCCTATGAATGACTCTCCACTTGAATTTAACGAGATTTTGGAACAGTTTTTTATCGAAGTAGATCAGCAATTAAAGGAAAATTGATCGAACCTTATCTCTCTTGTACATTACCTTATATCATGATAAAATACTAAACAGAGTATAAAATATTGGAGTGGAAATGAATTATTTTAATGTTGGGAAAATCGTCAATACTCAAGGCCTACAAGGGGAGATGCGGGTTTTGTCAGTGACGGATTTTGCAGAAGAGCGTTTTAGAAAAGGAAATACACTGGCTCTTTTCGATAAGAAGGATCAGTTTGTTATGAATGTGGAGATCGCCAGCCATCGCAAAGTCAAGAACTTTGATATTATCAAGTTTAAGGGGATGTACCACATCAATGACATTGAGAAATACCGTGATTTTAGTCTGAAAGTAGCTGAAGAGGATTTGACGGACTTAGAAGATGGTGAATTTTACTACCATGAAATCATTGGTCTTGAAGTCTATGAAAATGACGTTCTACTTGGTACGATAAAGGAGATTTTGCAGCCAGGAGCAAATGATGTCTGGGTGGTCAAACGTAAAGGCAAGCGTGATTTACTTTTGCCCTACATTCCGCCAGTAGTGCTTGGTATTGATATTGAGCAGGGACGAGTTGATGTAGAGATTCCGGAAGGACTGGACGATGAAAATTGATATTTTGACTCTCTTTCCGGAGATGTTTGCGCCCTTGGAGCACTCTATCGTAGGAAAAGCGCGAGAAAAAGGACTATTAGAAATCAATTACCACAATTTCCGAGAAAATGCAGAGAAGTCTCGCCACGTGGACGATGAGCCTTACGGTGGTGGTCAAGGGATGTTGCTACGGGCCCAGCCTATTTTTGATGCATATGATGCCATTGAAAAGAAGCAACCTCGCGTGATTTTACTGGATCCTGCTGGTCGGACTTTTGACCAAGCCTATGCGGAGGAGCTGGCTAAGGAAGAGGAACTCATCTTCATTTGTGGCCATTACGAGGGCTATGATGAGCGGATTAAGACGCTTGTTACAGATGAAATCTCACTTGGGGACTATGTTCTTACTGGTGGAGAATTAGCGGCTATGACCATGATTGATGCCACAGTTCGCCTGATTCCTGAGGTTATTGGTAAGGAAGCCAGTCATACAGATGATAGCTTCTCTTCTGGTCTTTTAGAATACCCTCAATACACTCGCCCTTATGAATACCGAGGGATGGTTGTGCCGGAAGTATTGATGAGTGGCCATCATGAAAATATCCGCAAGTGGCGTCTCTATGAAAGTCTAAAAAAGACCTATCTAAGACGACCAGACTTACTAGAAGACTATAAGATGACGGCCGAAGAAGAAGCGATGCTAGAGGAAATAAAAAAATTATAAATAGAAAAAGCTTCGATGATTGCCTCACGAAGCTTTTTCAATATGATGACTATTTATGGATAAAAGTAGTAAAATCTTCCACAGAGTAACGTATTTTTTGGAAACCATCAGATAGTTTTTTTCCGATAGGCAAAAGAAGAATTGGATCTAATTCGGGATTGATTTCAAATGTAGTCATGATGGCTTCAAAATCAACACCTCGCATAGGGACAGAGTCGTAACCATAGGCTTGGGCAACATACATTAAATTCATAGCAAACAAGCCTAAATCAAAGCGCAGTCCTTCTTTATCCTTATCCTCGGGATGTAAAGAAAAATAAGCTTCAATCCTTTTTTTGCGACGTTCAGCCTCAGAAGAGTCCATTATATCATTTTGGATATAGAATGTTAGTAGTTTGTCAATGTCATAGGCCTTTTTATCACCAAGCAGTAGAAAGACTGCGGAAGCATCTGCTACTTGCTGTTGTTGATAAGAAAAGTTTTTTAATTGCTCTTGGATTTCTTTGTTTTTAAAAACTACAACTTTCCAAGGTTGAAAATTATTGCTCGAAGGCGCCTTACTAGCGCTTTCCAATATTTGGTAAATGGTATCATCTGAAATAGTGTCATTTGGATCAAATGAACGAATGGATTGTCGTTTATTGAGGAAATCAAGATTCGTTTTCATCGATTTTTCTCCTTTACAAAATAATAACTATTTCATTATAATATGGATAAAGTGAAAAAAACAGTAGGCACATTATTGTGACTGAGGAGAGAAAGATGAATAGCCATCAACATTGGGAATGTGGCATTACGAGAGTAATGGATTCAGTTAGTGGAAAATGGAAGTTGAATATTTTATGGGTCATTTATTCAAATAAACAGATTCGCTTTAATCATTTATTGAGAAGGGTAAAAGGAGTTACGAGAACGAGTCTAACTCGCTCTCTGAATCAATTAATTGCTGATGAACTAGTACTGCGCAAGGATTTTCATTCTATGCCACTGAGGGTGGAATATTCCTTGACTGACAAGGGGAAAAAGCTATTTCCTTTGTTACTGGAATTAAATCAGTGGGGGAAAGAAAATCTTTAAGGATAATTTAAGCTAGTGACTCTATACTATAGTCATCAGATAAAAACCTCCTAAATTTATTTGATAGAAACCTAATCTTTCTAATAATAATCTCCGAAGAGAGTGGGACAGAAATCGGTAATTCGTTAGAATTCGATTTCGTCGTCCCACCTCCGCACAGTTGAGTAGGGGTGTAAAAGCTGATGAAATCAGCGTAGTAGAGCCCACTCAACCACTGCGTCTTGCTCGACAATCCAAAGACAATTGAGAGGCTAGGACTTTTGTCCCAGACTCCTTTTTATTTTTTAGAACCAATCCCATAATAAAAATTTTATAAAAAAGGAATATAAAACTTGACAATGGTCAACAAAAAGAGTAATATCTTAACTGGTTAATAAACCGGTTAAGAAAAAACTGTTTTTGAAATTTTATAACACATTTTTTGAAAATAGTTATATTTCTAACTAAATAATAAACTGGTTAAGGAATTGTATGAAAGTAAAAAACTTTATATTTGTTTTATTCTCGTATTAGTAAGTGTTTTAATGATTTCTTGTGGAAAAAAGGATAGGAGTGGTCCTAATGAACAGCAAGGACTTCATATTGTTGCGAGTTTCTATCCGATTTATTCGATGCTTAAAGAAGTTTCGGGAGATCTGAATGATGTGAGAATGATTCAATCAGGAGCTGGTATTCATGAGTTTGAACCAGCTGCTAGTGATGTGGCTGCCATTTACGATGCAGATCTTTTTGTATATCATTCAAGGACTTTGGAAACTTGGGCTGGTAGCTTAGACCCATCAATAGAAAAATCCAAAGTACAAATGATAGAAGCTAGTGAAGGAATGAAATTGGACAAGGTTGCAGGACTAGAAGAGGTAGCATCTGAGGGAGACATTGATGAAAAGACTCTCTATGATCCCCATACCTGGCTTGATCCAGATAAAGTGGCCGAGGAAGTGCAACTGATTGCTCAGCACTTATCAAAGGTTGATCAAAAAAATGCGACTATCTATGACAAAAATGCTCAGCAGTATATAAAAAATTAAAAAACTAAGTCAAAAATACCAGGAAATTTTTAAAGGAGTAAAAGAGAAGACATTTGTTACTCAACATACAGCTTTTTCTTATCTTGCCAAGCGTTTCGGTCTGAAGCAATTGGGCATTTCAGGCATTTCTCCAGAGCAAGAACCCAGTCCAAGACAGTTAGCAGAGATTCAAGATTTCATTAAGACTTATCAAGTCAAGACCATTTTTGTAGAAAGCAATGCTTCTTCTAAATTGGCAGAAACACTTAAGAAGTCGACAGGGGTCAATCTCAAGGTGTTGAATCCTTTAGAAGCTGTTCCTGAAAATGACAAAACTTATTTGGAAAACTTAGAAGAAAATCTGGCTATTTTAGCAAAAGAATTAAAAAATTGAGGTTAAATATGAAAAAGAAATATATTATTCGTTCGGTCGCAGCTTTAGCAACTTTGAGTGTTTGTGGCTATGTTCTGATGCAACATCAAGCAGAACAGACACAAACATCACAGTCTAAAAATAGCATAGCTTATGTAGATAAAAAATCAAAAAGTAAACAAGCTAACAGGGCGCAAAAGCAAGAGAAATTAAAACCAGAACAGGTCAATGAAAAAGAAGGAATCAAAGCAGAGCAGATTGTTGTTAAAATAACAGATCAAGGCTATGTAACTTCTCATGGTGACCATTATCATTATTACAATGGAAAGGTTCCATTTGATGCTATTTTGAGTGAAGAGTTAATCATGCGAGATCCTCATTATCAGTTACAGGATGCAGACATCGTTAATCAAGTCAAAGATGGCTATATTATTAAGGTATCAGGTAAATATTACTTGTACTTGACGAATGCTAAAGAAACAAGCAATGTCCGATCTGTAGATGAAATCGCACGCCAAAAGAAACTTCATCCTAAAAAAGAAAATGGTGAAGAAGATAACTCAGAAACAAGATCTGATCAAAAAGTAAGCAGAAAATTGCAAGATTTTAGTCATCCAAGTGCTTCGTATGCTGCTGGTAAGAGAACCTATTCATCAGCAGATAATTTGAATCATCGTGATGGTGGAGCTTATAGGACAGACGATGGTTATGTCTTTAGTCCATCTGATATTATATCTGATACTGGTGATGGCTTTTTAGTGCCTCACGGTGGCCATATTCACTATATTCCAAAAGGTGATTTATCACCGAGTGAATTAGCAGCTGCGCAAGCATATTGGAATTCTCGAAATAAGAAGGCAGATGATTCCACTGAAAAGCCAGTTGGAGAAAAGCAAGATTCTCTTTCTGTTGAAAAAAAACCAGGAACTCCAAATGCCCACAATCAATCAAAACAGGGCTTAAATAATGGACAAGCGGATAAATCAAGTCAAGAATCTAAAGCGGATAAATCAGAAAGCAATCGCAGAGGAAATCAGCTAGATTCAGAAATTGGAAAGACAACAAATTACTTCGGATTGTTGCAAAAACTTTATAATACACCGCGCGAAAATCGTTATGTTGAAAAAGATGGTCTTATTTTCGACCCTGCAAAAATTGCCCACAGGACTGCTGAAGGAGTAGCCATTCCGCACGGTAATCACTATCACTTTATTCCTTACAGCAGCTTGTCAGCCCTAGAAGAGGAGATTGCCAGAAATATACCGGTTGCAGGTCAAAAGGCTTATCCTAAAGCGAGAACAAATCTATCTCACCAAGAACCCAAGCCTGATCAGCGCAATCAATCAACAGATGTACATAAACCGACAAAGCCAGGCAATGATCAAGCAAAAAAACCGTCCCAACCAACAAAACCAGTCGAAAAAGATGACCACGGTTTCCACGCTGAAAATGTCATCTCAAAAGATGAGGAAGGATACGTTGTTCAACATGGTGGCCATGCGCATTACTTCTTTAAAAAAGATTTGTCAGCAGATCAAATTGCTGCAGCTGAAGCACAGTTGACAAAGCATCAACATTCAGCTCAACCAAGTCAAGAGAAGTCTGATTATGATCGTTTTTCTCGTGATGCGAGCGATGAAGAAAAGATGGCCTATATCTCTAAAACATATGGAGTTCCTCGTGAAGCTATTAAGATTTCCAAAGGTTTCTTCGTCTTTAATAATCCAGATCAAGCTTATGATCCAACCCATATCCATCCCTATGCTGTTAGAAAAGAACATGTCCGTATTCCTATAGAAACTGGTAATCCTGAGTTAGACTTTTTAAATGAACTCTACACAACGGCTCTTCGTTCAGGCTTGTCACCATACAGCATTCAAGTCGAAAACGGTCAGTTTGTCATTCCTCATGGAGATCACAATCATTACATCCGAGTTCAATCTAAAGGGGTTAACTTAGGCTTGAAGAATAAATTGCCTGCTTTACAATCAGCATATCAAGCCGGAGCTTATAGTGAAAAGGCTGTTTTAGAGAAAGTTGATTCACTACTAGCTGCTAGTCGAACAATCTACGCAAATGATCTCTTGATGCAACGTCGAATTGAGCTTGCTTTAGGTAATTTTGTAGAAACCATGAAGCAGTTGCCGAGCAACTCAACAGCTGGTTATTTAGCAAGTTTGGAGCAGTTTGATAAGCATTATATTCATGTGGATAAAAATGCCAAGAGCGAGCAACTGACAGAAGTAGATAAGAAGTATCAGGAATTAGTTGATAAGATCAAACGCTTGGAAACAGATAGCTACAATGTTAATAAAGTTTCCTTACTAAACGACTTGCAAATGGCGAAGGTTGAAAAAAATGAAGATAAGATGAAAGAAATTGATCAGCTTCTGACCAGTCTTCAAGATTATCAAGACCGGACAGGTATGACCTCTGTCGAATATCTTAAGACCTTCTACCTTGCTGTAGATGATGCTCGCCTGCAACCGGAACTACGTAAAAAAGTTGCAGATTTAGCTATGAAACTTTACAAGTCGCAAGCCTTTATCGAAGCTGTAGATTTGAAAGCTTTGTTCTTAGACCTCTATCGAACCAAACTAGAAGTTGATGAGGCTCTTGCTAGTGGAGAGGCAAGTCAAGCTAAAGATAAAACTATTCTAGATATCGAAAAAACGGATGATCAGAACTACAAAACAGCCATTTACGGTTTCTTAAAAGAACTTTATGGTGAATTTGCGCCACAGCCAAAAGTAGAAATTCCTGATGCAACCTTCCAAGCACTCTTCCTGCAAGGACAAACACTTTTAGATAAGGTTAAAGATTCTACCAGTCAAGAAAACTACAAGAATCAATTATTGGCTCTTCAAGCTGATCTTAAAGAAGGACGTAAAGATCGGGAGACCATCTTGGAAGAGCTTAAGTTACTCTTGTCTCAAATAGTTGATACTATTAAAAATCAGCAAGAAGAAACAAATCCAAAAGATCAAGAACTGTATAAGAAAATTTATGCTTTACTGATGGCAGCCCATAAGCTACTTGAAGAGCAAAATGCGTCAGACGAATTATTTACTAAAGTCGATGCTTTATTTGATAAACTTGCAGATAGCAAAGTCAATAAAGAAGAGTTGCTTGCCGAAGTTCAATCGTTTGTTGAGAGGCTTCAAAATCAAGGGAAGGTAGAAAAAACAGTTTCTGATACACCCAAATCAGAAGAAAAAGAATTTGAAACTGTAAAACCTAAGGAAACTCCAACTGATAGTTCATCCAATCAGGCATCTAGTGAGCCTAACGAGTCTACTAGTTCATCAAGTGAAAGTTCCACAACAACAGAAGCAGCTAGTCCTGCTTCAGAGCTAAAAGATCAAGGAAGCGAGGCTACTCAAGAAGAGCCAGCACAGCCTTCTGAACAGGCATCTACAACAAATGAAGTAAGCAATTAATAAATAAAAGATTTATTCTGAGAAAATTTTAATAAGATTACCTAGGATTTATCAGACGAAATCTCATTCATAAAAGCTTAATCAAATTAGAAGAATAAAAAAACGAACAAGCTAATTTCGAAAAGAATTAGCTTGTTCGTTTTTTATGTTCAAGAGAGGTTTATTTTTCTTGATAAGAGACGATACCGATAATGGTATCGACAGCGCGTTCCATGGTTTCTAGGCTGACATACTCAAAGCGCCCGTGCATGTTCTCACCGCCGGCAAAGAGGTTCGGTGTCGGAATACCCATAAAGGAAATTTTTGAGCCGTCAGTTCCGCCACGGATAGGCTCGATAATAGGCTGGATGTCAAGACTTTCCATAACTGCCTTAGCGATATTGATAGGGGTCATGTCTTTTTCAATGACCTGCTTCACATTATAATACTGGTCTTTGAGGGTCAAGATGATACGCTCGCTGCCCAGCTCTTGGTTCATCTTATCAGCAATGGCCTGCATAGTAGCTTTGCGATTTTCAAAAGCCTCTGTCTCAAAGTCACGGATAATGTAGCTTGCTTGGGCTTCTTCGACTGTACCAGTCAGATTCATCAGGTGGTAGAAGCCTTGGTAGCCATCGGTTTTCTCTGGTCGATCGGCTTCTGGTAGCTGGTTGTGGAAGTCAATAGCCAGCTGGAGAGCATTGATCATTTGGCCTTTGGCAGTTCCTGGATGGACATTGCGACCTTGGAAGGTCAGTTCTGCTCCAGCAGCGCTAAAGGTTTCGTACTGGAGCTCTCCTAGTGGTCCGCCGTCCACAGTGTAGGCAAAGTCCACATCGAAGTCTTCAGCGTCAAACTTATCAGCTCCGATACCGATTTCTTCGTCTGGGCCAAATCCCACTCGGATTTCTCCGTGCTTGATTTCTGGATGAGTAGAGAGGTATTCGATAGCAGTCATGATTTCAGCAATACCTGACTTGTCGTCTGCTCCCAAAAGGGTTGTTCCGTCAGTCGTAATCAGAGTTTGCCCCTTGTATTTATGAAGACTGGTAAAGTCAGCAGGATCTAAGTTAAAGCCAGACTGGCCAAGTGGAATCACACCGCCATCATAATTTTCAATAACCTGTGGCTGGATGTTTTCTGCGTTGAAGTCCGCCGTATCCATATGGGAAATAAAGCCAATCTTTCGGGTAAAGCTTGGATCGTTGGCAGGCAGAGTTCCAATCGCAAAGCCGTTGGGCAGGTAGTAGACATTTTCCAAGCCAACCCGTTTCATTTCAGGAATGAGGACATTGTTAGCAAAGTCCACCTGACTCTGGGTGCTGGGTGTAGTAGTAGATGTCTCGTCTGAGCGCGTGTTGACTTTGACATATGTCAGGAAACGCTCTAAAAGATTAGGATATTTCATAAAATCTCTTCTTTCATTTTGATTTAAATCTATTTTAGCATATTGATATGTTTCTGACAAAGTAGAAAAGAATAGAAAAGTCATACTTATTTTGACTGATATCATGTTATAATAGCAGAGAGCTTTAGAAAAAGAGGGAAATATGACTAAAAAAACTCTCTGAGAATTTTTCTCAGAGAGTTTTTACTATTTAATGTACGGGTTTAATGTAATGATTTAAGGTGAAAAATTTTACATGGTGAAGACAATTGCTATATACTGAAGAGCAGAAGCAGCTAGGATAAAAAGGTGCCAAATCATATGGAAATATGGTTTTTTCTTAGCATAAAATCCTGCTCCAATGGTATAACAGAGACCGCCAGCTAGCATCAATCCCCAAAAGAGTGGACTTGTTTGATTAATGATTGGGGGAATAATAAAGACAACCAACCAGCCCATGATGAGATAGAGTGCCAAGCTAAATTTCTCGTTGACTTTTTTGGCAAAAATTTTATAGAGAATACCAAAAATAGTTGTTCCCCATTGAATGAGAATGATTAGATAGCCGATCCAATTATTCATCAAAGCTAAGACAACAGGTGTATAACTACCTGCAATAGCAATATAAATCATGCTATGGTCAATGATACGTAAGATATACTTGTGAGTGGATCCGTAGGACATAGAGTGATAAATTGTAGACGAAAGAAACATGAGAAATAGACTGATGACAAAAATGGAGACTCCAATAGCTGATAGTAAGCCATGGACTTCATAGCTATATATAGCTGATAAGGGCAGTAAGATAAGAGTAAGGAAAGAGCCAACTGCATGCGTGACAGCATTTCCGACTTCTTCTCCGAAACTGAGTCGTTTGCTAAGTTTAAAGGTTTGGTTCATCGATCATTTCTCCTTTCAAATCAAGGACTAATTGTCTAGTTTGGTGATATAGTTTGACAGTTTGGCAGGCAGATAAGACTACAGGATGCGGTGATGTCGAGCACTTTTCATCTCTCATACACATTACAAACTGATCATAAAAAGTTTCAGAACTTTCCTCATTGGTTACGAGAAATTCTACTGTTTCAATAATATCCTGAATAGGAAATACAGGTTTCAGAGTTGTAAGGATGATTAAACGTGCAATCTGTGTACGATTGTACTTTTTTTGATTGGTTTTTGAATTTGTCCATGTTTAACATAATTGTTAATCATGGCAGCCGTTAGCACCTTTTCTTGTTCGGGAAAAGCCTTTTGATTGACTGTGTTTACATAGAGCAAAACTTGATCAAGATATAAATCTAGTTCGGGCAAATCTTTCCAATTTGGGAAAAGAACCATAAGTTATCCAACTTTCTATAATCTAGTATAGATAACTAGATTATAGAATAACTGACACAAAATTGCAAGAGAAAAACGTAAAAATAGTCAAGGTTTGATAAGTTTTGCTATAATGAATCTATGAAAATCTTAATCCCAACAGCTAAAGAACTAAATACAAACCAACCTGATATTCAGCCAATTTCATTGTCCGAAAAGACAAGAGCAGTCATTCAGGAATTAAGTCACTACTCTATTGAAGAACTAGCCAAGCTCTATCAAGTTCGTCTAGAAATGGCTGAGAAAGAGTATGAGCGCATTCAGGCTCTTCAAAATGATAAGGCAAGGTATTATCCAGCTCTCTCCCTTTTTGATGGTCTTATGTATCGAAATATCAAAAGGAAAGATCTAACCATATCTGAAGAACAATATATTCGCGATCATCTTTTTATCACTTCTAGTTTATATGGAGTTATTCCAGCCTTATCTCCTATTGCTCCCCACAGGTTAGATTTTATGACTAAATTAAAGATAGAAGGGCAGTCGCTCAAAAAATGGTGGACGCAAGAATATGCCCAAGCAGTGGAAGGAGACGAGCTCTTATTGTCGCTATTATCAAGTGAATTTGAAGATGTATTTCCTCAAGCAGTGCGCGAGAGATTAATAATATTTAAATTTCTAGAAGAAAAAGATGGGAATTATAAGGTTCATTCGACCATTTCTAAGAAAGCTCGTGGACAATTTTTGAGTTGTTTGATTGAGAATCATATTACCAAACTCTCTGATATTAAACAGATTTCTTTCTCTGAATTTAAGTTTCAAGAAAAGCTTTCACAAGAAAAAGAATTTGTTTTTGTAAAGAAAGTAGATGGGTAAGACTTTACAAAAAAAGCGAAATTATTTATAATCAATTATGGAAAACGGTTGCAAATGATAATCAATTTTTTGAAAATGGAGGTGAAAAAATGCAAGAAAAAAGTCGGACATCAATTACAATGAAAGATGTGGCTAGTCGGGCTGGTGTTAGTGTTGGAACAGTTTCGCGCGTTATTAACAACGAGAAAGGGATCAAAAAAGTCACACTAAAAAAGGTACAAGAAGCAATTGAAGAGTTGAATTATATACCAGATAATTATGCGCGGGGACTAAAAACTAACAAAAGTAATAATATTGCTCTTATAATCCCGACAATTTGGCACCCTTTTTTTTCAGAATTAGCCTATTACGTTGAAAAAGAATTACTTAAAAATCATTATAAGCTACTCATTTGTAATGCTGATGGTGATGCCAAAAATGAGATTGAGTATATCCAAATGTTAGAGAAAAACAAGGTAGATGGTATTATTGCTGTAACTTATTCAGATGTTGATAAGTATGTTTCGAGCAGTTTGCCTTTTGTAAGTTTTGATCGACATTTTTCTGAGAATGTCTCCTATGTGACTTCAGAAAATTATAAAGGAGGGCAGATGGCAGCAGAAGAGCTGCTTAATCGAGGTGCTAAACAGCTCGCTTATATTGGAAGTACCAATATTCATGAGAATGAAACTAAGCAACGTGAATTAGGTTTTTGTGAAAAGCTGATGAGTATGGGGCATTCTGTTTTAAAATTAGATATGTCAGAACCACTTGTTGAACCAGAAAAACAGATTGAGAAATTTTTACTAGAACATTCGACAATTGATGGTATTTTTGCTATTAATGACTTTATGGCTATTAAAGTTATGAAAGTAATGGAGAAATTTGGAAAAAAAGCTCCTCAAGATTATCAGATTATCGGTTTTGATGGTTTGAGAAATGCTGCCGATCAAACTTATTTACTGTCAACAATTGCACAACCTCTGGATAAGATTGCTCAAGCCTCTGTTAAATTATTGCTGCAACTTATTTCTAAAGAAAAAGCTGTGTTATCAAGAGTTTTATTACCAGTTTTTTTTGCAGAAGGTGGCACTACAAAAAAAATACAGAAATTACTTGACAAAAAATGAAAGCGGTTGTATAATAAAATCATAAAAATGAAACGTTTCAAAAATATAAAGGTTTAATTCAAACCTTTATATAAAATAACAAAAAATGAAACGTTTCAAAAAGGAGGAAAATATGCGTAAAGGCGTAGTTCTATCAATGGTTGCTGCTCTATCACTAGGGCTTCTTGCTGGATGTAGTGGAGGATCATCTAGTAAGACTTCGAAAGAAGCGGCATCAAAAGATGATGTGAAAGTTTGGGTCCAATTTTCTGATGAGACTGCAGAAGGGAAAGCTTGGGAGCAAGTAGTCCAAAACTTTAATAAGAAGTATAAGGGAAAATACAAAGTTGTAACCGAGTATATTCCACGTAGCGGAAGCGGCGGTGGATATGAAGACAAGGTTAACGCCGCGATTACGACAAATAGTTTACCTGATGTGATTACGCTTGATGGCCCGAATACAGCAGCATATGCTAAATCAAAGGTTATTACTCCATTAGATGATTATTTGAAAGATAATAATATGGAGGATGTCCTTGACAGTATTAAACAACAAGGGACTTACGATGGTAAATTCTATGCATTTGGTTACTCAGAATCAAACGTAGGAATTTACTATAATAAAAAAATGTTTAAAGAAGCAGGAATTGATGAATCAAGTTTACCGACTTTGAAAAAACCTTGGACTTGGGATGAATTCAAAGCGGTTAGTAAAAAGCTAAAAGATCACTTTAAAGAAGCTGCTATTGATTTCCGTTTGAACTCAAATGATGAAATGCTTCCTTATGCATATATGCCACTGATTTGGTCAAATGGTGGACGTGTTGTAAATGAAGATGGAACAAAAGCTGAAGGCTACTTTAATTCCAAAGAAAGTACGCAGGCTGTTCAATTTATCCAAGATTTAGTGAAAGAAGGGTATACAACTGTTAGCCCAGTTGAAAAAGGATTTGAAACTGGACAGTATCCAATGGTGTTAAGCGGTTCGTGGACAATTGCTGATTTGCAAACCAACTATAAAGATATTGACTTCGGTATCTTGCCATATCCTGTTTCAAATAAAACTAAGAAATTAGTATCACCTTCAGGAAGCTGGCAATTAGCTGTTACGACTAAGTCTAATAAAAAAGATGCTGCTGCTGAGTTTGTTAAATTTGCAACGAATACTGAATCAAGCGAGATTTTAAGTCTTGGAAATAGTGTACTGCCAATCCGTAAATCAACTATTGAAAATATAAAAGATAAAGTTTCTGAACCAATGCGTTTCTTGATGGAACAAAATGCAGCTACTGCGCATGCACGTCCCGTTGTAGTAGCTTATCCGCAAGTATCACGTTCATTCCAACAAGCTATGCAAGACATCAGCTACTATGAAGAAAATCCAGATGTTCAAAAAGTGCTTGATTCACGTGCCAAAGAGATGCAAACGGCTATTGATGATAGTTTGAAAAAATAGATGACAATAAAACTGGGTGGGGCGAAACGTCAAATATGAAGTTGGTCTCAGCCAGTTTTTGTTTAGCGAATATGCAAATAAGTATGTCAAATGCTGAATGTTTCGTTTCTGCATTCAGTTATCCTGATTTTACTTAATGTGTCATATCTTGGGGGGATTTAATATGAACCAGAAGAAGAGTTTAAAATTAAAAGAGAATCTTTTAGGATATGGTTTCTTATCGCCGGCTTTAATCCTGCTTTTGATTTTCCTGGTTATTCCAGTCTGTATGGTTGTTTATTATGCTTTTACAGATTATTATTTATTGACACCAGACGACAGAAAATTTATTGGTTTAGAAAATTTTATTCGTTTGTTTAAAGATCCAATTTTCTTAAAGAGTGTTGTCAATACGGCTCAATTTGTTGTATGGATTATTCCTGTTCAGCTTGGTGCAGCGTTGGGTATGGCTTTGATTGTCAATAAAAAACGTAAAGGAAATATGTTTTTTAAGGTAGCTTTCTTTGCTCCAGTTGTAATGTCACTAGTTGTTATTTCAATTTTATGGCTTTATCTATTGAATCCAAACAATGGACTTTTGAATGCCTTGTTGAATAAAATTGGAATTGCGGCTCAGCCATTCTTGAGAAGTCCCAAGCAAGCAATGTATGCGATTGTTTTTGTATCTGCCTGGCAAGGTGCAGGTTATCAAATGCTCCTTTTCCTTGGTGGTATGCAAAATATTCCACAAGATGTTTATGAAGCAGCTGAATTAGACGGTTTCACTAAATGGGAACAATTCCGTTACATTACAATGCCACTTTTGAAACCAACTGCTTTGTTTGTCCTCTTGACAACCTTGATTTCTGCTTTCAAACTCATTGTACAGCCGATGGTTATGACTCAGGGTGGTCCGATGAACTCAACTATTACAATGGTTTATTATATTTACCAACAAGGGTTCACAGATCGATTGGTTGGCTATTCAAGTTCAATTGCACTTGTATTTACAACATTGATTGGTATGATAAGCTTAGTCCAAAGACGTGTATTGAAGGAGGACAACTAGAATGAAACGTAGAAAATTTTTTAGACCAACGACTATTCTGGAATATGTCCTCTTAACACTCTTAGCTGCTCTCTTTCTTTTTCCAATGATTTGGATGGTGGTTTCCTCTATGAAGCCAGAAGCTGATGTTTACAAGAATTTGACAGGTTGGCAGGCTTTCTTACCAAGTTTAAATCCAGCAAATTGGTTTAAGCCTTATCAAGAAGTTTTAGAGCGTTTTAGCATCCTTACTTATATCGGAAATAGTATTTTCTATGCTGGAACTTTTGCTATAGGATCTATCATCGTGAACTCTTTAGCAGGTTTTGCCTTTGCTAAAATTAACTTTTCTGGGAAAAAACTTTTATTTGGTATCCTTTTGGCTTTGTTGATTATTCCAATGGAAACGATGTTGATTCCTCAGTTTACCATTATTAACGCACTAGGGTTGGTTAATAATCGCTTAGCTGTTATTATACCTGGTTTAGCAAGTGTTTTTAATATTTATCTATTTAGAAATTTTTTTATTGCTATTCCTGAAGAAATCATCGAATCAGCTCGGATGGATGGCGCAAGTATCTTACGGATATTCTTCCGTATTATGCTCCCCATGTCTAAACCTGCAGTAGCAACAGTAGGAGTCTTGTCTTTTATTTCTAGCTGGAATGATTATATTTGGCCACTCATGGTTTTGACGGATTCATCAAAATTCTCTCTCCAAGTTGCGATTACAACCATTAATACAACTCAACCTGTCTATATCAACCAAGTAATGGCTGTCTTAACGATTTCAACAATCCCATTGATCTTGGTTTATATTGTCGCTCAAAAATACATTATTCAAGGTTTGGGTGGTTCAGGGACAGGTATTAAGTAGGTGACTTTATGAAAGAAAAGATTGAACAAGCAAATCGATATATCAAAGAAAATCGTCATCGAGTTAATCATTGCTATCGAGGCAGGTTTCATTTGTTGCCCCCAATTGGTTGGATGAATGATCCAAATGGTTTTGTTTACTATAAGAACGAGTATCATCTCTTTTATCAATTTTACCCATATGATAGTGTTTGGGGTCCTATGCATTGGGGACATGCTAAATCAAAAGATTTGATTCACTGGGAGGAATTACCAGTAGCTTTGGCTCCGAGTGAAGTTTATGACAGAAATGGTTGTTTCTCGGGAAGTGCCATTGTAATAGATGATAAGTTAGTTCTTATCTATACTGGTCATGTTGAAGAGGGAAATGTACGCAAAGAGACTCAATGTATGGCAGTTTCACATGATGGTATTCATTTTGAAAAATATGCCGGAAATCCAGTTATTGGAGAAAATCATATAAAGGGAATTGCGGATATTGCAGATTTTCGTGATCCGAAAATAATGAAATATGACAACCACTATTATACAGTTGTCGCTTCTAAAACTGCGGATGCCCGCGGACAAATCCTCTTATTTGAATCGGAAGATTGTTTTAATTGGAAATTTAAGTCTGTATTATTGGAAGGAAAACCCGGTCAAGGAATCATGTGGGAATGTCCAGATCTCTTTGAATTGGATGGCAAGTGGGTTCTTATTATGTCTCCAATTGAGATGGAACGTAAAGGCAACCAATATTGGAATTTAAATTCTACTCTTGCATTCATTGGAGAGGTTGACTGGAAATCAGGTTATTTTCAAGTGGAAAATTTTCACGAAATAGATGGCGGATTGGATTTTTATGCTCCACAGACCTGTGTTAATGACAAAGGGGAACGCTATCTAGTAGCTTGGCAACAAATGTGGCATCGAAATATTCCCACACATGATTTAAATCACGGATGGGCTGGTATGATGACCATTCCTCGTAAATTATCCATTAAGAATAATCGTTTGTATCAAGAGATTCCTGAGACATTAACAAGCCAACTAACTATACAAGAGAGATTTTCAGGTCAAGTTGATCAATCAGAATTGGTCTTTTCCAGTACTGTTAAACAACAACAATACCTAATACTAGAGCTTGAAAAGCCAAAAGATTTTGAATTGCTATATGCAAGAAATGTCACAAATCAGCAGGTAGTGAAAATCTCCTATAATGCAAGTAAACAGGTCTTATCTTTGGGACGTGAACGATTGGGTCATAAGATTATTGGAAAAGAAGAACCTTATGCGGATATTCGCCATCTGAATATATCAGATTCTCCTAAGTCATTAACATTGGAAATTCTTCGAGATATTAATTCAATCGAGCTTTTTGTAAATGGACAAACAATGTCTATGACGTTTTATGAAAAAGAATTTGGGACAGATATCGTCTTAACAAATGCAGATAAATTGAATATAAAAACGTTAGAATTTTATGATATAGATTGAGTAATATTAATTTTTTTGCCCCCTATTTAAACCAGTTTAAGTAGCCTAAGTTTGGTAGCTTAAACTGGTTTTAATGTTGGTTGAATAGGAAAAACACTGAGATTGATATCCCAGTGTTTTAAACTATTGTAGTTATAATTCTAGTTGATAGCAGTAAGAAGAGCGTCTGCTTGTGCAGCGAGACTGGAAAGAGTTTCTTGACTTGCGATAAATTGTCCATCTGCCCATGCTGAGTCATTGACACGAGATTGGGTAAATTCACCAACGACTGTTGTGCGAATGAATGGGAGTAAATCATTAAAGATTGCAAATAATTGATCTTGTCCTGCATTTGCTACAGAAGAAACTGTTACGATTTTTTCGTTGATAGCAGAAACGCCACGGGTGTCTGATAGATCGAGTGCACGAGAAAGCCAGTCCAGCAAGTTCTTTACAGAGCCGGGAATAGAGAAGTTGTAGACTGGCGAGAAAATCCAGATAGCATCCGCAGCTAAAACTTCTTCACGCACTTTTGTAACCGCAGCAGGAGTAGATTGTTCTAAGTCTTGGCTGAATACAGGTACTTGGGACCAGTCCAGATAAGATACTTCAGCTCTTCCAGCGAGTACCTTTTCTGCTTCTTCAGCTAGTTGATGTTTAAATGAACCTTGACGAAGTGATCCGACGATAAATAGTACTTTTGACATGATAAGTCCTCCATTTTTAAATTCTAAAGGAATTTTCCTCTTGTTACTATTTATGTTACAACACAAATCACTAATTAGCAATAAATTAGCTCAGGTTTTTGAATTTTTTTAAAATGGTAATCAGAATTTCCTTATCAGCGTCGGATAAAACAGCCAATGCTTCTCGGACACAGAGAATATGCTGGGGAAGAATTTTTTCAACTAAGTCACGACCTTTAGGCGTCAAATTGATTAAGGAAGAGCGACGATCGTTGGGATCACCATTACGAAAAATAAGGCCATCTCGAACCATGTTTTTGATGACGACAGTCATATTACCAGAGGTCGCCAGCATACGATTGATCAGGTCTTGAATACGCATTTCACCTTTACTATAAAGAGTTTCTAATGCAGAAAATTGAGTTGGCGTTAGATTATTTTCTTTGATAACTCGATATTCGATGGAGCGGATTGTACGCTCAGCTTTTCTAAAAACGATCATTGTTTTTAAGTCTAGATGATTATCTTTTAATAATTGATCAAGTGTTTCCATAGGCATATTCTATCAATAAATAGTGTTAAAATCAATGAGAAAAAGATAGAAAATTAGTTGGATTTATAGTATAATGGACGAGTGAAAAATAGAAGAAAACAAGATAAAAGTATCCTTATTTGGCAATATATTATTGGAAGCGGTGTTCTTTTAACTGTGCTTGCATTTTCCTTGCTCAATATTTTTAATCTTTCTATGGAACCTTATCAGTCTGCGAAGTCTAAGACGATTGATTTGGCTCATAAATATGCTGGAGTTAGTCGAATTGACAGCTTTGCTATTTACAATGGGAAAAAAAGCTATTATAGCTTGCTAGGAGAAACAAATCAAAAAAGACAACGAGCTGTTTTGATTGAAAAGGGTTCTGGTAAGATTTTTGTTTATGAGCTGAAAGATGGAGCGAGTCAAGAAGAAGCCGAAAATGTCGCAAAAGAAAATGGTGCTACAAGAATTGACAAAGTGACGTTTGGATATTTGAATGGTCAACCGATTTGGGAAATTAAATCGGGCACGAGCTACTATAATGTCGGTTTTGAAAGCAAAACATTGCTTAGCAAGGAGGGACTATGAAATTATCGAAGCGCGTATTAGAAATGCAAGAAAGTGTGACATTAGCAACAGCAGCACGTGCTAAAACTTTGAAGGCGCAGGGGCGAGATATTCTGTCTTTGACCTTAGGAGAGCCAGACTTTCCGACGCCTAAGAATATTCAGGAAGCAGCAGTGGCTGCTATTGAAGACGGCAAAGCTAGTTTTTATACGGTGACGAGTGGTTTACCAGAGCTAAAAGCAGCAGTGGTAGAGTATTTTGCTAAGCATTATGGTTACAGAATCCAGCCTAATCAAGTAACAGTGGCAACAGGTGCTAAGTTTTCTCTCTATACTTTCTTTATGAGTGTGCTTGATCCAGGAGATGAAGCTCTTATTCCTACACCTTACTGGGTCAGCTATGGTGATCAGATTAAGATGGCCGAGGGGATTCCCGTTTTTGTCCAAGCTACTGAGGAAAATGATTTCAAGATAAGCGTGGAACAGTTAGAAGCTGCTCGTACTGATAAGACCAAGGTCTTGGTTTTGAACTCGCCTTCTAATCCTACTGGTATGATTTATACAGCAGATGAGTTGCTTGCGATTGGAAACTGGGCTTTAAAGCATGATATTATGATTTTGGCTGATGACATCTATGGACGTTTGGTTTATAATGGCAATACATTTACGCCAATTTCCAGTCTTTCTGAGGAGATTCGCAAGCAGACAGTGGTCATCAATGGTGTTTCCAAAAGCTACTCCATGACAGGCTGGCGGATTGGCTATGCTGTAGGTGAGCCGGAAATTATTGCAGCTATGAGCAAGATTGCTGGCCAGACAACTTCAAACCCGACAACTGTTGCTCAGTATGCGGCTATCGAAGCTCTGACGGGGAGTCAGGATACGGTCGAGAATATGAGATTGGCCTTTGAAGAACGCCTGAATACCATTTATCCCTTGCTAGCTCAAGTGCCTGGCTTTGAAGTTGTCAAGCCTCAGGGAGCCTTCTATTTCTTCCCAAATGTTAAAAAAGCGATGGAAATGAAAGGCTATACCGATGTGACAGCCTTTACCACAGCCATTTTAGAAGAAGTTGGTGTGGCTCTGGTGACAGGAGATGGATTTGGAGCGCCAGAAAATGTCCGCCTCAGTTATGCGACTGATTTGGATACTTTGAAAGAAGCGATACGTCGTCTTAAGGATTTTATGGAGAAGTAAGAATGATTGATCATTTTGAGATTAAAGCAAGGGATCTGCAAGTTTCAAAAGATTTTTATACAAGCTTTCTTGCTCCACTTGGTTACAAATTAGCTTATAGAAGTGCTTCGCTACTTAGCTTTGTTGCTGCCAACAGTCCTCATCCTGGTGGAGATTTTTGGTTAGGGAAGGGGGAGCAGTCTCCAGTCCACTTTGCTTTTTTGGCAGAAGACCATGAGCAAGTTCAGGCTTGCTATGAAGCTGGTTTGAAGGCAGGAGGAAAAGATAATGGCGCCCCTGATTATAGGAGTGACCATCCTCCTTATTATGCAGCTTTTATTCTAGATCCAGATGGTAATAATATCGAAGTAGTTTGTCACAAAAAATAAAAATAGAAAAGAGAAAAAACGTGTCGAAAAAGAATATAACGATTGTTGAAGTAAAAAACTATGTTGGTCAAGAAGTGACCATTGGTGCTTGGGTTGCCAATAAGTCAGGTAAGGGTAAGATTGCTTTCTTACAGCTTCGTGATGGCTCGGCTTTTTTCCAAGGTGTGGCCTTCAAGCCTAACTTTATCGAGAAATTTGGTGAAGAAGAAGGCTTGGCGAAGTTTGACACGATTAAAAAGCTCAGCCAAGAGACTTCTGTCTATGTTACAGGGATTGTCAAGGAAGATGAGCGCTCAAAATTTGGTTATGAGCTGGACATCACAGACATCGAAATCATCGGTGAGTCAAATGAATATCCAATTACGCCAAAAGAACATGGGACTGACTTCCTTATGGATAATCGTCACTTGTGGCTCCGTTCTCGTAAGCAAGTGGCTATGATGCAAATCCGTAATGCTATTATCTATGCAACATATGAATTCTTTGATAAAAATGGCTTTATCAAGTTTGATAGCCCAATCTTGTCAGGAAATGCGGCTGAGGATTCAACGGAGCTCTTTGAAACAGACTACTTTGGAACTCCGGCCTACTTGAGTCAGTCAGGTCAGCTTTATCTAGAAGCAGGTGCCATGGCTTTGGGGCGTGTCTATGACTTTGGACCAGTATTCCGTGCAGAAAAATCAAAAACCCGCCGTCACTTGACAGAGTTCTGGATGATGGATGCGGAGTATCCTTTTGTTACTCATGATGAGTCACTCGACTTGCAGGAAGCTTATGTTAAAGCCTTGATTCAAGGTGTTCTAGACCGTGCTCCTCAAGCTTTGGAAACGCTGGAACGTGATGTTGAACTTTTGAAACGCTATATTGCTGAGCCTTTCAAGCGTGTTACCTATGATGAAGCGATTGACCTCTTGCAGGCTCATGAAAATGATGAGGATGCGGACTATGAACATCTGGAACATGGAGATGACTTTGGTTCGCCACATGAAACATGGATTTCAAACTATTTTGGTGTACCAACCTTTGTTATGAATTATCCAGCTGCGATCAAGGCCTTCTACATGAAGCCAGTTCCTGGAAATCCAGATCGCGTCCTCTGTGCGGACTTGCTTGCTCCAGAAGGCTACGGTGAAATCATTGGTGGTTCTATGCGTGAGGAGGATTATGACGCTTTGGTTGCTAAGATGGAAGAGCTTGGTATGGATACATCAGAATATGAATTCTACTTGGATCTTCGTAAGTATGGATCTGTCCCACATGGAGGCTTTGGTATTGGTATAGAGCGTATGGTAACCTTTGTAGCAGGGACTAAGCATATCCGTGAAGCCATTCCATTCCCACGTATGCTACACCGTATTAAACCGTAAAACGAATCAAACGCCCATGTGGCGTTTTTTCAACAGTAAACTATGAAATAATCCAAATACAGAATTTTAGAGAAAGAAGAGGTAGGAGTTATGTAACCAGCAGATTAACAAGTGATAAAGAATAAAAGTAAAAAAACACTTGTTAAAGGAGAAAATATGTTTAAAAGAAGTTATCGGAAAAATATCGGTCTTATGGTCGGAGTTGAATTTTTTGCCTTTCTAGGCATTACTAGTTTTTGGATTTTATTTCTAAGTCAAAATGGCATGTCCCTTTGGCAGATTGGCCTTTTGGAAAGTATCTTTCATGCGACTAGCGTCATTTGTGAGATTCCTTCAGGGATGTTGGCGGATCGCTTTTCCTACAAGACCAATCTTTATCTGAGCCGGATAGCTGGGATTGTGTCTTCTGTTCTCATGTTGGCCGGGCAGGGGAACTTTTGGATTTATGCTCTGGCTATGGTGATTAGTGCTTGGTCTTATAATTTTGATTCGGGAACAAGCGCAGCTATGATCTATGATTCATCTGTGGAGGCTGGACTCAAGGAACGTTACTTATCTATCTCCAGTTTTATGTCGGGCGTGGCTGAAGCGACCCGGTCTTTGGGAACAGTCTGGGCTGGATTTTTTGTCCATGGACAATTGCATCTGACCTACTATATTATGATTGGGACCTCTATCATCGTTCTTTTCTTAACCTGGATGCTGAAAGAACCTAGTGTCAAAGCAGAAAAGGAAGAGCGTCTGACTATGAAAAAGATAATCTGGACGGTCAAAGAAGAATTGCAAAGAAATCCCAGTCTTTTCATCTGGATGATTCTGTCCCAAATCATCGGAACACTGATGTGTATGTTTTATTTTTATTATCAAAATCAATTGCCTGACTTAAAAGATTGGCAGATCTCTGCAGTCATGCTAATTGGCAGTGCTTTGAATATTTTATCGGTCTATCTGGCGAGTATGATTGGAAAGAAGTATTCTGCCCTAAAACTCTTTCCTTCAGTGGTTCTTCTAACTGGAGCAAGCTACCTGCTGTCCTATTTTGGTACGCCAATCATCTATATTTTGATTTATCTAATCAGCAACGCCTTGTATGCACTCTTTCAGCCGATTTTTGACAATGATTTGCAAAAGCAGCTGCCAAGTGAAGTACGGGCGACCATGCTTAGTGTTTATTCTATGATTTTTAGCCTGAGTATGATTGTCATTTTCCCTGTGACAGGCTGGCTGATCGATTACTTGGGATTCAGCATGACTTTTATTTATCTAGGCGGTTTTCTGCTATTGATTACGCCCTTGCTCAAAAAAGCATTAAGCAAAATAGACGAACACATTCATCAACTATAAGCAACATCTCCTTCTGTTTGACAGGAGGAGTTTTTGCTCCTTTGAAAATTATGGTAAAATAGAAACAGTTTTTAACAGGAAAGAGTATGATGAGAAATTTACTAAAATATTTCAAGGGATATATAAAGGAGTCATTACTGGGACCTTTGTTTAAGCTTTTAGAAGCATGTTTTGAGCTTTTGGTTCCATTGCTTATTGCCGGAATTGTCGATCAAACCATTCCTCAGAAGGATAGTCGCCATTTGTGGCAAATGCTATTATATTTAGTGATTTTTGCTATTCTGGGAGTGGTAGTAGCTGTTACAGCTCAATACTTCTCTTCTAAAGCAGCGGTAGGGTTCACAAGGCAACTCAGCAAAGAGCTGTATGAAAAGATATTGAAATTACCAAAGTCTAGTCGAGATCGGCTAGGAGTATCGAGTTTGGTCACTCGGTTGACGAGCGATACTTATCAGATTCAGATGGGAATCAATCAATTTTTGCGTCTTTTTTTACGAGCCCCAATCATTGTTTTCGGTGCTATCATAATGGCGTTTAGCATTCATCCAAGCATTACAATCTGGTTTGTAATGATGGTTTTGGTATTGAGTTTTCTAATTTTTATATTATCACGTTTGGTCAATCCTCTTTATGCAACCATGCGGAACATGACAGATACGATTGTGAATACAACTCGCCAACAACTACAGGGGATGCGTGTAATCCGAGCATTTGGTCAAGATGAAAAGGAAATTCAAGATTTTAATAGATTGAATGATCTTTACAAATCTTGGCAGATAAAAACAGGTGTATGGGCGAGTTTGATGGGGCCTTCGACATTTTTAGTGGTCAATGTCACTTTGCTTGCAGTTATTTGGACTGGCAATCAGAAGATTCAAGAGGGGATTCTATCCCAAGGATCTCTTGTAGCTTTGATCAATTATTTATTGCAAATTTTGATAGAATTGCTCAAATTGGCTATGCTGATTACTTCTCTTAATCAAAGTTTTATCAGTGCTAAGAGGATTCAAGAGGTTTTTGAAGAGGATGATGAAGATATTTCCAAAAGTTTGGCTCAGCAAGAAGCACAATCTGATCAAGCCATTCAAGTACAACAAATGAGTTTCACTTATCCAGAAGCCTCTAGCACATCTTTGAAAGGGATCAATTTCGAGTTAAAAAGTGGTCAGACCTTGGGAGTCATTGGCGGGACAGGAGCTGGGAAATCGACCTTGGTTCAGCTACTAGGGCACATTTATCCAGTGTCTGATGGGAAGCTAGCTATTTTTCTAAATGGAAAAAGTCCTAAAAATCTAAAAGAATGGCGCTCCTGGGTCAGTGTGGTCCCTCAGAAGGCGGAGCTTTTTCAAGGAACTATCCGCTCTAATCTAACCTTGGGGCTACCAAAAGTTCCGACGGATGCAGAGCTTTGGAAGGCTTTGGGAATTGCTCAAGCAAGAAATTTCGTTTCTGAGAAAGCCGGTGGTTTGGATGCACCTGTAGAAGCTTTTGGTCGTAATTTCTCTGGAGGTCAGCGCCAGAGATTGACAATAGCAAGAGCTGTTTTGAGGCGGGCCCCTTTCTTGATTTTGGATGATGCAACATCAGCTTTGGATTATTTGACAGAATCAAAACTTTTAAAAGCAATTCATGAGGAGTTGATAGAGACTAGTTTAGTTTTAGTTTCGCAGCGAACGAATAGCTTACGATCGGCCGATCAGATTTTAGTTTTGGACAAGGGCGAGCAGGTTGCTTTGGGAAAACATGAGCACTTGTTAGAAGTTAGCGAACTTTATCGCCAAATTCATTATTCACAACACAGAGAGGAGGAAGTATGAGGCAAATCCATTTAAAACGCTTGATGAGCGATTTGACAGCACAACCATTTCTCCTCATTTTGGCTAGTTTAGGCACCATTTTACAGGTCTTGCTAACGATTTATCTACCTATCTTGATTGGTAGAGCAGTGGATAGTGTGCTTTTGCCACAAGCTGAGAATCAGCTACTTCCTATTCTATGGCGGATGTTGTTTGTTATTCTGATGAATACCATTATCCAGTGGTTTAATCCGCTCGTATATAATCATTTAGTATACAGCTATTGCCAAGAACTTCGTGAAAAAGTGATGGTCAAGATTCATCTATTGCCACTTTCTTTTTTAGATAAGCTGGGAAATGGTGATTTGGTTAGTCGAGTAACAACTGATTTAGAGCAGCTTGGCAATGGATTGCTCATGATTTTCAATCAATTTTTTGTTGGCTTTCTAACTATTTTGCTTACCATCGTTAGTATGGCAAGACTAGACTGGTTTATGATGTTTTTAGTCTTGTTACTGACTCCACTTTCCCTTTTTGTTGCTCGTTTTATTGCGAAAAAAAGCTATCTTTTATTTAGGAAGCAAACAAAGGCTCGCGGGTATCAAAGTCAGTTAATTGAGGAGAGTTTGAGACAGGAATTGTTGATTCAATCTTTTAACGCTCAAGAGCAATTTATGGCTGATTTTAAACAGAGTAATGAAGCTTATGCGGATGTTTCACAGGATGCTATTTTTTATTCCTCAACGGTCAATCCTTCAACACGTTTTATTAATGCTCTCATATATGCCCTGATAGTGGGGGTAGGAGCAATTCGTATCATGCATGGTTCACGCTTTACCGTTGGTGAATTGACCACATTTTTAAATTATGTCAACCAGTACACCAAGCCTTTCAATGACATTTCGTCAGTCTTGTCAGAATTGCAGAGCGCTTTAGCTTGTGCAGAGCGGATTTACAGCGTTCTAGACCAAGAGGAAATAGCAGAGTCTGGTCATGAAATTCTTCGGTCTGAAGATGTCAAAGGACAGATTAGCTTTGAGCATGTGGCTTTTGGTTATGAGCCTGGAAAAGAGCTGATTCAGGATTTGAATATAAAGATTCCAGCGGCTAGTAAGGTCGCCATTGTCGGTCCGACTGGCGCTGGTAAGTCTACCCTGATCAATCTTCTCATGCGCTTTTACAATGTTGATAATGGTCTGATTTCGTTAGACGATGTTCCTATCACACATTACACCAGAGCTTCTTATCGTCAGCAGTTCGGTATGGTGCTGCAGGAGACCTGGCTCAAGACAGCAACCATTCATGACAACATAGCTTTTGGCCGGCCAGACGCCAGCCGTGAAGAGGTCATTGCAGCTGCTAAGGCAGCCAATGCGCATTTCTTCATCCAGCAGCTGCCTCAGGGTTATGATACCTACTTGGCGGATGCTGGGGACTCCCTGTCTCAAGGTCAGCGGCAGCTCTTGACCATTGCCCGTGTCTTCCTGGCTGTTCCTAAAATCCTAATCTTGGATGAGGCGACTTCTTCCATTGATACCCGGACAGAAGTCTTGATTCAGGAGGCTTTCAGCAAGCTCATGGTGGGACGGACGAGCTTTATCATCGCTCATCGCCTGTCTACTATTCAAAATGCGGACATCATCCTCGTTATGGTAGATGGTGATATCGTCGAACATGGGAATCACCAAGAGCTCATGGCAGCCAGAGGTGTTTATTACCAAATGCAGATGGCGCAGGAGTAGAAGAGGAGCTTAATTAAAGTTCATAGATTGATGCTAAAATCATAACCACCCGTTAGACGGGTGGTTATGATTGTACTCCTTTTTATTTTTCTGTCAAGAAAAAAATGAGCATTTACTCATTTTTTAAAAAATAAAATAGCATATTATTGCTATTCATGGCATTTAAAAGAATTTTTACTGGAAGTGTGATATCATAAGAGAAAGATTGCTTAGAAGGGATGAAAGTATTGTCGAAGAAACTAGTTCGAAAACCTGTTCAAAAAAGAAGTTTAGATAAATTAAACACGATTTTAGCTGTTTCGAAAGAATTATTTGCAAAAAAGAATTATTTTAATGTTACCACAAATGAAATTGCAAAAGAAGCGGGGATTTCAATAGGGACACTATATTCTTATTTTTCAAATAAAGAAGAGATTTTATCTTTAATATTAAAAGACTACAATGAATCGTTTATTGTAATCTTTAACCAACTGAATACTAGTGAAAATTTGGAGCTATTCAGTAGTGATTACAAAGGCTGGATTGAAAAATTAATTGATAATTTAATTAGTTTAGAAGATAAAGAGTTTCACGCGCAAATTGAGATGCTTTCTTATTCCATTCCTGAGGTTAAGGAAATACAGGATCAGCACAATGATAAAATGAAAGAACTCACTTATCAATGTTTGAAACATTATGTAGGTAATAAAGAAATAACAAATCTAAAATCTATTTCTAATATCCTATTTAATTTTATCACCTCTATTGTAGATGAAATTTTGTATTCCTCGCATTCAGACGAAGAGATAACTGTTTTAAGGAAGACCTCGTTAGATTGCATAGCTCTAATCTTAGAAAACTTACTTTATAGTTAAAACGATAAAAGAGTCTGGGACAAAAGTCTAACCTTAAATATAAAAAGCGAACAAAACGGAGTTATCTGACACTCAGAAGTCTGTCTTGTTCACTTTTTTGTCTAATCTATCGATTTTAAAAATTTATAATAAAGAATTCCTAAAATCAAAATCTTTTTGTCCCAGCCTCGTTCAGTCTTATTTGTCAAGAAAAAATCAGAAGTATTCATCGATGAGGTAAAAAGGTGAAATTCTAACTTACAAAATTGTAAGAAAAATGAGAGAAATGTAAGCTAAAGAAATGGAAAAAAGAACCTCTTTCTTGTATCATAGGAAAGGAAAAAGGAGGATCCTATGAAAAAAATAATTGACAATAGCAGTTTGAAACTGCTTGCTATGCTTGCCATGCTGATTGACCATATCGCCTGGGTATCTTTTCCACTGGCTACCAATATGAATATTCTCTCTCCTAACTGGCCGGCCAATAGTATGCACATAATAGGCCGCCTGGCTTTTCCAGTCTTTGCCTTTTGTATCGCGGAAGGATATCGGCACAGTCATGATGTGAGCAAGTATATGAGACGATTGGGGCTGCTGGCTCTTATCAGTATCATCCCTTTCTCTCTGATGGGCTGGGTTACTGGTCTTGGCTTTATCATGCAAAATACGGTTGTTACTCTCTTTTTGGGGCTCTGTGCTCTTTATTACAGTGATCAGCAAACAGCAACCTGGAGAAAAGTTCTAATTATTCTACTCTGTTTTACTCTGTCCATTATCGCTGACGGCGGACTGACGGGAGGAGTTTTTGGTATCTATGCCTTTGCAAAGATTAAAGACCCAATCTTCCGAAAAATTGGCGGTGTCTTGGTACTGAACAGTGTGCAAATCCTAATTTTGGCCTTCAATTTCTCCTATGATGGTCTGGCTGATCTGGCTGCCGCCTGTCTTCTGTTTCTCCTTGTGACCTCTTTCTACAACGGTCAAAAAGGGGCCAATATTGGAAAAGTATTTTACTGGTTTTACCCCCTTCATTTGCTCGCCCTGTCTCTGTTTCGAATTGCCTTTCTCTTATTTCTAATGTAGTTAATGAATGTGTTAAAAGTTGCAGTAGAAATACCTGTTAAGTTAATTTTTCTTTTGGTAAGTCTCAATAATAGAGTAAAAGAGTCTGGGACAATAGCCTCTTTGCTACAAAAAAGAGTTTGAGACAAAAAAATTTCAATTTTTAAAAATCTTAATTATTAAGCCCTTCTAATCTATAATTAAATGCGAAAAGCGAACAAAGCAGAATTCTGATTACCAGAAAACTAGTTTTGTTTGCTTTTTATATTTGAGGTCGGACTTTTGTCCCAGCCTCTTTTGCTTATAGTTCAACTTCTTCCAATCCCTCCTCCGTAAGTCGATAAATCTTCTGGCAGACTTCTTTGAGAAAGATTCGGTCGTGGGAGACAGCGATAATGGCGCCAGGATAGGTCGCTAAAAGTTGGCGAACCTGAGGCTGAGAAGTGGGAGAGAAGTTGCGGGTTGGCTCGTCCAGAAGGAGGACATTGGGGCGGTCTAAGACTAGTTTGAGCAGGAGGAGCTTGGCTTTTTGGCCACCAGAAAGCTGCTCAATCGGGTGGCGGGCCTCGTCGCGAGTGAACTGGAGACTAGCTAGATGCGTCAGGATTTTCTCTTCCTGAGCCTTGTCACCAGAGGGAGCCAGAAAGTCTAAAGGACTGCTCTCATCAGTCAGCAAGTCACCATAATGCTGGGGCATGTAGCCTACTAGCATGTCTGTCCGCTCACGCAGGATTTTCCATATTTCCTTAAGCAGAGTAGACTTGCCTACACCATTAGCACCAATCAGCCCGATTTTTTCCTGGCCGCAGACTTCCAGAGTCAGGTTCTTCGCCAGTTGTCGTTCGTTTGTTTCCAGTTTCATTCCTTCTAATTTCAGGATTCTTTTGGTCAATGGCAGAGCTTCTATGTCTGAGAAGTGAAGGCTGATGACATCTTCCTGTGTCGGGATTTCGGTCATTTCAGCACCTGCCTTTTCAAATCGTTTGCCCTGTGAGAGGACGTTTTTCATCTTCTTCGCTACCAATCGACCTGCAGTAGCGTCATGGGTGTTTCGTAAAGTATGCTCTACACTCTGCTTAACGCGTCGGTGTTTCTCCATGGTCTTGGCGTGTTCTTCCCGCTCTTTCCGTGCTAGTTGCCCCTGTTTTTCAAAGGTCTCCTGACGCTGCTGGCGGTAATTTTCATAGTCCAGACTCTTAACATTGGTTCTAGCTTCCTGCTTCTTTTTGATTCGCTCCAGATGAACAATCTTAGTAGCGGCTTGAGCGAGAAAGTGCTCGTCGTGAGAGACGAAAAGGACCGTTCTCTGGCTGTGGCTGATAAAGTTTTCCAGCCAAGTCAGAGTTTCAAGATCGAGGTCATTGGAGGGCTCATCAAGAAAGAGCATGTCCCAGTCGCTGGCTAGTTTCTTGATGAGCTGAACTTTAAGCTTTTCTCCTCCAGATAGGCTAGAGAGCTGCTGCTGACTGGCAAAACGTTGGCTGTCAAAGTTGAGCTCTCCAGCATAGCGGTAGAGCTTGGCATAGTCCAGTTCGGTCTCAAAATCAGCAAAGAAATAGTCATTGAGGGTTAGTTGGGCATCCTCTGAAGGCAGCTGCTGGGGTAAGTAGACAGCAGCAGTATGGAACTTATCAATCTGTCCACTGTAGCTGACATAGGAGCTGACAAGTCGCTCGTCTAGCAGGAGCTTGAGCAGGGTGGACTTGCCATTGCCCTCTTCACCAATAATAGCGACCTTGTCTCCTTGATTAACTGTCAGTGACAAATCTTTGACTAACTCTTTCAGGTCTTTTAGGTGGGTGATTGTTAGATTTCTTATTTGAAGCATAGATGTCTCCTTTGTTTGATAACACAAAATACAGCCCTGCTTTATTTAGCAGAGCTGTTGAAATTGCACAAATCAGACATAGGAGTGTTCAAGTAGGATTAATCGTTCATAGGCTTCCAGCTTACACTGTCATAGGAGCGACAGGATTAATCTAAAGATAAGCAAATAGAAGTTAGAAAGCATCGAAAACGAACATCCTGCGGATATGCAGAAACATGACAAAATCTACTAAATAAAGTTTCCTTTAAAAAATAGACTTAATTTTTCATGTCTCCGTGTACCTCCGAAATATTCTTGCCTCCAGTTTAGCAAATGAAGATGAGAAAGTCAAGAGTAAATCAAGGTTGAGAGCGCTTTGCCTCAACCCTGAATATTTTTTATTATAAGCTTGTAGAATGTTTAGGTTGGACTTTTTGCTCAGGATAGATATGGTTAATGGCATTGTTGACAGCAGTAGGAGCTTCCCCAAGTCCAGTCGCAATTAAGTCGATCTTACCTTCGTAACTACAGCAATCTCCAGCTGCATAGATACCTGGCACAGAGGTTTCTTGCTTGCTATTGACCAAGATTTTGTGACGGTTGAGCTCCAAGCCCCAATCTTTGAGATTGCCGACAGAGGATTTAAAACCGTAGTTGACAAATAGATGATCCAGAGGCAGCAGCTGACTTTCCTCTCCCTTGATTTGGCTGATTTCAAGGTGGGTTATCTTGCCATTTTCACCGATTAGTCGGCTAGGTACAAATGGTGTCTTTATGTCAACACTAGAAGCCTTGAGTTCTTCCACACTATGCTCCAAAGCTCGGAAGTTATCCCGACGGTGAACCAGGCTGGTTTCTGCGATTTTTTCAAAAGCTAGCGCCCAGTCAACAGCTGAGTCGCCACCGCCCAGAACAACCACCTTTTTGCCAGCGTACTGGTTGATGTTTGAAACGTGATAGTGAAGGTTGCTGTAGCTTTCAGCATCGTCTAATTCCAAAGCTCTCGGTTTGAAGGCACCACCTCCCATGGCGATGATAATGGTTTTGGTCTGATGCTTCGCTTTAGAA
The DNA here is from genome assembly GCF_000220065.1 of Streptococcus sp. oral taxon 056 str. F0418. GTDB lineage: Bacteria > Bacillota > Bacilli > Lactobacillales > Streptococcaceae > Streptococcus. The sequence continues at coordinate 368,586 of NZ_AFQU01000001.1, read as the reverse complement.
GTCGTAATAGTGAATCCTTCTTCACCTTTGACGATATCTAGCACTGTTTCATTGAGGCAAATCTCAGTCTGGAAAGTTTCCAGTTGCTCCATCAGACGCTGTGTCAGCTCTTCGCCACTTAGATTGGTAAAGCCAGGGACATCTAAAATTTTCTTCTCTGGATAGAGAATGGCTGGCTGACCACCTAGCTGTGGCAGAGAATCAATGATTTTAACCTTGGCTTGGCGCAAATGAGCGTAAAATGCAGCGAAGAGACCAACCGGACCGCCGCCGACAATCGTAATATCATACAGTTCAGACATAATTTTCCTCAATCTTTTTAAAATAAACTAGCATTATTGTACCATAAAAAGCGGGTGAAATGTAAGTGAATTTGTTTACGTAATATTAAAAGCCCCACTAGGGGCTTCAAATTAGATAGCAAATAAATCATTGAGGTTTTCAGCCAGCGTTGGGTGGGTGAAGATTTGCTTGCTAAAGTAAGTGTAAGGAATCTTATTATCCATGGCTACAGTCAGGATATTAATAATTTCTTGAGCTCCAGCTGAGAAGATAGTTGCTCCGACGATTTCCTTAGTCTCTGTATTGACAACAGCTTTGAAAGCACCGCGTAAGTCAGCATTGACATGTCCACGAGGCATTGCTGCGACTGGAATCTCCTTAACTGCAATCGGCAGTCCTTGCTCTTTGGCTTCCTTTTCAGTCAATCCGATTTGAGCCAAAGGAGGTGTGATAAACATGCTAGTAGGGACATTTTTACGGTCTTCTAGTGTGTAGCTGCCGTCGCCAGCCAGATAGCTATAAAGGATACGGAAGTCATCCAGTGAGATGTAAGTGAACTGCAGACCACCATTGACATCGCCCGCTGCAAATACACCAGGTACAGATGTTTCCAAATGCTTATCAACCTTGATAGCTCCGCGTTCTGTCAGCTCAATGTCAGTATTTTCCAAGTGTAGTGGTTCAACATTTGGTTTGCGACCAGTTGCATAGAGCAGGGCGTCAAAGCGAAATTCTCCAGATTCTGTCACAACCACAACTTCGTCGCCATCATTTTTAACCTGTGTGGTACGAACATTTTGTAAGAGCTGGATTCCGTCTTCTTCCATGTATTGCTTAGCCAGAGCAGCGATAGAAGGCTCTACTCGAGGGAGAAAGACAGGGGCAGCATCCAGTACAGTCACTTGACTGCCCATTTTGTTGTAAAGTCCTGCAAATTCTAGGCCGATGTTACCGCCGCCCAGAACTCCCAAGCGTTTAGGAAGTTCTTTCAGGTTTTGGATGCCTGTTGAATCGTAAACATTCTTAGTGTCAGTCAGTCCTGGAATTGGCAGGACATTGGAAATAGCACCGGTATTGATGACAATAGTCTCAGCAGTCAGTTCCTCTTTCTCATCTCCAGCTACAATCTCGATGACTTTGTTGGAAAGGAAATGAGCTTCTGCATCGATGATGTCAACACCAGCCCCGCTAACTCCTGCATAGTTCTTACTATTTAGACGACTAGTTACAGCATTTTTTTCAGCCATGACTTGGTCAAAAGCTAGACCTTTTTCAGCTGCGACTAAGAGAGTTTTGGTTGGGATGCAGGCGATATTGATACAGGTTCCCCCGTACATAGCCTTGCTTCGCTCAATCAAGGCAACTTTTTTTCCTTGGGTTGCCATTTTAGCTGCCAAAGTTTTACCAGCCTTACCAAAGCCGATAACAATCAAATCATAAGTTAACATAATTTACCTCCATTTTTCAAAGAAATTTTACCACATCTAGTCAGAAATTGCTGATTTCTGCTACGCCTATTTTATTTATGCTCTTTATTTGACATTTAAAAGTGATATGTATAAATTTTGAGCATGCTTTATCTACTATGATAATGTTTGTGTTATACTAATTCAGTCAGATTAAAGAAGGAGGACAAGATGTCTATTTTTACTAGTTTTTTGGCAAGTCTAGTTGCTCTAGAATTTTTTTATATCATGTATTTGGAGACCTTTGCAACAGCTTCAAAAACAACAGCTCGAGTCTTTAACATGACTCAGGAGGAGCTTGAGAAAGAATCAGTTAACACACTATTTAAAAATCAAGGAGTCTATAATGGTTTGATTGCTGTCTTGGTTTTGATTGCGACCTTTGTGCAGCCTAGTCCGGTTTGGCTGGGAATCTTTATGGCCTATATCATCTTAGTAGCGGCCTATGGAGCATTGACTAGTGATCCGAAAATCTTGCTTAAGCAGGGAGGGTTGGCTATACTGACCTTATTAAGTTTATTTTTCTAAATAGAGGCTGGGACAAAAGTCCTAGCCTCTCAATCGTCTTTGGATTGTCGAGCAAGACGCAGTAGTTGAGTGGACTCTACTACGCTGATTTCATCAGCTTTTACAGCCCTACTCAACTATGCGGAGGTGGGACGACGAAATCGAATTCTAACGAATTACCGATTTCTGTCCCACTCTCTTTTTTAAATAAGGATTGACTTTTCAATTAGACAAGTGTAGAATAAAAAGTGAGAATATTACATAGAAAGACGGAAAGACTATGAAAACATCTATTAAACGTTTGCCTGACGGAGAATTTACTATTTTAAAAATAATTTGGCAATTGCCAAACCCAACAACATCTGCCCAAATTATGAAAAAACTAGGGGAAGATAACCATTGGAAACCACAGACCTTATTGACAGTCTTAGCTCGCTTAACGGAAAAAGGCTTTTTAGAAAGTGTCCGTAAGGGACGTGAAAGGCAGTATACGGCCATTATCTCAGAAGATGAATACCTAGAAGTAGAAACTTCAGATTTTCTAAAGCGTTATAGTGGTCATTCCATGGGTGGCCTTGTTAAAACTCTCTTTTCATCCAATTCTTTGTCTGACAATGAATTAGACGAGTTGAGGAGTTTACTTGATCAGAATAAATAAGTGGAGTTATCACCATGAAGCAATTCCTTTTATCTTTTTTGTTAACCAGTGTTACTACCTCGATTTTAGTGATCTTACTTAGTTTATTTTTTACGTTTTTTAAGACGAGAGTTTCAGCCAGAGCAAAATATGTCATTTGGTTTTTGGTTTTGCTGAGTTTTCTCTTCCCATTCCGCCCTCAGTTTGGTTCAGGTTTGATTCGGATGAATGCTGGATCGACTATCAATACAGTGGCTACACAAGTTCCTTCTGGGACAGCACAAGCTGCTTCTCAAGTTACTGAAAAAACGATTCAGCCCGATCTGTGGCAAAGTTTCCTAAACTTGCCTTGGTTCGAGATTCTTGTTGCTATATGGGTGCTAGGCTTTATCTTTAGCATTGCTCGATATGCTTATTCCTATATTCTTTTTAGAAAGATGCTAAAACGATGGGAGACTCCTGTTGAAGATAAAGATGCTCTGGTTCAATTACAAAAGATCCAAGAAGAGATGGGGATTAAAAACAAGGTTCGCCTGCTTCACTATCCGATGTCACAAAGTCCTATGCTGATTGGCTTCAGAGATATATTGATTGTATTACCAGAGTCAGACTACACCGAAGAAGAGCTACAACTGGTTTTCAGGCATAAACTGACGCACTACAAACACTATGATGTTTTGGTTAATCTTTTGGCGATTCTTGTTAAAAGCCTTCATTGGTTTAATCCAATAGTCCGTCTAGCATGTCGAGAAACTCAAGAAGTAGGAGAAATGTATTGTGATTATGATGTCTTAAATGATCAGGACATGCACTACCGGACTTTTTATGGAGAAACCATTTTAACCATGATTGATCGCAGTAAAAAGACGCCGATTGCTCTGACGACCTGCTTTTACTCTGAAAAATTTAATCTAAAGAGACGGATTATCAGCATTATGGATAGTCGTCTACCTAAGAAGTTATTGTCTACAGTTCTTGTAGTAGCCGTCTCAGTTCTCTTGCTTTTGACTAGCTCGGTCTTTGCGATTGAAACTCCTGCAATTAATGTTCAACAAACACAGAAAGTAACCAGCAAAAAAGTATCCAAAGAATTTAGTCAAGATCAGGCTTTGGCTGTCGCCTTGAAAGATTTAGGTCTTGGCCAAAAAGATATTAAAGATTTAAAGATTGTTCGAGATAAGGACAATTACCAAATCTATTTTTCTCACGGTCAAACTGCCCATGAGGTTCTAATCAATGCAAAGAATGGAAAAGTTTTAAAATCTAAACAACATACTGTTGTCGAAAAGACTGTGACAGTTGAGAAAGAAGTCCCAAGTTCAAATCATACTTCAACAGATACGAAGCAGCCAGCTGTGACAAGACCTGGTAGTAATTCAAATGCCACAACAATTCCATCACCAAGTAAGAGTCAGACTTCATCTTCTCGAGATGATGACGATAAAGACGACGATGATGATAAGGATGACGATGATGATTAAAATTAACTCTATCTATTTAGGTTTGATATGAACCTAAATAGGTAGAGTTTTATATTTTTTGAAAAATCTCTTGACAAACAAAAACTACAAGTGTAGAATATAACTATAAACGACAAATGTAGAAATAAAATTTTTAAAATTTGAGCAGCCGCTCTCTTTCTTTTAATTTCATAAACTACATTTGTAGAAAAAGGAGAATCCCCATGAAACAAAAGAAGATTCAAACAAACTTTCAGCGTATCGAGACTAAGTATATCTTAGACCGAGCTACATTAGAGCGGTTAGAAGCTGAGATGGCGTCTTATCTTATCGCTGATGACTATGCAAGATCCACTATAACAAACATCTATTTTGATAACGATGATTTTCAGATGATTCAAGATTCGATTGCTCGCAAAGGTGGGCGTGAAAAGTTACGTATGAGAACTTATGCAGAGCAAGCTACAGATGATTGTCAAGTTTTCTTAGAAATTAAGAAAAAGTCTGAAGAAGTAGGATTTAAGTATCGCCTAGTCTCAAATCCAGTTTCTGTTGTAAATTTCATTGAAAATGGATTAGCGGATTCTACTATTTCTGATGATCGAGTGAAGGCAGAAGTAGAAGCATTACAAGAGCGCTATCTAGATTTAAAACCAAAAATGGTGATTAGCTATGATCGGTATTCTATGAAGGGATTAGAGGATAAGAAGGTGCGTGTGACCGTTGATTCAAATATTCGATATAGAGATTATGATGTTGAGTTGACTTCTGGACGCTATGGCTGGCCTTTGCTAGAAGATGGAAAAGTCATTATGGAAATCAAGGTCCCTGGTCAATATCCTAAATGGATGGCTGACATTCTCAATAAATTTGGTCTCATAGATCAATCTTTCTCAAAGTATGGAAAAGCATACCTACAGACAAAAGAAAGATTAAGCCACACAGTCAAGTCTTAAGGAAATCTCAATGCTCAATCAGTTATTTAATAGTATTTATTCCTCGGCTGAAGTGAAAATTAATCCCTTAGCTCTGATTTTTTCAATGGTTACCAGCTTGATTTTAGGGATTGTTTTAGCCAAGGTATATAAACGTCAAACGATTTATACGAAAGAATTTGTGATTACTTTGTCACTGTTACCTGCTATTATTTCAATTATCATTTTCCTAGTAAATGGCAATTTAGGTACTAGTGTTGCCGTAGCAGGAACTTTCAGCTTGATTCGTTTTCGATCTGCAGCAGGGGGATCAAAAGAGCTTCTGGCAGTCTTTATGGCAACAGCCATCGGAATTACAACAGGGATGGGATTTGTTGCTTTAGCTGTCGTTTTTACCCTATCGATTTCCTTTGTTTGGTTGATGTTTGAAAAAATGAATTTTACCTCTGTTAGCCAGACAAGACGATATGTGGAAATGAAAGTTCCAGATAATTTTGATTATGAATTACTCTTTGAAGCTATTTTTTCAGCTAACTGTAAAAGTGTTGAAATGACATCAATTGAAGCAGCTGAAAAGCAATTGATTAAGTTGGAATACGTTATTGATTTATTGCCGGAGATAAGTGATAGTAAGCTCATGCAGCAGTTTCTCGTCTATGATAAGGTTTTGTCGATGACTATTTCCAAAGCTGCTAAAAAGAAAAAACATTGTAAAAAGTGCATTTTAGAGTAATTTTTTGGAATCTCAAAAGAACAGACACATAGTATTCAATAAAAACTTGACATGAATTCCCTAATATGATATCATTAACTAGATTCTGAACTTGAAGGGAGTGAAAAACATGTCAAAAACAGTAGTACGTAAGAACGAATCTCTTGATGACGCTCTTCGCCGTTTCAAACGCGCTGTTACTAAAGCTGGTACTCTTCAAGAAACACGCAAACGTGAATTCTATGAAAAGCCTTCTGTAAAACGTAAACGTAAATCAGAAGCAGCTCGTAAGCGCAAGAAATTCTAATTGAAATAAAAAGCAGCCTTAGGGCTGTTTTTTGTTCGTGATAAAGGGTCAGTAGTTGATAATAAAAGAGAGTGGGACAGAAATCGGTAATTCGTTAGAATTCGATTTCATCGTCCCACATCCGCACAGTTGAGTAGGGTTGTAAAAGCTGATGAAATCAGCGTAGTAGAGCCCACTCAACCACTGCGTCTTGCTCGATAATCCAAAGACAATTTAGAGGCTAGGACTTTTGTCCCAGCCTCTTTAGGTTATTATTTTTTTTCAAGTAAAGCTTTGATTTCTTGAAGAACTTCAAGTTCAGTCGGAGCAGGTGCTTCTTCAACAGCTTCTTCTTGTTTTTTACCAAAGCTTTGAGCTTTTTCAGCTGCTTTGACTATGAAGAAAAGTACAGTACCAATGACAAGGAAGTTGATAACAGCACTTAGGAAGTTTCCATATGCAACGCCATTCCAAGTCAATTCTGCGATTTTATCAACACCAGCTGCGCTTAAAGCAGGATTTAAAATAAGTGGTGTAATAATATCATTTACTAATGAGGTTACAATTGCACCAAAAGCAGCACCGATAATAACGGCAACAGCTAAATCAACAACATTTCCGCGAAGTAAAAAGTTTTTTAACTCTTTTAACATTTCTATCTCCTTTAATTAAAGTCAGATTACATTATAATGAAAATAAAAAATTTGGCAAGGTATTTGCCTATAAGAAAAAAGTGGGAATAAAGGATCACTTTTCATAGGTGTGATTTTACTTTTTTTGATTTTGTTATAAAATATATGTTAGCATTCTATGATAGATTGGAGGTATTGTCGGGTGATTGACAAAGAAGTCATTTCTGAGATTAAAAACAGCGTCAATATCGTCGAAGTCATAGGAGAAGTCGTCGCTTTAACCAAAGCGGGGCGTAATTTTCTTGGACTCTGTCCATTTCATGGAGAAAAGACACCTTCCTTTAATGTCGTTGAAGAAAAGCAGTTTTATCACTGTTTTGGTTGTGGCAAGTCGGGAGATGTTTTTAAGTTTATCGAGGATTATCGTGGTGTTCCTTTCATGGATGCAGTGCAAATCATTGCTGAGCGATCGGGTATTCAACTGGCTTTAGGTCATCAAGATTTCACGCAGCAGAAGCATGAGAATCCTCATCAAGCTCTGTTTGACATCCACACAGAAGCTGCTAAGTTCTATCACGCCGTTTTGATGACGACAAAAATGGGGGAAGAAGCGCGGTCCTATTTATATCAGCGTGGTCTAACAGATGACATCATTAAGCACTTCCAAATAGGTCTAGCTCCGAGCGAAGGGACTTTTCTTTACCAAAGCATGGTAGAGAAATTCGATGAAGAGACTATCGTAAATTCTGGTTTATTTAACATATCAGAGAATAATCAAGTTTATGATGCTTTTAAAAATCGTATTATGTTTCCTTTGTCAAATGATACGGGGCAGGTGGTAGCTTTTTCAGGAAGGATTTGGAAAGAAGATCATTCTTCCAATGACCAACAAGCTAAATATAAAAATAGTCGCAGTACTCCTATTTTCAATAAAAGCTACGAACTATATCATTTAGATAAGGCAAGGCCTACTCTCAAGAAGACACATGAAGTTTACTTGATGGAAGGTTTTATGGATGTTATTGCGGCTTATCGTGCAGGAGTTGAAAATGCTATTGCTTCGATGGGGACTGCTCTAACTTATGAACATGTTCAACACTTAAGTAAATATTGTAAAAAAGTTGTTTTGGTCTATGATGGCGATAAGGCTGGTCAAGCTGCGACTGTTAAGGCATTGGATGTGCTGAAAGAATTAGCAGTCGAAATTGTTGCTATTCCTAATAATATGGACCCTGATGAATACATTCAGAGAAACTCTGTTGAAGATTTACAGTATTTATTAACCAAAACGAGAATAAGTAATGTAGAATTTCTAATTCGGTATTTGAAACCGGAAAATCTAGAAAATTTGCAAGCGCAGATTGAGTTTGTTGAAAAAATGGCGCCAATTATTGCGCAAACATCATCTATTACAGCTCAGAACTCGTATATTTACATGTTAGCAGAGCTTTTGCCAGATTTTGACTATCCGCAGATAGAGCAAACGGTTAATAATCATCGTTTGACAAATCGACAAAGTCAGCATGAACAGCTATATCAACAATCTGCCTTACAGATCAATTTGCCAGTTTCAAAGCAATTATCTCGTCTAGTAAAAGCAGAGAACCATCTTTTTAACCGGATGATGACCCATCCGATGATTTTGAACGACTATCGATTAAGAGAAGATTTTAATTTTGATACACCTGAATTACAGGTCTTGTATCGGATTCTTTGTGAAAATGGTGAAGTCACTCCACAAGATCTATCAGAACTGCCTGAGCATGTACAACATGCATGGTATCTTATGCTGGAAGAGGACTTACCAGAAGAAGTTGCATATAATGAATTGATAGAAGTAGAGTCTATTCGAAATAAAGAATTGCTCCGCAAGGAGAATCAATTAATTAGTAAAAAAATTCGCGAAGCGTCTCATAATGGTGATGTTGATACAGCAATCGAAGAATTGGAACGATTGATTGCTCAAAAAAGAAGAATGGAGTAGGAATGGCTACAAAACAAAAAGAAGTAACAACATTTGATGTACAAGTTGCGGAATTTATCCGCAATCACAAACAAGCGGGTACAGCAGTTGATGATGAAATCAACGATGCCCTAATTATTCCTTTTACCTTAGATGCTGATGGCATTGAAGATTTGTTGCAACGTATTCAGGATGCCGGCATTTCGATCACGGATAAGGAAGGCAATCCAAGCGCCCGAGTGTTAAATGCAGAAGAAGAGGAAGCTGAGCTAACTGATGAGGAGTTGCTAGGAAGTAATTCAGCTAAAGTAAATGACCCAGTCCGTATGTATCTAAAGGAGATAGGTGTTGTACCACTTCTAACAAATGAAGAGGAACAAGAATTGGCCATCTTAGTTGAACAAGGAGATACAGAAGCTAAGCAACGACTGGCTGAAGCCAACCTTCGTTTGGTCGTTTCGATTGCGAAGCGCTATGTGGGACGTGGTATGCAGTTTCTTGACTTGATTCAAGAGGGAAATATGGGTCTCATGAAGGCCGTCGATAAGTTTGACTATACTAAGGGCTTTAAGTTCTCGACTTATGCAACTTGGTGGATCCGTCAAGCTATTACACGTGCGATTGCAGATCAAGCTCGTACGATTCGTATCCCGGTTCACATGGTTGAAACAATTAATAAATTAGTCCGTGAACAACGGAATCTTTTACAAGAATTGGGACAAGACCCAACTCCAGAACAAATTGCTGAACGCATGGATATGACACCAGATAAGGTTCGTGAAATTCTAAAGATTGCACAAGAGCCTGTTTCATTAGAGACACCAATCGGTGAAGAAGATGATAGCCATCTTGGTGATTTTATTGAAGATGAAGTAATTGAAAATCCAGTGGACTACACAACTCGTGTTGTTCTTCGTGAGCAATTAGACGAAGTTTTAGATACTTTAACTGACCGAGAAGAAAATGTCCTTCGTTTACGCTTTGGTCTGGACGATGGAAAAATGCGGACGCTGGAAGATGTCGGTAAGGTCTTTAATGTCACTCGTGAACGGATTCGACAAATTGAGGCTAAAGCACTTCGCAAACTGCGTCATCCGAGCCGTAGTAAACCTCTTCGAGATTTTATTGAAGATTAGAATGACACAATGAGGAGATGATGAGATGGCAGAAAAACTCTATACACCAGAAGAAATAGATGGCATTAAAAATCGCATCCTTGAAAGTTTAGAGCAAGTCATTGACCCTGAACTTGGGATTGATATCGTAAATTTAGGTTTGATCTACGAAATTCGTTTTAACGGAGAGAATGGTGAAACAGAAATCGATATGACGCTAACTACTATGGGATGTCCTTTAGCTGATCTTTTGACTGACCAAATTCACGACGCTTTAGGAGAGATTCCAGAAGTTACCAAAGTAGAAGTAAAACTAGTATGGTACCCTGCTTGGACGGTCGAAAAAATGAGTCGTTATGCAAGAATTGCATTGGGAATTAGATAAAAATAGAGAGGTTAAGATGATAAGTCTTGACCTCATTTTTATGTAAAAATATTGATAGATAAGACGATTGATGAGGATTTGATAGGAAATCTTAAAATGAGATTTTCTTAGCTGTCTTATGTCTAAAAAAGCCGATAAAGTAAATAAAGTTCTTTTTTATAAAAATTGCATTTTCTATGAAATATGTTATAATATATTCATTGTCTTGGGGTCGTTACGGATTCGACAGGCATTATGCGACACATTTTGCAACTCATCTAGCGGATGTAAAACGCCAGTTAAATATAACTGCAAAAAATAATACTTCTTACGCTTTAGCTGCCTAAAAACCAGCCAGCGTGACCTGATTCGGATTGCTTGTGTCTGATGATAGGTCTTATTATTAGCAAGCTACGGTAAAATCTTGTCTAGGGATTTTACAAGAGATGAATAGACTCGCTTGATTTTGGCTTGAGTTATGTGTCAGAATGAAGTTAAAAGAATACATAACCTATGGTTGTAGACAAATGTGTTGGCAGGTGTTTGGACGTGGGTTCGACTCCCACCGGCTCCATGTATAAATATGGAAGATTACTCAAGAGGCTTAAGAGGCTGTGTTGGAAACGCAGTAGGCGTGTAAAAGCGTGCGTGGGTTCGAATCCCATGTCTTCCGTAATATTCAAAAGCGTCTCGTGACGTTTTTTTGTTGGACAAATCTGATAAGTGATTGATACATTTAGAATAATATTGACGCTTCTGATTTCTAAAATAGTAGCTTGATTATTTTTACTTTTATTTTGTAAAATATATTGAAATTTTTCTGAAAAGTAGTAGACTGTTACTTAGAAAAGTGAGGGTGTCTTCATGAAATTATATGTGCAATTAATGATTATTTTTTCTATTTCTTTAATTGGTGAGGGGATTTCAAATATTTTTCACTTGCCGATTCCTGGAAGTATTATTGGCTTAATCATTTTGTTTTTGGCTTTGCAATTCAAATGGTTACGTCTTCGTCATGTAAATATGGTCGGCCATTTTTTGTTAGCTAATATGACGATTCTATTTTTGCCTGCAGCTGTAGGAATTATGGACAAGTTTCATCTCATCGCCCCTTATCTTTTTCCAATTGTCTTGATTATATTCGTGGCTATTGTCTTAAATGTGATAGTGATTGCTTTTACAGTACAGTTTATCAAGAGGCGTTATGAAGGAGATTACGAAGGAGGGTCAAAGCATGACTAATATATTTACAAATCCATTGTTTGGGTTAGCTCTGTCTATTCTAGCGTATCTCATTGGAATGCTTATTTTTAGGCGTTTCCCTCATCCTTTGACAACACCATTATTATTGGCAACAATTCTAGTTATTCTTTTTCTGAGCATTACTAAAATTTCTTATAAAGATTACTATGTTGGGGGAGCTTACTTAAATAATCTGATCGTACCCTCAACAGTTGCGCTCGGTATTCCGCTTTATAAAACATTTCATCTGATGAGACATCATGCTAGAAGTATTTTGTTAGGTATTTTTCTTTCGGTTTTAGTGAATACGACTTTCACTGCGCTTGTAGCAAAACTTTTTGGAATGGATTTTTTTCTAGCAATTTCACTTTTTCCCAAGTCTGTTACTACAGCTATGGCTGTTGGAATTGTGGATAAAATGCAAGGTATTACAACGATTACTTTAGTGGTTGTTGTAGCGACAGGGATTTTGACAAGTGTCATGGGGCCAACTATTTTAAAATGGCTAAAAATAGAAGATCCTGTTGCAATTGGCTTAGCACTTGGTGGGACAGGTCATGCTGTCGGAACAGGTGCAGCCTTTAAATATGGTCAAGTAGAAGGTGCAATGGCAGGCTTAGCTATTGGTGTGACTGGTCTGATGTATGTTTTTGTTAGTCCTTTGATTGCGGGACTTATTCTAGGTAAATAAAAAAAGGTTTTTATGAACTGCACGCCAAAAAGTTAGACAAATAATTTAAGTAAAGGATTTAGTTCTGTATTGCACAGGACTAAGTCCTTTTAGTTTGACCATAATTCGTTTATTGTTGTAATAGTCAATATAGTCTACAATAGTTTGTTTCAATTAATCAAGCGATTTAAACTTCTTCTCATAGCATAAAACATTTCGGATTTCAAAATACCAAAGAAGGACTCCATCATGCCATTATCTGGACTATTCCCCTTGCGTGACATGGATGGTTGAATTTATTTATCCTCTAAAAAATGATGATAAAAACCGTGTTGGTATTGCCATCCTTGATCGTTATGGAGAATTGCATTCTCGCAGTGTTTCTCTGTGAAGGCTTGTTTCAACATCATTTTTACTTGTGATAAGTTCGGTGATGTAGAAAGATTATAGGCGATAATTTCGCTATTATAGCCATCTAAAATTGGCAATAAATAGAGTTTTTGACTGCTTGCTGGGATGGCAAATTCTGTCACATCGGTGTAGCACTTTTCCATTTGCTTTGATGCTTCGAACTGGCGTTAAATGATGTTATTAGCTTTCTTGCCAATCTATCCTTGGTACAAAGAATACTTCCGTTTACGACGAATTCTAGCCGTTAAACCAAGGACTTTCATTAGACATTGAACCCTTTTATGATTGACCAAATAACCACGATTCCTTAATTCTAAAGGGATTTGACGATAGCCGTAATTCCCTTTATGCTCAGTAAAAATAGCTTGAATTTCAGATTTAATGTCATGATTTTTATCGCTTTTCTCTAGCTACTTCGGGTGGTAATAATAGGTTGAACGAGCTAGCTTAATAATCTTTAGAAGAATATCTAAAGCAAACTCTGTTACCAATCCTCAGACAATTTCCGTTTTTCTTCTTGCTCCTTTTCGTCCCTCAATCGGAGTTCTCTCAACTTTTTAGGATAGCATTCTCCGCTCTCAAGTACTCATTTTCTGCTTAAAGACGCTCTAGTTCTGCCATTTCTTCCCAAGTTTTCTTCCGTTTACGTCCCATTTTAGCTGGTCTCCCTCTTGTTTTCTCAACAGTAGTATAGCCGTTTTTCTTGTATAGTGCTAGCCAATTAGGAAGAATCTCACAATTTGGGAGAGCATATTCGAGAGAAACTCTATCTTAAGAACGACCTTCAATCGAGGCCTTATTAATGATTTCTTGTTTTAATTTTGGAGAATAGTATCGATTCTTTTCTTTTTTGTGATTTCTATTCCTCATGTAGCTAAGATTAGAAATGTTTATCCCAAATTTATTTGAGAGTTGATTTGAGCAATATCCTTGTTTTCTTAGTTCGTAGATCTGAACTTTATCCTCATAAGTTAATTTCATAATAAAACACCCCAAAAGTTAGACAGAAAAAATCTAACTTTTGGGGTGCAGTACACAGATGTTCTGGCTCTGTTTATTGTTGATTTTCCTGCTCACTGCTACTAGCACTTGTCTCAGCCTGGCTAGAAGAAGTAGCATCATTACTTGAAGAATTTGAACTGGTCTCTGTGTTAGTTGAAACTGAACGGAGGTCTCAGTAGTATCAGAAGTAGAGGCGGTAGTCGTCTCTTTTTCGACTTTCTTTATGTTAGTGGTCGTTTGAGCAGAAGAACTGGGAGCTGATTTCTTTTGTTTATTGGACTTCATTGTGTTCATAATATAATAGTCGCTGTGATAATGCCCAGTACACCATCAATCAAGGTTAAGGTTTTTTAAAAAGCAGATAGGCCTTTTTGATGTGGCGCCCAGCTTTTCCAGCTTCCTGGTTTATCTTTATTAGTTTTCTTATTTTGACGAGAATCGTTGGTCATAATGTTTTTCAAACTCCTTTGCAAAAACTAAATATGAATTCAAGTTTATTTCGTATTTTCCATTATACGTCTTTTATTTTAAAAAGTCTTAAAAAATAAAAATTTTATTTCTGTAAACGCAGTCAGTAGTTTTTTTACCTAAAGGCAGAAGTTTGATGATAAGAGATGTCTGATTAAACTTTCAAAATAGTGAAAAGAATCTTGCTAAGGGAAAAGTAGTTTTTATCATAAAGTAAGGCTGGGCATTCATTGTCCCAGTCTCCTTTAAACAACCATAAAGAGTTTTAGCTTCTTTCTTCTTGGAGAACAGCTTGAGCAACGGCAAGTCTAGCTGCAGGAACTCTATATGGCGAACAGGAAACATAGGTAACGTTGATTTTATGGAAGAAAGAGATAGAAGCAGGATCACCGCCAACCTCACCACAAATACCAATGGATAGATTTGGTTTCACTTGACGAGCCTTGCTGATTGCAATTCTCATTAACTCACCGACACCATCCCTATCAATATTTTGGAAAGGATCGGATGAGAGAATGTCTTTCTTTTTATAATGGCTAATAAATTTTCCAATATCGTCTCGAGAGAAGCCATAGGTCATTTGAGTCAAGTCGTTGGTCCCAAAACTAAAGAAATCGGCTTCCTGAGCGAGCTTATCTGCAGTCAGACAAGCTCGTGGCAATTCAATCATAGTACCAATTTCGTATGGGAAGGGATCTTGTTCATAGTCTTGGAAGAGGCATTGGATATGTTCATTTAGATAAGATTTAACAAAGTCCACTTCTTTTTTATCTGCTATCAAGGGGATCATAATTTCTGGCTTGATTTTAAGTCCCTCTTGATGCAGCCTGATGGCACTTCTGAAAATAGCCTCGACTTGCATTTTGTAAATTTCTGGCTGAGTAATTCCCAGACGGCATCCCCGATGGCCTAGCATAGGGTTGCTTTCCTGTAAGCTTTCAATTTGGCGGGCCAACTTTTCTGGTGACTTGTGCAATTTTTCGGCTAAAAGCTTGATTTCCTGAGGATCCTTAGGAAAAAATTCATGCATTGGTGGATCTAAAAGGCGAATAATCATCGGTTTATCCTGAACTGCTCGGAACATTTGGTAGAAGTCTTCTTCTTGGAAATGTAAAAGCTGCTTGAGGGCTTTCTTAATCTCCTCCTCGTTGTCAGCGAGAATGAGGCGACGCATTTCTAGGATTCGGTCTTGACCAAAAAACATGTGTTCAGTACGTGCCAGTCCAACACCTTGAGCACCAAATTTTATAGCTGTTTCCAAATCTTTGACAGTCTCAGAATTTGCTCGAACTTTCAGACGAGCAACTTCATCAGCCCAAGAAAGCAGAAGCTGGAGGTCCTGATTATTTTCAACTAGGACAGTTGGTATTTCTCCACAATAAATGCGACCAGAACTACCATCAACAGAAATGATATCTCCTTCAGTAAGAGTGAGGCTTCCGCATGAGAGCGTTTTGCTTTCCTCACGAATAATTAGTTCACCACAGCCAGCGACACAGCAGGTTCCCATTCCTCTAGCGACAACTGCTGCATGAGAGGTCATACCACCTTGGCTGGTTACAATAGCCTGGCTGACTACCATTCCTTCGATATCTTCCGGAGAAGTTTCCTGTCTGACTAAAATAACCTTTCTTCCCAGATCATGTAGTTCTTTAGCTCGATCAGCTGTAAAGACTATTTCACCAGTAGCAGCTCCAGGACTGGCTGGAAAACCTTGTGCTATGAAAGGAGTTTTTTCCAATGCAGTATCTTCAAAAACAGGATGAATGAGTTGACTAATAGATGCAGGAGATACTCTTAAGAGGGCCTCGTTTTTACTGATAATACCTTGCTCTACTAAATCTAACGCAATTTTTAAAGAGGCTTTGGCTGTCCGTTTACCATTTCTAGTTTGTAAGATATAAAGCTTCCCTTTTTCAATAGTAAATTCAATGTCCTGCATGTCTTTATAGTGGTTTTCAAGAATACTAGCATAGTTTTTAAAGGCTTTATAAGCTTGGGGCTGAGCTTTTTCTAGGGCAGCAATAGGTTCTGGGGTCCGTATGCCAGCGACAACATCTTCACCTTGGGCATTCAGTAAAAATTCCCCGAATAATTCAGCTTCACCGTTAGCAGGGTTCCTAGTAAAACAGACTCCAGTTCCACTATTTTGATCACTATTTCCAAAAACCATGGCTTGAACGTTTACGGCTGTTCCTAAATCATGAGAAATATGATTTAAATCACGGTAAATTCTAGCCCGATTATTATTCCAGGACTTAAAAACAGCTCGAATAGCAGCAAAAAGCTGGTCTATCGGATTTTCTGGGAAATTCTGATTTTCATTATGGTAGAGTTCTTTATATTGCTTAACCAAGTCTTGGTGCTCGGCTATTGAGAATTCTTTAATACTTTTATTTTGATTTTTCTCAACGTTTTCTAATAAAGTATCAAAAAGTTCTTTAGGAATTCCATATACAACGTCTGCAAACATTTGAAGAAGACGTCGGTAACAGTTGTAGGCAAAGTCAGGATTAGTCTGTTCGGCTAATATTTGTGTCCGATGATCATTGAGCCCAAGATTCAAAATGGTATCCATCATTCCTGGCATGGAGAATTTTGCACCGCTACGAACGGAGACTAAAAGCAAGTCAGAGTTCTCTCCATTAAAAGATTTATTCGTTTTCCTCTCAAGAAGGGTAATCGCTTTCAAAACATGATCTTTTAAAGAGGAATCAAAGAAATCAGGATTTTCGAGAAACTTGTTACAGCTTTCTGTAGTAATGGTAAAACCGGGAGGAACAGGCAATCCCAAATTGCTCATCTCTGCTAAATTGGCTCCTTTTCCACCAAGGAGAGCTTTGTCATTCGCACTTCCTTCCTCGAAGGAATAAATCCATTTTGTCATATCTGCCTCCAAATTGATTTAATATGTGTCATATTAAAAGACAAGTACATTGTAATATACATCATATATACTTGTCAAATAAAAAACATGCAGGTTTTTTGTTGACATATTTAATTTTTTTGATATAATGTGTAACAAAAATGATGATTATATAATAACTTTTAATTTAAATATGCCAAGAATATCCATTATTTATTTTTATCATTTATTGAATACAGAAAGGTTTTATGTTAATTGAAATTAAGCGAACGACAAAAGAAAATTGTAGAAATTGTTAAAGTTCAGCAGCCTTTAAGCGGTGAGAAAATTTCGGAGCTACTGGATATTTCTCGGGCGACATTACGGTCAGATCTTTCCTTTCTAACCTTGGTTGGAATTTTAAAGGCTACTCCGAAAGTTGGTTACACGTATTCTGGCACTGATCTTGAAACACTTTTCTTTTTTGATACTTTTCGAAAAGAAGTAGCAGAGATTATGACTTCTCCGGTCTTGGTAAGCCATGATTCTTATATTCAGGATGCTATTATTACTCTCTTTATGTATGATGCAGATGTTCTCTATGTCATTGATGAAGAAAAGCTTCTCCTTGGCATTATGTCACGTAAAGATCTTCTGAGGGCTTCACTCAATTCTAATATCAATAGTACACCTGTAGCAGTTTGTATGACCAGGATGCCCCATATTAAAACATGCCACAAGAATATGAATATTTTAGAAGCTGCTGCCCTCCTTCAAGATTATGCTATAGATTCATTGCCAATAGTGGACGAGGAAGATGAACGTAAAATTTTAGGAAGTGTGACCAAGTCGGCCTTGTTGGATTATATTATTCAGCAAGCCCGAAGCGCTGAGGTGAATAGAGAAGAGGAATAAATATGAAAAAAGAAATGATTGTTTATAGTGTTTCAGATTCATTAGGTGGGACTTCCCAAAAGTTGCTGTCAGCAGTTACGGCTCAATATCCAGATATCATTTTTAATAACAGCTATCGTTTTCCTTTTATTAACAAGGAGGAGGAACTGTTAGATATTTTACGTGACGCTATCAAGGATGATGCCCTAGTTATTAGTACCTTGGTTGATGGCAAGCTAGCCTCTGTAGCTAGAGAGTTTAGTCAGGCTCATGGTCTGTCCTATTTGGATTTGATGAATCCATTTTTTGAAATTATCAAGGAAAAGACGGGTACTGACCCGATTGAAGTCCCTGGGACTCTTCATCGTTTAGATAGTGAGTACTTTAATAAAATTTCAGCTATTGAATTTGCGGTCAAGTATGATGACGGTAAAGCGCCACAAGGATTTTTAGATTCAGATATAGTTCTATTGGGTGTTTCCCGCACTTCGAAAACACCTCTTAGCATTTACTTAGCTAATAAAGGATATAAGGTTTCAAATCTTCCTTTAATCCCAGAAGTTCCTCTGCCTCAGGTTTTGGAAAAAGTTGATTCTCGCCGTTTAATTGGTCTTGTGTGTGAGCCAGAAAAACTAGCGAAAATTCGTAGTCATCGTTTGGACTCCTTGGGCTTGACCCAGGAAACCAGCTATACAGATCTGGAAAAAATTTATCAGGAATTGGACTACTCTAAAACCGTATTTAAAAAATGTGGAGCTCAGATCATTAATATGTCAGATAAATCAATTGAAGAGACGGCTTTCTTGATCGAGGAGCATTTAAAGAAACTGAACTAAGCGAATGAAGCATTAACTTTTTTTATAAATAGGTTAGAGCGTTGGAGGGCAGATATGGAGCAATATAAGCGTATTTTACTGAAAGAATTTGACTCTCGGCAAAAGGTTATCACAGAACTAACCAACCTTGAAGCAATTTTAAACCTTCCTAAAGGGACAGAGCTTTACATCAGTGATATTCATGGAGAATTCGAGGCTTTTGACTATATTTTAAGAAGCTGTGCTGGTATTCTTAATGAAAAAATTAAGGATTGCTTCGGGGATTCTTTATCACAAGATGATAAAAACAGACTATCAGCTTTGGTTTCCTATCCAGAACTTGTCTTGAAAGAAAGCAATAAAAGCAGAGACTGGTATAAGGACACCATCCCTCAGCTGTTAAGCTTACTGGCCTTTGCAGCATCCAAGTACAGTCGCTCCAAGCTTAGAAAGGCCTTGCCCCCTCAATATGCCTATATCATTGAAGAATTGGTTTATAGTGATACCGCTTTAGCGGATAAAAAATCTTACTTCGAAAATATTCTGTCTTATGTCATTGAGCTACGCGAAGCTGTTCCTTTTATTCTGGGGATATCTAGAAGTATCCGTCGCTTATTGATTGACCACTTGCATGTGGTGGGAGATATTTTTGATAGAGGGATTGGTAGTCCTCAAGTCATGGATGAACTCTTGCATTTTCATTCTTTAGACATTCAGTGGGGAAATCACGATATTATTTGGATGGGAGGCTTTTTCGGCTCTAAAGCCTGCATGCTCAATGCCTTGCGTATTGCAGCACGCTATGGTTATCTGTGGGATATCGAAAAGGCGTATGGCTTAAATCTTCGAGCCTTAACACTATTTGCGGATAGAATCTATAAGGCCAATCCTAAGTTTAGACCTATTCTGGGACATAGAGAAGACGATTTCACTGTTGAAGAAATTTTACAGTTGGAAAAGGTTCATCAAGCTCTTACCATAATACAGTTTAAGCTAGAAAGTCAATTAATAAAAAGACGCCCTGAGTTCCAGATGGAGGACCAGGTTACCTTGGATAAAATTGATTACTGGGAAGAATGTCTGACGATCGATGATAAAAAACATCCTTTGATTAATACTTGTTTTCAAACTATTGATCCAACAAATCCATCAGAATTAAGTCCAGAAGAAGCGCAAGCAGTTGACAGTATGTTGGCTTCCTTCCAAGGATCTCTCAAGCTGGCTGAACATATCAACCTGCTCATGAAAAAGGGTTCAATGTATAAGATTTACAACCAACATTTGCTCTTTCATGGCTGTATTCCTCTTGAACCTTCTGGAGAGTTTCAACCTCTTATGATTCATCAAGCGCATTATGTAGGAAGAGAATTGCTGGATTTCTTTGAATACCATATTCGCCAAGCAGCAAAGAATAAGGAAATCGGCGATGATTTTTCGACAGACTTAATTTGGTATTGTTGGAGAGGTAAATTGTCCCCTCTATTTGGAAAAGATAGGATGACCACTTTAGAACGTTATTTTATCGAGGATAAGGATACCCACAAGGAAGTGGAAAATTCTTATTTTTCTTATCGTAATTCTGAGAAAATATGTCAGTTGATTTTAGAAGAATTCGGCCTCTTTTCCCAGGAGTCTAGAATGGTCAACGGCCACACTCCAGTTAAAACAGGCAAGGGAGAATCTCCTATTCGTGGTGGTGGCTTGCTCTTCGTCATTGATGGCGGTTTGTGTGAAGCTTATCAAGAAAAGACTGGAACAGCAGGATATTCTTTGCTGAATAATTCTTACGGTTTTCAACTGGTAACCCACCAACCCTTCCAAAATGCCCAAAAGGTAGTAGAAGCACCTTTTGCCCAGACTTCTTTAAAGAAAGTTATTGAAAATGTTGAACAGCGAACTCTGATTAAATCCACTAGTATCGGTCAAATATTGATGGCTCAGCAACAAGAACTTTTTGCTCTGCTACATGAATTCTATGACTCTTAAAACTTGCCCTAGATTCTTCTTGAATTTAGGTTTTTTTCTTTCTTGTTCCAGCTTCTCTTTCATGTTACAATAAGAGTATTGAAATTTAGAGGAAAACACATGATTTATTTAGATAATTCAGCGACAACCAGGCCTTATCCTGAGGCTTTGGCCACTTACACAGAGGTGGCTTCTAAAATATGGGGAAATCCATCCAGTCTGCACAGTTTAGGCAATCAGGCAACCCGCCTTTTAGAAGCTTCACGCCGTCAAATAGCAGAGCTTTTAGGCAAGTCTTCGTCAGAGATTTTTTTACTTCTGGGGGGACAGAAGGGGACAACTGGGTGCTTAAGGGAGTTGCCTTTGAAAAGATTCCTTTTGGCAAACACATCATCGTATCAAGCATCGAGCATCCCGCTGTTAAAGAATCAGCCCTCTGGTTACAGAGTCAAGGATTTGAAATTGATTTTGCGCCAGTCGATAAGGCAGGTTTTGTTGATGTAGATGAGCTAGCAAATTTGATTCGTCCAGACACCACTTTGGTCTCTATCATGGCAGTCAATAATGAAATCGGCAGTCTTCAGCCTATCCAAAAAATATCAGAACTGTTAGCAGACAAGCCGACTATTTCCTTTCATGTGGATGCTGTACAGGCTGTTACGAAGATTCCGACAGCTTCTTATCTGACAGATCGTGTGGATTTTGCGACATTTTCCAGTCATAAATTTCACGGTGTCCGGGGAGTAGGATTTGTCTATATCAAGTCTGGCAAGAAAATCAGCCCGCTCTTGACTGGTGGCGGCCAGGAGTCGGATAAGCGCTCCACAACAGAAAATTTAGCTGGTATTGCAGCGACAGCCAAGGCTCTGCGTTTGTCCATGGAAAAGCAAGAAGCATTTGCCCAGCGGACGGCTCAGATGAAGCAAATTCTCCTTGAAGAGCTGCAGAAGTATCCAGATGTGGTGATTTTCTCAGATATAGAGGATTTTGCACCCCATATACTAACCTTTGGGATCAAGGGAGTGCGGGGTGAAGTCGTCGTCCATGCTTTTGAAGACTACGAGATCTATATCTCGACGACCAGCGCTTGCTCTTCTAAGGCAGGAAAGCCAGCAGGAACTCTCATCGCTATGGGTGTCGAAAAGTCTCTCGCTCAAACGGCCGTCCGTATCAGTTTGGATCTTGATAACGATATGAGTCAGATGGAGCAGTTTTTAACAACTTTTAAAATTATTTACGAAAAAACCAGAAAAGTAAGGTAAACAATGCAATATTCAGAAATTATGGTACGCTACGGTGAGCTGTCTACTAAGGGCAAGAACCGCATGCGCTTTATCAACAAACTCAAACGCAATATTCAGGCTGTCTTGTCAGTCTATCCGCAAGTCCATATCAAGGCGGATCGTGACCGTACCCATGTCTATCTACACGGTACAGACTATCAGCAGGTCGCTGAGTCGCTCAAGCAGATTTTTGGGATTCAGAATTTCTCGCCGTCTTACAAAGTAAAAAAATCTGTGCCTGCCCTAATCGAAGCTGTCCAATCTATCATGAAAGAAGTCTATCAAGAGGGCGTGACCTTTAAGATTACCAGCAAGCGCAGTGACCACAGCTTTGAATTGGATAGCCGTGAGCTTAACCAGACACTTGGGGATGCTGTTTTTAAGGCCATTCCAAATGTTCAGGTCAAGATGAAAGCGCCAGATATTGAGCTGCGTGTCGAGATCCGTGAAGAAGCGGCTTATATCTCTTATGAAACGATTCGTGGCGCTGGGGGCTTGCCAGTTGGCACTTCAGGCAAGGGCATGCTTATGCTGTCTGGTGGGATCGACTCACCAGTGGCGGGCTATTTGGCTCTCAAGCGCGGTGTGGATATCGAGGCTGTTCACTTTGCCAGTCCCCCTTACACTAGCCCAGGTGCTCTGAAAAAAGCTCAAGATTTGACGCGAAAATTGACTAAGTTTGGTGGCAATATTCAGTTTATCGAAGTGCCTTTTACTGAGATTCAAGAGGAAATCAAGGCTAAGGCTCCAGAAGCTTACCTGATGACCCTGACTCGTCGCTTTATGATGCGTATTACGGACCGGATCAGAGAAGAGCGGGGGGGCCAGATCATCATCAATGGAGAAAGTCTAGGTCAGGTTGCGAGTCAAACCATCGAAAGTATGCAGGCTATC
Organism: Streptococcus sp. oral taxon 056 str. F0418; assembly: GCF_000220065.1. Classification (GTDB taxonomy): domain Bacteria; phylum Bacillota; class Bacilli; order Lactobacillales; family Streptococcaceae; genus Streptococcus. The sequence continues at coordinate 345,738 of NZ_AFQU01000001.1, read as the reverse complement.
AACGCTGTTACCAATACACCAGTTATCCGTCCTGTCGTGACGATGGACAAGCTGGAAATCATTGAGATTGCAGAGAAAATTGATACTTTCCAAATTTCTATCCAGCCATTTGAAGACTGCTGTACCATTTTTGCACCAGATCGACCTAAAACCAATCCAAAAATCAAGAATGCGGAGCAGTACGAAGCTAGACTAGATATTGAAGCATTGGTAGAGCGTGCAGTTGCGGGTATCATGATTACAGAAATCACTCCTCAAGCAGAGGCTGATGAAGTTGATGAGCTGATTGAGGGGCTTTTGTAAAAGCGAGAGAAGGTGACTTTTATGCTTGCTGTTTTTCTCTTAATTCCTTTTTTGCTGATTCGTTTTCCTTTATTGAGTCATTTCGGCAAAAACGCTTTGTCACGCGCAGCTTATTTTGCGCCAATGGAAGGAAATGAAAAAATTGCTTATGTGATATATCAGATTAGTAATCTTGGCTTGTTTTTGTTTTCCTGTTTAATTGGGATCAAGTTTGATTTCTCAGTTCTCTTTTATATGGGAGCGGCCATTTATCTACTTGGTTTGACTTTGTGTGCTATCAGTATGAGGGACTTCGCTAGATCACATGCAAACGGCATGAATACAAAGGGTCTTTATCGCTATTCCCGTAATCCCATGTATATGGCATATTTTATTTATTTTCTAGGCATAGCTTTGCTGACTCAGTCCCTCACTTTCTTTGTTATCCTTCTAATTTTTCAACTATCAGGACATTTTATTATCCTTGCTGAGGAAAGATGGTGTTTGGCTCATTTCGGAAATTCTTATCAAAATTATAAAAAGCAAGTAAGACGCTATTTTTAAATTCTTTGAGTGGATTATTTACTTGATAAGATGGTGAATATCTAAAAAATTGTAAAGACGATTTTTCAAAAATACAGGAAGGAATTTGCATGGGAGACTGGAATTCGTTTTTAAGGGGACTGTTATCTGCATTTTCTTGGAGAGATGGGCAAGATAATGCCCTGCTATTTGGCAAGCCTAGTTGGACTTATATATTAGGATTGTCTGTCCATTTTTTGATTTTCTTGTTTCTGTACTTTCTCATTTTTTTAGTATTTATAAAAAGAGAAAAGAAAACAGAGTTAGTAAGAATATTTTTAGAGAAATATGGGATAACATGCGTCAAAAAGGAGTTATTAAATCCTTTTTGGGTATGATCATCGGATTACCTATTGTATTTTTAGTTTTTCCCGCATATGAAGGTTATCGTATTGTGAACGGTATTTGGCGCTATCATTATTTTACAAATCAAACAACAGAGGTTAAAAATGGGATATTGATTGATGTGGATACGTATGTTGGTGGAAGAAAATCTACTTATTCACGCACAACTCTTACTATTATCACCGAAGGAAGAAAAAGAGAAGTAAATATATCAGATAGTAATAAAAGCCTTGCCAGATCAGCTAAAAAACACTTGAAACCTCCACTTTTTATTGAGGTTCATGTGAACAAACAAGGAAATATTGTCTACTTGGACTAATTGGACGAGAGAAAGTGCTTATCTAGTTGAAAATTCACTTTTATTGCACTAAAACACTTGTAAAAACTAGGAAGAAGTGCTATACTAAGAATGTTGACTATGCACGTTCCTGTGCAACCGCACGAACATCGTTGCTCACATAATGAGTATAAAGTGGTTCGTCCCACGATGCTAGGCGAGTCTTCACAAAAATAGGGGAAACCCCAAAAAATCATAGGAGGTGCATAATGAGCACATATGCAATCATTAAAACTGGCGGAAAACAAGTTAAAGTTGAAGTTGGTCAAGCAATCTACGTTGAAAAATTGAACGTTGAAGCTGGTCAAGATGTTACTTTTGACGAAGTTGTTCTTGTTGGTGGTGAAAAAACTGTTGTCGGAACTCCACTTGTTGCCGGAGCTACTGTTGTCGGAACTGTTGAAAAACAAGGTAAACAAAAGAAAGTTGTTACTTTCAAATACAAACCTAAAAAAGGCAGTCACCGTAAACAAGGTCACCGTCAACCATACACTAAAGTTGTCATCAACGCTATTAACGCTTAATTTTTAGGAGAACGCATGATACACGCAGTATTTGAGAGAGCTGAAGATGGCGAGCTAAGGCGTGCAGAGATTACTGGACATGCTGAAAGCGGCGAATACGGCTTCGATGTCGTGTGTGCATCGGTTTCAACGCTTGCCATAAATTTTGTCAATTCGGTTGAAAAATTTGCAGGCTATGAACCAACCTTAGAATTAAATGAAGATCAAGGTGGATTCTTACGGGTTGAAGTCCCAAAAGATATCGCACCGAATCAGAGAGAAATGACTCAGCTTTTCTTTGAATCATTTTTCTTAGGAATGGCAAACTTATCGGAGGACTCATCAGAGTTCGTCCAAACAAGAGTTATCACAGAAAACTAACACGGAGGAAAAACATTATGTTAAAAATGAATCTTGCTAACTTGCAATTATTCGCCCACAAAAAAGGTGGAGGTTCTACATCTAACGGACGTGATTCACAAGCGAAACGTCTCGGAGCTAAAGCAGCTGACGGTCAAACTGTTACAGGTGGCTCAATCCTTTACCGCCAACGTGGAACTCACATCTATCCAGGTGTAAACGTTGGTCGCGGTGGAGACGATACTTTGTTTGCGAAGGTTGAAGGCGTAGTACGCTTTGAACGTAAAGGTCGCGATAAAAAACAAGTTTCTGTTTACCCAATCGCTAAATAAGGTTATAAAACCAATAAATAAAAGGCTTTCTGATAGATCAGAGAGCCTTTTGTTTTAAAAAGCAAGATGATGGAGAAATCGATTCCTTGACTTTATAGTAGTGAAATGATTGAATAGTTTTTATAAAAAATAAATCGGAGGGTATATGTTTCATTTTTTTACAAAAGTTGAAAGTATGTCAACAGCAGAATTAGAGAAGAGGTCGAAGACAAATATTAAGTTGCTGGATGTTCGGACACCCGCAGAATATAATGGAGGACACATTGAGGGGGCCCAGAATATTCCTTTGGGTCAAATCGGTCATTACTCACAGTCAAAGGAAGAGAAACTTTATGTGATTTGTCACTCAGGCGTTCGTAGTAGATTAGCAGCGGCAAAGCTTAGAAAAAAAGGCTATGATGTTGTTAACATCTCTGGGGGAATGAGGACCTGGACAGGAAAACTTATATAAAAAGAAAAAACTCTTTGCCATTAAGCTAGAGTAGGCAAAGAGAGGAAGTGCTTATTTAACAGTTGTTGGTATGATGTCTTTCGTTTTACCAGAGTGAGCAATGACACGGTATTCGTTTGGGCTTGCTTCATAGCTGAAAGCGATGGTTGTCGTATCGTCTGGTAATTTTTGAGCAATATCAGCGATGGTTTGGCGGAAACCTTGTAAGATTTGCTTGTCTTCCTCAGTGGCTGTTTTATTATCAAAAGCAGCCATCATTTCTTTAGTTCCAGCAGCTGTATCCCCTTTGATAGAGGCTGTAATGACGGTATGCCCATTTGGAAAGGCTTCGTCTTTAACATCTTTATCTACTTTGATGTTGAAGTCTTTAGAGTTTCCATTTGGGTCAAAAATAGATTTCAACTCATTAATCACATCTTCCTGAGAAGTGCTAGCTGATTTAGTTTTTTTGGTCGTTGTTGCTGAAGAGCTATTTTCTTTGGCAGAAGTATTTCCGCTATTAGAAGTGGTAGAGCATGCTGCTAACATGACTAGGGAGAGAGTGATAAAGCTATAAAGTGAAATTTTTTTCATTGATTCCTCCAGGCTGTGCTATTAAAATTCGTTTAAATTTATACCCCTAAATGTATTAGGAGATGAAATGTAATTTTATTTTATACAACCGAATATCAATCGTCAAGCGGATTTGGGCAACTTGAGTAAAAAATCATAAAAAGGATATAGGAACTACAGACTGGAATAGAAAAAAAGTAGATGCTTATCTTTTAAAATGATAAGCGTCTACTTTTCAGTTTAAAATATGCTTCTCAATAGCGACGGCAACACCATGTTCATCATTGGAGCAAGTGACATCGTCTGCTAGATTTTTGACATGGTCTGAAGCATTTCCCATCGCAATACCTAGGCCAGCAAATTCTAGCATTTCGATATCATTATTTGCATCCCCCATAGCCATGATTTCCTGAGGCGATATTTTTAGTTTTTTAGCTAATCGTTCTAAGGCAAAGGCCTTAGTCACACCTGATGGCATAGCTTCGTAGATGACGGGCTGTGATCGTACACCACTAAATCGTTGACAAATATCTTTAGAAAATCTTGCTTCAAACGAGTCAACAGCCTCTTTTTCACCCAAAAACATAGCCTGAAACATGATATGCTTTCCGCTAAGTGCTTCGTCTAGACTAATTTCAACTGGATTAGTAAAGACGTAAGTTGCATCACGCTCTACCATATCACTAGGTTTTTCCCCAACAACAAAGTAATGTTTTTCGTCAAAGAGAGTAAGTTGAATCGAGGAGTTTAAGGTTAATTCATAGAGGTAGCGTATGTCTTCCTTTGTAAGTGCAACCCAGTCAATGACAGACCAATCACTAGTCTGGTGAATTGCACAGCCATTGTCTACGATGACGTATTCATTTTCCTGTGTGAGACCTAGCTGTTCAAAATATGGTTGAACTCCAAAAGGTGGACGACCAGTGCAAAGAACGAGTTTGACACCGGCTTTTATAGCTTTGTGAATGGCAGCAATATTTTCTTGAGAAATCTTCTTTTCAGAATTTAACAGAGTTCCATCCATATCAAGAGCCAGTAATTTTATCATTGTTATTCTCCCATTTTGTACTGGGTCTAGTATAGCATAATTTACAGATAAAATCTGGCTTTATAGCAAAATGACTGCCTCTTATGGTATAATAAATAGAATACCCTAGAAGGATGAGAAAAATGAATGTAGAAGATTTAAAAAGACGTCAAGAGAAAATTCGTAATTTCTCCATCATTGCCCACATTGACCATGGGAAGTCAACCTTAGCTGACCGAATTTTGGAGGCAACGGAGACGGTTTCCAGCCGAGAAATGCAGGCTCAACTCTTGGACAGCATGGACTTGGAGCGGGAGCGTGGCATTACTATCAAACTAAATGCTATCGAGCTTAATTACACAGCTAAAGATGGTGAAACATACATCTTTCACCTGATTGATACACCAGGACACGTAGACTTCACTTATGAGGTTTCGCGCTCACTTGCAGCTTGTGAAGGGGCTATTTTGGTTGTGGATGCGGCTCAAGGCATCGAGGCTCAAACCTTGGCTAATGTTTATCTAGCGCTGGATAATGACTTAGAAATCCTGCCCGTTATCAATAAAATTGACCTGCCAGCTGCGGATCCAGAGCGGGTGCGGGTAGAGATTGAAGATGTGATTGGGCTGGATGCTAGCGAAGCAGTACTGGCTTCTGCCAAGGCTGGTATCGGGATTGAAGAAATTCTGGAACAAATAGTGGAAAAAGTTCCTGCTCCTACTGGAAATGTAGAAGCTCCACTACAGGCTTTGATTTTTGATTCAGTTTATGATGCTTATCGTGGCGTTATTTTACAAGTACGTGTAGTAAATGGTGTAGTAAAACCTGGGGACACTATTCAGCTCATGAGCAATGGCAAGACTTTTGATGTGACCGAGGTAGGAATCTTTACTCCAAAGGCCATTGGTCGCGATTTCCTAGCGACAGGGGATGTTGGCTACATCGCTGCCTCTATCAAGACAGTGCAGGATACTCGAGTCGGAGATACTGTAACCTTAGCTGACAATCCAGCTGCAGAACCTCTGCATGGCTACAAACAAATGAACCCAATGGTTTTTGCAGGTCTCTATCCTATCGAATCTAATAAATACAATGACTTACGTGAAGCACTCGAAAAGCTCCAGTTAAACGACGCTAGTCTGCAGTTTGAACCTGAAACATCTCAGGCATTAGGATTTGGTTTCCGCTGTGGCTTCTTGGGCCTGCTACATATGGATGTCATTCAGGAGCGTTTAGAGCGGGAGTTTAATATTGATCTAATCATGACGGCTCCGTCTGTTATCTATAAGGTTAATCTGACAGATGGTGAAGCCATTGATGTCTCTAATCCGAGTGAGTTTCCGGATCCTACCAAGATTGACTCTATTGAGGAGCCTTATGTCAAGGCGCAGATTATGGTGCCACAGGAATTTGTCGGAGCGGTGATGGAGTTGGCTCAGCGCAAGCGCGGCGACTTTGTGACCATGGACTATATCGATGATAATCGGGTCAATGTCATCTATCAAATTCCGCTTGCTGAAATTGTCTTTGACTTCTTTGACAAGCTCAAGTCCTCTACTCGTGGCTATGCTAGCTTTGATTATGAAATCTCTGAGTACTGTTCGTCTAAGCTTGTTAAGATGGATATTCTCCTAAATGGCGACAAGGTTGATGCACTCAGCTTTATCGTTCACAAGGAATTTGCCTATGAGCGTGGTAAGCTAATTGTGGATAAGCTTAAGAAAATCATTCCTCGTCAGCAGTTTGAAGTACCCATTCAGGCCGCTATCGGTCAGAAAATCGTGGCTCGGACAGACATCAAAGCCCTGCGTAAGAATGTCTTAGCCAAGTGTTATGGTGGTGACGTTTCTCGGAAGCGTAAGCTCCTAGAAAAGCAAAAGGCCGGTAAAAAACGGATGAAAGCGATCGGCTCTGTTGAAGTTCCACAAGAAGCCTTCCTCAGCGTCCTAAGTATGGATGATGAATAGAGAACGAAAAAATATGTTTCAGATAGCAAACGTTTTTTAGGGAGCGATTTATTTGGGAGTTTAATACGTTTTTTAGACTCTGGAAAGTTTTTGCGATGAAGGGCTCTGTGCTCTCAAGAGTCACTTTGTTTGTTGAGCTATCTTATGGCAATAAATGCTGAAATAGATTAGTAATTTTGGCCTCTACAGAAATAGAGTATTATGGCTGTCAAGGTTGTTAGAAACATAAAGATGATATGAAGAGGCTGGGACAAAAGTCCTAGCCTCTCAATTGTCTTTGGATTGTCGAGCAAGACGCAGTGGTTGAGTGGGCTCTACTACGCTGATTTCATCAGCTTTTACAGCCCAATTCAACTGTGCGGAGGTGGGACGACGAAATCGAATTCTAACGAATTACCGATTTCTGTCCCACTCTCTTTTTGTGCTATAATATGATGTATTGTAAAGTATAGAAAGAGAAAGAAACGAATATGTCTCAAGAAATCGACCTTGAAAAATACCACCAACTGGCCCTGCAAAAGCAGAAAGAGCATCGAAAGTTTCTGGCTAGCTTGAAGAAAAAGCCACCCAAAAATCTCGATAAGATTGCTCAGCAAATCCATGATGAGGTCTTTGAGGAGATTGACTGTACAGCCTGCGCCAATTGCTGTAAGACGCTGGGGCCAGACTTTAAGGAAGCCGATATTGTCCGTATTGCCAAGTATTTCAAGATGAAGCTGCCGGCTTTTGAAGAGGAGTTTCTGCAAGTGGACGAAGATGGTGACAAGGTCTTCAAGGCGATGCCTTGTCCTTTTTTAGGGGGAGATAATCTCTGCTCGATCTACGATGTCCGTCCCAAGGCCTGCCGCGAGTTCCCTCATACAGACCGCAAGAAGATTTATCAGATTAATCATCTGACAATCAAAAATACCCTGACCTGTCCAGCGGCTTATCTCTTTGTGGAGAAACTGCGGGATAGGTTGTAACATCCCCCTCTAAATCTTGTACAAAAATTCTAGGGCGGAAGTATCTTTGATCTGTTAGACTATAGTTAGAATTGAACATGACCTAAAAACCATGTGAAAAAGATAAAATTTTTTCGGAGCAGGAGTCCCTCCGTCAATTTTCCTATTTTCACTTTGCTTTTAACGGCCTTAGTATCTTTTATGAGGTGAAAAAGAATATGATGCATCAATTCAATCGAACCATGGAATATCTGGAAAGTAAGTTGGACGCAGAAGTGGATGCAGAAATTCCAGCAGCTATCGGGCTATTCTTATGCTCTCTTCAGCAGGCTCTTTTCCATCCTAGCAGATATGACTTTAGCAGAATACTTGCGCAATCGCAGGCTGTCTGAAGCTGTGACGGACTTGCGGGAAAGCTCTGAGAAAGTCATTGATATAGCACTAAAATACGGCTATGAGTCTTCGGATGCCTTCAGCGCAGCCTTTAAGAAATTCCATGGTTCGACCCCCTCAGAAGTTCGAAATGGAGAACCTTATCGCGTCTTTCCTAAACTTCAATTATCCTTAAAGATTACAGGAGGAAAGAACATGGATATCAAGATTCAAAAGAAACCTGCTTTTACCGTAGCAGGCGTCCTATTGGAAACTATTGAAAATAGCCAGTGCCCGTTCGCCTGGGAGCAGCTCTATGCAAATCACAGCTTTGAAAGCTTAGAAAGTCTGGGCAGTGGTCAATCCTTTGGCGTCTGCTCGGATGTCAAAGAAGGCGAAATAATCAACTATATGGCCGCTTATGATGTCGCAGATAAAGCGAAAGCAGAAGAACTAGGTCTGTCAATCAAAGAAATCGCAGAAGCTGAATATGCCATCGTACCAGTCAAGGGGCCTATACCAGCCAGCATCCACCATGCTTGGAAATATGTCTTGGAAGTCTTTTTCCCAGAAACTGGCTATCGCCACTCGGGAGCACCAGACTTTGAAGTTTACACCGAGGGTGATATGTACTTTCCAGATTATCAAATGGAACTCTGGATACCAGTGGTGAAATAGATTAGAAATCAGCCGTTCTTTTTTGAGGGGCTGATTTTTTTGCATTGTGGTATAATGTCCGCACTTTACTTAGCAGTTCTAATTTTATATATAGATTGAGTCTCAGATCGCTCTTTTAAATATCAGCAATACATATGACTTTGAATAACTCGCTTCAACTCATCATTTTATGGGTAATTTAAAAATATATTTTGCAATGATTGTTTCATGCCTAATTAGGTAAATTAGCCATTCTTCGAGCGGTCGTATTTATATTTTCATCGTTTGAGGGAAGATCTTACCGTTTGCAAATTGATGGTTAAGTCGATATATTTTTCCTTCTCAAATATTTTCCAAATCATTTAATCTTTTTAAAGATAAGAACCACTTTCTAATTAATCAAAGACTACTTCAAATTTTTCAACTCTTGATAACATGAGAAAACCTCCGTAAAATGATTCAATTTATCATAACAAAAAATACCGGAAAAACACCATATTATATTGGTATGTGTCTGGTGTTGGATGAAATTGACTTTCGAAAACATTAACTATATAATGTCTGTAAACAAGAAATAATGAGGTAACGATATGAATAAAACAGAATTACTGTTACAAAGACTAGATGATATTGGTCAGTCTCTAAAAGATTCTAGACAAGCACTAGCTTTGCTGGCACTTGGTTCTTGCGGAGCAGAAAGAGAACGATTGGATCAGTACTCAGATTTGGACTTCTTTGTTATTGTAAAAGATGGCTATAAGCATGCCTATATCCAGGACCTAACCTGGTTAAGTAAGCTAGAACCAATTGCATTTCACTACCAAAATACAGTGGATGGACATAAAGTTCTATTTGAAGATGATGTTTTTTGTGAATTTGCTGTCTTTGAAGCTCATGAACTAGTAAACATTCCCTTCGCTGAAGGCAAGATTATCTGGAAGGAGGTCGGTTTTGATGGAACAATCTGCCAACCACAAAGATTGCCATCAAAAGAAAATAGAGACCGTGAATGGCTGTTGGGAGAAATTTTATGCAATCTATATATAGGACTAGGTCGCTATCAACGAGGCGAAAAATTAGCTGCTTATGATTTCATCCAAAACAGATCCGTCAAGCTTTGGACTGAATTAATCAATTTGGAAAAAACTTCTAAATCTGATTTTATAGATATTTTTAACAGCAACAGACGATTTGAAAAAGGTTATCCAAATGAGGCCAAACAATTACCCTACTTTTTGCAAGGTTACGAACGAATCTCTGAATCTGCTCAGGCACTCCTAGAATATCTTGATAAACACTATCCTCTTAACGCATTTATAAAAGAAAAAATTCGTAATTTATTATAAAAGAGACTTTCCAAAAAATGACCTAAATCCCAAAAGTTAGATATCTTTGTCAACTGTAGTGGATTAATGAAATTTTAAAATCTGTAGAGGATAATTGATGTCCTCTACTTTTTTATGTTCAGAGTGAGAAAGATTCATTTCTTAAGGTTGCCAAAGTTAAAAAATCCAAAGGTTGGTATTTGATTGGTTTAATTAGAGCCTAAAAAGCGCCTTTGAGGTTACTTTTTTAGTTGAGCTTAGAGTATACTTTGGTTATTGGACTGCTAGGTACAGTATGATATAATAAACCTACTACAGTTACAGAAAGGATTTTGACCTTGTCATACAAATTTCTACTTTTCGACCTTGACCATACGCTGCTGGATTTTGATACGGCAGAAGACATCGCCTTGACTCGGTTTTTGGAGGAGCAGGGCGTGACGGAGATTCAGAACTACAAAGATTATTATATTCCCATGAACAAGGGGCTTTGGCGGGATCTGGAGCAGGGGAATATCACCAAGCCTGATCTGGTCAATACCCGCTTTTCTCGTCTTTTTGCCCATTTTGGCATTGAAAAGGATGGCGCTGAGTTGGCTCTTCTCTATCAGCAGCATATTGCTCAGCAAGGTCAGACTTACGCTGGTGCCAGAGAGCTTTTGGACGGCCTGACGGAAGCAGGGTATGAGATATATGGAGCTACAAATGGCATCACGACTATTCAGACTAGTCGCATGGCTCATTCTGATATTGCGTCCTATTTTGATCATATCTTCATTTCGGAGCAGATGGGGACTCAGAAGCCTGAAGTTTTGTTTTATGAAAAAATAGCAGAGCAGATACCAGGTTTTGATAAGAGTCAGACTTTGATGATTGGGGATTCATTGACTGCTGATATTGCCGGTGGAAACAATGCAGGGATTGATACGGCTTGGTATAATCCGAATGGCTTGACGAATCAAACACAGGCTAGACCAACCTACATTCTCCAATCTTATCAAGACTTGCTAGATTTATTATTAAAATAAGAAGAGGCGAAACGGTCTCTTTTTTGCTATAATAGACCTATGAATCAGCTAATCCAATCAAAGCTGGAACTGCTACCGACCAGTCCTGGCTGTTACATACACAAAGACAAAAACGGTACTATTATCTATGTCGGTAAAGCCAAGAATCTTCGCAATCGGGTTCGTTCTTATTTCCGCGGAAGCCATGATACCAAGACGGAGGCGTTGGTATCAGAGATTGAGGATTTTGAGTTTATTGTTACCGAGTCTAACATTGAGGCTTTGCTTCTTGAGATTAATCTAATCAAGGAAAACAAGCCCAAGTACAATATCATGCTCAAGGATGATAAGTCCTATCCATTTATCAAGATTACCAACGAAACCTATCCGCGCCTCATCATCACGCGCCAAGTCAAAAAGGACGGTGGGCTTTATTTCGGACCTTATCCGGACGTCGGTGCGGCCAATGAAATAAAGCGACTTTTAGACCGGCTCTTTCCTTTCCGCAAGTGTACCAATCCTCCTGAGAAGGTCTGTTTTTACTACCATCTAGGCCAGTGCAAGGCCCACACTATTTGCCAGCTAGACAGCCAGTATTTTAAGGAGCTTGCCCAGGAGGTAGCGGCCTTTCTCAAGGGGCAGGATGACCAGATTATTGAGGATTTACGGAGGAAAATGGCTGGTGCAGCGCAAAATATGGAGTTTGAAAAGGCGGCGGAGTACCGCGACTTGATCCAGTCCATTGGCACCCTGCGAACCAAGCAGCGGGTTATGGCTAAGGATTTGCAGAATCGTGATGTCTTTGGCTACTATGTGGATAAAGGATGGATGTGCGTACAGGTCTTCTTTGTCCGTCAGGGCAAGCTAATCGAGCGTGATGTCAACCTTTTTCCCTATTATAATGATCCGGACGAAGATTTCTTAACCTATATTGGTCAGTTCTACCAGGAAAAATCCCACCTCAAGCCCAATGAAATTTTGATTCCAGCAGATATTGACGAAGAGGCTGTGAAGGCTTTGGTGGATACCAAGGTGCTTAAGCCCCAGCGAGGCGAAAAGAAACAGCTGGTCAATCTGGCTATCAAAAACGCCCGAGTCAGCCTCCAGCAGAAATTTGACCTTTTGGAGAAATCCATTGAAAAAACCCAAGGTGCTATTGAGAATTTAGGGAAGCTTCTTAATATTCCAACGCCAGTTCGTATCGAGTCTTTTGACAACTCCAACATTATGGGGACCAGTCCTGTATCGGCTATGGTAGTTTTTGTTAATGGTAAACCAAGCAAGAAGGACTATCGCAAGTATAAGATCAAGACAGTAGTAGGACCAGATGACTATGCTAGCATGCGAGAGGTCATCAAGCGGCGCTACAGTCGGGTGATTCGGGATGGACTGACTCCGCCTGATTTGATTGTCATTGACGGTGGACAGGGGCAGGTCAATATCGCTAAAGAAGTTATCCAGGATCAGCTGGGACTAGATATTCCCGTCGCTGGACTGCAAAAAAATGACAAGCACCAGACTCATGAATTGCTTTTTGGTGATCCTTTGCAAGTGGTAGAACTATCCCGCAATTCGCAGGAATTTTTCCTGCTCCAGCGCATCCAAGATGAAGTCCACCGCTTTGCCATTACCTTCCACCGCCAGCTCCGGTCCAAGAATTCCTTCTCATCGCAACTAGATGGTATCGAAGGCTTGGGACCTAAGCGCAAGCAAAATCTCATGAAACACTTCAAATCTTTAACTAAGATAAAAGAAGCCAGTGTCGATGAAATCGTCGAAGTCGGCGTACCACGAGCAGTAGCCGAGGCAGTGCGGACGAAGTTACATCTAGTAGACCAGCAGAAAGCGGTCTTGCCAGAAGTGGCAGAGCCACAAATGGAACTGGATGAATAATATCGAGTCAAGACCGTGAAAACGGTCTTTTTGTGATATAATGAAGATATTCTTGGAGGAAAAATATGATTCATAAAATTGCTATTTTATCAGATATCCATGGCAATGCAACAGGATTAGCTGAAGTTATAAAGGATGCGCAAAAGCAGGGAGCAACGGAATATTGGCTTCTGGGAGATATTTTCCTTCCTGGGCCAGGTCGAAATGATATAGTGGCACTTCTAAAAACGATTCCGCTATCTGTAGCAGTTCGAGGAAATTGGGACGACTGCGTTTTAGAAGCTTTGGATGGTATATATGGCCTTGAAGATCCTCAAGAAATACAGTTATTGCGTATGACCCAGTATTTGATGGAAGATCTTGAACCTCAGCATATTGATTGGCTTAGGGATATGCCATTAGCATGTAAAAGAGAAGTTGATGGACTGCGTTTTTCAATTTCTCATCATTTACCCGATAAAAACTATGGTAGTGCTTTACAAGTGACCAATGATACGGAAAATTTTGATCGTTTGCTAGATGAAGAAACAGATATAGCTGTTTACGGGCATGTCCATAAACAGTTGCTCAGATATGGGAGCAAGGGCCAACAAATCATCAATCCTGGAAGCATTGGTATGCCATATTTTAATTGGCCAGCCTTAAAAAATCACAGGGCTCAATATAGTATCATAGAGATTGAAAATAGTGAAATGGTAGACATTCGCTTCCGAAAAGTGCCGTATGACTATGAGGCGGAGTTAGAGTTAGCAAAAGAAAATGGTCTCCCTTTTATCGAGATGTATGAGGAGCTTCGACGAGAAGACAATTACCAGGGGCATAATTTAGAACTGTTGAGCCAGTTGAACAAAAAGTATCATTATATTGACGATGTACGAGCTTATTTTGATTTTTTTGATAAGTGAAAAACCTCTGCAAACTCTTACAAAATGTGTTAAAATGAAATTAGTATTCATAGAGAAGGAAGCAACTAATGAAATTTTTAGAACTTAATAAAAAACGCCATGCAACTAAGCGGTTTAATGAGAAGCCAGTGGATCCTAAGGATGTTCGTACAGCTATTGAAATTGCGACTTTGGCACCGAGTGCTCATAATAGCCAGCCATGGAAGTTTGTGGTGGTGCGTGAACGAAATGAAGAAGTAGCAAACATTGCATTTGGCTCCAATCAAGATCAGATCAAGTCTGCTCCGGTGACGATTGCTCTTTTTACAGATACAGATTTGGCTCAGCGCGCTCGCAAAATTGCGCGGATTGGCGGTGCTAATAACTTTTCAGAAGAGCAACTTCAGTTTTATATGCAGAATCTACCTGCTGAATATAGCCATTATGATGACCAACAAAAGAGTGATTACTTAGCCCTTAATGCTGGTTTGGTGACGATGAACCTTGTTTTGGCACTGACAGACCAAGGTATTGGATCTAACATCATTCTTGGCTATGATAAATCAAAAATCAATGAAGTTCTAGAAATTGATGAACGTTTTCGTTCGGAACTATTGATTACGGTTGGTTACACTGACGATAAGCTGGAGCCTAGCTATCGTTTACCAGTCGATGAAATTATAGAAAAACGCTGATTTAAAAAATCGTAGAAATAGATGTATTGAATCAGATTTTGATGATTTTTAATCACATAAGGAGAAGTTGATGACAGTTATTGATTTTAAAGCGGAAGTTGAAAAACGTAGGGAAGATTTACTGGCTGATTTGTTCAGTCTTTTGGAGATCAATTCTGAGCGAGATGATTCTAAAGCAGATAAGGACCATCCTTTCGGACCTGGTCCTGTTAAAGCTTTGAAAAAATTTTTGGAGATTGCAGAGCGAGACGGCTACGAAACAAAAAATGTAGATAACTACGCTGGTCACTTTACCTTTGGTGAAGGAGATGAGGAACTAGGGATTTTTGCTCACATGGATGTAGTCCCAGCTGGAAGTGGTTGGAATACAGACCCATATAAACCGGAGATTATCGATGGTCGCCTTTATGCGCGTGGTTCTAGTGATGACAAGGGTCCAACCATGGCTTGCTATTATGGCTTGAAGATTATCAAAGATTTAGAACTGCCAATTTCTAAGCGAGTGCGCTTTGTTGTAGGTACAGATGAGGAGTCTGGTTGGAAGGATATGGAGTATTACTTTGCTCATGTCGGACTACCTGAACCTGATTTTGGTTTTTCTCCTGACGCTGAGTTTCCGATTATCAACGGTGAAAAAGGAAATATCACTGAGTATCTACATTTTGCTGGAGAAAATCGCGGTGCTGTTCGTTTACATAGCTTTACAGGTGGTCTCCGTGAAAATATGGTACCAGAGTCAGCGACAGCTGTACTATCAGGTCAGGTACCAGAACTCGTCGATATGCTAGATGAATTTGCAAAAGAGCATGACTTACGTTTTACCTATGAAGAATTAGCAAATGGTCAAATTTCAGTAACGATTATTGGTAAGTCTGCTCACGGAGCTTCTCCACAGTCTGGTATTAATGGTGCAACTTATCTGGCTAAGTTCTTGACTCAGTTTGATTTTGAGGGTCCTGCAAAGGATTATCTAAATGTTGCTGGAAATATCCTTTTGAATGACCATGATGGGACTAATCTTAACATCGCTTATGTAGATGAAAAGATGGGATCTCTTTCTATGAATGCTGGTGTCTTCCGCTTTGATGAAAAGAGCACTGATAATACGATTGCTCTCAATATCCGCTATCCAAAGGGAACGAGCCCAGAAGAAATTCAGACTGTTTTAGCACAACTACCAGTGACCAAAGTAACTTTGTCAGAACATGGGCACACGCCTCACTATGTACCAATGGAAGATCCACTGGTACAGACTTTGCTTTCAGTTTATGAGAAGCAAACTGGCTTAAAAGGACATGAACAAGTGATTGGTGGTGGGACTTTTGGTCGCCTTTTAAAACGTGGTGTGGCTTATGGTGCGATGTTCCCAGATTATATTGATACCATGCACCAAGCTAATGAATTTATCGATGTAGAAGATCTTTTCCGTGCAGCAGCCATTTATGCGGAAGCTATCTACGAACTGATTAAATAAAAGGAGAACTCGTTTGGCTTTGCCGAATGAGTTTCTTTGCAAGGAGATAAGATGCAGACATTAGAAGAGATTACTAAGGCGATTATGGCAGACCCGCAAAATAAAGCTTTTACAGAACAGGGGATTAAACCACTCTTTGCAGCACCTAAAAATGCTCGTATCAACATTGTCGGTCAGGCGCCTGGACTGAAAACCCAGCAGGCAGGTCTTTACTGGAAGGACAAAAGTGGTGACCGTTTGCGTGAGTGGTTAGGTGTTGATGAGACGACTTTTTATCAATCAGGATATTTCGCAGTTCTGCCTATGGACTTTTATTTTCCGGGATATGGCAAGTCCGGGGATTTACCGCCTCGTAAGGGCTTTGCCGAAAAATGGCATCAGCCGCTTTTAGAGCTTTTGCCAGATATTGAGCTAACCATTTTGATTGGTCAGTATGCGCAGAAATACTATCTGCACCAAAAAGGAAATATCAAACTGACTGAGACGGTTCAGCAGTATAAAGACTACCTGCCTGACTTTTTCCCACTGGTCCACCCATCGCCCCGCAACCAAATCTGGATGGCTAAAAATCCTTGGTTTGCAGAGCAGGTTGTGCCAGACTTACAAAAATTGGTAAAAAATATCATGGAGAAATGAGGCTAGATTCATGGACGCATTTGAAAAAGTAGTAGAAAAACTAAAGGAATTGGACATCCCTTTCGAGTTGGTGGAGCATGAGCCAGCGCTAACCACAGAGCAAGCTGACGCCTTTATCGAAGGAATCGAAGGTGTTCGGACTAAGTCCATGTTTTTGACAAATAAAAAGAAAACGCAGTTTTATTTGCTGATTATGGATGATAAGAAGACGCTGGACATGGACTTGTTTAAAGAGCTGGTTTCAGCTAACCGTATTCGCATGGCTTCTACGGATTCCCTCTCTGACAAAATGCAGTTGCCAGCAGGAACAGTATCACCTTTTGGTCTGCTCAACAATAAGGAAAAGGATATTCAGGTTTATTTTGATAAAAACATTATCGATGAAGAACGCATGAGCTTTCATCCGAATACCAATGAAAAGACGATTTTTGTAGCTACATCGGATTTGTTTAAGTTCCTTCAAGCGATAGGCTATTCTTATGAAGTAGTGGAACTGCACTCTTAGGAAGTCAAATCGCATAGACAAGGGTTTGCTGTAGTTCTTTTGACAATTTCATCAGACTTAACCTTAACGTTAAGAGTGTATCTAAATTTGCTGATGAAGTTTATTGGAGTGAAAAAAATGTTTGAATAGGAGAAGATTAATGGAAAAAATTAGTGCTAAAGAGTTGTATAAAAAGTTGCAAATAGAAAAGATAAGCTTAATTGATGTTCGTGAGTCAGATGAATTTGCTTCGGGTCATGTGCCTGGTGCTCACAATCTCCCTCTCAGCAGTCTAACGGAAAATTACACTCGCTTGGATAAGGATATTCACTATCACGTCATTTGTCAAAAAGGAGGACGTTCAGCACGTGCCTGTGAGTTTTTAGAAGCCCGAGGTTATCAAGTTACTAATGTTGAAGGTGGAGTAGAAGCTTATCCAGAATCATTGACTAAATAAAATAACAAAATCACTAAAAATAAATTGAAATTTTAACGGCCTTTTTGTAGAATGAGGGTAGAAATTCTCTTTTTTCTCAAGTTGAAAAAAGGAGGCCATTTATCTTATGAACATAAAATCAATAGCATTTTTATTGCTCAATTTCTCAATCTTAACTCTCGTAGCTTGCTCTACTGATAAAAAAATGGAGAGTAGTGTACAGTCGACAGACTCTCATGTCTCCCAGAAACAGGAGCAAGAATCTGCCAATAAGAAAGAAGCAAAAGAACATATAAAAGAAAAGACTTCATCTGCAAAACCAACTGACACAGATCTTGCATATAATGGACGATACTACAGTGTTCACGGTAAATATGAGGAAATACTCATAGTGAATAAACGCTATCCTTTATCTCCCCAATATAATCCGGGAGAAAATGCCATAGCAAAAGCAGCGCTACTTAAATTAATTGAAGATATGCAAACTGCGGGCTATGCAATTAGTAGTCAGTATAGTGGTTTTCGTAGCTATGATACTCAAGCTGATCTTTATCAAAATTATGTCAATCGAGACGGAAAAGAAGCCGCAGATCGCTATTCCGCTAGGCCAGGCTATAGTGAACACCAGTCAGGATTAGCCTTTGATCTGATTGATACAAAGGGTAATCTTTTAGAAGAAACAGATGCTAGCCAATGGCTCTTGCATCATGCGCATAGATATGGATTTATTGTTCGCTACTTGGAAGGAAAAGAGAATTCGACAGGATACATGCCTGAGAGCTGGCATTTACGCTATATTGGACAAGAAGCTAAAGAAATTGCTGAGTCTGGGAAATCCTTAGAAGAATACTTTGGAATTTCTGGAGGAAGTTACCAAGAATAAAGGATACAAAATTAATACATTATATTAAGGAGGACACTCTTATGAAGTTTTATGCGATTGATCGGACGATTGATGTCGTCGAAACACCAGTTGAAGAAACAGGTCGTTTGATTCGGCACTTGCATTTAGCAAAAGGAAAACAAATTCCTGAACATAAAGCTGATGCGTTGGTCACTGTAGTTTGCTTAGAAGGGAAAGTTGATTTCACTGCATTAGGTGAAACTGTTCAGATGCTTCCTGGAACATTTTTAACGATGGAGCCAAATGAATTGCACAGTCTTTATGGAGTTGAAGAAAGCCATGTATTGGTTATTCAACAGTTGACCTATTAAAAGGAGATGAGCCTATGATCAAAAAAGCATTTCGAATGAAAGTTTTCCCTGATCAACACGCTGAATATGAAAAGCGTCATAAAGAGCTTTGGCCAGAAATGCGCCAAATGCTCAAAGAGCATGGAGTAATCTCTTATTCTATTTTTCTTGATAAGGAGACTAGTTTCTTGTTTGCTTATGCAGAGATTGAGAATGAGGAACTATGGAAGCAAATAACAAAGACAGAGATTAATCAGAGATGGTGGGAATTTATGGAACCAATCATGGAAACCAACCCAGATAAATCACCAGTCAGTCATGAGCTTCCTCAAGTGTTTGAATTATGATCACGAATAGAAGGAGACACTTGCTCTCCTTTTTTCTATTTGAGCAACAAAAAAAGCCAATTCTGATTTCTCGGAAAAGGCTTTGATTCAATGTTTTTAAACAATAAATGCGGTTGATTATTTGAGACCGTATTTTTTGTTGAAGCGATCCACACGTCCATCTGCTTGAGTGAACTTTTGACGTCCAGTATAGAATGGGTGTGAGTCTGATGAAATTTCCACACGGATCAATGGGTAAGTTTCCCCTTCAAATTCAACTGTTTCATTTGAACGTTTAGTAGAACCACTAAGGAACTGGTAACCAGTTGAAGTATCCATGAAGACAACAGGGCGGTATTCTGGATGAATATCTTTTCTCATTTTAAAAATTTCCTTTCTGCCATGGACTCTTTGCGAGCCATAGATTAGTTACTTTGATAGTTTACCAAATTTTACTTGTCTTGACAAGTATTTTCAATTATTTTCTTTGCTTTTTAGCTAATTTTTTTAATTCTTGATAGATTGCTTCGTTTTCTTCTAATGAGTAAGAGTTGGCACCGCTAGCTAATGGGTGCCCCCCACCATGATGCTTTTTGGCGATTTCATTGATTGGGATAAACTTGCTTCGTAACCGGACACGATAATGGCCAGCTTCTTGCTCAACAAAAATTCCCCAGATTTTGACATCTTCGATCTTACCTGGCGTTGAGACGATCTCAGCGGTCTCTGCATCTGTAAGATTGTAAATTTTGAGTAGGTCCTGGGTAATGATGACACGTGCAACTCCGCTTTCATCAAGATCTAGATGGTCGTAGATGTAGGCTTGTAGCTTGGCAATCTTATAGCTAAATGAATCCATTTTCCGAGCTAAAGTAGCAAAGTCAAAAGGATATTCTCTTAAGTGACTGGCTACTTTAAATGTTCGAACAGTGGTAGCCGGGTAGAGGAATCTACCTGTGTCTCCGACAATTCCAGCATAGAGAAGCTTAGCAATATAAGCATTCATTTTTAAATGGTTTTCTAGAGCGAAAAGGGTAATTAATTCACAAGTACTACTGGAATTGGTATCGACCCAAGCCAAGTCGCCATAAATATCATCATTAGGATGATGGTCGATTTTAATCAGATAAGATCCATTTGTATAGCGATTGTCGTCAATACGAGCAGTATTGGCAGTATCACAGACGATTACGAGGGCTTGATGATAGTCTTCTTCAGTGACCTCATCCATTTCTGCTAACCAAGTCAATGTTGGTTCGTCATATCCAGTTACTTTGATAGTCTTTTCGGGGAAATTGAGTTGTAGTAGCTTTTGCAATCCCACTTGGCTTCCTAACGCATCAGGATCAGGATTGACGTGCCGATGAATGATGATGGTTTTGTATTCTTTAATTTTTTGTAAAATTTGCTGGTGAATGAACATAAATACCTCAGGTTTTTAGCTTAAAGTTATTGTTTTATTGTAACACAAGATTTCTATTTTTAAAATGAAAAATATATGCTATAATTGAGAATAGAAGATATTTTGGAGGAAATTATGGCTTTAGCAAAGATTGTATTTGCAAGTATGACAGGAAATACAGAGGAAATTGCTGATATTGTAGCAGATAAATTAAGAGAGAAAGGCTTGGATGTTGATGTAGATGAGTGTACAACAGTTGAAGCCGAAGATTTCTTGGAAGCAGATCTTGCTATCGTAGCAACTTATACTTATGGTGATGGTGATTTACCAGATGAAATCATGGATTTTTACGAGGATTTGGCAGGCCTTGATCTTTCAGGAAAAGTATATGGCGTTGTAGGATCAGGCGATACATTTTACGATGAATTTTGTAAAGCGGTGGATGATTTTGACGCAGTTTTTGCATCGACTGGTGCAGAAAAAGGTGCTGAAAGTGTCAAAGTTGATCTAGCTGCAGAAGAACAAGATATCGAAAACTTAGAAAATTTTGCTGAAACTTTAGCTGCTAAAGTCAGTGAATGATCTTGAAATATTTGTTAAATACTAGATTACGATGAGGCTGGGACAAAAGTCCTAGCCTCTAAATTGTCTTTGGATTGTCGAGCAAGACGCAGTGGTTGAGTGGGCTCTACTACGCTGATTTCATCAGCTTTTACAGCCCTACTCAACTGTGCGGAGGTGGGACGATGAAATCGAATTCTAATGAATTACCAATTTCTGTCCCACTCTCTTTTTGACTGTAAGTTTTGACAGGAATTTTCCTATAAAAAATGCTACAATAAGAAGAATGAAATAAAAGGAGCGAGAAATGAAATCACAAGAGAAAGAATTTTCGATGAGTTGGTTTTTTAAATGGTTTTTAGATAATAAAGCGATTACTGTTTTTTAGTGTGCTTATTGATTGGATTAAATATTCTGGTTTTAAGTAAAATCAGTTTTATTTTTACACCAGTTGTAGAATTTGTTTCAGTTATTATGTTGCCAGTTATTCTAGCAGGCTTACTTTATTATCTGCTTAATCCCTTAGTAGACTTGCTGGAAAAATACAAGATAAATCGCCTAGTAGCCATTACTATTGTGTTTGTTTTGATTACTTTGCTTTTGATTTGGGGATTAGCAGTTGCTATTCCAAACCTTCAGGCTCAGATTGTTAGCTTTTTTAAAAATATGCCGACTTATTTAAAACAAGCTGAAAAAGTCCTGAACGATTTATTGGATAGTCGTCTGTCAGAGCAGTTTCGCCCGCAAATTGAGCAAGTAACTGAAAATGTTTCTTCTCAGCTTACAACATGGGCTAGCAGTTTTTCTACTCGTGCGGTTAATTGGGCAAGTAGCTTTGTTAGTGCGGCATCACAAATTGTTGTTGCGGTCATTATCATGCCTTTTATTCTGTTCTATCTTTTGCGTGATGGCAAACATTTAAAGGGATATATGACTCAGTTTTTGCCAAAGAAATTACGAGAACCTGTCGGTCAAATTTTAACAGATGTGAATAGTCAGTTGGCAAATTATGTTCGCGGACAAATAACTGTAGCGATTATTGTGGCATTTATGTTTATGATTTTCTTTAAAATCATTGGACTACGATATGGTGTGACGCTTGCCGTAGTAGCAGGAGTACTAAATTTAGTTCCTTATTTAGGTAGTTTTTTGGCCATGCTTCCAGCTTTAATCTTGGGATTGATTGCAGGTCCAGTTATGCTTTTAAAAGTCATTGTTGTTTTTATTGTAGAGCAAACGATTGAGGGACGCTTTGTATCACCACTAATTTTGGGAAGCCAATTAAGTATTCATCCGATTACAATTTTATTTGTCCTTTTGACTTCTGGATCTATGTTTGGAATTTGGGGCGTATTGCTGGGAATTCCGGTTTATGCATCGGCAAAAGTGGTGATTGCTGCTATCTTTAAATGGTATACAGTAGTTAGTGGGTTATATGGTGATGAACTAGAGGGTGAAGCTAGTGAACAATAGTGAAAAAATGTTAACAGCAATCGAAGCACAAGATCTGACACAAGCAGAGCATTTCTTTGAAAAAGCGCTTCTAGAGGATAGCGATGAAGTTTTATTAGACTTAGCAGAATACCTAGAAAATATTGGATTTTTTATACAAGCCAAGCAAATCTATAAGAAGCTAGCTTCTCTTTATCCACAAGTCAATTTAAGTTTGGCAGCAATCGCTAATGAGGATGGAGATTTGGAAGAGGCCTTTTCTTATCTAGAGGAAATTAGTCCAGAAAGCCCATGGTATATCCACGCTTTATTGGTCAAGGCTGATCTTTATCAGATGGAAGGTTTACCAGATGTTGCTCGTGAGAAATTAGCTGAGGCAAGCCAGCTAAGTGATGAACCGCTCATTACTTTTGGATTAGCTGAAGTAGATGTCGAATTAGGAAATTTCTCTCAAGCAATCAAAGAGTATGCCAGCTTAGATAATCGTGCTATTTATGAGCAGACAGGAGTGTCTACCTATCAGCGAATCGGTATGTCCTATACTCATTTAGGAAAATTTGAAGTAGCGATTGAATTTTTAGAGAAGGCTATTGAATTGGAGTACGATGAGGCAACTGTTTTTGAATTAGCAACCATCTTATATGATCAGGGAGAATATCAGAAAGCTAATCTTTATTTCAAACAGTTGGACACAATGTCTCCTGATTTCGAGGGGTATGAGTACGTTTATGCCTTGTCTCTACATGAGGAGCATCAGGTTGATGCAGCCCTATCCATGGCAAAGCAGGGGCTATCTAAAAATCCTTTTGACACTCAGCTTTTTCTATTAGCCTCTCAGCTTTCCTATGAATTACACGATATGAAGCAAGCTGAACATTATCTTTTAGAAGCACGGGAAGTTGCGGATGACTTGGAAGAAATTGCCTTACGACTGACCAACCTATATTTGGAAAAGGAACGCTACGAGGATATTTTAGCTTTAAATAATCAGGAATGGGATAATGTTTTGACACGTTGGAACATCTCTCGAAGTTATCAAGCATTGGAAAAGTTAGAAAAAGCTCAGGCACTTTATGAGGAATTACATAAAGATCTACGAGATAATCCTGAATTTTTAGAAGAGTATATCTATCTTTTACGTGAGTGCGGAGATTTTGAAGCAGCAAAGAAAGAAGCTGAGCATTATTTAACTCTAGTACCAGATGATGGCTCTATGCAGGAATTACTGGAGCAATTAGAATAAGCCAAAAGTGAAGAAATTAAAAAAGTTTCAATGACAATGGATTGTTGAAACACCGACTTGAAAAAGTTTTTTGTATTAGAAAAAGAAGCTGAGGCGAGTTAATCAGTACACCAAAGTTAGATTTTTTGTCTAACATTTGAGGTACTGTTTATTTTGCCTCAGCTTTTATTATATTTTCATACTCTTGATTTTTTCTTCATCTGGTGTGACGCGTAGGGTTTTCTGGCCTGTATAGGTGACGAATCCTGGCTTGCCACCAGTGGGTTTATTTAATTTTTTAATCTCAATCATGTCTACTTGAACAAGATTGGAGAGCCTAGCCTTGGAGAAGAAGGCAGCTAGCTCGGCAGCATCTGTTTTGATCTCATCGCTAGGTTGGAGATTGCCAGTGATGACCACGTGACTACCTGGAATATCCTTGGCGTGAAACCAAAGCTCATCTTTTTTAGCCATCTTAAAAGTCAGCTCATCATTTTGTAGGTTGTTACGACCAACCAGGATAATGGTTTGACCATCACTGGCCAGATATTTTTCCGGTTTCTGTCTTTTTTGGATTTTTTCTCTCTGACGCCGGCGGATAAAGCCAGTCTGGATTAGTTCCTCTCGGATTTCCGCAATCTCAGTCAGACTTGCTTGAGCAAGGACTGTTTCCACACTCTCAAGGTAGAGTATCGTAGCTTGAGTCTCCTCAATCAAGCCAGTCAGGTGTTTGACAGCTTCTTTGAGCTTCTGGTAACGTTTGAAATAGCACTGGGCATTTTGGTTGGGGGTCAGGGCCTTGTCGAGCGAGATGATAATCTTCTCACCTGTGTAGTAATTGTCCAGCTCTACCTGATCTTGGTCGTTGGGCACCTGATGGAGAAAGGTGGTCAAAAGCTCCCCTTTTTGGCGGAATTCCTCTGCATTCTCCGTTGCTAGGAGCTCTTCCTCTTGCTTGACCAGCTTTTTTCGGTTCTTTTCCAGCTCATTTTCTACTCGGCGAATCAGTTCGCTGGCCTGCTGGTTGACTCGATCTCGCTCAGCCTTGTCCTTATAGAAAGTGTCCAAAAGCTCAGATAGCGTGGACATTTGGGTCTTGCTGTCGGAAAATAGCAGAGCAGAGAAGGATTTTTCGGTCAGGCTAGGTTCAGTTGGACTGGCAAAGAAGACTCGGAAAATTTTGAGCTTGTCAGCTGTCAGTCGTTCACTGAGTTCAGTAGCTGTATCCCGACCCAATCCCTGGAAAATTTGCTGCAGGCGTTTGGGCTCTAAGTCTTCAGTATATAAGATTTCAAAGAGCTTTTCATCACCCACAGTGAAAGGATTGAGACTGCCAGTCTGAGGAGGTGCGACATAGGTTGAGCCCGGCAGGATCGTTCGATAGCTATTTTGCGAAAATCCAACATGTTTAATGGCTTCAATAATCTTACCACTAGCCTTATCTAAAAGAATGATGTTGCTGTGCTTTCCCATGATTTCGATGACTAGAGTCACAGCTACGCTATCTCCGATTTCATTCTTATTGGAAACGCTGATTTCCAAAATCCGATCATTTTCCACCTGCTGGATCGCTTCAATGACAGCACCCTGCAGGTATTTGCGCATGACCATGATAAAGGTATTGGGAACAGCAGGGTTTTCAAAAGTGGTCTCTGTCAGCTGGACGCGTCCAAAGACTGAGTGAGCTGATAGGAGGAGCTTATGGCTTTTGCGATTGCTACGAATCTGTAAAACCAGTTCTTGATCAAAGGGCTGGTTAATCTTTTGGATGCGGCCTCCTACTAATTCATGGCGCAACTCTTCTGTTATGTGGTGTAAAAAAATCCATCGAAAGACATGCTTTTCTCCTTGAAATTTGCTACAGACAATTATAACAAAAAATACTCATAAAAGCTTCTAAAGTTTTTGGCAAAAATTTTTAAAATTTTAAATGATTTTGATGTGAAAATTGTTAATATAGTAGTGAGAAGGAATTTAAAGCTAGATGGAGCTAGAATGTTTGAAGATTATATTTTAATTCAATGCGATCAAATGCGTGAGATAGAGTGATTAGGAAGTATTATAACTCTTTCTTTTTTTATTATAAAGGCAGATGCTATGGCAATGTTAAGGAGAGCAGATTTGACTCTTTTGTTTAAGATACTATCTTATCTCCATGCTAAAGCCTGGAAATTTGCTTGAATGTCAAAATCCGAACGTTTCAAAAAATTTTAAAAAAAGTCTTGACATCTTGTCTGGAAAAAATTAAAATAAGAACAATTAGAGAAGTAGTAAATGAATTTGTTTTTTAGCGAGCTTATGGTTGGTGGAAATAAGCAACAATCTTTACGAAATTGGGCTAATGATTTGAAGAACTTTCTACTGTATGGTACGGTTGAAAGTTTATAGTGAATTCGAAACAATAAGAATTCGGTCCGCACACCTTATCGTGCAACTTGTTGATAGACAAGATAGAGATGTGGAGAAAAGTTATATATTTTTCCATAATTGAGGTGGCACCGCGTTCTACGCCCTCACACAGGATACCTGTGTGAGGTTTTTTGTTTGTTATTAAAGAAAAGAGGAGAGATACCCATGTTTAAACGATGGCGTCCCTAGGGATTGAATAGATGAAATAAATGTAAAAAAGAAATGGAGAAATCATATGAAAAACAAACGTTTAGTCGGAATTCTTGCAGCATTGGTCGTTTTGGTAGGAGGAGCAGTGGTTTATTCTAGCTTCAACAAAGGAACGAATGCTTCCCCTTCAACAAATAAGAAAACAGCGAAAATTGGAGTCTTGCAATTTGTCAGCCACCCATCTCTTGATCTCATTTACAAAGGGATTCAAGAAGGTCTAGCCGAAGAAGGTTACAAGGGCGATGCTGTTAAAATCGACTTTATGAATGCAGAAGGTGATCAGAGCAAGGTTGCTACTATGAGCAAGCAGTTGGTTTCAAATGGTAATGATGTTTTAGTTGGAATTGCAACACCATCAGCACAAGGTTTGGCTGCTGCTACAAAAGATAAGCCGGTTGTGATGGGAGCAATTACAGACCCAATCGGGGCGAACTTGGTTAAAAATCTAGAAAAACCAGGTGGAAATATCACAGGAGTGTCTGATCACAACCCTGCTTCTCAACAATTGGACTTAATCAAGAAATTAACACCAAATGTGAAGAAAATCGGAGTGCTCTACTCTAGCAGTGAAGATAACTCTAAAACACAGGTAGAAGAATTTAAGACTTTAGCAACAAAAGCTGGCTATACAGTAGAAGAATACTCAGTACCGTCTACAAATGAAATTGCTTCAACGATGAATGTCATGACTGGAAAAGTAGATGCTATCTGGATTCCAATTGACAATACGATTGCATCAGCTTTTGCTACAGTGGTATCTAGTAACAAAGATGCGAAAAAACCAATTTATCCAAGCGCTACAGCAATGGTAGAAGAAGGCGGATTGGCATCAGTAGTTGTTGATCAGCATGACTTAGGTGTATCAACAGGAAAAATGGCTGCTAAAATCCTGAAAGGTGCAAAACCAGCAGAAACAGCTGTTGAAATCTTTAACAAAGGTAAATCAGTAGTCAATAAGAAGAACGCAAAAGAATTAGGAATTACTATTCCAGATGATGTTTTGAAAGAAGCTGGACAAGTAATTGAATAAGTGAATAAAACATTTTAGAGAGGAAAGGCAAGTGGATGTTTGAAGATAGCTTTCATTCCTGCCTTCCTTTGTTTTTATACTTGGTAAATGGTTTATGGCTATTTCGTCCTTTTCTTTTAAAAAGGAACTAAAAGTGGTATCATAAAAATGTCTTATATTTTGTTATCAAGCATGCTCTATTTTTCGAGCTTTTTGTAACAAGATCAAAGAAACATATTTTAGGATTATCATGACTATATATAATATCAATTTAGGAATCGGTTGGGCCAGTAGTGGCGTCGAATATGCTCAAGCTTATCGTGCGCAGCTTTTTCGTCAGATTGAACAGCCTGCAAAATTCATCTTTACGGATATGATTCTAGCGGATAATATTCAGCATCTAACAGAAAATATCGGTTTTCATGATGATGAGATTATTTGGCTTTATAATGCCTTTACAGAATTGCGGCTTTGACAGAAATGTCTTCGAAACTTTCTGCTATGAGGAATTACGCCAATGTTCGTTTGTATCCTAATGCTACTGTTCAACAGTTAAAAGAGCTTTTTCAAAAAGTGGATGTTTATTTGGATATTAATCATGGAAAGCAAGTATTGCAGGCTGTTAGACAAGCTTTTGAGCAAAATATTTTAGTGTTGGGCTTTCAAGAAACGATTCATGACCATTCTTATATTGCCAAACGACATATCTTCTCTAGCAAAGAGCCTGAGAAAATGGCTTATTATATCCAGTATACTTTGTCTGCGCGAGAAATTATGGAGACAGCCTTAATAGCTCAACGAGAACAGGCTGGGCATATAGAAAAGCATAACTATGAGAAACAAATCAATCGTTTACTAGACGCTACTCCACAGGAGCTTTAGCGGACTATTGGCTAATTTGTTTTCGTTTGATAAATTTTATAAAGAGTTAGGAAAATATATGATTATTTCGATTATTTCACAAGGTCTACTCTGGTCCATCCTAGGATTAGGGATTTTCATGACATTTCGAATTTTAAACTTCCCAGACATGACGACTGAAGGTAGCTTTCCACTTGGTGGAGCTGTTGCCGTAACCTTGATTACCAAAGGTGTGAATCCTTTTTTAGCTACGATTGCTGCTATTTTAGCGGGATGCTTGGCAGGTCTAGCCACAGGTTTACTGTATACAAAGGGAAAAATCCCAACTCTACTTTCAGGGATTTTAGTTATGACATCTTGCCATTCTTTGATGCTGATGATTATGGGGAGAGCAAATCTTGGCTTGCTTGGAACCAAGCAAATACAAGATGCCTTACCTTTTAGCACTGATATAAATCAACTGTTGACAGGGGTCATATTTGTTCTGTGTGTAATTGTAGCTATGCTTTTTTTCCTTGATACCAAGTTAGGACAAGCTTATATAGCAACGGGAGATAATCCTGATATGGCTAGAAGCTTCGGGATTAATACTGGTCGCATGGAGCTAATGGGATTGATGTTATCCAATGGTGTGATTGCTTTAGCTGGTGCTCTGATTGCTCAGCAAGAGGGGTACGCTGATGTTTCAAGAGGAATTGGTGTGATTGTAGTTGGCCTAGCTAGCTTGATTATCGGAGAAGTTCTGTTTAAAAGCTTGACATTAGCTGAGCGATTGGTGACGATTGTGGTTGGTGCCATTGCTTATCAATTTTTGATTTGGGGAGTTATCGCACTTGGTTTCAATACAAGCTACTTACGTCTATACAGTGCGGTGATTTTGGCAGCTTGCCTTATGATTCCCGTTCTAAAAAATAAGTTATTTAAAGGAGTCAAGCTAAGCAAATGACAGTCATTGTAGAATTAAAAAATGCCACTAAAGTTGTCAACAATGGGCTAGATGAAGAAAAAGTCATTTTAAATAATGTTTCGCTGCAGATCTATGAGCATGATTTTATCACGATTTTAGGTGGGAATGGTGCTGGAAAATCTACTTTGTTCAACGTGATCGCGGGAACCTTATCCCTGACAAGTGGGAGTATCCATATTTTAGGAGAGGATGTGACGCATTTTTCACCTGAGAAGCGAGCAAAATATCTTTCTCGAGTTTTTCAAGATCCCAAGATGGGAACTGCGCCCCGTATGACTGTTGCTGAAAATCTTTTGATTGCAAAGTTCAGAGGAGAAAAAAGAGGACTCTTCCCACGGCAATTACATCGCTATAAAGAAGAATTTCAAGCAACGATTAATAAAATTGGTAATGGTTTGGAAAAACATCTAGATACCGCTATCGAGTTTCTTTCCGGTGGACAAAGGCAGGCACTCAGCCTTCTAATGGCAACGCTCAAACGTCCAGAACTTTTACTTTTAGATGAGCATACAGCTGCTCTTGATCCAAAGACTAGCGTGGCCTTGATGAAGTTGACAGACGAATTTGTCAATCAGGATCGATTAACGACCCTTATGATTACTCATCATATGGAGGATGCTCTTAAGTACGGTAATCGCTTGATTGTTATGAAGGATGGAGAAATCATCCAAGACTTGGATCAGCAGGAAAAAGCAAAAATGACAATCGCTGATTATTACAGCTTATTCGAATAGAATTAAAGGTCGACAGAAGCTCTTTTAAATGGCTTAAGTCGGCTTTTTTTATATGTTTAAAAATAAAAAAAGATTATCAAAAAACGATTGTAAACGCTTGCTTTAAACTTTAAAAAGGAGTACACTAGTACTGAGGAAGGAAAGTAGTAAATACAATTTTAAAAAAGTTATCCCTCATAAAATTTGAAAGGACTGATTCCAATGGGTTTCGGTAACTCACATCATTATTAAGTTTCATTTATTATTTCGTTTATGTACTTGTTTACTGATTTTGTGTTCATTTTAGTGGAGGTAATATTTCATCACTATCTAAACTGATTTTACTTGTGACGATTGCACATTGTTGTAAAATAAATCATTTAAGATAAGTGTAAAACTTCGAGTGCAACAATGTAGAGAGAAGCTTTTTAATGGTTTTCAGACTTCAGATATTACAATCGTCATTGCCTTTTGTACAATTAACGATATCTTATAAATTATTGCGCTAATAAAGAAAATCATTCTTTAAAGCTATAAAAGATTCAAACAATCATAAAGAATTGTTTTGTCAGTTACTTTTTAGTAACTTGGCTTGCTTCGTTTTTAATCAGTAAACAAGACGTACTCCTAGCTATTCTATTTTAAATGAATGCTAGGAGTTTTTCTTTTTGTTGCCAAAATAGGGTAAATTTGCTAAAATATAAAGTAATTAAATAGCAATCTGCAAGACCAGTAACCTAGGGGAAGTTTAACAGGGAGGAGAGCCATTGACTGAAAGCTCTCTAGATGAAAGCTAGGCGAATTCACTTGCTTTAGGATTGATAAGTGAGGTCTGGCTTGCCAGATAAAAAACGGATGGTACCGCGTGTCAACGCTCCGCTTATGGAGATTGGCGCGCTTTTTATTTTGGAGGGAAAATGACGAAAACGATTGAAGAACAACTGAAAAGCTTGCGTGAAGAGACTCTAGCTTCTCTCAACCAGCTCAAAGCTGAGAATCAAAAGGAACTACAGGATTTGCGTGTAGCTGTCTTGGGAAAGAAGGGTTCATTGACTGAAGTTCTGAAAGGGATGAAGGATATCTCTGCAGAAATGAGGCCAGTTATCGGGAAACATGTCAATGAAGCGCGTGATATTCTGACAGCAGCTTTTGAAAAGGCTGCTCAAGAGATGGAAGAACAATTAGTAGCTCTGAAACTGGCTGAAGAATCCTTGGACGTGACCCTGCCAGGCCGTCAAATTCCTGTAGGGAATCGTCATATTCTTAGCCAGACTAATGAAGAAATCGAAGATATTTTCATCGGGATGGGCTATCAGGTTGTGGACGGCTTTGAAGTGGAAAAGGACTATTACAACTTTGAGCGGATGAATCTGCCTAAGGACCACCCGGCACGGGATATGCAGGACACTTTCTATATTACAGAGGAGATCCTGCTCAGAACCCACACCAGTCCGGTGCAGGCGCGAGCTATGGACGCTCATGACTTTTCTAAAGGGCCACTCAAGATGATCTCACCGGGGCGCGTTTTCCGTCGGGACACCGATGATGCGACTCACTCCCACCAGTTCCATCAGATTGAAGGCCTGGTGGTTGGGGAAAATATTTCCATGGCAAACTTGCAAGGAACGCTGCAGCTGATTGTCCAGAAGATGTTCGGTGAGGACCGCAGTATCCGTCTGCGTCCATCTTACTTCCCATTCACAGAGCCATCTGTTGAAGTGGATGTTTCCTGCTTCAAGTGTGGCGGTGCTGGCTGTAATGTTTGCAAGAAGACCGGCTGGATTGAGATTATGGGAGCTGGTATGGTGCATCCGCGTGTGTTGGAAATGAGCGGCATTGATGCCGAGAAATACTCTGGATTTGCCTTTGGTCTTGGTCAAGAACGGGTAGCTATGCTCCGCTACGGTATCAACGATATTCGTGGCTTCTATCAAGGAGATATTCGTTTTTCTCAGCAGTTTAAGTAGGAACCTGTATTCATAGATGCAGCTTTTCTGAGAAAGGAGTGCAGTATGCTAATTAGAGTCAAAAAAGAAGAAGCGAGCCTCCTACGGGAATTGGAGGTCGCGACTTATCAAGAAACTTTTGGTCCTTTTATCAAGGAAGCTGATATGGCTCATTATTTTGACAATGAGCTGTCGCTTGCAACTATCGAAAAGGAGCTGGCAGACCCTGAGTCAGAGACTTATTTTGTTGTCAAAGACGGTGAAATTGCTGGTTTTCTGAAGTTTAATTGGGGACAGGCTCAAACGGAGCACGAACTGCCACAAGCCTTTGAGGTTCAGCGAATCTATGTCTTAAAAGCCTATCATGGTCAAGGCTTGGGCAAGGAGATGTTTGAATTTGCCTTAGATGAAGCCGAGAAACGAGGCTTTGACTGGGTCTGGCTGGGCGTTTGGGAAAAGAATTTTAGAGCCCAAGATTTTTACTTCAAATATGGCTTTGAAAAATTCAGCCAGCACGACTATATCACTGGCGAGACAGTAGACACAGACTGGCTGCTGCGCAAGAAATTGAAATAAACAAGAAAATTTAGAGAGAGGAAATGAATACGACCTAAAAGCTCGAAATTTAGATGATTTGTTTCTGAAATCAGGATTTCAGGCAAATCCCTAAAATTTGGCCAGTCGAGTTCCTCAGCGATAGAATAGAGAAAGGAATTGAACCCGGGCTAAAAACTCGGAAAAAAGATAGATTTGCGATCATTCATCGAATGCTTAGCAAATCTCCTATTTTTCAGTCGTTTTTGACGCCCTTGGTATCTTAAATATGCTAGTAAGTTATAAGTGGTTAAAAGAGTTAGTAGACATTGATGTGGCGAGCGCTGAGCTGGCTGAGAAAATGTCAACGACAGGAATTGAAGTGGAAGGTGTGACATCACCAGCTGCTGGTCTGTCAAAAATTGTTGTTGGTGAGGTGGTATCGTGTGAGGATGTTCCAGATACTCACCTGCATGTCTGTCAAGTCAATGTCGGAGAAGAGGAGAACCGTCAGATTGTCTGTGGTGCTCCAAATGTTCGCGCAGGCATCAAGGTTATGGTGGCTTTGCCAGGTGCTCGCATTGCCGACAATTATAAGATTAAAAAAGGAAAAATCCGTGGCTTGGAGTCACTGGGCATGATCTGCTCTCTGGGTGAGCTGGGTATTTCTGATTCTGTTGTGCCAAAGGAATTTGCGGATGGCATTCAAATCCTGCCTGAAGAAGCAGTGCCGGGCGAGGAAGTCTTCTCTTATCTGGACTTGGACGATGAGATTATCGAGCTTTCCATCACACCAAACCGGGCTGATGCTCTGTCTATGCGTGGGGTGGCTCATGAAGTGGCTGCCATCTATGACAAGTCAGTACATTTTAAAGATTTTCCGCTGGTGGAAAATGAAAAGCAAGCAGCTGACAGCCTTTCAGTAGCTCTTGAGACAGAGAAAGCCCCTTACTACGCGGCTCGTATCTTGGAAAATGTCAGCATTGCCCCAAGTCCTCAGTGGCTGCAAAATCTCCTCATGAATGAAGGTATCCGTCCGATTAACAATGTAGTGGACGTGACCAATTACATTCTGCTCTACTTTGGTCAGCCTATGCATGCCTTTGATCTAGATATGTTTGAGGGCAATCAGGTTGTCGTGCGGGAAGCGCGTGCTGGTGAAAAACTGGTGACGCTGGACGGCGAAGAGCGGGATCTGGAAGTCAGCGATTTAGTTATCACTGTGGCAGATAAGCCAG
The DNA here is from genome assembly GCF_000220065.1 of Streptococcus sp. oral taxon 056 str. F0418. GTDB lineage: Bacteria > Bacillota > Bacilli > Lactobacillales > Streptococcaceae > Streptococcus. Next base: position 312,149 of record NZ_AFQU01000001.1, on the reverse strand, counting down.
TGGCTCTGGCTGGTGTTATGGGCGGAGCAGCGACTGAAATTTCCGGTAAGTCCAATCGTGTTGTTCTGGAGGCGGCTGTCTTTGATGGAAAATCAATCCGCAAGACCAGCGGTCGCCTTAACTTACGCTCGGAATCATCTTCCCGCTTTGAAAAAGGGATCAACGTGGCAACTGTTAATGAGGCGATGGATGCGGCAGCAAGCATGATTGCGGACTTGGCAGGAGCGACTGTTCAGGCTGGTATCGTATCCGCTGGTAGCTTAGACACTAGTGATGTAGAAGTGGTGTCTAGTCTCGCGGATGTCAACCGAGTTTTGGGAACAGACTTGCTTTATACAGATATTGTGGATGTCTTCCGCAGACTTGGCTTTGGCCTGTCAGGAAGTGCTGAACAGTTCACTGTCAGCGTCCCTCGCCGTCGCTGGGATATTTCAATCGAAGCAGACCTATATGAAGAAATTGCCCGCATTTACGGCTATGACAAACTGCCAGCTAGCCTGCCAAAAGATGATGGGACTGCTGGTGAATTGACTGCAACGCAACAACTGCGCCGTCAAGTACGAACATTAGCAGAGGGAGCTGGACTGACAGAAATCATCACCTACGCTTTGACGACGCCAGAAAAGGCGGTTGAGTTCACTCTCAATCCTAGCAACTTGACTGAGCTTATGTGGCCGATGACTGTGGAGCGCTCTGTTCTTCGTCAGAACATGGTTTCTGGGATTTTGGACTCTCTAGCCTACAATGTAGCTCGTAAAAACAAGAATCTAGCCCTCTATGAGATTGGAAAAGTCTTTGAGCAGACTGGCAATCCTAAGGAAGAACTGCCAAATGAAATCAATAGCTTTGCCTTTGCTTTGACAGGTCTGGTTAATGAAAAAGACTTCCAGACCAAACCAGTAGCAGTTGATTTCTTCTATGCCAAAGGAGTGGTAGAAGCACTCTTTGCTAAGTTGGGCTTGACAGCTGAATACGCAGCAAACAGCCAGATTAAGAGCATGCACCCTGGTCGGACTGCCTTAATCTCTATCAATGGTCAAGCTGTCGGCTTTGTCGGTCAAGTCCATCCTGCGACTGCCAAGGCTTACGATATTCCTGAAACTTACGTGGCTGAGCTCAACCTGTCTGCTATCGAAGAGCAGCTCCAGCCAGCGCAGCCATTTACAGAAATCACTAAATTCCCAGCTGTCAGCCGTGATGTGGCACTCTTGCTCAAGGCTGAAATCACTCATCAAGAGGTCCTTGATGCAATCCAAGCAGCTGGTGTCAAACGCTTGACAGATATTAAGCTCTTTGATATCTTTTCTGGTGACAAGCTAGGTGTTGGCCTCAAATCCATGGCCTACAGTCTGACTTTCCAAAATCCAGAAGCTAGCCTGACTGACGAAGAAGTGGCTAAATACATGGAAAAAATCGAAAATTCTCTGACCGAAAAACTCGGCGCAGAAGTACGTTAATGAACTATTCCCCAGTCATGTGATTGGGGATTTTGATTCATACTCTTCTAGAACCTATTCAAATCATAGTTGATTAGCTTTCTATCTTGGAAAACTTATTACTAGGATGCGAGCAATGATGTAGACGAAACGAGAAGTATTCAAAATTGAAAATCAGTAGGAAAAGTAATTATGGAAAATTCAAATCAAATCTCCCAATGTCAGACTCTTTGGGCTAGAAATAAATATCTGGTTCTCAGTCATTCCAGTAAGATCTATCTGGAAATCCGACAATATCTAAAAAGCGACTTGGTAGAAGCAGTACATGTTCAAGACTTGATTGATCAGGCTATAGCCCTTCCTGAAAATCGCGGTCAGGTCTGCAATGCCTTTCAGCATATCTGGGGCTATTTTAAGAAAAAAGCCAGCACGACTGAAAAAGAAGATTTTATGCATCTTTTGCTTCGTTACCAATCCGGTCAGGCTGAGCAGAAAGACTTGGTAAGAGCTGTAAGGGAGCTGCTAGTCAAGTATCCCAATCCTTATCTGCAGAATTCCACTTTGTTATTTGGGGATGAAGCATGAGGAACTGAAATCAAGGGGAAAGAAAAGCTTGCTCGTCTAGTAGCTTTGAGGGGTGTAGATGAGATGATAAGAATAATTTGTTAGGCTTATTAACAATATTATTTTGACTAGTTTCGATAAAGGCTTCACATCGAGCAAAACGTGTCTTTAAAGTATGATTGGAGAAAAAATGTTTTTTACTTATCAGGGAAATAAATTATATTATAAAGTGATTGGTCAAGGAAAGCCCGTTTTGGCAATTCATGGTTTGGGCTGTTCATATGAATTGATGGAAGGATGTTTGGAACCTATTTTTGAGAAACATACTGACTATAAAAGGATTTATTTAGATTTGCCTGGCATGGGTAGGTCTGATGGCGATCCTGCTTTTGCAAGTGCGGATGCGATTTTAGAGATGCTATTGAACTTTATAGAGACTGTAATCGGCGGACACAGCTTTCTCTTAGCTGGAGAGTCTTATGGTGGCTATCTTGCTAGAGGAATTTTGGCTAAGAAAAGGTCAGAGATTGATGGTTTGCTGCTTATTTGTCCAGTAGTTGCACCCAATCCACAAGAAAGAATTTTGCCCAAACATACTCTGGTAATTAGAGAGGTTGGGTTTGATATAGCAGACAAAAGCGAAGATTTCGTTGATTTAGCGATTTTACAGACTAAAGAAACTTATCAACGGTTTGAAAAAGAAATCTTAGCAGGGCTTCAGATGATGAATGTTCCCTTTGTCCAAAAGCTGCAAGAAAACTATGATTTTTCGTTTGAAGTGGATCAAGAAATACAGGAAAAGGGCTACGATAAGCCCAGTCTTTTTATAGCAGGAAAGCAGGACCAAGTCGTGGGCTTCCAGCAGTTAGCCCAACTGTCTCACTATTATCCAAGGGCAACCTATGCTGTGATAGATCTTGCTGGCCACAATGCACAAATAGATCAAGAGGCTCTCTTTACTGCCTTGGTTGAAAATTGGATCAATCGAATCGAGCACGCATCATGTTTCTAGTGATAAAAAATATTTTCTCTTGACAAAACAAAAAGACAATTGTAGAATATAGATATAAACTACAAATGTAGAAAAAGGAGAAAGTAATATGACAATTACAAAAAATCTTTTATCGGAATCTTATCTCTGACAGCAGCAGTTCTATTGGCTGCCTGCTCAGGCAATACAAACCAAGCAAACAATGCCAATACCTCTCAATCTCAAGCTGTTCAAAGTCAACCCTCTCAATCAGCTTCTAGCACTACAACAGAGTCTTCATCTAGTCAGGCGACTTCATCAAATACAGGTCAGGCAACTAAACTAGATGGATCATATAAAGCAACTGATCATGATGGCGACCAGCATGTTCTAGAAATAAATGGTACGACTGGAACTTGGACTGAGACTGAAAGAGATGGTAGTAAGGAAATTAAGCAAGTACAGGTGGACTCAGCTAACCAAAGACTCATTGTTGGAGATGATGTTAAAATATACCAACAAAATGGGAATCAGCTGGCTATTAGTGATTTGGATGATGATCCTGATACTCTCAACTTTACGAAACAGTGATATCGTTTCCAAGCTTTTCTGAATCGGTGTAGAATTGATCTATAAAAAGAGGCTGGGACAAAAGTCCTAGCCTCTCAATTGTCTTTGGATTGTCGAGCAAGACGCAGTGGTTGAGTGGGCTCTACTACGCTGATTTCATAAGCTTTTACAGCCCTACTCAACTGTGCGGAGGTGGGACGACGAAATCGAATTCTAACGAATTACCGATTTCTGTCCCACTCTCTTTATTATTTTTAAGACAGTATGTAGAATCTTTATCTGAAATATTTTTCAAATATCGACTTGCCTGCGCTTAAAGTTGTATAATAGTACTAGATAAAGATCAAAGGAGAAGAACCAATGAAATTAGCAGTTTATACAAAAGCGGGTCAAGTTGGGCTTACTGAGATTAATCGCCCGCAAATTGAAGCTCCAAATGATGCTATTATTCGGATTGTGCGCACTTGTGTATGTGGCTCAGATTTGTGGCATTATCGTAATCCGGACATCGAAAAGGGGCATCAAAATAGTGGTCATGAAGCGATTGGAATTGTCGAAGAAACTGGTGATGCAGTAACGACTGTTAAGCCTGGTGATTTTGTTATCGCTCCATTTACGCATGGATGTGGGGAATGTGATGCCTGCCGGGCAGGTTTTGATGGTACCTGTGATCGTCATATTGGGAACAACTGGTCAGACGGGGTGCAAGCAGAATATATGCGTTTTGAATATGCCAACTGGGCTCTTATCAAAATTCCGGGTCAGCCCTCTGATTATACAGAAGGCATGCTCAAATCACTCTTGACACTGGCTGATGTCATGCCAACTGGCTATCATGCTGCTCGAGTAGCAGATGTCAAGCCTGGCGATAAGGTAGTTGTCATCGGTGATGGAGCTGTGGGGCAATGCGCTGTGATTGCTGCTAAAATGCGTGGCGCTTCCCAAATCGTTCTTATGAGTCGTCACGAAGATCGCCAAAAGATGGCTTTAGAGTCTGGTGCGACAGCTGTTATTGCAGAACGTGGTGAAGAAGGAATTGCCAAGGTGCGTGAGATTCTAGGTGGTGGTGCAGATGTAGCTCTGGAATGTGTCGGGACAGAAGCAGCTGTTGATCAAGCTCTAGGAGTCCTTCACAACGGCGGCCGGATGGGCTTTGTTGGAGTTCCTCACTATAACAACCGAGCTCTTGGTTCTACATTTGCACAAAATATTACAGTGGCAGGTGGTGCAGCCTCTGTCACGACTTATGATAAGCAAATTTTGCTCAAGGCAGTTCTTGATGGAGATATTAATCCAGGACGTGTTTTCACCAAAAGCTATAGACTAGATGAGATAGATCAAGCCTATCAGGACATGGATGAGCGCAAGACTATTAAGTCAATGATTGTCTTTGATTAAATCTAGAATAAAAAAGCCTTGCTTTGGTCGCTTTAAGAGGACGGTAGGCTGTTTTTGCATGACTTAATAAAATTTTTAGAAAGAGAAATATAGCATTCTTTTCTTTGAAGGTGAAGGTCTCTAGATTATTCGTATCAGTCTAAATTGTATTTAAGTTTTTCTCTTTATGATATAATAGTCTCTAATATCTTAAAGGAGGATAGCATTGTTTTTAGCTTTTAAAGAGATTGTCTACAGCCGCGGACGCTATCGTCTAGTAGTTGCTGTGGTCTTTCTCATTACCTATATGGTTTTCTTTTTATCCAGTCTTTCTGTCGGCTTAGCTAGGCTCAATCGCTTGGCTTTGGACCAATGGCAGGCCGAGTCAATCGTCTTGTCGGAATACGCCAATAAGAATCTGGTAGCTTCGACTCTCAAGGAAGAAGAGTATAGCCGCCTGCTTCAAGGGGGCTTAATTGCGGCTTTGGGACATACGGCAGCGGTGGCCAATTATGAAGATGGGACTGATAAACTCAATGCTCAGGTTTTTGGTCTCTCTTGGGATAGTTTTCTAGCGCCTGACATTATTGAGGGACATCATGCTGAGACTGCTTATGAAGTTATTGCGGATAAGCGCCTGCAACAAAAAGGTGTGAAACTAGGCGACCAACTCCAGCTCAATGGTAGTGAGCGCCTCTATCAGGTTGTTGGCTTCACAGAGGATAATAGCTTCTTTACGCAACCTGTAATTTTTATGAGTCTAGATGATTTCAGGGAATTAAAGTACGGATCTAGTCAGGTTAAAAATATCAGCGCACTTGTGGTCAAGGATGGTCAGAAGTTTGAAGAAGCTGGGCTTAGTCAGCTCTCTATGAGTGATTTTATAGAGAATATCCCTGGTTATCAACCTCAGGTACTGACTTTTTCCTTTATGATTGGGGCCATGGTTCTGATTACATTTTTGGTGTTGGGAATTTTTATGTACATCATTACCATCCAAAAGACGCATCTTTACGGTATTATGCGCGCCCAAGGGATTGCCAGTGGTAAGATTATTGCTTCTATTTTTTGGCAGATTTTCATCCTGTCCACTCTGGGAATCAGCTTAGCTGTCTTGGCTCTCTTGGGAACCCAGCTAGTCTTGCCGGCTTCTATGCCTTTTTATAGTGACTGGAGAGCTTATGGAGGTTTAATTATCCTGATTATTTTCATGTCACTGGCTGGCGGACTCTTGTCCATTCACCGGGTTCTGAAAATTGACCCTATCACAGCGATTGGAGGTGAGTAAATGTCAATCATCGAACTAAAAGGTGTTACAAAAGAATATGGCCAGGGGCATACGCTGGTTCAAGCTCTAAAACCAACTGATTTCCGATTGGAAGCAGGACAGTTTGTAGCTATTATTGGGCCGTCAGGATCGGGGAAAACAACCTTTCTGACCTTGCTGGGGCATTTACAAACTCCTTCAAAAGGACAGATTCTCCTGCATGGGAAAGATACCTCCCAGCTTAAGGAAAAGGAACGAGCTGCTCTACGCTTCAATGATTTCGGCTTTATTCTGCAGGCTTCCAATCTCATTCCTTTTTTGAAAATCGAAGACCAGTTCCAGCTGATTGACCGCTTATCTAAAAAGGAAAGGACGGATCTAGACAGTCTGATTGAGCTGCTGGATTTAAAAGGAACTCTCAAGCAGTATCCGAAAGAATTGTCCGGCGGAGAACGGCAGAGAGCTGCTATCGCTAGAGCGCTTTACAATAGTCCTGATATTATCTTGGCTGATGAGCCGACAGCTAGTCTGGATACAGAGCGGGCTAAGTGTGTGGTTCATTTGCTGAAAGAGGTGACCCAGAAGTTCCATAAGAGCGTGGTCATGATTACCCATGATACCCGCCTGCTGGGCGAAGTCGATAAGGTCTATGAGATGCAAGATGGAGTGCTGACTCAAGTTCGATAAAGCTCGAGATCGCTTAAATAATTCAATAAGAATGCTGTATAGACAGCCTGTTTATTATTAGCAGGTTTGTCTTTTTTTGTGTTGAATTTTCATAGACAATAGACTTTTTTTGATGTAAAGATAATTGAATTTATAAAGCTTTCATTAGGAAAAGTCTTTATCAGAAATTTTCAGAAATTGAAAAGAAATAGATGTTTGAAAGTAATACTGGTGAGGAATAGAGATAAAGCTATGCTTTTTTAAGTTCTTAATAGCAGTTATTTCTCGACTTTTCTTGGTTTTTCCAACCGCATTTACTGAAAATATAATAAGTAGTGAATACATGATAGAGCAGAACGAGAGATATTGGAATGATATGGTGAATTTGATTACCAAATGGACTCAAGGTCTCGAAAGGGATATTAATTTATGTTTGATATCTGATATGATTATAATATGTCTTAGTCAGATGGCAAGAGAAGTGCAAATCTGCTATAATGGTCTTATGATTATTTTACAAGCAAGCAAGATTGAACGCTCTTTTGCAGGGGAGCTTCTTTTTGATAATATTAACCTGCAAGTGGATGAGGGTGACCGGATTGCCCTTGTTGGTAAAAATGGAGCTGGGAAGTCAACCTTGCTCAAGATTTTGGTGGGCGAGGAAGAGCCTACTTCTGGTCAGATCAATAAAAAACGAGACTTGTCCCTGTCTTATCTGGCTCAGGATAGCCGCTTTGAGTCGGAGAATACCATCTACGATGAGATGCTGCTGGTCTTTGATAGTCTGTGTCAGCAAGAAAAACGCTTGCGTCAGATGGAGCTACAAATGGGAGAATTGTCAGGGGAAGACCTGACTGCTCTCATGCGCCAGTATGATCAGCTGTCAGAGGACTTTCGTCAGAAAGGTGGTTTTACCTACGAGGCCGATATTCGAGCGATTCTGAATGGTTTTAAGTTTGACCAGTCCATGTGGCAGATGAAGATTTCTGAGCTTTCAGGCGGGCAGAATACCCGTCTGGCTCTGGCTAAGATGCTGTTGGAAAAACCAGAACTGCTGGTACTGGACGAGCCGACCAACCACTTGGATATCGAGACCATTGCCTGGCTGGAGAATTACTTGATCAACTACAGCGGTGCCCTGATCATCGTCAGCCACGACCGCTATTTTCTAGACAAGGTTGCGACCATCACGCTGGACTTGACTAAGCATTCCTTGGATCGATATGTGGGTAATTACTCTAGCTTTGTGGTCCAAAAGGAGCAGAAGCTGGCCACTGAAGCCAAGAACTATGAAAAGCAGCAGAAAGAAATCGCTGCGCTGGAGGACTTTGTCAATCGCAATCTAGTTAGAGCATCTACAACTAAGCGGGCTCAGTCCCGTCGCAAGCAGCTGGAGAAGATGGAACGTTTGGATAGACCTGAGACCGACAGCCGCTCGGCTAATATGACCTTCAAATCCGATAAGGTTTCAGGCAATGTTGTTCTGACCTTGGAAGATGCAGCTATTGGCTATGGCAAGGAAGTTCTGTCGGAGCCGATTAACCTTGACATTCACAAGTTTAATGCGGTAGCTATTGTAGGGCCAAATGGGATTGGAAAGACGACCTTGATTAAATCACTAATCGGTCAAGTGCCCTTCATCAGAGGCAAGGAGCAGCTGGGAGCTAATGTGGAAGTGGGCTACTATGACCAAACCCAGAGCAAACTGACTCCCGGCAATACAGTTCTCGATGAGCTATGGAATGACTTCAAGCTGACGCCAGAGGTCGAGATTCGCAATCGCTTAGGCGCTTTCTTCTTCTCGGGAGATGATGTCAAGAAGTCTGTCAGCATGCTATCAGGTGGAGAGCGGGCGCGCCTGCTTCTAGCCAAGCTGTCAATGGAAAACAACAACTTCCTCATCCTAGACGAGCCGACCAACCACCTGGACATTGACAGCAAGGAAGTGCTGGAAAATGCGCTGATTGACTTTGACGGCACCCTGCTCTTTGTCAGCCATGACCGTTACTTTATCAATCGTGTAGCCACACAGATTATTGAGCTCTCTGAGACAGGCTCCACCCTCTATCTGGGGGATTACGACTATTATCTGGAGAAAAAGGCAGAGCAGGAAGCCTTGCATGAGGAGATAGAGCAGGTTGATTCCGATAAGCCTGCCCCTGCCAATGACTATCAGCTTCAAAAGGAAAACCAGAAAGAACAGCGCCGTCTGGCCCGTCGCCTAGAACAACTGGAAGCGCAAATCGAGGACTTGGACAGCCAGATCAGTCAGATTCAGGAAGCTATGGAGGCCACTAATGACGCCGCCGAACTCATGGAGAGCCAGCAACAAATCGAACAGCTGACCGCCACCCAAGAAGAAGCCATGCTAGAATGGGAAGAGCTAGCGGAGAAGGTGTAGTCAAATGGAAGATTTAGGCAAAGTTTTTCGTGATTTTCGTTTAAATGGGCATTATTCTTTGAAGGAAGCGGCTGGTCAGGTTTGCTCGACCTCTCAACTGTCTCGTTTTGAGCTGGGTGAGTCGGATATGACTCTCTCGAAATTTTTAGATCTCTTGGATAATATTCATGTGACCCTTGAAAATTTTATGGACAAAGCTCGGAATTTTCAGCAGCATGAACACGTGGCCATGATGGGTAAGATTATCCCTCTTTACTACTCAAATGACATCAAGGGATTTCAAGACTTGCAAGCGGAGCAGTTGGAAAAAGCTAAAGCTAGTAGCGCGCCTCTTTACTATGAACTGAATTGGATTTTGATGCAGGGCTTGATTTGTCAGCGAGACAGTCAATTTCACATGAGGCAAGAAGATTTAGATAAGGTGGCCGATTATCTCTTCCAAGTGGAAGACTGGACCATGTACGAGCTGATCCTCTTTGGCAATCTCTATAGCTTCTATGATGTGGACTACGTCTACCGTCTGGGAAGGGAAGTCATGGAGCGAGAGGACTACTATAAAGAAATCGGTCGCCATAAGAGACTAGTCTTGATTTTAGCGCTCAATTGCTACCAGCATTGTTTGGAAAGTCGTTTTTTTGATAAGGCTAGTTATTTTGAGGCTTACGTAGAGAAAATCATTGGCAAGGGCATCAAACTCTATGAACGCAATGTATTCCTCTATCTCAAGGGTTTTGCAGATTATCAGAAGGGACAAAAGAAGCAGGGAATCACGCAAATGCAGGAAGCCATGCACATCTTTGAAGTGCTGAATTTACCTGAGCAAGTCGCCTATTATCAAGAGCATTTCGATAAGTTTGTAAAAGCATAATTTCCCAAATATGGGAAAAATAAAGAACCTCCCTCCATTCCTGATACAATAGTTTCAGAAATGAAAGGAGGTATTTTTATGAATCGACAGGCAGCACAGCTGATTACACGGGCTGCTATTAATAAAATTGGGAATATGCTTTATGACTATGGAAATAGCATCTGGCTTGCTTCTTTGGGAGCTCTGGGACAGACGGTCTTGGGCATTTATCAGATATCAGAGCTAGTTACTTCCATCTTATTCAATCCTTTTGGGGGAGCTATTACGGACCGCTTTTCCAGACGTAAGGTGCTGATGGTAACAGATTTGATTTGTGCCGCTCTTTGTCTGCTGATTTCTTTTATTTCAAATGACCAGCTCATGATTGGAGCGCTGATTTTTGCTAATGTGGTTCAGGCTATAGCCTTTGCTTTTTCTCGGCCAGCTAATAAGTCTTATATTACCGAAATTGTGGACAAGGAAGACATTGTAACCTACAATTCTCATCTGGAATTGGCCTTGCAGGTTATCAGTGTCTCAGCTCCAGTTTTATCTTTTATTGTGATGCAGTATGCAAATTTGCGCGTGACCCTTCAGCTGGATACTATTAGCTTCTTTCTGGCTTTTGCCTTGGTTTACTTTCTGCCTAATCATGAGCCAAGCAAGCAGAAGTCTCCCATTAATCTTGGAAATATCCTGGGAGATATCAAGGAAGGTTTAGTTTATATCCGTCAGCAAAAAGAGATTTTCTTTCTGCTTTTAGTAGCTTCTGCAGTCAATTTTTTCTTTGCGGCTTTTAATTATCTATTGCCTTTTACCAATCAGCTCTACGGTAAGACAGGCTCTTATGCAAGCATTCTGAGTTTGGGAGCTGTAGGCTCAATCGTTGGAGCTGTTCTAGCCAGCAAGGTTAAGGCCAGTATGGGAAATCTTCTTGTAGCCCTGTTATTGACAGGTGTTGGAGTCGCAGTCATGGGCGTCTCTGCCTTGCTACCGGTTCATCCATATTTTTCTTATTCTGGTAATCTTATCTGTGAGCTCTTTATGACTGTGTTCAACATTCATTTCTTCAGCCAGGTTCAGACCAAGGTGGACAAGCAGTATCTAGGTCGCGTTTTCTCAACGATCTACACGCTGGCAATTCTTTTCATGCCTCCTGCGACTTTTCTGATGACGATGCTACCAAGTGTCCACACCCTTTCCTTTCTTCTGATTGGCCTAGGGGTGATAGGACTAGCTTTTCTGTCCTATATCTATCAAAAAAGAATACAAAAAAACTAGATTGGATTTCCAACCTAGTTTTTTGTATGTGAGTTTTCAAGTACTTTTTTTGTTTTCTTAAGCTCTTTTTTCAGTGAGAAATTTTTCACCATGCTGACGAGAAAGGTCGTGATAGAGCCAAGGAGCACTGAGCCCAAAATCACTATGATTAAGGGAAGTTTGAAGCTAAATAAGATGAAGCTGACATTGACGCTCTGCATATTGGCCAAGGAAATACCAGCCACTAATAGAATGGCAATTAAAAGTAGAATGTAGTGTAGTTTTATTTTCATAATGATTCTCTTGTATATTAACTTTATTTTTTATTCAAACTCTGCTCTACTTTTGATATCAACGTATTCTTCAGGGACTTCTTGAGCTAGAATATCTTCATAACTAGCTAGGTTGATATCAGAGCCATATTTGTTTTTCAGAGCAATGGTTACCAAGCGGTAGGCTAAGTTTACATTACGAGACAGGATTGGCCCATGGAAATAGGAGCCAAAGGCATTCTTATAGTGTACTCCTTCATAGCCATCCTCGTTATTATTACCATTTCCATAGAGAATCTGGCCTAATGGCTTTTCATCATCAGAGAGGAAGGTGCGTCCTTGATGATTTTCAAAACCGTAATAAGTCTCATCAAATTCTTCGTTATAGATTTTGACGTCTCCGATATAGCGATTATGATGCTGATTAAGAGTATAGTGGCCCATGATACCCAAACCTTCAATGCGTCGGCCAGATGCTTCGATATAGTATTGACCCAAGAGTTGAAATCCGCCACAAATGGCAAGAACGACACCGTCTGCATTGATAAATTCTTCTAAGGCATCTTTTTTAGCTGGTAAGTCACGAGCAACGATGGTTTGTTCATAGTCTTGCCCACCGCCAAAGAAGACGATGTCGTAGCTATTCTTGTCAAAGTCATCTTCTAGAGAGACAATATCGACGTGAACTTTAGCACCAAGTTTTTCTGCTACATACTTGAGCATGAGCACATTGCCGTTATCTCCATAAGTATTCATGAGATCCCCATAGAGGTGAGCGATTTTAATATCGTAACGGTAATCCTGATTATTAGGGGAGGTGAGGGATGTATATACCATTAGTTCATCTCCTTTCTGATCACTTGTCGATCTGCCAGCAATTCACGGAATTCTAGCATGGCAGTATAAGTCGCTAAGATATAGGCATGCTTGGTTTTCTGCTGTTCAATGGTCTTAAAGACTTCTTCCAAATCTTTGACTTCGCTAATCTGATCAGCAGGATAACCGGTTACTCTTAGTCGTCGAGCAATTTCAGAGTGGCGGACACCACCAGCAGTTATATGAGGAATATCCATTTCTAAAATCTTTTCAAAGTCAGCATCCCAAATCCAGCTAGTGTCAATACCATCAGCATAGTTGGCGTTCAGTAGAACGGACAAGCTAAATTCAAAAGGAGCAAGTCCAATCATATCCAGAGCCTGGGTCGCACCAACTGGATTTTTAATTAAAACTAAGGTACATTCCTTATCGCCGATTGAGAAAGTTTCTTGACGTCCAAATACAGCTCTGCTCTTATCAAAACCAGCCTTGATGGTAATTGGATCTACTTCAAAGAACTGAGCCACTGACACTGCAGCCAAGGCATTGTAGATATTGTAGAGCCCACCGATATTGATCTGATAATCTTGACCATCAATAGTAAAGGCAGAGCGGTTATGCTCAAGAGCATTGAGAGCAGTCAAGCTGTAGTCTAGTTTAGGACGCTTGAAGCCACAGTCTTCACAGATATATGCACCAAGATTGGCATAGGTGTTGAGCTCATACTTGAGGATATGCTCGCACTTGGGACAGAGGATGCCCTCGGTATTATAGTGAGCTAGCTGAGCCTGGCTTTTTTCAGTATCAAATCCATAGTAGCGAACAGGATTTTTCAAATTAACCGAATTAAAAAGTGGGCTGTCGCCATTCATGAGTACAGTCGCTTCAGGCACTTTTGCAGCAGCATCCAAAATCATCTGGTAGGTCGTGTAGATCTCACCATAGCGGTCCATTTGGTCACGGAAAATATTGGTAAAGACGAAAAGGCTAGGTTTGATATAATCACAAATCCGAGATAGGCTGGCTTCATCTATTTCTAGGACAGCGATATTCTTGCCAGATTTGCCTTTCTTAGCGGTTAGGAAGGTTGTGGTGATTCCTGTAATCATATTGGCGCCACTAGGATTGGTCACCACTTCTCCAAAAGCTTCCTTGAGAATACCCACTGTCAGAGCAGTCGTTAGGGTTTTACCATTGGTTCCAGTGATGACCACCACTTCATAGTTTTTGGCTAAATTTTGTAAAATATTTTTATCAAATGTCAGGGCTAGTTTTCCTGGCAAAGTAGAGCCACGTCCCATCTTGCTAAGAAGAAAGTGGGAGGACTTACCTGCTAAGAGGCCCAATGCTGTATTTATCTTCATAAGTCATATTTTATCATAAAAAAGTAAAGAAGGTTACAGAAAAAAACTACTAAAAGTGATATAATAGAAAAGAACGTTTCTTTGAGAGGGTGGACAGATTATGAATTTTCAGCAACTATCCAATCTCCAATACTGGTCCAGCTTATTTGGTAGCCCATGGAGTATTGTGATTAATCTTATTGATATAGCTTTAGTAGCTTGGATTTTGTATTTTTTTACTAAGGCTGTTGCCGGGACAAAGATTATGATTCTCCTACGTGGAGTTTTACTCTTTGTTTTGGGACAAATTATTGCGAATGCACTAGGTCTGACGACCATTTCTTGGTTGATCAACCAGGTGATTACCTATGGGGTCATCGCAGCTGTAGTCATTTTTTCTCCAGAAATTCGTACGGGTTTAGAGCGATTAGGAAGAGCGACAGATTTATTCGCTGCAACTCCGGTGAGCTCGGAAGAAAAGCTTATTCAAGCCTTTGTCAAAGCTGTAGAATATATGAGCCCTCGGAAAATCGGAGCTTTGGTTGCTATTCAAGGTAGCAGAACTCTGCAGGAATACATTGCAACTGGTATTCCTCTAGATGCGGATGTATCCGGTGAATTGCTGATTAATATTTTTATTCCCAATACACCTTTGCATGACGGAGCTGTGATTGTCCGAGACAATAAGATTGCCGTTTCTTGTGCTTATCTGCCTCTTACTGAAAAAGCAGGTATTTCAAAAGAGTTTGGGACACGGCACCGGGCAGCGATTGGGTTATCAGAAGTGTCAGATGCTTTAACTTTCATTGTATCAGAAGAAACGGGCGGTATTTCCATCACTCACAATGGTGTCTTTAAGCATGATTTATCTTTAAAAGAGTTTGAAGCTGAGCTTTACAAGGTACTAGCTCCTGAAACGATTTCTAAAAAAGGATGGAAACAGCGGATATTAGGAGGACGTAAAGATGAAAAATTATAAACGGATTTGGTACATCCTCTCCTCTATCTTTTTTGCTTTGATTTTGTTTGTCTATGCGACATCAACAAATTATCAAAATAATAGTAATGTTCGCCAAAATAGATCAGAAACGTATACAAACACAATTACGAATGTTCCGATTGATGTCAAATATGATAGCGATGAGTATTTTATTAGTGGTTTTTCATCAGAGGTTTCTGTCAGCCTTACTGGATCAAATCGGGTAACTCTTGCTAGCGAGATGCAAGAAAGCACCCGTAAATTTAAGATAGTGGCTGATCTGACAAATGTCAAAATCGGTATATCCGAGGTCAAACTCAGTATTAACAATCTTCCGAGTGGTCTGACAGCGACTGTTAATCCAGATAAAATTACAGTGAAAGTTGGAAAACGAGTGAGCAAGTCTGTTTCCGTTCAAACAACCATTACAGAAAGTCAAGTAGCTCAAGGAATTCAAATTTCAAATATTAGTTTTGGTGATTCAAAGGTGACCGTTTTTAGTGATGAAGACTATATGGAAAGGATTGATCATGTCGAAGCTGTGTTGCCAGAAAGCGACGTGATCAGTGGACACTATACTGCTGTAGCAACGCTGAAAGCAGTCGATAGTAATGGGACAGTGATACCAAGTGTCATTAGCCCCTATGAAACAACCGTTAAAATAACAACAAAAACAGCTAGTTCGTCATCAAGCAGTACAAGCTCTTCTTCAACGAACTATTCATCAAGTCATTAGTATAGATAGTTTATACCTGAAAGGAATTTTATAACAATGGGAAAATATTTTGGAACCGATGGTGTTCGCGGAGAAGCAAATAAAGAATTAACTCCAGAATTGGCTTTTAAATTAGGACGCTTTGGTGGTTATGTTCTAAGTCAGCATGAAAGTGACGTACCTCGGGTCTTTGTTGGTCGAGACACACGGATTTCAGGTGAAATGCTAGAAAGTGCTTTGGTTGCAGGACTTTTGTCTGTTGGGATTCATGTCTATAGATTAGGTGTGATTGCAACTCCAGGTGTGGCTTATTTGGTCAAGTCTGAAAAAGCGAGCGCCGGAGTCATGATTTCTGCCAGCCACAATCCAGCTCAGGATAACGGCATCAAATTCTTTGGTAGTGATGGTTATAAGCTGGATGACAATCGTGAGCTAGAAATCGAAGCTTTACTGGACGCAGCAGAAGATACTCTGCCACGTCCAAGCGCAGAAGGATTGGGTGATTTGGTGGATTATCCAGAAGGATTGCGTAAGTACCAACAATACTTGGTTTCAACTGGTTTGGAACTAGAAGGAATGCATGTGGCCTTAGATACTGCAAACGGTGCGGCTTCGACAAGTGCACGTCATATTTTTGCAGATCTAGGTGCTCAGTTGACCGTTATCGGAGAAAATCCTGATGGTCTCAATATTAATCTCAATGTCGGTTCTACCCATCCAGAAGCCCTACAAGAAGTCGTGCGTGAATCTGGTGCCGATATTGGTCTAGCCTTTGATGGAGATAGTGATCGCTTGATTGCTGTGGATGAAAATGGCGATCTAGTAGATGGTGATAAGATCATGTATATCATCGGGAAATACCTATCCGAGAAAGGTGAACTTGCTCAAAATACCATCGTGACTACTGTCATGTCTAATCTCGGTTTTCATAAGGCTTTGGAGCAAGCAGGCATCGATAAGGCAGTGACAGCAGTTGGTGACCGCTATGTAGTAGAGGAAATGCGTAAAAATGGCTATAATCTAGGCGGTGAGCAGTCTGGTCATGTCATTATCATGGATTACAATACGACAGGTGACGGTCAGCTTTCAGCTGTACAATTAACCAAGGTCATGCAGGAAACAGGTAAGAAACTATCTGAATTAGCTGCTGAAGTGACTATTTATCCTCAGAAATTGGTCAATATTCGTGTGGAAAACAGCATGAAGGATAAGGCGATGGAAGTTCCCGCTATCAAGACAGTGATTGAGAAAATGGAAGCCGAAATGGCTGGTAATGGCCGGATTTTAGTGCGTCCGAGTGGAACAGAGCCTCTCTTACGTGTCATGGCTGAGGCTCCGACTGACGAAGAGGTTGATTACTATGTTGATACGATTGCGGATGTAGTACGATCTGAAATTGGGATTGAATAAAAAAGGAAAGAAAGATTGAAATTTTTTCAATCTTTTTTTATTCGGACTTGTGTACGATAAAATCATCCCGATAATTGAAATTTTAAGAATTTTTTGATAGAATAAATCATAATAATTTTGTAAAAGAGGTAAGAATTTTGGCTTTTGGAGATGAAGGAAAACGTAAAAAAACTGGATTTGAAAAATTAACAATGGTTATTATCGTAATCATGCTACTGGTAACTGTTGGCGCTATCTTTGCTACTGCTATTAGTGCTCTAATGAGATAATTTTAAATCCAAAACGCTCTTTCAGCGTTTTTTTTAGGAATATGAAAGTAAAAGTTAAGAGAAGGTAGAGAAAGAATGAGTATGTTTTTAGATACAGCCAAGATTCAGGTTAAGGCTGGTAATGGTGGTGATGGTATGGTTGCCTTTCGCCGTGAGAAATACGTTCCCAATGGCGGTCCTTGGGGTGGCGATGGCGGCCGTGGAGGCAATGTGGTTTTTGTTGTAGACGAGGGCCTGCGTACCCTGATGGATTTTCGCTATAATCGCCATTTTAAGGCCCAGTCTGGTGAAAAGGGCATGACTAAGGGCATGCATGGTCGAGGTGCTGAAGATTTGGTCGTTCGTGTACCTCAGGGGACGACAGTGCGAGATGCTGAGACTGGCAAGGTGTTGACGGACTTGGTAGAAAATGGCCAAGAATTTATCGTAGCCCATGGTGGTCGAGGTGGTCGTGGAAATATCCGTTTCGCAACGCCTAAAAATCCTGCACCTGAGATTTCTGAAAATGGAGAACCAGGACAAGAACGGGAGCTTTTGCTTGAGCTCAAGGTCCTAGCAGACGTTGGATTAGTTGGTTTTCCATCTGTCGGAAAATCCACTCTACTTAGCGTGATTACAGCGGCTAAGCCTAAGATTGGTGCCTATCATTTCACGACTATCGTGCCTAATCTTGGCATGGTTCGCACCCAGTCTGGCGAGTCATTTGCAGTAGCAGATCTACCGGGGCTGATTGAGGGGGCTAGTCAAGGGGTCGGACTGGGCACTCAGTTTCTCCGTCATATAGAGCGGACACGGGTTATCCTGCATGTCATTGATATGTCAGCTAGTGAAGGGCGTGATCCTTATGAGGACTATCTAGCTATCAATAAAGAGTTGGAATCCTACAACCTTCGACTTATGGAGCGCCCTCAGATTATTGTTGCCAACAAGATGGATATGCCTGATAGTACTGAAAATCTTAAGGTATTTAAAGAGAAATTAGCAGCCAATTATGACGAATTTGCAGATTTACCGCAAATCTTCCCAATTTCTAGCCTGACCAAGCAGGGACTTGGTACACTCTTAGATGCGACCGCAGCATTACTGGATAAGACACCTGAATTTCTTCTCTATGATGAGTCTGAAATGGAAGAGGAAGCTTACTATGGCTTTGACGAGGAAGCGCCAGCCTTTGAAATCTCTCGTGATGATGATGCGACTTGGGTGCTGTCAGGTGACAAGCTTGAGAAACTCTTTAATATGACCAACTTTGACCGTGATGAGGCAGTCATGAAATTTGCCCGTCAGCTTCGAGGGATGGGCGTTGATGAATCCCTTCGTGCTCGCGGAGCCAAGGATGGTGACCTGGTTCGCATCGGCAAGTTTGAGTTTGAATTTGTTGACTAAGGAGGCCTGCAATGGGTGATAAACCAATATCCTTCCGTGATGAAAATGGAAACTTTGTCTCTGCAGCTGACGTCTGGAATGCAGAAAAGCTAGAAGAGCTCTTCACTCGCCTTAATCCAAATCGTAAATTACGATTGGAAAGAGAAAAGGCTAAAAAAGAAGACTAAAATAAGCGAGAGTGGGACAGAAATCGGTAATTCGTTAGAATTCGATTTCGTCGTCCCACCTCCGCACAGTTGAGTAGGGTTGTAAAAGCTGATGGAATCAGCGTAGTAGAGCCCACTCAACCACTGCGTCTTGCTCGATAATCCAAAGACAATTGAGAGGTTAGGACTTTTGTCCCAGCCTCGTTTTTATTTATAGTCAACTGTTAGTGTGCTTCTTTTGTTTCCGATAATGATATAATATGCTTAAGGAACATTTGATTCTAAAGGAGAGTGGATAATGACTAAAGAATTAGAGGATATGTCTTTGGAAGAGTTGTGGCAGCTTTTTCCAATTTTTCTGAGAGAACATCAGGTTGAGTGGAAAGACTGGTATGAGGAGGAGCGACTGTGTCTCTTGAGTTTTCTACCAGAACATCAGATCGTCCGTCTTAGTCACATTGGCTCAACATCAGTAGAGACCATCTGGGCCAAGCCTATAGTGGACATCATGCTGGAAATTCCAATAGAAACAGATATGGCTATTATACGGGACTTATTGCTACAGAATGGCTATCTCCTCATGTCAGAAAGTCAAGGGCGAATGTCATTTAATAAAGGCTATACATCGAGTGGTTTTGCAGAGCGTGTTTTCCATCTGCATCTGCGCTATGAAGGCGATCATGATGAGCTTTACTTTAGAGACTATTTACAGGAGCACTCTGCTGTAGCCAAAGAATATGAGGAGCTCAAGTTGTCCTTGTGGAAACAGTACGAACACAATCGTGATGCCTATACAAACTCCAAGACGGAGTTTATCAAGAAATATACCAAGGAAGCTAAAAAGCTTTATGGCAGAAGGTATAAGAGGGAAGTCCTATGATTTATCTTGTGATAATAGCCCTTCTGATTATTCTAATTTTTCCATACTTAATGTACCAGTCAAAGAAACCATCGGGCTTTATTGGACTATGGATGATGAAAATTTGGAATCGTGCTTATTTACCTATGGTTGTCTGGTCGGTCAGTCAGTTGGATCATAAGAAGCGATTTAAAGCTATTTTGGATGTTGGAGTTGGAAATGGAGCATCCTCAAAATATTTGAAAAAGCACTTTCCTAATAGCCAAGTGTTGGGGATTGATATTTCCACTACAGCCATCAGAGCAGCTGCACAATTGGCTGAGTCTGGCCTATCTTTTGAGGTGAAGAATGTTGAGAATACGGATCTCCCTGTTGGCGAATTTGATTTGATTACAGCCTTTCAGACTCATTTTCATTGGTCAGATTTGACTCAAGCGTTTCTAGAACTTAAGCGGATTCTTAAGTCTGATGGAATCATCTTACTGGCATGTGAATGGAGCAAATTAACTTACTACCTACCAGACTTTAGAAAGCAAGAAAATCTGGAACAGTATTTGTCTAACTTGAACTTGCATCTCATCGATAGCCAAAGAAATGGTCAATGGATTCTTTATAAAATAGGGAAAAACTAAGGGAGGTATCCTATGAAACAATTATTTCTATGCTCTTATTTTGCGGGAGTCAAGGACTTGTTCAGACAATATGCGTCTGAAAAACAATTGGGCAAACAAGTATTGTTTATCCCGACGGCTGGAAATATAGAAGAGTACAGGGGTTATATCGACGAAGCACTGCTAGCCTTTGAAGACTTGGGATTTCAAGTAGAGATCTTGGATATTTCAGCTTGTGATAGAGAAACAGCTCAAGCCAAAATTTTCCAAAGCAAGCTCCTCTATATTTCTGGCGGTAATACCTTTTACCTTCTGCAAGAACTAAAGAAAAAGCAACTTTTGTCTTTGATAAAAGAGCAGATTGCAGACGGTATGATTTATGTGGGCGAATCCGCTGGTGCTATCATCACAGCCAAAGACATTGACTATAACAAGATTATGGACGATAAGGCGGTTGCTAAGGAACTGAATGATACAGAGGCACTAAACGAGGTTGATTTTTATGTTATTCCTCATCTAGGCGAAGAACCCTTTGTCGCAAGCGCTCAGGCCACTCTGGATACATACAGCGACCAGCTAAATCTACTTCCCCTCAATAATCGTCAAGCTATGCTTGTGGAGGGTGAAGAAGTGAAGGTTTTGGTGGAAAATAAATAAGAATGCGGGTGTAGTATTTTGATTGAAAAGACATACGAAACATCAAGTGGAGTCATTCACTATTGGACAAATGATATGTATGCATCAGCGAAAAGTGCTCTTATCTTTTTACCTGGACTTACAGCTGACCATAGATTATTTGACAAACAAATAGAATATTTTAAAGATACATATAGAGTCTTGGTTTGGGACGCACCTGGACACGCTTCATCTTATCCATTTCGTCTCGATTTTACTTTATTTGATTTAGCAACTTGGCTGGATGAAATATTTATCGAAGAGAGAATAGAAGATCCAATAGTAATTGGTCAGTCAATGGGAGGATATGTAGGACAGGTTTATGCTCAACTTTTTCCTGAGAAATTAAAAGGTCTTGTTACGATTGATTCACCATCCCTTCAAAGGAAGTATTATACAGCTATGGAATTGTGGCTCTTAAAAAATATGGAGGCAATTTATAGAATCTATCCATGGAAATTTCTTTTGAAATCAGGCCCTAAAAGCGTATCAACAACAGACTATGGAAGAAAACTGATGTATGATATGATGATGATTTATGATGGCGATCAAGAAAGGTATGCTCGTCTTGCGGGATACGGATATAAGATATTTTCAGAAGCAGTGGAGAAGAAACTTTCCTATGAAGTAAAATGTCCACAATTGGTTATATGTGGAAAAGAAGATCGTGCAGGATCTTGTATACGATATTTGAAGGCCTATGAAAGAAATACTGGGAAGTCTGTTCAATGGATTGATAAAGCGGGGCACAATTCTAATACCGACCAACCCGATATTGTAAATAGACTGATTAATGAATTTTTGAATAACAAAATTAAAGAAAAGCTTGGTTGAAAGACCGGCTTTTTGATATAATAGACTCTATGAACACAAAAGAAAAAATTTCAAATTATCAACTTTTATTAGCACAGCTGGAAACTTTGTTGTGGGGTGAGACTAGCGCTTTAGCTAATCTTTCCAACGCTAGCGACCAGCTGAATCTGCTTCCCCTCAATAATCGTCAAGCTATGCTTGTGGAGGGTGAAGAAGTGAAGGTTTTGGAGGAGTAATAAAATATTTTTGCCACGAATTTTAACAAAAGATCTATAAAAAGTAAGAAAAGCTTGGTTGAAGCAACCAGCTTTTTTGCTATACTAACAGTGTAATCATAAAAAGGAGATTAAAAAATGATTTCTAAAAATATTGCTATTTTAAGAAAAAGAGAGAATATTTCTCAGGAAAAACTGGCCGAGGAAATAGGTGTATCAAGACAGACTATAGCAAAATGGGAAGCAGGAGAAAGCGTTCCAGATGTGATTTATTCCTCTCAATTAGCTGATTTTTTTGATGTGAGTTTGGATGAATTAGTACATTTAGAAAGCAATTTATTGACAACTCCTAGTATCAAAGGGAAATATATTTTTGGAACAGTAACGGTGGGTGAGCGTGGTGAAATCCACTTACCCCCCCAGGCACGAAATATTTTTCAAATAAAAGCGGGAGATCAGCTTCTTTTGCTAGGAGATGAAAATCAAGGATTGGCGTTATTAGATCCGAATTTTTTTCTAGAAGCTCCTAAGTATTTTTCAGAAAAGTAGGAGGTAATGAATGAAAAGGAAAATGATGTTAGTTATTTTGATATTGATAGCTGTTATATTGGTAAGTGCAGGGTGGTTTGCTTATCGTAATCTTCACTATGATAAGGCTAATCTTGAATATATCCGACAAGCTGGGATGATAGAAAAGCAAGTGACTTTACCAGATGGATCTCTTATAAATTATGGTGAAGGTCCAAAAAATGGTCCTCCTTTACTCCTGATCCATGGCCAGCAAGTATCTTGGGAGGACTACGCCAAGGTTTTTGGAGAATTGTCTAAGCGATATCATGTATATGCAGTAGATTGTTATGGACATGGTGGGTCTAGTAAAAATCCTGCTAAATATTCAGCACTAGAAAATAGTCAGGATTTCATTTGGTTTATTCATAATATTATAAAAGCTCCTGTGTTCATTTCAGGACATTCATCAGGTGGGCTTCTGGCAACAATGGTAGCTGCACTAGCTCCTGATACTGTTAGAGGACTATTGATAGAAGATGCACCGTTCTTTTCAACAGAGCCTAGTCGAGCACTTTCTACTTTTTCTTGGTTAGGATTTAAAGATATGTATGATTTCTTAAAAAGCGGTAAAAAAATTATACTGCCTATTTTTTAGAACATACTTATTTAAAAAAACTTTTTGGTGAGCAAAATTTTAATAAAATTGTCAAAAAACCAGCTCTGAACTATATGAAAAATCATCCAGGAAAGATTCCTAGAATTTGGTACTATCCGCCAGAATTACAAGTGAATCTCATCTATGACTTAACAGCTAATTTACAGGATGGAACAGGAGATTACGATCTTCGTTTTGGCTCAACATTTTATGATTTTTCTTGGTTCAAGGGATTTGAACAGGAAGAAATCTTGAAAAAAGTTCAATGTCCATCTATATTGCTTCATGTGGCTCGGCCTTTGAATCAGAAAAATTACTATGATAAAAATGGGATTCTCTTGAGTGCTATGGATGACAAAGATGCTAAGCGAGTAGACAAACTTTTGTTGAACAATCATCTAATAGATAATATCAAGAGTGGGCATGATATTCATGCTGAAAAACCTGAGATTTTTATTCGGGCGATTGATGATTTACAAAAAAGGTGTAAATAGAATCTTAAAGGTGAGAGATGTTTTTACTTGATCTATTGGGATTTTCACTTGACGAAAAGTTTAAAGTCTATTTTAGTTGTGCTTCTTATTTTTATTTCAAAAACAGCCATCAGGCTGTTTTTTTGATATAATAGACTCTATGAACACAAAAGATAAAAATTCAAATTATCAACTTTTATTAGCACAGCTGGAATCCTTGCTAGAAGGTGAGACCAATGCTTTGGCCAATCTGTCGAATGCTAGCGCTCTTCTTAATCAAGCCCTGCCTCATTCGATTTTTACTGGTTTCTATCTTTTTGATGGGAATGAACTAATTTTGGGGCCTTTTCAGGGTGGTGTTTCCTGTGTACATATTGCGCTAGGCAAGGGTGTCTGTGGGGAGTCTGCTGAGAAAGAGCAGACGATTATCGTGGATGATGTGACCCAGCATGCCAACTATATCTCTTGTGATAGTAGAGCGAAAAGCGAGATTGTGGTGCCCATGGTAAAGGACGGTCGACTGCTTGGAGTGCTGGATTTGGACTCAGTCTTGACGGGTGATTATGATCATGTGGATCAGGAATATCTGGAAAGGTTCGTCCAGATTTTGCTTGAAAAAACGACTTGGAATTTTGAAATGTTTGGAGAAAAAGCCTAATGTATCAAGCTTTATATCGAAAGTACCGTAGCCAGACCTTTGGTCAGCTGGTGGGTCAGCAGGTAGTGGCAACCACTCTGCGACAGGCTGTGGAGCAAGGGAAAATTAGCCATGCCTATCTCTTTTCTGGCCCACGTGGAACAGGAAAAACCAGTGTAGCTAAGATTTTTGCCAAGGCTATGAACTGTCCGAATCAAAAGGACGGCGAGCCCTGCAATGACTGCTATATCTGTCAGGCCATAACTGAGGGGAGTCTTGAAGATGTCATCGAAATTGATGCGGCTTCTAATAATGGCGTAGATGAGATACGTGATATTCGGGACAAGTCTACCTATGCTACTAGTCTGGCTAAGCACAAGGTCTATATCATTGACGAGGTGCATATGCTCTCGACTGGAGCCTTTAACGCCTTGCTCAAGACCTTGGAAGAGCCGACGGAAAATGTTGTCTTTATCTTAGCAACGACAGAGCTGCATAAGATCCCAGCGACCATTCTTTCCCGCGTCCAGCGTTTTGAGTTTAAATCTATCAAGACTCAGGACATTATTGGCCATATTGAGTGGATTTTGGAGCAGGAAGGCATTGATTTTGAGCAGGAAGGTGTGCAGATTATTGCCCGTCGAGCTGAGGGCGGTATGCGAGATGCCTTGTCTATCCTCGATCAGGCTCTTAGCTTGACCCAAGAAAATCGCCTGACTACAGAGATTGCTGAAGAGATCACAGGCTCTATCAGTCTGGGAGCTTTGGATATTTATGTAGCAGCCTTGATTGCGCATGACGCAGTCACAGCCTTAGACAATCTCAATCTGATTTTTGACAGTGGCAAAAATATGGCCCGTTTTGTGACCGACCTCCTGCAATATCTGCGTGATCTAATCATTGTCAAAACTGGCGGGGAGAATCATCATGCTAGCGAGCTCTTTCTGGAAAATCTCAAGACACCGCAGGACACTCTCTTTGCCATGATTGATATGGCGACTAAGAGTTTGGCTGACATCAAGAACAGCCTGCAGCCTAAGATTTATACTGAAATGATGACCATCCGACTGGCAGAGACTAAGAGCCTTCCAGCTTCGACAGCCATTCCAGATAATCTAGCCGATGAGCTCAAGGGTCTGAGACAAGAGATTGATAATCTCAAGCAGCAAGTGGCCAATGGCAGTGTGAAACCAGTGGCAGCTGTCAAAACTTCAGATATTCGTCCACAAAAGTCAAAAGGTTATCGGGTTGATCGTCATAAAGTTAATGCTATTTTAGAAGAGGCCGTTGAGAATCCAGGTTTAGCACGTAGTAATTTAACCAAATTGCAAAATGCTTGGGGCGAGATTATCGAAAGTCTTGCTGGAGCAGATAGGGCTTTGTTAGCAGGTTCACAGCCAGTAGCAGCTAATGAAAATCATGCTATTTTGGCTTTTGAATCCAACTTTAATGCAGAACAGACCATGAAGCGGGACAATCTCAATACCATGTTTGGCAATATCCTCAGCAATGCAGCAGGATTTTCGCCAGAAATTTTAGCCATTTCCTTAGAAGAATGGACCAAGATTCGGGCAGAGTTTTCGGCTCGCAATCGTCATGATAAGGCCGTGGTTGAAGAAAAGGAAGAAGAAAGCTTGATACCAGAGGGATTTGACTTTTTAGCAGAAAAAATCATCGTCCAAGAAGATTAAAAAAGGATTTTTTAAATCTTTCATGTTATAATAAAAGTATGAATAGAATACAATTTATAACAGTAGCGCTTTTTACTGCTATTGAGACCTATTTATTTAATGAAGCAATCATGTTGGAGCAGTATTTGATGGCTTTGTTCTGGGCTTTTCTAATATTACGCAATCTACAAGTCTCCTATGTTATGGGGCGAATCGTAGATGAAATTGATAAGCAGATGAAACAAAAATAATGATAAAAAAGGACTGAATCAAACGCTCAGTCCTTTTATAATATGATTTTTTAGAAAGTGAGAAGCAAGTATGGATATAATAGTGAAGTTTACGATTACTACAGAACAGAATGAGTTAGTAGCTTACCAACTGGTCAGCGAAATCTCACCGCTGTTGAGCCAAATCTCTTGATCATCTGATAGTTTAACTAAAAGCTGTCCACTATCAGAAACATCTTTTGCTACACCTTTGTAGCTAATTCCTTTCTGGCTAAAAGTTACTTGACGTCCTAGCACAAGAGAACGTTGCTTGTAGAGGTAGAGCAATTCGTCTGGTTCACTTTCATAGAAGCATTTCCAAATCTCTGCAATCAGTTCATTTCGGCTGATTGCTGGTTTTTCTTCAAAGAGAGAGCCTGCCTTTTCTTGGAGTTCTATTGGAAATTCCGTGATAAAAAAGTTAAAACCGAGACCAATGATAACATCCGTAACGAGTCCAGTCTCGATAGAGCTTATCGCTTCGGTCAGGATTCCTGCAATTTTCTTTCCTCTAAAGTAGATATCATTGACCCACTTGATGTCTACATCTATAAGAGTTAGATTTTTTACAGCCTTATAGATTGCACCAGCAGTTAAGAGTGTATAGGAAGGAAGCTGATCAAAGGGGAGATCTGGCTTGAGATGAAGAGTCATGTAAAAGCCGCCTTGGTTGGGACAAAAGAATTGGCGGCCGAAACGGCCACGTCCAGCTGATTGTGAAGTAGCAAGGTAGAGAGTGTTAGCTGGTTTCCCAGCCTCTATACCAGTCTTAGCATCTAGCTGAGTAGATTGACAATCGGGATTGAAAGAAACCTCATTAAGGGGGGACTGTGACTCAATCCAGGCAGGTATCAGCAAATCACCAGAGATCAATCGATAGCCACGATTTTTAATTGATTCGATTTGGATGCCTTCTTTCTCTAGTTTTTGAATGGCTTTCCAAACTGAAGTACGTGAGATACCTAATTCTTGGGCTATTTTTTCGCCATTTATAAAGTCATCAGCCTGGCTAAGGATGTCAAAAAGTTTTTCATAGGTTTTCATGGGTAAGATCTTTCTAGCTTAAAGGCTACTTTCTCTAATGGTTAACTTAGTGGATAGCTTAACCATATAAGGAATAGAATGTTTCTCTTGTTGGAAAGTTTGTTCGAGGATTTGGATCGCTTGTTTGCCCATTTCTTCTGTAAAAACAGTCACAGTACTCAGTGCAGGGATCATATACTTGGCAAGTGAAGTGTCGTTAAAAGAGATTAAGCTAACTTGTTGTGGAACAGAGATACTAGCTTCTTGTAAAGCACGTAAAGCACCAGCTGCTAGAGCATCATTTGCAGCAAAGAAGGCTTGTGGTAAATCATCACCAAGTTCTTTAATCAATTCTTTCATCAAAGTATAGCCTGTATCTGATGAAAAACTTCCTATTTTTACAAATCTGGGATCGAATAGATTCAGTTGTTTCAGGTAGGTCTTAAAAGTAGTGAGGCGTGGGTCAGATAAGATTGTATTTTTATCAGAGGCTGTTTCTTCGCCTGCAATCATACCAATTTTCGTTAAACCCTTGTCTATAAAATAATCTAAAACCTGGATAACAGAGTTTTCAAAATCAGTTGTAACACAAGAATATCCAAAACTTAGGGTATCACAGTCAACGAAAACGAGCTTCTTGCCGTACGTTTCTAATTCCTTTATATCGCGCGTGCTGAATTTACCAATGGCTACAATTCCATCGACTGTATTGAGTTGCTCGAAAGAGTCGTTGTTAAAGATATTGACGATTTCATACCCTAGCTCTTGCGCTTTTTTTTCAGTCCCCATGCGAATCGCATAGTAATAGAGATCATCTAATTCTTCTTGTTCGGTATACCATTCGATAATTGCAAGGCGACCTTTTGTTCTTATATCTGTTTTTTGTTTTTTATTTTTTATATTGCAGTTGTTCTGCGACTGCAAAAATTTTTTTACGTGTTTCATCGCTGACAGACATAGACTGGTCGTGATTTAAAACCCGAGATACAGTTGCAGAAGAGACACCAGCAGCTTGAGCAATATCTTTGATAGTAGCCATACGATTCAATCCTTTTTCTTTACTATTTTTTTATTATACATCAAAAATTAGTAAATCACAAAGCAAAATTTAGTAAAACATTCTGGCATATTTGGTATGGCTATTAGTAGGCAGATCATAGTATGTGGTTTAATAAAATGAAGCTTTGAATGAAGAGGATAAAAGATGAAAAGAAATGGAATAACTTTTCTTACATTAGTTACTATTTTATGCGGCTTGTTTTCCTAAAAGCCTGTAAGAAAGGACCACTAAGTCTTGACCAACAAGAAGAGCTGATGACTGATGTTCGTGGTTTGTTATTAAATATGGAAAAGCAGATGAGCAGCTGGCAACTAAGCGTTGGTAAGAAGGAAGATAGTTTATGCTTCCTCGGCTAACCCATTTGGTAAAGAAAAACGTGGAAAGGCAAAAGGAATTGGCGATCGTATTGAAAATGCTGTTGATTTGGTCATTGAAGCTGATGATCATGCGGCTTCTATACAGCCAGATAAGACAATCGAAACTCGCTATGAACAAGGTGTCATGGTCTTCATGGTGGACAAGGATGGGAAATTAATTCTAGAACAAGGTGGGCAACGTTCCATCTCACCAGCACCTGAGGTCATCCCCAAAGGCTTTGATATTTACAAAATCATGATGCACCTGTCCGATACTTTGAACTCATGGGATTACCGTCAGGGTGAATATTACTCAGATAAAAAATAAGCTCAGTGTGGGAGAGAAGACCTCTTAGACACTGGGTTTTTTAGTTTATAATTTCTTTTATTTTTCCTATAATCATGTTATAATATATGAGATTATATATTAATAGGATATAAAGGGGTGGTTAACTTATAAAAAGTATTTATATGTCACGATTAAATGAATGATTATATGACTATAAAGATGAAGAAAGGGAGATAAAGTTTAAATGATAAAAAAGCAGATTTTTTAGAAAGAATAAAAGCAGAGTTTCCAGATGCGATTGAAAATAGAACAAAAAGCTATGTTTCTTTTCAGGTTGAGAATCAGAAAGGAAAATTACAAAACTTCATTGAGGTTAGTTTTCAGAGTAAAAGAATAAAAATTGCTATTTTATCAAAAAGTCTCCAAGAATCAGATGTTTTTTATTTGATAAGAAACCAGATTCGTTTGGATGGACGCTTGATGCTGAGTATATTATTGATAGTGAAGACTCATTGAATGAGGTTTTACCTTTTATAGACAAATCGTATGAGTTTGTAAAAGGAGGGACGGATATAGAGTGTTACACAGCTTTCAGAGAATTTTTATCAAAATTTGTTAATCAAGCAAATCTCTATAATTCAAAAGATATTAGGATTAAACGTTCTCAGAAATTTGATGGTGCTAAGAGTATCTATCCTGCGGTTATTATTGATAATATTCCATACAAAGTTGAAATGCTTAACAAAAGTCATTTTGGACCAAAGAGTGGTAATGGATATATTAAATTACCTTACTTTGGTTATCGACTGAGTGACATTGATAACTCATGGATAAATATAAGATGTGGTTTCCAGAGTTTTGAACTTACAGAATTTAAAATAGTAAAATGGTATAGTGATAATCGAGATGAAGAATTGGGTCATAAATACTTTGTTAAAGATTTAGAGTTGGAATCAACTGGTAAACCTAGCGATACCTTAAAAAAGTTTTATAACTATTTTACTAGTTTTTATAGAGAATTAGAAAAGAAAGATATAAATATGTTAGAAAATATTAACAAATATAAAAATATTTTACTTTCATCCAAAAACCTCATCCTCCGTGGTGCTCCTGGTACAGGAAAAACCTATCTTGCCAGACAAATTGCCAATGAGTTGACTGGTGGAAATGAAGACCAAATTGGATTTGTACAGTTTCATCCATCTTATGACTATACAGATTTTGTAGAAGGACTGAGACCAGTATCAAATGGGGATGGGATTATTGAGTTTAAGCTACAAGATGGTATTTTTAAGAAGTTTTGTCAGAAGGCTAGAGACGCTCAGAAGACTGGAGGACAAGATAATTTTGAAGAGACTTGGACTAAGCTAACCGATGCTCTCAATGAGAAACAGGGGCAATATTTGTTCCCTCGTAGTTCGGTTCCAGCCAGTTTAAACAGTCAAGGGAATGTGAAGTTTGATTCTCCTGTTGCCACCAAAGAAAAAGTATATCTTTTATATAAGGGTGAGGAGACTAAGTTAAAGTACGAAACTTATCAAAAAATTGTTTTGGATCACATGAAAGAAAGTTATGGCTTATCTGATTATGTATCCCCAAAGATTGACACAGACAAGAAATTCGTCTTCATCATCGATGAAATTAATCGTGGTGAGATTTCTAAGATTTTTGGTGAACTTTTTTTCTCCATTGATCCGGGCTATCGTGGTAAGGATGGAGAGGTTTCTACCCAATATGCTAATTTACATGAAACTAATGAGAAGTTTTATATTCCTGAAAATGTCTACATCATCGGAACAATGAATGATATTGACCGCTCGGTAGATACCTTTGATTTTGCCATGCGCCGTCGTTTCCGTTTTGTAGAAATCACGGCTGAAAGTCAGTTGGGAATGCTTGATGAACCTCTTGGATATGGAGCTGAAGAAGCGAAAATGCGTCTAAGAAACTTGAATGCTGCCATAGAAAAAGTAGAAGAGCTCAATAGTCATTACCATGTTGGACCAAGTTATTTCCTTAAGTTGCAGGAAGTAGACTTTGACTATGAATTGCTCTGGTCCGATTATATTAAGCCGCTCCTAGAAGACTACTTGCGAGGTTCTTATGATGAGGTTGAAACTTTGGAAACTTTGAAAAAGGCATTTGATTTGACAAAAAATAAGCAAACAGATCGGCAAGATACTGGTGATGATGATGCGGATAACTGATAATCAGCATAAAATTGCTAAAGAAGACTTTATCACAGAATATCCCAAACTAAGTCAAGCACTTCTTGATAGAACACTAGATAACCTTTCTCGAGAGGACAGTATTTTTATTTTCCCAAATGATTTGATGAATTCTCCTGATTTAGACAAAGATCAAAAGATTTTGGAAACATTTAATCAGGAAATCAAGACAGGAAACGTGATTGGTTTTCTGGGTTACGGTCAGGAAAGATTAACGATTTCCTCTCGTTTTTCAAATGCTAATAGCGACTATTTTTTACATTATCTCTTGCAGAAGGTCCTCAATATCAATCTCACTAACTTGGATGTTGGTTTATCAAGCGAAGATAAACTCTATCAACTACTGGTTTACCTCTTTCCAAAATATCTGCAAGCGGCTTTGAGAAAAGGGCTTTATAAGGAATACCAGCGGTTTTTCCATAATGATAGCCATGTAAAGGGAGCGATTGATGTCGGAAATCATCTTAAGAAAAATGTTCCTTTTATGGGAAATATTTCCTACACTACTAGAGAGTTTGCTTATGATAATCCATTGATGCAGCTGATTCGACACACCATTGAGTATATTAAGAATCAGAAAACAATTGGAAGTGGAGCGTTTGATGCTAATCGTGAAAATGTAACAGAAATTATCCGCGTGACTCCGTCTTATAAACTAGCTGATCGTGTTAAGATTATCAGACTGAATCAAGCTAAACCCATCCGTCATGCCTTTTTTCGGGAATATAGAAAATTACAGGAACTCTGTTTGATGATTCTGAGTAGAGAAAAGCATGGTCTTGGGCCACAAACCCAAAGGGTGCATGGCATTCTCTTTGATGTTGCCTGGCTTTGGGAAGAGTATGTTTACACCTTGTTGCCAAAAGGATTCATCCATCCACGAAATAAAGAAAAGAGAGATGGCATTTCTGTATTTAGGAGTCATGGTCGAAAAATTTATCCAGACTTCTATTATAAAGATTTAAAAATCGTACTAGATGCCAAATATAAAAAGCTAGAATTTACTGAAAAAGGAATCAATCGTGAGGATTTATATCAACTGATTTCCTATGCATACATTTTAAAAGCTAAAACAGCCGGTCTTATTTTCCCAAGCGTGGAGAAGGTTGTTGATAATGACATAGGTAAATTAGCAGGTTACGGGGCACTCTTGAAAAAGTGGTCCATTCTTATCCCTCAAGAAGCTGAAAATTATGACCATTTTGTTCAACAGATACATCAATCGGAAACAATAAATTTTAGATTTTAAAGCAGGGTGAACCTGCTTTTTCTATGCTTATTTTTCAAATTATTTCCAAATAGAACAAAATTCTTGACAGATGTAATATCTGGTGTTACAATTGACAAAAACGATTCGATATAGAAAAAAATTGGAGGAAGTATGAAAGATAGTCATTTAGTAGCCTATCATATTCGTTTGTTGAATGGGAGGATTTTTCAAAAGTTACTGAGCCAAGATCCAGAAGCCCTTTATCGGAGTGAACAGGGTAAGATTCTCACCGTTTTATGGAATAGTGAGACAGGGTGCGCTACGGCGACAGATATTGCACTAGCGACAGGACTTGCCAATAATACGCTGACAACTATGCTGAAAAAGTTGGAAGAACAGGATTTGGTGACCTTTAGTCAATGTGGCTCAGACAAGCGAAAAAAATATGTCAAATTGACGGAGCAAGGTTTGTCCCAGAAAGAGGTTGGCCATCGTGTCAGTCAAAAATTGGATGCTATTTTTTATAAAGGCTTCTCAGAGGAAGAAATTCGTCAGTTTGAAAGTTATCAGGAACGCATCTTAGCAAATTTAAAAGAAAAAGAGGCATAAATCATGTCAAAACAAGTTGAAAATGCACAAAATCTATATATTCACGCCATTCAAGATGGGCGTGTTGCTGAGGCTCAAGCTCAGTCTGTAGGGGATACTTATATACAACATTCGACAGGTGTGCCAGATGGGAAAGAAGGGTTTGCGGCTTTCTTTGCAAATTTCTTTGAGCGCCATCCCGAGCGTGAGATGAAGATTATTCGCACCGTTGAGGATGGTAATCTAGTCTTCGTCCATGTTCACCAATATCTCAATGGCGGGGAAGCTCAATGGGTGACGACGGATACTTTCCGTGCGGATGAGAATGGACGCATCGTGGAGCATTGGGATGTGATTGACTACTATCGCGCTCCAGAAAATGGACAGTTAGATCAGATCTTTGGAGATTTTGAAGTCACAGATTTGGATAAGACCGTAGCAAATAAAAAAAACGTTCGTCGTTTCTTGACAGAAATTTTCCAAAATGGGGAGCTAGAGCAGTGGAGTGATTATGTGGCAGACGATTTGATTCAGCATAATCATGAGATTGGCCAAGGAAGTCAGGCTTATAAAAACTATGTTGCAGAGCATAGGGTTTCATTTGACTTTGTTTTCCAGCTTTTGGGACAAGGTAACTACGTGGTTAGCTATGGACAGACTCAGATTGATGGGGTGGCTTATGCCCAGTATGACATCTTCCGTTTGGAGAATGGCTTGATTGTAGAGCATTGGGACAATAAAGAAGTCATGCCTAAGGTAGAAGACTTGACGAACCGTGGTAAATTTTAAATGAGGACAAAGAATGATTGAATATAAAAATGTAGCGCTACGCTATACAGAAAAGGATGTCTTGAGAGATGTCAACTTACGGATTGAGGATGGAGAGTTCATGGTTTTAGTAGGTCCTTCTGGATCCGGTAAGACAACCATGCTCAAGATGATCAACCGTCTTTTAGAGCCAACAGATGGCAATATCTATATGGATGATAAGCGGATTAAGGATTATGATGAGCGTGAGCTGCGCCTTTCCACAGGCTATGTCTTACAAGCGATTGCCCTCTTTCCAAACCTAACTGTGGCTGAAAATATTTCTCTCATTCCTGAAATGAAAGGATGGAGCAAGGCAGATATTCAGCAGAAGACTGATGAATTGTTGGAGCTAGTGGGCTTGCCTGCAGAAGACTATGCTCAGCGTATGCCGAGTGAGCTGTCTGGTGGTGAGCAGCAGCGGGTGGGCATTGTACGTGCCATTATCGCCCAACCCAAAATCCTGCTGATGGACGAGCCTTTTTCAGCTCTTGATGCCATCTCGCGTAAGCAATTGCAGAGCTTGACCAAGAGTATCCATGACCAGTTTGGGATGACAACAATCTTTGTCACCCATGATACGGATGAAGCTTTAAAGTTGGGGAATCGGATTGCTGTTCTGCAGGACGGAGAGATTTGTCAAGTGGCGACACCTGAGGAAATCTTATCTGCACCTGCAACCAACTTCGTAGCAGATTTATTTGGAGGTGTTCAACATGGCTAATTTGTTTTCTACCTTTCAGGAGCGCTTTGGCGAATGGTTGGCAGCCTTAGGGCAACATCTTCAGCTCTCTCTTCTGACCTTACTAGTGGCCATCTTCCTGACTATTCCGCTCGCTATCTATCTCAATAGTCACAAAAAAGCAGCCAATTGGGTGCTACAAATTGCAGGAATCTTTCAAACCATTCCTTCAATGGCTTTGCTGGGACTCTTTATCCCCCTCATGGGAATTGGTACACTGCCGGCACTGACTGCTCTGGTGATTTACGCTATTTTCCCGATTTTAGAAAATACTGTCACAGCCTTGAATGGGATTGATCCTAGTTTAGAGGAAGCTGGAATCGCCTTTGGGATGACCAAGTGGGAGCGGCTCAAAAAGTTTGAACTGCCTCTAGCTATGCCCGTCATCGTTTCAGGAGTTCGGACAGCAACAGTTATGATTATCGGAACAGCAACTCTAGCAGCTCTTGTAGGAGCTGGTGGACTAGGTTCTTTTATCCTTCTAGGAATTGATCGTCGTAATGCCAGTCTGATCTTGATTGGAGCTATTTCATCCGCGGTTTTGGCTATTCTTTTCAACAGTCTTCTTAAATGGATGGAAAAGGCAAAGCTTCGGACTGTATTTACAGCTTTTGCTGTCTTAATCCTCGGCCTCGGTGCTTCTTATACACCGAGTCTGCTCCCCAAGCAGGAGAAGGATCATCTGGTTATTGCTGGGAAATTAGGTCCAGAACCAGAAATTCTCATGAATATGTATAAACTTCTTATCGAGGAAAATACGGATATGACTGTGACAGTCAAACCTAATTTTGGGAAGACAGACTTCCTTTATCAAGCATTAAAGAAAGGCGATATTGATGTCTATCCTGAGTTTACCGGTACGGTTACTGGAACTCTCTTGCAGCCTGCTCCAAAGGTCAGCAATGATGCTGAAGAAGTTTTTGAAGCAGCACGTGATGGAATCAAAAAACAGGACAATCTAGTCTTGCTCAATCACATGGCTTATCAAAATACATATGCCATCGCAGTACCTAAGAGTGTCGCCAAAAAATACAATCTTAAAACCATCTCTGATCTTAAAGCAGTTCAAGACAAGCTCAAGGCAGGCTTTACCCTAGAGTTTAACGACCGTGAAGATGGAAACAAGGGACTCCAGTCTGTCTATGGACTGAACCTCAATGTGTCAACCATGGAGCCAGCCCTTCGCTATGATGCGATTAAATCAGGTGATATTCAGATTATGGAAGTCTATTCAACTGACCCTGAAATTGAGCGCTATCAACTTCAGATTTTAGAAGATGATAAACATCTTTTCCCTCCTTATCAAGGGGCGCCTCTCCTGAAGGCTAAATTGCTAGAAAAACACCCTGAATTGGAAGGGATTCTCAATAAACTAGCTGGTAAAATTACGGAAAGCCAGATGAGCCAGATGAATTATCAAGTTGGCATTGAGGGCAAAAAAGCGGAAGCTGTTGCGCGTGATTATCTGGTCAAGGAAGGACTTTTAAAAAAATAATAAGTAAAAGGGTTAGACTTGTAAGGTCTAGCTTTTTTAGTGAGGTGATTGTCAGTCCGTTTCGCTTTATAAGGTGTTGAACAAATAAACCATTGATACAGCAAAAATCAGCATTAATTCATGTTTTTAAGAATATAGATTCATTAAATAGAACTTGATCAAATAATTTTAGTAAATTTTAGTAAAATTATTGAATTTTTGTTTTAAGTTCGCTATAATAAAAATAAGAAAACGGTTACAAAATCGAAAATTAGCTAAAGGAGTATAGCTTATGTCAAATGTCATTTCAGCGGAGCAAATCCGCGCAGATTTTGCAAAGGTCTTTAGAGTGGAAGCGGATCACACTTTCTTTTCACCCGGTAGGATCAATCTAATTGGTGAGCATACGGACTATAACGGCGGGCATGTCTTTCCTGCAGCAATTTCTCTTGGAACTTATGGAGCAGCTCGTAAGAGAGATGATCAGCTCTTGCGATTCTTCTCAGGAAATTTTGAAGAAAAAGGGATTATTGAAGTTCCGCTGGAAAACCTGCACTTTGAGCCTGAGCATAACTGGACCAACTATCCAAAAGGAGTTCTGCATTTTCTGCAAGAGGCAGGCCATACGATTGACCGAGGCATGGATGTCTATGTTTATGGAAATATTCCCAACGGATCGGGCTTATCTTCATCTGCGTCACTAGAGCTTTTGACTGGTATTATTGCTGAGAAACTTTTTGATTTGCAGTTGGAACGTCTGGACTTAGTGAAAATCGGTAAATTAACTGAAAATGAATTTATCGGGGTTAATTCTGGTATTATGGACCAGTTTGCTATCGGAATGGGTGCTGACCAGCGAGCCATTTACCTAGATACCAATACTCTTGAATATGATTTGGTGCCGCTTGATCTTAAGGATAATGTCGTAGTGATTATGAATACCAACAAGCGTCGTGAGTTGGCGGATTCTAAGTACAATGAGCGTCGGGCGGAGTGTGAAAAAGCCGTTGAAGAGCTTAATCGCAAGCTGTCTATCGCTACCTTGGGTGAATTAAATGAGTGGTCTTTTGACGAGTATAGTTATCTGATAGAGGACGAAAATCGCATCAAACGAGCTCGCCATGCTGTTTTGGAAAATCAACGCACTTTGCAAGCTAGAGCAGCTTTGCAGGCAGGTGATCTTGAAAAGTTTGGCCGTCTCATAAATGCATCTCATGTTTCATTGGAGCATGATTATGAAGTGACTGGTCTAGAGCTGGATACTTTGGTTCACACAGCCTGGGAGCAAGAAGGTGTTTTGGGAGCTCGTATGACCGGAGCAGGCTTTGGTGGCTGTGCCATTGCTTTAGTTCAAAAAGATGCGGTCGCAACTTTTAAAGAAGCAGTTGGCAAACGCTATGAGGAAGTAGTTGGATACGCTCCAAGCTTCTATATCGCTGAAGTTGCATCGGGGACACGAGTTTTAGACTAGGAGAGAAGTAAATGGAAGCTGTATTATTTGATTTGGATGGCTTATTAGCTGATACTGAGATCATTTCTCTAAAAGTTTATCAAGAATTGCTTGAAGATTTTGGAATTCCTTTCACAGAAGAAACATATTCTAGAGAATACAGTGGACATAGGGAAGAGGAGAATGTTCAACGATTTTTGGATACCTATGATTTACCTTGGAACTTTGACCAAACCTTGGATAAAGTTTATGAACTAGAAGCTCGAATATTAGCCAAAGGTGTAAATTTAAAAAAAGGTGCTAAAAATTTGCTTGCTTTTTTGCAAAGAGAAGGTATCCCAATCGCCTTAACAACTTCAAGTGTTGAATCTAGAGCTAGAATGATCTTGGATAGTAATGGTATACTGTCCCTATTTGACCATCTAGTTTTTGCAAAAGATGTAAAGCGAAGCAAACCTTACCCTGATATATTTTTAAAGGCCTGTAGTGATTTGAATATTTTACCAGAGAATTGCTTAGTATTAGAGGATAGTGAAGCAGGGATTGAAGCAGCGTATAGAGCTGGGATACCAGTTATTTGTATTCCAGACTTAAAAATGCCAGCACAGTCTTTCTTAAATAAAACAGAACAAGTTTTTCAAGATTTAGATGCTGTCAGAGACTATTTAGAAAGTAGGAAGGAGAATCAATGAGTCAGGGAGTTCTAGATGCATTTATCACAGAAGTCATTGCAGAAAGTACCTTTGAGGAAATGGATCGAATCTACCTAACCAATCGTGTCTTAGCACGAGTGGGCGAAGGTGTTTTGGAAGTTGAGACTGATCTGGATGAATTGATTGACCTCAAGGACCAGATGGTCGAGGAGGCGGTTCGATTAGAGACGATTGAGGATAGTCAGACTGCGCGCGAAATCCTCGGTGCTGAGCTTATGAACTTCATCACACCAGCCCCTAGCCAGCTCAATCGGGACTTCTGGACGACTTATGCTTCCAATTCCGAGCAAGCCGTGGCTGATTTTTACCAGCTTAGCCAAAAAAATGATTACATCAAGGTCAAGGCTATTGCTAAAAACATTGCTTTTAAAGCGCAGACTGCCTACGGAGATTTGGAAATCACCATCAATCTCTCTAAGCCAGAAAAAGATCCCAAGGAAATTGCGGCAGCTAAAAAAGCTAAGAATAGTCATTATCCAGCCTGCCAGCTTTGCATGGAAAACGAAGGCTACCAAGGGCGCTTGGACCACCCAGCCCGTGCCAATCATCGGATTATCCGCTTTGCCTTGGCTGGACAGGAGTGGGGTTTCCAGTATTCGCCCTATGCCTACTTTAATGAGCATTGCATCTTTCTGCACAGCCAGCACCTTCCTATGGCGATTAGCCGGCTGACCTTTGAGCGCTTGTTGGACATCGTTGAGACCTTTCCAGGCTATTTCGCTGGCTCAAATGCCGACCTGCCTATTGTTGGCGGCTCTATCCTGACTCACGACCACTATCAGGGCGGACGTCATACCTTCCCTATGGAAATGGCAGAGCTGGATTGCAGCTTTACTTTTAGCGGTTTTGAAGAGGTAGAGGCAGGCATTGTCAAGTGGCCCATGTCCGTCATTCGTCTGAGATCCGAGAAGAAGGAGCAGCTGATTGAGTTGGCTGACAAGATCTTGCAAGCTTGGCGGACCTATTCTGACCCAAGTGTGCAGGTGTTGGCAGAGTCTGAGTGTGAGCTTCACCATACCATCACACCGATTGCCCGCAGGAAAGATGGATCTTTTGAGCTAGACTTGGTCTTGCGGGACAATCAAACTTCCCCAGAACATCCAGACGGCATTTATCATCCTCATAAGGATGTGCAGCACATTAAGAAAGAAAATATCGGTCTGATTGAGGTTATGGGGCTGGCGATTCTGCCGCCTCGGCTTAAGGAAGAACTCAAGCAGGTGGAACTGTTTCTTCTGGGAGAAGACTGTCAGGTCGCTACCTACCATCAAGAGTGGGCAAATCAACTCAAAACCCAGAATCCAACTGTTTCTGTTGAGACGGTGAAAGATGTGGTTCAGGCTTCGGTAGGGCAAATTTTCAGCCGTGTGTTGGAAGATGCGGGTGTTTACAAGCGAACAGAAGAAGGGCAGGAAGCTTTCTTGCGCTTCGTCCAATCCGTTGGCATCCTGCCTTAGGAAATGTGTTATAATGAGACAAATCTAACAGGGAAAGGAAATTTTATGGCAATTTTAGTATTAGGTGGTGCTGGCTATATCGGATCACACATGGTTGACCGTTTGATAACAGCTGGCAAGGAAGAAGTAGTCGTTGTCGATAATTTGGTGACTGGCCACCGGGCAGCCGTCCATCCGCAAGCAGTCTTTTATGAGGGGGATTTGGCAGATAAGGACTTTATGCGTAGTGTCTTTACCAAACATCCATCCATCGATGCAGTCATTCACTTTGCTGCCTTTTCACTGGTCGCAGAGTCCATGGTAGATCCGCTCAAGTATTTTGACAATAACACAGCCGGCATGATTTCCCTTTTGGAGGTCATGCAGGAATGCGGTGTTAAAAATATTGTCTTTTCATCAACTGCTGCAACTTACGGCATTCCTGAGGAAATTCCGATAATGGAAACAACTCCGCAAAAACCGATCAATCCTTATGGTGAGAGCAAGCTTATGATGGAGACCATTATGCGCTGGGCAGACCAAGCATATGGCATCAAGTTTGTAGCCCTGCGTTATTTCAATGTGGCTGGTGCCAAGCCCGACGGCTCGATTGGTGAGGACCACGGACCTGAAACCCATCTCTTGCCCATTGTGCTTCAAGTGGCTCAGGGCAAACGAGAGAAGATTGCTGTCTTTGGCGATGATTACGATACTCCAGACGGCACCAATGTCCGCGATTATGTCCATCCTTTTGACTTGGCTGATGCCCATATTTTGGCTGTTGATTACCTGCGTGCAGGTCAACCATCAGATGCCTTTAACCTTGGCTCTTCGACTGGTTTTTCCAACCTGCAGATTGTAGAAGCAGCACGAAAGGTGACCGGACACCCTATTCCTCTGGAAATAGTAGAGCGGCGCCCAGGAGATCCAGATACGCTGATTGCTTCATCTGAAAAAGCAAGAGAAGTTCTGGGCTGGCAGCCGAAATTTGATAATATCGAAACCATCATCGAAACCGCTTGGAAATGGCATTCCAGTCATCCAAATGGCTATGAAGATAAAGTTTGATTCCCCTAAAACCAGCAATTTTTGCTGGTTTTTTCTTGCCTTTTACCAGAATTTTTGTTTAAATATATAATAAAGAAACAAGTGTTGCGCAACAAATGTATCGGAAAGGAATGTCATGCCTCCAAAAAATAAATTCACCAAAGAAGAAATTATTGAAGCTTGTTTGGAACTTGTTCGAGAAGAAGGGAAGTCGGCGGTTACAGCTCGAGCAGTTGCTGTTAGATTGAAGTCTTCACCTAAGGTCATTTTTGGCCTCTTTGATAACATGGAAGAATTGAGCAAGGCCATTGTTATTGCTGCTGAGGAAACCTTTGTCAGACAAGTTGAAGTTGCTTTGCAAGAAGAAAAAGCCTTTCGAGCTGTGGGTATCGCTTATATCCGATTTGCAGCAGAGGAGCCCCAGCTTTTTCAACTGATTTTTATGAATGAGTCCGAACGTGCTATTCATCAATTTTCTGAATTCTTACCAATCAAAGATTACAGTTATGAAAAAATGATTTTGTCTATTCAAGAGGAATATGGACTTTCAAGACAGCTATCAGAGCGAGTTTATCAACATCTATTTATTTATTCGCATGGAATTGCCAGTATGACTGCTGCAGGAATCTATCGCTTTTCAACCGCAGAACTAACAGCTATGCTGACACAAGTATTCACAGCACTTATAAAGGAATTATTAGGAGGAAATCATGATTGAACTAAAGGGAGTAAGAAAGTCCTATGGAGCCAATAAAGTTTTAAAAGGTATCGATTTACGGATTGAAGATCAAGATTATTTAGTGATTTTGGGAGCTTCTGGATCGGGTAAGTCAACCTTACTAAACATTCTTTCAGGACTTGAAAAACCAGATCAGGGTGAAGTTTTATATGATGGGGAAAATATTGCGTCTTTGAGTGAAAGTCAACTGACAAAATTTCGCAAAGATAACATCGCTTTTATATTCCAGCAATATTATTTATTGCAGGAGTTGACGGTTGAGCAGAACGTTAAAATGGGAGCTCATCTTGTAAAGAATCAGGATTACCTTCCAATCATCGAAGCCATGGGTTTAAAAGAAAAACTCCATCAATACCCTAGTGAACTATCGGGTGGAGAACAACAACGCGTAGCGATTGCCAGAGCCTTGGCCAAGAAGCCAAAGGTACTTTTCCTTGATGAGCCTACAGGAGCTCTTGATGAGGCGACAGGTCGCCAGATTCTCTCCTTCATTTCTCAAATGAAAAAAGAGCTTGGATTTACCCTAGTAATGGTCACTCATAATGAGCATATAGCCCAGCTGGCAAATACTGTGGTGAGGGTAAATAGCGGGCAAATTCAGGACATCGTGGTTAATGAAGAGCCAAAGGGCGTAGAAGAGATTGGGTGGTAGATTATGGTAGTCAGTATCAAAGATTTACGGAAATTATCTGTTGTCTCCATTATCAGTTTTTGTGCAGTTTTGGTCTCGACTTTATTTGTCAATTTTTACCTTGATCTTCAATCTATTGAGGTTGAGAAATTATCTCTACCAACCAAGGCTTATTACGATGCTCAAGTTCTCATTGCTAAATTTGTCTCCTTGGTTAGTGGAGGAGTGCTTTCTCTCCTAGCTGTTCTTCTCTTATTCTTTTATATCAAGCAGTTTATTGATGATCATAAGGAAGAGTTAGGGATTCTCAAAGCTCTGGGCTACCAAAATGTTGAATTAGCCAAGCATTTCTGGATTTTTAGTTGCTCTGTTTTTCTAGGTGCCTTGCTTGGGTTTGCTTCTTCATTCTTTTTTATGAAGGACTTTTATGATTTGCGCAATCAAAAAGGTCTCTTTCCTAACATTGAAATTCATTTTCATTGGCAATTGTTCCTCGCTATGGTCATCTTACCGACTCTTCTATTTGCCTTATTAGGAATTGGCTATGCTTTGATTAAATTGAAGCAACCAAGCCTTTATTTGCTGAAGAGATTAGAGTTGGCTCAAGTAAAGCAAAAGCATCACAAAACTAAAGTAAATAGACCTTTTTTGCAAGAGTTGGGGACTGTGCATTTTTATAAAAGAAAATTATTGATTTTCTTTGTCGTCTTTGCAGCATTTTCTTTTGCAGCCATGATGCAGCTTTCCCTAGGAATGAAAGACTTTATAGATGGTACGATTCAAGTCATGATGATGGGAATAGGCCTTCTTTTGTCACTTTCGATTTTGCTCCTTTGTCTAGGTACTGTCGTCCAAGAAAACAAAGCCAGTTTGGCGCTTATGAAGGCTTTTGGCTATAGCCAAAAAGAATGTAGTCGCGTTATTTTTACTCGTTATCGAGTGGTGGCTTATCTTGGTTTTGTATTAGGTACAGCTTATCAGTATGCCCTGATGAAGATACTACTTAAAGTCATTGTAAAGGATGTTCAGGGTGTGCCCGATTATTCATTTGATGTTCAGCTTTGCTTAATCGCCTTCTTAGCCTTTGTAATCTTATATGAACTGCTCCTTGCCTACTATGTCAAAGCTATTGAGGGCATGTCGTTAAAAAAAGTAATGCTAGCAGAGTAATTTCAGATTAATATAGCTTTTACACTGGCAAACCCATCTGTAAAAGCTATTTTTATGCTATAATGATAGAAAAATATGAGGAGATTAAAATGAATCAAACTGTTCAATATTTGCAAGAATTAATAGCTATCCCTTCGCCAACAGGCTTCACAGCCGAGGTGGCTGACTATCTGGTAAAAACTTTGGAAGGATTGGGTTATGAGCCTGTCCGCACTAATAAAGGTGGTGTCCATGTTGTGATTAAGGGAGAAAATGATGCCCAACATCGGGTAGTGACTGCCCATGTGGATACCCTTGGAGCTATTGTGCGTGCAGTCAAGCCAGATGGTCGACTCAAGCTGGATCGGATTGGCGGCTTTCCTTGGAACATGATTGAAGGAGAAAACTGCCTAGTCCATGTGGCCAGCAGTGGTAAGACTATCAGTGGGACTATCTTAGTTCACCAGACATCTTGCCATGTCTATAAGGATGCTGGAACGGTTGAGCGTACTCAGGACAATATGGAAGTTCGTTTAGATGAAAAGGTGACAAGTGAGAAAGAAACACGTGATTTAGGGATTGAAGTCGGTGATTTTATTTCTTTTGATCCTCGAACCACCGTTACCGAGTCAGGATTTATCAAGTCTCGTTTTCTGGATGACAAGGTCAGCGCAGCTATTTTGCTCAATCTTTTGCGTGTCTACAAAGAAGAAAATATTCAGTTGCCAGTGACGACTCATTTTGCTTTCAGTATCTTTGAGGAAGTCGGTCATGGGGCTAATTCCAGTCTACCAGAGCAAGCTGTAGAGTATCTGGCTGTTGATATGGGCGCTATGGGTGACGACCAGCAGACAGATGAGTATACGGTTTCCATCTGTGTCAAGGATGCTTCAGGCCCTTATCACTATGAATTCCGCCAGCATTTGGTAAATTTAGCCAAGGA
Source organism: Streptococcus sp. oral taxon 056 str. F0418 (assembly GCF_000220065.1). Taxonomy (GTDB): domain Bacteria; phylum Bacillota; class Bacilli; order Lactobacillales; family Streptococcaceae; genus Streptococcus. Next base: position 268,183 of record NZ_AFQU01000001.1, on the reverse strand, counting down.
GCAGGACATTCCTTACAAACTGGACATCTATCCATTTTACGGATCAGACGCCTCTGCAGCTATGAGCGCAGGAGCAGAAGTCAAGCATGCTCTTTTAGGCGCTGGTATCGAATCCAGTCACTCTTATGAGCGGACGCATATTGACTCGGTTGAAGCGACAGAGCGTATGGTTGATGCTTATTTGAAAAGCGAGTTAGTAAGATAGGCTTAAGTGGAGTCCTATGCTGAAAACTATGCTAAAGCTTCTTAAATATCTTTCAAGCTTACTTCTATTCATTCTAGCTCTTGTATTTTTATTTCATCAATATAGTTTGAACAAAGAGAAAAAGCTTCTAACTTCTAGCATCGGTCAACGAGTAGAGGTCGATGGAAAGAACATGAATGTTTATGTGGCTGGAAAAGGGCCAAAAACACTAGTATTTCTATCGGGAAGTGGAACCAGCTCACCGATTTTAGACTTTAAAGTGCTTTACTCATCATTAGAGAAGGACTATAGAATTGTTGTCGTAGAAAAGTTTGGTTATGGCTTTAGTGATGATAGTGCCACTAGCCGTGATCTAGATACACTCTTAACCCAAACTAGAAGCGCTTTACAAAAAGTTGGCATAGAAGGTCCGTATGTTTTGCTTCCGCATTCTATGTCTGGATTAGAAGCTTTGCATTGGTCTACTGTCTATCCAAAGGAAATTGAAGGCATTATAGGTCTGGACATGTCATTACCAGAGGCTTATGATACATGGCATCCAAATATGCTGGCCTATAACTCTTTGCAGATAGTGGCCAATATCGGATTATCTCGTCTATTGTATGCAGTGGACAAGAACATTGCCGCTTTGACCGATGATAGTTTAAGTCAAAAAGAACAATCCATTTATAAGGCCTTGTTTTATCGACGTCCGTTATCAAATGCCGTTATCAAAGAAGCAGAGCAGGTCAAAAAGAGTTCTCTTTTAGTTAAGCAAGAACAGTTTCCTAAAATTCCTTCACTGTTGTTTGTGTCAAATGGTCAGGGGACCGGTTTTACACAGGAGAAATGGCGAGGGATTTCAAGACGATTTGCTAAAGGGAGAGGACATATAGTTCTCAAGTTTTTAAATTCTCCACACTACATCTATCATGATAGTTCTGACGATATTGTGAAAGAGATACGAAAATTTTTGAATAAAATTGATTAGTATATCAGACAAAAAAGCAGATATTAACCTGCTTTTTTGTGAAAATTTTATATAAAATGTAATATAATTTTTGATTTATATAGGGTATAATAAATAAAAGAACAGAATGCGAATCGCAGATAGACGTATAGGGTATTGACATGAAAAGACTGAATAAAAGAAGACATAAAAAATCAAAATTTTTTCTCCCATTTTTGCTGGGCCTACTGCTAATCAGTGCGCTGTCCTTTGGTGCTTTAAAAGTATACTCTATGTTGCAAGAAAAAGAATTGCAAGAAAAAATTGAGAATTTTATTGCAAAAGAGGAAAAAAGCATGCTGCTAATACGGAAAAACAGCAAAAAAAGATCGGTAGTCACTATGTCGAAGTTTTTTATCCCCTGAGAAACGGCCAGGTCATAACGTCGGTTAAGAAACAAATAGATGAGAATATCCAGACCATTAAAGCGAGTCAGACAAAAGATGCTAAGATTGAGCAACTGACCTTTTATTACGCAGAAGAAAAAGAGACAAGCCTGAAAGATATAAGAGAAGTACAAGTCAATCGCGACGATTACCAAATCAAAAATATGAAGATCCACAAAGGAGAAGCAAGTCAGATTGCTACTAGCTATATTGATCAAGACGGTAACTTTTTCACATTAGATAAGCTTTTTCAAAACGCAGACGTAACCAAGGAAATCTTCCTCAATGTCATAGCAGGATTGCTGACTTTTCGTCAAGTAAATGAGGTGGATCAAACAGAAATTTTAACTAAATTGAAAGAATCGGACTTGAGTCAGTGGTCTTTCCGCTATGAAAATAGTCACTTTTCTATCAGACTGTCTAAAGAGCTACAAGGACTAACTAATATTGATGTTCCTTTGTCTAGCCTTTATAGTCAGATCAATGCGAATTATCTGACAGGAGTAGACTTGGAGTCGTATCAAAGCTTTCAAGAAAAACGTCATGAAAAAATGGTGGCCTTAACCTTTGATGACGGACCAGATGCTAAAACAACACCACAGGCTTTGGATATATTAAAAAAATACGGTGTCAAGGCGACCTTCTTTATGGTGGGACAAAATGTTGCTGGCAACGAAGCTATTATTAAGCGTGTAAAACAAGAAGGTCACCAGATTGGCCTGCATACATGGGACCACCCAGTTTTGACCAAGCTCCCAATAGAAACTGTTAAGAAAGAAATTTTTGATACGCAAACTGCTATTTATAATGTAGTGGGAATCAAACCGATGATTACGCGACCTCCTTACGGTGCTATCAATCAAACGATTCAAAAAGTAATTGATCAATCTTTTATTATGTGGGATGTTGACAGCTTGGATTGGAAGAGCCGCAATACCAAGTCTATCATGCAGGAAATTGCAAAGACAAAGCCTGGCTCTATTATCCTTATGCATGATATACATCAGACCAGTATTGATGCACTACCAAGTGTACTCCAGTACTTGCAAGAAAAAGGGTATACATTGGTAACAGTTGATGAATTGTTGGAAGGCCGATTACAGACACATCAGATTTATTATAGTAGAAACTAAAAAGAGGCTGGGACAAAAGTCCTAGCCTCTCAATTGTCTTTGGATTGTCGAGCAAGACGCAGTGGTTGAGTGGGCTCTACTACGCTGATTTCATCAGCTTTTACAGCCCAACTCAACTGTGCGGAGGTGGGACGACGAAATCGAATTCTAACGAATTACCGATTTCTGTCCCACTCTCTTTAGTTCACGTATAATTCTTGATTTTTTAGGATAATTTCACGAACCGAGGCATATTTTTTAAGTGTTTTCAGTTCTTCCGGATGGCTTATAAAAGTGATGACGCTACCTTCCTTACCCATGCGACCGGTTCGGCCAGAGCGATGGGTGTAGGTTTCTAAATCGCGCGGAAGCTCATAATTGACGACGCATTCTAGCGAGTCAATATCTATGCCACGAGCAACCAAGTCAGTGGCTAGCAAGAGAGTAATCTGATGTTCCTTGAACTTATCCAGGATAACCTTGCGGAACTTAACGTTGACGTCGCTAGCCAGAGAAACTGCATTGGCTTCACGATATTGGAGTTTTTCCTCAGCGCTTCCTAGGTCAGACAGAGCATTGAAAAAGACTAGCCCACGGAAATCTGCAACATTAGATAACTTACGGAGTAACTCTACCTTATCACGTTTTTCGACTTGTATGTAAAAATGCTGGATGTTATCCAAAACTTGGTCGTCAATGTTGATTGCTAAGGTATTTTCAGCAATCTTATTGTGGTCAAACTTAGCGGTTGCGCTCATATATACCAGCTGGTGGCTTCGAGGCGCATAGCGAGTGATTTTATCGACAAAGTGATATTGAGAATCACTGAGCAATTGATCAAATTCATCAAGAATAATTGTTTCGATGTTCATCATCTTAATTTTCTTGAGTTTAACCAATTCAAAAATACGTCCTGGTGTACCGATGATAATTTCTGGTCCTTTTTTGAGACGCTCAATCTGCCGTTTCTGACTAGAGCCTGAAATGAAGAGTTGAGCTGTAAGTCCTAAAGGCTCTGCCCAAATCTTGCAGACCTCAAAAATTTGACCAGCTAGTTCTGTATTGGGCGCTAAAATTAGCAGTTGCTGAGCTTTTTTAGGTTGGAGCTTGAGCAAGCTGGGAAAGAGATAAGCTAGTGTTTTCCCTGTACCAGTTGGGCTAATTCCCAAGACAGTATCTCCGTTAGAAATTGGTTCAAAAATCTTTTCTTGGATAGTTGTGAAGGTGGTAAATCCGAGTTCTTCTAATGTATTCTTCCAAGGATTAGGAAAGTGTTTTTTATCATCATCAACCTCAAATCTAATGCCAGCATCCTGACGCATGGCAAATAAGTTTTCGTGGACATTCTTAGCTGTATCGAGCCATTTCTCATAAAGAAGTCGATTCTTGCTAGATAAAATATGGGCAAATGCTTGTGCTTCCTCTAGCATAGGATGTTGTGCAGGCTGGATTGGTAGAATAGTTTCCTCACCATCAAGGCTACAAAAAACAGCAGATTTGATAGATTCAATGCTGTTTAAAGTCAAGGTTCCTTGGTCTGTATAAATCTCAGAAGGTAGATGGCTGTTGATGTTTTTTCCAGTGAGAATGCCAACTTGAAAGTTAGGATAGATCAAGCTTCCATGGCCATTTAAGTCTATCGTATTTTCTAATTGATATGCCTTATAAGTAGTAGCTTTTGGAGTACCAAAAAGAGTATGAGCTGCATAAATCGGATAGATACCTAGATCCATCAAAGCACCACCAGAAAACCTTGCTGAAAAGACATTAGGCTCTTCTCCTGATAGCAAAGCTTTCATTTTAGAAGAATATTTAGCAAATGTGAAGTAGGCTCCCCAAATTGTTTTGTCTGCTAGAAATTGACGGATAGAATCAAAGGCTACTTCATGATAGTTACGAGCAGCTTCGAAAATAAAAACATTGTGTTTGATAGAAAGATCTATCAGTTCTTGCCATTGTTCTGGTCGTGACACAGCGGGTTTTTCAATGATAGCATTTTTTCCAGCTAGAATCGTTTGCTTGGCATGTTGGAAATGCAAGGAATTAGGGCTTGCAATATAGACAATATCAAGTGGACTATCAAGAAATGCTGCTAAATCTGTGTATAGTTTCACATCTTGATATGGCTTAGCAAATGTTTGTGCAGATGTTAAACTGCGAGACAAGACTGCTTGTAACTGATAAGAACCACTGAGCTTAGCGGCCTTGATAAACTCATGGGAAATCTGTCCTGTTCCAATAATACCTAATTTTAACATGCTTCCCTCCTTTAAAAATCTCTCTATTTTTTACTGATTAGCCCTTTCATTATACCATGATTTGGTGTAAAATAGATAAGATTAAAAATATTGGAGCAAGAAATGCAAAACAGACCTATTATTATTGGAGTTACCGGAGGATCTGGTGGTGGGAAAACCAGTGTTTCAAGAGCGATTTTGTCCAATTTCCCAAATGAAAAGATCGCTATGATTGAGCACGATTCTTACTATAAGGATCAGTCCCACCTGACTTTTGAAGAACGGATTAAAACAAATTATGATCACCCGTTTGCTTTTGATACAGACTTGATGATTGAGCAGATCAAAGAACTTTTAGCTGGCCGTCCAGTAGATATTCCAACATATGATTATACAGAGCACACTCGCAGTAATACAACTTATCGTCAAGAGCCACAAGACGTCTTTATCGTAGAAGGTATTTTGGTCTTAGAAGATCAGCGTTTGCGTGATTTGATGGATATCAAGATTTTTGTGGACACGGATGATGATGTTCGGATTATCCGTCGTATTAAGCGTGATATGGAAGAGCGTGGTCGTAGTCTAGATAGTGTCATTGAGCAATATTTAGGTGTAGTAAAGCCCATGTATCATCAATTTATTGAGCCAACTAAGCGCTATGCTGATGTCATCATTCCTGAGGGTGCTTCAAACAAAGTTGCCATTGACCTAATCACTACTAAGATCGAAAAAATCTTAGAAGAAGCTAGAAATTAATGAGGAGGAAGTCTAGTAAGTAGCTAGACTTTTAGCGTTCAAATGAGAAATATTGTAAAAAGAGAATTTCATTCTCGATCGAAATTTTTTGCATGTTTACTAACTTTTTGCGCAGGATTTGTAGATGCTTATACATTTATTGAGCGAGGAGGCACTTTAGTTGCAGGACAGACTGGAAATGTTGTATTTTTATCTGTTGAGTTGATTGATCATGAAACAAGAGAAATAGAGGTCAAATTAGCTACGATGCTCGCTTTTATGCTAGGGATTTTCTTGATGACCATTTTTCAAAAGCACTTTGAGAAATCTTGGTGGCGTTTATCAAGCATTGCTCCTTTGATCTTAGTTTGTACATTGGTCGGCTTTTTACCAGTAAGTGTCTCAAACCTTTATATTGTCCCTCCGCTGGGATTTTGTATGGGCTTAGTAGCGACAACTTTTGGAGAAGTGGATGGTATCGCCTATAATAACTCCTTTATGACTGGCAATATAAAAAAAACGATGGTTGCTTTTGGGACATATGTCCGGTCCAAGCAAGATTCTTATTTACAAGAAGGTTTGTTTTTCATTGCGTTACTAGGTAGCTTTGTGACAGGCGCTATTGTTTCGACTTATTTAATTCAATTTTGGATGTTACAAACGATTTGGTTAGTTGCTTTGATTTTGAGTGCTTTTCTTATATTTAGAATGACACAATACTTGCATAGAACTTAAGGCTTACTGAAAAATTTGAGGTGATTTAAGAGGGAGAGATAATGTTTCAAAAAATGATCTGTCTTTATCTTTTGCTAAGTAACATAATAGCCTATATCCTTTATGCCCGAGATAAGAAAAAAGCAATCAAAAAGCAATTTCGGACATCTGAAAGTTTGCTATTAACTGTAACCCTACTAGGAGGAGGCTTTGGAGCCTATCTAGCAGCGAAGCAGTTTCATCATAAAACGAAAAAATGGTATTTTAAATTAGCTTGGTTATTTGGGATCATGATAGCATTATTCTTAGCATGGTGTAGCCTATATTAACAAATTAAAAAGGGGATATTGCAACGTCATTATCCTCTTTATGATATAATTAAAGAAAATAAGGAGGAATGATGATGACAGAGATTACGGATATGGATAAGGCGTCAAAAAAAATAGATTCCGACATACAAATACAGGGAAAAATAGTAGGAGACCTTTTGTTTGCTAGTGGACAAATCCCGCATTATTCAAAAACAGGTGAAATTGTTGGGGCAATGGTCGAAGAGCAGATTAAACAAGTGCTTTCTAATATCAGTGCTTTTTTAGAAGAAGCTGGGACTAACTTTGATCATGTTGTTAAAGCCACCTGTTCCTTTAGCAATGAGGGGGATTTTGCCGCTTTTAGTGAGTTTTATCAACCCTTTTTCTCCAAGTTATTTCCTAATCGATTTACTGTAGAAGTTGCTCACTTACCGAAGAATGTCAAGATTGAGATTGAAGTTGTTGTGAAACTCACTCGATAATCATCTAGTAGAAGGAGGGGGACGATGCTAGAAAAACAAATTCATTTGGTGATTGTTACAGGTATGAGTGGTGCTGGAAAAACAGTTGCCATTCAATCTTTCGAGGATTTGGGATATTTTACGATCGATAATATCCCGCCAACTCTGGTACCAAAATTTCTGAAGTTACTAGAAACGGCAAAAGATATTGATAAACTTGCTTTAGTCGTAGATATGCGTAGCCGTTCCTTTTTTGCAGAGATTCAAAATGTTTTGGATCAGGTTGAAAATAATGAAGAAATTGACTTTAAGATTCTCTTTTTGGATGCAGCAGATAAAGAATTGGTAGCGCGCTACAAAGAAACTCGCAGAAGTCATCCTTTGGCAGCAGATGGTCGTATTTTAGATGGTATTAAGCTAGAGCGTGAGTTGCTTGCGCCACTAAAAAATCTAAGCCAAAATGTTGTAGATACAACAGAATTAACACCACGGGAACTTCGCAAGACAATCTCAGATCAATTTTCTGATCAGCATGACCAGCAATCATTTCGAATTGAGGTGATGAGTTTTGGTTTTAAATATGGTTTGCCACTTGATGCCGATCTTGTTTTTGATGTACGATTTTTACCAAACCCATATTATCAAGTAGAACTGAGAAATCAAACCGGTCTTGATCAGCCTGTGTTTGACTATGTCATGAATCATCCCGAATCAGAAGAATTTTATCAACACTTACTAGGGTTGATTGAGCCCATATTACCAGGCTACCAAAAGGAAGGCAAATCTGTTTTAACGATCGCAGTAGGTTGTACAGGTGGGCAGCATAGAAGTGTTGCTTTCGCCAAACGTTTGTCAGATGATTTGTCTAAGAATTGGTTGGTTAATAATAGTCACCGAGATAAAGACCGCAGAAAGGAGACGGTAAATCGTTCATGAGAAAGCCTAAAATAGCTGTTATCGGCGGTGGGACAGGAATTTCTGTCATTTTGGATAGTTTACGCAAAAAAGATGTTGATATTTCAGCAATCGTAACAGTTGCTGATGATGGAGGTAGTTCAGGTGAATTGCGAAAAAATATGCAACTAACACCTCCTGGGGATCTTCGAAATGTCCTTGTTGCCTTATCTGATATGCCAAAGTTTTATGAACGTGTTTTTCAGTATCGCTTTGCAGATGAAGATGGTCCCTTAGCAGGTCATCCTCTGGGGAATCTCATTATTGCAGGAATTTCAGAAATGCAGGGTTCGACCTACAACGCCATGCAAATTCTGACAAAATTTTTCCATACAACTGGAAAAATTTATCCATCTAGCGATCGTCCATTGACTCTCCATGCTGTTTTTACAGATGGTGCTGAGGTGATTGGTGAGAGTCACATTGCAGGGTACAAGGGGATGATTGATCATGTTTATGTCACGAATACCTATGATGATCAGAAACCTCAAGCTAGCCGTAAGGTTGTTCAGACAATCTTGGATAGCGACATGGTGGTATTGGGTCCTGGATCTTTGTTTACCTCTATTTTACCAAACCTGGTTATTGAGGAAATTGGACATGCACTTCTTGAGACAGAAGCGCAAATTGCTTACGTCTGCAATATCATGACTCAAAGGGGAGAAACAGAGCATTTTACTGATGCTAATCACGTGGAAGTTTTACACCGTCATCTAGGGGAGAAGTTTATCGATACGGTACTCGTTAATATTGAAAATGTTCCTCAAGAATATATGAATAGCAATCAATTTGATGAATATTTAGTACAGGTTGAACATGACTTTAAAGGCCTTCAAGCACAAGTTCCACGAGTTATTTCTTCGAATTTTCTACGTTTGGAAAATGGCGGAGCTTTCCATGACGGTAATCTAGTAGTTGATGAATTGATGAAAAACATACAGGTACGAAAATGAGCTTCACAGTAAAAGTAAAAGAAGAACTGCTAGGACTCGATATAAAGAGCAAGAATGAACTAGCGGCAATAATGAAAATGTCTGGGAATCTAGGGATTTCTGCTCAAGGATTAACTTTGTCCATCACTACCGAGAATGCTAAGATTGCTCGCCATATTTACGAGTTATTGCTAACTTTTTATGAGGTTAAGTCTGACATCCGCCACCATCAGAAGACTAATTTACGAAAAAATCGTGTATATACTGTTTTTTAGATGAGAAGGTAGAAAATATTTTGTCTGACTTGCATTTGGCAGACTCATTTTTTGGAATTCAAGAAGGGATCGATGATGCGATTCTGGCAGATGATGAAGCAGGAAGAGAATACCTACGTGGTGCTTTTTTATCGCATGGCAGTATGCGTGATCCTGAATCTGGAAAATATCAGCTTGAAATTGTGTCAGTCTATTTGGACCATGCTCAAGGTTTAGCCAGTTTAATGCAACGATTTTTATTAGATGCAAAAGTAATAGAGCGCAAAAAAGGCTCAGTGACCTATCTTCAAAGGGCTGAGGATATCATGGACTTTTTGATTGTGATTGGTGCCATGGGAGCTATGGCGGATTTTGAAGCTGTAAAAATTTTACGAGAGACTCGAAATGACCTTAATCGAGCAAATAATGCGGAGACAGCTAATATAGCTCGCACGGTGACTGCTAGCATGAAGACCATCAATAACATTGTGAAAATTATGGAAACGATCGGTTTAGAGAATTTACCTGTTGATTTGCAAGAAGTAGCCCACCTCCGCATCAACCATCCTGATTATTCAATTCAGCAGTTGGCAGATAACCTTAGTAATCCCTTGACTAAGAGTGGTGTGAATCATCGTCTGCGCAAGATCAATAAGATTGCTGATGATTTATAATGGATTGGAAACGACTTTTCTGATTTCTTCGTAATCATTTGACTATTTGTTATGATTCCGTATAGCAATGTTATCTTTTTGTTACAAATGTAATAAGGAATTAGGGTACAATAGACGTATTATGATAAAAAACAGGTAAGATTTATCTATTTTCCTGTAACTGAAAAGGAATGAAATGAAAAAAATAATAAAACGTAGTGTATTAGCTCTCTTTGTTTTAGTGATTGGTTTAATCATTTTTCTAGTACCATCATCCATTCAACCTTCAGAAACATTAAAAAATGTAGAAGCAACTACAAGCTTAGCTAGTATGGTCGAGTCAGGTTTGCAAAACGCTGCCTTAGGAAACAATGGTCTTAATACGGAGCTTACGATTGATAATAAACAGTTTAATCAGCTTTTGAAGTCTTTCGTGTCCGAAAATCAGAACCAAACGATGCTAGAAAGTGCCTATAGTTTAGAAGGGGATAAACTGAGACTTCAGTTGCCTGTTACTATTTTAGGTATAGGTAGTAAGTTAGATTTGCGTTTTTATATTGCTTATGATAACAATACGCTACGTTTTGATATTGCTAGTGCTCGTTTAGGAAATCTCCCAGTGCCAAAATCAATTGTAGCATCTATGTTACAGGAGAAACTCAAGACACAATCAAGCAATCTAGCAGTAGAGCAACAGACTATTTTAGTTGCTTTGCCCGAATCCCAGTTTAAAATTACAGGCCTCACTGTGCAGAATAATACTGCGAAAGTTAAACTCACGATGAGTGTCACAGGTCTTTTAGGTCAATAATTAGCTTACCAAAAAGAAGAAAGCGTGCTTATCTTTCTTGCATGATACAGAGAGAGTGGGACAGAAATCGGTAATTCGTTAGAATTCGATTTCGTCGTCCCACCTCCGCACAGTTGAGTAGGGCTGTAAAAGCTGATGAAATCAGCGTAGTAGAGCCCACTCAACCACTGCGTCTTGCTCGACAATCCAAAGACAATTGAGAGGCTAGGACTTTTGTCCCAGCCTCTTTGTTGATAACACGATCATATCACTTATCATATTAAAAAGAGTGATAAAAAAGTCTCTATAGAATTGTGGTTAAAAGAATGGTTAAGTAAGGAAAACACTCTTTTGAGTGCCAAATGATTCGTGTAAATTATGACTCCTTTTTATAATTTGTGATATAATAAACAAGAATGGATTAGAATCAGAAAATATTACATCATAAGGAGCAAGAAATGTTATATGAATTTTGTGCTGAAAATGTGACCTTGCTTGAAAAGGCTATGCAGGCAGGTGCTCGTCGCATTGAATTGTGTGATAATTTGACAGTTGGCGGAACGACACCTAGCTATGGCGTTATTCAAGCTGCAGTTGAGATGGCCAAGTCCTATGACACAACTGTTATGACCATGATTCGACCACGAGGCGGAGACTTCGTGTATAGTGATCTTGAAGTGTCGATTATGCTGGAAGATCTAAAAAAAGCTCGTGAAGCAGGAAGTCAAGGTCTCGTCTACGGTTTGCTGACTAAAGAAAATGAGCTAGACAAAGCAAACCTAGAACGTTTGTTAGCGGCATCGCAAGGATTAGAAATAGTCTTTCACATGGCTTTTGATGCCATTCCAAAAGATAAGCAATTTGCAACTTTAGATTGGCTGGCTGAGCATGGTGTTAAGCGGATTTTGACGCATGGAGGATCTGCTTCTGAGACAATTCAAGAACATTTTGGATGGTTGAAAGAACTGGTGGACTACGCTGGTGATCGAATCGAAATCTTACCAGGTGGCGGAATTACAACAGAAAATCGCAATGAAATTGTAGAAAAGCTGGGTGTCAACCAGCTCCATGGTACAAAAGTTGTATTTTAGGAGGACAGGAGAGGGGCAAGTGCTCCTTTCCTTTTTATAGGGATGTTTGAATTATTTGAAAAATATAAAGCAAATACAGAGAAGTTAGTAAAATATGGTTTTTCCAAAGAGGAAAGCTCATATGTTCTGTCACGACAGATTCTATCTGGAGAATTTCGGATGGATATCAGTGTACAGCAATCACAACTTGACTTTCATCTATATGATCTTGAAACAGGAGACGAATATAGGCAAGTACATATGGAAAGTATGACAGGAGATTTCGTAGGAATGGTCCGTGAAGCTTGCCTGGAAATTTTATTGGATATTCGGCGTCATTGTTTTGACGAAGTTGGCTTTTTATACGAGCAGAGCCAACGTCTGGTGACATATGTGGCGGATACCTATAAAGGAAGTTTGGAGTATCTATGGGCAAAGCATTCTAGAAAAAGCTCTACGCAGGCTGCTGTCTTTAGACATGACGGTAGTAAGAAATGGTATGGAGCATTTATGACGACGGATTGGTCGAAATTTGATAGTAAACGCGAAGGAAAGATAGAAGTCCTTAATGTAAAGAGCAATGATGTGGCTAAATTGACTCAACAAAAAGGGATCTACCCTGCCTTTCATATGAATAAAAAATATTGGCTAAGTTTACCTTTGGATGATACTTTGACAGATCAGGAGCTCTTTTCTCTTTTGGATACGAGTTTTCAGTTGACAAAGAAAAAATAAATGACTGAGAGAGATTTTCAGTCTTTTTCTCTGTTAAAAATGACGAAATAGTGTATAATGATAATATTTGAATTTGGAAAGAAGAAAAAGTTTTATGAGGTTATTAAGACAGCTACTCTGGTTTTTTAAATTAGAAAAATGGCCCTATATCGTTGGTATAGTGGCTTTATCTTTGGTCAGCTTGTTAAATTTGCTACCTCCACGTATAATTGGACAAGTCATCGATCGGATTGCTAGCCAAAAATTAAGCAATTCAGAGTTGGCATACCAGCTTTTAATTTTAGTACTATCGGCTTTTGCTATGTATGCTCTACGCTTTGTTTGGCGCAAATATATCTTGGGGACGGCCAATCGTTTAGGAAGTATATTGCGTTATCGCTTGTTTGAGCATTTTACTCGCATGTCACCTTCTTTTTACCAGACTTATCGAACGGGTGATCTGATGGCTCATGCAACAAATGATATTAATGCGGTTGTAGGTGTGGCTGGCGGTGGTGTCCTGTCAGCAGTTGATGCCTCTATTACAGCTTTTGTAACCATTGTGACCATGTTTTTTATCCTAGACTGGCGCCTGACTTTGATTGCTATTGTACCTCTACCGTTTATGGCTTGGGGAACGAGTCTGATCGGTCAAAAAAATCATGAAAGCTTCAAGAATGCGCAAGAAGCTTTTTCTGACTTAAATAATAAAGTACAAGAAAGCGTCTCAGGAATTAAAGTCACAAAATCTTTTGGCTATCAAGATGCTGAAACAGATTCTTTTCGGGCAATCAATCAGGATGTATTTGAAAAAAATCTTATTGCTGCCAAATATAATGCTCTTTTTGACCCGATGGTCCTAATTTTTGTGGGGCTATCATACCTTTTAACCTTGATTTTTGGTGGTATTTTTATTAGCCAAGGTGAGTTTACAGTAGGGGAGTTAGTGACTTTCATTACCTATTTGGATATGTTGGTTTGGCCTCTACAAGCTATGGGCTACCTCTTTAATATTAGTCAGCGTGGTGCTGTCTCGTACGATCGTATTGAAAAACTTTTATCACAGAAAAATGATGTGGAAGAATCTGAGCATCCACTTCCTAAAATAGAAAACGGTCGTTTAGATTATGCTATTGAATATTTTTCCTATACAGAGATACCAACTTTAAGCAATATTTACTTCTCTTTGGAGAAGGGACAAACCCTTGGAGTTGTTGGAGTGACAGGTTCGGGAAAAACCACCTTGTTACGTCTTTTATTACGAGAGCAGGATATTCAAAAAGGCGCTATTTCTCTAAATTCTCAGAATATCAAACATTATCGGCTCAAGGATTTGCGTAGCTTGATTGGATATGTTCCACAAGACCAGATGTTATTTGCGATGTCTATTCGAGATAATATCTGCTTTGGAAATCCAGAGTTATCTGATGAAGCGGTGGTGGCTGTTACCAAGTTGTGTGGTATTTATGAAGATATTATGCGAATGCCTGATGGCTTTGATACCTTGATTGGAGAGCGTGGCTTGTCTCTATCTGGTGGACAAAAACAGCGCTTAGCTATGTGTCGAGCCCTGATCTTGAATCCTGATATTTTGATTTTGGATGACTCTCTGTCAGCAGTTGATGCTAAGACTGAGCATCTTATCTTAGAAAATCTGAAGCAAGAACGTTCTGGCAAAACTACAATGATTACAGCGCATCGTTTGTCTGCTGTTGTGCATGCTGATTTAATTTTGGTATTAGAAAATGGCCGTATTAAAGAGCAAGGAACACATCAGGAACTCTTAGCTCAGAATGGATGGTATGCTACCACTTACCAAAATCAACAGTTAGCTGAAAGTTTAGAGGAGGAGATTTGAGATGAAGAAACAATCAATTTTTAATCGCCTGCTTTCTTATATGATGCGCTATAAATGGATAACGTTGTTGGCTTTTGTTTTTGTATTTCTAACGACTTTAGTTACGACAGCTTTGCCGCTTTTAGCTAGAAGTTATATTGACCGATTTATTAGTACTGGTCACGCTGTAGCTGGCTTTTATCTGCTCGTGATTTATTATGCCTTATTTTTGTTGTGCGTGTTATTGACATTTTTAGGCCAATACTCCTTTGCAAAAGTAGCACATAGTGTTGTTCGTGATTTACGTCAAGAAGCATTTGCTAATATTCAAAAATTGCGAATGACCTATTTTGATCAAACACCAGCTGGTGCAATCGTTTCTCGTTTGACCAACGACACACAAGCTGTAGCAGATATGTTTAGCAGCATTTTCTCTAGTTTTTTAAGTTCGATATTTATTTTGGTTGTAACTTCAGTCACCATGTTTACTTTGAATTGGCAACTGGCTGTCTTCATTCTCATGTTTTTGCCTATTATACTGGGAACAATCATGCTTTATCAAAGATTGTCGACTAATTTACTCAAGCAAGTTAGAAGTAGATTGAGTGATTTGAACGTCAAATTGTCTGAGTCGATTGAAGGCATGCGCATTATCCAGGCGTTTAGTCAAGAAGAGAGATTGACGACAGAATTTGAAAAAATTAATCAGCAACATTTAGATTATACGAATCGCTATTTAGATGTTAACAGTCTTCTCTTGCGTCCTGCTATGTCTCTTTTAAAAATTCTGGCTTATGGAGTTATCTTGTCCTATTTTGGCTTGACTTGGCAGGTGGCTGGAATTACAGCTGGGGTCATGTACGCTTTTATTCAGTATGCTAATCAGCTTTTTAATCCCTTGATTGAGGTCATGCAAAATTACTCTGTTCTTCAAACCTCTATGGTAGCAGCAGAGCGAGTGTTTGCAGTCATTGATCAAAAAGATTATGAGCCTGAGCAGAGAGAACACCCCTTACAAATCAAAAAAGGAATGATTGAATTTAAACATGTCAGCTTTTCCTATGATGGGAAAAGAGAGATCTTAAAAGATATTTCCTTTCAAGTTAATCAAGGGGAAACAATTGCCTTTGTTGGAGCAACTGGATCCGGAAAATCTTCTATCATTAATTTATTCTTGAGATTTTATGAGTTTGATAGAGGGAAAGTGCTGATTGATGGTCATGATATTAAAGATTATAGTCAAGCAGAATTACGTCGCAATATTGGTCTAGTGTTACAAGAGCCTTTCTTGTACCACGGGACGATTGCTTCTAACATTCAGATGTACCAAGAGGATTTGACACACAATGATATAGAAGAAGCAGCTAAATTTGTGGATGCTCATGACTTTATTTGTCAGCTTCCGCTAGGTTATGATGCGCCAGTAACAGAGAGAGGAGCAGCCTTTTCTAGTGGACAACGTCAGCTCATTGCTTTTGCTAGAACAGTAGCAACTAAACCTAAAATTTTAATCATGGATGAGGCTACTGCTAATATTGATTCTGAAACAGAGGAGCTAATCCAAGCATCTCTGAGAAAAATGCGTCAAGGTCGGACAACTATTGCGATTGCTCATCGTTTGTCAACCATCCAAGATGCAGATTGTATTTATGTTTTGGAGAAGGGACGAATCATCGAATCTGGAAGTCATGATGAGTTACTTGCTCAAAATGGAGTCTATAAAAAAATGTATCAACTACAAGCTGGTATGATGGAAAAAGCTTAGGAAGATATGGTTCCTAAGCTTTTTTTAAATAATTTTTTAATTTCTCGATATTTGATTCTAAATCGTCGTATTTGATTTTGGTATACTGGTAAGGACAAGTGTTTATGTATGCAGATTCAAAAAAGTCTAAAGGGAGTTTGCTGTGTTTAAGGGAACCAATAGATTTGGATTTTTGTATATCAAATAAAACTCCATCTGCTGTCAGTTGGTATTGAAAATCAAGCTCAGCTTTTTTTAACAACAGTTGGGCTTTTTCTTTTTCGTGCTCTTTAAGGCGTAACAGTGCAAGTTTGTTTTTCTGAAACATCTGATTGTCGATATAGAGAGAAAGTGCTTTTTGCATGATGAGATTGCTATCATAATCAAGTATATTTTTATAAGCAATAAAATTCTCTTTGATGCTTGAGGGCAATAGCAGAGCTGTGATCCGGAGAGCAGAAAAGAGACTAGTGGAAAAGGCTCTGATATAAATGACCGAGTCTGTGTCGTCCAGATAATGAAAACTTAATTCCTGCTTACTATCCAAATCAGCTAGGTAGTCATCTTCAATGATAAAGACATGGTATAATTTTGCCAGACGTAGTATTTCTTCTTTTTCTATGCGACTGTAAGTATGCCCCAGTGGATAATGAAAGCGAGGAATGGTATAGAAAAATTTGATGTCTCCAGACTTGAAGATTTGCTCTAATTCTTGCAAGTTGATACCTTGAGGATTTCTCGTGATAGTTTTATAAGGCAAATTTTGTGACCGTAACAAGTCATTCATACGGTGATATGTTGGTTGTTCGATCAAAATTGTCTTTTTATGATTGGGAAAGTCTATTTGAGACAGGATGTAGAGAGCTTGCTGGGTACCAGACGTCAGTACAATATCTTCTAAGGCTGGGTATATGGCTGAATCCAATAGGAGCTTTTTGACAGACTGTCTTAGCTCAGGAAGTCCTTCTTGTTGTGAATAGTAGTTGAATAGATAGTTTTCTCTTCCTATTAGAGTTTCGTTGACACAAAGGCGAAAATCTTCATAAGCTTGGTGGCGATCATCTGTTAAAGGGAGTTCTAAATCACTGTTATCAGTTTTAGCCTGCTCTAATACATAATAGCCACTTTTAGGAACAGCATAAATATACTTTTGATAGCGTAATTCTAATAAGGCTTTTTGAACAGTATCTTTATTACATTGATAACTTTGAGCGAGCTTGCGAACAGAAGAGATTTTATCCCCTTTTTTGAGCTCTCCTAGTTCGATTTGTCTTGTTATATGATTGATAATTTGTTGATATTTTGTCTTTTTCATTTAACTGTCCCCGTACAGATTTTGTTTTTATGTATTGTAACTTATTTCTATGTAATTTACAATAGTAAGCATAAGATTGACATGCAAAGAAGGGAAAAAGGATGCAAAAACCACAGCGAATCATATTGGCTAGTGATATTTCTGGTTTAGGAAAGGTCGCTGTGACGGCTGCTTTACCATTATTTGCCATTTGTCAGTTAGAAGTAGCAGTTTTACCGACCGTTTTACTTTCCTCACATACAGGTGGCTTTTCTGATGTCTTTATTGAGGATTATACCTCTGGTATGCAGGCTTTTTTAAAGCAATGGCAGAGTTTGAATATCCAGTTTTCTGGCTTAGTGACTGGGTATCTCAAGTCAAGTCAGCAAATTGCTTCTCTAATGAAGTTTAAAGAAAAAGAGGAGATACCACTCATTGTTGATCCTATTATGGGAGATAATGGTAAGCTTTATCAAGGTTTTGATACTTCTTATGTCGACAGCATGCGTTCTCTCTGTCAGAAAGCTGATTTGATTTTACCTAATCTGACAGAAGCTTGTTTGTTAGCAGAAGTAGCTTATGAGGATAAAGTGCTGACGGAGGAATTTCTACAACTCCTTACTCAACGTCTAGCAACTGTAGTAGGGACAAGACGGATCGTATTGACAGGATTGCCACTGAGCGATGATCAAATCGGTATTGCCTATTTTGACAAAGAAGAAGGTTTTCAACTTTTCAGTGGAAAAAGATTTCCACAACAGTTCTTTGGGACGGGAGATATGGTGACTGCTTTACTATCGTCAGCCTATTTTCAAGGATTGGACCTAAAAAAAGTGATACCGATGTCTATGAGCTTTATCGAAAAATGCCTTGAAACGACGTTGAAGAGTCAGGAAGATATTCGATATGGTGTCTTCTACCAGCCACACTTAGGAGATTTATTTACAGAATTTAATCAATTATTGGAGGTTCCTAATGAAAAATAATACATTTACCACTCGTGAATTACTTGAGATGAGTTTATACTCTGCTCTAATTGTACTGAGTATTCAGTTCTTTAGAATCCAGATTGGACCACAATTTATCCATTTTGGTAATGCTCTTGTCGTGGTTGCCTGTTTACTATATGGGACAAGGAAAGGAGCCTTAATTGCGACAATTGGCTTGGGTGTTTTTGATTTCTTAAATGGTTATTCTTCAGTAGTATGGATTACGATCTTAGAATCTATCGTTGTAGTTCTAATGATTCATTTGATTTATGAGAAGTTATTGAAAAGAAATGATAAAATAAACAACCTTATCATAGTTGCGGTAGTCGCAGCTGTGACGAAAATTGTTTTAAATCTATTTAAGTATACCTTGATTGGAATGGCTGGAAATGTTACTATGAATGCAGCACTTTCTTTAGCATTAAGTAAGATCATAGGAACTTTTGGTTCTAGTCTTGCGACTGTTGTTGCTGTTCCTATCCTTTATCCTCTTTTTAAGAAGGTAACAGTAAACCTTAGAAAATAAAAACAAAAACGCAAAATACTTTCAAATAGTTTCTGCGTTTTTATACTATATAAATATTTACCCGATTTCATACCCCATGAGTAACCCGCCTTCTTCAGCATAAAAACTACATAGGCCTGATGTGGGAATGATTGTAATAGAGGCTTTAGGATATTTTTCTTTGACAAGTTCGGAAAATTGCTGACAAAATTTCGTGTTGTTGCGATGAGCGATGATGATTTCGCCACCAGCATATCCTGCTTTTAGTAATTCTTCAAAGGCAGCTGTTAAAGATTTTTTATGTCCACGTGCTTTTTGCAAGAGTTCTAAGGTGCCTTGTGAGCTAGCTTCTCCTACCATACGGATATTGAGAAGCCCGACGACTGTTCCAAGAAGCTTGCTCAAGCGTCCATTTTTCACTAGGTTATCTACTTTAGATAGAACAAAGAGCAATTTAGTTTTCTCTTGATAGTCAGTAATAGCTTTGACCACTTCCTCGAAGGATAAACCTTGGCCAATAAGATGATTTAGTTTGTGAACGATAAGATCAATTTCACCACCGGCAGACAAACTATCAATGACATGAATGTTAACATTTGGATGTTCTTCTTGATAAAGTTTTTTAGCTAGTTGAGCACTATTGTTGCTACCAGAGAGTGTACCGGTTATTGTCACGACAAAGATATTATCCGCATCAGCAAAAGATTTTAAATAATCATCTGGGCTAGGACATGCAGATTTGGATGCGGTAGAAGTCGCATACATTTTTTCCATCATTTCGTCAATATCTAACTTAGCATCGTCAGTAAAAATTTCATTTCCTACTTGGATGGTCAAGGGTACGCGTTCAAAATTTGTTGCAACTGCTAAGTCTTTTATTTTTTGAAAATCACAGCCTGAGTCACTCACAATTTTCCAAGTCATTCTTAAGTCCTCTTATTTCTAAAAATTACACATTGACAAAGATAGTGTCTTTTTTTACAATTATATCATGAAAGTTCTTTCCCAGAAAGCTATTATCATCTGGTGAGACAAGAAAGAAGAAAATGTTATGTCTGAACGAAAAATGTCATCAAGATCTCTTGAAAATCTGATAATTTCAAATCAAGAGTCCAATCGTCTAACTAAAGAAGCGCTTGAGATCTCCTTGATGCAATTACTTGAGAAAAAAGAATTAGCTAAGATTACTATTTCAGAGTTAGTCCATCGTGCCGGCGTTTCAAGAGCTGCTTTTTATCGAAATTATAGCTCTAAAGAGCAAATGTTAGAGGAAATTTTTGGTAAAACTGTTCAAAAAATTATGGACAAGCTAGGACAGTTTAATTTAAGAACAGAACTGTATCAAGTCTGGATAATTCTTTTCAAAGAGGCTAAAAAGAAAGCGCGATTAATTAGCTTGGCAGTGGACTACAATCTCGAAAAACATTTAACTCAAGCGGTATTTAATTTTTTAGAAAAACGTCAACAATCAAAGAGAGAGGCATCTTCTTACATCCATTCTTTTTGGAGCTCAGCCTTGGTATCTGTTCTTTCGAAATGGATTAAGGATGGAATGCAGGTGCCTGCTGAAAAGATTGCTTCACTGGGCTTACCATTGATGATTCAAGGAAAAAGTAAAGAAAAGAGAAAATAATGGAAACAAAACGACTAGCATGGGATGAATATTTTGCTGCCCAGGCGCTTTTGATTGCGAACCGTTCTACATGTAAACGAGCGAGAGTAGGAACTGTGTTGGTTCAAGGGAACAAGGTCATTTCAACGGGTTATAATGGTTCTGTATCTGGAACGGAACACTGCATAGACCATGATTGTCTGGTTATTGATGGTCATTGTGTACGAACCTTGCATGCTGAGGTAAATGCTATTTTGCAAGGAGCTGAGAGAGGGATTCCAAAGGATTTTACAGCCTATGTAACGCATTTTCCCTGTCTAAATTGTACTAAGCAACTTCTTCAAGTCGGCTGCAAGCGCGTGGTATATATCAATGAGTACCGTATGGATGATTATGCTCGCTATCTTTATAAGGAAAAAGAAGTCGAGCTGGTTCATTTACCAATTGAGAAAGTGAAAGCTGCTATTGTTGAAACTGATTTAATTTAAAATAAATCTTCTATTGCTATAGTCACAGACTATAGCTTTTTCTATCAAAAATAATCGTAATTATTGAATAAAAAGTGATATAATGGAGGCGTTATATAGTCCCGATAAGATGGTAGGAAACTTCTATCAGTACTTTGTAACTCGCAAACAATGACGGCTCTAAAGTAGTCGCTCGTCATTCTACGGATGCCGCTATGCTGCGGTCATCCTATGCGTCTTACTAGCTACAGAAATCAAAAGGTATCATTTTTATTTCTGTAGCTAGTAACTCTTAGACAATAAAAACACCTATCAGTACTTTGTAACTCTATAACAATATTTTTTAAGGGGGGACATTTCTATGTCAGAACGTAAACTTTTCACGTCTGAGTCTGTATCGGAGGGACATCCTGATAAGATTGCAGACCAAATTTCCGATGCTATTTTGGATGCTGTTTTGAGTCAGGATCCAGATGCCCATGTGGCTGCTGAAACAGCCGTTTATACGGGCTCGGTTCATGTTTTTGGTGAGATTTCAACCACAGTTTATGTAGACATTAATCGTGTAGTTCGTGATACCATTGCAGAGATTGGTTACACCAATACAGAGTATGGATTTTCAGCAGAGACGGTCGGTGTGCATCCGTCTTTGGTGGAGCAGTCGCCAGATATCGCTCAGGGGGTCAATGAAGCTTTGGAGGTTCGTGGGAATACAGACCAAGATCCATTGGACTTAATTGGTGCTGGCGATCAAGGGCTTATGTTTGGCTTTGCTGTGGATGAAACGCCAGAGCTCATGCCTCTTCCTATCTCACTTAGCCACAAGCTAGTCCGTCGATTGGCGGAACTTCGTAAGTCTGGTGAAATCAGCTATCTCCGTCCAGATGCTAAATCACAAGTTACAGTTGAGTATGATGAAAATGACCAGCCTGTGCGCGTGGATACGGTGGTTATTTCGACTCAGCATGACCCAGAAGTGACTAATGAAAAGATTCATCATGACGTGATTGAAAAGGTAATTAAAGCAGTTATTCCAGCCCAGTATTTGGATGAGAAGACAAAATTCTTCATCAATCCAACCGGCCGCTTTGTAATTGGCGGGCCACAAGGAGACTCTGGCTTGACTGGCCGTAAGATTATTGTGGATACTTACGGCGGATACGCTCGTCATGGTGGCGGTGCCTTTTCTGGTAAGGATGCAACCAAGGTCGATCGTTCAGCTTCATACGCTGCTCGCTACATCGCTAAAAACATCGTGGCGGCGGGACTGGCTAAGAAAGCGGAAGTGCAGTTAGCCTATGCCATTGGTGTGGCGCAGCCGGTTTCTGTACGCATTGATACTTTTGGTACTGGTATTGTTGCAGAAAGCAAGCTTCAGGAAGCGGTTCGTCAGATTTTTGATCTGCGTCCAGCCGGTATCATTAAAATGCTGGATCTGAAACGTCCAATCTACCGTCAGACAGCAGCTTATGGCCACATGGGTAGGACAGACATTGACCTGCCTTGGGAAAGAATCGATAAAGTTCAAGCCTTGAAGGAGTATCTAGCTTAAAAATGTGAGTGAGGCATTAGATGATTCGCAGTTTAAAAGAAAAGGAATATAACCTTTTAGAAGAGTTTCTTTATCAAGCGATTTATATTCCAGAAGGATTTTCTCTACTTGAAAGAAGTATTTTGCAAGATCCTGACCTACAAATGTATGTGAAAGATTTCGGTCAAAAGGATGGAGATTTTGCTCTTGCATCAGAAGAAAATGGTCAGATTGTTGGAATTGTCTGGGTCAGACTCATGAAAGATTACGGCTATTATAATGACCGGACTCCTTCTTTATCTATATCTTTGTTGCCTGAATTTAGAGCTAAAGGATTGGGACAGCAACTAATGATTGCAATACTTGACTTGCTTAAATCTAAAGGTTATCCTAGTGTGTCTCTCTCTGTTTCCAAAGAAAACCCTGCTGTCCGTTTTTATAGGAGACTTGGATTTGTTGTAGTTGAAGATAGGCGAGATGATTTTTTAATGGTGTGCACTTTCTAGAAAAAAGGGGATTATGAAACTAGAACGATTAATCTATATTTTGCTAGCCCTTTTGAATAAGAGACAGATAACAGCTAAAGAAATTGCTGAACGTTTTGAAATATCTACTCGTACCGTATATCGAGATATGGATACGCTCAGCTTAGCTGGAATCCCTATCTATTCTGAACGTGGGGACAAGGGTGGCTTTTATATGCCGGATGACTACAAGATGGACAGCAGCTTTTTTACAGAAGAAGAAAAGCAGTTTATCATCAATATGAGCCAAAATGTTGGCAAAATTGTTGGCCATCCAAGTTTTGGCAGCCTTGAGCATAAGTTTGCTTCTCAAGAGGCAACTGATAAGGTAAATCCATTTTACTTTGATCTCAGTTCCTGGTCTCTCAATACAAATTATTTACTTGAAATTGAGCAGGCTATACAAACTGGGAAGAAAGTTTCCTTTTCTTATTTTTCTAAAAAACAAGAACAAAGCCGGCGAACGATTCTTCCTTATCGTCTGATTTTTAAACTAAATGCTTGGTATGTTATCGGCTACTGTTTAGACAAGTTAGATTTTCGTTTTTTCAAACTCAGCAGGGTTCGTGATTTGCAGTCAGTAGAAGAGGGGATCGGAGCTGGAGATTACCCGCTTTTATCTCAAAAAAAGCTAGATCTTTTTCTAAATCCGTCCAAAGATAAAGTTGAGGGCAGTAAAGAAGAAATCGAGCTAATTTTTACAGAATCTGCACTTCCGAAGATTTATGACCATTTCGCAGAAGAAGAAATCACCGTTGAGCAAACAAGAATAAGAGTCCATGCTTTCAGAGCATTAACACCGGCCTTTTTCGAATTGATTTTAAGTTTTGCTCATCAAGTAAAAGTCATTTCACCAAAAAAACTGCAGGATAAATTAATTGGTACCCTTCAAAAAAATCTTCAGCAATATGACAGACTGTAGTCATATTGCTTTTTGTATAATTTTAAATGGCTTGAAAATCTCATTGTTTGAGTGCTTGCCTATATTATTTTTGGAGGTTCAACATATGGATACAAAAACATTAGCAGAAAGCTATTTTAATGCAGTCAATAAAGGAGGATGGGAAGATTTCGTAGCTGAACATTTTGATTATGGGATGTGTGATAGTCAGAAGATCAGACAAGGACGTGAAGTTTATCTACAAGGTGCAGGTCAATTCTATGCTTTAAGCCAGCATCTTGAAGTGAAGAAGTTGCTGGTAGAGGGTAGAGAAGTAGTTGCTTTAAATCGCTATCGCCTGCAGTCGCCACACGGAAAAGAACTAGAATTGGATGTCGCAGAATTTTTAAAATTTGACGAATCAGACAAATTGATTGCATCCAACATTTACTTTGATACTCATCGTTTCCAAGAGTTTATGCAAGGGAAATAATTCTCAAGTTTTATTTGACAAACGAAGAAATTTGTTTTATACTGTTAAAAATTAAATATAACTTTAAACATGTTCCGTGAGACATGAAAGTGCTAAAATGAGACTAGCCGTAGCTATGCTCTAATTTTGCTGTAAACTTTTGGAGGTCGGAACATCATGTTCTGGCCTTTTTTTAAAGTATATTCAATTTAATAACTGTAGCCTGAGAGCTACGATTAAGGAGAATTTTATGTCAAAATTGTCATTAGACAAAAATAACCAGCGCGCTTTAGCTGCTGCAATTGTTGCTTCTGGGACAGATGACTTAAATGTTATGTTCCTTGCCTTTTCTATGTCCTCTATTATATCGGAGTTAGGGATTACAGGAACTCAAGGGGGATGGATTGCAACCATTACCAATCTGGGAATGTTGGTCGGTGGGTTGATTTTTGGCTTGTTAGCAGATCGCTACCATAAGTTTAAAGTGTTTAAGTGGACAATTGTTATTTTTTCACTAGCAACTGGTTTGATTTACTTTACAAAAGATGTTCACTACCTGTATATCATGCGCTTCATTGCAGGTATGGGTGTTGGCGGAGAGTATGGTGTAGCGATTGCCATTATGGCTGGAATTGTGCCACCAGAGAGAATGGGACGTATTTCATCACTGAATGGTATTGCTGGACAAATAGGATCTATCGCTTCAGCTCTCCTTGCTGGTTGGCTAGCACCGGCTCTTGGCTGGAGAGGTCTCTTCCTTTTTGGACTTGCTCCTATTGCTTTGGTAATCTGGATGGTTCTCGCTATTGATGATGACAACATCCGAGATGATGGTGGTGCGAAGGTAGAAGAAGAAACAAGTCAACCAGTTAAAATCAGCCAACTATTCAAAACTCCAGCTTTAACAGCTCAAACATTGGCTCTTATGGTGATGACGACCGTACAGATTGCTGGTTACTTTGGCATGATGAACTGGCTTCCAACAATCATTCAAACCAGCCTTCAAATTTCAGTCAAAGATTCATCCCTATGGATGGTTGCAACAATTCTAGGAATGTGTCTAGGAATGTTGACATTTGGACAAATTCTTGATAAATGGGGACCGCGAATTGTTTATACAGGATTTCTTTTAGCGTCATCCATCTGTGTTTATCTCTTTCAGTTTGCAAATTCCATGCCTACTATGTTGATTGGTGGAGCTATCGTTGGATTCTTTGTAAATGGTATGTTCGCTGGATATGGAGCGATGATTACAAGACTTTACCCGCACCAGATTCGTTCTACAGCAAATAACGTGATTTTAAATGTTGGTCGTGCAGTTGGAGGTTTCTCTTCTGTAATTATCGGAAAAATCCTGGATATTTCAGGCGTTTCAACAGTGATGATCTTCCTAGCTTCTCTCTATCTAGTCAGCCTGCTTGCTCTCTGGACGATTGGAAACCTCAAAGCAAGTGTCTATCAGGATTTAGGCAAAGAGTTGCTAGCAGAGGAAGCATAATTTCGCTATAAAAATAGATGGAACAAATAAAGAGTTTAAATACTCATTTATAGTAAGATATTAAAGTGATGCTGAATCGTATTGTTTCAGCATCGTTTTTCTTTAGAAAATAAAAGAAGAGGCTGGGACAAAAGTCCTAGCCTCTCAATTGTCTTTGTATTGTCGAGCAAGACGCAGTGGTTGAGTGGGCTCTACTACGCTGATTTCATCAGCTTTTACAGCCCTACTCAACTGTGCGGAGGTGGGACGACAAAATCAAATTCTAACGAATTACCGATTTCTGTTCCACTCTCTTTGAGCGATCTTAGTGTGCTACACGTTTGCGAGCAGCTTTTTTGCGGTTTTCTTCGATGAAAGCAGCTTTTTCTTCTTCAGGTTCGATGACTTTTTTCTTAACCGTATAAACTGCACCTGCTAAGGCAGCAACTGTTGCTGCTACACCTGTAAGAACACCTTTTCCAAATCCTTTTGCCATGATTTTTCTCCTTTTCGATTCAATTCATTATTTATGATATAATTAATAGTAACGAAAAATCAAAATTTTTTCAAGGAAAAAGATGAAAACCAAGATAATTGTGATAGTGGGGCCTACAGCAGTGGGAAAAACGGCTCTGAGTATCGAGGTAGCCAAGCGCTTTAATGGCCAAATCATCAGCGGTGACAGCCAGCAGGTCTATCGTGGCTTGGATATTGGTACGGCCAAGATTCAACCTGAAGAGCAGGAAGGCATTCCCCATCATCTGTTGGATGTGCGGGAGGTCGGAGAAAGCTACTCTGCCTATGATTTTGTGACAGAAGCGGCTCAGGCTATTCGCGAGATTGTGGATCAAGGTCAGCTTCCCATCATTTGCGGCGGCACAGGGCTCTATATCCAGAGCTTACTCGAGGGCTATCATCTGGGTGGCTCTGTCCCTCACGAGGAGATTCTGGCCTATCGGGCGCAGCTCGATAGTTGGTCAGATGAAGCTTTGTTTGGGAAAATAGCAGAGCTGGGTATCGAAATTCCCCAGATAAATCGCCGTAGAGCTATGAGGGCGCTGGAGATTGCTCATCTGGGTGGCTCGTTAGAAAACAATAAACCAGATTATGAAGCACTGCTGATTTGCCTAGATGATGAGCGAGAGCGACTTTATGAGCGAATCAATCAGCGGGTTGATCTGATGATAGAAGATGGTCTCTTAGAAGAAGCCCGTTGGCTGTTTGAGAAAGCTCCGACCAGTCAAGCTAGCAAGGGGATTGGCTACAAGGAACTTTTCCCCTACTTTGAAGGTCAGATGAACCTTGAAGAGGCAGTGGACAAGCTCAAGCAGAATACCCGTCGTTTCGCCAAGCGCCAGCTGACTTGGTTTCGCAACCGGATGTCTGTGACCTTTTATCAAGTGGGAAATCCAGACTATAAAAATCTGGTCATGGAGGATATCAGAAAGTTTTTGGGCAAGTAGCTGGCTGACTAAGTCTTAGTAAGGATATGAGATGATAGAAACAGAGAAAAAAATAGAGCGTGTCTTTTTGGTCGGTGTGGAACTAGCAGACACGGAGAATTTTGACCTATCCATGGAGGAGTTGCAAAGTCTAGCTAAGACCGCAGGGGCAGAGGTAATTGGCTCCTACAGCCAGAAGCGGGAAAAGTATGACAGCAAGACCTTTGTCGGTTCTGGTAAGTTAGAAGAAATTCGACAGATGGTTGATGCCGAGGAGATTTCGACCGTCATTGTCAATAACCGCTTAACACCTCGCCAGAATGTCAATCTAGAGGAAAGCTTGGGTGTCAAGGTCATCGACCGTATGCAGCTGATTTTGGATATTTTTGCCATGAGAGCTAGGAGTCATGAGGGCAAGTTACAGGTGCATCTGGCCCAGCTCAAGTACCTCCTGCCTCGCTTGGTCGGGCAGGGGATTATGCTCAGCCGTCAGGCTGGTGGAATAGGCTCCCGTGGTCCTGGTGAAAGCCAGCTGGAGCTCAATCGACGCAGTGTCCGCAATCAGATTCATGATATTGAGCGGCAGCTCAAGGAAGTGGAGAAAAATCGAGCAACCGTTCGTGAAAAGCGGTTAGAGTCCAGTATTTTCAAAATTGGTCTCATCGGCTATACCAATGCTGGAAAGTCAACTATTATGAATTGCTTGACCAGCAAGAGTCAGTATGAGGCGGACGAGCTTTTTGCGACGCTAGACGCCACGACCAAGAACATCAACCTCAGTGGCCATCTCAATGTCACTCTCACAGACACAGTTGGCTTCATTCAGGATTTGCCGACAGAGCTGGTATCTAGCTTTAAATCCACACTGGAAGAGAGCAGAAATGTCGATTTGCTGGTCCATGTTATTGACGCTAGTGACCCTCATCATGAGGAGCATGAAAAAACAGTCCTTGACATCATGAAAGAGCTGGATATGCTGGACATTCCCCGTCTGACTCTCTATAACAAAGCAGATAAGGCTGAGGATTTTACTCCGACCCTGACTCCTTATTCTTTGATTTCGGCTAAGGCGGACAATAGCAGAGCTCTTTTGCAGCAAGTCCTACTGGAGCGAATGAAAGAGTTATTTTTGCCTTTTACCATCAAGGTAGCTCCAGCCAAAGCCTACAAGATTCATGATTTAGAGAAAGTCGCAATTATGGGGAATCGAGAATACATAGACGATGTCGAAACCATTTCAGGTTGGATTGCAGAGAAAAACAAATGGAAACTGGAAGAATTTTATGACTGATTATATTGACTTGGCCCTCAAATACGGCGGTTTTACTAGCCTAGACAGGGTCTACTTAGAGCAAGTATTGGCTAGTCTGACGGAAAATCAGAAGCTGAGCTTTATCACACCGCCACCTAGTGTTGTTAACGCTTACTTTGCTGAGCTTTATCAAAAGAAAAGTCCGGAAGCTGCGACAGCCTATTTTCTAGAAATTACCCAAGCGCTAGACTTGTGGAATGCAGAGCCTAGTTTTGTAGAAAGTAGACCTTTTGTCCGGCTTAATCTTTCTGGCAAGTCCTATGGATTTTGCTATGAGAGTGAGGAAGTCGGCTTGGTATTTCCTGAAAAGCCTGAGCCGGTAACAGTGGACTTGCTCTTTGAAATCGCCCAAGTCTTTCCGCAGTATTTGGTCTACGAAGAAGCTGGGAGAATAAAAATGGTACCTTTCAAAGCTGAGTATCAAGTCGTGGACAATAAGGAACTGACAGCTTTGACTGAATGGCAGCAGCTAGCAGATGGTAGCCAAAGGCTTTTGGGCTACAATCAAGATGAAGTCAGTCAGCTAGCTCAGTCCTATGCTGGCAGAAAATACTATCACTCGCAGAATCGCTCTGCCATGATTTATATCATTTAGAAAGAAAAATATGCAATTACAATTTTTAGGAACCGGAGCCGGTCAGCCTTCCAAAGCTCGCAATGTATCTAGTCTCGTCCTCAAGCTTTTGGAGGAAATCAATGAAGTCTGGATGTTTGATTGCGGTGAAGGGACCCAGCACCAGATCTTGGAGACAACGATTAAACCTCGTAAAATTAGCAAGATTTTCATTACGCATCTGCATGGCGATCATATTTTTGGTCTACCAGGCTTTCTATCTAGTCGTTCTTTTCAGGCTAATGAAGAGCAGACTGACTTAGATATCTATGGTCCCATAGGCATTAAGAGTTTTGTTCTGTCCAGTCTGCGTGCTTCTGGCTCTCGATTGCCTTATCGGATTGTTTTTCATGAGTTTGATGAGAACAGTCTGGGCAAGATTCTGGAAACGGACAAGTTCACAGTTTATGCGGATAAGCTAGATCATACGATTTTCTGTGTGGGCTATCGGGTGATGCAGAAAGATCTGGAAGGAACGCTGGATGCAGACAAGTTGCGGGCGGCAGGCGTTCCCTTTGGTCCGCTCTTTGGTAAAGTCAAGAATGGTCAGGACATCGTTCTAGAAGATGGGACCAAAATCATCGCAGCAGACTATATCTCAGCCCCTCGACCTGGAAAGACGATTGCTATTTTGGGTGATACTCGAAAGACTGATTCTAGTGTTCGCTTGGCGGTAGCAGCTGATGTGCTGGTCCATGAAGCAACCTATGGTAAGGGAGACGAAAAGCTTGCTCGAAATCATGGCCACTCTACCAATATGCAAGCAGCAGAAGTAGCTAAAGAAGCGGGCGTCAAGTACCTCCTGCTCAATCATATCAGTGCCCGCTTTTTATCAAAAGATATTACGGTGATGCGTCAGGATGCTGCAACAATTTTTGAGAATGTCCGTATAGTTAAGGATTTAGAAGAAATTGACATATAATCTCTTAAAATGATCATAAAGATTTGGAGAAAATACTATTAAGAAAAGGAAGTAGGGCAGATATCCCGCTTCTTTTTATGTTATAATGTTAGAAAGGAGAAAACATGCGTACGATTGTGATAACAGGAGCTAGTGGCGGTCTTGCTCAAGAAATGGTTAAGCTCTTGCCACATGACCGACTGATCTTAGTTGGACGGAGTAAGGCTAAGCTAGAAAAACTATTTGGACAAAAAGAAAATCTTGATCTTGTGGAGCTGGATATCACAGACAGTTCGGCTTTGGAAAGTTTTGCTGAACAGATTGGCAGCCAATACGGCCTTGTTGATGTTCTAGTCAATAATGCTGGCTATGGTATCTTTGAAGAATTTGACAAAATCAGCTCAAGCGATATTGAGGCTATGTTTGAGGTCAATACTTTTGCCCTGATGAACCTGTCCCGTATCTTTGGAGCTCGCATGAAGCAGGCAGGTCAAGGACATATCGTTAATATCATCAGTATGGCCGGACTTATTGCTAGTAGCAAGTCCAGTCTATACTCAGCAACTAAGTTTGCGGCTATTGGCTTTTCAAATGCTCTTCGACTAGAGCTCTTACCATTTGGGGTTTATGTCACGACAGTCAATCCCGGTCCTATCAAAACAGCTTTTTTCGAACAAGCCGATCCTAGTGGTGCCTATGTAAAAGCAGTCGATAAGTACATGCTAGAGCCTGACTTTGTAGCGAGAAAAATTGTCAGCTCCTTTGGTAAAAAGAAGCGGGAAATCAATTTGCCAGTTCTCCTAAACGTGGCTCATAAATTGTACACGCTATTTCCTAGAGTCGCTGATTACATGGCATCAAAGATATTTAATTATAAATAAATGACGTTGAGAACTAGTTAGAGATGGAAAAATGGGGATGGATTTACAAGCATACAAAAATCATTTAGAAGAGCCTTGGGGAAAGATTTACTATGATATTGTATTTAATCAGTTAGAAGATCTTGATGGAAAGAGAATCCTTGATTTTGGAAGCGGATTTGGGATTGTAGCTAATTTTTTAGCTGAAAAAAATCAAGTTACGGCAGTTGAGCCAGATATGGAAATGATGATTCATCGCAAGAGATCCAACCTTTATGAACAGCTTCAGGGGAGCTTAGATGTTTTGGAAATATTTCCAGATGAGGAATTTGATGTTATTATATGCCATAATGTCTTGGAGTATGTTGAAGATGTAAAGCCATATTTAGAGGCTTTTTCTCGCTTGTTAAAACCTGGTGGCCTCTTATCTATTGTTAAGCATAATCATGTGGGGCGTATTTTACATACAGTGATATTTGAAAATGATACTTATAAAGCGCAGAGCTTGCTGTTAGGCGAAAACTACAAAACTCATAGCATGGGGCAAGCTGTTTATTATGAAATATCGGATGTCATGAATCCACTTGATTTTGAAGTAGAAGCTTTTCAAGGTGTACGTATTTTCTATGGTTTGCAGCCAAATGATGTAAAGACCGATCCTGGTTGGCGTGAAAAAATGCTTGCGATGGAATTGGCTGTTTACGAACAATCACCCTATCGTGATATTGCAGCTTTTCAGCACTACTGGTTGAAAAAGAGATAATAGAATCACTAAATCACATACTAGCATATTGGGAGAAAGTAGATGTCGCAGAGAAAAATAAAGGAGCACGAACAGACTATCAATTATGCCATGCTCAGTCTTTTTCAATACTTGGCATCTATCATGGTTATTCTTTTACATTGTCAGCGGCTTTTTGGAAATGAAGCTATGCACTTTATTCAGAAGAGTCTATTTGGTAGGATGGCCGTTCCATTCTTTCTGATTTCATCAGCTTTTTTACTAAAAGCAAGCTTAGCTAAAAAGAAGGATATTGGGCAATATGTCAGGAGGATTTTAAAGCAGTATCTTTTTTGGAGTGTGCTGTATCTTCCCTATGCCTTAACTTATTTTTGGTCGCTCCCTGTCAAAAAATATTATGCTCCCTTAGCTATGGTAGCTGGTTTTCTTTATGTTGGCCTTTGCTATCAGCTGTGGTATATTCCAGCGTATTTACTTGGATTATGGATTGTTCATTTTCTATATAAAAAATTGGATATCAAATGGACAGTGATTATCTTGTCTTTACTTTATCTGATAGGTGCAGTAGAGACCTACTATGCTTACTTTACAAACAGCTGGCTAACACATTTATACGATGGTTATGCTCGTTTTTTCTTTTCAACTCGAAATGGTTTATTTTATGCTCCTATCTTTATTCTAATGGGATATGTACTTTATGATTATTGGCAGTCTGATTTATTTAAGAAATACCCTATTAGAAAGCTTTTGCTAGCAACGATATTGCTTGGTGTTGATGGATGGATTGTTTTTATCAATCAAGGAGTAGATAAGAATTTCTTTTTAGCATTGCTTCCATTTTCTATCTTTTTAGTGAATGCTGTTTTAAGGACTGAAGTCGGAAAGAAGTGGAATCTATACCATCTTAAAAAATTAAGTGTTCTTTATTTTTTCTTGCATCCAATCTTTATAGAAAGCTCCTTTTATCTTTTACAGGAAGCATCGATGTCTAAAGAGGATAAGGGAAAGATTGTCTTTGTTTTAACCTTGATTCTAACTCAGCTAACTGCAGAAGGGATCCTAATGATTCGTAAATCAATGTTTAAAAAAAGAGAGCAAGCACACATCAAGATAAATTAAAAAAGGATAGCATTTTCTAGAGAGGTGAATATGATTGAACGTCTACAACAGCAGCTGGCTTTTACCAATGAGCTGGAAAAACTGAAAGCCACTCATAGGACCAACAGGACCTTGGATAACTATCGTTTTGAGAATTCTGCGGAGCATAGTTGGCAGGGTGCTTTAATGGCGCTAGTCTTTCGAGAATATATCCCTGAAGAAGTCAATCTGGAGAGGGTCATGTCTATGTTACTGATTCATGATTTAGGCGAAATATATGCTGGCGATACCTTTATCTTTGACGAAGTGAGCAAGAGTGATTCTTACGACAGAGAGTTGGAGTCCTTGAAAATCAGTTTGGACAAGCTACCATCAGATCAGCAGGCTTTCTTTTTAGGGATTTGGCAGGAGTTTGAAACTGGCATTAGCGTAGAGGCTAAATATGCTCGAGTACTGGATGCTCTGGTTCCCCTACTCAATCACTTGGAAGTCGCTCAGCCCCACGACAACCCTCATGGCCTGACTAAGTCGCAGGTCATCGCTAAGAAATCCTTTATCCAAGAAACCTCTGAAACTCTTTGGAAATTGGCTCAGGAAGTTATTGATCAAAGTGTTGCCAAGGGACTGTACTTAGATGAATGAGGCTGAGAGCCCTGCTCGTAGATAAGAAGTTTGAGACTGGTTGAACCAGTCTTTTCATGTTATAATATTCAGACAAGATTGAACGGAGAAAGTGTTTCACTCATCATGATTAGCTCAAAATACGACTGGCAGTTTGCCACTAATTTTACAGACGAAAAATTTATAAAAAAGGCTAAAAAAGCTGGATTAGAACCTGCCGCTGCCAGTCTTCTTTACCAAAGAGGTGTGCAGACTGAAGAAGCTTTGCAGGAATTTTTGGAGCCTAGTTTAGACCAGCTTCACGATCCTTATGACCTGCATGATATGGAGCGGGCAGTGGAGCGCATTCGCGCAGCGATTGAGAATTACGAGCAGATTTTGATCTATGGCGATTATGATGCTGATGGGATGACCTCGGCATCGATTGTCAAGGAAGCCTTGGAGCAGCTGGGAGCTGAGTGTCAGGTCTACCTGCCCAATCGCTTTACGGATGGCTATGGGCCTAATAGCAGTGTTTACAAGTATTTTATTGAAAATCATGGCATCTCGCTCATTATTACAGTAGATAATGGAGTGGCGGGCCTTGAAGCTATCGATCTGGCCCAGTCTCTGGGCGTTGATGTCATCGTGACGGATCACCACTCCATGCCTGAGGAGTTGCCAAATGCCTATGCGATCGTCCATCCGGAACATAGCGGAGCGGATTATCCTTTCAAGCATCTGGCTGGCTGCGGGGTAGCTTTTAAGCTAGCAACAGCCTTACTAGAAGAAGTCCAAGTCGAACTTTTGGACTTAGTGGCCATTGGTACCATTGCCGATATGGTCAGTCTGACAGGGGAAAATCGGATTTTGGTCAAATATGGCCTATCCGTCCTCAAAAATACCCAGCGAGTAGGGCTTCAGGAACTCTTTAAAATTGCTGGCATTCAAGCAGATGAGCTGGACGAAGAAACGGTTGGTTTCCAGCTTGCTCCTCGACTCAATGCTTTGGGACGGCTGGATGATCCCAATCCAGCAGTGGAGCTTTTAACAGGCTTTGATGACGAAGACGCACATAGCATTGCGCTCATGATCAACCAGAAAAATGATGAGCGTAAGGAAATTGTCCAGCAGATTTATGAAGAGGCGCAAACCATGCTGGACACTGGGAGACCAGTACAGGTGTTAGCCAAGGAAGGATGGAATCCTGGTGTGCTTGGCATTGTCGCCGGGCGTTTGTTAGAAGAGCTTCACCAACCAGTTATAGTTCTCAATATTGAGGATGGTATTGCTAAGGGTAGCGCCCGCAGTATTGAAGCAGTCAATATTTTTGATGCCTTGGACAGTCATCGTGACCTTTTTGTAGCCTTTGGTGGCCATGCTGGAGCGGCTGGGATGACTATCGAAGCATACAAGCTGGCGGAGCTTGCTGACATCTTGACAGCTTATATCTTAGACAATGATGTGGATTTGACTGGCAAAACAACTCTGTATTTAGATGAGGAGCTCCACCTGCCAGAACTGACCTTGGATACACTCAAAAGTTTTGATAGACTGGCGCCATTTGGAATGGACAATAAAAAGCCACTCTTCTATCTTAAGGACTTTAAAGTGGACAGTGCTCGTACTATGGGTACTGATGACAAGCACCTCAAACTAAAAATCTCCCAAGAGGATGCTCATTTCGAAGTAGTTGCTTTTGGACAAGGGAACCTCGCAACAGAGTTTGCCCAAACCAAGAATCTGGAGCTAGCTGTCAGCCTCTCCGTCAATAAATGGAATGGACAGACTAGTCTCCAGCTCATGCTGGTAGATGCCCGGGTGGATGGCGTCCAACTTTTCAATATCCGCAGCAAAAATGCGACGCTACCTGACAAGGTTCCAGTCTTGCGCTTCACAGAGGAATTGCCGGATTTGACAAATAGCAGAGCAGTTGTGGTTTATGACCTGCCTGATGATTTACAGGTCTTGAAGAAGATGCTTCAGTCTCAGGATTTCGAAGCGATTTACTTTAAAAATGAAATTGCCAAGCCTTACTATCTGACAGGTTGTGGTACTCGTGAGCAGTTTTCCAGACTCTACAAGACTATCTACCAGTTTCCTGAGTTTGATGTCCGCTATAAACTCAAAGAATTAGCAGTCTATCTAAAAATTGATCCGATTCTCTTGGTCAAAATGATTCAAATTTTTGAAGAATTAGGTTTTGTCAGAATAACTGAAGGCGTCATGAGGGTTAATAAAGAAGCTGAAAAGAAAGAAATTGACAGCAGTCTTATCTACCAAGACCTTAAGCGTGTGGTTAAAGAGCAGGAGCTCATGGCTTTGGGCACTGTGCAGGAGATTTATGAATATTTAATGATAGTAGATTGAGTATCATATAGGCAAAAAAAGGAGATACAAATGACTTGGACAGATGCAACAGCTATGGCTCAAGCGGTTAGGCAAAAAGAAGTTTCACCCTTGGAGTTAGTAGAAGATGCGATTAAAAAGATTGACATGCTCAATCCCATTCTCAATGCTGTGGTCTACAAGCAATATGAAGAAGCAAGGGAAATAGCAAGCCAGACAAACTTTTGCAATAAGCCCTTTGCAGGTGTGCCTATTTTGCTTAAGGATTTAGGTCAAGAGCAGATTGGCTCTCTCTCAACGGCTGGTTCTCCACTCTTTGCCAACTACCGATCTCAGCAGACAGATCATTATGTAGCTGCCTTACAGAGGTTAGGTTTTATCATTTTAGGCAGGACTAATACGCCAGAGTTTGGTTTTAAAAATATTAGTGACAGCAGTTTTCATGGTTCAGTTCACTTACCTTTAGATCCTTCACGTAATGCTGGGGGTTCTAGCGGTGGAGCTGCAGCTGCTGTGGCGTCTGGAATGGTTCCTATAGCAGCAGCAAGCGATGGAGGAGGCTCTATCCGAATCCCAGCCAGTTTTAATGGTCTTATCGGGCTCAAGCCTACTCGTGGACGAATCCCAGTTGGTCCTGGATCGTATAGAGGTTGGCAAGGTGCTTCAGTCAATTTTGCATTGACGAAGACAGTTCGTGACACTCGAAATCTTCTTTACCATCTGCAAAACTGTCAGCTTGAAAGTCCTTTTCCCCTGCCTCTTTTGAGTAAGGAAGCATTGTATGACAAAAAACTTCAAAAACCTTTGAAAATTGCCTTTTCTACCCTATCGCCAATCGGTAGTCCAGTTTCAAACGTAGCCAAGCAAGCTGTCGAAAAGGCAGTAGTAACATTGACTGAATGGGGGCACAAAGTTAGTGAATTAGCTCAAGCCCCTATAGATGGATGCAAAGCTATGAGATCATATTATCTCATGAATAGCGTGGAAACGGCTGCTATGTTTGATACTATTGAAGCTAGTTTAGGGCGTACCATGCAGCTGAAAGATATGGAGCTGATGAGTTGGGCTATTTTTCAGTCTGGTCAGAAAATTCTAGCCAAGGATTTCAGTAAGGCCCTGCAAGACTGGGATCGCTACTCTGCCCAAATGGCTACTTTTCATGAGACTTACGACCTTTATATAACTCCAACAACTTCAGAAGTCGCTCCTAAACAGCAGCAGTTTTTACTTTCACCTACCTTGCAGGAAGCACTTAAGCATATTGCTGACTATCCTCAACAAGAACAGCAAGACCTTATTTGGCAGATGTTTGAAGAGAGTCTAGCTTGGACTCCTTTTACCCAACAAGCCAATTTAACTGGACAACCTGCAATTAGTTTACCAATCCATAAGAATGAAGATGGCCTGCCAATCGGCATCCAGATAACAGCTGCCAAGGGACGTGAAGACTTGCTGCTTTATGTTGCTCAGCTCTTTGAAGACAGCAAAAAGTTTGAACAGTAAATCACAAGCATATTCATTGCGTAAGCGTCTCCAATTTATTATGATTAAAAAGTGAGAAAATTAAATTTTCTTGCTTTTTAATTTAAAATTCAATATGGATGGTAACGAAATGAAAAAGATTTTTTCTGTTTGCTTGGCTTTGGCTGGGTTAGTTCTTCTTTTGACTGCTTGCTCTAATAAACAGTCTGGCTCCGATAGTGCAAAAGAATCCTGGGATAAGATTGAAAAATCTAAAACTTTGAAAGTAGCAACATCAGGAACACTCTTTCCGCAGTCTTATCATGATGATGATAACAATCTGACCGGCTATGATGTAGAAATTTTGAAAGAAGTAGGCAAGCGATTAGGCCTCAAGGTTAAGTTTGAGGAAATGGGTGTGGACGGTATGTTAGCAGCACTCAAAAGTGGCAAAGTAGATGTGGCTGGTTACTCAGAAAAGGATAACAAAAATGCAGATAAATTCCTCTGGACAACACCACATAAGTATTCATTTACTTCTATGATTGTCCGTAAGGAAGATAACTCAGGAATTTCTTCGCTCAAGGATCTTAAGGGCAAAAAAGCAGCAGGAGCCGCTTCTACCAATTATATGAAGATCGCTAAGAAAATGGGTGCTGAGCTTGTGATTTATGATAATGTAACCAATGATGTCTACATGAATGATATCGTTAATAAACGTACAGATGTTATCATCAACGATTACTATCTACAAAGCATGGCTCTGACAGCTTTTCCTGATAAGCCGATTAAGATTTTAGAAGATGTTTATTTTAATCCAACCAATGCTAGCTTCTCAAT
Organism: Streptococcus sp. oral taxon 056 str. F0418; assembly: GCF_000220065.1. GTDB lineage: Bacteria > Bacillota > Bacilli > Lactobacillales > Streptococcaceae > Streptococcus. Next base: position 230,117 of record NZ_AFQU01000001.1, on the reverse strand, counting down.
CTCGTTAGAAAATAAAGTTCTTCAAGAGAAAATCGATGGTATCTTAGAAGATATGCGCAAAGATGGGACCTTGACGAAGCTTTCTAAACAATTTTTTGCTGGTCAAGATGTAACCAAAGAGAGGAAATATGATTTTGAAACAGTCGATATTTCTGATGTAGAATAAAGATATGAATTTTATAGATTTTCAGTTGATACTAGATAATTTTTGGTTTGTATTTTCGGGGTTGCCTTATACTTTAGGGATAGCTCTCGCTTCCTTTCTGACAGGCTTGGTTTTGGGATTTTTTATCTCGAGAGCTAGGATGTCAGACATAAGTATCCTATCTAGTCTGGCTCGCTTTTATATTTCCATTATGAGGGGAGTTCCGATGATTGTAGTACTCTTCGTACTCTACTTTGGGCTTCCGTTTTATGGAGTGGAGCTACCTGCCTTAATTTGCTCTTATATCGCTTTTAGCCTAGTCAGTGCGGCCTATATATCTGAAATTTTCCGGGCAAGCATTCAAGCAGTAGATAAGGGACAATGGGAGGCTGCGCGAGCTTTGGGGTTAAAGGAGTGGACTATCATCAGTAAGGTTATACTTCCTCAGGCAATCCGAATAGCGATTCCACCTTTAGGTAATGTAATTCTAGATATGATTAAATCCACCTCGCTTATGGCTATGATCACCGTTCAAGATATTTTTCAAAATGCTAAGATTGTCGGTGGTCGAGAGTTGGATTATATGTCAATGTATGTTTTGGTCGCCTTTATTTATTGGCTGCTCTGCTATGGATTTGAGATCATCCAATCCAGACTTGAAAAGCGACTAAGCGCATATAAGTAATAAAATCCTTTCCAGTTGATGAAGAGGATTTTATTACTTGTTTCTATTTTTCTAAAAAAATGATATAATAGAGAGTAAAAATTTTTTATTTATAGAAAGAGACTTATGAACTTAAAAGACTATATTGCAACGATCGAAAATTATCCACAAGAAGGGATTACTTTCCGTGACATTAGCCCATTGATGGCAGATGGAAATGCCTATAGCTACGCTATTCGTGAAATTGTACAATATGCAACTGACAAAAAAATCGATATGATCGTAGGCCCAGAAGCACGTGGTTTCATTGTAGGATGCCCTGTGGCTTTTGAATTGGGTATTGGTTTTGCTCCTGTTCGTAAACCTGGAAAATTACCACGCGAAGTTATCTCAGCAGATTACGAAAAAGAGTACGGCCTCGATACCTTAACGATGCATGCTGATTCCATCAAACCAGGTCAACGCGTTCTCATCGTTGATGACCTTTTGGCTACAGGTGGAACTGTAAAAGCAACGATTGAAATGATCGAACGTCTTGGTGGTGTTGTTGCTGGCTGTGCCTTTCTTATTGAACTTGATGATCTAAATGGTCGTGAAGCGATTGGCGACTACGACTATAAAGTGTTGATGCATTATTAATACATAGTTTAAAGCTATATCTAGTTAGAGAAAAAGTATAATTGAAAACTATATCTCCTTTCAGTATAATAACTATATTAGAAGAAGGAGATATTTTCATGCCAATTAAGATTGATAAAAAATTACCAGCTGTTGATATTTTAAGTTCTGAAAATATCTTTGTGATGGATAAACAAAGGGCGGAACACCAGGATATTCGTCCTCTTAATATTTTAGTCTTGAACCTTATGCCTCAAAAGATTGTCACAGAAGCACAGCTATTGAGATTACTGGCTAATACTCCTTTGCAGTTAAATATAGATTTTTTGTATATGACTACGCATCAATCAAAAACCACACATGCAAAGCATATGGAAACATTTTATAAGACTTTTGAAGAGGTGGAGTCACATTATTTTGATGGTTTAATCATCACTGGAGCACCTGTAGAGAATTTAGCTTTTGAAGAAGTGGACTATTGGACAGAACTTTGCCGAGTTATCGAATGGTCTAAAAGTCATGTGTATTCAACTCTTCATATATGCTGGGGGGCGCAAGCAGGACTTTATGCACGTTATGGTATTGAAAAAAAGCCACTTGCGCATAAATTATCTGGTGTCTATTCTCAGAAAAGCCCTGTGGAACCTAATTTACTTTTTAGGGGATTTGATGACGAGTTTTTTGCTCCACATTCTCGCCATACAGAGGTGTTGAAAGAAGACATTCTTCGTCATACGAATCTGGAGATTCTATCTAGCGGTCCAGATGTAGGCTTATCCATCTTAGCTAGTCGTGATTTGCGTGAAGTATATAGTTTTGGTCATTTAGAGTATGATCGCTATACGCTATCCAAAGAATATTTTCGAGATCTTCAAGCAGGTCTCAATCCGAATATCCCTGAGAACTATTTTGCAAACAATGATATAAAATCAAAACCAGGATTATGCTGGAATCTTGCAGCGGCACTATTTTTTAATAATTGGATCAATTATGCAGTTTACCAAGAGACGCCATTTGATTGGGAGAATCCAGAAAATGACGCTTCCTATTTTGCTTATTTATAAGAGGTGTTATGACTTATTTATCAGCTTTTCAAAAGGGCAATATAGTATTACCCAGTGCCCTGTTGTTTCATTTTCATGAAATTTTTTCATCAAGTGATGATTTTCTCGTTTGGCAGTTTTTCTATTTGCAAAATACGACTGCTACTGACGATCTTGAACCGACTAAAATTGCAGAAAGCATTGGAAAGACAGTCTCTGAAGTCAATCGGATTATGTCACAGTTGACCGAGCAGGGTTTGCTACAATATAAAACAATTGAGCTGAATGGGGAGATCGAAGCTATATTTGATGCTTCTCCTGCCTTAGAAAAATTAGATGAATTGCTAGTGTCTAAGACTAGTCAACAAGCAGAAACCGGATCATCAAAAAATGTCTTGAAAGACTTGGTGGAGACCTTCCAGCAGGAGCTGGGCCGTCTCTTGACACCCTTTGAAATTGAGGACTTGACCAAGACTGTCCAAGATGATAAAACCAATCCTGACTTGGTCAAGGCTGCCCTTCGTGAGGCTGTGTTTAATGGCAAGGCCAACTGGAAGTATATTCAGGCTATCTTGCGCAATTGGCGTAAAGAAGGCATCACCACGCTTGCTCAGGTAGAAGCCAAGCGGGAAGAACGTGAAGCAGCTAATCCTCAAAATGTGACAGTTTCAGATGATTTCCTCACTGCCATGAATTTGTGGAAGGACTGACTTTATTTGATTTACAGTGGCCTGTTAGATATGACAGGCCCTTGGTTTTATAAAAAAGGAGAAAAGTATGACGTATCAATTGCCAAAAGTCTGGTCAGCTGCGGACAGCGACCAAGGCAAATTTTCAGGTATCAATCAGCCTGCTGCTGGCGTGCGCTTTGAGCAGACGCTTCCTATCGGTAAAGAGCCTTTTCAACTTTATTCGCTTGGAACTCCAAATGGGGTCAAGGTGACGATTATGTTGGAGGAACTGCTGGCAGCAGGGGTGACAGAGGCAACTTATGACCTTTATAAAATCAGTATTATGGATGGCGATCAGTTTGGTTCAGATTTTGTGAAAATCAATCCCAACTCCAAGATTCCAGCCTTGTTGGATCAATCATTCGACAAGCCGATTCCTGTCTTTGAGTCTGCGAATATCCTGCTCTATCTGGCAGAGAAGTTTGGAAAGCTGATTCCTTCAGATTTGGCGGGTCGGACTGAGGTGCTCAACTGGCTCTTCTGGCAGACAGGAGCGGCTCCCTTCTTGGGAGGCGGATTTGGTCATTTCTTTAACTATGCTCCAGAAAAGCTAGAATACCCTATCAACCGCTTTACCATGGAAGCCAAGCGACAGCTGGATTTGTTGGATAAAGAATTGGCCAAGAAAGCTTATATCGCTGGAGATGACTACAGTATTGCTGATATTGCTATCTGGTCTTGGTATGGTCAGTTGGTGCAGGATAAGCTCTATCTAGGCGCTGCTGAGTTCTTGGATGCTGCATCCTACAAACATCTATCTGCTTGGGCGGAAAAAATTGCAGCTCGTCCAGCAGTTCAACGTGGTTTAGCTGCCGAGTATCAAGAAATCAAATAATTTGTAAGGGATAGAAAAGCTCTTCATAAAGCAGTGAGACAAAGTCAGCTTATTAACAAGCTAATTTTTTCATTGCTTTTTTTATACCCTTAAAAATGATATACTAAATAAAAGAATGTTTAGAAAAGAGTGAGTAATGCAAAAAAAGATAATTTCCCAACGCTTGGAGCGAGTAGCTGCTTTTGTGCCAGATAAGACTAAGCTTCTGGATGTGGGGAGCGATCATGCCTACCTGCCGATCTACCTTGTTCAGCAAGGACGGATAGAAAAGGCTCTGGCCGGAGAAGTGGTAGAGGGGCCTTTTCAGTCTGCTCAGAAGAATGTGGCAGAGCATGGGCTGACGGAGCAGATTAAAGTTCGGTTGGCTAATGGTCTGGCGGCTTTTGAAGTGGAAGATCAGGTTGACACCATCGTTATCGCTGGCATGGGTGGTCGCTTGATTTCAGAGATTTTGGAAAATGGCAGAGCTAAGCTTGTGTCCGTTTCTCGCTTGATTTTGCAGCCCAATAACCGGGAGGATGAGCTCCGCAGTTGGCTGGTATCTAACGGTTTTCGCTTGCTGGCTGAGGATGTCCTAGAAGAGGCGGGGAAGTTTTACGAAATCCTGGTAGCAGAAGCTGGCCAGCAAACTTTGACAGAGCAAGAAAAACGCTTTGGTCCTTTTCTGATGAAGCAACAGTCACCTGCTTTTCAGTTAAGATGGCAGAAAGAACTGAAAAAACTCGAAGAAGCACTGGCTCATATCCCAGAAAAAAATGAGCTAGAACGCTCTGCTATGTCCCAAAAAATCGAAAGTATCAAGGAGGTGCTCCATGTTAGCAAGTGAAATCATCGCCCGTTATGAGGCCTATTGCCCGCAAGAACTGTCCATGGAGGGGGATATTTCAGGCCTGCAAATCGGAACATTGGATAAAGAAGTGGCCAAGGTTCTAGTGGCTCTGGATATTCGTGAGCAGACGGTGGCGGAGGCTATTGAGGCAGGTGCTGGACTGATTATCGTTAAGCATGCGCCTATCTTTCGCCCGCTTAAGGACCTAGTGGCGGATAAGGCGCAAAATCAGATGATTTTAGATCTCATCAAGCATGATATTGCTGTCTATGTTAGCCATACCAATATTGATGTCGTGGAGGACGGGCTTAATGATTGGTTCTGCCAGCTATTGGATATTGAAGAGACAAGTTTTCTCAGTCAGACGGGGCCAGACCACGGTATTGGCCGTGTGGGTAAGATTGCTCCTCAGACTTTTGGGGCCTTTTCGGCTAAGGTCAAGGCCGCTTTTGGACTAGATAGTTTGCGTCTGGTCACTTATGAAGAAACAGATCTTGAACGCGTGATTGAGCGTGTGGCTATCTGTGGTGGCAGTGGTCAGTCCTTTTATCAAGAGGCTATTTCTAAGGGAGCGCAGGTCTACATAACAGGTGATATTTACTATCATACAGCTCAGGAAATGCTGACAGAAGGGCTTTTGGCGCTGGATCCTGGACACCATATCGAGGTTCTTTTTACGGAAAAAGTAAAAGAAAAGCTTGATACTTGGAAGGCAGAAGAAGGCTGGGAGCTTGAGATTCTGGCTAGTCAGGCTTCAACCAATCCTTTCCGACATATTTGAGAGGATACGAGATGAAAAAAGTAGCAGTAATTGGAGCTGGAATTGTCGGATCAACAGTGGCTTACTATCTGTCCAAATCCCCAGATGTGGAAGTGACTGTCTTTGATGACGGCAAAGGGCAGGCAACCAAGGCTGCCGCTGGTATTATCAGCCCTTGGTTTTCCAAGCGTCGCAACAAGGCTTGGTATAGGATGGCGCGTTTGGGCGCTGATTTTTATCAGGACTTGATTGCGGATCTGAAAGAGGCTGGAATCCAGACAGATTTTTACCAACAGACAGGTGTTTATCTGCTGAAAAATGATGAGACTAAGCTACAGGAGCTTTATGATTTGGCTGCTAATCGCCGGGAAGAGTCGCCCTTAATAGGGGACTTGAGTCTTCTCAGCCGTTGGGAAGCCCAGGAAAAATTTCCAGACTTGCAAGGCTTTGATCAACTTCTATATGCTTCTGGCGGGGCTCGTGTGGAGGGAGCACTTTTGACGGAGACGCTTCTGGAGGCCAGCAAGGCAGAGTTGGTTGAGAAAAAGGTAAGCTTGACAGTAGAAAGAGATCAACTTCTGGTCGATGGTCGGAGCTTTGACTGTGTCATCTTAGCTGTGGGGGCTTGGCTGGGAGAAATCTTGCAGTCGCTGGGCTATAAGACAGATGTTCGGCCTCAAAAGGGACAGCTACGTGATTTCAAGCTAGCTGAAAAGACAGATGACTACCCAGTTGTGATGCCTGAGGGTGAGATGGATATCATTCCTTTTCTAGCAGGTAAGGTCAGTGTCGGTGCTAGTCATGAAAATGATCAGGGCTTTGATTTGACGGTAGATAAGACGGTATTGGATCAGTTGCAACAAGAAGCGGAAATTTACTTGCCGAGGTTGTCTAATACAGAGATTCTAGGTGAGCGCGTGGGAACACGGGCTTATACCAGTGACTTTGCTCCTTTCTTTGGAGCTGTACCTGATTTGCCGAATGTCTACGCTGCTAGCGGACTAGGCTCTTCTGGTCTGACAACTGGCCCTCTCATCGGATGTCAATTAGCCCAGCTGGCTTTAGGAGAAGCGGGGTTACTGGATCCTGCGGACTATCCGATTGAGCGGTATGTAAAGAATGTTTGATATGACAGAAACCATTTTGAATTGGGTCAATATTTGTGTAAAAAAAGATGAAGAAATCCTACTGCTTAATCGCCAGCATGATAACTTTAAAGGGTGGATACAACCAGGCGGGAAGGTGGAGTTTCCAGAATCTTTTTTCGAAGCTGCAAGGCGCGAATTAGAAGAAGAAACGGGGCTGACTGCTCTAAACTTGGAATTGAAGGGGATTTCAGGCTTCACTAATCCAAGTAAAAAAGAACGGTATGTGTATTACGATTTTCTTTGTACTGCATTTGAAGGGCAAGTTAGGGGAAACGATCATGAAGGGGAGTCCAAATGGTGGAAGATTTCGGAACTTGATCAGATAGATATGCAGAATGACATACGTGAACGTTTGCCCCTCTATTGGCGGAAAGGCTCTTTCGAGCGGATTCATTACTGGAATGAGGAAGAACACTGTATCGGGGAAACCACGACGATTTTGTATGATTGATTTTAGAGGATAAGGAGAAATTATGGACTGGTTACGATTGCAACCAGTTCTGATGCAGGCTTTTTTGGCAGGGCTTTTTACATGGGGGTGTACTATTGTAGGCTCAGCTGTTGTGCTATTCTTTAAGCATATCAGTAGGAGGTTACTAGATATTATGATGGGCTTTGTAGCGGGCGTCATGATTGCAGCTTCCTTTTGGTCGCTTTTGACACCATCGATTGAGTATGCTCAAGGCTCTTATGGTAAGATGTCGTGGTTGCCGGCTGCGATTGGTTTTTTAGTAGGAGGTTTTTTCCTGCGTCTAATCGATGCGATAGTACCTCATTTGCACCTGAGCAAGGATATTTCTGAGGCAGAGGGGATTTCAGGAAAAGCTCAAAAAAAATTATCTAAGACGGCTTTGCTTTTTTTGGCTATTACTATCCATAATTTTCCAGAAGGCTTAGCAGTTGGAGTTGCCTTTGGTGCTTTGGCTACCAATTCTAGTCCAGAGGCCTTTATAGGAGCTATTGGTCTAGCTTTGGGGATCGGTTTGCAAAATATTCCAGAAGGGGCAGCTCTATCCATTCCGATTCGGACGGATGGTAAATCTCGACTGAAAGCCTTCTACTGGGGTTCTATGTCCGCTATTGTAGAGCCAATCGGAGCAGTATTAGGAGCAGTAGCAGTTATGACCATGACAGCTATTCTGTCCTATGCTCTGTCCTTTGCAGCGGGAGCTATGATTTTTGTAGTTGTGGAGGAGTTAATACCAGATTCGCAGACCAATGGCAATACTGATGTGGCGACTTTGGGTCTCATGGTGGGCTTTGTTTTGATGATGATTTTAGATGTGGCTTTAGGATAAATAAATTGGACTTCTGCGCTTGGTGGTAGAAGTTTTTTTCTGCAGAATCCTTATATAAATAAAAAGTGACATTCGCTTTCAAAAATGATAAAATAAAGGGAATATATAACAGAGAGGAAACTCATATGAAAGGTATTATTCTTGCGGGTGGGTCAGGTACTCGCTTATACCCACTAACACGAGCAGCATCTAAACAGCTGATGCCAGTTTATGACAAACCTATGATTTATTATCCACTGTCAACCTTGATGTTGGCAGGGATAAAAGATATCCTTATTATCTCAACTCCAACAGATCTACCTCGTTTTGAGGATCTGCTGGGAGATGGGTCTGAGTTTGGGATCAAACTTTCTTATGCAGAGCAACCAAGTCCAGATGGATTAGCGCAAGCCTTTATTATTGGGGCTGATTTCATCGGAGATGATAATGTAGCGCTGATTCTTGGGGATAATATTTACCATGGACCAGGTCTGAGTAAAATGCTTCAGAAGGCCGCTGCTAAAGAAAAAGGTGCTACTGTTTTTGGCTACCAGGTTAAGGATCCAGAGCGCTTTGGGGTTGTAGAATTTGATGAAAATATGAATGCGATTTCTATCGAAGAAAAACCAGAACAGCCACGCTCTAACTATGCAGTGACTGGACTCTATTTCTACGATAATGATGTTGTCGAAATCGCCAAGAACATCAAACCAAGTCCTCGTGGAGAATTGGAAATCACAGATGTTAACAAGGCATACTTGGATCGTGGTGATTTGTCTGTTGAGCTCATGGGCCGTGGTTTTGCTTGGTTGGATACAGGTACTCACGAAAGTCTTTTAGAGGCCGCTCAATATATCGAAACAGTTCAGCGTATGCAGAACGTTCAGGTGGCAAATCTGGAAGAAATTGCCTATCGTATGGGCTATATCACTAAAGAGCAAGTGCATGAATTGGCGCAGCCATTGAAAAAGAATGAATACGGCCACTATCTTTTGCGTTTGATTGGAGAAGAATAAGAAGATGACGGAACAATTTTTTGATAAGGAATTAGCAGCGCGTGAGGTTCCTGGAATTCCAGGTATGCTGGAGTTTGATATCCCTGTTCGTGGAGACAACCGAGGTTGGTTCAAGGAGAATTTCCAAAAGGAAAAAATGTTGCCACTAGGCTTTCCTGAAAGCTTCTTCGCAGAAGGAAAACTGCAAAATAATGTCAGCTTTTCTCGTAAAAATGTCCTGCGTGGTCTTCATGCTGAACCATGGGACAAGTACATCTCTGTTGCAGATGACGGTAAGGTGCTGGGAACTTGGGTAGACCTGCGTGAGGGTGAAACCTTTGGTAACACCTACCAGACAGTCATCGATGCCAGCAAGGGGATTTTTGTGCCACGTGGCGTCGCCAACGGCTTCCAAGTGCTTTCTGACACCGTTTCTTATAGCTATCTGGTAAACGACTACTGGGCTTTGGAACTCAAACCGAAGTATGCCTTTGTCAACTATGCAGATCCAGCTTTAGGCATCCAGTGGGAAAACCTGGAAGCAGCAGAAGTTTCAGAAGCAGACAAGAACCATCCATTGCTCAAGGATGTCAAACCTTTAAGAAAAGAAGACTTATAAGAAAAATTCTTTTCTGATGCATTAATGAATACGAAATATATGATTTAGCTCAGCTCCTATCCGAGTGAAGGGAGTTGAAGAAATGATTGTTGCTATGGTGCAAGTCATATAACAAAAGTTTAATTTGTTATGTGATAAGGGAGTTTTGATATATTAGAGTCAAAAATGAGCAATGAAACCGAAGGTTTGCTTGCGTCTCCACCACTTAAGACAATTATAAAAAAGTTAAGGAATAAAAATGACAGAATACAAAAAAATTATCGTGACAGGTGGAGCTGGTTTTATCGGTTCTAACTTCGTCCACTATGTTTACAATAACTTTCCAGATGTCCATGTAACAGTGCTGGATAAGCTGACCTATGCAGGAAACCGTGCCAATATTGAAGAGATTTTAGGCGACCGTGTTGAGTTGGTTGTTGGAGATATTGCTGATGCAGCCTTGGTAGATAAGCTGGCAGCTGAAACTGATGCTATCGTTCACTATGCGGCAGAAAGCCACAATGATAACTCGCTCAATGATCCGAGTCCATTTATCCACACCAACTTTATTGGAACTTACACACTCTTGGAAGCAGCACGTAAATACGACATTCGTTTCCACCATGTGTCAACTGATGAGGTCTATGGTGACCTGCCTTTGCGTGAAGATTTGCCAGGTCATGGGGAAGGTCCTGGTGAGAAATTTACGGCTGAAACCAAGTACAACCCAAGCTCGCCTTATTCATCAACCAAGGCAGCTTCAGACTTGATTGTTAAAGCTTGGGTGCGCTCATTTGGTGTCAAAGCGACTATTTCTAACTGCTCGAACAACTACGGTCCTTACCAGCACATCGAAAAATTCATCCCTCGCCAAATTACCAACATCTTGAGCGGTATCAAGCCAAAACTCTACGGTGAAGGTAAAAACGTTCGTGACTGGATCCATACCAATGACCATTCATCAGGCGTTTGGACGATTCTGACCAAGGGACAAATCGGTGAAACTTACTTGATTGGTGCTGACGGTGAGAAGAACAATAAGGAAGTGCTGGAGCTGATTCTCAAGGAAATGGGGCAGCCAGCTGATGCCTATGACCATGTGACAGATCGTGCTGGTCACGACCTCCGCTATGCCATTGATGCTAGCAAGCTCCGTAATGAGCTAGGATGGAAGCCAGAGTTTACCAACTTTGAAGCAGGTCTCAAAGAGACAATCAAGTGGTACACAGACAACCAAAAATGGTGGAAATCTGAAAAAGAATCAGTCGAAGCCAACTATGCTAAGACTCAGGAAGTGATTAAATAAGCAAAACTAGGCTAAAGCCTAGTTTTTTTGACTCTTTGTCAACTGTAGTAGATTAATGAAAAGTTATAATCTGGAGAGGACTGAATCGTTCCTTTCTGTTTTGATATTCAAAGCAATGAGAATTCTAGTTTTAAAGATTTCAAATATTTGGAAGTCCAAAACATTTCGTTTAATGACTTTGATGATGTTGTCAGTGGCTTCTAGTTTTGCATTTGAGTAAGAAAGTTCCAATGCGTTAATAATTTGATCTTTTAAATTTTAAAGACAGTCTGAAACAGAGGATGGACATATTGAGTTTGTTTTCAATAGGTCCACAAAGCAATGGTCAGCTTGTTTCTTCTCCTGCATGAAGTAGCGTTTATCCCAATTCATGTGGGTTACCGTGGTCAGTTTTAGATTTTCTGGTTAACGATAAAAGTGATTTGGTGCTTCTTCTTGACTAAGGAAGTCTCCGAAACAGCTATTTTCCACAGACTTTACAGTAAAAGCGCCTTTTCTTTAAGTGAATGAGAGTTTTATATCTCTCGCATTCTGGGTAAGTTGTTTTGATTTTTTCTGAAAGTCATATTTAGTCATTTGTCTCGGACAGTAAGGACATTTAGGCGCAGGACAATCAAGCTTAGTTATAATTTCTTTATGTGTTCCAGCAAGAGTTTTTCTAATGATAGTTTAGTCACTCTTCATTATAACTGTTATTCTATAGTAAAATAGACTCCATAATTCGTAGAGTGGTTTTATACACTACAGAAATTATAGAGCTTTTTTATATTAATAAATAATCTTTTCTTCGTATCATTTATGCTCCCATTTTTCGATAAATTATGCTAAACTAGATAGAGGAGGATGAGAAAATGATAAAGATTTTTGGACAGCTGCGCTACCATTGGCAGCCGGATATTTCAATACTAGTGATCTATTGGTCTTTATCAGTGATTCCTATTTTTATTGGTCTAGCTTTGATGTATGAGAGTTCAGATGTCCCTACTGTCGTGCTATTTTTACTGTTTTTATTTATGGTTTTACTTGGAGTAGGTGTTCATCGTTATTTCACGATTTATGAAAATGGTATTTTGCGAATTATCACGGCGAATCCTTTTACGCCTTCAAAAATTGAAATTGCAAAGATTCGTAAAATAGCTGTTACTAAAACTTCTATTACCCTGTATATTGAAGGGAAAGAAAAAGGCCGTACATTCTGTATGAGAAAGTGGCCTAAGAAATTTTTTGTAAATGATTTAGCATTAAATAAGTATTTTAAAGGTGAAGTTGAGTTGGTCGATAACTTGACTCATATTGATTACTTTGAGACTTATTATGCGAAACCAAAGAACTCTTAATCTCTTTTAAGAGCGCGTGTTGGGCAGTGCTTGATAGCATCTAAAACGTCCTCTGCTAAAGCAATTTCGGTTTCAAGAAGTTGATCATCATGGGAAAATTTAACGATACCATTGTCATGATAGTCAAATAGTTCAGAGTATGTTTGACAAAGTCCACAAGCAATGCATCGTTCAGGAATAAGTGTTACTTTCATACTCATATTGTAATAAGAATTTAAGAAAAATACAAGGAGGAAGTCATGGCAAAAGAACCATGGGAAGAAGATATTTACGATTACGGAGAAGAAGATTTGAAAAGAACTAAAAAATCAAGTGATGCATTAGCAAATAAAGTATTAACCATTTTAGCTGTTATTTTCTTTATCATGGTGATTGTGATTGTAGCAACTATGATCTACCTTTCTATCGGGGGTAGCGGTAAAAGTGCAGCCAAAGAAGGTTTTCTTGATAAGAGCGCCCCTGTAAGTAGCCAAACTGCAACTTCTTCATCAGTAGCAAGTGCGGACACCAACAATGACAGCTCGGCTTCATCTTCTGAGGGGACAATTAAAGTATTAGCAGGGGAAGGTGAGGCAGCGATTGCGGCGCGTGCAGGTATTTCTATTGCTGAACTAGAGCGACTAAATCCTTCGCATATGGCAACTGGAACCTGGTATGCTGATCCAGGTGATGTTGTGAAGACACGCTAGGAGGAAGTTATGAAACAGATTCAAATTGCTATTGATGGACCTGCTTCTAGTGGAAAATCTACTGTAGCTAAGATAATTGCCAAAGATCTGAATTATACTTATCTTGATACAGGTGCTATGTATCGAGCAGCAACCTACTTAGCTTTGCAGCATCAGTTAACAGCAGCAGATGTTTCTGAAATTATTAAACTACTTGATGATTATTCGATTAGTTTTGGGCGTTCAGAAGATGGGCAGCAGTTAGTCTTTGTTGGGGATGTTGATGTATCACATCCGATTCGTGATAACGAAGTTACCAATAACGTTTCTTGGGTTTCAGCCATTCCAGAAGTTCGTGAAAAACTTGTTGCTTTGCAACAACAAATTGCAAAGCAAGGTGGCATTGTCATGGATGGGCGTGATATTGGTACAGTAGTGCTTCCTGAGGCAGAGTTGAAGATTTTTCTGATTGCATCAGTTGAAGAACGAGCACAACGCCGTTACAAAGAAAATCTTGAAAAAGGAATTCCGACTGATTTTGAAATTTTGAAACAAGAAATAGCAGATCGCGACTATAAAGATAGTCATCGAACGGTTTCTCCTTTACGTCCAGCTGAGGATTCGATTATTTTTGATACAACTGGAGTTGGTATTTTAGATGTAGTAGCATTTATTGAAGATAAAGTCAAAAAAATTCTTGACAAGTAAAAAAAACTTGATATGATAGTAGAGTTGAGAAAAGCAGAAGTGAGAACTTCTCGCCTTGCGACTAACGTTGTCTGGCTCTACAGGTTAAGTTTCAGAAATGAAATACTATCATGTAGTGCGGACTTGCGTTAGCAGGTCCGCGCTTGTTTTTCTCGAATAATTTTAAAGAGGTGAAAACTATAGCAAAGCAAGACTTATTCATCAATGATGAAATCCGTGTACGTGAAGTTCGTTTAATTGGTCTTGAAGGTGAGCAATTAGGGATTAAGCCACTTAGTGAAGCTCAAGCACTTGCTGACGATGCTAATGTGGACTTAGTTTTGATTCAACCACAAGCTAAGCCGCCTGTTGCGAAAATTATGGACTATGGAAAGTTCAAATTTGAGTATCAGAAAAAACAAAAAGAGCAACGTAAAAAACAAAGCGTTGTGACTGTGAAAGAAGTGCGTCTTAGTCCGACCATCGACAAGGGAGACTTTGATACAAAACTTCGTAATGCACGCAAGTTCCTTGAAAAAGGAAATAAAGTTAAAGTTTCTATTCGCTTCAAAGGGCGGATGATTACCCATAAAGAGATTGGGGCTAAGGTCTTAGCAGACTTTGCTGAAGCAACACAAGATGTTGCCATTATTGAGCAAAAAGCTAAGATGGATGGACGTCAAATGTTTATGCAGTTAGCACCGCTTCCAGACAAAAAATAATTTTGTCAAAAGTTAAAAAAAGGAGAAATTTATCATGCCAAAACAAAAAACACACCGCGCATCAGCTAAACGTTTCAAACGTACAGGTTCTGGTGGCTTGAAACGTTTCCGTGCTTACACTTCACACCGTTTCCACGGAAAAACTAAGAAACAACGTCGTCATCTTCGTAAAGCATCTATGGTGCATTCAGGAGATTTCAAACGTATCAAAGCAATGCTTACTCGCTTGAAATAAGAGCTAGTTAATCACTGAACATTCTAGGAAATATTGGAGGATATAAAACATGGCACGTGTTAAAGGTGGCGTTGTATCACGCAAACGTCGTAAACGTATTTTAAAATTAGCTAAAGGTTACTATGGAGCAAAACATATCTTGTTCCGTACTGCAAAAGAGCAAGTAATGAACTCTTACTACTATGCATACCGTGACCGTCGTCAGAAAAAACGTGACTTCCGCAAATTGTGGATCACTCGTATCAATGCGGCAGCTCGTATGAACGGACTTTCATACTCACAATTGATGCATGGTTTGAAATTGGCAGAAATTGAAGTAAACCGTAAAATGCTTGCTGACTTAGCTGTTAATGACGCAGCTGCTTTCACAGCTCTTGCTGATGCAGCTAAAGCAAAGCTTGGTAAATAATTATGAATGGTCCCTATGGACCATTTTTATATTTAAGTCTACAAGATTTTCTTTAAAAAAATACAATCAAGCATGATATAATAGAAGTGAGAGGAGATAAATCATATGGCTTCAAAAATGCTACATACTTGTTTACGAGTGGAAAATCTAGAAAAATCAATCGCTTTTTATCAAGAGGCTTTTGGTTTTAAGGAGTTACGTCGTAAAGACTTTCCAGATTATCAATTCACTATTGTGTATCTTGGTTTGGATGGTGATGACTATGAATTAGAATTAACATATAATTATGATCATGGTCCTTATGTCATTGGAGATGGCTATGCTCATATCGCATTAAGCACACCAGATTTGGAAGCTTTGCATGCGCAACATAGCCAAGCTGGATACGAAGTGACTGATCTCAAGGGTCTTCCTGGCAATGCTCCTAATTATTATTTTGTTAAAGATCCGGATGGTTATAAGGTAGAAGTTATCCGAGAAAAAACACTTTAAAAAAGGACGATATTTCCGTCCTTTTTGTTATACTAGCGAGTCTTTCTTATTTGGGCTGGTGTTTGGGCGTAGTATTGGTAAAACTTTTTATAAAAATAGGTTTTATTGCTAAATCCAACTGTTTGACTAATGTTTTCGATAGTTAAGTCGGTGGATTCAATCAGTAACTTTGCTGTCATCAGTCTCTTTTGATTGACTAATTCGGTGAAAGTTTTATTGCTTTTTTGTTTGACTAAGTTGCTTAGATAGTTTTTATTGAACTTTAGTTTTTTAGCGGCTTCTGTTAGATTGATTGTGCAATAATCTTTATCAATAAGTTCCAATACTTGATAGAATGGTTCGTCTTTGTTAGTGGATAATTGTTTTTGGGCTGAGGGAAGAGAACGAGCCAGTTCCAGAAGTAGGATCCCCAAGTAATGGTTTAAAATATCTTGGGAGAATGCTCTTGGAAAAAAATATTCCTCAATCATTGCCTGTAAAATAGGAGCTGTTTTCTTTATGGTTTTGGCCTGTAAAATTAAAAAATTTTCTTGGTTTGACAGCCCAGAGTGGCTATTCAGCAGGATATGGTATAAGATACTATTATTGCCCTGCATCTTTTCAAGCGTATCTAAAGATAGTTCACTATTCTTAAAAAGGATATTTACAACAATATCTTGAGAATTTAATCTTTCAATTTTATGGCGACTTCCGATATCCATGAGGAGTATGTCTCCTTTTTTTAAAAGATATTCTTGTCCGTTAATGACCTGCTTGCATGATCCGTGAAGGACATAATTTAGTTCTAAAAATTGGTGGGAATGTTCAGGATAGACAGCATAGCGGTTATGCTTGCTTATATAAATATCTTTGTTTGTAAAGAAAGATTCATTTGTAAGTGAGGGATTTTCTTGCTCCATTTCTCCATAGTCAGGAATAAATGTTCCTGTCTTTTTTTGTTTTTGCTCAAATTCATTTTCTTTTAATAAAAACTCTAAAATTGAAATCACTTACAAACTCCTGTATATTTGATACGCTTATTCTGTTTTATAGATATTGTAGCATATTTTTAATTATTGTTAAATAAGGTTATCAATATGAAGAAGGGGGAATCGCATGACTTATCATCTGGCGATTGACATTGGAGCATCAAGTGGTCGATTGATACTTGCAGATTATAAAGAGTGCAAGTGGGTTTTATCTGAAATTTATCGTTTTAAGAATGGTTTTCATTATGTAGATGGTCATGATCGTTGGGATGTCGATGAGCTTTTTCATCAGATACTACTAGGATTAGAAAAAGCCAAACAAAAGGGGATAACAAAGTGTACGTTAGGAATTGATACATGGGCAGTAGATTATGTTTTACTGAAAGATGGTCTGGCGCTCATGCCACCTATAGCTTATCGAGATAGGAGAACAGAAGGTGCTATGGAAGAGGTTTTTCAAAAACTTTCTGCTGAGATGATCTATCAAAAAACAGGGATTCAATTGTTAAATTTTAATACACTTTTTCAATATACTAAAGAAGACAAGAGACTGTTAAATGAGACAGATGTAAGCCTTCTGATACCAGATTATCTAATGTATCGTCTGACAGAAAAAGTAGTGGCTGAAAAAACAAATGCTTCAACTACTCAACTTTTAAATATCCATACCGCTGATTATGATGATTCCTTGCTGAAACTAGCTGGAATAAAGAGGAAGCAGCTACCAGATTTAATTGATGCTGGGAGTTATATTGGTAAGATTTTACCAGATTTATCTAAAAAATATAATTTGCCTGTAGTATCAGTTTATACAGTTGCAAGTCATGATACTGCTTCAGCAATAGTTGGTATTCCATCGGAGGCGGAAAATTTTGCTTATATCTCTAGTGGAACATGGTCTCTTATCGGGATAGAAAATGATGCTCCTATTGTGACAAAAGGGAGCCTTGAAGCAAATTATACTAACGAGTGGGGAGCTTATGGCACCTTCAGATTTCTTAAAAATATCACTGGTATGTGGATTGTTCAGGAGATTGCTAGAAATCTAGATTATAAATATAGTTATTCAGAAATGGCTGAGAAAGCATCTGAAGTAGCTCCTTTTGAACAGTTTGTCGATCTAGATGAAGAGCGTTTCTCCAATCCAACAAATATGATAGAGGAAATACAGTCCTATTGCCGAGAACATGGAGAGAAGATTCCTGAAACAGTAGGGGAATTGACGATGTGCGCATATTCAAACTTGGCGCTTCTCTATGCTCGGGAGTGGAAGAGATTAGAAAGATTGACAGGAAATGTACTGGATGTACTGCACATTGTTGGCGGAGGCTCCAATGTATCTCTCCTCAATCAATTAACAGCAAACCTCATTCAAAAAACAGTCATTGCGGGCCCAAGTGAAGCGACAGCGATAGGAAATTTATTGGTCCAGCTCATCGCTACTGGCGAGTTTGCTGATATAAGAGAGGCTCGCCGCTTTCTTAAAAATCAAGTTAATCTACAAAAATTTGAACCGCAAGCAGTATCATCCCAAGATTTGATACAAACTTTTGAGGAAAAAATGAAGAAAAGGAGTCAACGATGAACAATCAAGAAAAGATAGAGACGGCTTATCAAGTGGCGAAGGAACGTTATGCAGCTATTGGGGTTGATACCGATGCTGTTTTAGAAAAGTTGCAAGGTATTAAAATATCTATTCACTGCTGGCAAGGTGATGATGTAAGAGGTTTTTTGAATCCTGATGGAGATTTGACTGGTGGGATCATGTCTACAGGTAATTATCCTGGAGCTGCTCATTCACCTGATCAATTACGACAAGATTTGGAAAAAGCCTATTCACTGATTCCTGGTAAGCATAAGCTAAATCTTCATGCTATCTATCTAGATACGGATGAGCAGGTGGATTTAAATGAAATTGAGCCAAAACACTTTGAAAAATGGGTGGATTGGGCCAAACAAGAAGGTTTGGGACTAGATTTTAATCCAACGTTTTTCTCGCATCCTATGATGAAAGATGGTTTTACGCTATCTAGTCCTGATAAAAAAGTGCGTGATTTTTGGATTGAGCATGGCAAGCGTTGTCGCAAAATTGGTGCTTATTTTGGAAAAAAACTGGGGGAGACTTGTTACACAAATTTCTGGGTACCTGATGGTTTTAAAGACAATCCAATCGATCGCTTGAGCCCACGTAAGCGTTTGATGGAATCTTTGGATGAAATTTTCGAAGAAGACATTGATGAACAGTATAATATTGATACAGTAGAAAGTAAGCTTTTCGGATTGGGAGCAGAAGCTTATACGGTCGGATCGCATGAGTTTTATATGGGGTATGGCTTAACACGTAATAAGACGATCTTACTTGATGCTGGACATTTTCATCCAACAGAAGTGATTTCCAATAAATTATCATCTATTTCTATCTTTAGCAGTGGCTTGATGCTACATGTTTCTCGTCCAGTTCGTTGGGATTCAGATCATGTGGTTATTATGGATGATGAATTACAAGAGATTGCAAAAGAATTAGTTCGCAATGATTTGCTAGATAAGACAGCGATTGGACTTGATTTTTTTGACGCAACGATTAATCGTGTAGCTGCTTGGGTGATTGGCACACGAAATACTCAAAAAGCGCTTCTCAAAGCCTTACTAGAACCAACTGAAAAATTAAAAGAAATGGAATTAGATCTTGACTATACAGCGCGTCTGGTTTATTTAGAGGAGTTGAAAGACTTCCCTTATAGTGATATTTGGAACTATTTTTGCTTGAAGAACCATGTGCCAATAGGATTGGATTGGTTACAGGAAGTGAGAGCTTACGAAGAAGAGGTTCTGTTTAAGCGTTAATAGAAATGAGGAAAAGAAAATGGCAAAATTTGTTGATTCAGTATTTGTAAGAAAAATGTGCGAGGTAACCCATGAATCTTATCTAAGGTACTGGGATGAGCGCAATGGTGGAAATGTTTCTGTACGATTGACCTCAGAAGAAGTTGCAGCATTTGATGATGTTGTTGAGGTTAAAGAGGAGTTGGATTTAGGGTTTGATGCGAGCCCGTTATCTGGATTTTACTATCTTGTAACTGGCACAGGACGTTACTTTAGAAATGTTATAGGAAATCCTGAAAATGATTTAGGGCTTATACGGATTAGTTCGAATGGAAAAAAAGCTGAATTGCTTTGGGGATTTTCTGATGGTGGCAAACCTACATCAGAGTTTCCAAGTCATCTCATGAGCCATATTGAGCGCTTAAAAGTTAATCCAGAGCAACGTGTGATTTTTCATTGTCATCCTACCAATGTCATTGCACTTTCATTTACCCAGCCTCTGGAAGAACGGCATATTTCTCGGCTTCTCTGGAAGATGCAGGCAGAGTCTATCGTTGTGTTTCCAGAAGGAATAGGTATCATTCCTTATATGACACCAGGTACCAATAAAATCGGACAAGCAACTGCTGAAAAAATGTCAGAGTTTCAGGCAGTTCTTTGGCCACATCATGGGCTTTTTGCTGCTGGAAACTCATTGGACGAGACATTTGGTCTTGTTGAAGTTATTGAGAAAGCTGCTATGATTTACTCACAAATTGGATCCCAAGGTGGTCGTATTATGCAAGAGATTTCAGATGATGAATTGCGTGAAATAGCGGATTATTTTGGTAGAAAACCACATGTAGGTTTTTTGGAAGAATGATATATGGTGTGTTGCAAAAAAGAGAGAATAGAGCTGGATTGTAAAAATCCAATTCTATTCTCTCTTTATTATTTATCAGCAACTAATTCGTCTGTAGGAAGACTTTTTTGTAAAAAGATGATATTGAAATTAGTTTAGATATACATTATGATCATTTTAAAATAATAGTTTGATCAATTATTTTTTATACATTCAACACTTTATCCAAGAAGTCTTTTAATCGTGGGTGTTGAGGATTGTCAAAGATTTGGTCAGGTGTACCATCTTCTAGAAATTCTCCGTCAGCTGTAAAGATTACACGGTTAGCGACCTTGCGAGCAAATCCCATTTCGTGTGTAACGATAATCATGGTCATTCCTTGCTCCGCTAGCTCTTTCATAACATTGAGAACATCGCCGACCATTTCAGGGTCAAGTGCAGAAGTAGGTTCATCGAAAAGCATAATATCGGGATTCATAGCTAAACCACGTGCGATCGCAACGCGTTGCTTTTGACCACCTGATAAGCTGTTGGGATCAGCATCAGCTTTATCAGCTAGTCCGACCTTTTCTAATAATTCCATTCCAAGTTTATCTGCTTCGGCTTGGCTCATAATCTTGTGTTCAACAGGGGCAAAAGTGATATTTTGTAAGACAGTCATGTGAGGGAAAAGATTAAAATGTTGAAAAACCATCCCAATATTTTCACGGACTACATCAACATTCGTCTTTTTATCAGTCAAGTCGAAGCCATCAACAGTAATGGTCCCGCTTGTTACCTCTTCTAGCAAATTGAGGCTGCGTAAAAAGGTTGATTTTCCTGATCCTGAAGGGCCTATAATACAGACAACATCACCTTCATAGAATTGAGCAGTAATCCCCTTGAGAACCTCATTTTCTCCATAGTATTTGTGGAGATCATTTACATCAATTTTTAATTTTGCCATTAATGAATCCTCTTTTCTAAGCGTTTTGCAAGTCTTGTAAGAAAAGTAATAATCAAGAGATAAAGTACCGCTAAAATTGCATACATACGGAAGCTTTGGTAGTTACGTGCAATGATATTTTTACCTGTTTGGAAAAGCTCCATCAGTCCAATCGCTGAGACGATTGTTGTATCTTTCAGTGCGATGACAAACTGGTTGACAAAGTTTGGAAGCATGATTTTGGTAGCTTGTGGTAGGATGACTTTTCTCATTGTCTTTGAGTAAGAAATACCTAAACTTCGACTGGCTTCCATTTGTCCGACAGGTACGGCCTGAATTCCTCCACGGACAATCTCTGCGATATATGCACCTGAGTTCAGTGAAAGAGCGATTGTTCCGGCAACAAAATCATTAATCGGGCTTTGTTGATTTGTGATAGACTCGATTAAATTAGGAATGCCCCAGAAGATAAAGGCAGCGAGTATCATCAAAGGAATGCCGCGAATCACGTCGACAAAAATTGTTGCAATAAGGCGTAATGATTTATAAGGGCTTACGCTAAACATACCAAATATGATACCAATTAAAATAGCGATAGCAAAAGAAAGTAGGGCTAAGGCGATGGTTACACCAAGTCCGCTAAGAAGTTGTGGGAGGTTATTGGATAACAATCCCCAAATTGTTGATTCATCAACAGAAGATTCAGTTGATGAGTTATCTGCCAAGTATTTTTCAAGGATCTTATCATAAGTTCCATTTTCCTTTAGGTTAGCTAATCCATTGTTAAACATCTTGATCAACTCTGGATGGCTTCCTTTTTTAACCGCAAAGGCTAATTTCCCACTTGGTGTTCCTTCTACGGGTGTTTTAAATTTTTTACCTTGTTTGATGGCATATCTGATAACAGGTTCGTCATCCATGATAGCGGCTACGGATCCTGAATTTAAACTATCATAAAGAGAGGCGCCATCTGAGAAAGTTTTGATTTTATAACCATACTTGGTTTGATTGTCTGTTAAGAAAGTTTGAGAAGCAGTTCCGTTTTTAACTCCGACTGTTTTTCCTTTTAAATCTTTGTATGAAGATATAGTGCTGGATTCTGATACAGCTAATATAGAATTTGCTGAATAGTAAGAATCGGAAAAATCAAACGTTTCTTTTCGAGTGTCTGTCACGGTCATGCCAGCAATCATACCATCTGCTTGGCCAGATTGCACAGCGTTTAGCGCCGCATCAAAACCTGGGTTATTTATTTGGATAGTGAAACCTTGATCTTCAGCAATAGCCTTAATCAGGTCCATATCAATACCAGTATACTGGTTGCTTTCGTTTTGAAAAACAAATGGCGCAAAAGAAGAGTCACTAGAGATAATATATGTTGACTTTACAGGAGTAGCCTTGTCTGCTGCCTGTACTATTCCATTAGAAAAAGGTATCAATGTAATAAATGTTAGTAAAAGTGCTATAATTTTTTGTTTCATACAAGCCTCCTTTTTAGAATATGCTAAGATTATACCAAAAACAATTGTCTTTAGCAAATTATTAAGCATTATATGTTATATTATCTGACATAATATTTTGAAGCATTGAATTTTTGACTTAAAAAATAGGAAAGCTTCATTAAAATGTGCATTCTTTACATGCAAATCCTTAAGAAAACACAACGTTCAGGTATTAAGCTATAAGCATAACCCAAAAGTCTGAGAAAGAAAGGCAAATATGGTAAAATGATAGAAGCACAATTTGAGGAATAAAAGATGATTAACAGAATAACAGATAATAAATTTGAATTGGTTTCCAAGTATGAACCTTCAGGTGACCAGCCACAGGCTATTGAGCAGTTGGTGGATAATATCGAGGGGGGCGAGAAGGCTCAGATTCTCATGGGGGCGACTGGTACTGGTAAGACCTATACCATGAGCCAGGTTATCGCTCAGGTCAACAAGCCAACTCTGGTTATCGCCCATAATAAAACCCTGGCAGGCCAGCTTTATGGTGAGTTCAAGGAGTTTTTCCCCAATAATGCGGTGGAATACTTCGTTTCCTACTATGATTATTACCAGCCTGAGGCCTATGTGCCTTCCAGCGATACTTATATCGAAAAGGATAGCTCGGTCAATGACGAGATTGATAAGCTCCGTCACTCAGCGACATCAGCTCTCTTGGAGCGTAATGATGTGATTGTCGTGGCTTCGGTTTCTTGTATCTATGGTTTGGGATCACCTAAGGAATACTCTGATAGCGTGGTTAGTCTGCGTCCTGGACTAGAGATTTCTCGTGATAAGCTGCTTAATGACTTAGTAGATATCCAGTTCGAGCGCAATGACATTGACTTTCAGCGGGGGAAATTCCGTGTTCGAGGTGATGTGGTAGAGATTTTCCCGGCTTCTCGTGATGAACATGCTTTTCGGGTAGAGTTTTTCGGAGATGAGATTGACAGGATTCGTGAGGTTGAAGCCTTGACCGGTCGAGTCTTAGGTGAGGTGGATCATTTAGCCATTTTCCCAGCCACTCACTTCGTGACCAATGAAGATCATATGGAAGTAGCCATTGCCAAGATTCAGGCGGAGCTGGAGGAGCAACTTGCTATCTTTGAGAAGGAAGGTAAGCTTCTGGAAGCTCAGCGCTTGAAGCAGCGCACGGAGTACGATATCGAAATGCTGCGTGAAATGGGCTATACGAATGGTGTTGAGAACTATTCTCGCCATATGGATGGTCGAAGTGAAGGAGAGCCGCCTTATACCCTTCTGGACTTTTTCCCTGATGATTTCTTGATTATGATTGACGAGAGTCATATGACCATGGGACAGATTCGGGGCATGTACAATGGTGACCGCTCTCGTAAGGAGATGCTGGTTAATTATGGTTTCCGCTTGCCATCTGCCTTGGACAACCGTCCGCTGCGCCGAGAAGAATTTGAAAGCCATGTTCACCAAATTGTCTATGTATCGGCTACGCCGGGCGACTATGAACATGAACAGACGGATACTGTTATTGAGCAGATTATCCGGCCGACAGGGCTTCTGGATCCAGAGGTGGAAGTCCGTCCAACTATGGGACAGATTGATGATCTCTTAGGTGAAATTAATGCCCGTGTTGAAAAGAATGAGCGGACCTTTATCACAACCTTGACCAAGAAAATGGCTGAAGATTTGACGGACTACTTCAAGGAAATGGGTGTCAAGGTCAAGTACATGCACTCAGACATTAAGACCTTGGAGCGGACTGAGATTATCCGAGACCTGCGCTTAGGTGTCTTTGATGTTCTGGTTGGGATTAACCTGCTGCGCGAGGGAATTGACGTGCCTGAGGTTAGCCTAGTAGCCATTCTTGATGCGGACAAGGAAGGTTTCCTCCGCAACGAACGCGGTCTTATCCAGACTATTGGTCGGGCGGCCCGCAACAGCGAAGGACATGTGATTATGTATGCGGACACCATAACCCAGTCCATGCAGTGTGCTATCGATGAAACTGCCCGTCGTCGGGCAATCCAGATGGCATATAACGAAGAGCATGGCATTGTACCGCAGACCATCAAGAAAGAAATCCGCGACCTGATCAGCGTGACAAAGGCTGCCCTGCCAGACAAGGAAGAAACTGTCGAAATCGAAAGCCTCAACAAGCAAGAACGCAAGGACATGATCAAGAAACTGGAAGGACAAATGCAAGAAGCAGCTGGACTTCTGGACTTCGAACTGGCTGCACAGATTCGCGATATGATTCTGGAAATAAAGGCGATGGATTGAGGGATAAATATGGTCTGTTTAAGAAAACTAGCGGAAGAAGATTTAATGCCTTTGTGGGAAATTGCTTATTTGCACCCCAATCCAATTTGGAAACAGTACGACGCTCCTTACTTTGATGATTATCAGTATTTTCCAAATTTTGAAGAGTTTAAACTACAAAAATCAGAATATTTTTTAAATAACTCGAATCGTTTAGGAATTTTTGTAGATTGCAAACTAGTTGGAACTGTTTCACGTTATTGGGAATGCCAGAAAACAAGATGGATGGAATTAGGAATTAGTATCTATGTGAGTGAATACTGGAATGCTGGCATAGGAAGAAATGCTATGTTGCAGTGGATAGATAGGACCTTTCAGGATTATTTAGAGCTAGAGCATTTGGGTTTGACGACATGGTCAGGGAATTTTAGTATGATGAAATTGGCTGAAAAATTAAGAATGAAAAAAGAAGCTCATATTCCAAAAGTTCGTTATTATCAAGGTGTTTATTTTGATAGTATTAAATACGGCATTTTGAGAGAAGAATGGGAGAAAACAAATGGTCATCACTATCAAAACAATGGAAACAGCTGAGGAGATAGAAAGTAAATCCTTCGTTCATTGGCAAACGTGGCGAGAAGCTTATGATGAGATTTTGCCTGCGGAATTTCAAGAGCAGATGACTTTGGATAAGTGCCGGTTTTATAGTCAAAAGTATCCTGAAAATACCTTGATCGCTTTGGATGATGCTAAAGTGGTCGGCTTTGTTAGTTACGGTGATTTTCGAGATCCAGCTACGATAGCGGGTGAAATTTTCGCTTTATATGTCTTAAAAGATTATTATGGCAAGGGTGTAGGACAGCAGCTTATGCAGACTGCTTTTGCTGCCTTGGATGATTATCAAGAGATTATATTATGGGTTTTAGAAGATAACAAACGTGCCATCGCCTTTTATGAAAAAATGGGTTTTGTTTTTGACAGTGAGGAAAAAGTCATCGACTTAGGAAAAGCCGTGAAAGAAAAACGGATGATTTACGTTAGAAACTCGAACAGTTAGTCTGAAAACAATAGATATATTTGTAAGGAGCACACATGCGTTATGTACTTTTACTCCGCGGCATCAATGTCGGCGGGAAAAACAAGGTCGTTATGGCTGATCTGAAGAAGGATTTGGACGGGTTGGGTTTTGAAAATCCAGCTTCCTACATCAATAGTGGCAATCTTTTCTTTGATAGCGAGGAGCAGGAGGAGAGGATTCGGGAGATATTGTCGGCTTATTTTAGACAGTCTTACGATTTTCCTCTGCCTTTTGTCCTTGTCAGCTCTGCTATGCTTCAAAAAGAAACAGCCAATTTGCCTAGTTGGTGGCAGGATGAAACAGCCTTTCGCCGAGATGTTCTCTTTTATTTGCCGGAGGCAGACAGGGAGAGTGTTCAAGAACTGGCAGGCAGTTGGGCGAATGACAAGGAGCAACTGCATTTTGGGCAGACGGCTTTCTTTTATAGCAATGCTGACCAAGCGGATTATCTCAAGTCCAACTACCATAAGAAACTGCTCAAATCTAGTTTTTACAAGCAACTAACCATCCGAAACGGCAAGACTTTCCAGAAGATTGTGGAGTTGGTAAATGAACAGTAAAACTAAAATAAAAAGTTTCAGTTAACAAGTTTTGTCTTTGCTTAGAAAAAATTGGCTAGCAAAAGCTTTTTAAATTATTTCGTCTTAATAGTTGTTGCGATTGGTGTGGCATTTTTAATGTTTTGAAATAAAAGTATGCCTAAACTATTTTGTCATTTTTATTATATAGCCTTTTCATTGTTTTATAGAGATAAAATTAGAACACGGAGAAGGTTTTCTGAGACCATTACGAAACTTGAATTTTTCTTGTGTTTGGTTTCCAATTGCGACTTATATTTTTTAGTAAAGCTAGGCTTGCTATTCTTATTGCTATTAATTTAGAAAGGAAGAAGAATGTCTCGTTCTCAAGAAACAATTCTAACAAACATCTGTCTTGTCGAAGATGTATCGTGTGCTAAAGTCCTAATGCAGTATCGTTCTCCTGAGCGCTATCGTTGGTCTGGATATGCCTTTCCAGGTGGTCACATCGAGAAGGGCGAGTCCCTCCATGATGCGGTAGTGCGTGAGATTTTAGAGGAAACAGGTTTGACTATTACTCATCCAAAATTGGTTGGAGTTAAAAACTGGCATACGGATGAAGGGATTCGCTATATCGTCTTTTGCTACAAAGCGACCGAATTTTCTGGTCAGATTCATTCAACAGAAGAAGGCGAGATTTCTTGGGTAGATAAGGCTACTCTTTCACAGCTGGACTTGGCCTACGATATGTTAGAACTTCTGCGTATGATGGAAGATGAGGAACTGTCAGAATATTACTATCACGAGCGCATCGAAGGCGGCTGGCGCAAGAGTATGTATTAAAAAATGTTTCCTTTTGTATTTGAAGTGCAAAGATAGAAAGGTAGATGACTGACATGATTGCACTATGGATTGCTATTGTTGCATTTTTTCTTTTTGGCTTAAACCATTTTTTTTCTTCCAGAAATGCTGGATTCGGTTTGAGATTTCCATTTGCTTTTCATACTTTAAAAGGATGGAAGCAGAGCCAATCTAGGTTTTATAGATTAGTGATGCTACTTAATATACTCATTTTTCTTTATTCTTTGTACATAGATTTAAATGAGATTAGAGTCATGGCCTTGTCAATTATTAGTATTGTATTTTCTGGGATATTAATTTTTTTAATCTCTTTTAAAGAATAGTTTGATTGTTTTATCAATGATTTTTATACCCACTATTTATTATTCGTAAACCTGTAGACATAGGAGTATGTACTTAAAAGACTGACTAGGTTGTATCCTAATCAGTCTTTTTTAATGTTATTCCAGCAAAAATCCTAAATCTCTCAAAGCAGCTTCGACATAGTCTAAATCTTGCTGAGAGTCAGCTTGAATTAGGTGATAGTGAACTCCATCTGTCAGCTCAGACAGTGGGCGGAATTGAGATTCTTTGACTTGTTGCAGAAAATGCTGAACATCCCGACGGCAAGTCAGTTTTAGGTAAGTTTGGATTTCGCCATATACTGGGTGCTCAATCAGAATATTCTGTACACGCCCGCCATTGTCTACTATAGCTAGCAGTTCAGCTTCCATATCTTCAGCCCTATGCTGAATTTTGAACAGTTGATGGACAGCGTTACTCTCTTCATGGTCTTTATACAGATAGCCACGGTTTGTTGAGAGGATGGGTGCACCGTCAGCCCGCAATAATGCAATGTCTTGCACGATTATCTGCCTTGTTACATGAAAGTGCTCAGCTAGTGACTGACCGTTTAACGCTGATGGGGATTCTTTTAATAGTTCTAATAATTGTTGTTTTCTTTGCTTTGTCATAGCTTCATTTTAAGATAAATAGGGATAAGTTGCAAGGCTTATCTGATTTTTTTCAAAGCTTGAAAAATAAAATCAGAAATCAAAAAGTCTACGATACTGTGAATAATAGTACCAAAGCCAACTAAGATAAACAATAAATAGAAAAGATTACCACTTGGATAAGCAGTGGAGCTGTAAAAAATAACGCAGACAACCACTTCCCCTAAAGCATGAATAACAGCTAAAACAATGTTAAAAATCCATTTTTTAGCCGGAACATTTAATGTATCGGGTGATTTTTTTAAATAAAACGCACCAAGAGAGCCAAACAAAATATGGGAGAAGGCTCGCAAGACAATTACAAATGGATAACCAGCTATTAAAAAACCAAATGTCGAACCTAGGATGACAATTACCGCCATCAGAGGAGAGATAAACATGGCTAAAAAGATAGCGACGTGACTAGCCAGTGTATAAGATGCAGGTGGGATGACAATTTTAAGGGGCATTACCATTGGGATAGCAATAGCAAGAGCTGTTAACAAAGCTGTTAAGGTCAAAAATTGATTCCTAGATTTAGGGTACATAATAATCTCCTTTGAATTAAGTGTATATACAGTAGTATAGTATAATGTTTTGACTAAAAAGTCAATAGATACATCTTGTTTTTATTACAAAATGGACAAAGGGAGCTATTTTTCATTTAAGCTGAGGCATGGTATAATATGTTAAGTAGTTTGTCTAGAAAGAGGTACAGCATGAACGAAATTAAATGTCCTAATTGTGGTGAGGTTTTTACAGTCAATGAGAGTCAATACAGTGAGCTTTTGTCGCAGGTTCGGACAGCAGAGTTTGACAAGGAAATTCATGATCGGATTAAGCAGGAGTTGGCTTTGGCAGAGCAAAAATCTCAAAACACTCACCAAGCGATACTTTCACAAAAAGAACAAGAAATCAGCAATCTTAAAAGCGAAATTGCTCAGTTTAAGACCCAGCAGGAACTGGCAAAGAAAGAGGTAGAGCAGGCAGCTAGTCTTCAGTTACAAGAAAAAGACAAGGAAGTGCAGCGATTGGAAAGTCAGCTGACTACTCTACGCTTGGAGCATGAAAATCAGTTGCAAAAGACTTTGTCTGCACTGGAAAAAGAGCGCGATGAGGTAAAGAATCAACTAACCTTGCAAGAAAAAGAAGCAGCACTCGCCCAGACTTCTCTCAAAGAGCGCTATGAGGTAGAGCTTCGACAGAAAGACGAAACCATAGAGTTTTACAAGGATTTCAAGGCCAAGCAGTCCACTAAGATGATTGGTGAGAGTTTGGAACAGCACTGCGAGTACGAGTTTAACAAAAACCGCATGGCCATGTTTCCACGAGCGGAGTTTGGCAAGGACAATGATGCCAGAACCGGCAGCAAGGGTGACTACATTTACCGCGAGGTAGATGAAAATGGTGTAGAAATTCTCTCCATCATGTTTGAGATGAAAAATGAAGGTGATGAGACAGCGACCAAGAAGAAAAACGAGCATTTCTTCAAAGAGCTTGATAAAGATCGGTGTGAGAAAGGCTGTGAATATGCCATTCTAGTGACACTTCTCGAGGCTGATAGCGAACTCTACAATTCGGGTATTGTTGATGTGTCCTATGCCTATGAGAAGATGTATGTTATCCGGCCTCAGTTCTTCCTGCCCATGATTACCCTCTTACGGAATGCTGCGCTTAACTCGCTCCAGTACAAGCAAGAGCTGGCCTTGGTGAGAGAGCAGAATATTGATATTACGCATTTTGAGGAAGATTTGGATGCCTTTAAAGTAGCTTTCGCCAAGAACTATCAGTCTGCTTCGACCAACTTTGGCAAGGCCATCGAAGAGATTGATAAAGCAATCCGCAGGATGGAAGAAATCAAGAAATTCCTGACAACCTCTGAAAATCAGCTGCGCTTAGCGAATAACAAACTGGACGACGTCTCTGTCAAAAAACTGACGCGTAAAAATCCAACTATGAAGGCTAAGTTTGAAGCCTTAGAGAAGAAGTGAGATGGTAAGCAATGAATGGAATTATTAATTTAAGAAAAGAAGCGGGGATGACCTCGCACGATGCGGTATTTAAGCTGCGCAAGATTTTAAAAACCAAGAAAATCGGTCATGGGGGAACCTTGGATCCGGATGTGATCGGGGTGCTTCCGATTGCTGTGGGCAAGGCGACGCGCTTGGTCGAGTTTATGCAGGAGGAAGGCAAGGTCTACGAGGGGGAGATTACACTAGGCTGCTCAACAACCACAGAGGATGCCAGTGGAGACATCCTAGAGCGGACGCCGGTGACAGAGCTTTTAGAAGAAGCTCTCATTGATGAAGCGATGGAGTCCATGACTGGTGAGATTCGCCAGATTCCGCCCATGTACTCTGCAGTCAAGGTCAATGGCCGCAAGCTTTATGAGTATGTAAGAGTGGGTCAAGAAGTGGAGCGGCCAGAGCGGAAGGTGACCATATATAGTTTCGAGCGTACCAGTCCGATTTCCTATGAAGGTGAACAAGCACGCTTTCGTTTTCGAGTCAAATGCAGCAAGGGGACCTATGTCCGAACTCTGTCTGTTGATTTGGGAGCCAAGCTTGGCCTTGCCAGTCACATGTCCCAGCTGACACGGACTTCCTCAGCAGGTATGAGCTTAGATGATGCCTTGACCCTAGATGAAATAGCAGAGCGAGTAGCAGTAGATGATTTCTCCTTCCTCCAACCACTCGAATTAGGAATCGGAGATTTACTGAGAGTTGAGCTCTCTGACGAGCAAGTTGAGGATGTGAAAAACGGTCGTTTTATCAGCTTGATGTCAGAAGAAGCTGAACTAGCTGGCTTTTATAAGGAGAAGTTAGTAGCGATTTTAGAAAAACGAGAGGATCGATATAAGCCTCGCAAGGTCTTTCTCTGATATTTTATGATAGAATAGAAGAATGAAAACAATTCGCATTTCAAATGAAAAAGATATTCAACAAGTTGAAGATACTGTTTTAGTATTGGGCTATTTTGATGGACTTCATAGAGGGCACCAAGCACTTTTTGCAGAAGCGAGAAAAATTGCTTCAGAAAAACAATTAAAAATCGCTGTTCTAACATTCCCAGAATCACCAAAACTCGCTTTCGTGCGCTTTCAACCTGATTTGTTGCTTCATCTCAATAGTCCTGAGGAAAGAGAGCAGTTACTTGCAAAGCAAGGGGTGGATTATTTTTATTTGATTGACTTTACTAGTCATTTTTCAGCAAATACGGCGGCTGATTTTTTTGAAAAATACATTAAGAGCCTTAAAGCAAAGGTCGTGGTTGCTGGATTTGATTATCATTTCGGCTCAGATAGGCGAGAAGTTCATGAGTTGAATCAATTTTTCGATGGACAAATTATCATTGTTCCATCAATTAATCATGAAAATGAAAAAATTTCTTCAACCCGCATCCGGAAAGCTATCAAAGAAGGTAGTGTAGCTGAAGCGACGCGATTATTAAGCTATCCTTTTTCGACTAGAGGGATTGTTGTGCATGGGAATGCTCGTGGTCGTACAATCGGCTATCCAACAGCAAACTTAGCGCCACTCGATCGGGTGTTTTTACCTGCAGATGGAGTTTATGTGGTAGATGTGGAGCATAAGGGGCATAAATACAGAGGAATGGCTAGTGTCGGTAAAAATGTGACCTTTGAGGGAGATGAGCTTCGCTTTGAGGCAAATATTTTTGATTTTTCAGGTGAGATCTACGGTGATACGATACGTATTTTTTGGCTGGATAAAATTCGTGATATGATTAAATTTGATGGTGTAGAAAGCTTACTTGCTCAGTTGAAAGCTGATGAAAAAATAGCTCGACTATGGCAAGGATAAAAGATGAAGCTTTGATACAAAAAAGTATAGTCAAGTGCCTATATTTTTAGTATAATAGAAGTAGTTACTAAGAAATAAGAAGAGAAGCACATGATTACACTATTTTTATCACCGAGTTGTACGTCTTGCCGCAAGGCACGTGCTTGGCTGTTAAATCATGAAGTCCCCTTTGAGGAGCATAATATCATGACCAGCCCTTTATCAGCTCATGAATTACAGCATATTCTTTCTTTGACAGAAAATGGGACAGATGACATCATCTCTACTCGCTCAAAAATTTTTCAAAAACTCAATTTAGATGTTGAGGGGCTATCTATCTCTGAGTTAATCAAGTTAATTGAGGAGAATCCGTCTTTATTGCGTCGTCCAATTATTTTAGATGGCAAGCGAATGCAGATTGGATTTAATGAAGATGAGATTCGTGCCTTTTTACCTCGTAGTTATCGTCAGCAAGAATTACGCGATGCTACTTTACGTGCAGAAATTGAATAATATATGAATAAGAATTATAGTTACCCACTCGATTTATCGTGGAGCACTGAAGAGATTGCTTCGGTGCTTTCTTTTTTGAATGATGTTGAAAAAGCTTACGAATCAAAAGTAGCAGCTCAAGAGTTGCTAGCTTCTTATGTAAAATTTAAAAACGTTGTACCAAGTAAAGCTGAAGAAAAGCGAATTGGTCGAGAGTTTGAAGCTGTTAGTGGCTATTCTCTTTATCAGGCTGTTCAGGCTGCTAAAGGCATGGAGAAAGGGATGGTTTCTCTTGGAAGATAAATTTGATTTTGCAAAAAATCTCGTTTTTAAAGCTGGTTCTTACATTTTGAATCACATGGGCGAGGATTTAGAAGTTGAAGAAAAGACTAGCTCAACTGACTTGGTGACTCAGCTAGATAAAAATGTTCAGCAATTATTGATAACGGAAATTTTAAAGCATTATCCAAATGATGCTATTTTTGCTGAAGAAGGCCACCATACTTGTGATATACAAAAAGGAGCAGTATGGGTGATTGATCCGATCGATGGCACAGCTAATTTTGTGGCGCAAGGCTATGACTTTGCAGTGATGCTTGCATACTATGAGAATGGTCTTGGACAATTTGGAATAATCTATGATGTCATGCGAGACGAAATGTACCATGGTGGGGGGCGATTTGAGGTTAAATGCAATGACAAGATATTGCCTCCTTTTCAGAATCGTTCCTTAAATCGTTTCTTAATTGCTTCAAATGCTGGAATGCTTGAGAGCAATGGCTGGGGAGTTGCTGACTTGACGAAGCATTGTTTAGGTGCACGCGCTTATGGAAGTGCGGCTATTAGTTTTAGTCGCATTCTACAAGGACGCTTGTTGACTTATATTACCTATCTCTATCCTTGGGATTACGCAGCTGCCGCTATTTTAGGAGAAAAATTAGGTTATGTCACTTTGACGCTTGATGGTGAGCAACCGAACTTCAAAACACGCCAAGGAATTATGATGCTACCTAAGAAGAAGCTGGCTGAGATTCAATCTTATATTTATCGCAGAGGAGAAAAGTGAGCATGAAGTTTCCAATAGGATTTGAAGAAAAATATCAGCGACTTCTACAAGAAGAAGCCGCTTCTTTTTTCTCAACTTTTGATGAAAAACCAATCTCCGCTTTTCGAATCAATCCTTTAAAAGAAGGCCAGCTTGTTTTTGAAAATCCTATTTTGAATACCGACTGGGGGCATTATGGAAAAGTGTCTGGTAAGTCTCCCGAACATGTGTCTGGTCTGGTGTATTCACAGGAACCTGCAGCCCAAATGGTCGGGCAAATCGCCCGCCCTAAAAAAGGAATGAAGGTTTTGGACCTAGCAGCTGCACCGGGTGGCAAGTCAACCCACTTGCTATCGTATCTTGATAATACAGGCTTATTAATATCGAATGAGATTAGTAGCAAACGTGCCAAGATTTTGGTTGAAAATATAGAACGTTTTGGTGCTCAAAATGTTGTAGTTACCAATGAATCCGCTGATCGCTTAGCGAAAGTTTTTTCTGGCTATTTTGACTTAATTGTCTTGGATGCTCCGTGTTCTGGCGAAGGGATGTTTCGTAAGCAACCTGATGCAATGGATTATTGGTCCCCTGATTACCCAGCCCAATGCGCTGTTTTACAAAGAGAAATCTTAGAGGATGCCGTTAAGATGTTGTCTCATGGTGGGGAGCTTGTTTATTCTACCTGTACATGGGCTCCTGAAGAAAATGAAGAAATTGTAGTTTGGATTTTAGATACATTTCCTTTGGAATTGGTGGATATTCCAAAAATAAATGGAATGGTAGCTGGGATTGATTTTCTGGAAACAGCCCGAATGTATCCGCATCATTTTAAAGGCGAGGGACAGTTTGTTGCCAAGTTTCGCTTTACAGGAGAAAATAAACCAGCCAAGGTGAAATCTGGACGATCAAATTTAACCTCTGAACAGAAGACCCTTTGGCAGGCTTTCCAAAAAGAGCATTTGAAAGTAGAGCTTGAGGGGACTTTACAAACTTTTGGAGATCAACTTTATTTATTACCAGCTGGATTGCCTGATTTATCTAAGCT
This sequence comes from Streptococcus sp. oral taxon 056 str. F0418, assembly GCF_000220065.1. Taxonomy (GTDB): domain Bacteria; phylum Bacillota; class Bacilli; order Lactobacillales; family Streptococcaceae; genus Streptococcus. The sequence continues at coordinate 195,526 of NZ_AFQU01000001.1, read as the reverse complement.
GAAAATAGCCCGCAATGGTCTTCATTTAGGCATCTTCAAGAAAAAACGCTTTGAACCAAGCTTTGCCTTAGGCTTGGCATTACAGCCCAGCCAAGTCAAAAATAAACTAGAATTAAATCAGCAAGACTTTGAAGTTTACGTAGCTGGCGAAACACTACAAATAAAGGAAATTCTTCCTAATGGCTGGTATCAATTAGTCATTCAAGGAAATGGGCTAGGCTTTGCCAAACTAGCTAATCAAACATTAAAAAACTATTTTCCTAAAGGTCTTCGATTTAGGTAAAAATCTTTTCAAAAATCTATATATATGATATAGTTGGAAATGAGGAGCAAATGCGGAATTGCAGGCTTTTCTGTCCAAACTAAAAGGAGATATAATTTGAGTACAAGAAAAAAATAGCTTTAGGTCTGGCAACTATTTTTCTAAGTTTTTGTTTATCAGCCTGTGCTTCTTGGATTGACCGTGGCGAATCCATGACAGCTGTTGGTTCAACCGCATTACAACCTTTGGTTGAAGCAGCTGCAGATGAATTTGCCTCAAGTAATCTTGGGAAAACCGTTAATGTACAGGGCGGAGGATCTGGAACAGGATTATCACAAGTTCAATCAGGAGCTGTTGAAATAGGAAATTCTGACGTTTTCGCTGAAGAAAAAGAAGGAATCAAAGCTTCTGCCCTTGTTGATCATAAGGTTGCTGTCGCTGGACTAGCTGTGATTGTCAATAAAGAAGTCAGTGTTGATAACCTTACAACAGAACAATTGAAAAAAATCTTTTCAGGTGAATATACTAACTGGAAGCAAGTTGGTGGTAAGGACTTAGAAATTTCCATTATCAATCGAGCAGCCAGCTCAGGTTCACGTGCGACCTTTGACTCAGTTGTTATGAAAGGTACATCTGCAGTCCAAAGCCAAGAGCAAGATTCAAATGGAATGGTTAAGTCCATTGTGTCACAAACTCCAGGCGCGATTTCTTACCTAGCCTTTGCTTATCTGGACAATTCAGTAAAAACAATGAATTTAAACGGAAATAAGCCAACAACAAATAATGTAGCTACAAACGCTTGGCCTCTTTGGTCTTATGAACATATGTATACACTTGGCGATCCCAAAGGTTTAGCAAAAGAATTTCTCAATTATATGCTTTCAGATGAAGTTCAAGAAGGTGTTGTTAAGGGGATGGGGTATATTTCCATTAATGATATGAAGGTTAGCAAGGACGCTGACGGTAATGTCACAAAGATAGAAGGAGACAAGAAATGAAACGTGAAGAATTAGCTAAGAAATTGCTATCATCTTCTAAAAATTCTCGTTTAGAGAAGCTAGGCAAGTATCTGACTTTTGCTTGTCTATCTTTGATTGTCATTATCGTTGCCATGATTTTGGTCTTTGTTGCTCAAAAAGGTCTTTCAACTTTCTTTGTCAACGGCGTCAATGTCTTTGAATTCCTCTTTGGCTCAACTTGGAATCCTTCTGGCAAGGAATTTGGTGCGTTGCCAATGATTTTAGGATCTTTCATTGTGACTATTTTGTCCGCTGTGATTGCGACACCTTTTGCGATTGGAGCGGCAGTCTTCATGACGGAGGTTTCCCGTAAAGGGGCTCGTATACTTCAACCTGCGATTGAATTGTTAGTTGGGATCCCTTCTGTAGTCTATGGTTTTATTGGCTTGCAAGTAGTTGTGCCCTTTGTTCGCTCTATTTTTGGTGGAACTGGTTTTGGTATCTTATCGGGTATCTTCGTCTTATTTGTCATGATTTTGCCGACCGTTACCTTTATGACAACAGACAGCCTGCGTGCTGTACCTCGTCACTACCGTGAAGCCAGTTTAGCTATGGGTGCGACTCGCTGGCAGACTATTTGGCGAGTGACCTTGAAAGCAGCTCGTCCTGGAATCTTTACAGCAGTAGTCTTTGGAATGGCACGCGCCTTTGGTGAGGCACTTGCTATTCAGATGGTTGTTGGTAACTCTGCGGTGGTCCCAACATCATTGACAACCCCGGCAGCAACTCTGACATCTGTCTTGACCATGGGGATCGGAAATACCGTTATGGGGACAGTAGATAATAATGTTCTTTGGTCATTGGCTTTGGTTCTTCTATTGATGAGTTTAGCCTTTAACAGTGTGATTAAATTGATTACGAAGGAAAGGGGTAAGAAAAACTATGCACGCTAAGAAATTAGATAAATTAGCAACAAGTATTCTCTATACCATAGCAGGCATTATTGTGACCATTCTTGCCTCATTGATTTTTTATATCTTGGTAAGAGGATTGCCACATATCTCTTGGTCTTTCTTAACTAGCAAATCATCTTCTTACCAAGCTGGTGGTGGTATTGGAGTCCAATTATACAATTCCTTCTTTCTGCTTGTAATTACTCTGATTATTTCAGTTCCTCTTTCTATGGGAGCAGGCGTCTATCTTTCTGAGTACGCTAAAAAAGGGCCTGTGACTAATTTCATCAGAACTTGTATTGAGATCCTTTCTTCCTTGCCATCTGTCGTTGTCGGACTTTTTGGTTATTTAATCTTTGTTGTTCAGTTTGAGTATGGATTTTCAATTATTTCTGGTGCTTTGGCTCTGACCGTATTTAACTTACCACAGATGACGCGTAATGTTGAAGATAGCTTGCGCCATGTTCACCATACGCAGCGGGAAGCGGGACTAGCTTTGGGAATCTCTCGCTGGGAGACAGTGGTTCATGTTGTTATTCCAGAAGCTCTTCCAGGGATAGTGACAGGGATTGTCTTAGCTTCAGGTCGTATTTTCGGTGAAGCAGCGGCTTTGATCTATACAGCAGGACAGTCTGCTCCAGCCTTAGATTGGTCTAACTGGAACATCTTCAGTATCACAAGTCCAATCTCGATCTTCCGTCAGGCAGAGACGCTTGCTGTTCATATCTGGAAAGTCAATAGTGAGGGAACTATCCCTGATGCAACAGCTGTATCTGCTGGATCAGCAGCCGTGCTTTTGATTTTCATATTGATTTTCAACTTTGGCGCTCGCAAGCTCGGTAGCTATTTACATAAGAAACTAACTTCTGCATAAAGGAGAAGAAATGACAGAATACAATTGGAATGAAAAACATATCATTACTTTTCCTCAAGAAAAAGTGGCCTTAGAAACCAAGGATTTACATATTTACTATAGTAAAAAAGAATCCATCAAGGGCATTGATATGCAGTTTGAAAAAATAAGATTACCGCTTTAATCGGTCCATCAGGTTCTGGGAAATCGACCTATCTACGCAGCCTTAATCGAATGAATGACACCATCGATATTGCAAGTGTGACAGGAGAAATTCTCTATGAAGGGATTGATGTGAACCGTCCCGAAATTAATGTTTATGAAATGCGGAAACACATTGGTATGGTCTTCCAAAGACCCAATCCTTTTGCTAAGTCCATTTATCGAAACATTACCTTTGCTCATGAGAGAGCAGGAGTTAGAGATAAGAAAGTCTTGGACGAGATCGTTGAAACTTCACTCAAACAAGCAGCTCTTTGGGATCAGGTCAAGGATGACTTACATAAGTCAGCTCTGACTCTCTCAGGTGGGCAGCAGCAGCGTTTGTGCATTGCTCGTGCCATCTCCGTCAAACCTGACATCTTACTGATGGATGAGCCTGCTTCAGCACTGGACCCCATTGCGACCATGCAGCTGGAAGAAACCATGTTTGAACTTAAGAATAACTATACCATCATCATTGTGACCCACAATATGCAACAGGCTGCTCGTGCTAGTGATTACACAGGATTTTTCTATTTGGGAGATTTGATCGAATACGATAAGACGACAAATATCTTCCAGAATGCCAAATTACAATCAACAAATGATTATGTATCTGGTCATTTTGGATAAGGGAATTCCACGTTGATCATAACAGTGTATAAAAGTTAAGGATAGATAAAATGACAGAACCTATTTTACAAGTGAAAGACTTGTCGGTTTATTATAATAAAAAGAAGGCTTTAAATAGTGTATCTCTGGATTTTCTGCCAAATGAAATTACAGCTTTGATTGGACCATCAGGTTCTGGGAAATCAACACTCCTGAAAGCAATCAATCGGATGGGAGATCTTAATCCAGAAGTAACAACGACTGGAACAGTTGTCTATAATGAGCACAACATCTATAGTCCTAGAACTGATACGGTTGAGCTACGAAAAGAAATAGGCATGGTTTTCCAACAGCCCAATCCTTTTCCTATGACAATCTATGAAAACGTTGTATACGGTTTGCGTATTAATGGGGTTAAAGATAAGCACGTCTTAGATGAAGCGGTGGAAAAATCACTAAAAGGTGCTTCTATCTGGGATGAAGTAAAGGACCGTTTACATGATTCGGCTATCGGCTTATCTGGTGGACAGCAGCAACGGATCTGTGTAGCTCGAGTACTTGCTACAAGTCCTAAAATCATCCTTCTGGATGAACCAACTTCAGCCTTAGACCCTATTTCAGCAGGGAAGATTGAAGAAACCCTCTACAGCTTGAAAGATCAATATACCATGCTTTTGGTTACACGATCTATGCAACAGGCGTCACGGATCTCGGACAAAACAGCCTTTTTCTTAGGAGGCGATTTGATAGAGTTTAATTCGACCAAGCAAATGTTCCTAGAACCTGCTCACAAAGAGACTGAAGATTATATTACTGGTAAGTTCGGATAAGAAGAAAGGATAAAGACAAGTATGCTTCGAGTACAATTTGAAGAAGATTTAGAAAAGTTGCATAATCAATTCTATGCAATGGGAAATGAAGTGCTTTCGCAAATCAATCGTACAGTTCGTGCCTTTGTAACGCATGACCGTGAAATGGCTAAAGAAGTCATTGAAGAAGATGCGGAAGTGAATGAATACGAAGTGAAATTGGAAAAGAAATCTTTAGAAATTATTGCTTTACAGCAACCAGTTTCTCAAGACTTACGGACAGTTATTACTGTCTTGAAAGCAAGCTCTGATTTGGAAAGAATGGGCGACCATGCTGTATCTATTGCTAAGGCAACCATTCGCATGAAAGGTGAAATTCGCATTCAATCTGTTGAGGAAGAAATCAAGAAGATGGGACGCGATGTGAAAAACTTTGTCGAATCAGCTTTGGATCTTTACCTTAATGGAAGTGTAGATCAAGCTTATGAAGTGGCTGCTTTAGATGAAAAAATTAATCATTATTTCGAAAATATTCAGGAATTAGCGACAGAAGAAATTCGCAAGAATCCAGAATCCATCGTAACAGGCCGTGATTATTTCCAAGTTATCAATTATTTGGAACGTATTGGCGATTATGCAAAGAACATTTGCGAATGGGTTGTCTACTTTGAAACAGGTAAAATCGTTGAAATGTAATATTTTAAAAGAGGCTGGGACAAAAGTCCTAGCCTCTCAATTGTTTTTGTATTGTCGAGCATGACGCAGTGGTTGAGTGGGCTCTACTACGCTGATTCCATCAGCTTTTACAGCCCTACTCAACTGTGCGGAGGTGGGACGACGAAATCGAATTCTAACGAATTACCGATTTCTGTCCCACTCTCTTTTATGTTCTATATTTTAGAAAATTAAGAAAATTTTGATTTTTTGTTGAAAGTTTCGATTGACTATGCTAAAATAACTTCTATATTTAAAATCAGCGAGATGATAAAAATTGTTATCGCCCTAATAAAGGAGGAAGTCACATGAGATTTGAACAGGTTGTCCGTAGTACACCAGGTCAGTATATTAGTGAAAAAGGAGCTTTGGCTGCTTTAAAAGATACATTAGTGGAATTTAAGCACCCTTATATTATTACAGGCGATAAATCATATGCAGCTTTTTTAAAGCACTTACCAGAACCATTAGACTTACCGGTTTTGCGATATGATCGAACCGCCTCATATGAAGATATGGAGCGCCTAGCCAATCTTGCTCAGGATGCTGATGTCATCATTGCTGTTGGTGGTGGTAAAGTCTGTGATACAGGAAAAGGAGTAGCTGATAAATTAAATTGTGCTGTTGTTACTGTTCCAACCGTTATCGGTACATGTGCTGCTACAACCCCTGTGGCTGCTGTTTATTATCCGGATCATTCTTTTCGTGAAGTCGCTTATTTTAAGCGAACACCTTATGCCTCTATTGTGGATTTGAATCTTTTAGTAGAGTCGCCGGAAAAATATTTTGTTGGAGGTATTTGCGATACCTTGGCAAAATGGTATGAAGCTGAAAGCATTATCCGCCATTTAGAAGGTAACTTAGAAGCTAATGTAGAAATGGGACTTGCAGCTGCCGAAGTAACCAAAAAAATCTTATTGCGTGATACAAAATCAGCACTTGCTTTCCATGCCAAGCAGGAAGTAAATGATGTCTTTAAACGTGTGGTAGATACAGTTTATAATGTTGCAGCAGCAGTTGGTTGTTTTGCCTGTGAATATGGTCGTATGGCCGGCGCTCATGCCATTCATAATGCTTTATCTCCCTTTAAAGAAACGCATGAAATTGAGCACGGTGTCAAGGTATCTTATGGTTTGCTAGTACAATTAGCAGCTATGAAAGAAGTTGAAGAGACAAAACATCTAATTGATTTTTATAAGGAAGCTGGCTTTATCTATTCTTGGGAACAGCTTGGTATTGAGGAAGCAAAAGAATCGGCTTTTGCAAAAATAGCTGACTATGCCGCTTCAGATAAGGAAAGTTTTAAACTTGCCGTGCCAGGAGTTAAAGCAAAACAAATTGTTGAGGCGCTTTATCTAGTGGAGGAATTAGGAAAATAATAAAGGCAAGTAAGACTTGCCTTTTTCTTTTATTTGAAATATGTTAAAATGAGAACAAAAGAATGTCGATCAGGATTCCTGAATCTTAGACGAGGAGAAAAATATGCAAGCAGTTAAGCATTTTATTGAAACTTTTGTTCCAGAGCACTATGATCTTTTTCTAGATCTGAATCGTGCGAACAAGACTTTTTCGGGGAAAGTAACGATTACAGGTGAAGCCATTTCTAGTACGATTTCTCTGCATCAGAAGGATCTGAAAATTGAAGCAGTAGAGGTTGCTGGACAAGCTCGAGAGTTCACAGTGGATGATGCTAACGAAGCGCTATATATCGAGTTAGAGGCAACTGGCGCTGTGGTTGTGACATTGACTTATACGGGCAAGATTACGGACAATATGACTGGAATTTACCCTTCTTACTATAGTGTAGATGGTGTAAAGAAAGAAGTCATCTCTACACAGTTTGAAAGTCATTTTGCCCGCGAAGCTTTTCCAAGTGTGGATGAACCAGAAGCAAAGGCGACTTTTGACTTAGCATTGAAATTTGATCAGGCTGATGGAGAGATGGCCTTGTCCAATATGCCTGAGATAGAAATTGAAAACCGAAAAGCGACAGGTATCTGGAAGTTCGAGACAACACCACGCATGTCTTCTTACCTTTTAGCATTTGCTTTTGGTGATTTACAGGGAGTGACTTCTAAGACAAAAAATGGTACTTTAGTCGGTGTTTATGCAACAAAAGCTCATCCAGCAAGCAATTTAGAGTTTGCTTTAGATATAGCTGTGCGTTCGATTGAGTTTTACGAGGATTATTACGGTGTTAAATATCCTATCCCACATTCCTTGCATCTAGCTCTACCTGATTTCTCATCAGGTGCTATGGAAAACTGGGGATTAGTGACTTATCGTGAGATTTACCTTTTAGTTGATGAAAATTCTACAGTAACGAGCCGTCAAGAGGTAGCGCTCGTCATTGCTCACGAGTTGGCCCACCAATGGTTTGGTAATTTAGTTACCATGAAGTGGTGGGATGATCTCTGGCTCAATGAAAGCTTTGCCAATATGATGGAATATGTCTGCGTCAATGCCATTGAGCCGACTTGGAATATCTTTGAGAATTTCCAAACAACTGGAGTCCCGCTTGCATTGAAACGGGATGCTACAGACGGGGTACAGTCTGTCCATGTAGAAGTTAAACACCCAGATGAAATCAATACCCTCTTTGATCCTGCTATTGTTTACGCTAAAGGAAGTCGCCTCATGCACATGCTTCGTCGTTGGCTGGGTGATGAAGCTTTTGCTAAAGGACTCAATGCCTACTTTGCCAAACACCAGTACGGAAATACGATTGGTCGTGATCTCTGGGATGCTCTAGGAGAAGCTTCTGGTCGCGATGTAGCAGCTTTTATGAACTCTTGGCTAGAACAACCTGGCTACCCTGTTTTGACTGCTACAGTGGAAAATGATACCTTGAAACTCTCGCAAAAGCAGTTCTTTATCGGAGAACATGAAGATAAGAAGAGATTATGGGTTTTACCATTAAATAGTAACTGGAAAGGTCTACCGGACACGCTAGAAACCGAAACGCTAGAAATTCCAAACTATTCTGCTTTGGTAGCTCAGAATCAAGGAGCTTTGCGTTTCAATACGGAAAACACAGCCCACTATATCACAGACTATCAAGGTGAATTGCTTGATAGAATTCTAGATACTATTGCAGTATTGGATAGTACAAGCAAGCTTCAAGTTGTGCAAGAACGCCGTCTCTTAGCAGAAGCAGGACATATTTCATTTGCTGATTTGATCCCGGTTATTGAGACGTTGACGGAAGAAACATCCTATTTGGTAGTATCAGGAATTAAGGCGGTACTCAATGAACTTAAACTATTTGTAGACGAAGGTAGTGAGAGCGAACAACTCTATCATAACTTGATTAGAAAACTTAGCTGCTTTAACTTTGATCGACTTGGTTTTGAGGCTAAAACAGGTGAAAAAGATGAGGATGAATTGGTTCGTCAAATCGTAGTTGGAAATTTAATTGCTGCCAATGATGAAAAAGCAATTCAAGAAGCAGAACGCATCTTTGATTCTTATAAAGATGATTTGGAAAAACTTCCTGCAGCTATTCGTTTGCACATTTTGATTAACCAAATCAAACATCATGAGAGCAAAGAACTGACGGAACAATATCTGAAGAATTATGTATCGACGGTTGATGGAAGTTTCAAGAGACAATTAGCTTCAGCTTTGGCCTACACTAATGATAGGGAAGCGCTTGATCAAATTTTAGAAGCTTTAAAGAATAAAGACATTGTCAAGCCACAAGATTTGGCTATGAGCTGGTATCTGCCTTTACTCAACCACGATTTTACTCAAGCTGCTGTCTGGACTTGGGCGCGTGAAAATTGGGATTGGATTAAGGCAGCTTTAGGTGGTGATATGAGCTTTGATAAGTTTGTTATCTATCCAGCTAATGCCTTCAAGACACCAGAAAGGCTCGCTGAATACAATGCTTTCTTCGAACCTCAGTTGTCAGATATGGCAATTAGTCGCAATATCAGCATGGGTATCAAAGAAATTGCTGCTCGTATAGCGCTTATTTCTAAAGAAAAAGTAGCAGTAGAAAAGGCATTGAAATCAAGTAAGTAATAGATAAAAAACAGTGGATATCGCAGTCTGCTGTTTTTTTAGAAGTCAGTATAAGGTGGGTATCCTAAAAATCATGTTATAATAGCAGTGTCAAATAATTTTTACTTAGAATTGTATAGAATGTTAAAGAATTTCGTCTAGTCAATTTGCGAAGAAAAGAATAAGATAGAGAGGAAAAACAGATGTTAGGAAAACAATTAAAATTACATAGAGAACAAAAGGGCTATAGTCAGAATCAAATTGCAGAATATCTGGGCACGACGCGTCAAACTATCTCGAATTGGGAAAATGATAAAACAATTATAGATAGCCAGAGTTTGATTCACTTAGCTGATTTTTACCAGATCTCTTTAGATGAGTTATGTGGGCGAAAAATGATTTCTGTTTACAAGAATTCAAATATCAAGTCTATGATTTTAGCCAACGCTTGCACACTTTGGACCTGCTTCACTTCTGCTCATCGCTAAATCAATTGTTTTCCGACTAGCTTTTCAATTCTATTGATTCTAGGAGGACAATGATGTCTTACGTTTATTTAACTCTTGCTATTGTATCTGAAATAGCTGCCACAAGTCTGTTAAAACTGTCGCAAGGTTTTTCGAAAATGTTTTTTGGGATTCTTGCTTTAGTCTTATACGGCTTGTGTTTTTTCTGTTTATCCTTATCTTTGAAAGGCATTCAACTAAATCTAGCCTATGCTATTTGGTCGGGTATCGGATTAGTTGGAACAACTGTGCTATCTATTTTATTTTTTCATGAAAAAGTAACGCTCACAAGCCTCTTGGGAATTACTTTGGTCATTGTGGGGCTTGTTATATTAAACCTATCACAAAAGATTCACTAACGAGGGGGTATGTTATGGGTGACAATTATTTTAAAAATAAAAAGGTCGTTATTATTGGTGCCAGTGGAAATTTGGGACAAGCCTATACACAAGCTTTTTTTCAAGCGGGTGCTCATTTATTTCTTTTAGGTCGCAATATGGATAAATTAGCTTCTTTTTCCGAGGATATTGCTTCCAACATTCCGATTTGCTCGGTAGATATAACAAATGAAGCTTCTATTAAGGCAGCTGTGTCTGAAGTTCAAAAGTGGTCCGATAGTCTTGATATTGTTATTAATGCAACAGGATTTGACGTACGAAAATCCTTAACATCTCACTCTGTAGAGGAGATCAATCAGACTATGGCGATTAACCTAATAGGAGCTATTCTTGTCAGCAAACATTTTTTACCTTTGCTGAAAAATCAAAAAGGAGCAACCATCGTGCATTCGGGAGGTTTTGCAGATGGTAGACTGGCCTTTCCCTATTATAGTGTAGATGTCGCGAGTCGAGCCGGACTTTTTTCTTTTATCGAGTCAATGAATCGTGAATTAAAGCAGGAGCAGAAAAAGATGTATCTAACGTATTTTTGCCCTAATGCAGCAGATACACCATCAGAAAAGCCTTATCATCCTGTCTGGAGAGAGATGGGGATCGCTATTTCAAGTACAGATCAAGTCAGTCAAGCTTTACTTAAAGGTATAAAATCTCATAAAAGGGTAATTTTGATGGGACAAGCTACAAAGATTTTTGCGGCATTAAACCTACTATCCCCATCAATTGCGGATCATCTTTTGCTGAAACGATACGGTCGTATATTAAAAAAATATTTTGGATGAATTTTCTATCCTTATTCTAAGAATTTCCTCATCTTTTAGTATTCTTTAAGAAAAAATTTAGCTCCTTTTAAGAATAAGGACTTATGATAAACATATCTTAAAGAAAGGATGTGATGAACTTGAAGCTATAATCTTCACAACTTTATCACACTTATTACTTAAAGAAAGAAGGAAACGTATCGAATGAAGAATGAAAAAATGATTGTTGTTGAAAAAAGCGCCAAGTGGTGGATGTCTGTTGTAGCTAGTGCATCGCTTGCTGTAGGTGTGCTCGGTGGATATACCATTCACTCATTGACAAATAGTGCTAGTACAGCGAATCAACGCTCCACTGTTCAAACAAATATGCCTCAGCAAAATAACCAGCAAGGCCATCAAATGCAAGGTCCTGGTGGACAGCCTCCTCAAGGGCAAGGAAATGAGAATGGCATGCCTCCACAAATGAATGGTCAAGAGGGTCAAGCTGGACCAGGTGGAAACAGTGGTTCTGGAGGGCAGCCTCCTCAAGGAGAAAATGGCCAACAGAATCATAATTCTAAGAAAAAACCATCAAATGCAGATGGAAGCACAAAAAACGAAAATAAAGATTCCAACAAAAATAATGCTGGAAATTCCACAAATTCTTAAGCCATTAGCACAAGTCATGATATAATAGTAAGAGAAAATATACTTCAAGAATAAAACTGATTTTTTTAATTTGTAGTTGATAGTTGAATCAAAAGTTGTTTATTTTCTTAGAGCAGGAGGAGAACCCGATGATTAAGATTTTATTAGTAGAAGATGACCTTGGATTATCGAATTCCGTATTTGATTTCCTAGACGATTTTGCGGATGTTATGCAAGTTTTTGATGGTGAAGAAGGCCTTTACGAAGCAGAGAGTGGAGTATATGACTTGATTTTACTTGACTTGATGCTACCTGAAAAGGATGGTTTTCAAGTATTAAAAGACTTGCGTGAAAAAGGGGTCACAACTCCTGTGCTGATCATGACTGCTAAAGAAAGTTTAGACGATAAAGGGCATGGTTTTGAATTAGGTGCAGATGATTATTTGACAAAACCATTTTACTTGGAAGAGCTAAAAATGCGCATCCAGGCTTTACTTAAACGTTCTGGTAAATTTAACGAAAATACCTTGTCTTATGGCGATGTGACAGTGAATCTTTCTACCAATGCAACTTTAGTAGAAGGAAAAGAAGTAGAACTGTTAGGGAAAGAATTTGATTTGTTAGTTTATTTCTTGCAGAATCAAAATGTTATTCTTCCTAAAACGCAGATTTTTGATCGTCTTTGGGGATTTGACAGTGATACAACGATTTCAGTTGTAGAGGTCTACGTCTCAAAAATTCGGAAAAAACTGAAAGGAACGACATTTGCGAACAATCTTCAGACACTTCGCAGCGTCGGTTACATTTTAAAAAATGCTGAATAGACTTAAAAAACAGTTTATGCGGATGATTTTTCATATTTCATTCGCTATTTTGGTGTGTTTACCCTTATTTTCTCTGCCATGACGCTTTTGATTATTCAAATTATGCGCTCAGGTCTGTATACAACGGTTGATGATAATTTAAAAAGCCTTCGTCAAAATCCAAGGTCTGTCTTGCACCTAGCTCTATCACGTGCTGCATATATGCAGACTGCTGTGGACGAAGACCGTGCTTCAGTTTCAGGAGAAGAGACGGATCATCCAAAAGACCCCGATTCTCTAGATAATCTCAAAGTGAATTCAAATACAGAGGCCATCCTTTTTGATGAAGATCTAAAACCATTGACTACGGGTGATCACTTTTTAAGTTTTAAAAAAACGACAATAGAAAAGAAGCAAATCAATAAAATTACTCAGCTGAGCATTACAAATAGCTATGGTCAAGAAGAAGTATATCGTACACTAGTTTTTGAAATTGACCCAAGTGAGTTTTTATCGACGAATCTTTTAACAAAAGTGAAGTATGCTGCTGTTTTGATTAATGTCAATCAATTAGAACAAACTAGTCAAAATCATGAACAAATTATTGTGATTGTTATGGTTAGCTTTTGGTCTATTTCGATCATTGCCAGTATTTATCTAGCGCGTGTAAGTGTTAAGCCTTTAATTGTTGGTATGCAAAAACAAAAGGCATTTGTAGAAAATGCCAGTCATGAGCTTCGTACACCGTTAGCAGTTTTGCAGAATCGTTTAGAGACACTATTTAGAAAACCAGAAGCAACAATCATGGAATCTAGTGAAAGCATCGCCTCTAGCTTAGAAGAAGTGCGCAATATGCGGATGTTAACAACTAACTTATTAAATTTGGCTCGACGTGATGATGGAATCAAGGCTGAAATGGCAGAGATAGAGCCTGACTTCTTTACAACAACATTTGAAAACTATGAAATGATTGCAGATGAAAATGAGAAAATTTTTATCTATGAAAATCATATACAACAAGTTATAAAGACTGATCGAACCTTACTCAAACAACTGATGACGATTCTATTTGATAATGCGGTTAAGTATACAGAGGAAGACGGAGAGATTCAATTTGTTGTTTGGATCAAGGACCGTTACCTTTATCTTCGTGTGCTAGACAACGGCCCTGGAATCAGTATGGAAGATAAGAAAAAAATCTTTGATCGTTTTTACCGTGTGGATAAAGCTAGAACGCGTCAAAAAGGCGGATTTGGCTTAGGACTTTCACTAGCTAAGCAGATTGCTGATGCTTTAAAAGGGACTATCACTGTAAAAGATAACAAACCGAAAGGTACAATTTTTGAAGTTAAAATTGCCGTCAAAGTAGATAGCAAGAAAAAAGCAAACAGATTAATAGAAAATAGTTAAAATGAAAATATTGATTTACGGTGCTGGAACTATTGGGCTGACTTATGGCTGGCTCTTGAGCCAAGAGCATGATGTGGAAGTTTTTGTAAAAGAGAGCAGTCTATCTAGTTATCAAGACGGTATTTCGCTTTTTGTCAAAGATTTGCGGAAACATGAGAAATCATATCGCATTCACCATTTTGCTCCCAAATTGGTTACTAGTTTGATTAATCATTATGATTTGATTTTGTTGACAGTAAACAGCAGTCAAATTAAACAAGCTGCGAAGGAACTTTCGACTTTAACAGGAAAGACTCGTATCTTGATTATGCAAAATAATTGGGATATTACTGAAAAAACACTGCCTTATCTTGATAGAGAAAGCTATTCACTTGCTTTTCCGTCGTCAGTTGGAGGCGGAAGAAAACATGGAAAAGTAAAAGTCATTATTTTTCAAGCTCCCACTCTAATTGATGAAGACGGGCATCACAATATAATTCGTAGAATATTTGAAACATGTCAGTTAAACTGTAAAAATGTGCCAGATTTAGCGAAATGGATGAAAGTTCACTGTCTTCAAGAAGCTGTCATGGCAGGTGCGATAGCAGAATCTGGAAGCTTTGAGGCTGTTTTGACAGATACGCAAGCAATTCGAAAGTTGATTCTTGCATGGCGCGAAGGAATTCTCCTATGTGAAAAGGAAGGTATTTCTAAAAAAGCTTATAAGCCGACCAAATATTTGTTTTTGCCACTTTGCATATTAATTCCAGTATTGAGAAGTTTTTTAAAGCAGCCACTCACTCAAGAGATGATAAGAGGGCATCTGACATCAGGCTTTCAAGAGTGGACAGATCAATATCAGGAAATTTTAGAAACAGCAAAAAAGAGGGATTTTCCCATGCCTACATGGCAATCATACCAGCCTTTTATAGAGAAGTATAAACAAAAAAATCAGCAGAAAAGCTGATTTTTTATTGTTTTATAGACCAGACACTCACTGATTTTTTGTTTACTGGAAATACTGCCCATCCATCTTGGTCTATTTTGACGGTTTTTTGGCAATTATTTAGATAATCCGAGCATTCTTGCCCCGACCATTTCTTACCAAAATACATACGCTTGGAATTTTCAGAGCTATTTGTTAATACAATAGCGATTGGTTGGCTCCCATTTTGTCCTGCTCTGGTCCATCCGATGCAGTGTGGATCGTCAAAATAATCTTTTTGCTCACCGTATGCAAGATTCAAGCGAATATCCAATAATTTATCAATAGTATCTTTGAAATCTTGTTGAGCAAATTGACCGGATATGCCATAGTAATCGCCATAAAATACACAAGGAAGACCGCTTTCTCTAAGTAGTATCAGGGCATACGCTGCTGGTTTGAACCATTCTTCTATTGTAGATTCTAGAGCTTGTCCACGTTGGGTATCGTGATTATCTACAAAGGTTACAGCAGAATCTGGATGATTTTTCACTAAAGTTTGGTCAAAAATTGTTCGCAAATCATAAAGTTCATCTAAACGACTGGCATCAAAAAGATTGTTATGTAGGCGCACATCTACCAAATCGAAGCGATAATTGATGTTTTCTAAGTATTCGTTGTTTGCCTCTTCATCGCCATTCCAAAATTCACCAAAAACGTGAAAGTTATCGCCATATTTCGCTAGTATGTCTCGTATAAAGTTCCTCATGAAAAAAGAATCGATATGTTTAATCGCATCCAGACGAAAACCAGCGACACCTGTTGTTTCAATAAACCAGCAACTCCAGTCGTAAAGATTTTTGATGACATCAGGATGCTTAAAGTCTAGATCAGCATACATGAGGTAGTCATAGTTGCCGTTTTCATTATCGACCAGTTCATCATTCGCCCAACCTTTGTTATCTCCTTGGATAAGATAGATACCAGATTTACGGCGTTTGGCATCGTAGTCTGTACCTGTAAAGTGATACCAATGCCATTCAAAATCATTATACTGTTTCTGACGCCCTGGGAAAGTAAAATGCGTCCATCCTTTGATTGTAAATGGTTCTGAAATAGCAGTAGTACGATCATTTGGATCGACTTCGATAACAGAAAAAGTCTCCGTCTGATCGGCAGCTGCTTTATGATTTAATACAACGTCCGCTATTGGAGTAATTCCATAATTTTTTAATACGCGAATCGCATTTAAATATTCTTCTTTCAATCCATACTTTGTTCGTATGGATCCTTTTTGATCAAACTCTCCTAAATCAAATAAATCATAAACACCATAACCAACATCATTTGTATTGGTTGCTTTAAAAGCAGGTGGCATCCATACTTGAGTAATTCCTTTAGAGGCCAAATTGGGTGCATCTGCACTCAGGCGATTCCAATGCTGACCATCATCTGGGAGATACCATTCAAAATATTGCATTAAGGTCTGGTTTTTCATGAGAACTCCTTGATTGTTAACAAAACTATATCTATTCTACCAAAATAAAATAAGTAAAGCGAACGTTTGCACAATCTTTCAGGATTTGCTTTAAATCATTTTGAATTTGATAAATAAAAAAAGCTCTAAAGAGCTTTTTTTATTTAAAAACAATTATTTAGCAAGTTTAGCTGAAAGACGTGCTTTATCACGACTTGCTTTGTTTTTGTGAATCAAACCTTTTGTTTCTGCTTTATCGATTGCTGAGCTAGCAGCACGGAAAAGTTCTTCAGAAGGATTTGCTTCAAATGCTTTAATAGCAGTACGCATAGCTGATTTTTGAGCTGAGTTTTTTTCGTTTTGTTTAACGTTTAGTTCAGCGCGTTTGATAGCTGATTTAATGTTTGCCAAGTTTTTCACCTCCAATGTATACTAACTATCTAATTATATATGAAAAGTTACTATTTGACAAGTCTAAATTCTTTTTTTGCGAAAAATGTCTTGATTTCAACTATTTTTTTAAATAAATTTCATCAATTTCGTGATCGTAAGTCTTATGTAAGATAAGCTCAGCACGATTACGTGTTGGCGCAATGTAGTCTTGTAAGTTAACAAGATTAATTGTTTTCCAAATATTTTTAGCCATTTCCATGACCTCATTAATAGGTTGATGGGTAAAGCGATGGTAATAATTGCTCTCGTCTTTTTTTGCTAAATCTAGTAGTTTTTTAAAACGATCTAAATACCATTTTTCAATATTTTCGACTTCTGCATCCACATAAATCGAAAAATCAAAATAATCTGTAATGTAGAGTAAATCATTTTGAGGATTTTGGAAAACGTTTATTCCTTCTACAATTACGAAATCAGCAGCTTGAATAGATTGAGTTAGATTTGGAACTATATCGTAGATTTCATGAGAGTATACTGGAACTTGATAATCTTGTCCATTTTTTAAATGATCTAAAAAATCTAGTAGCAGCTCCATATTATAGCTTTCAGGAAATCCCTTACGATTCAATATGTTTTGCTGTTGTAGAATGGAGTTGGGATACAAAAAACCATCTGTTGTCACTAATTCCACCTTGGCATTCTCAAAAGAACGAGAAAGGAGGATTTGAAGAAGACGGCTGGTTGTTGATTTTCCTACCGCAACACTACCTGAAATTCCAATGATAAACGGTTGTTTTTTCAGATCTCTTTGTAAAAATATTCCTTTAGAAAAGGATAATTCTTCTTTGGAACGTTTGTAAATCTGAATCAAATTTGTCAGAGGAAGGTAGATATCCACAACATCTTGTAAACTGATTTCATCATTAAAACTCTTAATAGAGTTTAACTCCTCTTCGGTTAGAGGAGGAGTCGTTTTACGGTGTAAATTTTGCCAAGTTTCTCGATTGATCTTATCAAAATGAATGAGTTCATTTGTCATACGATTCTCCTATCATGGTGTTTAGTATATCACATTGTGGAAAGAATTGTAAACGATTTACAAGTTTAGTAAAAGTATGGTAGAATGGTTTCATGACTAAAATGTATTTTGCAGAAAATCCAGATGCTGCACATGATATTCATGAGTTAACTGTTTGTTTGTTAGACCATAGGATGACTTTTTTGACTGATGCAGGTGTCTTTAGTAAAAAAATGATTGACTACGGAAGTCAAGTTCTTTTATCTACATTAGATTTTGAGCCTGAAGAAAGTGTCTTAGATGTCGGTTGTGGCTATGGTACACTAGGATTGACTCTTGTCAAGGCAAAGAAACTGCATGCAACTTTGATAGATATCAACCAACGTGCCTTAGATTTAGCACGAAAGAATGCAGAAAAAAATCAAGTGTCAGCTATTATTTTTCAGTCAGACATTTATAGTGAAGTACATGGAGAATTTGATCATATAATCAGTAATCCACCTATCCGTGCGGGAAAGAAAGTTGTGCATGAAGTTATTTCTGGAAGTTACAATCATTTAAAAAAAGGTGGAGATTTGACCATTGTCATACAAAAAAAACAAGGTGCTCCGAGCGCCAAGGCTAAAATGGAAGAAGTTTTTGGTAATTGTGAAATAATAAAAAAAGATAAGGGTTACTATATCTTGAGGAGTGAAAAATAATATGAGAGCAGTTGATATTATCCAAAAGAAACGAGATGGTTTTGAATTAAGCAAAGAAGAAATTCAATGGTTAATTGATGGCTATGTTGCTGGTTCAGTACCTGACTATCAAATGTCTGCTTTTGCCATGGCGGTTTACTTTAAAGGAATGACAACCAGAGAAATTTCAGATTTAACGATGACAATGGTTGGAACCGGCCAGCAAATTGATTTATCAGAAATTTCTGGGATAAAAGTGGATAAGCATTCTACCGGTGGTGTTGGTGATAAGGTTACCTTGATTCTGGTTCCTTTAGTTGCTAGCTTTGGAGTTCCAGTTGCTAAAATGAGTGGACGAGGCTTAGGTCATACAGGCGGAACGATTGATAAGCTTGAATCGGTAAAAGGATTTCAAGTTGAAAGAAGTCAAGAAGAATTTATTAAACAAGTTCAAGATATTGGGCTTTCTGTGATTGGTCAGTCAGATCAGTTAGTGAAAGCAGACAAGTTATTGTATGCTCTTCGAGATGTTACAGCTACAGTAGATACGATACCTTTAATTGCTAGTTCAGTTATGAGTAAAAAAATTGCAGCTGGTGCAGATAGTATTTTGCTCGATGTAACAGTAGGTGAAGGCGCCTTTATGAAAAACATTGAGGATGCGCGACAACTCGCTAAGACGATGGTTGAGCTAGGGAAAGCTGTTGGTAGACGAACAGTTGCAGTCATTACAGATATGAGTCAACCAGTTGGAACGAGTATTGGGAATCGATTAGAGATTCTTGAAGCTTTGGAAATTCTGCAGGGAAAAGGAAGAGAAGACGTGACACATTTCATCTGCGAATTAGCTCAAATTATGCTTAGTCTTGCAAATGTAGAAAAAACAGTTGAGGAAGTCCGCGAACATTTAATGAATGGTTCTGCACTTCATAAATTTGAAGCGATGATAGAAGCACAAGGTGGTAATAAAGAAGATCTATATAGACCTTCGAGTGCGCAATATATCGTGGAGGTTTCTGTAGATGAATCAGGCTATATTTCTGAGCTTCCAGCTATGGAATTTGGGCTCTTTGCAATGCGTCTAGGAGCTGGTAGAGCTGTAAAATCAGATGATTTAGACTTTGAAACTGGAATTGTTTTTGAGAAAAAATAGGAGAATTCATTCAAGCTGGTGACGTCATCGCTAAGATTTATGCGAATCAAAAAATTTCAAAAGAATTGCTTACAGAATTCAAAAAAAATGTTAAAATAAGTAATGAGCGGAAAGAAGTAAGTGAAATCATTGAGGTTATTGCTTAACTTCTATTCTAGGAGATAAGAAAATGAATTTAAATCAATACATTGATCATACACTTTTGAAACCTGAAGCTAGTAAAGATCAGGTTGTAAAGTTAATTGAAGAAGCAAAAGAATATAATTTTGCAAGTGTATGTATTAATCCTACTTGGGTTAAACTAGCAGCAGAAATGCTAGCTACTTCAAATGTAAAAGTTTGTACAGTTATTGGCTTTCCACTTGGTGCGACAACTCCTGAAGTAAAGGCTTTTGAGACATCAAATGCTATAAAAAATGGCGCTGATGAAGTGGATATGGTGATAAATATTGGCGCATTAAAATCTGGTGATCTTGATTTGGTTGAGAGAGATATTCGTGCGGTTGTTGAAGCGAGTTGTGACAAGCTTGTTAAGGTCATTATTGAAACATGTCTTTTGACTGATGATGAAAAAGTTGTGGCATGCCAGCTTGCGCAAAGAGCAGGTGCAGATTTCGTGAAAACTTCTACAGGTTTTTCTACAGGTGGTGCTACCGTTCCAGATGTTGCATTAATGAGAAAGACCGTTGGACCTGATATGGGAGTGAAAGCTTCTGGTGGAGCACGCTCTTTTGAAGATGCTCAAGCCTTTATTGATGCAGGTGCAACTCGGATTGGTACATCATCAGGTGTTGCCATCATGAAAGGGGAACATGCAAGTGGCAACTACTGATTTGATTGATTTAGCGGTTGAAACAAGCAAATACGCTTATGTTCCGTATTCCCATTTTCCTATTGGAGCTGTTCTGGTTGCAAAAGATGGCCGGATTTTTACAGGAGTAAATGTGGAGAATGCGAGCTTTGGTCTGACAAATTGTGGGGAGCGAACCGCAATATTTAAGGCTGTTTCTGAAGGTGTGCAGGATTTTGAAGAGTTAATAGTCTATGGACAAACGGAAAAGCCTGTATCCCCATGTGGTGCTTGTCGCCAAGTAATGGCTGAGTTTTTTGATAAGGATTTAAAAGTGACTTTAGTCGCTAAAGATAAATCGACGGTCGTGATGACGGTCGGGGAGTTACTTCCATACTCTTTTACCGACTTAACTTAGTTGGTAGTCTGGGTCATCTGACCACACAATTTCGCAACATTGTTGCATATCTTATTTAGGAGGTTCAGAAATGAACAAGAAACAATGGCTAGGCCTTGGTCTAGTAGCTGTCGCAGCAATCGGTCTTGCTGCATGTGGTAATCGTGCGTCTAAATCAGACAGCAATTCAAAAGCTAAGACGGATCTAAAAGCTGCGGTTGTAACAGATACTGGTGGTGTTGATGATAAATCATTCAACCAATCAGCATGGGAAGGTTTGCAAGAGTGGGGTAAAGAGAATGGTCTTTCAAAGGATAAAGGCTATACTTACTTCCAATCAACTAACGAATCTGAATATGCAAACAACCTAGAGCAAGCAGCTTCAGGTGGTTACAAAGCTATTTTTGGTATTGGATTTGCGCTTCGTAATGCTGTAGAAGCAGCTGCCAAAGATCACTCAGACATTAACTATGTTATCATTGACGATGAAATCAAAGGACAAGACAACGTAGCTTCTGCCTTGTTTGCTGATAACGAAGCAGCTTACCTTGCTGGTGTTGCAGCAGCTAAAACAACTAAAACTAAAATGATTGGTTTTGTTGGTGGTATCAAAGGTGCTGTTTTGACTCGTTTTGAAAAAGGTTTTGAAGCTGGTGTTAAATCAGTTGATCCATCTATCAAAATTGATGTACAATACGCTGAATCATTTGGTGATGCAGCAAAAGGTAAGACGATTGCCGCTGCTCAATATGCAGCAGGTGCTGACATCGTTTATCAAGTAGCTGGTGGTACAGGAGCTGGTGTTTTCAACGAAGCAAAAGCGATCAATGAAACCAAAAATGAGAGCGAAAAAGTTTGGGTTATCGGTGTTGACCGTGACCAAGAAGCAGAAGGAACATTTAAATCTAAAGATGGTAAAGAGTCTAACTTCGTTCTTGCTTCTACTTTGAAAAAAGTTGGCGGAACTGTAAAAGACCTTGCTACAAAAGCAGCTAAGAAAGAGTTTCCTGGCGGGAAAACATCTGTATACGGCTTGAAAGACGGCGGTGTAGACTTGACTACAAAAGCTTTGTCTGAAGACGCTAAAAAAGCTGTTGAAGATGCAAAAGCAAAAATTCTTGACGGAAGCATCAAAGTTCCTACAGAATAAGATTGAACAATGACACTCAAGAAGCGACCCGACCTTCATGGGTCGCTTCTTTTGAGTTTGAGACAAGATATTTTGTCTCAATAAAGTTTATTAATTTTTATTAATAGATTTTATTGAAATAAAATTTCTGAAAGGATAGGATCACAATGACACATGAAAATGTCATCGAAATGCGCGAGATAACTAAAATCTTTGGTGAATTTGTCGCAAACGACAAAATTAATCTCCAGCTTCGTCGTGGTGAGATTCATGCTTTATTAGGAGAAAATGGAGCAGGAAAATCTACTTTGATGAATATGCTAGCTGGCTTGCTTGAGCCGACTAGTGGAGAAATTGCAGTAAATGGACAAGTTGTCAAATTAGACTCACCATCAAAAGCTGCTTCGCTAGGAATTGGAATGGTGCATCAGCACTTTATGTTAGTTGAAGCTTTTACAGTGGCAGAAAATATCATTTTAGGAAGTGAAACCACTAAATATGGTGTTCTAGATATTAAAAAGGCTACTCAGGAAATTAAGGATTTATCTGAAAAATATGGTCTTGTCGTGGATCCGTCTGCTAAAGTTGAGGATATATCTGTGGGAGCTCAGCAACGGGTTGAAATCTTAAAAACACTCTATCGAGGTGCGGATATCCTTATTTTTGATGAGCCAACGGCTGTGCTGACACCTGCTGAAATCGATGAGTTGATGGCTATCATGAAAAATCTTGTTAAAGAAGGCAAGTCTATCATTTTGATTACTCATAAATTAGATGAAATTCGTGCTGTGTCCGATCGTGTAACAGTCATTCGTCGAGGTAAGAGTATCGAAACAGTAGAGATTGCAGGTGCAACTAACCAAGACCTTGCTGAAATGATGGTTGGTCGTTCTGTTTCCTTTACAACTGATAAAAAAGCTTCTGATCCTAAAGAGATCGTTTTATCAATTAAGGATTTAGTTGTCAATGAAAACCGGGGTATTCCAGCTGTTAAGGAATTATCTCTTGATGTACGAGCTGGTGAAATTGTCGGGATTGCTGGAATTGACGGAAATGGTCAAAGTGAGTTGATTCAAGCTATTACAGGGCTTCGTAAAGTAAAATCAGGCAGCATTACGATCAAGGGGCAAGAGGTAGTTGGCTTGTCGCCTCGTAAGATTACAGAAATGCAAGTCAGCCATGTGCCAGAAGACCGACATCGTGATGGTTTGGTGCTCGATATGACTATTTCTGAAAATATTGCTTTGCAGACTTATTACAAAGAGCCACTTAGCAAGAATGGCATTTTGAATTATAATAATATTCACAATTACGCTCGAAAATTGATGGATGAATTTGATGTTCGTGCTGCAAGTGAATATGTGCCTGCATCAGCGCTTTCAGGAGGAAATCAGCAAAAAGCTATCATTGCTCGTGAAGTTGATCGTGATCCAGACCTTTTGATTGTCAGTCAGCCGACACGTGGTTTGGACGTCGGAGCGATTGAGTATATTCACAAACGCTTGATTTCTGAGCGTGACAAGGGGAAAGCCGTCCTTGTTGTCAGCTTTGAATTAGATGAAATTCTTAATGTATCTGATAGAATTGCTGTTATTCATGATGGTAAGATTCAAGGTATTGTATCGCCAGCAGACACAAATAAACAAGAATTAGGAATCTTGATGGCCGGCGGAGAACTAAAGAAGGGAGACTTGAATGTCTAAGAAAACACAGCAGATAACCGTTCCTTTGATTTCAGTCGTTCTAGGTATTTTGCTAGGTGCGATTATCATGTGGGTTTTTGGTTATGATGCAATTTGGGGTTATGAAGAACTCTTTAAAACGGCTTTTGGTTCATTGAGAAGTCTAGGAGAAATTTCTCGTGCTATGGGACCGTTGATTCTAATTGCTCTTGGTTTTGCCGTAGCTAGTCGTGCAGGTTTCTTTAACGTTGGTTTGCCTGGACAAGCTTTAGCTGGCTGGCTGGTAGCCGGTTGGTTTGCTTTGTCATTCCCAGATTTGCCACGTCCATTTATGCTAATTATGACAGTCTTACTGGGGGTAGTTGCTGGTGGAATTATAGGAGCAATTCCTGGTATTTTACGTGCCTATCTTGGTACATCAGAAGTAATTGTTACGATCATGATGAACTATATTGTTTTGTATGTAGGGAATGCTTTTATTCATAGTTTCCCCAAGTCAGTCATGCAAAGTATCGATTCTAGTATTACGGTCAGTGCAAATGCTACCTATCAGACAGAGTGGCTTCGTGCGTTAACAAATAATTCTCGGATGAATATTGGAATTTTCTTTGCTATTGTTGCAGTTATCTTAGTGTGGTTCCTTCTTAAGAAAACAACTCTGGGATTTGAAATCCGTTCAGTTGGTATCAATTCACATGCAAGTGAGTATGCTGGAATGTCAGCAAAACGTACCATTATTCTTTCAATGATTATCTCTGGTGCCCTTGCCGGTGTCGGAGGAGTTGTTGAGGGACTTGGAACTTTCCAAAATGTTTATGTTCAAGGTAGCTCATTAAGCGTTGGTTTCAATGGTATGGCGGTTAGTCTTCTTGCTAGCAACTCTCCGATAGGAATTCCTTTTGCAGCTTTCTTATTTGCTGTGCTACAAGTTGGTGCACCAGGTATGAATGCGGCAACGATTCCTTCTGAATTGGTAAGTATTGTGACTGCATCCATCATCTTCTTTGTAAGTGTGCATTATATTATCGAACGTTTTATCAAACCACGTAAACAAGAAAAAGGAGGTAAATAAGATGAATTTTGTTACAATGCTTAGTTTGTTAGTATCTTCTATGCTTATTTATGCAGCTCCTTTGATTTTTACTAGTATTGGTGGTGCTTTTTCTGAGCATGCTGGTGTAGTAAACGTGGGTCTTGAGGGAATCATGGTAATGGGTGCTTTTTCAGGAGTTGTATTTAATCTGACTTTTGAGAGTACTTTTGGAAGTTTGACTCCCTGGATAGCACTTTTAGTTGGTGGTGTTGTAGGTGTCGTTTTCTCCTTGATCCATGCTCTTGCCACAATTAATTTCCGTGCGGACCATGTCGTCAGCGGAACGGTTTTAAATTTGATGGCACCTGCCTTGGCTATTTTCTTGGTAAAAGCTTTCTATGGTAAAGGCCAAACAGATAATATCCAAGTTTCATTTGGTAAGTTTAACTTTCCAATTTTATCTGATATTCCTGTTCTTGGTGACATATTCTTTAAACACACCAGTATCATGGGTTATATTGCAGTTGCTTTTGCATTTGTTGCTTGGTTTATTATGTTTAAAACAAAGTTTGGTTTGCGCCTTCGCTCTGTCGGAGAGCACCCGCAAGCTGCTGATACACTTGGGATTAATGTTTATCTCATGCGTTACTACGGTGTCATGATCTCAGGATTTTTAGGTGGAGTTGGTGGTGCCATTTATGCTCAATCTATTTCTGTAAACTTTGCGGCCACTACCATTATTGGTCCTGGATTTATTGCTTTAGCAGCGATGATTTTCGGTAAATGGAATCCAATTGGAGCTATGCTTTCTAGTTTATTCTTTGGACTATCTCAAAGTTTGGCTGTTATTGGAAGTCAGTTGCCATTTTTATCACATGTACCAGCTGTTTATTTGCAAATTGCGCCTTATGTCCTAACGATTATTGTGCTTGCTGTATTCTTTGGGCAAGCTGTGGCGCCAAAGGCAGACGGTATCAATTATATCAAGTCAAAATAGAAAGCAGGTTCTTCCTGTTTTCTTTTTTATTGAAGAAGAAATAGGGGTATATATGATATACTAACAGTAGCACTGTCAAATAGGAGAAGAACAATGAAAGTAAAAGTCCGTGTTCAACTATCGGATAAGGAAAGAAATGCTGCTTTTGAAATCGTAAAAGAGTGTAACAAGGTTGATCAAACGTATAGAGTACCTTATTTAGATAATAACTATAATGATGACCCACATATGCCTTCGTTTGTCTTGGCTTATGAGGATGATGTCGTAGTTGGTTTTTTATCCATTTATGCTGATGAACCAAATGAAGCAGAAGTATCTCTATATGTTTTACCAGCTTACCGTTGTCAAGGAATAGGCCGAAGTTTATTGGATGAATTGGCTAAGATCGCTAAGCGTTATCATTTAACAGAGATAAGTTATGTGTCTGAGAATAATTTTATGAAGCAACATCCTGCTTTTATAGATAAGTATATCTACAAAGCTGAGGAAAATGAAATTTGGATGGAACAACTAGGACGCGAGTTTTCATTGAATGAGAAATCTGATTTGAAAGTGTTACTTGCTGACTTAAGTTTAGTAGGAGAGATTGCAGAGTTTCAAGCACAAGCATTTGATAATTCCTTCATTTTGGCTGAAAAGTATGCTAGCGAGTCTATTAACGACGAGAATTGCCTGCTATACGTTCTAAAAAAAGATGGACAAGTTCGTGCGTCATGCTCCGTTGATATTAGCCTTGGAACGAATTACTTATTTGGTTTGGCTGTTCAAGAAGGCTATCAAGGACAAGGTTTGGGGAGCTATCTTGTTCAATCAATTTTAAATGATCTTTATAAACGCAATGGGCGACTTTGCCAAATTGTCGTTGAAGCGCAAAATGTTGGTGCACTAAGACTCTATAATAGATTAGGATTTGAACCAAAGTCAGAAATTATCTATTTAAAAAGAAAGTAGAAAGCCCCATTAGGGATTAGTAAACATGGAGAGTTGTTTATGATTTTGAAAAGAAAAGAACCCTTTTTGGTTCAGTCGGGTTTAGTATTAGGATTATTAGCAATGGGCAATTTAATTGGTCGATTCAGTCAGATGTTACGCTATCTTTTAGCGGGATTGGCCCTTTTCTTCTTGATTCATCTTGTGATTGGAATCGTAACAAATTTTAAACAAGCTCAAAAACAGTTGAAAGATCCTCTTATAGCCTCGGTTTTTCCAACTTTTTTCATGCAGGGAATGGTCGCCTCGACATACATCGCTACCTGGAGTTTTTTAGGAGAGGATGCTCTATTTATAGCTCAAGGCTTGTGGTGGCTAAGTTTTATTGGATTGATAGTATTGATGGCTTATTATCTATTCTCCTTTGTTTTCCCTTTTAAATGGGATAATGTCTATCCAGCTTGGACTGTTTTATTTGTAGGAATCGGTGTTGCTCCTCTTACTATAGCAGTTAGTCAGCAGTTTGTTCTTGGACAAGTTATTTTTTGGTACGGTCTTGTGGCAACTATTTTTGTTTTACCGCTTGTGTTTTACAAGACTTATAAAATTGGTTTGGAAGATAGAGTACGTCCAAATACAACAACGATTTGTGCTCCGATTTCTTTGATGACAGCAGCCTATACGACTACTTTCTCTCATCCGAATAGTCTGATATTGCTTCTCTTATTGATCAGTGGGCAGATTCTTTATCTTTTTATTTTGTGCCAAATCTTTCAGCTGTTTAAACGTCCTTTTTCTGCAGGTTTTTCTGCTTTTACCTTCCCTTTGGTTATCTCTGCAACAGCTTTAGGATCTTCTTTGACAGTCTTTCAATTAGGTCTATTTGGCCATATCTGGTTCTTATGCGAAGTTGTAATCGCCTTAATTGCTACTCTTTTGGTAACAGGATTATACTTGAAAGATATTTTTGAGAAATAAAAACACTGTATGAGGATTTCCAAATTGGAAGTCCTTTATAGCTTTAAGAAACCTTTGTTTTATGATATAATAGCAATAATTTGTAAAAGGAAAATGAGATGAATATTCAACAGTTACGGTATGTAGTCGCTATTGCTAACAGTGGAACTTTTCGAGAAGCTGCAGAAAAAATGTATGTCAGTCAACCTAGTCTCTCCATCTCGGTTCGTGATTTAGAAAAAGAGCTTGGTTTCAAAATTTTTCGTAGAACCAGCAGTGGGACCTTTTTGACAAGGCGTGGAATGGAATTTTATGAGCGTGCGCAAGAATTAGTGAAGGGATTTGATGTTTTTCAAAATCAGTATGCCAATCCTGAAGAAGAAAAAGATGAATTTTCTATTGCAAGTCAACACTATGACTTTTTGCCACCACTCATCACAGAGTTTTCTATTTTATATCCTGAATATAAAAATTTCCGAATTTTTGAGTCTACAACTGTTCAGATTTTGGATGAAGTGGCTCAAGGACATAGTGAACTTGGGATTATTTATCTTAACAACCAAAATACAAAGGGAATCATGCAGAAAATCGAAAAACTTGGTTTAGAAGCTATCGAGTTAATTCCTTTTCAAACGCATATCTATTTGAGAGAGAATCATCCTCTTACCGAAAAAAAGAGTTGATAATGGAGGACTTGTGTGATTTGCCAACGGTTCGCTTTACACAAGAAAAAGATGAATATCTTTATTATTCCGAAAATCTAGTGGATACCAGTGCAAGCTCTCAGATGTTTAACGTGACAGACCGAGCCACCTTAAATGGCATTTTAGAAAGGACAGATGCTTATGCGACTGGATCTGGTTTTTTAGATAGTGCGAGTGTGAATGGGATTACTGTCATTCCTGTCAAAGATGCACTAGATAATCGTATGGTATATGTGAAACGTGAAGAAGTAGAACTAACACAAGCAGGGGATGCTTTTGTGACTGTAATGAAAGCATATTTTGAGAAAAAGAGGAAAGTATGAAAAGAAAAATAGTTCTCCCAATTACTATTTTAGTGTTAATCGTGGTAGATCAATTAGTCAAATGGGCTGTTGTTGGTAACATCAAGCTGGGTGAGGTAAAAGGGTTTATTCCTTCTATTTTAAGCCTAACTTATCTTCAGAATACTGGTGCCGCCTTTTCCATATTAGAAAATCAGCAATGGCTTTTTGCAATTATTACATTGATTGTAATTGGAGGCGCTGTATGGTATCTGATTCGACATTTGCAAGGATCGCTCTGGCTGATTAGTGGTTTGACGCTTATTATTGCAGGTGGCTTAGGTAATTTTATTGATCGACTACGTCAAGGTTTTGTGGTTGATATGTTTCAGTTAGATTTTATTGATTTTGCTGTTTTTAATGTTGCAGATATGTATTTAACGTTTGGAGTGCTGGTATTACTCCTAGTTATCATAAGGGAAGAAAATAATGGAAGTAATAATTAAGGAAGCAGGTGTTCGTTTAGATAAGGCAGTTGCTGATTTGACTGATCTGTCTCGAAGTCTTGCTAATGAGCAAATTAAGAACGGACAAATTTTAGTAAATGGTCAAGCCAAAAAAGCAAAATATACAGTCAAAGAAGGCGACATTATCTCCTATGAACTGCCTGAACCAGAAGTTGTTGAGTATGTAGCTGAGGATATTCCGTTAGAAATCGTCTATCAGGATGAGGATGTAGCAGTCGTCAATAAACCTCAGGGAATGGTTGTCCATCCTTCTGCAGGGCATACCAGTGGCACGCTAGTCAATGCTCTTATATACCACATCAAAGACCTGTCTGGCATCAATGGAGTTCTCAGACCGGGAATTGTCCATCGGATTGATAAGGACACTTCAGGGCTTCTCATGATTGCAAAAAATGACCAAGCCCATGTGGCTTTGGCTGCTGAACTTAAGGATAAGAAATCCCTACGGAAGTATTGGGCTATTGTTCATGGAAATTTGCCTAACGACCGCGGAGTGATTGAAGCTCCGATTGGCCGTAGTGAAAAAGACCGCAAGAAGCAGGCTGTAACGGCAAAAGGCAAGCCAGCTCTGACGCGTTTTCAAGTCTTGGAGCGTTTTGGTGACTATTCCTTGGTCGAGCTTCAGCTAGAAACAGGCCGAACTCACCAAATCCGCGTTCACATGGCCTACATCGGACATCCTGTGGCTGGAGATGAGGTCTATGGACCTCGTAAGACCTTGAAAGGACATGGCCAATTTTTGCACGCGCACACACTAGGCTTCACCCATCCTCGAACTGGTGAAGTGCTGGAATTTACAGCTGAAGCGCCAGCTATTTTTCAAGAGACATTAGATAAGTTAAGAAAATAATAGAAAATGATGCTCCACTCTCTGATTGTAGAGAATTTTGCATCGTTTTTTATTTTTGTATTGAATTTTGGTATAATATTTCAATACTGAAGAAAATGAGTGTGAAGGTATGAAAGCAAAGCGAATTGTATTTAAAGTGGGAACTTCATCATTGACAAACGCAGATGGCAGTCTGTCACGTGCTAAGGTAAAGGAAATTACTCGGCAGTTGGCACTCCTCCATGAGGCGGGGCATGAGTTAATCTTGGTCTCATCAGGAGCTATTGCGGCAGGCTTTTCTTCTCTAGGCTTTAAAAAGCGACCGACCAAGATAGCAGACAAACAAGCTTCAGCTGCGGTTGGACAGGGCTTGCTCCTCGAGGAATATACAACCAATCTTCTTTTGAAGCAAATCATTTCTGCTCAGATCCTTTTGACGCAGGATGACTTTGCAGATAAACGGCGTTACAAGAATGCTCATCAGGCCTTGTCTGTCTTGCTGAATCGCGGCGCTATTCCTATCATCAATGAAAATGACTCAGTGGCTATCGAGGAGCTCAAGGTCGGGGATAATGATACGCTGAGTGCACAAGTAGCGGCCATGGTTCAAGCAGATCTCCTGGTGCTTTTGACAGATGTAGATGGACTCTACACAGCCAACCCGTCTACCAATCCAGATGCACGGCGACTTGAAAAGATTGAGAAGATTAGCTCTGAGCTGATTGATATGGCAGGCGGTGCAGGAACGAGCAATGGAACTGGCGGTATGCTGACAAAGATTAAGGCTGCAACTCTGGCGACCATGTCTGGTGTTCCGGTCTATATCTGCTCCTCGCTCAAGACTGATGCTCTGCTGGAAGCTGTGGAGGAGACCAAGGATGGCAGTCTCTTTTTGGCTCAGGAAAAAGGTCTAAAAACGCAGAAGCAATGGCTGGCTTTCTATGCTAAAAGTCAAGGGGAAATCTATGTAGATCAAGGAGCAGCCGACGCTCTCAGAAATAATGGAAAAAGTTTGTTGGTGTCCGGACTTGTATCTGTATCAGGGAGCTTTGCCTATCAGGATACGGTGACAGTTTACGAGGAAGGCGGCGGAGCTATTCTTGGTAAAGGGCGAGTGCGTTTTGGCAAGTCAGCTCTTAAAGATATGCTCAAGTCCAATAAACCTAAGGGTGTCGTCATTCATCGGGATGATTGGATTTCATTGACACCGGAGTTAAATGATTTATTTGCAGAATTTTAGAAGACAGGGAAAGGAGAAGCGATGACCTCAACACAAGCGATTTTTGAAAAGGTCCAGAAAGTCAAGAAGACGATTAATACAGCCACAACAGTTGAGAAAAACCATGTTCTAGAAGAAATGGCAAAGCAGCTCTGGCTTTCTCGTGCGGACATTTTAGCAGCCAATGAATTGGATATGACCGCAGCAAAAGGTAAGATTTCAGATGTGATGCTGGATCGCCTCTATCTGGATGAGGAGCGGATTGCTACCATGGCAGAGGGCATTCGCCAGCTGATTGACTTGGAGGATCCTGTAGGGCAAGTCTTGGAAAGGACTGAGCTTGATAACGGTCTTGTCATCAGTAAACAGCGAGTGGCCATGGGCGTGATTGGGATTATCTACGAAAGCCGGCCTAATGTCACCTCTGACGCTGCGGCTCTGGCACTAAAGAGTGGCAGTGCAGTCGTTCTCAGAAGCGGCAAGGATGCTTATCAGACTGCGCTAGCTATTGTCACAGCTCTGAAAAACGGCTTGGCTCAGACGGAGATTTCGCCGGATTGTATCCAGTTGGTTTCTGATACTAGTCGGGCTTCCGCCCAGGCTATGATGAAGGCCAAGGGCTATCTGGATTTGCTCATTCCTCGTGGAGGTGCGGGACTGATTCAGGCGGTCGTGGAGAATGCGACTGTGCCGGTTATCGAAACAGGTACTGGAATTGTTCATATCTATGTAGATAAAGACGCTGATCAGGACAAGGCTTTGGCGATTATCGAGAATGCCAAGACCAGTCGCCCCTCTGTCTGCAATGCCATGGAGGTACTTCTGGTTCATGAAGAGATTGCAGCAGCATTTTTGCCACGTTTACAAAAGATTTTGGTGACAGATCGTGATGCTGTACAAGAAAAGTCTGTTGAATTACGTTTGGATGAGAAAGCGGCACAGTATATCTCGGGCTCGCAAGCTAGACCGGAAGATTTTGATACCGAATTTTTGGATTATGTCTTAGCGGTCAAGCTGGTTTCTTCGCTGGAAGAAGCGGTGGAGCATATTGAGGCTCACAGCACTCATCACTCGGATGCCATTGTGACGGAGAAGTCTGCAGCGGCAGCTTACTTCACAGAGCAGGTGGATAGCGCAGCGGTTTATGTCAATGCCTCAACCCGCTTTACAGATGGCGGTCAGTTTGGACTTGGCTGCGAAATGGGGATTTCTACTCAAAAACTACATGCCAGAGGTCCTATGGGACTGAAAGAGTTGACCAGCTATAAGTACGTCATTCAAGGAACTGGTCAAGTGAGGAAATAAAGATGAAAATTGGATTTATCGGTTTGGGAAATATGGGTGGCAGTCTCGCTCGCCTGGTTGCCCAAGATGAAAGATTTAGAAGTGAATTACTCCTGGCTAATCGCAGTCGTGACAAGGCTGAAAAGATTGCTGCAGAACTTGGTGGTCAGTCGGCCAGTAATGCTGAGGTTTTTGCACAAGCAAATGTTATTTTTCTAGGGATTAAACCAGCTCAATTTACTGACTTGCTGGCTGAGTATCAGGAGATTCTAGAAAAACGTGAGTCTATTTTGCTGGTTTCAATGGCTGCAGGTTTGACCTTAGAGCTCTTAGAAAAATTGACCTCTAGCCACCATCGTTGGATTCGGATGATGCCTAATACACCAGTAGCTGTAGGTGAGGGTGTTATTAGCTATGCCTTGTCTCAGCAGGCGAATCAAGTGGACGAAGATTTGTTACAGGAGATTCTATCTTCTGCCGGTCTTTTGCTCAAACTAGAGGAAAAGCAGTTGGATGCGGCGACAGCTCTTGCTGGCTGTGGACCAGCTTTCGTATATCTCTTTATAGAGGCCTTAGCGGATGCTGGTGTCCGAGCAGGACTCAGTCGCGACATATCCCTGCAGCTAGCCAATCAAACTCTCTTAGGCGCTGCCAAGCTAAGTCAGGTCAGTGGGCAACATCCGGCCCAGCTCAAAGACCAGGTCTGCAGTCCGGCCGGTTCGACCATTGCTGGAGTAGCTAGTCTGGAAGAAAATGCTTTTCGAGGAACGGTCATGGATGCTGTTCAGGCTGCCTACGAAAGGACGCAGGAGTTAGTAGACAATCCATAAGCGATTTGTCAAAAGGAAAAGAATAGAGTATAATATACCAGTATATTTTTAAAAGGGAGAAGAAAATGAATACATTACCAAACTGTCCAAAATGTAACTCAGAATATGTCTATGAAGATGGGACGCTTTTAATTTGCCCAGAATGTGCTCATGAATGGAACCCAGCTGAAGCTCAAGAGGTAGAAGAAGGAGTGGTAGCTATCGATGCCAATGGCAATAAGTTGGCTGATGGTGACACTGTTACCCTAATCAAGGACTTAAAAGTCAAAGGTGCACCTAAGGATCTCAAGCAAGGTACACGTGTGAAAAATATTCGCATTGTAGAAGGCGACCACAATATCGACTGTAAGATTGACGGCTTTGGCGCTATGAAGCTTAAATCCGAATTTGTTAAGAAGATCTGAGGTTGATATGAGCCGTACATTCATTTTTGCTTACAGAATTCTATTATTAGTTTTAGCTTTTTTAGGAGTTTTTCTCGAAATCAGTAAATATGGTTGGGGAATGCTCATGTATTATACAGTTTTGTCCAATCTATTAGTCCTAATCTTTACGGGCTATATGGTTTATTTGATGGCTAGAAAAGATGAGACTTGGAAGTCGCCGGTTTTCTTAAGAATTAAGGGTGGCGTTACCATGTCTATCATGATCACTTGTGTAGTTTATCATGTTATGCTTGCACCAATTGCAACTGATTTTTATCGTTTAGAAAACTTTCTTTGCCATTACATTGTTCCCTTAGCTTTTTTGATAGATACATTGGTATTTGATAAAACGAGACAATATCGATGGTTTGATCCGATTTCTTGGTCTGGATTGCCATTAGTCTACATGGCTTTCGCACTATTTAATGGCTTTTTCTTGAAAATTAATATTCCGAATGCAAAAGATAATCCATTTCCATATTTCTTTTTGAATGTTTTTAAATATGAATGGCCTTATGTTATCAAGAGATGTTTGATTATTTTTGTGGCTTATCTAGTGTTTGGTTTTGTCTTTTATGGCATCAAGTCTATCACTTTTACAAAAAGCAAGAAACAAGCCTAGCAAATATTTTTTATAAAATGACATTTTTTGCTTGCAGTATATTTTCGACTATGATATAGTATTAACAATTAAATAATCCTTTAATTCTATCCAGAGAGATAGGCAAGGAGCAAGTGAAAAGATAGGCGTATTGTATTTCTTTTTCGTTAAGTACAGTCTATCTATATTTTCTGAAATCTCCTTGTATAAGGAGATTTTTTTAGTGTTTAGGAGGTAAAAATGAAAACAAAAGAAGTTGTTGATGAGATCACAATGAATCGTGCCATTACGCGGATTACCTATGAAATCATCGAACGTAACAAGGATTTGAGTCAGGTCGTTCTTGCTGGAATCAAGACTCGAGGAGTTTACTTGGCCAATCGTATCCAAAAACGTTTAGCCCAGTTAGAAGGAATTGATATTCCGGTCGGAGAAGTGGATACAAAAGCCTTTCGTGATGATATGAAGGTTGAAGAGGATACGACATTCATCCCAGTGGATATTACAGATCGTCAGGTTATTCTGATCGATGATGTCCTCTATACAGGTAGAACTATTCGTGCAGCGATTGATAATTTGGTCAGTCATGGTCGCCCGTCTAGAGTTGGATTGGCTGTTTTGGTAGATCGTGGTCACCGAGAGTTGCCGATTCGAGCAGACTATGTTGGGAAGAATATTCCGACTAGTCAGACTGAGAAAATTATTGTTGAGATGACCGAAATAGATGGTCAAGATCGTGTTTTAATTATGGGGGAGTAGTAAGATAGATGAATCAAGAAGTTAAATATGATGTTCATGATATGCCAAAACCAGGCCTTCTTTTAGGTTTGTCATTCCAGCATTTGTTCGCTATGTTTGGGGCGACCGTGCTTGTTCCAATTTTAGTAGGAATCGATCCAGCAGTTGCCCTATTCTCAAGTGGTCTAGGAACATTAGCACACTTAATGGTTACTAAGTATAAGATACCTGCTTATATGGGTTCTAGCTTTGCTTATATTGCAGCTATGCAATTATTGATGAAGACAGATGGCATTGGTGCAGTGGCCCAGGGAGCTATCACAGGAGGCTTAGTTTATTTCATCGTGGCTTTGGTTGTCAGATTTGCTGGTAATGCATGGATTGATAAAGTGCTTCCGCCAGTAGTCGTTGGTCCAATTATCATGGTAATAGGTCTCAGTCTGGCTGGTACAGCTGTTAGCGATGTAATGAATAAGACTTTAGCCAATGGTGAGAAAGTTTATGATTTGACCTATTTTACCATTGGAATGGTAACACTCTTAGCTATTATTCTCTTTAATATCTATGGGAAAAAGATTGTAGGCATTATTCCAGTCTTACTAGGCTTAGTTGTCGGTTACCTCTTTAGCTTGCTGTTAGGTGCTGTCACTGGGCAGGAAATTGTCTCTTTTACTAAGGTTGGAGAAGCATCTTGGTTTCACCTGCCACCGATGAGTTTGCCTTTCTTAGACTATGATGTGAAATTTTATCCTAGTGCAATCTTGACAATGGCACCTATAGCCTTTGTCACTATGACAGAACATTTTGGTCATGTCATGGTATTAAATAGCCTAACTGGAAAAGATTTCTTCAAGGATCCTGGTTTGGATAGAACTCTGACTGGCGATGGTCTGGCTCAGGTTATTGCAGGGCTTTTTGGAGCGCCACCAGTGACCAGTTATGGAGAGAACATTGGAGTCATGGCACTTAATAAAATTTATAGCGTTTATGTCATCGCTGGTGCAGCAGTGCTAGCTATTGTCATGAGCTTTGTTGGTAAGGTATCAGCCCTACTCCAATCTATCCCAAGTCCTGTACTAGGTGGTATTTCCATTGCACTATTTGGTGTGATTGCTTCAAGTGGGCTTAAAATTCTGATTGAAGCACAGACTAACTTTGATAATAAAAAGAACTTATTGATTGCAAGTGTTATTCTTGTATCTGGTATCGGGGGTCTAACCTTGCAGTTGTCGGGGCTTCAAATCTCCGGAGTGGCTCTATCAACTGTTTTAGGAATTGTCCTTTATCTTGTTCTACCTGAGCCTAAATAAAAAATTATTAAGTTCATTTTTTAAAATTTGTCGTCCAATCTAGGAGTCTTGCTCCAATCATCACATCTAAAAACAGGAGATTAGCATATGTCATCAAATCAAATCGCACTTAAAAACCTTGTTTCTATGGAAACTCTGTCAAATGAAGAAGTTATGGCCTTGATTAAACGCGGAATCGAATTTAAAAATGGGGCTAAAGCCCATTATGATGAGCAGCATATCGTGGCTAACCTTTTCTTTGAGTCATCTACTCGGACCCACAAAGCCTTTGAAGTAGCAGAGTTGAAGTTGGGCTGTGATCTTCTGGACTTCGATGTCAAGACAAGCTCGGTCAATAAAGGAGAAACCTTGTATGACACCATCCTGACTATGTCTGCCCTTGGCGTCGATGTTTGTGTCATTCGCCATCCTGAAGTGGACTATTACAAAGAGCTAGTGGAAAGCCCAACCATTACGACTTCCATCGTTAACGGAGGAGATGGTTCTGGTCAGCATCCTAGCCAAAGCTTGCTGGATTTGATGACCATTTATCAAGAGTTTGGTCGCTTTGAAGGGCTCAAGGTTGCGATTGCTGGTGACTTGGACCATTCACGTGTGGCTAAGTCAAATATGCAGATTCTCAAGCGCTTGGGGGCCGAGCTATACTTTGCTGGTCCGGAAGAATGGCGGAGCCAAGAGTTTGCGGACTATGGTAAGTTTGTCACTATTGATGAAGTGATTGAAGAAGTGGATGTCATGATGTTCCTGCGCGTGCAGCATGAGCGCCATGACTACGAGTCCATCTTTTCTAAAGAAAATTACCACAAATTGCATGGTCTGACTCAAGAGCGGTATGACCGCATGAAAGATACAGCGATTCTCATGCATCCGGCTCCAGTTAACCGTGATGTAGAAATTGCGGATCATCTGGTTGAAGCACCAAAATCACGTATCGTTGAACAAATGACCAACGGCGTCTTTGTCAGAATGGCAATTATTGAAGCGATTCTAAAAGGTCGTCAATAAAAATGACAAAAGTTAGGGAATTGTAAAGAAATTTTAACTATATAAAAAGGTTTGCGATAAGAGGATCTCAAACCTTTTTATATATAATAACTTTTTAGGCATAGTAGCAAATTAACTAAAGTCTATTTATGATTTTACAAACCAAAGTATTTCTCTAATAAAATTTTATAATTGTATTTATATCTTCAATAGAAAATAATTTAGCAAACAAGTCATCAAAATGTAATCAAATTTCTATTAAAAAGACATGAATAATAACTTGGCTTTTTACATAAGCATGATAAAATAATTTTATAGAGTAGTGCCAAAATATTTATATGATATTATGAAAGAAGGGATACAAGGATGAAAAAAAGCTAGGGAAATCCATGGTGGCGACTGGAATAGCAGCAACAACACTGATGTCAGGTATGTTGGGAAATCAGATTAAAGCAGAAGAGGTATCAAAACCAGCTGAAAAGAATCAAGCCACCCAACAGATGGATGCAGATAGACAAACTAATGCAGAAATTTCAAAAACTCAGGCTGAGCTAGCAAAGGCGCAGGAAGAATCGCAAGAAGAGGCTGTGAATAAAGCTAAAAGTGAATATGACACTGCCCAAGAAGCAAATCAAAAAGCACAAGAAGAGTTGAAAGAAGCAGAACAACAAGCAAATACTACAGCACTTGCTGATGCTCAAAATGAAGAAATTCAAACAAAAGCAGAAGTAAGTAGCAATATAGTAAATCTGACAGATGCTCAAAATAAGGAAGCATCTGCTCAACAAGCAATTCAAGAGCAAGAAAATAAAGTTATCGGTCAACAAAGCTTAGTTGATTTGGCTGAAAAAGAATTAGCAGAAGCTAAAGCACCTATTGCACGCGAAGAGCAAGAGCTAGCTCAAGCAAAAGTTGAAGAAGAACAAGCAATAAAAGATCTTGCCTTGAAAAAAGAGAAACTTGCCGCAATTCAAAACAAAGGAACTCAGGCTCCAGACAATGCCACACAGTTAGAACAGTCAATCTTATCTAATCAAGTAGAATTAGATAAGATTAAAGAGGAAATCAAGAAGAAAGAAGCAGAACTAGCAACAACGCCACAAAAGAAAATTGTGATGCAAGCTGCTGATTTTTGAACAACTAACTATGTGCATATTCTTAATTACTTACAAGAAAATGGACAAACACCTGAAGTGAGAGAAGCTGCTTCAAATGCTCTATCCTTGTATAAACAAGCAAAAAAAGAAGATGGACTAACAATAGGCACAGACTCCACTAGTTCAGCAAGTCTTGAAAACAATTTTAAAGCGATCGAAGTGATTCGTGCAATAAATCGCTATCGTGTTCAAGCTGGTCTACCTGAGCTATATGTAGATCCATATGCTAATGTAGCGAGCCAAATTCAATCAGCTTTCTTTGAAAAAAACGGTCGCCATATGTTTAAGTATATCAAAAACGAAAATGTGGCCATTAGCTTTTCACCAGAAAAGTCTGTTGATTTTTGGCATAGCGAAAAAGCACTCTATCAAAAAATTGCTGCTCAATATAATTTGCCGACAGACGAGAAACAGTTAGATGCAAATGCCATTTATCAGAAAATCGGCGCTGAAACTTTTGCAAGAGTAGGACATTACCTGCAAATGATGGATAATAAGGCGACTGCTATCTCTGCCTCTTATAACACAATCCCAAATGCCTATAGTTCTGTTTATGGAACTGCGGCTGTTGGATTTCACCATGTTGGAAATACAGCCCAACGTTTACAAAATAAGACTCTGTTGAGCCTATCTGATTATGAACAGTTACTAAAAAGTGCCACTCAACCAAGAATTGTTGAAAATGAGAGAGCAACTGTTCTAAAAAATGAATTGGCAGCTTTGAGAGTTGAAAAAACGAATCGTGAAGTAAAAGCAGGTATTCTTGCTAGTCAGCTGAATGACGGCAAATTACAGGCTCAAAAGCAAGCTCAGTTAGTAGCCAACGCACAATACCAAGTATTAAATGCTGAAAGCAAGTTAGCTGCCGCAAGAGAAAATACAGTTGCTAAACGAGCAGCGTTAGATAATGCAAGCAAACAATTTGAAACTTCTCTTCAACCGAAAAAATTAGCACTTCAGCTTGCTAAAGAAAAATTAGCAGAAGAAACTGCTAAATTAGAGAGATTAAAAGCAGAATTGCAAACACTAAAACAAAATACTTTAAGTGCGCAAGAACGCTTAGCAGACTCAAAAACTAGGTTGAAAAATATACAGGAAAAAGTTGATCAATTAGCTAAAGCGCCTCAAAAGGTATCTACCGCACGACAAACAACATCTTCTAAGAAGGCAGATCTTTCTAAAAAAGAAAATAAATTGCAACAAGAGGAATCGCTACTAAGCCTTTATAGAGAGGTTACAGCGAAACTAGAAGATAAGCAAAGAAAGTTGCAGACTAAAGCGACAGATAATACTTCTTCTATATCTCATTTATCAACAGTGAAAGCTACTTCAACAAAACCTGCTGATGCTAAAAACCTTTACAAAGGTGATGCAGTGATGTCTGCAAAGAATCAAGCTTCTCAATCTAAAAAAGAGAAGAGCCTACCTCAAACAGGTACGAATGCTGAGTACTTCAGCTTGCTTGGTTTAGCAACTGGTATAGTTGGCGTAACTATTGCAAATGCGTCAGAAAAGAAAAAAAGATATCAATAATCGACTAAATAGAGGAGTGAGATGTGTCTCATCCTCTTTTTTTATAAAACATTGAAAGGAAATGACAGAAAATGCTTGACTTTGAAAATTTTAAGAGTATAATAATTGATGTAAGCAGTTACAGGAGAAAAAATATGCTAAAATCAGAACGAAAACAAGTTATTTTGGAGCAATTAAAACATCATAGAACTGTTTCTCTAGAAACCTTGGTTCAAATTCTAAATACTTCTGAATCAACCGTTCGACGTGATTTAGACGAGTTGGAAAACGAACAGAAACTTCGTCGAGTTCATGGTGGTGCTGAGAGCATCCGCTTCTTACAAGAGGAAGAAAGCAACCAGGAAAAATCTATCAAAAACATTCACGAGAAGCAAAAAATTGCAGAGAAAGCCGCTAGTTTAATACAAGATAACGACGTGGTGTTCATTGATGCAGGGACGACGAATGATTTTTTAATCCAAGCTATTGAACACTCACAAGTGACGATTGTGACGAATTCGATCCACCATGCTTCAAAGTTAGTTGAACGAAATATTCCAACGGTTATTATCGGTGGTAGTGTGAAGCGTTCAACAGATGCTAGTATTGGTGGTGTAGCACTGAATCAAATTGGTCAACTGAATTTTGATAAGGCTTTTCTTGGAATGAATGCTATTGATAGCAATTTTTTTACCACGCCAGACATGGAAGAAGGAGCTGTTAAGCGAGCAATTTTGGAGAATGCGAAAAATACGTATGTTCTAGCTGATTCCTCTAAGTTGGGAGAGACATCATTTGTCAAAGTTGCGCCAGTATCCAAAGCAAGTATTATTACAAATCGCTACAAGTCAGAAGTGGTTGAAGTTTTGAAAGGGAAAACGGAGGTGATTGAAGTATGATTTATACAGTTACACTAAACCCATCTATAGACTATATCGTTCGCTTGGACGAGGTCTTAGTGGGAAGTGTCAATCGAATGGATAGTGATGATAAATTTGCTGGCGGTAAAGGAATTAATGTCAGCCGAGTTCTCAAACGTTTAGGCATCGAAAATACAGCAACTGGATTTATCGGAGGCTTCACTGGGAAATTCATAAAAGATACACTTGAGACGGAAGGGATCACTTATCGCTTTGTAGAGGTAGATCAAGATACACGCATTAATGTCAAAATTAAAGCGGATTCGGAAACAGAAATAAATGGATCTGGACCTGAAATTTCAAATCAAAAACTAAGTGAGTTAAAGGAGTTTCTGACTTCATTGTCCTCGAAAGATACAGTAGTTTTTGCAGGTAGCAGTCCGAAAAATCTAGGAAATATTGTCTACAAGGAGTTGATTGGTCTGACCAGAAAGACAGGAGCGCAAGTCGTCTGTGACTTTGAAGGACAGACTCTCTTGGATTCCTTGGAGTTTGAGCCACTTTTGGTCAAACCTAACAATCACGAACTTGGTGATATTTTTGGAGTCAAGCTAGAAAACTTGGATCAGATTGAGAGTTATGCACGCCAAATTTTAGAAAAGGGTGCTCAGCATGTGATTATTTCCATGGCTGGAGACGGGGCTTTGTTGGTAACTCAAGATGGTGCTTACTTTGCTGAACCTATCAAAGGCCATGTAAAAAATTCTGTAGGTGCTGGTGACTCTATGGTGGCTGGTTTTACCGGAGAGTTTGTCCGTTCTGGTGATGCAGTAGAAGCTTTCAAATGGGGAGTAGCTTGCGGAACAGCAACCACCTTCTCAGATGATTTGGCGACAGCTGATTATATAAAAGAAATCTATGAAAAAGTAAAGGTAGAAAAAATATGAAAATTCAAGACTTATTAAGAAAAGACGTCATGTTGTTGGACTTGCAGGCAACAGAGAAAAACGCTGTTATCGAAGAAATGATTCAGAGCCTAGTGGATCATGGCTATGTGACAGACTTCGAGACTTTCAAAGAAGGGATTTTGGCTCGTGAAGCCCTGACATCTACTGGTCTAGGAGATGGAATTGCTATGCCCCACAGCAAAACTACCACTGTCAAAGAAGCGACTGTCCTTTTTGCCAAGTCAAATAAAGGCGTAGATTACGAAAGTTTGGATGGCCAACCGACTGATCTATTCTTTATGATTGCTGCTCCAGAAGGGGCTAACGATACTCACTTAGCTGCTCTTGCTGAACTGTCTCAATATCTAATGAAGGATGGTTTTGCAGATAAATTACGTCAAGTGACTTCACCTGATCAAGTGATTGAGCTTTTTAACCAAGTAGCGGAAAAAACACAAGAAGTGAATGCTGTAGCATCTGCTACTGAAGATGGAGATTTCCTAGTTGCTGTAACAGCTTGTACGACAGGAATTGCACATACCTACATGGCTCAAGAGGCCTTGCAAAAGCTTGCAGCTGAAATGGGTGTCGGCATTAAAGTTGAAACCAATGGAGCTAGCGGTGTTGGAAATAAGCTGACAGCAGAGGATATTAAGAAAGCTAAAGCTGTTATTATTGCAGCAGATAAGGCAGTTGAAATGGACCGTTTTGATGGAAAACCATTGATCAATCGTCCTGTTGCAGATGGTATTCGTAAAACAGAAGAATTGATCCA
This sequence comes from Streptococcus sp. oral taxon 056 str. F0418, assembly GCF_000220065.1. GTDB lineage: Bacteria > Bacillota > Bacilli > Lactobacillales > Streptococcaceae > Streptococcus. The sequence goes on along the minus strand of NZ_AFQU01000001.1, from coordinate 153,133 downwards.
TCAAGCATTATCAGGTCAAGCTCCTATCTATCATGCTAGCCATCAAGCTAGTGCAAGTCAAGTAAGCTCTGTAGGTGGTTTTTACAAGCACCTTATGAGCGGGGTTTCTCAAATGTTGCCTTTCGTAATTGGTGGTGGTATTTTAATCGCCCTTGCATTCTTATTTGATCAATTTATGGGAGTTCCTAAAGACCAGTTATCTAATCTTGGTTCTTATCATGAAGTTGCAGCATTGTTGAAAAATATAGGTGGCGCAGCATTTGGTTTTATGCTACCAGTACTTGCTGGATTTGTTGCCTTTTCTATCGCAGAAAAGCCAGGATTAGCTCCAGGTTTTGTAGCTGGTAGTTTAGCTGCTGCGGGTGCTGCTTTTGGAAAAATTCCATTTGCATCTGGCGGTGAAGCTACGCTTTCTCTAGCAGGAGTATCATCAGGTTTTCTTGGAGCACTAGTGGGTGGATTCTTAGCTGGTTACACGGTAAACTTTCTAAAAAAAGCTCTTGCTAGTTTGCCAAAATCTCTTGAAGGGATTAAGTCTATCTTGCTTTATCCTTTACTAGGAACTTTCTTAACAGGATTCTTAATGCTTTTGGTCAATATTCCAATGGCTGCTATCAATACTGGTTTAAATAATTTCCTTGAAGGTCTGAGTGGAACTTCAGCGGTCTTGATGGGATTGGTAGTTGGAGGTATGATGGCTATCGATATGGGAGGGCCATTCAACAAAGCAGCTTATATCTTTGGTACTGGAACTCTTGCAGCAACAGTAGCTTCAGGCGGATCGGTAGTCATGGCTAGTGTAATGGCTGGAGGCATGGTTCCTCCACTTGCAGTTTTCATTGCAACCTTGTTATTTAAAAATAAATTTACTGAAGAAGAAAGAAACTCTGGTTTGACAAATATTGTCATGGGATTATCCTTTATAACAGAAGGGGCTATCCCATTTGGAGCAGCGGATCCTATGCGTGCTATTCCAAGCTTTATTGCCGGTTCTGCTTTGGCTGGTGCATTAGTTGGCTTAGCAGAAATAAAATTAATGGCGCCCCATGGAGGTATCTTTGTAGTTGCTCTCACAACAAACCCGCTCCTTTACTTAGTCTTTGTTTTAGTAGGAGCAGTGGTAAGCGGACTTCTATTTGGATATTTGAGAAAGCCATTGAAATAATGAATGAATTTTCAAAGAATCTCTTAGGAGGTTCTTTTTGTATTTCTTTTGAAGCATCGGAAAATGAAACAAACTTTTCCAACGAGTATTAGAACTAAGAGAAATATATTAAGAGATACTATTTAAAAAAGCATGAAGAAGCGCAGTAAGGATTTGTAGTCAGTCGTTAAAAAATATGCTATAATGTTAGTAACGCAAAATTTTAGGAGAAATACAATGGAATTACAACGCGAAAAAGAATTCGTTAGCCAATATCATTATGATGCACGCAACTTTGAATGGGAAAAAGCAAATGGTACTCCAGAAACAAAAGTAGATGTTAACTTTCAATTATTAAACCGTGATGAAACAAATCAAACGACTTCTTTGGTCGTCATTTTAAATTACATGATTGTTTTTGATGCGTTTGTTATTAGTGGCGTTATTTCTCAAGTAAATCATATCCAAAATCGCCTTGTTGGAGAGCCAAATGAGTTCAGCCAAGAAGAAGTTGAGCAACTAGCTAGACCAAGCTTAACAATGCTGAACCGTTTGACTTATGAAGTAACTGAGATTGCCTTAGATTTGCCAGGTATTAATTTGGAGTTTTAAATGAAGTTAGCTGTTATTACAGATTCATCGGCCTATTTTGACGAAAGTTATACTCAAAAAGAGAATCTCTTCGTCCTTGATATTCCTGTTGTTATCGATGGAAATACCTATATTGAAGGAAAAAATCTAACTTCTGAAGACTTCTATAAAAAAATGGCTTTGTCTTCTGAGTTACCTAAGACGAGTCAGCCTAGTATCGCTGAGTTGGAAGAGACACTTTCAAGATTATCACAAGAAGGATATACCCATGTGATTGGGCTTTTCTTATCAAGTGGTATTTCTGGTTTTTTCCAGAATATCCAATATTTAAAAGAAGAATTTTCAAACTTAGAAATTGCTTTCCCAGACTCCAAAATTACGAGTGCACCCTTAGGAATCATGGTTAGTTCAGCCCTTAAATGGGCAGAAGACGGTCTAACTTTTGATGAAATTCTAGATCGACTTGCGCTTCAAATTAAGGCAACTGGCGCATTTATTATGGTAGATAACCTAAACCATCTTGTAAAAGGTGGCCGTCTATCAAACGGTGCTGCCATTTTAGGAACTTTACTTAGCATTAAGCCTATTCTATATTTTAATGAGCAGGGTGTTATTGAGGTTTTTGAAAAGATTCGTACAGAAAAAAAGGCGACTAAGCGTTTAATTGAAATCGTTCAAGAACGTACATCTAATGAAAAATATGAGATTATTGTTATCCATGCGAATGCTTTAGAAAAAGCAGAAGCTTTACGTGAGCTTTTACTTGAAAGTACTGGATCTACAAGAATCTCTTTGGCTACTTTTGGTAGTGTTATCGGTACACATCTTGGTGAGGGAAGTATCGCCCTAGGCTATATTCCTATTTTCGAGTAATCTTAGGATGTAGCTTTATTCAATCCTAAAACACCTGGATAATGAATCCTACCTTATTCAATCCTTACGGAATGGAACATTTACTATGAGATTAGAAACTCTGCCTTCTGAATTTCAGGAGGCTTTACCAGTATTAGAAAAGATAAAAGCGGCCGGATTTGAAGCATACTTTGTCGGCGGTTCTGTTCGTGATGCTCTTTTGCAACGACCTATCCATGATGTGGATATCGCAAGCTCCAGCTATCCTGAAGAAACCAAACGCATTTTTGATCGTACGGTTGATGTGGGAATTGAGCATGGAACTGTCTTGGTTCTAGAAAATAACCATGAATATGAAGTGACAACTTTTCGGACCGAGGATGTATATGTGGACTACCGCAGACCTAGTAAGGTTTCTTTTGTGCGCTCTTTAGAAGAAGATCTCAAGCGTCGTGATTTCACCATCAATGCTCTAGCTTTGGATGAAAATGGCCAGGTTATCGATCTTTTTAAGGGGTTAGATGACTTGGATAATCGCCTTTTGCGAGCAGTTGGGACAGCTGCAGAGCGTTTTAATGAAGATGCTCTCCGTATCATGCGGGGCTTTCGTTTTCAGGCTGCCTTGGATTTCGACTTGGAACAAGATACTTTCGCGGCTATGAGGGGGTGTGCTCCCTTGCTGGAGAAAATCTCAGTAGAACGAATTTTTATCGAGTTTGACAAACTTTTGCTAGCACCGTTTTGGCGTAAGGGCTTAGAGGCACTCTTAAAAAGTAATGCAATAGAATTTTTGCCAGATTTGAAAGGAAGTAGCACTAAGTTAGAACGGCTCTTTGAATTGGACTCAGACTTTTGCTTTTCAGCATCTGAACAGGCTTGGGCAGCTCTTTTGCTAGTATTGAAAATACAAGATGTTCAACGATTTTTGAGAATTTGGAAAACCTCTCGTGAATTTGCCAAGAGAGTAGCAGATATAGTCGAAATTGTGACAATTCGCTCAGAACGGGACTTGACCAAGCGTGACTGCTATGATTACGATATAGACTTATTGCTACAAGCAGAGGAGCTTCGACAGGTGCAAGGTTTGACAGTGGACTTCTCTGCCATTCACAATCTTGATGCCAGTCTAACTATTCATGACAAGCAAGAAATGGTAGTCAATGGCGGCATGCTGATGCGGGAGTTCGGCTTTGAGCCAGGACCAAAACTTGGTCAAATTCTAAAAGAGTTGGAATACGCTATTGTAGATGGCCATTTGCCTAATAACTTAGAGGCTATTTACGCCTATATCAAGGAGAAGAAATGAGCGATTTTATCGTTGACAAGCTAACCAAATCTGTAGGTGATAAGACTGTTTTTCGAGATATTTCCTTTATCATTCATGACCTAGACCGGATTGGTCTGATTGGTGTCAATGGAACAGGAAAGACAACGTTGCTGGATGTCTTGTCGGGCAAGTCGGGCTTTGATGGAGATGTCAGCCCTTTTTCTGCTAAGTCAGGTTATAAGATTGCATACCTAACTCAAGAGCCTGATTTTGATGAGGAACAGACAGTTCTTGATACTGTTTTGTCTAGTGATTTACGGGAAATGCAGTTGATTCGAGAGTACGAGCTACTCTTGACGGCTTATGATGAAAGTCAGCAGTCTAGACTAGAAGCAGTTATGGCCGAGATGGACTCGCTCCATGCTTGGGAAATCGAAAGTCAGGTCAAGACGGTCCTATCCAAACTTGGTCTGACAAATCTATCTCTAAAGGTTGGTCAGCTATCAGGAGGCCTTCGTCGCAGAGTCCAGCTGGCACAGGTTCTCTTAGGTGATGCAGATTTGCTCTTACTGGATGAGCCGACCAACCACCTAGATATTGATACCATTGAATGGCTGACCCATTTCTTGAAAAATTCTAAGAAAACCGTTCTTTTCATCACCCATGACCGCTATTTCTTGGATAATATTTCAACTCGGATTTTTGAGTTAGATGGTGGTCGATTGGTTGAATATCAAGGAAATTATCAAGACTATGTCCGTCTCAAGGCAGAGCAGGATGAACGAGATGCTGCCTTACTTCATAAGAAACAGCAGCTATACAAACAGGAGCTATCCTGGATGCGGCGGCAGCCTCAAGCTCGGGCAACCAAGCAACAAGCTCGTATCAATCGTTTCCATGACCTAAAGAAAGATTTGGCAGGTCAGACAACTGACAGCAATCTAGAAATGAACTTTGAAACCAGCCGTATTGGTAAGAAAGTTATCGAGTTCCAAAATGTAGACTTTGCTTATGATCAGAAGCCCATTCTCTCTCAGTTCAGTCTTTTGATTCAGAACAAGGACCGCATTGGGATTGTCGGAGATAACGGTGTCGGCAAGTCAACCTTGCTCAATCTGATTGCTGGAAAACTTCATCCTCAGGCTGGTCAGCTCATTATCGGCGAGACAGTTCGAGTGGCCTATTTCTCTCAGCAGATTGAGGGCTTGGATGAGTCTAAGCGGGTCATTAATTACCTGCAAGAAGTGGCCGAGGAGGTCAAGATAGGCAGTGGAACGACTTCCATTGCAGAACTCTTGGAGCAGTTTCTTTTTCCTCGTTCTACTCATGGGACTTTAATCGAAAAGCTTTCTGGCGGAGAGAAAAAGCGGCTGTATCTGCTCAAGCTGCTCTTAGAAAAGCCGAATGTCTTGCTTCTTGACGAGCCAACCAATGATTTGGATATTGCAACTCTGACGGTCTTGGAAAACTTTCTGCAAGGCTTTGCCGGTCCAGTTATTACAGTGAGCCACGACCGCTATTTCCTAGACAAGGTAGCTAGCAAGATTTTGGCTTTTGAAGATGGAGGTATCAGAGAGTTTTTCGGCAATTACACGGATTATTTAGACGAAAAAGCCTTTCTGGCAGAAAGCTCTGCTATTTCCCAAAAGACTGAAAAGGAAAAATCGACCAAAGTGCGTGAGGAGAAAAAGCGCATGACCTACTTTGAAAAGCAGGAGTGGGAGTCTATTGAGGCCGATATTGAGGCACTGGAGGAGCGAATTTCTGAGATTGAAGCGGCCATGCAGGAGAATGGCTCTGACTTTGCTCGACTGTCTCAACTCCAGCAAGAACTGGATGAGCAGAACGAGAAACTGCTGGAAAAATACGAGCGCTATGAATACCTGAGTGGGTTAGATGGTTGAAAGAAGTAGTGTTTAGATAGAAATTTAAAGGAAGTTGCAGATGATCTTAAGATTAGAAAATACCGATTCAAAAAAACGCAAGAACTTGGAAACTTAATCAGGGCTTATAATCAATCTAAGAGGGAGCCATCCAAAAGTAAGTCTCTTAACATTTATGTAGAAGACGAACAAGGAAATCTACTGGCTGGTATGGCAGCAGAGACTTTTGGGAATTGGCTAGAAATTGAGTATTTGTATGTGAGCGAAGACCTACGAGGGCAAGGAATAGGCTCAGAAATACTATGCAAAGCCGAACAAGAAGCTAGAGAAAGAAAGTGCAAATATTCATTTGTCAATACTTTTCAGTTTCAAGCCCCAGATTTTTATAAAAAGCATGGCTATAAAGAAGTGTTTGCACTGAAAGAATATCCCTATACTGGTGAAAGATATTACTATACAAAAGACTTATAAATTTTTTCTGGAAATATTTAAGGACTAGATTTTCAATTTTGTCCATGCAAATCTTTTTCTTGCTGAAAAAATCTGATATAATGATGATAAATAAAACATAGAGGAGAATATTATGTCAAAGAAAATTATTGGGATTGACCTTGGAGGAACATCTATAAAATTTGCTATTTTAACGCAAGAAGGTGAAATTCAAGAAAAATGGTCTATTAAAACCAATATTTTGGACGAAGGCAGTCATATTGTAGAGGAAATGATTGAATCTATTCAACACCGCTTGTCTCTTTTAAACCTATCAGCTGAGGACTTTCTTGGAATTGGTATGGGATCACCAGGAGTAGTGGATCGTGTTAAGGGGACAGTTATCGGTGCCTATAATCTAAATTGGAAGACTCTACAACCAGTGAAAGAACAAATCGAAAAAGCTACGGGTATTCCTTTCTTTATTGATAATGATGCTAACGTAGCAGCTCTTGGAGAACGATGGATGGGTGCTGGAGACAACCAACCTGATGTGGTCTTTATGACATTAGGAACTGGCGTTGGCGGCGGAATCGTTGCAGAAGGTAAGCTTCTACACGGTGTAGCTGGTGCGGCAGGAGAGTTAGGTCATATCACTGTTGACTTTGATCAGCCGATTCCATGTACTTGTGGTAAGAAAGGTTGCTTAGAAACAGTAGCTTCTGCGACTGGTATTGTGAATTTAACCCGTCGTTATGCAGATGAGTACGCTGGTGATGCTGAGTTGAAAAAACTGATTGACAACGGCGAAGAAGTAACAGCCAAGACTGTTTTTGACTTGGCTAAAGAAAATGATGAACTGGCATTGATTGTTTATCGGAATTTCTCACGCTATTTGGGTATTGCCTGCGCTAATATCGCTTCTGTCTTAAACCCTTCTACTATTGTTATTGGTGGTGGTGTCTCTGCCGCGGGTCAATTTTTATTAGATGGTGTTCAAAAGGTTTATGATGAAAATACCTTCCCTCAAGTTCGAACAACGACTAAATTAGCTTTAGCTACTTTAGGAAACGATGCTGGAGTCATTGGTGCAGCTTCACTTGTCTTACAATAATATTATTTATTTTTCTCCTTCAAAAATTTTGTAGGAGAATTTTTATTAAAAATCTGCTATACTAGAAAAAGTGAAGACGAAGGAGAGATCATGACAAAAGCAGATATAATCTTTAAAGACAATATTAGAAAAATTATGGATGAAGGTGTTTTTTCTGAAAATGCTCGTCCACGATACAAAGATGGAAACGTCGCAAATTCCAAGTATGTTACAGGTGCTTTTGCAGAGTATGACTTGAGTAAAGGTGAATTCCCCATTACAACCTTGCGTCCTATTGCTATTAAATCTGCCATTAAAGAAGTTTTATGGATTTATCAGGATCAGTCAAATAGCTTAGAACTTCTCAATAACAAGTACAATGTTCACTATTGGAATGATTGGGAAGTTGGCGACACAGGTACTATTGGTCAGCGATACGGAGCTGTTGTTAAGAAACATGATATTATCCATAAAATTCTCCAGCAATTAGAAGCAAATCCATGGAATCGTCGCAATATTATTTCCCTATGGGATTATGAGGCATTTGAAGAGTCAGATGGCTTGCTTCCATGCGCCTTTCAAACCATGTTTGATGTACGTCGTGTTGATGGAGAGATCTATTTGGATGCGACTTTAACGCAACGTTCCAATGATATGCTAGTAGCTCACCATATTAATGCCATGCAGTATGTTGCCTTACAAATGATGATTGCCAAGCATTTTGGGTGGAAAGTCGGTAAGTTCTTTTACTTTATCAACAATTTGCACATCTATGACAATCAATTTGAACAAGCCAATGAGTTATTACGACGTGAGCCAAGTGACTGTCAACCTCATCTTGTTCTCAATGTACCAGATGGTACTGATTTCTTTGATATAAAACCTGAGGATTTTGAATTAATAAACTATGATCCGGTTAAACCACAACTGAAATTTGATTTGGCTATCTAACCTAGATGAGAGTGGGACAGAAATCGGTAATTCGTTAGAATTCGATTTCGTCGTCCCACCTCCGCACAGTTGAGTAGGGCTGTAAAAGCTGATGAAATCAGCGTAGTAGAGCCCACTCAACTACTGCGTCTTGCTAGACAATCCAAAGACAACTGAGAGGCTAGGACTTTTGTCCCAGCCTCGTTTTTATGTTTTTGCTAGTAAATTATTGCAATCCTTAATAGAAGTGATATAATGACAATAGATATATATGTTTTTCTTTCTTGCCAATTATGGAGGTAGGGTGATGAAACTCAAATTCCTTACAGAACAAAAAACTAAAAAACTGTTTTGTTTAGCTATTTATTTTACTTTCCTTGCAACAGTGATTTGTATGATCCCTTTTACTGTAGGAGCAAATGATGGATTACAAGATAACAGCGAAAGTTTAGAGCAGTTAATAGAACCTTCAGTAAAGCAAGATGATTTTGCTGAACTAACTTATCCATCCTCAAACAAATGTAATCAGAGACAGCAATCTTATTCAGTGAATTTGCTTTGTCATGGAAAAGGCCCTCAAAATAAAGCAAACCAATCAAATACAGGTGATTCCAATACAGATCACAAACAAGTGAAAAGAGAAGGATGCGATATTGACCCATTTTCAAGCGATGAGCAATCTGCAAGCGTAGAAAAAACAGAAAAACAACCTGATTTTTTAAACATAGCTCTATCTAGTGTCATAGGAGCTAGTGCAGGATTTTTATTTATTTATCTTATTTTAAAATATAAAAAGAAACATTAAATTTTTACATCCGACAGTCGAAAAAGATTGTCGGATGTTTTAATACGATGCGGAAAAAATAAATGCAAAGAAGTGGTAGTCCAATCAAGTCTTTTTTTATAATTTTTGATAAAATAGAAATATCAATCTGAAGGATAAGGAAATGACAAAAAAAATTGCTGCAATTTGGGCTCAGGATCAAAACGGCCTGATTGGAAAAGACCAAACTTTACCTTGGCACCTGCCTGCAGAATTAAAACATTTTAAAGAAATCACAACTGGCCATGCTATTTTAATGGGACGAGTAACTTTTGATGGGATGAATCAACGTATATTACCAAATAGAATAACGCTGATTTTGACACGTGATACTGGTTATCAAATTGATGATGAGCGAGTTCTTGTCTTTCATGATCTTGCATCAGTATTGACTTGGTACCATCAACAAGATAAGAATCTCTATATCATAGGTGGCGGTCAAATTTTTTCGGCATTTGAGCATGAAATAGACGAAATCATTAAGACTGAGATTCATGCAAGCCTAGTAGGTGACACTTATTTCCCTGAGGATTTTGATTTAAAAAAATTTAGAGAAATAAGCAATCATTTTCATCCCAAAGATGAAAAAAATGAGTATGATTTTACCGTAAAAATCCTAGAAAGAAAGGGTTCATAAGAATGGAAAGAAGTATTTTTGGCGTTTTTACGGCTTTTTTGTGTGCGATTTGCGTTATTTGCGCGATACAGACTTTTCGTAAAAAACGCTATGGTTTGTCCATTTTATTTTGGCTCAATGCTTTTACAAACCTAGTTAATAGCATTCATGCTTTTTATATGACATTATTTTAATTAAAAATTTTTAAAGGGAGTAGTGAGAAATGCCAACTAATCGAAATGAAGAGATGATGGTATATTGTTCTTTTTGTGGAAAGAACCAAGATGAAGTTCAAAAGATTATAGCAGGTAATAATGCTTTTATTTGTAATGAGTGTGTTGAGTTAGCCCAAGAAATTATTCGGGAAGAATTAGCAGAAGAAGTCTTAGCAGACTTATCCGAAGTTCCAAAACCTCAAGAATTGCTCAATATTTTAAACCACTATGTTATTGGTCAAGAACGTGCTAAAAAAGCTTTAGCAGTAGCCGTTTATAATCATTATAAACGAATCAATTTCCATGACAGTCGTGAAGAAGACGATGTTGATCTACAAAAATCTAATATTTTAATGATTGGTCCTACAGGATCTGGAAAAACCTTTCTTGCGCAAACTCTTGCTAAGAGTCTGAATGTTCCATTTGCTATAGCTGATGCGACAGCACTAACTGAAGCCGGTTATGTCGGTGAAGATGTAGAGAACATTCTTTTGAAACTGTTACAAGCGGCTGATTTTAATATTGAACGTGCTGAACGTGGCATTATTTATGTTGATGAGATTGATAAAATTGCTAAAAAAAGTGAGAATGTATCCATAACTCGTGATGTCTCTGGAGAAGGTGTACAGCAAGCACTTTTGAAAATCATCGAAGGAACTGTTGCGAGTGTTCCACCTCAAGGTGGACGTAAACATCCACAGCAAGAAATGATCCAAGTCGATACTAAGAACATTCTATTCATCGTTGGTGGTGCGTTTGACGGCATCGAAGAAATTGTTAAGCAACGTTTAGGCGAAAAGATTATTGGTTTTGGCCAAAATAATAAAGCGATTGACGAAGGCGAATCATATATGCAAGCCATTGTAGCAGATGATATTCAAAAGTTTGGCATTATTCCAGAACTGATTGGTCGTTTGCCAGTATTTGCTGCATTGGAGCAACTTACTGCAGATGATTTAGTACGTATTTTACGTGAACCAAAGAATGCTCTGGTGAAACAATATCAAGCTCTTCTATCTTATGATGATGTAAAATTAGAATTTGACGATGATGCTTTAGAAGAAATTGCAAATAAAGCTATCGAACGTAAAACTGGAGCACGCGGTTTGCGCTCTATCATCGAAGAAACCATGATGGATGTTATGTTTGAAGTGCCAAGCCAAGAAGATATTAAGCTAGTTCGTATTACCAAAGAAGCTGTAGATGGTACTGATAAGCCAATATTAGAGACAGCTTGAGGCAAATAATATGGAAATTAATACACATAATGCAGAGATTCTGCTAAGTGCAGCAAACAAGTCTCATTACCCGCAGGATGATATCCCAGAGATAGCTTTGGCTGGTCGATCAAATGTTGGAAAATCAAGCTTTATCAATACCTTGTTAAATCGTAAAAATCTAGCGCGTACCTCTGGGAAACCAGGAAAAACACAACTACTTAATTTTTTTAATATTGACGACAAATTACGCTTCGTTGATGTGCCTGGATATGGTTATGCCAAGGTTTCAAAAACAGAACGAGCTAAATGGGGCAAGATGATTGAAGAATATCTAACTAGTCGCGAAAATTTGCGGGCTGTTGTTAGCTTGGTGGATTTGCGTCATGATCCCAGTGCAGATGATGTCCAAATGTATGAATTCTTGAAATATTATGAAATTCCAGTTATTCTTGTTGCGACAAAAGCAGATAAGATTCCTCGTGGGAAATGGAATAAACATGAATCAGCAATCAAGAAAAAACTAAACTTTGATCCAAACGATGACTTTATACTCTTTTCTTCTGTTGATAAAACAGGAATGGAGGCATCATGGAATTCGATTCTAGATAAGGTTGCTGAAAAATAAACAGAAGAAGTCATTCTTCTGTTTTTTAATATAGAAAAGTCAAACTGTCACAAAACTGTAATCGATTCGCCTTCTTTGTCATAATTTATTGTGATACAATCATTGTATATTTAGGAGGACTGAAAGTTGATGAAAAAGAGAATGAGTATGCTTTTAGGTGGAATGACAGTGGTCATGTCTATCATGATGATTAGTGCCTTGTTTGCTAATCATACGAAATCTGTTAAAGCAAATGAAGAACAAACTATACAAACATATAATCCAACAGAAACTTTTATTTCGCAGATTGCGGAATCCGCTCGTCAATTAGGCCAAGACAATGACCTTTATGCGTCTGTGATGATTGCCCAAGCTGTTCTCGAAAGTAATTCTGGTCGATCCGGCTTAGCTTCAGCGCCTCATTATAATCTTTTTGGAGTAAAAGGCCAATATGCTGGACAATCAGCTACAATGCAAACTTGGGAAGATGATGGGCAAGGCAATGCTTATCATATTGATGCTGAATTTCGCTCATATCCAAGTTACTATGAGTCTTTACAAGATTATGTAGCTATTTTACGCCAAAGTTACTACGCAAATACATGGAAGAGTAATACAAGTAGTTATCAAGATGCAACTGCCGCTTTGACAGGTGTTTATGCGACTGATACAAATTACAACACAAAACTAAACCATATCATTGAAAAATACAATTTGACTCAATACGACTCTCCCAGTTTTCAGCAAACATATACTGGTAATCTTGTTTATAATAGCTATCGTCAGCAGTATACTACTCAAGACACCTTGGCTGAAGACATTGCTTGGGCACAACGTTAAGAGAAATTTCAAAAAAAGAATTAAGAAAAAAGCTTAATTCTTTTTTTGATAGGATAAGAAAACGGTTTCTAAGAAAGTTATTTTATGGTATAATGAGATATCATTTTAAAAGGGAGATTTATATGGCTGAATCGTCATTTATCACAAAAGTATCATTTGCTTGTGAAAAGAAAGAGGCATTATTCGATAGTAGTAAGGCAAAGTATGCTGTTCGCTCGATGTATGCTGGAGCTTTCTTGACACTAAGTACCGCAGCAGGAGCTATCGCAGCAGATGTTGTGAATAAAATTGCTCCTGGATCAGGGCGTTTATTATTTCCATTTGTATTTGCTTGGGGCTTAGTTTATATTCTTTTTTTAAATGCTGAATTAACAACATCTAACATGATGTACCTAACAGCAGGGACTTTTTTAAAGAAAATTAAATGGCATAAAGCCCTCATTATTTTACTATATTGTACATTCTTTAATTTGGTTGGTGCAGCAATTATTGGATGGATTTTTAATCAGACAGTAGCTTATGCTGGCTTAAAGCCTGATGGTTTTGTTAGCACTGTTGTGGCTAATAAGTTAAGTCGAGGTAATTCAGTTGTCTTGTTTGAAGCCATTGCTGCTAATATCTTTGTAAATATTGCTATTTTGTCTTTCTTATTGATCAAGAGTTCAACAGCGAAAATGTGGATTGTCATCTCTGCGATTTATATGTTTGTATTTTTAACAAATGAACACTTAGCTGCTAACTTTGCCTCTTTCTCTTTGATTGCTTTTAATAAAGTCGCAAGCCAGGTACAGGGCTTTGATGTATTTAATATTTTCAGGCATTTCAGCGTAACCTTTATAGGAAATGTGATAGGTGGAGGTCTTTTGATTGGTCTTCCATATGCATGGATGAATAAAGACGAAGAAACGTACGTTGATTAAATGTAATTAAAAAAAGTTCAGGAAAAACCTGAATTTTTTCTTTTTTTGTGTTATAATAAATAAAATTTAATGGAAATAGAAAGTTTTCAGATAATGAACAAATCTTACTTTTACCTTGAAATGAAAACTCATGAACTACTTGTGCCATATAGTCAGACAAAACGTCGGGTTCGAGTTTTATTACCGAAAAATTACTCAGAGGACCTTGAACATCGGTATCCTGTCGTTTATTTTCATGATGGGCAAAATGTTCTTTATAGTAAAGAATCTTTCAGTGGTCATTCCTGGAAGATTATTCCAATTATCAAACGGAATCCTGATTTAGAAAAAATGATTGTTGTCGCAATTGATAATGACGGAGTTAATCGAATGAATGAGTACTCAGCATGGAAGTATAAAGAAATGAATATTCCTGGTGTATCGTTCGGCGGTAAAGGGAGTGAGTATGCTGAGTTCGTTATGGATGTCGTTAAGCCCTTTATCGATGAAAATTATCGAACCAAATCAGATTTTAAACACACAGCTATGATTGGGAGCTCTTTAGGTGGCAATATTACTCAATTTATGGGGGTTGAATATGAAGATCAAATTGGCTGTCTTGGTGTTTTCTCATCTGCAAATTGGCTACATCAAGAAGATTTTGATCGCTACATCAAGCGTCAAACTTTTAAATTGAATCAACGTGTCTATATTTATGTAGGAACTGAAGAAGCTGATGATACAGATAAAACCTTGATGGCAGGTAATATAAAACAAGCTTATATTGATTCATCAGTTAAATACTATCGTCAATTACTAGTTGCTGGTGTTGATATTGACAATCTTGTTTTAAATATTCAGGCTGGTGCTGAACATAACGAGATCGCTTGGTCAGAACATTTACTTGATTGTCTTCGTTTTTTGAGCGAGGAGTGGTAAATATAATCTATAGAAAATGACCTAATGCATCAAAGAAAGGAGTCTATTATGCATATTGAATTCTTAAGTCACTGGAGTGGCAATTTAAACCGTGAAATGTATGTAAATCGTTATGGTCATGCAGGACTTCCAGTTCTTGTCTTTGCCTCTTCTGGCGGAAGTCATAATGAATATGCTGATTTTGGTATGATTGATGCTTGTTCTGGTTTTATTGAAGCTGGTAAAATACAATTTTTTACTTTGAGTAGTGTTGATAGTGAGAGCTGGTTAGCAGATTGGAAAAGTACTCATGACAGAGCAGAGATGCATCGTGCTTATGAACACTATGTCATCCAAGAAGCCATTCCTTTTATTAAATATAAAACTGGCTGGTTTGATCCTATGATGACGACAGGCTGTTCAATGGGTGGTTATCATGCTATGAATTTCTTTCTTCAACATCCCGATGTTTTTAATAAAGTAATTGCTCTTAGCGGTGTCTATGATGCACGATATTTTTTAGGTGATTATGGGAATGACGAGGTTGTTTATCAAAATTCGCCAGCAGATTATATTTGGAATCAGAATGATGGCTGGTTTATTGATCGTTATCGACAAGCAGATATCATTGTTTGCACTGGGCATGGAGCTTGGGAGGCGGATGGATTGCCATCTTTTTACACTTTGAAAAAAGCTTTTGATTATAAACTGATTCCTGCTTGGTTTGCTGAATGGGGCCATGATGTGGCTCATGACTGGGTCTGGTGGCGTAGGCAAATGCCGTATTTCCTTAACGAACTCAACCTTTAATGGAGGTCATTTATGAATTATATCGTTATATCCCCTTATTATCCTCAAAATTTTCAACAATTTACGATTGAATTAGCTAATCAAGGTATTAATGTTTTGGGAATTGGCCAGGAACCATATGACCAATTAGACCAACCTTTAAAAAATGCTTTGACAGAATATTTCCGAGTTGAAAATCTCGAAAATCTCGATGAAGTTAAACGAGCGGTGGCCTTTCTTTTTTATAAACATGGGCCTATTGACCGAATTGAATCTCATAATGAATATTGGTTGGAGCAGGACGCTCAGCTTCGCGAACAATTTAATGTCTTTGGAGCTAAGCCAAAAGATTTGAAGAAAACAAAATTTAAGTCTGAAATGAAAAAGCTCTTTAAAAAAGCTGGCGTTCCTGTTGTTCCTGGACAGGTTGTTAAGACTCTTTCAGGTGTTGACTTAGCCGTTAATAAACTTGGTTTACCTTTAATAGCTAAACCAGATAATGGTGTAGGAGCAGCAGCGACTTTTAAATTAGAGACAAAAGAAGGCGTAGAACATTTCAAATCAGAATGGGATCAAGAAACAGTTTATTTTTTTGAAAAGTTTGTTCAGTCAGGTGAGATTTGTACTTTTGATGGATTGGTAGATAAGGATGGTCAGATTGTCTTTTCAACTACCTTCGACTATGCCCATACACCGCTAGATTTGATGATCTATAAGATGGATAATTCTTACTATGTCCTCAAAGATATGGATCCTAAACTCCGTGCATATGGAGAAGCAATTGTTAAAGTCTTCGGTATGAAAGAGCGTTTTTTCCATATTGAGTTCTTCCGTTATGGGGATGATTATGTGGCTATTGAGTACAATAACCGCCCTGCAGGTGGTTTTACCATTGATGTCTATAATTTTGCTCATTCTATCGATCTTTACAAAGGCTATGCAGCTATCGTAGCAGGAAAGGATTTTCCATCTACTCACTTGAAACCTTTATTCTGTCTAGCTACCTCACGTCGTGCATCAACTAATTATGCATACGCTGAATCAGATCTACTGGAGAAATACAGGAACAACTTCAAGGTAAAAAAAGATATGCCAGCTGCTTTTGCAGAGCTACAAGGAGACTATCTCTATATGCTGACGACACCGAGTCGTGAACAAATGGAGCAAATGATTGCAGAGTTTTCCAAACAAGCAGACTAAGTCGGAGCAGACTCCGCTATTATTTAACAGTTTCAAAAAGCTAAAAACTATTCTAGTATAAAAAAATGTGAAATTTTTATTTAAACTGCTAAAACCAGCTTATTCATTGAATAAACTGGTTTTTATTTGTGAAATTTTTCTGAGCATTCCTTTTGACAGGGTTTTCATAATTGTTTAAAATATAATAGTAATTTGTAGCTTAGAAAGGCAAAAAAATGGCAACTTTAGATAAAGATCTTTTGTTAGAGATGTTCCGTAAGATGGAAGAAATCCGTCGTATGGACTTAAAAATTGCTCAACTTGTAAAAAAAGGAAAAGTTCCTGGAATGACTCACTTTTCAGTAGGTGAGGAAGCAGCCAATGTCGGTGCAATGTTGGCCTTGAATGAGGACGACTTGTTGACATCTAATCACCGTGGGCACGGTCAAGCTATCGCAAAAGGGATTGACCTGAATGGAATGATGGCAGAAATCCTAGGTAAATACACCGGAACTTGTAAAGGAAAAGGTGGGTCAATGCACATTGCTGATTTGGACGCCGGAAACCTTGGTGCTAACGGTATCGTAGGCGGTGGCATGGGGATTGCTGTCGGAGCAGCTCTAACCCAACAAATGAAAAAAACAGGTAAAATCGTTGTCTGCTTCTTTGGTGATGGAGCTACCAATGAAGGTGTCTTCCACGAAGCAGTCAACATGGCTTCAATTTGGAAATTACCAGTCATTTTCTATTGTATCAATAATGGCTATGGTATTTCTGCTGACATCAAGAAAATGACCAATGTGGAGCACATCCATGAGCGTAGCGCAGCTTATGGAATCCCAGGTATGTTCATCGAAGATGGAAATAATGTTTTAGATGTCTATGAAGGCTTTAAAAAAGCTGTTGAGCATGTTCGCAGTGGCAAGGGACCTGTCTTGATTGAGAGCGTGACTTATCGTTGGCTTGGACACTCATCTTCTGACCCAGGTAAATACCGCACTCGTGAAGAAGTAGAAGAGTGGAAGAAAAAAGATCCGATCGAAAATCTTCGCAAATACTTACTTGAAAACAAGATTGCAAGCGAAGAAGAGTTAGAAGCAATTCAAGATGGAGTCAAGGAAGCAGTAGAAGCATCTGTGAAATTTGCGGAAGAAAGTCCATTCCCGCCACTTGAATCCGCCTTTGAAGATATTTACGCAGACTAAAGAGAGGAGAAGAATATAAAATGGAAACTAAAACTATGTCATTTCGTGATACCATTATCCTCGCTATGTCTGAGGAAATGCGTCGCGATGAAAATGTACTCTTGATGGGAGAGGATGTCGGAGTCTTTGGTGGAGATTTCGGAACATCTGTTGGTATGCTGGAAGAGTTTGGTCCTGAGCGTGTACGTGACTGCCCTATTTCAGAAGCAGCCATTTCTGGAGCAGCTGCTGGTGCAGCTATGACAGGGTTGCGTCCAATCGTAGACATGACTTTCATGGACTTTTCTGTAATCGCCATGGATGCCATCGTTAACCAAGCCGCTAAAACGCGCTATATGTTTGGCGGAAAAGGTCAAGTGCCAATGGCTGTTCGCTGTGCAGCTGGTAACGGAGTTGGCTCTGCAGCTCAGCACTCACAGTCTTTGGAGTCATGGTTTACCCACATTCCAGGTCTTAAGGTTGTGGCACCGGGAACTCCAGCTGACATGAAGGGACTTCTCAAAGCCTCTATTCGAGATAACAACCCAGTCATTATCCTAGAATACAAGTCAGAATTTAACCAAAAAGGCGAAGTTCCACTTGATCCTGAGTATGTTATTCCACTTGGAGTTGGTGAAATCAAAAAAGAAGGTACTGATGTAACAGTTGTTACCTACGGCAAAATGTTGCGCCGTGTCTTGCAGGCAGCCGACGAATTGGCAGAAGAAGGAATTTCTGTAGAAGTGGTTGACCCACGTACATTGGTGCCACTTGATAAAGACATCATCATCAACTCCGTTAAGAAGACTGGTAAGGTAGTCTTAGTCAACGATGCTCATAAAACTAGTGGTTTTATTGGTGAAATTTCAGCAATTATTTCTGAATCTGAAGCATTTGACTATCTAGATGCGCCAATCCGCCGTTGCGCTGGAGAAGATGTGCCAATGCCTTATGCACAAAACTTAGAAAATGTAATGATTCCAACTGTGGAAAGCATAAAAGATGCTATTCGAAAAACATATCATAAAGAATAAGATTAAATCTAATAGATAATACTTTCTTAAATATATTTTTACATAATTTATTTTATGCAACAATCTCGTTCAAAGAGGGCGAAGAAATTTAATTTTAAGTAATTTACTTTGTCCATTTAATATCATTGTAATTGAATTCGGACGGAGGACTGTGAAAAAATATAGATTTCCTTGTGTTCATCGAACACATCGTCAATCTCCTATTTTTTCATTGCCCTCTTCGTCCTTAATATCTTAGTATAGAATTGGAGAGGTCATGGCTGATGATAAGCTAAGAGCGACTCCTGCAGCTAGAAAGTTAGCGGATGATTTAGGGATTAATCTCTATGATGTTTCTGGCTCAGGTGCAAACGGTCGTGTCCACAAAGAAGACGTGGAAACTTATAAAGATACTAATGTGGTGCGGATTTCACCACTGGCAAAACGAATTGCCCAAGAATACAATATTGCTTGGCAGGAAATTCAAGGAACTGGTCATCATGGTAAGATCATGAAGAAGGACGTTTTGGCTTTCCTTCCTGAAAATATCGAAAGCGAAACTATCAAATCTCCTGCTCATATCGAAAAAGTCGAAGAAGTGCCTGATAATGTCACTCCTTATGGTGAAATTGAGCGTATTCCAATGACACCAATGCGCAAAGTTATCGCTCAGCGGATGGTAGAATCTTACCTAACAGCACCGACTTTCACACTCAACTACGATGTTGATATGACAGAAATGCTAGCTTTACGCAAAAAGGTACTTGATCCAATCATGGAATCAACTGGTAAAAAAGTTACTGTTACAGATTTGCTTTCACTTGCTGTTGTGAAGACATTGATGAAGCATCCTTACATTAATTCGACTCTGACAGACGAAGGTAAAACTATTATCACTCACAACTATGTTAACTTATCTATGGCGGTAGGTATGGACAATGGCCTAATGACTCCCGTTGTCTACAATGCTGAGAAGATGAGCTTATCAGAGCTTGTAGTAGCCTTTAAGGACGTTATCGGACGTACATTAGATGGTAAGTTAGCTCCGAGCGAGCTTCAAAATTCAACCTTCACGATTAGTAACTTGGGAATGTTTGGTGTGCAGTCTTTTGGACCAATCATCAATCAACCAAACTCTGCTATTTTGGGTGTGAGCTCAACAGTTGAGAAACCTGTAGTCGTTAATGGTGAAATCGTTATTCGTCCAATTATGAGCCTTGGCTTGACCATTGACCACCGTGTAGTTGACGGAATGGCTGGAGCTAAGTTTATGAAGGATTTGAAGGCTCTGATTGAAGATCCGATTTCAATGTTGGTATAGATTTTCTTTGTTATTCTAAAAGCAAAGAAGAACTCAGCAAGTGAAGAATTAAATTAGAAAAGGAAAGAAAAATGGCTTTAGAAGTAATTATGCCAAAAGCCGGCGTAGATATGACCGAAGGGCAAATTGTCCAATGGAATAAAAAAGTCGGCGAATTTGTTAAAGAAGGTGAAGTCCTTCTAGAAATCATGACCGATAAGGTCAGCATGGAATTGGAAGCTGAAGAAGACGGCTACCTGATTGCTATTCTCAAAGGCGACGGGGAAACTGTTCCAGTAACGGAAGTCATCGGTTACTTGGGAGAAGAAGGCGAAAATATCCCAACAGCTGGAGCAGCAGCACCAGAAGCTAGCCCAGCACCTGCAGCTAGTGCTTCAAACGACGATGATAAGAGCGACGATGCATATGACATCGTAGTCATTGGTGGTGGACCTGCTGGCTATGTCTCAGCCATCAAAGCCGCTCAGTTAGGCGGTAAGATTGCCTTGGTTGAGAAGTCTGAGCTAGGTGGAACCTGCTTGAATCGTGGTTGTATCCCTACTAAGACATACCTGCACAATGCAGAAATCATTGAAAACCTTGGTCACGCTGCTAACCGCGGTATCATTATCGAAAATCCAAGCTTCTCAGTAGACATGGATAAGGTCCTTGAAACCAAAAACAAGGTTGTAAATACGCTTGTTGGCGGTGTTGCTGGACTTCTTCGTAGCTATGGCGTAGATGTTCATAAGGGAATTGGTACCATTACTAAAGATAAGAATGTTTTGGTAAATGGTTCAGAATTGCTTGAAACCAAGAAAATCATCCTTGCTGGTGGTTCTAAAGTTAGCAAGATCAATGTTCCAGGTATGGAATCATCTCTTGTGATGACCAGTGATGATATTTTAGAAATGAACGAAGTGCCTGAAAATCTGGTAATTATCGGTGGTGGTGTTGTCGGTATTGAGCTTGGACAAGCCTTCATGACATTTGGCTCAAAAGTCACTGTTATCGAAATGATGGACCGTATTGTCCCAGCTATGGATGCGGAAGTTTCTAAAAACCTTCGCCTCATCTTGGAGCGCAAGGGAATGACTATCCTTACTGAAACCAAGTTGGAAGAAATCATCGAAGAAAACGGCAAACTCCGTATCAAGGTTGAAGGAAAAGAAGATATTCTTGCAGATAAGGCTTTGCTTTCTATCGGACGTGTACCAGACTTAGAAGGTATTGGTGAGGTCGAGTTTGAATTGGATCGTGGTCGTATCAAAGTCAATGAGTATATGGAAACTTCTGTTCCAGGTATTTATGCACCAGGTGATATCAATGGTACTAAGATGCTGGCTCACGCTGCCTTCCGTATGGGTGAAGTCGCAGCTGAAAATGCTCTGAAAGGAAATCATCACGTTGCTAAGCTCAACCTGACACCTGCGGCTATCTACACTCTGCCAGAAGTGGCAGCAGTTGGTTTGACAGAAGAGCAAGCTCGTGAGAAATATGATGTAGCGATTGGTAAGTTTAACTTCGCTGCTAACGGCCGTGCTATCGCTTCTGATGCAGCTCAAGGCTTCGTTAAAGTCATTGCTGACAAGAAGTACGGTGAAGTGCTTGGTGTTCACATCATCGGTCCTGCAGCTGCAGAATTGATCAACGAAGCATCAACCATCATCGAAATGGAAATCACTGTCGAAGAAATGCTCAAGACTATCCATGGTCACCCAACCTTCTCAGAAGTCATGTACGAAGCATTTGCGGACGTACTGGGATTGGCAGTTCACTCACCTAAGAAAAAATAATTAAAAAGAGATTAGACTGGACATAAATCATTGTTCCAGTCTCTGTCTTATAAAGAGAAAGATTATGAAATATATTGTTAACTATTCAAATGATACAGCTTTTAATATTGCTCTAGAAGAATATGCTTTCAAGCACCTTTTGGACGAGGATGAAATTTTTCTGCTCTGGATAAACAAACCTTCTATCATCGTGGGGCGTCACCAAAATACCATCGAAGAAATTAACCGTGATTACGTTCGTGAACATGGCATTGAGGTTGTCCGTCGTATCAGTGGTGGAGGAGCTGTTTATCACGATCTAAATAACCTCAACTACACCATTATTTCAAAGGAAAACGAAGACCGCGCCTTTGACTTCAAGAGCTTCTCTACGCCAGTTATCAATACCTTGGCAGAGCTTGGAGTAAAAGCTGAATTTACTGGACGCAATGACCTGGAGATTGACGGTAAGAAGTTCTGTGGTAATGCGCAGGCCTATATCAACGGCCGTATCATGCACCACGGTTGCCTGCTCTTTGATGTTGATTTGTCTGTCTTAGCAAATGCACTTAAAGTCTCTAAAGACAAATTTGAATCAAAAGGAGTTAAATCCGTTCGTGCACGCGTGACAAATATTGTCAATGAATTGCCAAAAAAGATTACTGTCGAAGAATTCCGCGACCTGCTTCTGGACTACATGAAGAAAGAATATCCAGAGATGACAGAATATGTCTTCTCTGAGAAAGAACTGGAAGAAATCAAGCAAATCAGAGATAGCAAGTTTGGAACTTGGGACTGGAACTACGGTAAATCACCTGAATACAACGTGCGTCGTGGCACCAAGTTTACCAGTGGTAAGGTAGAAATCTTTGCCAATGTTGTTGAATCTAAGATTCAAGATATTAAAATCTATGGGGACTTCTTTGGAATTGAAGACGTAGCAGCAGTAGAAGATGTGCTGCGCGGTGTTAAATACGAGCGAGAAGATGTCCTTAAAGCTCTTGAAACGATTGAAATTGGTCGCTACTTTGCTGGAATCAGCAGAGAAGAGATTGCTGAAGCTATCGTTGGTTAAAATATGATATAAGAAAACCAAGCTCTCGAAGAGTTTGGTTTTTCATGTAAACAGAATGATATTTCAATCATGTGCTGAACAGAGATGCATAAAAAAGTTTTTATGAAGCAATTAACTAAATTGCTTCATAACTAGAGAAAGCGCTGAAAAGTACAACACCAAAAATCGACCAGTTACAGCAACAAATCTAGAACATCTCAAGCACTTCTGGGGCAAACCGCTGATTGTTGAACCCCATCGTAATTATTGGATTGAGTTTTTATAAAAGAAAGAGCGAGAATCTATTTTAGATGTTTCACTCTTTTGTTACATATTTAAAATTATGTTACATCATAGTTTGTCCAAGGCGTTCTTTTGCTCATCATTGATAATATGGGTGTAGAGGTCCGTTACCTGAGTGCTAGCATGCCCTAGCTGATGACTGACGAGAACTTGAGATTTGGTTGCATCATATAAACGTGTAGCAAGTGTGTGGCGAAGCTTATGAGGCGTCACTCGCACCTTGAAGTCCTCAGAATACTTGGCTACCATTTTTTCGACACTGGAAGCATCGATTCGATTAGGAGTGCCACGGTATTCCGTCAAAAAGAAGGCCGTATCCGTCTTTTCGGCCTTATATCTCTTACTTCGAATGCTAAGATATTCTTCTAAATAGGGCTTTGCAAAAGCAGCAACATTGACAGAGTCTCTTTTCCCGCCTTTTCTAGTCACTTCAATAACCATCATTTTGAGGTTGATGTCTTTCAGATCCAGATTTACAGCTTCAGACAGACGAACACCAGAAGCTAGCAGTAAAGCAATGATGGCCAGATCACGTTCTTTGTTTTTGTTAAAAGATGACAGAGCGCGGTTAGAGAGTTTCTTAGGATACTCTGTATCGATATATTGGAGAAATTCTTCCGTCTCGTCCCCTAAAAAGAGCTTCTGCTTGATATTCTCTGCGCGAGCAGCCAGAGTTTCCTTTTTCTTCTTAGTAGCAACCTTTTTCATCACATTTCGATAGAAGTAGGGCTCACCCTGCTCGTTTTCCACTTCCTCTGTTAAATATTTGTAGAGGCTGGACAAAGCTGAAAGTGTTCGGTTAATGGTTGTCTGCGAAACACCGTTTTGGGTCGTATTAGCATTGAGAAGCGGACGCTCTCGTAGATACAGAATGAAGGCCTCCATGTCTTTCTTGGTCATGTTTTCCAAGACCGAGAGAGAAATCTCAGCAATATGCGAAGCATCTGTGATACCAGATTCGAGCACCCAGTTAAAAAAGCGATCATATTCTTTGAGATATTCATATAAGGTTGTAAAACTATAAGGCACCGCCAGCTTAGACTGGTAATATTCCAGAATGTACCAGGGCATAGTAGCCTTGAGCTTATCAATTCTTTCTAATAACAGTTCACGTCTCATTACAATTCTCCGTTTTTTCTATAAGAGTAGTATAGCATATCTAGATATATTTTTCAAGAAAATTATAGTTTTTCGGAAAGATAATAGAGGGATCTATATTATCTGACTTTACTACAAACAGATAATATAAAAACAAGACAGAATTGAGAAACTAAACTCTGTCTTGTTTTAGCGAAAACTTATTCTTCTAATTTGATTTTTTGAAAATAATCCAGTTGCCATTTTTGTGTTGTCTGAGCTGTTTTATTTAAATTTGTACACCAGGGCGGATAAAATCGCATGGCCATCTTTCCTTGAGAATCCTTTGTAGAGAGAATCTTTTTACTGATAGCCACCTCTTGGGGAATGATAAATAAACCGCAATGACAGCTATCTATCACGACAATAATCAGTTCGTCGCCCAAGTCCTCATCACTATAAGGGATATTCTTGTTATCTTGGTCTTTTTTCCAAAAGACTGTAAAGTAGCCTTCTTTTTTTGGGGTTCTCTTTGCCAAACGGCATCTTTTATATGCTTGATCATTATTCTTTGGCTTAATCAAAATGCTTTCATAGTCTTCATTCCATTTTTCTTTTATCAGATCAAGTTCACCGTAATACCTATGAAGAATGTCTTTCATTTTCAAAGTTTTATTATCTTTCTATTCTTTACAGAAATAAATTTATGTAACAAAAGCAATTACCTCTAAATTAGTAAATGAAAAGTAAAAGACTAAGAGAGTTCAAATAATGAAAAGAAATTCCCTTAGTCTGTTATTTTCCTCTTATTTCCGTTTTTTCTTAGCTTTTTTCATTTTATTTGCCATGCGCTTCATGGATTGCTTCATAGCAAATTCTCCAATTCTACCTTTGAGGCCACCGCCAAACATTTGGCTCATATCAGGCATACCAGCTCCTCCCAAGGCTGACATATCCGGCATGCCACCTTGACCCATCATATCTTGAAGGGCCGACATATCTGGCATTGCACCGCCTCCTGGCATGTTTTTAGGCATATTGTTTGGATTGAGTCCCATTTGCTTCATCATCTTGCTCATATCACCTGACAAAACACCCTGCATCAATTGTTTTGATTGATTAAAATCTTTGATAAATTTATTCACATCTACAAAGCTATTCCCTGAACCATTAGCAATTCGACGACGACGACTCGGCGTCAATAAATCAGGATTTTCACGTTCTTCAGGTGTCATCGAAGAAACAATGGCTCGCTTGCGGGCAATTTCTCTTTCATCAACTTTAAAGTTTTTAAGAGCAGGATTGCTAGCCATACCAGGTAGCATTTTGATCAAATCTTCCATTGGTCCCATGCCTTGCACTTGGTCTAATTGATCGATGAAATCATTGAAATCAAAGGTGTTTTCCCGCATCTTTTCAGCCATTTCAAGCGATTTTTTCTCATCGTATTCCTGAGAGGCTTTTTCAATCAGAGTCAGCATGTCCCCCATACCCAGAATCCGACTGGACATGCGGTCTGGGTGGAAGGTTTCGATGTCAGTGATTTTTTCCCCGGTACCAGTAAATTTAATAGGCTTACCAGTAATCTGACGGACAGATAAGGCTGCACCACCACGGGTATCGCCATCAATCTTGGTCAGGATAACCCCAGTCATTTCCAGTTGGCTGTTAAATTCGCGAGCGACGTTAGCTGCTTCCTGACCGATCATGGCATCGACAACCAAGAGGATTTCATTCGGGTTAGCCAACGCTTTGACATCAGACAGCTCCTGCATAAGCTTTTCGTCAATCTGAAGACGCCCAGCTGTATCAATCAAGACATAATCATTGTGGTTGGCTTTTGCCTGCCCCAGACCTTGACGGACAATCTCAACAGCTGGGACTTCTGTACCTAAAGCAAAGACAGGAACATCAATTTGCTGTCCAAGTGTTTTCAGCTGATCAATGGCTGCAGGACGGTAAATATCCGCCGCAATCATGAGCGGACGAGCATTTTCTTCTTTCTTGAGCTTATGAGCAAGCTTCCCAGCAAAGGTGGTCTTACCAGCCCCTTGCAAACCAACCATCATGATAATAGTCGGAATCTTTGGTGACTTGATAATCTCAGCAGTATCAGAGCCCAGGATAGTTGTCAGCTCTTCATCAACAATCTTGATAATCTGTTGCGCTGGATTGAGGGTGTCGATAACCTCATGACCGACAGCCCGCTCACGAACTTTCTTGATAAAGTCTTTGACTACTGGCAAAGCAACATCAGCTTCTAAGAGGGCTAGGCGGATCTCTTTGGTTGCTTCCTGAACATCACTCTCTGAAATTTTTCCTTTTTTACGCAGATTTTTAAAGACGTTTTGCAAACGTTCTGTTAAGCTTTCAAATGCCATATAACTTTTCTCCTATTTTCTTAAATCTTAGCTGGAAACGGTATTTTCCATCAGTTTCGAGTGTCAGAATCTTTTAGTCTCTATTATCAATACTAGATAAGACAGAAATTTTTTCTTGAAGGAAAGCATCGTTAGAATAAGTCTTAGCAATCTCTTCAAGGATTTGACTTCTTACAACATAGTCCGAATACATATGGAGCTTCATTTCATAATCTTCTAAAATTTTCTCTGTTCGTTTAATATTATCGTACACAGCCTGACGACTGACACCAAACTCTTCAGCAATTTCAGCTAGACTATAATCATCCGCATAGTAAAGCTCAATATAATTCATTTGCTTGTCTGTCAGAAGCGCAGCATAAAACTCAAATAGAGCATTCATTCGATTCGTTTTTTCGATTTCCATAGACATTATTATACCAAAAAAGCTTACTAAACTCTACTTTAGCCAACAAAAAATCATATAGATTATCTTGAAATGATGCTTAATCGTCTCCTGTTTTATTTTTAATGTATATAAAAACACCACAATAATAAGGGTGTTTTTGCATAAAATAAATTATGTAATTAATTATTTTCAAGATAAAATTCAAAACGCTCTCCAACATACTGGCTTTTTACATATTCGAAAGCTGTACCATCTTCAAAATAGGAAATCTGCGTTAGGCCCAAAATCGCATGTCCACGAGGGATTTCGAGATAATGTGCAATTTTTTCTTTAGCTAATCGAGCGTAAATTGTCTGTTGTGATTTTCCGATTTTATAACCATGTTCTTGCAAAGTTTGGAAGAAATGGCTAGTCACTTCTTCTTTATTAAAATTCTTGATGAATTTCTCTGGAATAGAGGCAACTTCGTAGACTACCGGTAACTTATCAGCATAGCGAACCCGTTCCATTCGGATAATATTTTCCGTCTTATCAATTCCTAATTTTTCCACTTCTTGCTTACTTGGAAGAGTCCTGCGGTAAGAAATAAGCTGACTGGATGGTGTTTTCCCTTGAGATTTCATAATCTCGGTAAAACTGGTAGTACCGCGCATCTTCTCTTGAACACGTGTACTTGCCACAAATGTACCACTTCCAACGCGTCTCTCCAATACTCCTTCTTCTACCAGAAGAGTAATAGCTTGTCGAAGTGTCATACGACTAACTTTAAACAATTCAGCTAAATCACGTTCGCTGGGTAATCGCTGACCGATTCGCCAAACTTCATCATCAATTTCTTTTTTAATTGATCATGGATTTGTAAATAAGCGGGGAGCATAGTTATCTCCTTTTTGATTTCCTTTTTAACATAATTGTATTATCAATCTAAATAAAAGTCAACATTTACTTCATAGCGATGGAAAAAGCCATTTATTTATGTTAAAATAAGTAAAAATATATTCTTTTTGGGAAGGGACAAGATGACTAAATCTGAATTGCAAGATGTTGAAAAAATTATCGTATTAGATTACGGTAGCCAGTATAATCAGCTTATCTCTCGTCGAATTCGTGAGATTGGTGTTTATTCAGAATTAAAAAGCAACAAAATCACTGCCTCAGAAGTTCGTGAGATAAATCCTGTCGGAATTATTCTATCAGGTGGCCCAAATTCTGTTTATGAAGAAGGTTCTTTTGATATTGATCCTGATATTTTTGAGCTAGGTATTCCTATTTTGGGAATTTGCTATGGTATGCAGTTGTTGACCCATAAACTGGGAGGAAAAGTTGTACCAGCTGGTGATACAGGAAACCGTGAGTATGGCCAATCAACATTGAATCGCACTTCATCTCCTCTTTTTGAGGGTACACCTGAGAAACAGCTTGTTTTGATGAGTCATGGAGATGCAGTAACTGAAATCCCTGCAGACTTTATCCGCACCGGCACTTCTGCTGACTGTCCTTTTGCTGCGATTGAACATTCAGAAAAAAGAATTTATGGTATCCAATTCCATCCTGAAGTACGTCATTCCGAGTTTGGATATGAAATTTTACGCAATTTTGCTCTAAATATTTGTGGTGCAAAAGGCGATTGGTCAATGGACAACTTTATTGACATGCAAATCAAGAAAATCCGCGAAACAGTTGGAGACAAGCGAGTTCTTCTAGGCTTATCTGGAGGTGTGGATTCTTCTGTTGTTGGAGTTCTTTTACAAAAAGCGATTGGCGATCAATTGATTTGTATTTTTGTTGACCACGGGCTTTTACGTAAGGGCGAAGCTGATCAGGTAATGGATATGCTAGGTGGCAAGTTTGGTCTCAATATCGTCAAGGCTGATGCAGCCAAGCGTTTTCTTGATAAACTTGCTGGAGTATCAGATCCCGAGCAAAAACGTAAAATTATTGGGAATGAGTTTGTTTATGTCTTTGACGATGAAGCAAGTAAGCTTAAAGATGTAAAATTCCTAGCACAAGGAACACTTTATACTGATGTTATCGAGTCCGGAACTGATACAGCTCAAACAATTAAATCTCACCACAATGTCGGTGGTCTACCCGAGGATATGCAATTTGAGCTAATTGAGCCACTCAATACTCTCTATAAAGATGAAGTTCGTGCTTTAGGTACTGAGCTTGGCATGCCAGATCATATTGTATGGCGACAACCATTTCCTGGTCCAGGACTTGCAATCCGTGTCATGGGCGAAATCACAGAGGAAAAATTAGAAACAGTCCGTGAATCAGATGCCATCCTTCGTGAGGAGATTGCTAAAGCAGGGCTTGATCGAGATATATGGCAATATTTTACCGTCAACACTGGCGTTCGCTCGGTCGGAGTTATGGGAGATGGCCGAACTTATGATTATACAATCGCGATACGTGCTATTACTTCCATTGATGGTATGACAGCTGACTTTGCCAAAATTCCTTGGGAAGTCTTACAAAAAATCTCTGTCCGTATTGTTAATGAAGTTGATCATGTTAATCGCATTGTCTATGATATTACTAGCAAACCACCTGCAACTGTTGAGTGGGAATAACAAATGTTATAATAAAAAAGCTTTGAAATTAGTGTTTCAGAGCCTTTATAAGAATAATCGCAAACAATTTGCAAACAAAGGGAGAATTAAATGGCTACAAACGAATTAAGAAAAAGAGCCAACTGGCAGACTGTAAGTGGTGCTGCAGCATTAGATGCAGAATCTAAATTTCATTTAGCTCTTCAATCAGCATTAGATGAAGTTTATCCAAATAAATTTCTTGTAGATAGACATCCAAAAGAATTTGGAGACATTTATTCTAAATATGGATTACCTCAAGAAGTTTTGGAAGAAATTTATAATATTGATGTTACAGAAATTAAACGTAATGGAAAGCCAAGATATTCTTGGGGAATCAGTATGGATTTTGCCATTAGAAATTTAGAAAATGGAAAAATTTTATTTGGAGAAATTAAAAGACAAGATGGATGGATTGAAGGAACGAAAAGCTCCGCTGGTAGAGGAAACGCACATGAACGGAGCACTAAATATTTTACACCAGGTTTATCTAGAGCCATACGCCAGTTAAGTAATTTATCTGAAGAAATTTTACCTTTTTGGATTGTATACATTGGGGATATAACACGTGACCCTAAGAGAAATAGAGAAATTGCATTCTGGTTTCAAGAGTATACTAAAAATTACTTTATGTGGAGAGATACAGATAATGTCGCTTCTTTACTAGATTTTTTCGAAAATAATTTATTACCATATCTACTATAAGAATAAAGCAGTTGCAAAACAACTGCTTTATTTCTTATCTATTTCATGTTGTGATAGAATTTCAATTTTTGATTCAGGAATTTCTAA
This sequence comes from Streptococcus sp. oral taxon 056 str. F0418, assembly GCF_000220065.1. Classification (GTDB taxonomy): domain Bacteria; phylum Bacillota; class Bacilli; order Lactobacillales; family Streptococcaceae; genus Streptococcus. The sequence continues at coordinate 122,980 of NZ_AFQU01000001.1, read as the reverse complement.
CCCCCAGTTATCCCAACCTATAAAGTTTTTTCTAGCGAATAACTCTATCTTCTTTTGTTCTGGAAACATTCTTGTAATTCCATCGATAATTTCTTCAGGTTTTTCACTATGTTTCCCCCTTTTGAGTGAAACCAACTGTCGTACATTTCTTGCTCCTCTTGGGGTTGGGAACTTTCCTCTTTTAAACGCAAGAACAAATTCTGTTTGTGATAAGGTATACCGTCCAGGATTGTGGATTTGTTTGTCCCAAACGAATGCCACTGTCTTATATTCAAATCCCCAGGCTTCTCCCAATTTTATGGAATTAGCCATTTGTGGACCAGTAGTCCACATAAACAAAATACAATCGTCAGCAGCAATTGACTTAACATCTAGTTCCATTAATTGTTTTAATTTAACAGTTGGATATTTAAAATTTGCCGCACTGATAAATATATTTTTTTCAAACCCTACATTTTCAGCCTTAATTGTAGTTTTATCATACTGCATTTTTCCTCCGTAATCCCATGGCGGATCTGCATATATTACATCGTATTTTTCTTTTGGTAGTTTAGGATAAAATTCGTCTAATGGGTTAATTTTATTTTTTCGTTTTGCTTCTTTACTATAGATAGAATAAGCAGTAATTTCTTTTTTTCCATAGTTCCTCCTTTTGTATTTAACTTACCTATTGTAACATAAAATGTGAATTCTATAAATCTTTAGTGTATTGATTTTTTATATGTCGTCTTTTTACAACCGTTTTTTCTAAATTTAGAACATTATTCAATTTATTTGCTACCTCTCTATTCATATTCGGATATAAGTGTCCATAAGTTCCTAGTGTTGTCTTTATATCTTCATGCCCCAATCTATCACGAATCACAAGAGCGTTCTCTCCTAATGAAATTAAAAGACTTGCATGAGAATGCCTCAAAGCGTGTGTCTTAATCCTATGTACTCCTGCTAGTTTTGAATGCCGGGTTATAATATGACTAGTTGCACTCTTATTAGTCGGCAACCCGTTATATGAAAAAACAAAATCTGTGACAATATTATTTTTTTGGATTGACTGCCATTCCATCAAATATTTTGTAGTTGTATCATCAAGTGCAATCTGTCTATTACTAGCTAATGTTTTAGGCTCGGTAATATAAAACTCTTTTGAAGTCTTATAGTACATATTTTTACTTATATTCAAAGTCTTTTCTTTGAAATTTATATCTGCCCAATTTAGAGCTTGTGCCTCCCCAATTCGTAAACCAGTCATAAATAGAGTATAGATAAGAGTAAAAGCAAATCTATCATAATAATCATTCAAATCAAATGTCGAAAATACTTTTTCTGCTTCTTCTTTAGTCCAAAAATCTACTTTCTTTCTTATTTTTTTTACATTCCCAACCTGTTTAGCAATATTTTTCTGAATCAAACCCAATTTTATAGCAAGATCTAAACTCTTTTGAAAAAGTCTTGGTATCTCTGAATGTTAAAGTTGCCCAAAGTTCATTTTTATGTCCTGAAAAATTTGCATTTATTAGATACCTTATCTTTTTCATTGTCTGCTTTATTGAGTTTTCATTTTGATTTCTTGTTTCAGCGTGTTCATAATATTTAATTTCTCCTGTAGATTTTATAACATATCGATCAGAATCAATTTTCAAGATATTATTTACTCTATTGGATTTTTGTAAATACTGTACCTCGTAAATATCATTCATAAAGGTAACAGTAACAAAATCATCAGGTCGAATTGAAAAATCCTTGCTATCATTCATTTAGAAACCTCGCTTTTGATTTTTCAAAATTCTCTTATTGTTTAATTAAAAACAAGCCAATTATCAAAAATCGTTCCGATTTTTGAAGACCCTAAAAAGTTATTGATGGTCGCTCCGCTCAAATGCTTAAGACATTTGCTCATCAACAACTTTTTAGAGTGCCATTAGGACATATTTTCTAGTATAGCCTTATCCAAAACATTCAAATAATCCATACTATTTTGTGGTAATAAAGGAGCTTCAAAATAGACTGGTTTTTTATGTTTAGAATCAATCATGATATACCCAGCACCTATTTCTTTCACACTCTGAAATTCAGCATCAGTATTTCCAAAAAGCATCCTTCTCCCGTCACTTGTCATATCAGCCATACCGATACGAATACTAAACTGATCTCTTTGGTGACCAGTTAAGCCATTATTTGAATTAGAAGATATATCTGGTCGTTGCATAATCAATACTATCTCTATCCCCACCATTCGCCCTTTTAGAAGTAAGTTATTAAAGTAACTAGTTATTTCTTTAGCTACTTTAGGATTAGCAACAGATAGGACAGCCGAAAATTCATCAATTATAACCACTAAAGGTTTAGCATTGTCAATATCTGTCCAAGTTTTGCCAAAAGAGTGCTCGTCATCACTAAACCATTCAGAATACCTACGTTCCATTTCATCATTAACTTCTCTTAGTAGTCGTGCTATTTCATTATCTGATACAGCAAGATTTTGTACCTTTCCATATTTCTTCAAGTCAATTCTTCGACAAATGATAGCTAAATCTGCCGATTTTGGGTCACATACATATATATCACAGCCTCCACCTTTACCTTTTATCCTTAAATAATCAAGTATTAACATACTTACAAGGTAGGTCTTGCCAGAACTAGTCGAACCACATATTAAAGTATGACAAGGTTTGGAGAACTCCCATGAAATTTTTTCTGTTAACTTAATAGTGTTATTTAGGACTTCTCGTGAAGAAAAATCTAACCTATTATTAGGAAAACGGTCAAATATATACTCACAATAAGTATTATTATTTACAATGTCCTGCAAAGGTAAATCTAGTATAGCTTGAAAGTGATTTGCAAATTGACTAGATTTATTAGTGAATATGTCAGCATTTTTTTTGAAGCGAATAAGAATTTGCTCATCAGTAACTAAATATCCAACTTCTGCCGATATATCGCTACTATATAGACTATTATGAACAAGAAATTGCTTGATTTTATAGTCCAGACTAGCTTTGTATTTATAAAAGACATATCCCACGCATAGAAAAACTATTGTAGCCAAGAACAAGGTCATAATGAGAAAATCCGATTTCATTATAAACTGCCCAATTAAAACGAAAATCAGCCCAAAAGTCATAATTTGTAAAATTCTTTTCCTTAAAATAATAGGAGGCTTAGTAAATGCACTTACCATTTTATAATTTCTATTTTTCATCATCTACCACCTCAATCCCTTCTGCTTTGAAAGAACAAGCCACATATTTGTAATTATCTCCTGCAACATAAACACTACCTGTTAGTTTCAAAAATTCAACTAAACAATTCTGAGGAATGGCTTTTGAATCTTGGAAAAGAGGTTTAGAGTGCTCAATCTTTACATTAAAGCGTTCAAACTGTTTTTCAATAGCTACGCACTCATACGAGTAACCAGCAACTGTTTCTGTTTTTCTACGTTTTCCATTTTCATCTATATAAAGAAAATAGGGTTTTTGGCTGACAAGGATTTTTGCTCCACCTACTGTTTCTTCTGCATTTAAAATTGGTCTAATCATTGTTAGTCCTCCTTTGTTTATTCTAAAGTGTCGTGATTACTTCACGTCGCTATTATAAAATAAAGTGTCGTGTTTTGTCAACACATAAATTTAAAATAAAAAAATAGGCTAAAAGCCTAAATTTTTCCACGGCGTACCAAAAGAGAACCCCTCACTATCATTCTAATAACAAATGAAGTAGTTACATAACTTGTTTCTGTATATTGAGGTAAAATCTTCTTCAATTCAGCAATACCATCAATAGTGGTTTGATTTACTTGCAAATCAGTTCGAGTTTTTGGTGCACTTCGTTCTTCAACTTGAGAGCCAAATTTTAAGACTTTGTCCCAGTTTTGTTCAGCAGTAATTTTTTTAGAATCTAAGTATGCTTGATTAACGACAAAACCATTGGTAAGACGAAGATTGTCAAATTCTCCAGTTGCTTTAATTTCTTCTTTGAGAGCATCAATGCTATCTCTTGTTTCTATTGCAAGTCTAACAGCTAATCTCACTATATCACCACCTATAATAATTACTGATACTATTATACAAAAAATATTGTGTTTTTTCTACACATTCTTTTGCAAGTCTGCAAACAATTTGCAAACAACACAAATCAATTCTAACAATTTCATGTCAACTTAATAAACAAAAAAGCGATATTCTAGCTTATATCAAACCTTATTTATTGAGCGAACAATAGAGTGGGAATAAAATGATTTAATTTAAAAAAACTCAGAAATTAGTAATTTCTGAGTTTTTTAGTTATAGGCAAATAAATCTAAAAATACTCTATTCAACTTTATACATCAAGCTATCAATAAAAATATCGAAAGATTTAATTACCAAATAAGCTTTTTTTAAAATGCCTGTTGCCATTGTTTTGATAGACTTAGTATCGATATTTAATGATAAACCTAGTAGATCTAAAGTTTGTGATTTTTGACTATCATCTAGCAAATACACCAAAACGTATTCTGGTTGAATATAAGATTACTCAATGCCCTTTTAAACGCTTGTATCTGCAAATCTATTAAACAATATGAACAAGTAGTTTAAATTATAACCACCGTCAATATTGCTTTCTTGCATTAAGTTTTACCATAAAATTCTTCAGAGAACAGCCATATAAAAATAGTACATAAAGCCAAAGCTTTTCTTATAAAGGATGTAGATCAGATTTTTTGCTTTTTTATTTTGCCCAAAGAAAATTTATCAATGCTTTATCAACTTCAGGATTTTCGTGTAACAAGCTATGTTTAGCAAGTTTTCCTGTAAATTGCTTTTCTTGGTATGATTTGGCATTTTCAAACAATAAATACTTCAAGGTCTTGGAAGAGCTATTTAGAACACTGCCGTCTGACTGATTTTTGTAATCTCCATATATATTTAAAACATCTACTTGATTTTGTGGAAATATTTCACGCAAGCCTAGTAATTTTGTATATGATTGGCTCATTTTATTTGGTTGACCGGTTTCAAGATTCATTATTGTCATCCCATCAGGCATATCCATTCCTTCAATCCCATTTACATGATTTGCGATATGAACTTGCTTCTGAATTTGAGGAAGTGTCTCATCTTTTCCATACTCTAATAAATAAAACAGAATTGACATATTCCCCATAGAGTGGCCTACCATATTCATTTTTTGAAAACCATACATTTGCTGGAGTTTTGTTACTACCTTTTTAGCATATTCTGCATCTTGCTGATAGTCTGGATTACGATTGTCTTCATATTGCACTTTTATAATTGGATTTATAGTATTTTTAGGAATTTTTCCAATCAAATCTACCTGCCCATTCCTATTAACTGTGGCTTGAATAATTGTTTTTGTTACTCCTGCTTTTCGAGCTGCTTCAGTCATATGCTTTTCTGCCCTAGCACTTGAACCATAACCATGAAAAAATAAAGTCGGAATAGTAGATTGAGTATATTTTTCACTATTCAGGTGTGTTTCATTTTTAGATATACTGTATACAAATCCTACTATGATTACTAGAAACATGGTTATCAAAATATAGTATTTCTTTTTCATACATACTCTCTTTCTATCTATAATACTGCAGTAAATTATATCATCTATTTTACATGGATACAAGAGACTAAAGTTTGTGAAACACAAAAAGAGTGTATACACACTCTTTTTGTAGAAAGAAATTTTCTATTCTTCTTTTTTATCTTTCTTAACTAAAGATAAAAGAAGTAAGCTTCCAAGGGTTGCAAGGAGTTGTCCTCCTAGTAAATCATTATTTTTGCTTCCTGTATTTGGAAGTTTTGCGTTTTTATCTTTTGGATTGATAAATGAAATTTCCTCTTTATGTTCTCTGGTCTTATCCGAAATTGTTGGCTTGATTGATTCATTATAATCAAGTGGTTTTGTCGGTTTTTTAGGCTTGCTTGGTGTTGCTGGATCAACTGGAACAACAGGAACAACCGGCGCAAGTCTATCTACAACTTTCGGTTTATAAGTCGCAGAAATGGTATTGCCGTTACGATCTTTACGGATTACAGTTACGCCACTAGCTTCTCCAACAAAATGAGCTTCTGGAGTAAAGGTCACGGTGCCATCTATCGCAATTGTATATTTCCCTTCTCCGTCCACAATTTTTTCTGTTGTGCCATCATCAAATGTTGGAATCACTGAAGTGTCTACATCACCATTAAACACTGGCTTACCACTTTGTTGCTCACCTCTTGTTCCTTGTGAGATAACATTTTCTGTCGTTGTTTCGCCAAGAACAGTCGGTGTATAAGTCGCTTTAACTTCATTGCCGTAAATATCTAAACGTTTAATAATGACACCTGTAGCAGTACCAACAAAGTTAGTATCTGGTGTAAAAGTGACAGTTCCATCAGGTGCAATAGTGTAAGTACCTTGACCAGGGACAGTTTTAGTCGTTGTACCATCTTCAAAAGTCGGCGGAACTGTTTCATCAATTGAACCTTCAAAGGTTGGTTTGCCATTTTGCGCTTCACCTTTGCGACCGCTTGATGATTGATCGTGGCTAATTGAAGTATCAACAACAGTTGGTGTATATGTTGCAGAAACAGATGTTCCATTAGTATCTTTACGAACAACAGTTACACTTGTAGCTTGACCAACAAAATTAGCATCCGGAGTAAAGGTTACCGTACCATCTTCAGATAAAGTATATGTTCCTTCACCTGGGATGGTTTTTTCCGTTGTACCGTCTTCAAATACCGGTCTTACAGAACTATCAATCGGAACAAGTGGATTACCAGCCTCAAAAATCGGTTTAGCTGTTTGAACTTTACCTTTAATATTTGTAGAAGTTGCATCTGTTCCTGTCGGTGTTACCTTGGTTACCGTAGGTTTATAAGTCGCTGTTACTTCTGTACCGTTCTTATCAACACGTTTCACCGTTACTGGATCTGGTGTGCCTACAAACTGTTTCTCAGGAGTAAAGGTAATAGTTCCATCAGAATTGATCTTGTATTCACCTACTCCTTGGACTGTCTTCGTAGCTTGTCCATTTTCAAAGGTCATTGGTGTATCCAAATCAATTGGAACAGCCTGATCGCCTGGGGTGAAGTTTGGCTTACCACTTTGTGGCTGTCCTTGAAGACCTGTTGACTCAGCGTTTGTGCTGGTTGGAGTAACTTTCTCAACCTTCACTGTGTACTTCGCTGTAACTGGGGTTCCATTTTTATCGTAGCGTTTGACTGTGACTGCATCAGGTGTACCTACAAACTGTTTCTCAGGGGTGAAGGTCACTGTGCCGTCTGATGCCACTTCAAAGGTTCCTACTTGGGGAACTACTTTTCTTCTTGTACCATCATCAAAAGTAGCTGGAGTATCATTATCCATTGGTACTGCTGAATGGCCCTCTGTAAAGGTTGGAGTTCCTGTTTGGACTTGACCTTGCTTACCTGTTGTCGATGTATCTATTCCTGTTGGAACGACTTCTCTAACGACTGCTTGGTACTTAACTGTAACTGGTGTACCGTTGGCATCCACGCGAGTTAATTCAAGTTCTGGTGTTTCGCCTTTGAACTGTTTGTTTGGTGTGAAGGTTACATTGCCATCGGCATCCACTTCAAATTTACCAACATTTGGTACTTCTTTAACAGTAGTACCATTGTCGAACAATGGAGTCGAACCTGCTGGGAATGGAACAGAGGCATGTCCTGGAGTGAAGCTTACTTTACCTGTTTGGACCTGACCTTGAAGGCCTGATGTTTTGTTTCCTGTTCCTGTCGGTGTTACCTTAGTTACCGTAGGTTTATAAGTCGCCGTTACTTCTGTACCATTCTTATCAACACGTTTCACCGTTACTGGATCTGGTGTGCCTACAAATTGCTTCTCAGGAGTAAAGGTAATAGTTCCATCAGAATTGATCTTGTATTCCCCTACTCCTTGGACTGTCTTCGTAGCTTGTCCGTTTTCAAAGGTCATTGGTGCATCCAAATCAATTGGAACAGCCTGATCACCTGGGGTGAAGGTTGGCTTACCACTTTGTGGCTGTCCTTGAAGACCTGTTGACTCAGCGTTTGTGCTGGTTGGAGTGACTTTGGTAAAGCTAGGTGTATAAGTCGCCGTTACTTCTGTACCATTTTTATCAACACGTTTTACTGTTACTGGAGTAGGCGTACCTACAAATTGTTTCTCAGGTGTGAAGGTTACAGTACCATCTGAAGAAATCGTATATGTACCTTGATTTGGTATAATCTTCGTTTTAGTACCATCATCAAAGACCGGATCAATACTTTCATCGATTGGCACAAGAGCATCTCCACCCTCAAAGCTTGGTTTGCCTGTTTGTGCAACACCTTGTGGTCCAGTACTTGTCACACCTGTTCCTGTCGGTGTTACCTTGGTTACTGTTGGTTTATAAGTTGCTGTTACTTCTGTACCATTCTTATCTACACGTTTCACCGTTACTGGATCTGGTGTACCTACAAATTGTTTCTCAGGGGTAAAGGTAATAGTTCCATCAGAATTGATCTTATATTCACCTACTCCTTGGACTGTCTTCGTAGCTTGTCCATTTTCAAAGGTCATTGGTACATCCAAATCAATTGGAACTGCCTGATCACCTGGAGTGAAGGTTGGTTTACCACTCTGTGGCTGTCCTTGAAGGCCTGTCGACTCAGCGTTTGTGCTAGTTGGAGTGACTTTCTCAACCTTCACTGTGTACTTCGCTGTAACTGGGGTTCCGTTCTTATCGTAGCGTTTAACAGTGACTGCATCAGGTGTACCTACAAATTGTTTCTCAGGAGTGAAAGTCACTGTACCGTCTGATGCCACTTCAAAGGTTCCTACTTGGGGAACTACTTTTCTTCTTGTACCATCATCAAAAGTAGCTGGAGTATCATTATCCATTGGTACTGCTGAATGACCCTCTGTAAAGGTTGGAGTTCCTGTTTGAACTTGACCTTGCTTACCAGTTGTCGATGTATCTGTTCCTGTCGGAACTACTTCTCTAACGACTGCTTGGTACTTAACTGTAACTGGTGTACCGTTGGCATCCACGCGAGTTAATTCAAGTTCTGGTGTTTCGCCTTTGAACTGTTTGTTTGGTGTGAAGGTTACATTGCCATCGGCATCCACTTCAAATTTACCAACATTTGGTACTTCTTTAACAGTAGTACCATTATCGAACAATGGAGTCGAACCTGCTGGGAATGGAACAGATGCATGTCCTGGAGTAAAGTTTACTTTACCTGTTTGGACTTGACCTTGAAGGCCTGATGTTTTGTTTCCTGTTCCTGTCGGTGTTACCTTAGTTACCGTAGGTTTATAAGTTGCTGTTACTTCTGTACCGTTCTTATCAACACGTTTCACCGTTACTGGATCTGGTGTACCTACAAATTGTTTCTCAGGGGTAAAGGTAATAGTTCCATCAGAATTGATCTTATATTCACCTACTCCTTGGACTGTCTTCGTAGCTTGTCCATTTTCAAAGGTCATTGGTGTATCCAAATCAATTGGAACAGCCTGATCACCTGGGGTGAAGGTTGGTTTACCACTCTGTGGCTGTCCTTGAAGACCTGTTGACTCGGCGTTTGTGCTGGTTGGAGTGACTTTTGTTACTGTTGGTTGGTAACGAGCACGGTGTGCTTTTCCATCAGTATCACTAACTTGAACTACAATTGGATCTGGTGTCCCATAGAAGTTTTTGTTAGGTTTGAAGATTACTTTCCCAGTATTAGGTTCTAGTTCATATGTTCCGACTTGCTGACCGTTGGACCGAGCAGGAACTGTGTTATTTGTTACTGGTTGACCGCTTGCATCCACAAAGGTCGCTGGACGAGTTGCATCCGGAGATACAGGAGTCACATTTGAATCATCATCGTTGAAAATGAGATTTTTGCTTTGTTCCAGACCTTGAAGACCATTAGAATCATAGCTAGGTATCTTACGAACAGTTGGAATATAACGGCCATCCATATTGCTCAAAACATCATTCTTATTTGGATCTTGAGCATTAGTTGATTGCCAATTAGTAGAGCTTCCATTACTATCCTTCCAGCGGATGTTAATTCCCTCTGCAGTTCCAGAAAAAGCGGTATTTGGTGTAAAGGATACTTTGACATCATTACCATTAGTTGTCACCACATAGACACCTTCAGGGCGAATATAGCTTGTTCCATCGGCTGATGGAAGAACATTTCCTTGATTATCCAGAACTTGAGGAGCTTGGGAGCTCATGGTTGTATTAGAGGTATGATCAGATCGGTCAGTTCCCTTCGGTGTGAAGTGAAGATTAGCAGTTTGAGTCTCTCCAGTAAAACCATCTGTGGTTTTCTTTTCTCCTTTTGGAGGATGAATGCGTAGCAAACGCATATCTTCTACTTCACCACTAAAGGCTATTCCTGTCGGTTTCTCAATATCTCCTTCATTAGTAGCAATACGAAAACGCATGCCCAACTTATCAACCTGTCCTCCACTAATCGTCGGGTTGGCCTTAAAAGTCAGAGTGTGGTCGCCTGCAGCAGTAATGGTCTTGACATCACTAGCTTCGTTCTCTTCGAAAATACCATTCTGGTTGAAATCAACCCAAGCCTTAATATGTGCTTTCGGATTCCCGTTTGGACTAGCCTTAACTTTGATCGTATAGCTTCCGTCCTTAGCCTTATCCAAGTTCAAAAGATCGTTGGAGTTAGTTAATTGGTCGTCAGCCAATAATTGAGTCGCACCTTCGTCCGCGATTTCTTTGCGATCATCGGTTACCCAATCATTTGCTGATTCAACATCAATATCCGCTGCAGTTGTTCCTAAATAAGGTTGTTTAATAGTTGCATTGGTCACTGAATCACGAGCAGAAATAGTATGGAAAGCTTTGCCATAACTTTCAGGTGCATCACTACCATCTACTACCAAAAATCCCATCATCATTGCTTGTTGACCTGATGATGCTACATAGAAACCGACTTCAGAAGCTCCACGTGTCATTACTACAGGCACTGTACGTAAGTGAGACAGGTTAGGTCCAAAGACTTGACTACCTAGACCACCTGTTACTGTATCTGGACTCAGATACTTTTCCCAATCGACACTTTTATCTCTTAAAATGACAAGACCGCCGGGAGTTTTTTTATTCTCCTCATCCAGCATCTTTTTAGTGATTACGGTATAGGCTTCTTTGGCGGCGCTATTTTTTTCCATTCACCAAGGTATTCCCATCCTGTTCCATTTGTGGTAAACATGGCAAATTCACCTGGGTTTGCATCTTCACCATCAGCCATAACTACAGTTGGTGCTACACGCTTACCAAGATAGGTAGCTTCAATCTTGAATTTAACTCCCCAGTTAGTTGAATTTTCTGGGTAAACAAGCTGAGTTTTTCGATTCTGAGTATCAAAACCTTGATCACGGATACTTGTCCATTGATTCTGAGCAGAACCTATCACCGCAGGAGGTGTTTTCCCATATTTTGCAGCTGACTTGAGATAGCCATTCTCTGCATTTGGGTTATAGGTATTTTCTGACGGCGTACCTTCAACCCGCTTTTTATAAATTTCAGTTGAGTTAAAAGGTTTAAGTTCTGTGACTGTCAGAGTCACTTCATAGCCTGGTGAAATTTCTTTTTTGAAGGTAGTCCCTACCTTAAGCCCACCATTTCGATCCAAGTTTTCCCAACCTGCTCTATCTGAGAAATCCAACCAAGAAATTTGTCGAGCTAACTGGACGCTGTCTTTCTTAATAGACTCATCCAAACTTGGCTTAGGCACACGTGGTGTAGAAGTTGCATCATCAGCCCCTGCAGAACCAATACCGATTCCGTTATTCGTTTGTCCACCTGATGTAGCATCACGTCTCACACGGCGCGAACGACTAGGCTGGACTGATTCTTTGGTTGCTACTGAATTCGCTACAACTACAGCTGGACTAGTACTCTCTTTTGAAACAGTCGTTGCTTGTGACTCCTCAGCAGTCTTCGTTTCTGTAGGATCGGTAGTTTTCTCAACTTTCTCTGATTCTGAGGCTTTTTGAACAGAATTTTCAGCAGTTTGAGATTTTTCTGTCTCTGTAGCAGGGACTGCACTTTCTGTTTTCGGTGCCTGTTCAGAAGTTGAAGTTACAGCTTCATTAGAACTTACTGATGTTTCTGTTGAATTTGTTTGATTAGATGTGTTTTGAATACTAACTGCAGTAGTTTCATCAGCATTAACTTGTGAAGTTGCTCCTAAAAGAAGCAAAGTAGACAAAAGCACAGAACATACGCCAATGCTTAATTTTCTTATCGAAAACTTACGCAGGTGAGGATTAAATAAATCTTTTCCCATTTAAAAATTCTCCTAGATAATCATTTAATTACAATATTTTTATATATAACATTCTTATTATACAATATTCTGCTTTAAATGGCTATATATAGCTTGACAATTTATAATCGGCTAGTTATTAAGGACAAGAAAATTATAAATAAAAAGCTTAAAAATTAGATCATCAAATTTTTAAGCTAGTATCAAAAAATTAAAACCAATTCATAACTCTCATAATATACATGTTTAGTCTGACCAATCTTGAATAGTAAAAATTACCTCCGTTAATGTATAATTTACTGCCACGAAAGAGAGAAATAGGACTGAGATAGACATAGGTCTTGCCAGTTACATTTCCTAAACTTGGCGCTACCACATCTTTTGAATATTTCTTAGCCAGCTCCAGCGTATTTTCACCGCCGTTTTTAGCTACGTAGTCGATATAGGCTTGTCCAAAATTATAGGCTTGTACTGCTGTCCAAACATCCACTTTTTTCTCGCTGGCTAACTCTAGGTTATCAGATAAGGTCTGGACGCCCTGGCGAATACTTTCTTTATTGTCCGTGATGACATCGGTCTGACCGGTTGCACTTTCACTAGACTGCATGACATCAGAATTTTTTCCCTTGGTTTCTGTATAAATCATGGCCAGTACTAATTCTTCATTGGCCGCAGTGTCCTGCTCGTCCAGCACTTCTCTGACCAAAGTCTGATACTTCATGACCTGCTTGACATCATGATGAACCTGATAAATCTTATAGCCAGCAAAGAGCACGAAAAGGACTAAAATCAGTCTTCTTAGAAATTTAAACATTATTTATTTTGGATATCCTCGATGTTCTTAATCAAAATAGAATAGGTCCCGTTGTCGTTCTGGATAAATTCTACCGACTCTGCGTCCTGATAGATATTATTAGGAACGATGAGCTCAATTCCGTTTGAAAGGGAGAGTTTCTGATTTTCAAACTTTTTCTTCTGACGGCTACTATCAATCTCATCAAACTTGACTGGCTCAGGAATAGTCTCCTTGACTTGGTCGATAAAGGTAAGTCGGGCAGTTAGATTGTTGTCAAAAAGATCATCAGCTAACTTCTCAGGAGATAATTCATCATTTTCTTCCAGATTTTTGAAAATACTGGATTTGACCTTGGACTGGAACTGAAAATCGTCTTTATTAAAGCTTTCGGCAACTTTTTGAGCAGTCTTCTCAAGCGCTTTGATTGATTTCTTAGCTGAGATTGTCGGGTTTACTTGCAAGAGATTGTCAGACATATAATTGAGAAATGTGCCATTGTACTTGATGCGTTTTTCAATCAGATGGTACTTGCGAGATTTGAGATTGATGACCAAAGCCTCGTCTGCGCCTGTACCAAAGCCAGGTAGATTGTTCTGGGTCAGCTTGATAGGATTGTCCACCTCGCCGCCCAAGTGGGTAAGAGTTTCCCGCAGAGCAATCCGCAGAAAAGCAAAGTGCTCCACACCTTCTTTGTCAAACTGAACAAAAATCAGATCATTGGTTTTCTGATTTTCACTGACTGAAAACTCCTCCTGCCAGAGCTTGGCAATTGTCACTGACGTTTCCAGTAGGTCGTCTGAAAGCTGGGCTAAAAAGACGTTTTCAGGATCGAAAACACCTGTTTTAGCATCGTCAGAATAGACTCGCTCGATTTTCTTGCGCAGGTATTCTTCAATCTTGGGAGTGATGTTGAGTAATTTATCCGCCAACAGCAGTTCGGTGTCAGCTGGACTGAATTGATGAATAATCGCTTTTTTTACGTAAATATCCATCTTAGTTCAAGCCCTCATAGAGTGGAAAAGCATCCGTCAGTTCCCGAACTTCAGCCCGCACCTGATTCAGCACCGCTTCGTTTTCAGCGTTTTCCAGCGCCTTGATAATAAGCTCTGCTACCTTGATACTTTCTGTTACACCAAAGCCTCTAGCTGCAATAGCTGCTGTACCGATACGAATTCCACTAGTCTTAAACGGTGACAAAGCCTCGTAAGGGATGGAGTTTTTATTAAGGGTAATATTGACTTCATCCAAGAGATTTTGAGCGACTTTTCCATTTTCTACAACCTTAGTGACATCCACTAAGAAAAGGTGATTTTCGGTGCCGTCAGAAATCACACGGAACTTGTCATGTTGACGGAAGACTTGGGCCATAGCTTGAGCATTATCCAAAATCTGCTGTGCATAAACCTTGAAAGCTGGGTCAAGCACTTCTTTAAAGGCAACCGCTTTGGCTGCAATAACATGCTCCAACGGTCCACCCTGAATGCCTGGGAAGATAGCTGAGTTGATCTTCTTAGCCAAGTCTTCATCATTGGTCAAAATCAAACCGCCGCGAGGTCCGCGCAAGGTCTTGTGGGTCGTCGTAGTTGTGATATCCGCATAAGGCACAGGGCTTGGATGGAGACCTGCAGCGACCAAGCCAGCGATGTGAGCCATATCAACCATGAGCTTAGCCCCTACCGCATCAGCGATTTCACGGAATTTTGAGAAGTCAATGATATGAGAGTAAGCTGAAGCTCCCGCCACAATCAGCTTAGGCTGAACCTCTTTGGCTTGTTTGAGAATGGCATCAAAGTCCAGCAATTCTGTTTCTGGATCAACACTATAGGATACAAAATTATAGGTTTGACCAGAGAAGCTGACTGAAGCACCATGAGTCAAGTGGCCGCCCGCAGACAAATCCATGCCCATAACTGTATCACCTGGCTCAATCAAAGCCATATAAGCTGCGCAATTAGCCTGACTACCTGAGTGAGGTTGCACATTGGCAAATTTAGCACCAAAGATTTCCTTGGCGCGCTCAATCGCTAGACTCTCAATCACATCCACTACATTAGTCCCACCATAGTAACGGCGACCTGGGTAACCTTCAGCATATTTATTAGTCAAAATAGAACCTTGAGCAGCCATAACAGCTTTAGAAACGACATTTTCTGAAGCAATCAGCTCAATATTATGTTGCTGACGTTCTTCTTCTTTAGCAACTGCTTCCCAAATCTCTGGGTCAAATGCTTTGTAGTCTTCTTGGTCAAAAATCATAAGGTGTCTCCCTTCTTTTTGCGAAAATAGGACCTTAGGTCCTAAAAGTTAAAATTTTATATCATTTACTTGGGCGAGAATATCCTCGCGAGTGATTGCCCCTTGGCGTAAAATAAGAGCCTTTTTTCCAGATAAGTCCAGGATAGTTGAATCCTGACCTGTCAAAGCGGCGTCATCTTCTACTCCCGAGACATGCTCTTGAAAATCCATCATAATCTGCTGGAAAGAAGTTCCACTGGCTTTTCCAGAAAGATTGGCGGATGGACCAATCAAGGGGCCATACTTTTGAATCAAGTCCAGGGTAACTGGATGATTAGGAATCCGAAAGCCCACGGTTTCCATACCTGAGTTTATCCAGGCAGGCACTCGATCATTGCCCTGGAGGATAATAGTTAGTGGCCCAGGCAAAAAGGCTTGATAGAGTTGCTCAAGATAACTGGGTTGGTTCTTGGAAAAAGCATAAATCTCTTCTAAACTAGCCACATTGAGATTAAGAGCCTTGTCACGGGGTCTTCGTTTTAATTCGTAGACTCGCTCAACCGCCTCTTGATTCAAAGCCTGAGCAAAAAGCCCATATACTGTTTCTGTCGGCAAGACAACTGCTCCTCCTGCTTCAAGAGTCTTCTCTATCTTATCCATTATCCACTACCACCATTCTATCTTTGCCAAATTGATCTTTCAAGACTCGGATTCGTTTTTTAGGAAAGTTTTTTTTCAGCAACTCCCTAATGCCATCTCCTTGCTTGTAACCAATTTCCAGATAGATTTTTCCTTTTTCTGTGAGATAATCCCCTGCCTGCTCTGCTATTTTCCGATAGACGGCATAGCCATCTTCCTCCGCAAAGAGAGCCATATGAGGTTCTGAGGTTAAGACGTTAAGTCCAACTTCGACCTTATCTGCTTCTGAAATATAGGGCGGGTTGGAGACGATGATGTCAAATCTCCCGCTAATTGCTTCCAAACAATCAGATTGGACAAAAGTGAGGCTAAGTCCGCATGACTGAGCATTTTCTCTTGCCAAAGCAAGAGCATCACTTGACAGATCAGAAGCAGTAATCTGCCAGTCTGGACGGCTGTTTGCCAGAGCAAGAGCAATGGCTCCGCTACCAGTCCCAATATCCAAGACAGACATAGAACTTTCGGGATTTTCTGACAAAATCAGCTCCACCAGCTCTTCCGTCTCAGGTCTTGGAATCAACACTCGCTCATCAACTTTGAGATTCAGACCGTGAAAGTCACTGCTCCCAATGATATACTGGGCAGGCTTGTGAGCAAGCAGCTGCTCTTGAATTGCTTTTAGCTCCTCACGGTCTTCCTGGCTAACTTCTGTCCGAAGCTTAAGAACAAAGTCTGTGAAGGAAAGCTTATGGAGAGCCCGATAAACGAAAGACAGGCTTTCTGCTTCTTCACCGACTGCTTCTAACTCTTGCTCTAACTGATTCAAATATTGAGCAAATATCATTATTTATTGAGCTCTTCTAGTTTTTGCGTTTGGTCATAGAGAACCAAAGCATCAACAACTTCATCCAGCTTACCAGATAAGATCGTGTCCAGCTTTTGCAAGGTCAATCCGATGCGGTGATCGGTTACCCTGTTTTGCGGAAAATTATAGGTGCGAATCCGCTCAGATCGATCACCAGTACCAATAGTAGATTTGCGCTCCGCATCCTGCTCATCTTGAGCGATTTGAGCAAAATGATCTGCTACACGAGCTCGGATGATTTTCATTGCTTTTTCGCGGTTTTTCTGTTGAGTACGTTCTTCCTGCATCTCAACTTTGATATTGGTTGGTAAGTGAACGATACGAACAGCAGTCGCAACCTTATTGACGTTCTGTCCACCAGCTCCTGAGGCGTGGTAGATGTCAACACGAAGATCTTTAGGATCAATATCGTATTCCACTTCTTCGATTTCTGGCATAACCAAGACTGTTGCTGTTGAGGTATGAACACGACCTTGACTTTCGGTTACAGGAACCCGTTGTACACGATGAGCACCAGATTCATACTTAAGCTTTGAGTAGACCGACTGGCCAGATACCATTGCGACCACTTCTTTGATGCCACCTACACCATTATAAGAAGCTTCCATAACTTCAAAACGCCATCCTTGGCTTTCGGCATATTTTTGATACATCTGTAAGAGATCTCCAGCAAACAACTGAGCCTCATCTCCTCCCGCTGCACCACGGATTTCAAGGATAATATTCTTGTCATCATTTGGATCTTTCGGTAAAAGAAGGATTTTCAGTTTTTCCTCATATTCTTCTTTTTCAGCCTTGGCATCTTTCAACTCTTGCTTAGCCATTTCTTCCAAGTCAGCATCACCAGAAGCATCCTTAATCATTTCTTCAGCGTCTATGATATTTTGAAGGACTTTTTTATATTCCCGATAAGCCGTCACCGTATCACGGGTGCTGGCTTCTTCCTTAGAAAGCTCCATAAAGCGCTTAGTATCACTAACTACATCTGGGTCACTCAAAAGCTCACCAAGTTCTTCATAGCGATCTTCTACCGCTTGTAGTTGATCATAAATATTCATTTTTCTTAACTTCTCCTTGTACTTTCCTTTTAATGAATAGGGGGATTGAAATAATGCTTCCGGCAAACTGGAATATATGTTTCATTGCCACCGATTTGAATCTGTTCTCCGTCATATATGGGGTGTCCATGATCCGTTCGCAAAACCATAGTAGCCTTTTTAGAGCAAAATTGACAAATCGTTTTGATTTCGTCAAGTTTATCTGCCAAAAGAAGAAGGTGTTTAGATCCTTCAAAAAGCTCGTTGCGAAAATCATTTTTAAGTCCAAAAGCCATAACTGGAACATCCAGCTCATCTACAACTCTCGCTAAGTCATAAACATGATGGCGTTTCAAAAATTGGGCCTCATCAATTAAAATGCAAAAAGGTTTTTCTGGTAAATTTTTAATATAACCCAAAATATCTGTATCTTCTTCAATTGCCATCGCCTGGCGTCTCATACCAATCCGACTTGATACATACCCCACACCATCTCGAGTGTCAATCGCACTAGTCATAATGACTACACTTTTTCCTTGCTCCTCGTAGTTATGAGCTACTTTTAAAATCTCAATTGTTTTACCCGAATTCATAGTGCCATATTTATAATATAATTGAGCCATATTTTATCTATTTCTTCTTTCATATCTCAAAATTACTATACTCCATTGTACCATAATTGACCAAGCAATAAAACCTTATTTGTGATAAAATACTATTAACAAAAGAAAGGAGATATAATATGCCATTTGTTCGAATTGATTTATTTGAAGGGCGTACTTTAGAGCAAAAGAAAGCTCTAGCAAAAGAAGTGACAGAGGCTGTTGTCAGAAATACTGGTGCTCCTTTGTCAGCTGTTCATGTTATCATCAACGACATGCCAGAAGGAACATATTATCCTCAAGGTGAAATGCGTACCAAATAGTGTGCGTCATTATTTCCTTGTCAAACTGCTTGTTGCATTTTTGGAAATAGTAAAAAGAGCTTGGCTATACTGATCCCAAATATTAGACAAGAAATCTAATTATTTGAGACAGTTAAAGCCAGCTTTTTTTATTTATTTTTTCGATTTAAAATAATGTTTAAGATAATCGCAATCATACTAGCCATAACAATACCATTTGAGAAGAACATTTGTAAGCTGGTTGGAAGGCTGTTAAAAAGAGTACTTCCATTCAGACCTACTCCTGCGGAAATAGAGACTGCTGCGATTAAGAAATTATGCTCATGGTGTTCAAAATCCACACGTGCTAATATCTGCATGCCCTGAAGTGATACAAATCCAAACATGACAAGCATTGCACCACCAAGAACTGGTGCAGGGATAATCTGTGCTAATGCGCCAAACTTAGGTAATAGTCCTAAGAGAATTAGAAAACCTGCTGCATAATATATGGGTAAGCGTGTTTTGATACCGGATAATTTGACCAAACCAACATTCTGAGAAAATCCAGTATAAGGAAATGTATTAAAAAATCCACCAAGCAATACAGCCAGCCCTTCCGCACGATAGCCATTTCGCAGACGTATTTGATCAATTTTATCTTTTGTAATATCGGATAAAGCAAGATAAACACCTGTTGACTCAACCATTGAAACAGTCGCAATAATACACATCATAACAATGGAGGATAGTTCAAATTTTGGTATACCAAAGTAAAAAGGTGTCGGAATATGAACAATCGGAGCTTGAAAAACTGGAGTCAAATCAACCAATCCCATAGCTCCAGCAATAATAGTACCAACAACTAAGCCAATCAAGATGGCTATCGATTTGATAAAGCCCTTGGTAAAAATATTAATCATTAGAATGATTAAAACTGTCACAGTAGCTAAAAGCAAACTTTGTGCAGTTGGTTTTTCAACGTTATTTCCCATATTACCGATGGCTACTGGTATTAAAGTCAAGCCGATCGTCGTAATCACCGATCCGGTCACAACTGCTGGAAAAAGGTTCGCAATCTTTGAGAAAATTCCAGAAATGAGAATCACATAGATCCCAGAAACAATCAATGCGCCAAACATAGCTCCACTTCCATGATTTTGCCCAATCATAATAAGGGGAGCAACTGATTGGAAAGCCACACCTAAAACTATTGGTAATCCTATACCAAAATATTTATTCAATTGTAACTGTAAAAAAGTAGCAATCCCGCACATAAAAATATCTGTCGAAATCAGATAGGTCAACTGTTCAGCAGAATACCCCAATGCACTAGCAATCATAATCGGCACTAAAATCGAACCTGAATACATAGCCAGTAAGTGCTGTAAGCCTAAAATAGCGGCTTGCGAGTGTTTTTCTTCTTTATAATCCATCTTAAGCATCTGCCTTTCCAAACACAACTTTCCCATCCACAAATTTTTCAATTCGTGCTAAGGAGACAACTTTTTGGCCTGCTTCTTCCAGTAGGTTACGGCCGTCTTGGAAAGACTTCTCTATGACAATCCCAATCGCCTCAACCTGCGCTCCTGCTTGTTGAATAATCTCAACTAATCCTTTGGCAGCTTGACCATTAGCTAAGAAATCATCAATAATCAAAACTTTATCACTAGCATCAAGAAACTTTTCAGCAATCGAAACGGTGGAGGTCACTTGCTTTGTAAAGGAATACACTTCTGCTGTTAAAATTCCCTCGGTCATCGTGATATTTTTTGATTTTTTAGCAAATATCATGGGGACATTCAAAGAATCTGCGACATAGATAGCAGGCGCAATACCAGAAGCCTCAATTGTTACAACCTTAGTAATGCCAGCGTTGCAAAACTTTTCTGCAAACACTTGGCCAATCTCTTTCATCAGAGAAAAATCAACTTGATGGGTTAAGAAAGAATCTACTTTCAGAATATTCTCTCCTAAAACATTGCCATCTCGAAGGATTCGTTCTTCTAATTTTTTCATTATAACTCCTTTTTAATAAATCAAAGAACTTGCTCTCACTAAACAAGTCCTTTGATTTTAGACAAGCAAGCTACTACTCAATAGTAACAAGTAACTATTAGACACACTTATTGCTAGGTGTTTGGTATTTTGTAGAAATCTTGCACCGCCTATTAGCAAGATTATTACACGTTCTATATTTATGAATCATTAATGCGCATCGCCGTTCCAAATAGAATTTTTAACAATAACATAGTCTACTCGTGTCAGACTGTGCAAGTCGCGACCACCAGCATAGGAAATCGAACTTTGTAAATCCTGCTCCATCTCAGTTAAAGTATCTTGTAAATGACCTTTAGCTGGCAATAGAATTTTCTTACCTTCTACATTTTTGTAGGCTCCTTTCTGGTATTCAGATGCAGAACCGTAATACTCCTTGAATTTATCTCCATCTATTTCAATGGTTTCTCCCGGACTTTCTATATGACCTGCGAACAGCGATCCAATCATTACCATGCTAGCTCCAAAACGGATAGATTTCGCAATGTCACCATGTGTTCGAATACCACCGTCAGCAATAATCGGTTTGCGGGCAACTTTTGAACACCAGCGAAGTGCTGATAATTGCCAGCCACCTGTACCAAAACCAGTCTTCACTTTAGTGATACAAACCTTACCTGGTCCAATCCCCACTTTTGTCGCATCTGCCCCAGCATTTTCCAGCTCACGAACCGCTTCAGGTGTACCAACATTCCCAGCAATGACAAAAGTGTCATGTAGCTCTTTCTTGATATGTCGGATCATCCGAATAACACTATCGGAATGTCCATGCGCTATATCAATTGTAATATACTCAGGCGCATCATCCTTCAAACTAGTGATAAAGTCATATTCGTATTCCTTTACCCCTACCGATATAGAAGCGATCAAACCTTTATCGTGCATCCGTTTAATAAATGGCTTTCGTCCTGCTTCATCAAAGCGATGCATAATATAGAAATAACCACCTTTAGCCAATTCTTCTGCTACATCTTCGTCGATAATCGTCTGCATATTAGATGGTACAACCGGCATACGAAAGGTATGTTTACCAAAAGTCACCCTTGTATCTGCCTCTGAACGGCTTTGAACGATACACTTTGCTGGAATCAATTGAATATCTTCATAATCAAAAACTTGAAAATCATTAAGCATAGTTTTTTCCTCATCATTTATATCATTTGACCTACCTATGCCTATCAGCATCGCTACGTCTTTCTTGACGTTTCCAATGAAATTATAACACAATGATTGCTTTTATTTTAAAAAATACTCACTTTTTCAAAATAATGTTCGGAAATTAAGGGAAAAATCGATGATAAAGAAAGGCATAAATAGATATGAGACTAATTACAACCGCAAAAGATAAACTTTCTAATTCTTTTTAGAATTATCGCTTGACAGTTATATATCTATATCGTTCAATATTCGCTTAAAATAGCTACAAAAAATTTTCCTAAACTTTTCATTCATCTATCATGCCTATTGCAGTCAACAGTATACATCTCCTAGTAAAAACCTTCGCGACGTGACTGCCAGATTCCATAATCCACTCCTATATGACAAAAAGCACCTCTGCAATGAAACGAGCCACGGTTTATTGCAGAGGTGACAGACTATCTGTTGTTTTTATTAGAGATAATCTTGACTATTTTTCCAAAGGTTAAGAAAGAAAATCCCAAGATACCTAAACCTATCATAATCATCGTTTTTAAATCTAGCGGATGGTGTATAAATAAAACATGAATGACAGGTGAAAAACAGACAAGTGAATAAATGATGTAATGTAGCAAGGAAATGCTCCCTACTCCTTTCATAAAGTCTTTCATACTACTTCTCCTATCTATTATTCATGTGAATTGTCAAATACTACAATAGGGTTTCCTGTCATACAATCATGTAAAAGAGCAAGGCAGATATAATGATATATAAAACAAACTGAAAGAAATAAGAGAATAATGCACGATTTGAAACCCGTTTGATGAATTGATTGTTTTTTACATACTGGTTCTTTTCCAGAAATAAAACCGCCTCACGCGAAGCATAACTTTCTATCACCAGTGTTAGTAATAAGCAGACAAATAACATCAGCATATCTAGTATTAATACGTTTGATAGAATGATACTTGTTTTACCAGACCAGATATAAAAGAGTGCAATGAATTTCAAAATGCTTGAAACAACATAAGTATAGAGCGAGACTAAAGTCTGTATCTTTATTACCCTATTTCGATCTTTATGATGATAAAGCTCATGTAGAAAAGCCAGTGCATCAAGCAGCATCTTGCTTTTTAAATTTATCACCCCTATTGTATTTGTTAACGGACGGTACCAAAATGTTTTAGAAATCACTAGCTGAACTTCATCTGCATTTTCTCTTTCACCAAATACTTGAAAGACGATATTTAAATCATGACCTATCGTTATTTTTTGATTTTTATATCTAACAATCATCCATTTATTTAGAAGAAAGAGTAGACCAACTACTACAAACAGCAATAAAAGAAGCGATAACATGGGGATATTCATCTCACTTGGAACAAACATAATTGATCTCCAGAATTTGTGGTGTTCTTTATTTGCCAAGGTTACTCTAGGCACAACATTATCTCTATCACATTATCTACTATACCTTCTAATGTTTAATTTGAGGGTTATCATTAAGATTTTTTTATTTTAATTGGCAATCCCTCAAATAACCAGTAATAAAGAAAGATATAGATAGGTATGAGACTAATTACAACTTCAAGAGATAAATTTTCTAATTCCTTTCCAAAATAGAAAACGAGAAAAAGAAAGCATGACAGTAAATTTATGATATCGATTCTTTCTATTTTCCTTTGAAATAAAAACACATAACCGAAAACTCTCGATTTTAAACCAAGGCTATTTCTATAGATTAATAATCCAGTAGCTAGCATTAAAAAACTAAAATAATAGTTCAGATGCCAAAAATAGGTAAATAAAATAATGAAAGCTGTGTAACATAATCCTATCATTTATAGAGCTCCAAAACTCCTAAAGCATATCCTAAGCCTAAAGTAATCACAATGATTATTATCTTTTGATATAATTTCAGTTCTTTAAACTCTTTTTTATCTCATCCATTATCCAAATAAACTCCAAGTTCCTATCGCATAGATAAATGCTGCTCCAGCAGCTACGCCTGCCAATTTTGCATAAGCAGGAAGCATCCAAAACATTTTTACTCCTGCCCATGCCATTCTAGCGGTTGTTTGAATGTAATCCCAAGTAGCTGCATTGTTACTTGTCATAAAATTCCACAATGCTCTTGCTGCAAATGCAACCGCAGGTACCCCTAATAAAGCTTTTATATTTGAAATCGCCGTATATTTGGACCAACCCCCATCAAGATACATCATCTCTTCTTCATCAAGGGCAACATAATTATTTGGTAATACAAGTTCCATAAGTTTTTTAACCTCTAAAAACGAAAGCCTTTTCACATTCACGTTATCAGATATTCTTACTGTTGTCAACCAAAAAATCGTATTAGAATTTAAAATATTTTTTTAATTCTATCCTGATGGATTATTTCTTCAATGAGTAATTTGAAGCCTCCTCTAACCTTACTCATTTCAAGAATTTAATTACTGAATTGCTTGAAGATAGAAATTATAAACACCTGGGATACCTTTATCATCAAGAAAAATATGCTTATCTATTTGGCATCATTCAGTCTGAAATGTTTCATGAATATGAACAGACTTTTAACTCTTTAGAAAAACTTGAAAAGCTGATGCAGACTATTTTGATTACTATTAACTTTTTGGGACCAATATAGTTTAACAGGTCGTTTTTTCGATGTATTTTAAACGTAGTTGATAGAGAATGCCACTTGTAAGCAAGCTAGCAATCAGTCCAATCCAATATGCGTAAGGTCCCATCTTAAAAACATTATCAAAAATGAAACCAACTGGTAAAGCCACACCCCAATAACCGATTAAGCCAAGATAAAACGGTGCTGTGGTATCTTTATAACCTCGGAGAATCCCCTGTAAGGGCGCTGCAAAAGTATCTGCTAATTGGAAAAATAAACTGTAAGTTAGAAATATAGAGGTTAATTTGATAAATTCTGGATCTGTTCCATAAAGTGAAGAAACCTTATCTCTAAAGAAATAAAGAAACAGTAAGGTAAAAATTGAAAAAGCTAAAGCAGTCAGCCGTCCTAGGCTACAATATTTACGAACATCCATGTATCTTTTCGCCCCAACCTCATAAGAGACCACAATGGCCATGCTAGTTGAAATTCCTGCAGGAAAAGCGTACATCAGTGTCGAGAAATTCATAGCTGACTGATGGCTAGCAATTACTAAAGATGGAAATTTAGCCATCAGTAACCCTACAGCTGAAAACACAACTACTTCCGCAAATACAGTTCCCCCAATCGGCAAGCCCAGACGCAATCCCTCTTTCATTCCTTTTCTGTTAATAGCTTGCACTTCCCAAAGTCTGTAACCCTTCACCTTGGGATGCTTGAATAGAATTACAAGCGAGATAAACAAGAGAATCCAATAAGCCACTGAAGTTCCTAAACCAGCTCCTGCACCTCCCATTTCTGGAAGTCCAAAAGCACCATAAATCAGCATATAATTAAAACATCCATTTAATGGTAAAAGTAACAACATCAAATACATAGACAAACGAGTCATTCCCAAAGCATCTAAGAAAGATCGGACCACACTAAAAAGTAAAAGAGGAACAATTCCAAGTGATAAGTACCATAGGTACTGTTTCGCAATTTCTCTAACTAGAACTTCTAATCCTAGCCTATCTAAGATAAATGGCATTCCTAAGCAAACCAATAAAAACAGAAATAAAGATAAAAGTAGCGACAAATAGATAAACTGATAAAAATCAGACGCAATCTTTTTTTCATCTCCCTTTCCTAGATGATGACCAACGATTGGAACTAAAGCTGATACTATTCCTGTTAATAACGAGAAAAAAGGACTCCATAAACTCGTGGCCATGGAAACGCCAGCCAGATGAAGAGTATCATATTGCCCAGCCATCGTTGTATCAACAAAAGAAGCTGAGTAGTTTGCTAATTGATAAATCAAAACAGGGATAAAAATCGAAAGAAATAATTTCAACCTTTGACCAAAATGATAAGTTTGATACATATAAATCTCCTCTATTGAAGCATATTAAAAGCTATAAGGATTGCCAAAAACAAAAGGGCTATTCGCCCTTTTCATCATTTTTTTTGGAGTCTGAGTCAGCTTCTTTGTCACTTCCATTCATTGCAGACTTAAACTCAGAAAGCATCTTACCGATAGACTGACCTAACTCTGGTAGACGCTTAGGGCCAAAAATTAGCAAAGCTCCAAAAATGATGATGATAATTCCTGGCGCTCCAATATCTCTCAAAAATCCCATTATGAACTCCTTTTTTCTTTCTTTTTATAAATCGTATGGCTTAACAGCAGGCTAACTTCATAAAGCAAAATCAAAGGCACTGTCATGGCCAAATCGCTAATAAAGTCAGCAGGTGTTAGTACAACTGCTAACACTAATAAAACAAAGTAAGCATGTCTTCTATATTGTACCAAAAATTTTGGTTTGAGAAAACCAATCGAAGTGAAAAAAGATACAAGAACTGGCAATTCAAATAAAAGCCCCAATGGAATTGTTGTATGAAAAAGAAAAGCCAGATAACTTTGTGCAGTCAACTGAGTTACAAACAGCCCCTCTCCAAGTGAAAGTAAAATATGTAAAATTGCAGGGCTAACAAAATAAAAGCCAAAAGCTAAACCTACTACAAAGCACAAAAATGTAGCAGGTATATATGCAAAAATAGCCACAGAGTCATGAGTATTCAGAGCAGGTCTGATAAATTGCCAAATTTGATAAATCATAAAAGGCAAGGTCAAGCTAAAAGCTACTAAGCTAGATAAACTTACATAAATCCACAAAATATCATCTGGACCGAGAACCAGCAACTTCTGCTCAAATCCACTTGTAAGCCATCTGTAAATATCACTTGAAAAAAGAAAACTAACCAAAAAGACCAAGAAAAAACAAATCAAGGTCCATATAAAACGGTTCCGAAACTCAGTCAAATGTTCTATAATTGTCTGTTTTTTACGCTCCATTTTTACTCTCTCTATTTCTCCAGGTAATATACAGTATAACAACTATAAATAGAAGTTGACAGATGAGCCCTTCTAGACTTGGATAAAGACCAGCCCAATCAATAGTTGGAAAACCATTGATTAGATGGATTGATAGCATATTTGTTAGTTGGAGAGCGTGTATGCTGACTCCCAACATTTTAAAAGCCAGAATATAAATGAGCCAAGTCAACACCAAGAAAATATGATGGGGTTTAAAATAGGCTGATACCTTATCCATGACAAAAGCAAGTAATATTAGACAAAAAACTGCGAGCCCAATACCGATAAAAAAGGCTGTTTTATCTATACGAGGATAGATTCCTGCATAAAAGAGAATCGTTTCAGCACCTTCACGAAATACAGCCAGAAAGCTCAGTACAAACATTGAAACGAAGCTTCCTGTCGCTGTAACTGTTGCCATCTTGCTTTGCATAAAAGTATTCCACTTTTTGACGGATGATTTACTATGGAGCCAAATACCTACCAAGATCATCATGACTACTGCAAAGATCCCAACTACTCCCTCTATCATTTCCCGATTAGAGCCAGAAGCCACTGCTGGGAAAAGATATTGTAGTAAAATAGCAATCGCTACACTAGCAAAAATACCAGTAAATGCCCCCATATAAACCCATTTGAGCCCTTTTTTCATCTTAGATGTCTTAAGTGTCGTGATGAGCGCCATAATAATTAAAAGTGCTTCAATACCTTCTCTCAACAGGATAAGCATGGCATCAACGAAGTGATAAGAGGCACTCGTATCAATCTGCGATAAATCATTAATCAATGCTTGTAGTTGCTCTTGGTACTTCTTCTCGCTTCCTTTTACCATGATAACAGGTGTTTCACTCTCAACACGTGTATAAAGCGAAGCATTGCGCGTGCTTACATCTCCTTCTATGGTTGGCCAAATGCTAATGAACTTCTTCATCGTAGCACTTGCTTGCTTGGTATTTCCTTGTATAAAACCATCGAGAGCCTCTTTTAAGAGATGAATTCCGTCATTTAAGTTTAAATTGGAGGAGCTGTTTGCAACTTCTTTTCCTGTCACAAAATTATCAATCGCTATTTTCAAATCATCAAACGAAGACTGAATAGCAGTAAAATCAACTGGTTCACTCTCAATCGCACTACGTAAAAATGAAATAGTTGTTTCAATTTTGCCATAATGAGCTGTACTATGATCACGAACTACACCTTCATTCACTGTCCAGGTTGAGTTCATCTTTTTGTAGGCTTCTCGTATTTTCTCAAGATTTCGATCTATAATGGCCGTCTGTAAATCAGAAAATTTTGATTCTAACTTACCTACTAGCTTTTTCTTTTCGGCATCCAGATCGACTGGATGCTGTTCCTTGTCAAAGGTTAGCAGTGCAGAAGAAACTTTCGTTAATTTTTCTTCAGTGACTTCAGTCATATTTAAAGCCTTACTGACTTCTTTGCCTGCTTTAGAATCATGATTTTCTATTTGTTCAAATTCTTTCTTAATCTCGCCAACCAACTGATTTGCCTTGTTTTGATCACCTTTTTGAACAGCTACCGTTGCATCCGTGATTTTAACAAATAGCTGACTCAAGGAATCATCAGCAAAAACAGGATTCACTATACAGAACAGGCAGAGAAGAAATACGATCAGTATCTTATTCAAATAGTTTTTGGCCAATATACTCTCCTTTTTTTATGCCAGCAAAACAAGCAAAAAGTCCACTACCTATATGCGTGACATATTCATTCATTTTATCTTGCGCACCAAGATTAGTCAGCACCTTGACAAAGCTGTCTGGATCTTTCTGGAAGGACAAGAAAAGAAGCCCAGAATCAAATTGCCCTGTCCTCTCGTCGATACCATCAGAATAAGAATAAGATCTACGATAAATAGGTTTGTTGACTTCTTTAGCTAAGCGGACATGAGAGTCGACAGGAAGCAACTCTAACTCCACCTCATCAAACTCATGTTTCTTACCAAAAGGTGCTCCGCTATCCTTGTAACGACCAAAAGTATTTTCCTGCTCCTGTAAATTTGTTCGATCCCAAGTCTCAAGAAACATCTGAATGCGACGCACTGCCATGTATGAACCATCTCTCATCCAGTCATTCGAATCGCACCAAACGACCTGTTCAAAGTCCTTCTCCTTTGTCACATTTGCGGTCCCATCTTTAAAGCCAAAAAGATTTCTAGGTGTCGCTAAACGATCACCAATAGCAGCAAAACCAGACTGGCTCCACTTCATCGTTACTGTATTTCGTGCCTTACGAACCAAGTTTCTAACTGCATGAAAAGCTACCTGCTCATCATCTGCACAGGCTTGGATAACAATGTCTCCTCCGGTATATTTATCCTGTAATTGCTCCTTAGGAAAAGGTGGAAACTCACGAAAGGCTTGGGGACGTTTCTTTTCTAATCCCATCTTTTTCAAGAACGAAATAGATACGCCAAAAGTTAGTGTCAATCGATAAGGATTTAGACCAACTGTCTCCCCAGTATCGCTAGGTGGCAACAGTGCATTAGAACCATCTTTTTTTACTAATTCACCATCAACCAATTTGCTACTATAATCCGTCCAATTCTTGAACATTTGAATCACTTCAGCTCGATCAGTGCTATGCAAATCAAGAACAACAAAATACACATTTTTCTGCATCGGGGTTGTGATGCCCGCTTGGTGCGAACCATAAAAGCTGATTTCCTCATCACCATCAGCGAAATTCTTTTCTTCTTTCACCTTATTAGTGAAAAAAGCAGATGCACCAGAAACACCAAGTGCTAAACCAGCGCCTCCAATCCCTGCTTTTTTAAGAAATTCGCGACGATCAATTTTTTTCTCAAACCATTTTTCGTCGTTTGTCATTTTATTACTTCCCGTTTAAGATTACACCCATTTGTGAAAGAGGTTCACCAAGTTTTGTTACAGCTTCTGCCAATTCTTTTGTATCTTCTTTACTCAAGTCAGTATAAAGCTTGTAATGTTGAGCATCTGTCATGTGTTTATCTAAAAGACTATTCACATTTTTAAATTCCTTTTCCAATGAAGAAACTAATTTTTTGTCTTTAGCCTCAATTAATGGTTTAAAGAGCTCAAAAATCTTTTCAGCACCTTCTATATTAGCACGAAAATCATATAAGTCTGTATGCGAATAAATCTCTTCCTCACCGGTAATTTTGCTCGTTGCAACTTCGTTTAAAAGGTCTACCGCTCCAGTCAACATAATATCTGGGGTTACTTTTACTGTCGCAACTTTAGCTTTTAACTCTTTAATATCGTTCACTAATTGATCAGCGTAGGACTCAGTTCCAACAGTTGTATTTTGTTCCCACATAATCTTTTCAATACGGTGAAAACCAGACCATCCTTCTTCCGTCTTATTTTCATCCAAATAATCTGCCAATCGGAAATCAATCTTCACGTCAGATTCACCAAAGCTTTCAGCAATCGGTTCTGATCGCTCATAACTCATACGAATGAGAGGGTACATTTTTTTTGCTTCATCAAGTTTGCCCTCTTTTAGGACGCCTGCAAATTTTTCTGTATCAGTCAATAATTGATCAATTTGTCCTTGAACAAAGCTTTTATAATCAGCAGTCGCCTTGTCTAAACTCTTTTGTTCTGCAGATGACAGGGTAATCTTCGCCTGGCTACTAGAAGAGGATGTTTTCTGTGTATTGTTGTTTGCTGAGCAAGCAGTCAAAAGTAAAGTAGCAGAAAATAGGATTAAACCCATTTTTTTCATGATGAATCTCCTTCATAATTACAAATTTTCTAAAAAATTATACCAAAAAATTTTTAATTTTTCAATAAATTGTCAGATAATTTAATTTAATGAAAAACACCTCACTAACACATATGTCAGAAAGGTGTTGATCGTATTAGGTACTACAGCAGCAAATCTTTTATTTTTCCGATTTCATGATTTCTAACCACAAGATAAATTGTATCTCCTAGGCAGAGTTTACTACTACCATTTACCGTTTTTTTCTTTCCTTTATGTACATTCATGACAATCAAAACATCTGGAGGTAGATTTAAGTCACGTACTTGATGGTTTGCAATTTTCTCAGAAACAGGAATTTCTATCATAGTTGTCTCTCCGCCATCTCCATCATCAATCGTCTCTGGAAGCATTTTTTCCAGCATAGCTTCATAAACAGGGGCACCACCCAATAGATCCATTAAAATATAAGCCGACAAAGTAACCAAGCCTAAAGGCATTAAATTACGGATATCTCCTACCATTTCTGTTACCAAAATCATGGCTGTAAGAGGAGCTTTTGATATAGCACCGAAATAACCACTCATCCCTAATATAATAAAAATTGGAAATTGTTGCTCATTGACTAAGCCAAGATATACACAGATATTTCCAATAATAGCTCCTAAAACAGATCCCAATGCCAATATCGGCAAAAAGATCCCGCCTGGAAGGCCACTACCATAAGAAATCATACTCCAGATAAAACGGATAACAAAAAATACAACAAGAGTACTTAGTAGATAATGCTGAGAATTAAGAGATAAAATCAATTGATTTCCCCCGCCTAATATAGGTGGAAGAAAATAGCCAATCGGTATAATAAATAAGAAAGCAAGGATAGGATAGTAACTTGATGGTATTTTAAAAAATTGACCAACTCTTTTATAGATGACTGGCATCGCTGACACTACTTTTTCATACATAAATCCAGCAACACCCAACATAATTCCCATTACCAAGTAAATCCAATATTGATGTAGCTCCATCTGAAGTATATTATCAGGCATATCTAAGACTGGAGTTAAACCGAAAATAGCCAAAGATACAAAATTGGATACTAAACTCGCCACTAAGGTAGAAACCCAAAAAAGACGAGAAAAATGTCGATAAACCTCTTCGACGACAAATAAGAGGCCTGCAATCGGAGCATTAAAAGCTGCTGCTAATCCTGCAGCTGCGCCACTTGCAATCAAGACTCTCTCTTCAACCGGACTTAGCTTTAACCATTTTGCCAAACCTTTCCCACCAGCTGCACCTAATTGGATACTGGGGCCCTCTCGTCCAAGCATGAGACCACTTGAGATAGCTAAAAAACCTACAAAGAATTTTTTCCATAAAATACTCCACCAATTTAATGACATCAAGCCTTTTAGCTCAGCCTCAACTTGGGGAATACCTGAACCTTTTATATCTTTTTCTGATTGCATTAGATACGCCGCGATTAAGATGATCCCTAAATAAAGAACTAAAATGAACCATAGCATATTTAGATCTTGATGAAGTATTTCATAAAGGTTTTGAATAAAATGAAATCCCTTTTCAATTAACCAACGAAAAAGTCCTACAATTCCACCCACAAATAAACCAACAAGAATCCCTCGAAAAACTTGAGAGATAAGGGAGCTATTCACCAAATGAAACTCTTTTTCAGGAATGGAGCGCTCAATTTTGCTTTTCATATTCACACCTAATATTTTTTAAACATATTGTATAATATTTTGAAGTAGAGAGAGTCAGAAAAAATCAACTAAAAAGCCCCTTTAAATGTATGTATCCTTCCAGTTTAGATACTTTTGCAGTCTGTGATTTAACATTTTTCTATTGCCGAATCCATGCTCATCAACTAATGTTATCACCCTTTTGAGGAAAATACTCCCTTAATAACTCATTAGCTGTCTCATTTGTTACCCATTAACACAGCTTATAAAGACTAAGAAAAAGGTTATTAACACATTGAAATTTTCTTACTAAAATGCAAAACTTGTTGAAGCCACTAACAACATCATCAAACTCATTGAACAAAATGTTTTTAGCTTCCAAAACTTTGATAACTTTAAAACTAAAATCATCTTATCTTTGCTTTAAATATCAAAATAGAGAGGGCAAATTTAGTCCTCTCCGAGTTGTAACTTTTCATCAATATACTGCAGTTAACAATGATCCGAAAAATACAATTCCTTCTCCAAATAAATAAACTATTGATAAACTTTAAAAAAGTCTTTTGATAAATAACCTTTACCACTGATCAAGTCGTATTCAACCAATTTCAAATCCTCTGCAATCTCTTGTGCTTCCCCTTCTAAGGCCTTTTTGTCGACACTTGCTTTTTTCAATACTTCTGTCAATAAAGCATAGTAAGGTGAAACTTTTGAATTGGTCTGTTCAAAGACCATAGCAGAGAAATCACTTGAATTGACCAAAGGATAATTCAATTTCGGTGCATCAAAATTACTCCAAATGAAGTAGTCTGTCTGGTACTGACCCTCTGGATTATTCTTAAAGGCCGACTCAGGATAGAGACCTGGCAAGTGGTCGCCATAAAATACCACGGTAATCTTCTTATCTATTTTCGAGAGACTTTCAAGGAAGGATTGCGTGGCAGTGTCAGTGAAGGTTAAAAGACGCGAATAATTCGTTAACTTGGAATTTTCATCATCCGAAAAACCGTAAGCTGTTGCTGTTAAGTCTGAAGGTTCTCCTGATATAAATGGAGAGTGGTTTTGAATCGTAATTACAGAAAAGAATTGATTATTTTGAGTATCCATCTCTTTTAATACTGCTTTATACGTAGACTCGTCACTTATATGCACTTCTTGATAACCTAAATCAAATTCATCCTTGTCATCAATACTGATAAATTTATTAAATTTTAATCTATTGTAAATCACATTTCTGGAATAATTGATTGGAGATTCAAAATGTACAACTTTCTTATTAATAAAAGAGTCACTAACTGAAATTAATTTTCTCATTTTAGGAGCAACTTCTGAGTATAGTACAGAAACTGTAGGATTTATATTGTAAAAGGGCAATCCTGTCAAAGTTTGAAACTCCATATTTGCAGTCCCACCACCATAACCATCTGATTGCATTAATCCACTTGTAACTTTTGACTTAATTTCTTGAATCTTTGGTATAGGATTTCTAGATAAATTTACCCCTTCAATTCTAGATGGGTCAGCAAAACTTTCACTTAAAACATAAATAATCGTTTGATCCTCAATTGACTCATTCCTATTTTTATTGATTTCTAAAGCCACTTGATCATATTTCTTCTCAATTTCCTTAATTTTATCCTTATTATATCCCTTTGGTTGCATCATTGGATCAGTTGTTATCTGATTTAACCATACGTATAACAACGAACGATATCTAGCGTTTATGGAATTTCCTAGCCACTTTGTATCTTGAAAATTATTTAGCAAGGTAATAATCGGAATATCATCTATAATTTTACCGTTATCTTTTCTTTTAAAAATAGAATAAACATTAATGGACATTAAGAACATAAATCCTAACAAAACAAATCTTAAAATTGTTGCGCGAATGATTCTACCCGGATAAATATATCTCCTTCCTATTATATAA
This sequence comes from Streptococcus sp. oral taxon 056 str. F0418, assembly GCF_000220065.1. Lineage (GTDB taxonomy): Bacteria > Bacillota > Bacilli > Lactobacillales > Streptococcaceae > Streptococcus. The sequence goes on along the minus strand of NZ_AFQU01000001.1, from coordinate 88,756 downwards.
ATAAACATAAAAATGACTAAGGAAACATTCACAGTCATTAAAACTGAGATATCTACAAAACTAAATAAAACAGAAGGTTGAAATACCCAAACCAAATCACTTGGTAAAATAGGCTCCATCCGCATACTAAATTTTATAGCATTAGCAACAACAAATAGAACACCACCAAATAAAATCAATATTGTCGTAAACAAATATCTATTAAAGATTATATATAGAAAAATAAACAGATAACATAAACATAATATCTGAAATATTACACCTCCTGGAAATATTGAGTATCCAACCAAAGGTTCCCCATGGCCAAGACCCAATTGAATTCCTGTATTAAATAATATTGCAAGACTAATACTCGTAAATATAGCAAGCGAAAAACTGGATCTATTTTTTACTACATCAACTTGCCCTTTTACAAAAAGTAGACCCACTAAAGTTAAGAAAATACTTAAGAGTAGCAAATGAAATTCTAAAAACCAAAATTGGCTCAAAGAATACTTTCCCGCTCCTGATTTCTCAAAATTTCCAGATACATACCATGATGTACGATACAATAAAGAAGGAATTTTAGAATCAGTAAAAATAAATGAACAAACTATGCTAGAATGCAAGACATATTCGAATAATTTTCCAACAGATTTCGGCTTTTTCCTATTTGCTTTATTATCATATAATCTTCTGATTTTTCCCAAAACATAAGAAATCACTAGCAATGATAAAATAAATGATAAAGAATTAAATTGCCAAAAATTATTTTTTTGGAAATGATCAATCTTATAACTAGGATTATTAATATTCAGTGAGACATCAATCGAATATGATAGTATTGTATATATTACGTATGAAACTAAAATCTTAAGGAAAAAATCCATTTTAAAGTGTATTGTGAAATTAGTAAAACTAGAATAAAGAATGCAATTCCAAACCAAATACCACACTGATTAACTAAGAATAATACAGATCCTGTCGATTTGATCTCTTTAGAAATCAAATTTTGTGTTAAGAAAGTGTTGCTTATAAAAAATAAAAGAAAAAGAGCTGTACAGTACTTTTGTGTTCTTGTTATTTTTTTATAAATTTTAAAAAGAAAATCTCTAAAATCTAATTTTCTCTTTCTCTTCATTTTTTATCCTTCCTAAAATTTTTTATCCTTGTAATTGAGTGTAGATTCCGATACTAATTGTTAAAATATTTAAATACACTAACATATATTGCAAGCTACATTCAAAATCAGAATTTTCATTCTGAATTGTCATATCCAAAAAGCCAAAAAGTTTTCTAAACCATGATCCAAAGAAGAGTGGCAAAAACATCAGAATAAAATAATAATAACGACCTTGTACACCACCTACAGTAATGTCACCTTTATGGTATACCCTCGGATCTCCTGAAATAGCAATTACAATTAATGAAGCAATCCCTACAAGTAAAAGAAGACAGTAATATTTAAAAAATGTTGGCATTTCAATTTTATTTTTTAATCCAATTACAAACATAACGAAAAAGAAAATAACTATTGAAACTGCAATTAAAAACGGTGAGGATTCTGATACATATTTCAATGGTTCAGAAACAAAGTCATGAATAATACTGTATGGTGCTAAAAATAAAGTTCTAATTAATGGTAATGGATGTGTTACAAAATATAATACTCCAGGTCCTTTACCTGACAAAGCATTACCCGAAGAAAACAATCTAATAATTCCAACATATGTAAAAGAAATTAATAAATTTAAACAAAATAGGACTGAACTAAATATTCTTACTGTTTTATCCTGATAATACTTATTCGGTAATATTGAAAACAGACTTCCAATTAACACAAACGGAAATTTTGCAAATGAAAATAGGAATGTGGAAAATTGAAATGCAATGGTATACTTTTTATTAACTTTGTGTTCACCAGATAGTATATTTGTAAGTATAGCAAGACAAATTAAAGTTGCTCCAAAATATAAATAATCATAATGATAACCTGCTATGATGTATAATACTGCAGGGAACGTAGCGAATAAATATATCGCTTCTCTATAAACTTTGCTGATTTTTAATGCAATAAATACTAGAATAGCAAATGCTATTACTTCGAAAATTCTTCCCAAGTAATAGGAAACATACATTTTTTTAGAAATTAATCTACCAATATTCCATCCAATTGCACTAGGAATGAAGGCTGGATTATCAAATCCAACTCTTACTCCTTTAATTTTACTATTTTTATGTTCAACATTGAACCAATAATTTTTATCTTTTTTACTAGGATTCCTTAGTGCATCATATTTAAAAACTGAATTATAATCTTCTAACTCCTCATTAGAATATTTAAAAATCGGACTATCAGAAATACTAATTACATTTGGTAAATGAGACTCTTCGTCTAGTCCATATTGGACTGGTTTTACTAGTGAAATTACACTACCAAAAAGAATTATCAAAAAAAAGGCATTAATCGGCAATTTGTTTTGGTCTTTTGGATCAAAAAGAATAAAATAAATTATAACACTAATAATTAATAGTACAATTTTAAAATTGATGGTGAACTGAAATAAACTGACCAAAAACACTCTTGAAAATAATACTAAAAATATAGCGATTAAAATATTTCTAATCTTAGTTTTATCAATAACTCCCATATTAATTTCCCTACTTTCTGTTTATCATTCTTTTTAGTATATATTTCACGGCTCTTGCAGGACCAATTACAATATACTTTAAGGCCCCTTTAATCCCACCAATTTGATTAAAGTCCACAAAGGTATGGGGTTGGAGATCTTCTCGATTGTTCAACTGCTTATTATCTATAAATGGTGTGAGAACATGTGGGTTTTGAGAGATTCTAAAGTCATACTTTTGATCCCAAGCAATATAGACCAACAAACGTTCGATCGCATGCAATATCGAATTCTGAGGAAGAGGTTCAGCTGGAACATCTGCTGCTGTCAAATTTAAATCAAAGAGTAGTTTCAAAGCATCATATTTAAACCAAACAAAGGTCCCATAACTCATGACAAAAGTATTGAGATTCTTAAAATCAATACTTTTAGTCGCTTCCATCCGTTCCCAGAGCTTGTTCATCTCTGGTGAAATGAGGGTCTCATTCCAGGCAACCACTATTCGATTGTAACGGAAGAAGGTTGGAATATCTGCGATGGTGATTCCGACTTTTGGATTGGTCTCCATATTTGCCAGGATTTGATCTGCCGGCTTGACCATCATCTCGATCAATTCTTTTCGCCAGGATTCACCCGCCCAGAAATCTGCTTCTTTGGATTTTTTGGTATGGAAATGACCGACATAATCATAGTGAGCGAGTTGCTCTTTTAAGAGCAACATTGGCAACACATCTCGTCCAATGTTCCCAGTCACCACAACCGTAGCATCTTGGGCACGATTAGAAAGAAATTGTTCAATATCCTGCTTTTTCTCTTCTACATCTGTCGTGATCCATAAGTCATAAGCAAAATGAAAAGCTTGGAAAGCATCTAGAAATTCTTCCAATAGGTCCACATAAAAGACATGGAGATGAACTGCAACCTTTTTATCAAAAGTTCCCTCTAGCTCCTGATCCTTCAAATACTTACGGGATAGGAGATAAGGATAGTCCGGACGATCAATCATAGACATGTGATTGAGAATCAAATCTAATGGATAATCCGATACACTCTCCAATTCATCAAAAATATAAGGCATGATTCCTTCGTTGTTAGCAATCGTTTTGACTTTGATGAAAGGAACCTTATGATTGAGAATCGCTGTGGGATTGTAGTAAGAAAAGTCTGGATAGAGCATTCCTGCCGTGTCTTCATGGATGGTATCAAAGACGGTTTTATAGTGGAAACCAGCATCCAAGAAATTCGTTGTCACCTTGGTCTCGTAGTTATCGATGACATCTTGAACATTGGTAAAATCTTGAACGCCTTGCCAAAAATCCTGGAAAACGCTTGATGACAGTACCTGTTTTTTAAAACTAAGATAATAACTCTGAATATGCTCGTTAAAATCCTTGTCTTTCCGGTAATTGGTCATTCCCCAGAAGTCTACCTCTTGGTCATTTTCAAACTGCTGATAGATTGGTTCTAATTCCCAAAGAGGTCCAAAGCAAGTATCATTCATGAGGGTAACAGAATCAAAGTGAGCTAGTTGATCAAACCCTACTGTCTTCATTCCATCCCGCCAAGCAGCGAAGTCAAAGCCACTATTTTGACGTTCTAAAATATCATCAACCAAATGTTGCGAAGATAAATGAACCTTCACATCTTCTGGTAACTGACTATTAGAGATGAAAACCACCCATGAATACAAGGGACGAATTTTTTCTAATTGGTAGAGTACATGTCCACTGATAAAGTTTAACTTATTGAAGTGAACATATAAAAGTAAACGTTGCATATTATTTCCTTATTTTTAAGAATTTCAAGATTTTTGTTGGAATGGTCCAACGGCGAGAATGGATGATTGTATTGTAGTCATGGGATAATTTTTTATGATTCTCATATAAGTTGAATAGGTGTCTGCTAAATTCTTCGTCACTTTCTTTTTCATAGGAGAAAAAAAAGTGATTACCAGAAACATTTGAAAGATCAAAAAGAATATGTGGGTGCGTATTCAAGAAAACCATCACTTCATCTAATGCAATTCCATTTGAAGTCGCAAGGGAAATTTCTCTCTGATCCTCCAATGAAACTAATGATAATTTTTTATAGGAACCTGGAAATTCTGAAAGTAATATTTTTAGACTCTTTTCATTTTCAAGCCGAAAAATAATGGAGCTCTCATTTTCCATTCTTTCTTTTGTTATTTCATGGTATGCTGAGTATAGGCCATCGTTAGATCCCGAGATCACTACTTGAGATTTACTAATCACCTCAATATCACGATTTTTGAATTTCATTCCCAAAAAACGATCATACTTGTAGGATAGCTTTTGGTTAACAATTGGGAATTTTAATTCAATGTAGTCTTTAAAAACAGCATAGATTGTCTCGAGAGTATACTTCTTTCGAGCGAATTGCTGATCAAGTAATTGTTTTTCTTTATAGGTATCAAAATTCTCAATCAAAGTAGCCATTTTTTTACTCAGCACATCTCTATCACCTAGTGAATACAAATTTCCAGATTCTAAAAATTTACTCGAAGATAAATGACCTAAATTATCGGAAATGATTGCGGGAACACCATTTAAGACTGATTCCACAAATACGAGAGAAAATGTCTCTAATTTAGCAGGTAAGACGAGAATATCCTTATCTGTCACCAAGGACCATGGATCAGAATGAAAACCAATAAAGGATACATGATCTAGATGATGTTCCTCAATATAGTCATCCATCAACTTTTTATAATGTTCATCCCATCCCCCAATGAAAACTAGTTCAATCTCTTTACGATTTAATTGATTATAAGCCCCGAGCAACTCTAACTGATTTTTCCGTTCGTTAATCCCACCGATTGATACAAAACGAGAAATAGTAGAATTCTTGAGAGAACGTTCTTGAACCTCTGTATAAGGGATGAACGGAATCAATTTATCAGTCTGAAAATAATTCGTTAGAGTGTGGTACAATTCCCCTTCGACTACAAAAATTTTATCAGATAAATCATCAATTAAGGGAATTAATTTCTTATAATAGCCAAACTCACCAAAAGGAAATTCATGAATAATATAAATATGTCTCACTTTTTCACATGCAGCTGCCATAGCTCCTTGAAACACATTTACTGTATTCGAAATAACCAGTTCGATCTGTTCGTTCTGAATGATTTCTCTTACTTCATCAATATTTTTTTGTTGAGAAGCTTGGATTTCTAAATCTGAAATGTTCAGCGTTTTAGACTCAGGCCACCACCACTGATTCGTTTTTAACTGAAATAGTTTAATTCCAGTTGTATCCATATGGCGGAGGTAGTCTTTATCGATATGTGGAGCATTATCCGATATCACATTATAAACTTCGTGACCTTGCTGAACCAACAATTTCATCAGGTTCACAATCGATACTTCTGCTCCACTAAACATTGCTCCAACAGGAGAAACAAATAAAATTTTCATAGTCTACACCAAAGGAATTATTCCCACTTGCCTTGACGGATCAACAAACCAGTTGAAGAATCCAATTCTGAACGATTAGTTCGATCTACTACCCGATCAATTGAAAAGACTGGAGGGTTCGTTGTCGATAATATCGCTAAGTTTTCTTGATTTTCGTCTCTTAAAAACGCTACTAATCTTAACTTTACATGATTAAAATATGGGAGCTTACATTTATAGGTGATTTTTTTTGGACCAATGCCAGATAATGGAACATCCATGGAATTATCGTTATAAAGCCCATTCCCATTAGAAATATCAACAAGTGAAAAGGCTATATGTGGATTAACAGAATCATCTAATAAATTAAATGAAAACTCAATAACAACCTCATCATCAGGAGTTACTTTCTTAGGAGAAAGCAATCTAGCTGTAAAATCTTCAACTTCCGTTGTGACCAAGCCCTCATCTTCATTTCCATTATGATGGGAGCTCGATTCCAAATTATCAAAACTATATTGATCAGAAACGTCAAAGGGATCACCAATTGCCTTAACCAAACCATTTTCAATCAAAACAGCCTTATTGCAATACTTCTTGACAGCTCCCATATCATGGGTAACAAGAATGGTCGTTTTCCCTGATTTCTTCCGTTCTTGGAAGTAATCATTACATTTACGCTGAAAAGCCTCATCTCCAACTGCAAGAACCTCATCCAAAATCAAGATATCACCTTGCGCTTTAATGGCAACTGAGAAAGCAAGACGAACCTGCATTCCAGAAGAATAATTCTTGAGCTTTTGGTTCATAAAATCATGCAACTCAGCAAAGTCCACAATATCATCATACATGGCGTTAATTTCAGCTGTTGAGAAGCCCAGCATTGCACCATTCATATAAATATTTTCACGACCTGTTAGTTCAGGATTAAAACCGACTCCAAGCTCAATGAAAGAAACTAACTTTCCATCGATTGTGACGGAACCTTTTTCAGGTACGTAAATTTCAGAAATGATTTTTAAGAGGGTCGATTTCCCAGAACCATTTCTACCCAAGATTCCGAAAAAGTCTCCTTTTTCCACTTCAAAGGAAATATCATTAAGGACGTGCTGTTCTTTATAACCTTTAATTCCTTTAAAGCGATTGACCATAGCAGTACGAAGACTGTTGGTTGCCTCCGTAGGTAACTTAAAGAACTTGCTGACATGGTCTACTTTTACTGCAATTTGTTTATCTGTCATTAGAGAATCTCCGCAAATTTCTTAGCATGTTTGTTAAAGTAAGCAAAGCCAGCTAGGAAAATAAGAATTGGCAATACATAAGGAACAAGAACCAAAAGCTTATTTTCAACCAAAAGCCAGACAGGTGTATTGGCCTTATCAATCAAGAAATAACGCATGTCTTGGATAATCTGAGCCAGAGGATTCATCATAACTAATTTGGCAGCCCATAGATTTCGGTCCGCAATAAATGTAATGGGATAAATAATTGGTGTCGCATATAAGCCGGCTTGTAGCACTACTTCCCATATTTGAGATAAATCACGGAAGCGGACAAAGAAAGTTGATAAGATCAGAGCACACCCTGTTGCCATCAAAAACAATTCAAAAAAGAGAGGGATTACCATCAAAGCCGACCAGCTGAAGGTCACTCCATTAAAGAGCGAGAAAATCAAGACCACGACTAAATTGATAGCGAAATTAATGGCTGCACCTGAAATAGCTGACAAGACAATAATATGCTTTGAAAAGTTTAGCTTACGCAAAAGATCACCACGACTAACAACCGATACCATCCCCATAGAAGTTGCTTCTGAGAAAAATCCCCAAATAACATTGGCTAATAACAAAGCAACTGGGAAATGAGGAACGTCTCCACCTAAGCGCAAGAAACGGATGAAGACGATATACATAATACTAAAGGTCATCAAGGGCTTCAAAATAGACCAAAGATAGCCTATTGCTGATCCTTGATAGCGTAATTTAAAGTCCGTTTTAATTAACTCTCGTAATAAAATTCGATTTTTCTGACTAAAAACGTCAAACATTATTTTTTACCTCTATATGCAAACTTTGTCAATATCAAGGTTGTAAAAACACAAGTGTGAAAAGCACGATTCTTACGGTAGCCATATTTGCGTATACGTGCTAATCGTTCCCTAAACGACACGTCCATGATAGTCACAAAGTTTTCAATTAATTCTTTATTTTCAGGGCTCAAAGACAGATCTAATAAATTTTTTGCTTGCTCTTGACTAGCCTTGATAAGTTGCCAATACTTAGCAAAAAGCACATGGGGCCGAACCCAGTTTTTCACCCTTTTTCTAAGAGTACGTGCCCCCAAAACGTTACTGCTATGCTGACGATAAAGCTCAGTTGGCTTATCAATATAGACAAGTTTTCCAAAGGCAGAAGCCAGCAAGGCTAAATACCAGTCATGCATAATAAGGTCATGGGCTTCTTGCCCTGTCCATAATTCAGCCAAGGCGTGATTGATCATGGCTACTCCACCTGTTACAGTGTTTTCTGTCAACTCTTGTACCAGTTCTGTATTTGCATGATCTGACTGAGTACGAATCATACTTTCGTGCTGAACAGTCAGGTTTTCATCCACTACTTTTAAATCCGTATAAAGCAGTAACGGCTTATCTTGAAGATATTTCTCTGCTTCTGCCACTTGAAGCGCAATCTTATCAGGGAGCCAGACATCATCTTGGTCACTAAAGCAGTAAAGGTCTGCTTTCTCATATTTTAAGAGAGTGTGAAAACTCTTTATGACTCCAAAATTTTCAATCTGATTTTCATTGATAAAGTGAATACGTGGATCCTGAGCTACCAATCCTTGAATAACTGCAACAGTTCCATCCGATGAGCCATCGTCTCGGATAAAAAGTTGCCAATTTTGATAGGTTTGTTGCTGGATACTTTCAACCTGCTCTTTCAGGTATTGCTCACCATTGTAGGTGGACAACAAGATATTTACTTTCATGATAAGAATAACTCCTCATATTCGCCGACAATCTTTTCCCAAGTATAATTATCTTTCATATTTTGCTTGGCTATTTGGCCTAGATTAGAAAAGTCTTTTTGACTGTCCACTTGGTCTATCAAGTCAGTTAAACTATTCTGCTCTTTTTTCCAGTAGAGAGCCGTTTCTTTTGCTACTTTTCGGTTAAAATCCACACCTAAAACTAAGTTGAGATCAGTTTGAGCCAGAGCCTCAAGTAAACCTGGATTGGTCCCTCCAACTTCATGGCCATGAAGATAAGCAAAAGCATGATTGCGCACATATTTCAATAAATCTTGGTCATAGACCGTCCCTACAAATTTGATCCTCTTATCTCGATCAAAGTTCGTTTTCTGTCGCAATTCTTCAAAATAGGCATTTCCTTCATGATTGCAGATGATTAGTAAATCCCGCTTGGTATTTGAAATCATAAACTCTCGGATTATGGTCTCATAGTTATTCTCCGGCACAAAACGACCAACAATCAGATAATACTCCTTCTCTTTGCTCTGCCATTTTCCGAAGAAATTCCGAACTTTCTCATCTTGATCAGTCAAGCTAGAAAGTTTAAGATCTGTACCATAAGCAATAAAAGTCGTTTTAGACCAAGGATAGGCATTCTGGATATAGGATTCAATACCTTGATTATCGCATATAACCAAATCAGCATGCTTGGTCATCAGCTTTTCTGAGTACTTAAGATAAGACTGAACGGGTTTAGGCCACTTAGCCCGCTTCCATTCAAGACCATCTGGATTGATAAAAAATGTCCCGCCTGCTTGATGAATCCTTTTGGCAAAAGGTGCAATAAAGGCACCAATCGTATTTCCTAAAATGTAGAAAATAGGTGATTCAATGTTTTGTTCTTTGACCATTTTTAAAGCATAGCGAATAGCCAGCATATCATAGGCAATCACTCTAGCTGGCCCTAGTTTAGGCGCTTTAATACTAAAACAATCCACACCTTTATTCATGGTATGCTGTCCTGTTTCTTGGTCTGACAAACAGGCAACATGATATTGCAACTGAGAAGATACTTGATGTTCAACTAATTTTTCTACAAAGGTTTCAAAGCCTCCGTATTTTGCAGGAAGACCACGACTTCCAATGATAAAGATATGTTGCATATTCTTCTCCGATTCAAATTTATTGCAATCTAGATTATTATACCATTTTCTAATGCATTTGTATAATACAAAAAAGACGGAGAATAGCCGCAACTATACTCGTCCTTCTTAATTAACCCCTTATTATAGAAAGAAGCTTCCTCTTTACTCCTTTAAGAAAAGAGTTGGGTCGTTGAGGCAGTATATCAGTATCCAATAAGCAACTGATATGGCGTATGGAATTAGCTCTGACTTGCTCTTTTTCCAATAATTCTTGATAGGCGTTCTGAAGCGTATAATGCTCCTGAATCTTACCTAAATTAGCTACCAGTTGATCTTTGAAGGACTCAAAGTCTACCAAGGCCTTGCTAATCTTCTCTGCCAACTGCTCAATATCACCAGAATTATAAAGCCAGCCTTCTTCAAGAATCTCATAAGCAGACAGATGTTCTGGGTTATCGGAGAGAATGGTTGGCAAGCCATTCACTATCGCCTCAATATAGACCAAACCGAAGGTCTCCATCGCAGATGGAAAGACTACCAAATCTGCTGCTGTCACCTCTGCCCAAGGACTGTCCTTGTAGCCTAAAAAACTGATATTACCCAACTGATATTCTGAGATGCAGGCATCACATTTTTTCTTGTAGTCCTCATCCCAAGCACCGATAAAGACCAGTGCTGGCCTTGGCTGAGGCAATTTGGCGTAGGCTTTTATCAATTCTAATTGATTTTTCCGCTCTGTCAGACGACCGACAGATACTATACGTCTCTCTGCTTGATCCTTATCTCCAGTCTCAGTAGGACTTATTTTCGTATAGGGAACAAAAGGTAATACCTTTCTTTCTGATAATAGTTCTTGCAGTTGTCTCTGCAAAGCTCCTCTCACCGCGAATATCTCTTGGGAATAATCGCTGATAAAGTCCAGTTTCTCCTTATAGTAGCCAAATTCCCCGTCAGGAAATTCATGAATCAGCCAATAATTCGGAATATTCTCACAAGCCGCAGCTACTGCTCCTTGAAACATATTGACCGTATTGGTTATCACTAGATCAATCTTCCGCTCTATCAGAATTTTTCTGAGTACAGAGGTGTTCTCTTGATAAGAGTACACTATAGATGTCGGACTGCCTGGCAAACCACCCGGCGCATCCTCCCACCACCATTGATAGAAGACAGGGATAGAGTTTCAATGCCAATTGCTGTCAAATGAGAAATATAGTTCTGCTGAGTAGCTACATGATAATCCGGAATCGCATTGATAACCTGATGGCCTGTCTGGTCCAAGTATTCCATCAAATTGACAATGGATATTTCAGCTCCATTATCAAGCGTTCCAGTCGGTGAAATGAATAATATCGTTTTTTTCATAGCTTATCCTAATAAATTCCAATAAAAAGGCAACATCAAGTAGAGTGCAATCAAGAAGTTGGCTACTAGTGTTCCAATCATCATCCGATTTACTACTTTTTCTTTAATCTCCAATATTCCTAGATTGGCCACAGCTGGCAAGAACAGGATTAGAAAAGGTGTAAAGTAACGCCCTTGAGCACCAACCGAGATCATTGCACCCTTCCCAAGAACAATCGGTGTCCACTGCAAATACATAATAGATATGATAGCAATCACCTGAACAACAAATAGGTAACATGACGTGACTGTATACCCCTTGGTCATAAAATCTTTTTGCGACTGCAAAAAGAGGAGTGCCAAAACAGCTACATCAATAAAAATCAACCAAAGTAGCAGCTGGATAGTAAAATTCCCCAAAAAGCCAAACATACCAATTGTCAAAATCGTATTCAAGTCGCCATTAACACTTTGCTTAAAGAGCGTATTCAACAAAACTTGTCCATAGTGCACGAGCCCGCCCTGATTACGAAAAGCCAAATGCAAGACAAGAAAGAAAGTCGCAAAGCCAAGTACATAGAAGATAGGGAGATAACAAGCTACAAAAGCTTTGGTTGCAACAAACGGCTTATTCAGGACCGCAAGAAATCCTTCAAACTCAAACTCAACGAAAGGCAGCAAACCCAGCAAAAGAACATTGTTTGGTTTGGTAACAAAAAGACCGATAGAAATCACCAAGAGTTCCAGCACATTCCTGTTGCTGAATTGTTTAGAGTAGGCAATGTTAGTCAGAAAGCCAATCGCCAGCATAATCTCTAGATAGTTCATGACATCATAAGACAGAGAGGCCGCCTGCTGTACCATAATGGGTAGGAGAGACAGGAAAAGCAGGGCTTTTTTGCCATACTTGAAGTATTTTATCAGGAAGTAAACACCGAAAATGTAAGCTAAGGTATTAAAAAGTCGTCCCATCATCACAATCAAACCAACAGACGGATAAATGAAGCTCCCTAAAGACATTCCTATCAACTGTGGCAGGAAAAAGATGGTCTTGAGATTAAATCCAAAGGCAAACTCTTCCTGCGACAGATCAATCTTCTCCGAAAAGAGTCTCTGATACTCTTTAAATGTCACATCTGGTGCGGATGGCAGCTCATCCATCCATTTAAAACTTCGATTAGTTGACTTATGGAAAATTTCCCATGTCATACGAGCATGGTTGCTCTCATCAGGCACCCTATTAATCGGTTGCACAATCATAAAAGCTAGGACAAACACGCTTGCTAGTAACAAGAAAATGTTCTCGACTTTTATTTCTTTTCAAAATAAGTCACCATTTCATCTTTTTTATCTATACTGCAATTTTCTAACACAAAAGCATAAGCATTTTCTGCCAATTCTCTGCGAAGTTCTACAGAAAGAATCAAACTTTCCAACTTTTCTTTCCACTCATCATCTCTAGCCAGCAAGCCTGTCTGACCATCAATTACCATATCTGTAAAGGCACCAATATGACTAGACACTGTCGGAACCTTGACTAATGCTGCTTCTAACCACTTGATTTCTGATTTGGCTCGATTAAAGACTGAGTCAACAAGCGGGGCTAGATTAATATCAACTTGACTAATCAACTGAGGCAAGAACTTCCAGTCCACATACTCATGGACGATAATACGCTGCGAATATTGTTTCATATCCTGCGGGATATCCAAGTGCCCTACAATATGAAGCTCCACGGATGGGTAGTTGTCTAGCACTTCTTTGATAGTCGGCTTGATTAGTTCAAAGTTTTCATTGTGGCTGATGGAACCAGAGAAATAACCGATTTTGATTCTATCGTCTACACCAAAGTCTTCCTTCAAGAACTGCGAGCTAACCGCAATCAATTCGCTGGACGCCAGATTACGATTCAGCAGGACGGAGTCCTTGTATTTGAGCAATTCCTCTTTTAGCTGATTTGTGGAGGTAATAGCACCATCACAAGATGCCAGCATTTCCCCATAATTCTGCACCATAGCATCATAGTTTTCTTTCTCTTTTTCGGTTAAACTTTGTGTATAGCTAAGTTGATTTGTATAAAAGGTATCAAAGACCAGATCATCAATATCATAATAAACCGGCTTCTGTTCTTTATGTGCTAAATCACACAAAAGTTGGAGATGAACAGACCAAGGTGCTTGATAGATGATAATGTGGCTGGCATACTGAGCCTGAGCCAGACTAAACTCAGACGCATTAACCACTTTCACAGCAAAGCCATTCTTTCTAAGCTGCTCTGCCTTATTGAACACACGGTAGCGCGTACACTGCGGAATGATGTTCTCTACACCGTCAATGATGAGAATATATTGATCACGAGGCACCGCTTTAAATTTTTGAACGATATTCTCAAGAATTTCTACTGGATAATCTGTCCTCTCCCGAACATAGCCCAATACATCAGGAACCTCTGACTCTCTTTCCAGACCTTGCCATAAAAACTGTTGATCATCGTAATTCTTCAAAGAACTATATTTAATCAGAGGACTGCCTGCTTTTAGCATCTTCAACGGATGAATATACATAGCCGAATCCCGATTTTCATGAACCAAGGCATCGTAACGATAGCCCAAGTCAGCAAAGTACTTAGTAAAAGTCGTTTCATGCTTTCCGATTGCTTCTTCCCGTGAATCCGTGTCAGTCAGCATTTGCCAATAGTCGTAGAATTCTTCGGACTGAAGCAGCAAAGGTTCAATCACCAAAAAATAAGACTGTAGATGATTTGGAATATAGCCATAACGATTAAAACCTATGATATCCTCCTGAATCTCACCGTAGGAGATTCCCCAAAAATCAATATTTTTAACAGCCATAGTCTGAAAGACGCCTGCTAAATCTCTCATAGGGCCAATATTGGTATCATTAACAAGTATGAGCTGGCTACAATGTCGCAGTTTTTCCTTTCCAAGAGTAAGTATGCCTTTGCGAAAAGCCGCTGTATCATATCCAGTGTTCTCTCGTACCAAAACTTGCCCAAACGACTCCAAGATTTCTAAATCTTCTGCAACTAAACCACCGTTTACGATAATGAGAGTTTTGTCAGCTAAAGTTGCTAATTTTTCTAAGAAAATAATCTTATACTGCTGCAAGCGTGGTTCAGATTCAAAAATAACATAAACCAAGACCTTTTCGCCATTTGCATTCATGGCCTTTTTCCGCTGAAAATCACGTAGCCATTGATAATAATATACTTTGGGAGATTTTGCTTTCCGTTTTAAGCTAATCAACTGGTGCTTAATCTGAATCAGAACACTCTTGATACGACAAGGATTTTTGACAATCTGCCCCAGATATTTCAGCGGTGTAACCAGACCCGATAGGAAATTGAGCGACGAATATGGAACTGCTCTTGAATCGCCTCATCTCGCTTATCTTTCATAGTTCTTAAGCGTTCCTTCATGGAAGCCAAACTTTTCTGTGATTGCTCCTGCTCCTCCTGTAACTCAAGTACATAGTCTGTCACCCCATCCATATGCTTTATCAGCTCATCCAAGCGTCTTTCTAGTGTAAATATATTCTTACTCAGGGCATGATAAATTTCATTAGGAAGCTTATTTGGTATTTAGATAAAATCTGTAAATAAATCTCAAAGTAATATTTGGTGGAATCTCTCTTAGACATAGAATTTTCGATCACGCGATAGTTCAATTTTGTATTCTCTACATAAACTGGTTTCGCATTATTGTTGATAATCAAATTTAACCAAAAATCATAATCTTCCATCTTCTTATTATTCAAGTTTATATCATATAACGCATTTTTACGAACAGAGTTTCGAACTAATGAGCAACTATCTATATAGCTTCTTTCTAAAAAAGTGGAGAGTTGGTATGTCTTAGATTTCAAAAACATTGTATTATGATCTGGATCATATAAATCACTGTAAGCAATATCTGCTTGGCATAATTGGAGCTTTTGATAACATTTTTCAATAAAATCTATATCTAAAAAATTATCGCTATCAACAAATAAAAAAAACTCGCCTTTTATCAAAGATAGCCCTTTGTTTCTGCTTTTTACTAATCCCATATTTTCATGTCTTTCAAAATGCGTTGGAAAAGGTGAGTCTGTTAAGACAGTGTCTTTATGATCCCAGCAGAATGGTCAGAAGAACCATCGTCTATGACTATCAACTCAATATTCCGATAAGTCTGTCCAAAAATACTGCGCAGACATTGTTCTATATAGTCTTCATGGTTGTAACAAGTTACAACCACAGATATTAAATCATTCATATGCTTTCCTTGTAAAATTCCTATATTAATTCGAGTTAGAATTCTGACTCTTCATATATGCTTTATTTATCAGATTAGCCATCCACTTGGGCCAGAAAAGCTGATACATGAACAAGTCCTCTTTGGTTCGCGTATTATCAGAAATAGTCTTGGTTGTTTCGGACTCTCCATGAATCCGGTGGCACATAAGCTTCTCAGAAATATAAGCAAAGCGACCCTTATAGGCGCTAATCGTGTACCAAGCATACCAATCCAGACTCACACGCATTTTCTCATCAAATCGAAAATCCCTTAATGCCTCTAAGTTGTAAGTCACCGCCGGACAGGAAATGGGATTGCCAAAAGCTAGGACCCGATTTCTCCAAAAACGGCTGGCCGGCATCAGATTCATGGTTTTTAGCATGAGAGTCTTGATTTTCAGATTAGTATTAGCCAGAATTTTGACTCCATTTTTCTCTTCAAAATAATCTGTATAGACAATGAGAATGTCTTTAGACTGCTCTATCTTCTGCATCACTGCTTCTAGATAAGCTGGCTCATAGTAGTCATCTTGATGAGCAATGGTAGCATAAGAAGTCTCAACAAAGGAAAGGGCATTGTTCCAGTCCTTACCAATACCTCCTCCTTCTTTCGTGTAAAAAGGAACACTATACATCTGGCACAGCTGCTTGATTGAATCCAGCGGTGTTGAGCTATAGCAGATTATCTTTGATTGCAAGGTTTGAGCTTGCAAAGACAGGATACAAGCTTCTAAAAATTCACTTTTGCCATAGGCACAAATCACCCAGGTATGGTTATTTTTCATCTTTTTCACTCTCTAACTTGGAAATTTTTTTCTTCATCATGGACAATTCTTGCACCAGCAGTTTGGTTTGTTCCTTTTGCTTAGAGATAACAATGGTATGCAAAAACGCGATAATAAGCAAGAAGAAAATAGCTAAAGACATTAAAAAGTTTGATGTCAGCTCAAAGCCCAGCAATTTGGCAATCGAAACGGGAATCCAATCAAAAACAGAAATAACAATGAGTACAAAGCCAATAATAATCCACATAAAGGCTTGCTCAAATAAAATATTGTTTTGATTGATATTCCGAAAGACAAAATACAGGAATAAAACTGAAGCCACTAGCATAACAATAGACAAAATGGACATTATTCACTCTCTTTCATAAAAGTAGCAATCAAGATCGAAGAGCAAACTTCAATCATATAGCGAATGGACTTAATAGGAGTAATCGAAGAGACTCCTCCTGCACGTTCAAACATATTGGCTGGTGCTTCCACCACTTTATATTTCCGCTTCAAGATATGGACGATTGATTCTGGCTCAGGATATTTTATAGGATAGCGCGCAGCGAATTGTCGAATAATGTCTCGATTAGCCAAACGATAGCCTGATGTGGTATCCAGAATCCTTTTGCCTGTTGTTAATTTAATAAAAGCTGAAATAATGGTAATGCCAAAACGCCGCATAAAAGTCGTCTGAAATTCCGAAGACTTGTCACCGATAAAACGAGAACCAACAACCAAATCAGCCTGCTGACGACGAATAGGCTCCAGCAAAGCATCCAGCGACTCAATATCATGCTGGCCATCTCCATCAAACTGTACGGCCACATCATAATTCTTCTCAAGAGCATACTTATAGCCCGTCTGAACAGCTCCACCAATCCCCAGATTCATCACCAAATGGATCGCATTCAGATGATGGCTGTCCAAAATCTCCTTAGTTCTGTCAACTGACCCATCATTGATAACTACGTAGTCTAAGTCAAAATCAACTTTCTTCCGATATTCTACAATGCTCATAACCGTATTTAAAATACTTTCTTCCTCATTATAAGCAGGAATTATCATTAAAACTTTCATTAATTTAATCTATTCTTTCTATAACATGTCATCACATTATTTTTGTTTTTCTGTAACTGTTTTTTTCTATATTTCATAAAGCTCGGTATTAGGGAATTGATAATCTTATATCTTAGCATTGGAAAAGGCTTCATAACAATATTAAAGATTCTAAAACAAACAAAATACAGCTGCCAACCTTCTTCCATTGGTGTATCCTTCCATGGAGTTTTGTGGAGATAATAGAGGTACTCCTTTTTAAACCTATGTGTATTCCCCTTCCGCCAAGGTCTCTCTTCACCAAGATAGTGAATAATTGTAGGTGCTTTCCGAAAATGATTAAAATCTTCCTGTGATATAAACTTAGTTGGCTGGCTTAATTCACTCAACGTTTTATAAGGATAGACATCATAAATATTAAAATAATTAAAGGAAATTGGCAAGGTGAAAATTTGCTCTTTCAAAGCTCCATTTAAGGCATCTTGGTCTGGTGCGAATAGCTTTCCTTCATGAAACTGATAAAATTCTATGACCTGTTTACCAATCTCTTCACTACGCCATTTTTTTAGATCGATCAATAGGACACCCGAATTATGATAGGGGTACTCTTTCAAAGCTAGAAATTCCTTTCTTGACTTATCCACAGTTGGTTCGGGACACATACCTATTACCTTATCTCCTAAGTCGATATAAAACAATGAACCTAAATCTTCTAGAACTAGTGTATCTCCATCGAGATATAAGATCCTATCAACTTCTTGTGGAAGAAGCTTATCTAAAAAAAGACGTGCCAAAATAATTGAAGACCAACCGTTTGTATCAAAATCAAAGTCAATATAGTCTTCGATATTATTTATAGAAATAATACAAACTTTTCTATCGTAACTTTTAGCGAATCCTTTTAATTTATTTTGATTCTCTTGGCTTATCCTCTCGCCAATTAAATATACTGTAATATTCTTAGCAGATTTATTATTCTCAAATATAGAACACATACAGGTTGCAACTTGAGGTACAAACGAATCATTTAATGTAAATAAGATATTCATAGAATCCTACTTCTTTCTTTTTTCCTGATTTTTAGCAACGCCATAAATAATCAGACTTGTTGCATAAAAAACGCACATAGAGATTAAAAAGGAATTAGCAGCTCCTAGCAATTTTTGATTGCGGATAAATGGTAACGTAATAAATTTTGAAACAGCAAATGTCAATAAATAGGCTATCATCAGATAATGCTGTTTTCTAAAGATAGTCATAATGATATCAACTACTAGAGCAAAAACATTCAAAATACCGCCTATAAGTAATATAGTAAAAGGAAGCTTATACTCCTGTAATTGGATACCATAGACAGCACTAAGTACTTCTGTACCAATCAGATAGCCCAAAATAACAATAACAAGTCCTAAAACAGTCATTACTAGATTTAGGGTACTGACCTGTTTGAAAAATAGTGTAAATTTCTTCTCAGTCCAATAAATAGAAAGCTGTGTAGTCAACGGTCTCAAGACGAAGAATAAAAGGGATAAGACAAAGACAGGCATGAATAGAACATTAAAGTCTCTTTGAACCCCAGATGAAAAATAGCCACTTGTCAAAAGGTAATCAATATCAATTTTTGGCTCGTTATAGATATACGTTATCAAAAATCCATTTAAAAACAAGGGAAAACTATTTTTCAAAATAGAATACACATTTTTTCTGTCGTCATAGAGTTTAGGAGAAAACATTTCCTGAGAAAAATGTAATCTACAGTTTCTGAAATCTAAGGGGAAGGTCAGAATGAAATTCGCACAGCAAATAACAAGACTAGCTGCCATCAATGATTTTGTAAGCAACAGGACTATTGCAAATATTAACATGCAAATCCAGCTCCTATAGAATTGCACCTTTCCGGCTAAGTCTGATCTATTTTTTTGCTGAAATAATCCTTGAAAAACATCTGAATACGCATCTATAGCCCGATAAAGAACAAGCAATAAAATAATACTAGATTTGTAAACATCATACCCTTGCCATAGAGTATAGATAAACGATGTAAAAATCATCAAAAAGACCGTAAAAAGTCTCGTGTTATGATAAGAAGCAAATTGGTATCTTTCTTTTATATCCGTAGATTGCAGATTTCTAACTTGAAAATAACCTAGAACAAAGAACTGCTGACCAAGAGCATAAGCAATACTAAAAATATCAGAATCTCTTGAATCTAGAAATCTAGAAGCTAGTAGAAGCAAGACAACTGATATCAATGAGGATGAGGCTGTCCCCAGCATGTTCCATATATAATTACTCTTAACTGACGGTAGTGAAATTTTTGATTTCTGGGACATTCTATCTTCTCCAATTATGTTCTAGTTCTTATTATACTATACTTTCCATGAAATGTGAAAAGCCACTGTTAAGTAGCCATCAAAAAAGGACTTAAAGGTCCTTTTTGATAGATATCAGCATTTTTTATCCTGCTTGTAAAACTCTTTCAAAGCATCCTGCCAAGTTGGAATGACAAAGCCTGTAGCCTTAGCCTTGGCCAGACTCATAGTTGAGTTGAAAGGCCGTTTAGCCTTAGCTGGGAACTTGCTAGAATCCACTGGCTGGACTTCCACATCCGTATCTTTGAGAATTTCCACTGCAAAGTCATACCAAGTTGTGTCCTCTGATGCATCATTAGACAGATGGTAATAACCAAATTCCTTTTGATTTTCAGCCAGATAAGTCATAAATTCAGCCAAAGTACGAGTCCAAGTTGGACGACCGTGTTGGTCATTAACAACAGTCAGAGTAGGATGGTTCTTAGCTAGATTTTGCATGGTAAAGACAAAATTTTTGCCATAGTTACCAAATACCCAAGCCGTACGAATAATATAATATTGACTAGAATATTTTTCGACTAATTCCTCTCCCATACGTTTTGTACGACCGTATTCTGTTTGAGGATCTGGACGATCATCTACTTCCCATTCTTCACCGACAGGTTTTTGACCATTAAAGACATAATCAGTAGAAATATAAACTAATGTCGCCCCGTGTGCTTCAGCCGCTTTGGCTACATTTTCTGTACCAGTTACGTTGATGGCATAGTTTAGTTCTTTCCCTTCATCCTCTGCTGCATCAACTGCTGTATAAGCCGCACAGTGATAAACTAGGGTAGGCTTAGCTTCAGCAAAGACTTTATTTACCATCTCAGCATTGGTGATATCCATTTCAGCTACATCAACCGCTACATAGTCTTCGTTTCGTTCATCTAAAAGGTGGCGCAGTTCTGTCCCAAGTTGGCCATTTGAACCAGTAATCAAAATCATCACGTTCTCCTTTTCTCCTTCATAAACTATTATATCATATTAAACAGAATTTTTATAATTTATATTTTTAATTTTTCCAAGCAGGAGTCACTCCCAAAACAAACCCTCTGTAAACAGTTATCAACAGGTAAAGAATAAGCACACTTATTGTAGCAGATAAAGCAATTTGGGAAAAAGATTTTTCAGAAATTTTAACCTTTATCTTTTGCCCTAACCAAGCCATGAAAGGAACAAGTAAAACAAGAAATGCATGAAGATAACGGCCTGTTAAATCATCAAAAGGAAGATGCTCTGGATAACCAATGTAAAAACCTAGAAAAATTCCGAACCAATTAAGAAAATAGGCAATAACCCCTCCTAAAACAGTTCCTAATTCATAAGTAGTACTATCCTCTGCCAACATCAATAGGCATAAACAAACAATCCAGAAAATATTTACTAGATCTGGCAAATTATCTTGAACGACTGAAAATGAAGTTAATCCTCTTCCACCCATAGTAGCTACATTAAAGTAATTATCAAAGAAAACATGTAACAAAATCTTTAGGTTAAAGAATCTATGAACAATAAATAAACAAAAAAATATTACTAAAAAGGAACTGATTAACATGATTCGCTTACTTTGTACACTTCTTCTTCTGAAAAAATTTAGCAAACAACCATAAATCATAGGTAAACCCAGTAATGCAGGCATAGCAAAAATATAGTTCCGTTTAGTCAAAAATAGTAATAAAATTGTAAAAATACTATAACTATAGTCTTTTTTGCTTAGTTCAGAAAACCTCCTAAATTGGCTTAAGTATAAAAAATTAGTCCCGAATGCTGCAATTGTTAAAAATGCAAAAACATCATAGGACGGACTGGCGATTTTTTGCATAAAAGGAACAGCAAAAATCATAAAATAAGTATAAAAATTATTTTTACTACGTTTCAAAATCCAAGTCATTCCACATATAAAAAAAAGTAAATTGAATAACCTTGCAAAAATCAACATAATTCCATAGCTTGGATAAATAAAACGACCCAATAAAGCACCTAAAGCAGGTACTATATGTCCCAAATCAATCCCATAGAGTAAAATTTTGATCAGTTAATAAACGAAATCTAATTCCATCCTTTTCAACATCCACCAATTTCTCCTTGTAAAACTGAAGAACCGATATATCCTTAAGTCTAGTAATAGCCGTAAGTTCTATTTCTCGAAGATGAGATTCCGACATTGTTACTGGTTTGCTTGAAGAAAACATCAAGTAACTTTTTGATAAATGGTATCCTTCATCACCGTTGGCTAGAGGATATACACAGAATAAAGACATTATACCAAAAATGAAAATAGTCCAAAAGTAAAAACCAAGTTGTTTTTTTCATTATCTATTTACTCTTCTCTTTTATAATATAAATAGGCCGATGCTTAGTTTCCATAAAAATCTTACCTATATACTTACCAAGGATGCCGATAGTCAACAGTTGGAAACCACCAATAAGAAGAATGATAGTCATGAGTGACGGCCAACCAGAGGTTGGATCACCAAATACCAAGGTTCGAGCTATAATTACAGCCATCAGGATAAAAGCTAAACACCAAGACAGAATACCACCTAAAAAAGCAATATTGAGTGGTGCATCAGAGAAATTAACAATCCCTTCTAAAGAATAGTTGAAGAGAGTCCAAAAATTCCAAGATGTTTTGCCAGCCACCCGCTCGACATTTTTGTATTCCAAATATTCCGTGTTAAAACCTACCCAAGCAAAAATACCCTTGGAAAAACGATTATACTCTGATATTTCCAAAACAGCTTCTACCATTTGACGACGCATAAGGCGAAAATCACGTGCGCCATCTACCATTTCCACCTGACTAATTTTATTAATCAGTTTATAAAATAAATTAGCAAAAAAACTCCGAATAGGTGGTTCGCCCTCACGAGTCGTACGTCGGGTACCTATACAGTCCAATTCAGGATTCATGTCCAGCATGGCTTTCATCTCAATTAGTAGCTTTGGTGGATCTTGTAAGTCAGCATCCATAACAGTCACAAAATCCCCACTTGCCCATTGTAGGCCAGCATATAAAGCTGCTTCTTTTCCAAAATTACGAGAAAAAGATATATAATGTACATTCGTATAGTTATTACTAAATTTACGTAATATGGGCAAAGTATGATCTGTAGATCCATCATTTATAAAAATATATTCAAATCGGTCACAGATTTGATCCCTCACTGCTTCCATTGCCTCAAAGAACAAAGGGATAGACTCTTCTTCATTGAAACATGGAACAATTACCGAGATAATCATTTAGATTGTCTACCACCTTTCTATATTTTACATTATATCAGACAACTATCTAAAAATCTAGTTTCAAAACGAATACAAAATTTTCATAAGCGATTGTACTGCCCCAAAAGTTAGACAGAAAAAATCTAACTTTTGGGGTGTTTTATTATGAAATTAACTTATGAGGATAAAGTTCGAATCTATGGACTAAGAAAACAAGGAATCAGCTTCAAGCGTCTTTCTGATAAATATGGGATTAACCTTTCAAATCTTAAGTACTTAATCCGATTGATTGATCGCTACGGAATAGAAAGTGTCAAAAAAGAGATAAACCATTATTACTCTCCAGAATTAAAACAAGAAATCATTAATAAGGCCTCGATTGAAGGTCGTTCTTAAGATAGAGTTTCTCTCGAATATGCTCTCCCAAATTGTGAGATTCTTCCTAATTGGCTAGCACTATACAAGAAAAACGGCTATACTACTGTTGAGAAAACAAGAGGGAGACCAGCTAAAATGGGACGTAAACGGAAGAAAACTTGGGAAGAAATGGCAGAACTAGAGCGTCTTTAAGCAGAAAATGAGTACTTGAGAGCGGAGAATGCTATCCTAAAAAGTTGAGAGAACTCCGATTGAGGGACGAAAAGGAGCAAGAAGAAAAACGGAAATTGTCTGAGGATTGGTAACAGAGTTTGCTTTAGATATTCTTCTAAAGATTATTAAGCTAGCTCGTTCAACCTATTATTACCACCCGAAGTAGCTAGAGAAAAGCGATAAAAATCATGACATTAAATCTGAAATTCAAGCTATTTTTACTGAGCATAAAGGGAATTACGGCTATCGTCAAATCCCTTTAGAATTAAGGAATCGTGGTTATTTGGTCAATCATAAAAGGGTTCAATGTCTAATGAAAGTCCTTGGTTTAACGGCTAGAATTCGTCGTAAACGGAAGTATTCTTTGTACCAAGGATAGATTGGCAAGAAAGCTAATAACATCATTTAACGCCAGTTCGAAGCATCAAAGCAAATGGAAAAGTGCTACACCGATGTGACAGAATTTGCCATCCCAGCAAGCAGTCAAAAACTCTATTTATTGCCAATTTTAGATGGCTATAATAGCGAAATTATCGCCTATAATCTTTCTACATCACCGAACTTATCACAAGTAAAAATGATGTTGAAACAAGCCTTCACAGAGAAACACTGCGAGAATGCAATTCTCCATAACGATCAAGGATGGCAATACCAACACGGTTTTTATCATCATTTTTTAGAGGATAAATAAATTCAACCATCCATGTCACGCAAGGGGAATAGTCCAGATAATGGCATGATGGAGTCCTTCTTTGGTATTTTGAAATCCGAAATGTTTTATGCTATGAGAAGAAGTTTAAATCGCTTGATTAATTGAAACAAACTATTGTAGACTATATTGACTATTACAACAATAAACGAATTATGGTCAAACTAAAAGGACTTAGTCCTGTGCAATACAGAACTAAATCCTTTACTTAAATTATTTGTCTAACTTTTTGGCGTGCAGTATAAGCTTTTGATATTGTATTTTATTCAGCTGATAGAGCTGCCATTGTAATGTAGTTATATGGCTTGTTAAAGTGTGGCAAGAAGAATAGATCTGTCAATGCCAATTTATCGATCGTTACATGCTCTTGAATAGCTAAAGAGAACATATGGATTCCCATAGAAATAGAAATATCGCGAGATACCATTTGGGCACCAAGAATCACACGTGTATCTTTATCAAAAACAATTTTTATAGCAACTTCTTGATTATCATGTTTGATAAATTCTGGTTTTTGAAGGTCATTAAATCCTGTTTCTACAGCATTATAACCAGCTTGCTTTGCTTTTTCGAGGGTTAAACCAGTTGATACCATATGAAGGCCATAGATTGAAATACCATTAGAACCTTGTACACCGATTCCTTCTAATTCATGCCCACAAGCATTATGTGCACCTACAATACCAGAACGAACAGCATTTGAAGCGAGTGCGATGTAGCTTGTGTCTTGACGAGCATTATCATAGATAGTTGCACAATCACCAACCGCAAAGACTCCAGGAATTGAAGTTTCTTGCTTCTTATCTACTAAGAAAGCACCGTTGCGGAATAATTCAATCTTGCCAGCTCCTAAAGATGTGTTTGGACGGAAGCCAACTGCAAGTACAACCATATCAACGTCAAATGTTTCTTTATCAGTTACCAAACGTTCAACCTTGCCATCGCCTTCAACCGCTTGAACAGTTTGTTCAAGAGCAAGACGGATATTGTGCTCTTCAAGGTTTTTAGCCATCATCTCTGTAAAATCTTTATCGTAGTATCCATTTAAAACAGTATCTACAATATCTACTAATACAACTTCTTTTCCAAGACGTTCAAAAGCTTCAGCTAATTCAACACCAATATAGCCACCACCGACAACAGCTACACGTTCAATGTGTTTGCTCTTATCTTGTAGTTTTTCGATAACTTCTTCAGCATTTTGATACAATTTTACAAACTGAAGATTTTCAAGTGTTGCCTTGAATTCTCTATTTCCCTCAACAAGCTCAACGCCTTTGATTGGCGGAATAATTGGAGTAGATCCAGTCGCAAAAATTAACTTTTCGTATGATTCTACATGCTCTTTTCCATCTACTAAAGCGGTTACTTCTTTTTATCATAATCAATAGAAAGAACAGGAGCATTCATATAAACTTTAGCACCTTTTGCTTCTAGTTTTTCCTTATCTGAGTAGAATAAACCTTCTGGTCCATCAATTTGCTTTCCAATCCAAAGAGCCATACCACAGCCAAGGAAAGAGATATTTGAGTTTTGGTCAAAAACAACAATTTCATTTTCTGAACCATAGTTATCTAACATAGTATTGATACAAGCAGTACCAGCATGGTTTGCACCAACTACAACGATTTTACTCATAGAATAAATCCACCTTTTATTTTTAATTTACTTGTGTATTATAACATTCATCTGTTAGCGTTTACAAGAATTATGCTCAAAATTTAAAAAAAATTTGAAAAGCTTTTCAAATTTGTTCCACTGTGAAAATAGAATAAAAACGAAATTGTTCATTTTTTCTGAAAATATATAAAATTTCATTTGTGAAAACGTTGTCTTTTTGTTATACTAATAAAGAAGAATAAAAGATTAAATATGAAAGGTTGTGATAAAAGTGGATCTCACTTCTAGGTCCATTCGCTTAATGGGAGCAACTATCACTATTTCGATTCTACATAAACAAGCTGATTATCTTTTAGACCAAGCCTTTTCTCTTCTGAGATTATATGAGAAACGTTTTAGTGCTAATGATGAACACTCCGAGTTGATGAAAGTTAACCACGCTGCTGGAATCCAGCCAGTTATTGTCCATCCTGATTTATTTGAATTGATTGAATTGGGAAAAAAACATAGCCTCGCGCCAAATAGTTATCTCAATATCGCCTTGGGCCCATTAGTCCAAACATGGCGAATCGGATTTGAAGATGCCAAAGTACCTACATCTGAAGAGATTAAACAAGCTTTAGCAAAAACAAATCCTAATTTTATTGAATTAAACAAAAAGAAATCTAGTGTCTTTTTGAAACAGACAGGCATGAAAATAGATTTAGGTGCTCTTGCAAAAGGCTACATCGCTGATAAAATTTCTACATTTTTGAAAGAGCATGGAGTGACTTCTGCACTCATTAATCTCGGTGGAAACATCCTAACAATTGGTTTGAATGAAGTAAACAACCGATTCTGGCGCATCGGTATCCAAAATCCGAAGTTGCCTCGGGAAAACAATCTGGCTTTACTATCATTACAGGATAAGTCCGTTGTTACATCAGGAATATATGAAAGAAAACTTCAAACTAAAGACAGAGTTTATCACCATATTTTCGATCAACACACAGGCTATCCAATCGATAATCAGCTAGCTAGTCTAACTATTGTATCTGATAAATCAGTCGATGGAGAGATATGGACAACTCGTTTATTTGGGATGACTCCAGCTTCTATCTTAGAAAAAGTCGAAAAGGAAAATGACATTGAAGCCTTCATTATTACAGAAGATAATCAATTTTTTTATTCATCTGGTCTCACGCCAGAAATCTTACCTTAAATCCAGAAAGGAACCTACTATGTTAAAACTTATCGCAATTGTTGGAACAAATTCTAAACGTTCCACAAACCGGCAACTTCTTCAATATATGTCTAAGCACTTTGCTGACAAGGC
The DNA here is from genome assembly GCF_000220065.1 of Streptococcus sp. oral taxon 056 str. F0418. GTDB lineage: Bacteria > Bacillota > Bacilli > Lactobacillales > Streptococcaceae > Streptococcus. Next base: position 61,332 of record NZ_AFQU01000001.1, on the reverse strand, counting down.
TGAAATCGAGCTGATAGAGATTAAAGATATCCCAATGTTTAATAAACCTGCAGATAGAAGCGTGCCTGAGTTAGTATCAGAAATTGCCGAGAAAATCGATGCAGCAGACGGTGTACTCATTGGAACACCTGAGTACGACCACTCTATTCCAGCTGTACTCATGAATGCTCTAGCTTGGCTTTCTTATGGCATCTATCCCTTGCTGAACAAGCCGGTCATGATTACTGGTGCTTCTTATGGTACGCTTGGTTCCTCTCGCGCCCAGTTGCAGCTCCGTCAAATTTTGAACGCTCCAGAAATAAAGGCAAATGTACTTCCAGACGAGTTCCTGCTTTCACATTCTCTTCAAGCTTTTGACCCAAGCGGAGATTTGGTGGATCTTGATGTTGTCAAAAAATTGGATGCTATCTTTGATGACTTCCGTATCTTTGTCAAAATCACTGACAAATTGCGCAACGCTCAAGAATTGCTTCGCAAAGATGCTGAAGAATTTGACTGGGAAAAATTGTAAGATAGGAGACTGAAAGAATGAAATTTGTTGGAATTGTAGGATCAAACTACGAACAATCATATAACCGAAAATTATTGGAATTCATCCGTCGCCAGTTCAAACTTAAATTTGAATTGGAAGTCTTAGAAATCGATGAAGTCCCAATGTTTAACCAGGATGAAAAATGGGATGAAAGCTTCCAATTGCGTTATTTGTATAACAAAATCACACGTGCAGACGGAGTCATCATCGCAACACCTGAGCATAACCATACTATCAGCGCTCCTTTGAAGAGTGTCTTAGAATGGCTCTCTTACGAGGTTCATCCATTTGAAAACAAGCCTGTCATGATTGTGGGTGCATCATACTACGACCAAGGAACTTCCCGTGCTCAAGTTCACTTGCGTAAAATCTTAGACGCTCCAGGTGTCAATGCCTATACATTGCCTGGTAATGAATTCCTTCTTGGAAAAGCAAAAGAAGCCTTTGACAACAATGGTAATATCACTAACGAAGGTACTGTTAAATTCCTTGAATCATGCTTAGATAACTTTATCAAATATGTAGAGGTGGTTTCAAAATTGAAAAAACCAAAACCAATTGAACCTGAAGACTTAGATTGCGGAAAACCAATCGCTACAACCATTACAGAAGTTGATCCGGATGATCCAGAATGGGTAGAAAAAGTTGCTGAAATCACTGGCGCTGTTTCTGGTGATACCTATGTCAAACTTGACCATGGTATACTAACTGTTAACCAGATTGATATGTTCTTGAAGGCTATGCCATTTGAATTGACATACGCTGACGACAACAACCAATTCCTCTACTATAACAATGCTCATCAAGATCCAGATACTATGTTTGCTAAACGTGTGCCACCTCAATCAGGTAACCGTATGTCAACTGTTCATGGTTCTCTTCCACCAGCACGTATGAAGAATGTAGAGTGGGTTATCGGAACGCTACGCAATGGAAACCAAGAATATGTACGTACCATTGTTCCAGGTTCTCCTGCTGGTGTCATCAACACTCACAACTACCAAGCTATGTACTATCCTGACGGATCATACGCAGGTATCAACGAAATCGTCTTTAACTTCCAACCATGGCTCGACTGGTACTTAAAAGAAACTGGTCAACGTTTGGTTGGAGGCAGCGGACCATTTGCTCCTGCTGGAGGTCATGGAGACGCAGATGCTACTTCTGGCGCTTCAGATGCTGGAGGTCATGGAGATGCTGGTCACAGTGGAGATGCTGACGCATCATCAGGTGCAAGTGCATAAAAAAAACGAGTTTGAGATTTTATCTCAGGCTCGATTTTTTTTACAAAAGAGTCGCCCCCTATGATGTCTTTTGACATCTTATAGGCATTTTATCAATACTTTTATATTTATTTACCTCATTTCCTTAAAGGCTGCTTCAGCATCTTCATTGCTGATAGCTCCAAATTGAATTTTACCAATTTTTCCTTGACTATCAATGAGAATTTCTGTTGGAATACTTCTGATTTGATAGGCCTGGAAGGTAGTTGCTTGGCTATCATATAATACCGGGACATCTTTATAGCCTTGTTGTTCGTACCATTTTGGGAAGTCTGTTTCGGACTTTTCACCCTGGATTCCTGGGGCAATGACACTTAAAATTTCGAAATCACGATCTTTTTTCCCAGCCAATTCTATCAGTTCGGGCATACTTTTCTTACACGGTCCACACCAAGATGCCCAGAATTTCAAATAAACTTTTTTCCCTTTATAATCAGACAATTTGACTGTTTTTCCATCCATTGATTTCAATGTAAAGTCAGGAGCTTCCTGTCCAACTGCTATCTGACCAACAGTATTCTGAGTAGCTTGATTACTACCGCTTTTTGTGTCCATTCCCATCTGATCAGAACAAGCAGTTAAAAACACTGCAGCTAACAAACCAACACCAAAAGTTAAATATTTTTTCATCACTTTCTCCTTTTATTAGAAACTATCATTCCTAAAAACATCTAAAACATTTAGGATATTTCCACTTATCCAAATAAACCAGACAAGGCGTTCAACTGTCCAAGCATGAGCAAGATCCCCATCAGAATAATAATAGCACCACCGATTTTTTTCAGAAGCCCCATATAAGGTTTAATTTTATTAAAATACTGCATCACAAAGCTAGATGCCAATGCTAAAATTAGAAAAGGTAGGGCCATTCCTAAAGTGTAAACCAAGGTCAGAATTGCGCCTTGAAAAGCACCATTCCCTCCTGAAGCAGCCAGTGCTAAGACAGAACTTAGAATAGGACCAATACATGGAGTCCAACCAAAACTAAAAGTAATTCCCAATACAAATGCCGAGAGAAACTCGTTGCGTTTACTATCTTTTTTAAAAGCGACATTTTTTTGCATTTGCAAGGGTTTAATATTGATTAGTTCCATTTGGTGGACACCAAGTAGGATAATGATGATTCCCATAACATAGCGGAACCAAGATGAATGAATAATTGCTCCTAAAAAACCCGCCCCAAATCCTAAAATGAAGAAAACACATGATATTCCCGCAATAAAACAGAGAGTCTTAACAAGTCCATACCAGGCAATTTCTCTACCCAAAAATCGAACTGTTCTGGGTTTATCCTCTGAATCTAATAAGATTCCGATGTAAACCGGAAGTAGGGGAAAAATACAGGGAGAGAAAAATGAAAGTACTCCTGCTAAAAATACTGAAACTGAGAAAAGAAATGTTTGCATATTCAATCCTTCTTTTTTATTTATCATACATATCAGAGGTGAAAAATGGTTTTCACAATAACTCTATTCGTTTTCTTCTGAACGGAGTTCTACTAATCCTATAAACCATTATAAATGAAAGCGGATTATTTTTCACAAATTTGCTACGGTATTTTTTGTTATCATTTTCGTACTAACAAAATGATGAATTTTAATTAGAAAGTATTAAACAGAAAAAGCCGGAAAAACTCTCTCCGGCTATAAGTTATTTTATTCAATTAACTACTATTTATCATAGGATAGTGGCAAATATATTTTGATCAGAGTAAAGATATCTTGCTTCGACTGGATTTCCATATGATAGTCTTCTCCAAACTGCAGTTTCAAACGTTGATTGACATTTTTCAGACCAACACCACCTAAGCGAAGGAGAGTCTTATCCACTGATTTTTGAAGTTCAATGCCACGGCCGTTATCATAGATAGATAATATCAGCTGCCCCTCTTCTACTGCCGATGTCACTCGAATCATGCCTTGTCGGTCAATTTCCTTGATACCATGGTAGATGGCATTTTCAACCAAAGGCTGTAGCACCAGCTTAGGCAATTTATAATCAGCTAGAGATTCATCCTCTTCAATCGCATACTGGAGCTTGTCACCATAGCGTTGCTTCTGGATAAAAAGATACTGACGAACGTGATCAATCTCATCTCTAAGAGAAATTTGTTCATGTCCTTGATTGAGCGCCAAGCGGAAATACTGGGCGAGTGATTTTGTTACCTCAACAACACGCTTGCTATCATTAAACTCAGCCATCCAGACAATCGTATCTAAGGTATTATAAAGGAAATGGGGATTAATTTGAGCTGAGAGAGCTCGGAGCTCATAACGACGAACGTTTTGTTCTTCTGTCTTGACAGCTTCCATTAGTTGTTTGATTTGCTCCAGCATTTTATTGAACTGCTGAGCTAAATCAACTAACTCTGGAGAACCTTTTTCTTCTGCCCGTAAATTTGAGTCACCTGCCCCAATCTTCAGAATGACAGCTTGTAGATTCTGGAGAGGCTTAATCCACAAACGTAGGACAAACCAAATACCAGTCAAGCACATCAGGAGTGCTAAAATGCCCATTCCCACAAAAGAATAAAGCATTTGTGACTGAAGCATCTGTAATTGCTCTAATGAGGCGACGCCAATTAAAGTCCAGTCGCTATCCGCAATATCAATCTGGTAGACAAAAGCCTGCTTCTGGTCTGCGTAACCATCCTTGACCGAGATATAGGGCTGCATAGCTTTCATTTCCTGACTGGATGAATAAACAGTCTTCTTAGGATGATAGACAAATTCATGCTGGCTATTAACAATAAAGCTAAAGCCTTTCTTCCCTAGCTGAAGCCGATCCAGATAGGCTTTGAGACTCTTATAGCCGATATCCAAACGTAAAACACCGAGATTCTGCCCTGCTTCATCCACTACTTCCTGAGTAACGGAAACAACCCACTTCTCTTTCTCAGATGATAGAGACTCCTTGCGAGCAGGAGTCAAGACAGGCATGGCTTTGGTATGAACAGCTTCCTGATACCATTTTTCATTCATCATATCAGAAGATGTCTGCATACTGATTTGAGAATCTGTCGAGACCACGCGCCCGTCCTTGGTAACCAAAACTGCCGACACCAAATCCGGATCTGTCTCAATAATGGTTTTCATCAAAGTCTGAACTGACGTTTCGCTGCTTTCTTGATTCTGAGCAAACTTACGAATCGTTTCTTCCTTACTCAGTGTGGAGGTGGTTTGTTTTAATTTTTGCAAATAGGAAGCAATGAACTGCCCGCTTTGCTCCATACTATTGCGCGTTGTCCGCTCTGTCAGCTGCCGAATAGTCTGCGAGCTAGTCTGATAGTAAAGACTCCCAACAAACCCCAAGAGTAAAAGGACCAGCAGAAAAATATAGACAATCAACTGGATAAGAAGCGGATATCGTTTCATTTCTCCTCTCCTTTTTTAAACTGCCGAGGTGTCAGCCCAACAACCTGCTTGAAGCGCTGAGAAAAATAATTCATATCTTCAAAACCTACCTGCTCTGCTATTTCGTAAATCTTCAAATCTGTGGTCAAGAGTAAGAGTTTTGCTTTTTTTATACGCTCTTGGATCAGATAATCCTGAAAAGGCAAGCCTAATTCTTTTTTGATAAGAACACTTAGGTAGGACGGACTAAACCCCAATTGGAAAGCTAAACTTTTCAGACTTAACTCTGAATCAGCAAGACGCGCGTGAATAGCTTCTTCCATCTCAGAGCGCTGCCCCTGATCGACCAAGTTTTGAATCTGGGCTTTTTTTCGTTCCTTGTCAAGTATGGTCTGCACCTTGGCCAACATCTCCTCAACATCATCCTTGGAAAATGGCTTGAGAAGATAGTCATCTGCACCTAGCTTAATGGCCGTCCGAGCATAGTCAAAGTCATCATAGCCTGTCAGAAAAACGATATGGCAGCTAGGAGCCTGCTCTCTGACTAGCTTGGCTAGTTCAAGGCCGTTCATCTGTGGCATATTGATATCGGTCAACAGGACATCAGCAGGATTTTCCTGAAATTTCTTCCAAGCTTCTATTCCATTTTCAGCCTGGGCAATGACTTGCATACCAAACTGCTCATAGTTTACCAAGGATGTAATTCCCTGTCTTACCAGATATTCATCCTCTACAATCATAATTGAATACACAAGATTCAACTCCTTATTTTTACTGGATTTATTATAGCAAATTTTCAATCAAAATGCTCTTAAACATAATCCAACAGATAACCGTAGCCCTTCTCCTCCATCTCAGCTTTTGGAATGAACTTAATGGACAAACTATTGATGCAATAGCGCAAGCCGCCCTTGTCCTTAGGACCGTCTGTGAAAACATGGCCCAGATGTGAATTTCCAACCCGACTGCGAACTTCTGTCCGTGTCATGTTGAAACTCTTATCTTCTTTGTAAGTCGCAACATCTGGACTGATAGGGTGTGTGAAACTCGGCCAACCGCAGCCTGAGTCAAACTTATCCTTTGATGAAAAGAGAGGTTCGCCTGTCACCACATCCACGTAGATACCAGCATCGAACTTATCCCAGTAGCGGTTAGAAAAGGCCCGCTCTGTGTCATTCTTTTGTGTGACTGCGTATTCTTCAGGAGAGAGCTTGGACTTAATCTCTTCATCACTGGGCTTAGTATAACGACTAGCATCAATAACAGGGTAGGTGGCTTGATTAACATCAATATGGCAATATCCATTAGGATTCTTTTTTAGGTAATCCTGATGATAGTTTTCAGCCTTAACATAGTTTTTTAATGGTTCTTTCTCAACAGCTAGAGGTTTATCGTACTTCTTAGCCACTTCATCAAAAACTTGATTGATGGTATTCAAATCAGCTTCATCCTTATAATAAACACCTGTCCGATATTGTGTACCTTGATCATTACCTTGTTTATTTTTAGATGTTGGATCAATAATACGGAAATAATGAAGTAAGATTTCTTTGAGAGATATCTTTTTAACATTATAGGTGATTTTTACCGTCTCAGCATGACCAGTTTGGGAAACTAATTCATATTTGGTCGTGTCACCCTTACCATTTGCATAGCCGGACTCAGCATCAATGACACCTGATACTCTAGAGAAATACTCTTCTACACCCCAGAAACAACCACCTGCCAGATAGATTACACGCTTATCAGCTTCTTTAACATCTTCTTTCTTTTTCTTTACTACTTCTGTCTTACTCATTGAAGCTTTCTTAATCTGTTCAGGAGATGACTGATTGCTATGTCCTGCAATCACATAGACGAGTCCAAAGCAGATAAACAAGCTAAGGATAACCAGAAAAATTTTCCATTTTCCTCCCATGTTCATTGCTCCTTTCTACTTGATTTCTTTCAGTGTTTTCTCAATATCTTCCTTGCTCATGTAGCCAATGTGTGTCTTGGCAAGAGAACCGTCACTGCCTACGAAAAGTGCAGATGGATAAGAGCGAATACCGTATTCTTTCAGTAATTCCCCCTTGGTATCCATCAGAACCGGGAAGTCTTTGTAGTCCAAAGACTTATACCATTTCTTAAAATCATCTGCTGACTTTTCTCCATTAAAGGTCGGAGAAACAACTGATAAGACGACATAGGCCTTTTCCTCCTGCTCCTTAGCCAAATCATTGGTATCTCCAAGTGTGGATAGACAGATAGAACACCAAGAAGCCCAAAATTTTAGATAGACTTTCTTGCCTTTGAAATCAGATAGCTTGTAAGTTTTACCATCCACACCCTGCAGACTAAAGTCTTTAGCCATCTTAGAAGATTGATCAGAAGTAGTCTTTGACACCATACTGCTTTTGTCGTTTTTTGAAGCTTCTGATCCCATCTTCTGATTTGAACAAGCTCCCAACAATCCCGCGCAAAATAGACTCAGAGTTAATACAGCAATTTTTTTCATAGCTTTTTTCCTCTCAAAATAAGGAGAAAGCCGACAAGACTGACGACTTCTCTTCTTTACATTTAGTTTTTATTTATCAGATGACATTTCGGATGAATCTTTCATATCATCCTTCATATCTGACTCGCTGGACTTCATTTCATCCTTTTTCATATCATCTTTCATATCAGACTTGCTGTCGGACATCATAGAAGAGTCCTTCATATCATCCTTTTTCATTTTATCATCAGACTTGCTGGAGTCTTTCATATCCTCTTTCTTCATCATGCTGCTGTCATCCATCTTCTTCATATCAGAATCTGATTTTTGACTAGAACAGGCAGCTAGGACAAAGATACTAAGTGCAGCGATTGTAAGTGAAGCGATTTTTTTCATGATAAGTCTCCTTTAATTATATAATATTTATCCAAATAATGATGCTAAAGCGTTTAGATTCCCAAGCATCAGCAAAATTCCCATAAGTATAATGAGAGCACCACCGATCTTTTTGAGAGCTCCCATATAAGGTTTTAGTTTAGAAAAGCGTTGTAATACCCAACTGGAAGCCAATGCCATTGCTAAAAAAGGAAGCGATAATCCCAAAGTATAGACTAGCATGAGCAAACCACCTTGCAAAGCACCATTACCTCCAGAAGCCGCAATAGCTAAAACAGAACTTAGGACTGGTCCTACACAAGGTGTCCAACCAAAGCTAAAGGTAATCCCCAAGAGAAAAGCATTAAGAAAGTCACTTCTTTTACTATTCTTTTTAAGTTGAATGCTCTTTTGCTTTTGCAGTTGTTGGATATTGATAAGTCCCATCTGGTGGATTCCCAGTAGAATGACAATCCCGCCCAGAACATAGCGAAACCAAGGGGCATAGAGGACTTGCCCCAAAGCACCAGCTCCGTAGCCCAAAACTAAGAATACAGTTGATAAGCCAGCTATAAAGCAGAGCGTCTTAGCTAAGCCATACCAGGAAATGTCCTTTCCCATAAACCGAACTGTTTTCGGCTTATCCGAATCCAGCAGAATTCCTACATAGACTGGCATAAGCGGTAAAATACAGGGCGAGAAAAAAGATAGAATCCCCGCCAGAAAAACAGAAATAAAGAACAAAAAACTTGTTGCCATTTCAAAAACCTCTCTATCAATTTCTGACTCTAGTATAAAATAAAAATCCCCCTAAAAATAGGGAGATCGATTTGAAAAAACTTGAATTTGATATCTTGATAAAGAACTAACCTTAAAAAAACAGAACTTTTTTATTCATTTTAGGATTCCTCTGCTTTCTTTTGTGATTCATATTCTTTATTCCATTCTACAAGGTATTAAGGATAGGAATAGGTCCGCCAGGTATACCAAGCTAGGCCATTTTCACCCTCATAATAAAGTTCAACTTTCGCAGGTAAATTTTCTTTATTAAAGCTAATCCTCACTTTTTTAAAACTATCTTGATAAATTTAATAAAGTCGTTCAAGTTTTGGTATATGCCTTTCCTTCAGCAGACCCTTATTGATCACTTTATCTGCTGAAAGTGCGATCTGATAATTTTCTATAAATATTTAATCGCTCGACAACTTAGGGTGAGACAAGATAAATGAAAATTCATCTAAAAAAAGCTGATCAAATTGAGCCATTGCTTCTTTTTCCTCAACGATATCATATACTTTTCCGTTTTTATAAGATACTGGTCATTTACAAAAGCCTCTTTATTTTTAAAATCAATCCATCTACCGCTATGATAACGACTTTCAACATAAACAAAACCTTTCTTTTCTTACAGCTCATATATGGGGCCTTTTTGAAGAGAATCTCTAGGAATTATAATGAAATAAAAGGCAATAGAAAGAAAAGATAAAGAAGCAAGGATTAAAATCAAACTTTTCTTATTTTTCATTCTTTAAATTCACACTTCCTTAAAGAAAATAAAAAGCGGTTTCATAAATATATCTTAACTGTTCTAAAAGAAGCTATTCACTAGAACTTTGTTATACAAAAATACTTCAACAAGAGCTGGAAACAAATAAAACCCCCAAGTCACAAAAATACTTGAGGATTATACTCTAGATCATTTCAAAAGAATCACTTTTTTGTTTATCAGGTAAAAGAAGTGACAAAATGATTCCTAAAAGGGCTGGAACCAGCCAAGGTAAAGAAGCTTGTGCAAATGGTAAAGCATTAACAGCATTCATAACCACCTGTACTTTAAATAAGGGGCCTAAAATATTTGCAAAAGCAACTAAAGTTACCAGCACAACTGTCAGCTGCATACCAATTTTTGATAAAGCTAAGAATTTATTTACAATAACAATCATCACAATCACTATCGTAACTGGATAAAGGATCTGTAAAACAGGCACTGAGTATTGAATGATAGCATTCAAGCCAAGATTTGCAATGGCATAACCAATCAATGTAAAGATAGTGGCATAAGTTTTATAAGAGACTTTCGGGAAAGTATTGTTAAAGAACTCTCCTGTTGAAACAATTAAACCAACAGTTGTTGTGAAACAAGTCATTGTTACCATAATCGCCAAAAAGATCTGAGCTGTAGAGCCAAAAATAGCCTGTGTGGCTTGGGAGAGAACATAAACGCCAGGATTGCCTTTTGCAATTACCTCAGCTGGAACTGGGAAATGATTCCCCAAGAAACCCAAGCCTATATACATCGCACTAAAGGCTAGAGCAACAATTAAACCAACAACCCAAATCGTTGAGATATATTCTTTTTATTTTTAAAACCTAATTGATTTAAAGTCGTGACCGCAATCACACTAAAAGCAACTGCTGCTAAAGCATCTAAAGTATTGTACCCTTCTAAAAATCCCTGACCGAAGGCTGATATAGAATAGGCAGCTGAAGCCTGCTGAGTTGCCTCAGATCCATATTTAAAAGCGCCAAGTATAATTAAAATAATAATCAGAATCGCAAAAACTGGTGTCAAAATCCGACCGATTCGATCCAATAACTTTGAAGGATTTAAAGAAATCAGATAGGCGGCAACAAAATAAATTGTCGTAAAAACAATCAAACCAAGACCAGTCGTATATTTAGGAAGTAAAGGAGATATCCCAACTTCGTAGGCTACTGTTGCAGTCCTCGGAATGGCAAAGAAGGGACCAATGGACAAATAGAGAGCAACCAGATAGACGATAGCAAACCAGGGCGCAATTTTCTGAGAAATCTCATGAATGTATCCCTTAGGATTAAGTGTTCCAATAACCAAAGTTAACACAGCGATCCCAACACCAGACAAAACAAATCCGCCAATAGCTGGCCAAAAGTTTGGACCTGACTGAACTCCCAAAGAAGGTGGAAAAATCAAATTTCCAGCACCAAAAAATATTCCAAATAAGAGCAAACCTGTTAGGGCACCTTTTTTTATCATAACATCTCCTCTTTTTTATAACATTTTCACATTATAACAAAAATATTTAATTTTGCAAAATAAGTAAAATCAAGAATGAATCAATCCTAAAAAAGACAACTACATTCAGACAAAAACCTCTGAAAATAGCTCAGAGGTTTTCTTTATTTACGCATCGCTAAATCTTCTATACTTAATTTCAAATTCAAAAAAGTTCTTCTCTTGGAGCATATGAAAAATATCTCGATAGGCTTCCTCATCGAAATGATCACCCAAATACAAAATTTCAAAACTTAGACCGTCATATTCTAGAAAAGCATTACTTGTTTTGAATCCATTTCTCTTATAAAAATCCATACGTGCTTGACGCTGCTCTAAATTATCACACTCTTCATCTAAGCGCTCTACTTCTAAAACCATTGTTTTTTGGTAAAAATCAGTCAGTTTATGGATAATTTCTCCTCCATAACCATGGCTTCGAAGATGTGGCATAACCGCAAAAAAGCTAATATAAAAGCATTTTTCATTGTAAATTGCAAAAGCAAAACCTACAAACTCTTCTTCATTGTAAAATGCGAAGAAATGGGACTGTTCATCATTTGTATAACGAAGAAATTCACTAATAGCTACTCTTTCTTCTGGAGGAAATGCTTCACAATTCAGCTTCTCTACTTTATCTAAATCAGGAAATTCCCTTGAAATGATTTGGCTAGTTAATGGCATGAATACCTCGCTTCGTTTAAGTTTTAACAGTTTACTATTCTAAAGCCTCATTAACTTTCTTTGGAGAATTGGCTCTGGTAAAGGTCGTAATAGAATCCTTTTGACTCCAGCAGACTCTCGTGATTTCCTTGTTCAATAATCTGTCCGTCTTTAAGAACCAAAATCTTGTCCGCTTCTTGAATAGTAGATAGGCGGTGAGCAATGACAAAACTTGTACGACCTTGCATCAGTGTTTTCATTGCCTTCTGGATTAAAAGCTCCAATCGCGTATCGACAGATGAGGTCGCCTCATCCAAAATCAAAATCTTAGGATCAGCTAAGAGCGCTCGAGCAATCGTTAATAACTGTTTTTGGCCAAGTGAGATATTACTAGATTCTTGGTTCATTTCCATATTGTAACCACCTGGTAGCGTGCGGATAAAGTGGTCGACATTAGCCGCTTTTGCAGCTTCAATGATTTCCTCATCCATAGCTTGTAAGTTACCAAAACGAAGATTTTCTTTGATAGTTCCCTCATAAAGCCAAGCATCCTGTAAAACCATACCAAATTGCTTTCGATATTCCTGACGAGAAAGATGACGGATATCGTGACCATCCACACTGATAGATCCTTTTGTTACATCATAAAAGCGCATGAGGAGATTGATCAGAGTCGTCTTACCAGCTCCTGTTGGACCGACAATGGCCACCATCTCACCCGGCTTGACCTCTAGATTAAAATTACGGATAAGAGGCTTATCTTCCACATACTGAAAGTCCACATCTTGAAAGCTAACCTGACCAGTCAAGTCATTCTCTAGTCTTTCACTCTCATCATTCACTTCATCTGTCTCATCTAAGACTTGGAAAATCCGATCCAATGAAGACTTGGCACTTTGTAATTGGCCTGCAAGTTGAGTTAGATTTTGAATTGGCTGGCTAACTTGCCAAACATATTGGACAAATGCCTGCATATTTCCGATTGTTAATTGGCCTGCAATAACTTGCAATCCCCCCATTACTGCCACAATTAAATAAGTCAAATCAGAAATAGCATGTAGAACTGGCATCATTAATCCAGAAATAAAACTTGCTTTAAAGCCGACTTCCTGTAGATTTTGAGTAATAGACTCAAAATCATGACTAGAAGCTTCTTCTCGACCGTATAACTTTAAAACATTAAAACCACTTAAATTCTCTTGTACAAATCCGTTCATAGCACCGAGAATTTCAGCCTGTTTCTTAAAATAAGGCTGAGATTTTTTTAAAATAGTATTTGCTGCAAGGTAGGTTAAAGGGATACTTATAATAACAACAATCGCCAGAGAAAAGTTTAGATAGATGACCATAAACATCACTAAAGCAATTGTAAAAACAGCATTAACAACCTGAAGAAAAATCTGCTGCAGGGCGTTTGATACAGTATCCACATCATTTGTAAAACGTCCCAATAAATCTCCAAACTGATGCTTATCAAAATAAGAAACAGGAATCCGATTAATCTTTTCACTCAGTTCATTGCGCAAATCTCGGATTGTACATTGCACAGCGTTTGTCATAAAATAATTTGAATAGTAGGCGCCTAATTCATAAAAAAGCGCACGGATGGAATACATGACCATCACCCATCCAACATAATTTACGTTAATCTTTGCACCTACAACTCCATTAGCCATGTCTAAAAGATTATGAGTCAACTCCGTAATTGCAAGCCCTAAAACGAAGGGTTCTAATACACTCATGATAACACTCATAATCTTTAGAAAAACAGCTAGGATAACAGACATTTTATAATGTTTCAAATAGCTCCATAAGCGAGCAAAGGAATGTTGTTTCTCCATTTTCTCCTCCTATTCCTCTGTTAAAGACTGATTGTTAAGTTGAGACTGAGCAATTTCTCGATAAATATCATTTGCTTTCATCAACTCTTCATGTGTCCCGCGACCAACGATCTCACCTTTGTCAAGAACGATAATCTGATCTGCATCCATTATAGTTCCTACCCGCTGAGCTACAATTAAAACAGTTGCATCTTGAGTCACTTCTTTCAAACGACGTCGGAGAGTCGCATCTGTCTTATAATCCAGTGCAGAAAACGAGTCATCAAAAATATAAATATCAGGCTCTTTTACAACTGCCCGCGCAATCGACAAACGTTGCTTTTGTCCCCCGGATAGATTACTTCCTCCTTCAGCTAGATGCGTTTCAAATCGCTCCTTGCGGCTTTCGATAAAATCCTTTGCCTGAGCAACATCAGCTGCTTGATCCAGTTCTTCATGACTTGCATCTTCTTTACCGTAGCGCAAATTCTCTGCGATCGTACCTGTAAATAGCAAGGCTTTCTGAGGAATAAAACCAATCTTTTGACGTAGGGCTTTCAGCTGATAATCTCTGACATCAATTCCATCAACTAAAATTTTTCCTAAGGTCACATCGTAAAAGCGAGGAATCAACTGCACCAACGATGATTTACCAGATCCCGTTGACCCAATAAAAGCTATCGTCTCACCAGGCTTAGCTTTAAAGGAAATATTATGTAACACAGGACTTTCCGTTTCTCCTGGATAAGCGAAAGTCACATTATCAAACTCTAAGTAACCACGGCTTGCTGTCTCCGTAATCCCATCTTCATTAGGATTGATGGAAATAGGCATATCCAATACTTCTTTTAGACGTTCACTTGATACGGCTGTCCTTGGATACATGGTAAATAGATTTGACAAAAATAAGAAAGAAAGCAAGGCATGAAAACTATATTCAATAAAGGCTACTAAATCTCCTATTTTTAAACTTCCTGCTCCCAGTGGTTTTAAGGCAAACCAAACTATTGCTACAATCATCGCAATGATGATTTGAACAAACAAAGGTTCTGTCAAACCAGTTAATTTAAAGAGTTTATTTGAATTATCAGAATAAATTTCATTTTGTGAAGCAAAGCGCTCCTCTTGAAAGTCTTCACGAGCAAAAGCACGAATCAATCGTAAGCCAGTTAAATTTTCCCTAGCATATTGATTGATTTTATCTAGAGTCTTCTGCTGCTTTTCCGAAAGTGGTCTAGTTTTAACAGCTACGTACCATACAACAACTGCTAAAAACGGCAAAGAAACTGCAACAATCCAAGCTAATGATGGACTCGTAAGAAAAATCATGAAGATACTTGATAACATCATCATAGGAGTAATCACTCCCATCTTCAAACCTTGCTCAGCAAACTGCATAAGAACAAATGCATCACTTGTAATACGGGTAACAAGCGATGAAACCCCAATCTGCTCATACTCATGATGAGAATATTCCTGTAATTTTGCATATAAGTCATTACGCATATCACGGACCATACTTGTCGTTAATTTACCCGCTGCATACGCAAGAACAATCCGACCTAACACGCCTGCTATAATAACCACTAACATCATTATAACCCAAAAGTACAAGCGTTCCACATCTCCTCGGTTAATTCCTTCATCAATCATCCGAGCCAGAACGGTTGGTAAACCAAGATTTACCACCACAAAAAAAATAGCTCCTAGAAAATCTAATAAAAGCAACTTAGGATATTTCCTTAAATAAGACCAAATATACTTCATTTTTCCTCCTCATTTCAGTACCATTAGAAAGCAACTTGGCTTCATCCAAAATATAGAAAAGAGCGTACAAAAGCACGCTTCATATAAAATAATTATATCAAAAAATTATAAAAAATCCAATGTGAATACAAAAATAGAAAAGCAAAACTTAAACCACAAACTACATTAACATTCCTTTGGAGAGGAACTCTACAATTTCATTTGTAGCCTGTTTGGTATCGATTTTAATGGTATCATCTATCATAGATGGAAGTATATAGGACAAAGTTAATGAAATCATATACCGAACAATTCTTTCGTTTGGCCAATCCACAATCATCTTTTTTTCTTTGTATGTGTCTAATATTGGAGAGAGTGGCTTAACTATAGATTGTAAGATGATATTTTCTACTTTCGTGGATAAACTTTTATCAACTAAAGCTCGATAAAAAATAATTTTAATTTCCCGAATATTTTCTTGAATAAAATAGAGCCTATCCTCAATAATAGAATGCAGAAAAAAAGGGAATTCTTGTGACTCGAATGTAAATTTTTGATCAGAAAAATTACGAATCATTTCTGGAATAATGTCATCCAAAAATGGAGAAATAATAGCTTCTAAAATACCTTCTTTGGTTTTGAAATGGCTAAATACCGTCCCTTCTGATACCTTCGCCTTCCGTGCTATATCGCTAGCTTTTGTATTTTCAAATCCAAGTTCTGAAAATAAATCCAAACTTGCTAATAACACTCTACTTTGCCTCTTGCTTAGATTTGTCTTTTGAATGTTATTGGCATATTCTTTTGTTAAAGTATCCATTTTCCAGTTCCTTTACTTACTTATTGCTCGATTTTCACAACTTTCTTACCTTTTGTGTGCCCCATTCTAAGCTCCTTGTATGCCTCTTTTATATCAGAAAGAGAAAAATCATATACCTTATCTAAATGGATAGAAACATCTCCGTTTGAAACCAGATTAGACATCGTAATAAAATCATCATAATTGGAATGTCGTGGTCCAGTAAACTTCGCACCTCTTAAAATAACAGATGGTGATGGGACAAGTGTCCCGATATTCTCCCCTTTTAATCCCAATTCAAATCCTAAATCTACATATTCCCTTCCGTAGCAATCTAAAAGCTTCGTTATTGGTTTGGAAGTAGCTGCCAAAATACTATCCTTTACATTTTCACCGTATGCGATCGGAATAGCACCTAATGATTTCAAATAATCTGCATTTTGTTTACTAGCAATACCAAGAACCGTAGCTCCCATTGAAACAGCATATTGTACAGCTATCGAACCAATACCTCCAGAAGCTGCAGAGATGACTATTGTATCATCTTTGGACAAGCCAATTTTTCTAAAGGCGCCACCTACTGTTAAAGCTGCTACTCCCATAGTTGCAGCGTGATCAAAATCAATATTTTTAGGCATTAGAGCAATCTCTGTTTCACTCACGCATATTTCTGTTGCCAATGCTCCTTTTTTCGTTCCTAGACCAGGTGCACTTATGATTGTTCCAAAAACTTCATCTCCAACAGAAAAATTAGAAACTCCTTTACCAACTTCACAAATAATACCGGAAAAGTCACGCCCAACGCCTCTAGGAAATAACGATTTTTTAGACTCAAACCATTTGCTGGGATGACGCAATTTAGTAAAAAATGATAGCATTCGAAGTTGCTTTACACCTTCAAAAATCTTATAATCAATAGGATTCAAACCGACTGAACAAACTCTTACTCTGACCTGATGGTCTAATAAAACCTGCGCTTCAACAGTTACTAAATCTAACACTTCTTCATTTCCAAAATCATTATATTGTATTGCTTTTATAACCATTTGCTTAGCTCCTAAAAAATTTCAAAAATTGAGTGAGTGCTCAATCAATAATAATATTCTATCTCTTTATAAATAGAATATCAAGTAAATAGTACCGAAATACGCGACATAACAAATAAAGGCTACTATAAAAAGTTGAGTCAATTCTATCAAACAAATCTTAAGGTGTTGCGTTTATACGACAAAAAATGTAAAATAGTTGTATAAACGCAACAGAAAGGAAATACTATGCCCAAAAAAGAAATGATACTTGAATATCTAGAAAAAACAATGGTATGATAACATATAAAGACTGCAAAAGATTGGGGATCCCTACCATCTATCTTACAAGACTAGAAAGCGAAGGAATTATCTACAGAATTGAAAAAGGCATCTATCTCACACCATATGGCGATTATGATGAATACTACTTCTTTCAATATCGTTTTCCCAAAGCGATTTTTTCCTATATTTCCGCTCTGCACCTTCAAGGATTTACGGATGAAATCCCTCAATATTTTGAAGTATCCATTCCAAGAGGGTATCGATTTAACAATCCTCCATCAAACCTACGACACCATATTGTTTCAAAGAAATTTATTGATATGGGAATCATTAACGTTAAAACTCCTTGGCAAAACGAAGTAAAAGTGTATGATTTTGAACGGACAGTTTGCGACTTTATCATCAATCGAAAAAAAATCGATCCCGAACTTTTCGTAAAAACCCTCCAAACTTACGGAAATTTTCCTAAAAAAAATATATCCAAACTCTATGAATATGCAGAAAGAATGGACATCGTAGAAGAAACAAAGCGTACTTTGGAGGTGTTGTTGTGAATAAAGCAAAGTTGACAGCACTTTGTCATAAGATTTCGAAACAGTCAGGATTGAATTTTAACTCCATTATGACCTACTACTTCTTAGAAGTTATCCTAAAAAAACTAAGTCAAAGTCCTTACTCTGCAAACTACATTTTTAAAGGCGGTTTCTTGCTTTCAAATGTTATAGGCATAGAATCTCGTAGTACAGTTGATATTGACTTTCTTTTTAATAAAATGACTCTTTCAGAAGAAATCATCAAAATGCAACTACAGGAAATTTTAATAGATAGTACAGATGGACTCATATTTACTATCCAATCGATCATACCTATTAAAGAAAGTGATGACTATGGTGGTTATCGAGTAAGCATTCTTTGTCAACTGGAAAATATCAAGCAACTCATTCACTTAGATATCGCAACAGGAGATATTGTCACTCCTCATCCCATTGCTTACGGATATAAAGCTATGTTTAGTGGTGAAAAAATTCCAATCATCGCTTATAATCTTGAAACAATTTTAGCTGAAAAGTTACAGACCATCTACTCAAGGAATTTCCTAAATAGCCGTAGCAAGGATTTTTATGATGTTTATATTCTTTCAAAGTTAAAAAAAGAAGAAATTGATTTCTCACAATTACAAATAGCTTGTCAGAAGACATTTTCTTACCGTGGGACTGAACTAAATTTTTCTAAAATCCTACAACTCTTGGAAAGGTTTAAGACTGATCACACTCAGACCCAACAATGGAACAACTATTCCGCCAAATATAGTTATACAAGAGGAATCAAATTCACAGATGTTTTAGATGAAATAATCGCTTTATTACACAATATTAATATCTAGAATAACAATTTACAGCAGTTTATGCTAAGTAAGCTATAAGAAAGAAGAATTATATATTAATAGGAAGCGGGAAACAGCTTCAGCAAATGTCATTCCACCTCCCTATTAACTGATTAAATTCTTTTTGAAAACTTTTAAGATCATCTACCTCTTCGAGAATTTTTTCTAATACTGATTCAAAAGGCTGGTTTTTTACCCAGCCTTAATCTTTCATTCGAATAGCTAGCTATTCTTTCTTTAAAGTCACTGAACCAAATCCACCACCCCGAACTGTTAGCGAAGTACCCGAAACAGAGTAGTATAATTGTGAATCTTCTCTACCGGCAAAATTAAATGTCTTACTTTCCCTATCAATGGTAAAATCTATATTATTTAAAGCAAGATTTAACGCAACGTTATCATCACCAGCTTGAATTTTCATACGTCCCTTATCTCCGCTAATTGTAATCGTCATACTTGCTCCGTCTTCTTTATAGGTATAAGTTCCATCTAAATCGCCTTTAGACGAGCAGGCAACTAAAAAAATCGCCATCAGCATTGTCATCACAATTACCATTATTTTTTAAAATTATTCATTTTCTACGTCCCCTTATTTTATTCTTCTGTATCTGAATGTCCCACTTGATAAAAGCTAACATTTTTTGGCTTTTTGGCATAAGTATCGACCGTTAATTCCATATTGTCTTCTGGTTGCTTAGTCACAAATAATAGAGAAGCATTGCCTATAAATCCCATGAAATTAGTATGACCTACCTCTTTTGTAGCAAGTGGTATTTGATTTGTAGTTAAGTTAAATCTATCTTCTTTTATCATAAAATCACTAAAAAATTTACCATCATAGGATAAGTTGTAAGTTTTAAATTGCAAGGCCTCATACCCTGTCTTCTCAAAATCTTCATCAGTGTAAGATTCTAACAAATATTCGTCACCCTTTTTATTTACAAGCATCTCCTCTAACTGACTCAATTTATTTAGCGCATGAGTACCATCTGAACCATCTGTTAAAGACTGCATCTCTAAATTAATTTTAGCTTTTAAAATTTCATAATGTATCTTTGCACTCTCTATTTTTTTCGCTAGATTAATAATCTCTGAATCAGAGGATTTTGTAACTTCAGCAAATGTCAAAGCGTTTATTGATGGCGCTTGAATAATACCATCTTGATTCCCATCTTCTGTATCGTATTTCTTTATAACATCTGTTAGGTTTTTCGTCGTAATTTTAGTGATAGAATCCGTCTCATTGAAATCATCTAATAAACCTTGCGCAATATTTCCTGAAGAATAAAGATTTCTTCCTAGATAATTTTTTTCATAGTCCTTCGCAGATATTGATGAGAGACTGGCTTCTGTAGACGTATTGTAATAAGTTGTTTTTCTATCTTGTACTAAAAACAATTCCTTCACTTTCCCGTCTTGAGAAACACTATCTACTGCATACCAGATTTGTGGATTTTTATCACTTTGGTTCAGATATTCTCCTAGACCTACTTCTTTCTTTTCTACCACCTTCTTTTTCAGTAGTTTTACTTTCTGATTTTTCCTTACTGTTTGAACATGCTCCCAACAGCAGAGAAAACGAAAGTAGGCTAGACTTGTGGTTATTATTTTCCTTTTCATAACAACTCCTTTTTTTAATCTTTTCTATAATTACACTCAATAAATTAAGTATAGTCAATAGATTGGTTGTGATATTGTCTTTATATAATAAAATTATTATATACAAGAGTAACTATGGCAATTTCTTACCAACCTTTTTATCAAACATTACTACGAAAAGATGTGAGTGAGTATTATCTCATCAAAATAGAAAAAATATCTGCTAACACACTTTACAGAATGAAACAGGGTGAACCTATTACGACAAAAACTATCGATAAATTGTGTGAAATATTAGAGTGCAATGTTGAAGATATCATTGAATACATTAATACTGAAGAGTAAAAAAAGAGGAGATCAGCAAAAACACTGATTTCCTCTTTTCATTGTTGCAAATTGACTTACTTTGAATCTAATCTTTTATGGATACAAATAACCCCACCAAGAATCAATCTTAGTGGGGTTTTGGTGGAGAATGATCTCATTCCCCACCATTTTAATCGCCCTAAGCGACTTGAAAACCTTGATTTACTAGGCTTTCGCAATCAAATTGCGATACTCTATTATTTAAGAGTAACTGCAGCTCCAGCTTCTTCCAATTTAGCTTTGATTTCTTCAGCTTCAGCAGCTGCAACGCCTTCTTTGATGATACCAGGTGCGCCATCAACCAATTCTTTAGCTTCTTTAAGGCCAAGACCAGTGATTTCACGAACAACTTTGATAACGCCAACTTTTTTGTCTCCAGCAGATGTCAATTCAACATCAAATGAATCTTTAGCTGCACCAGCGTCAGCAGCACCAGCAGCAGCTACAGCTACAGGAGCAGCTGCAGTTACACCAAATTCTTCTTCGATAGCTTTTACAAGGTCGTTCAATTCAAGGATTGAAGCTTCTTTAATTTCAGCAATAATGTTTTCAATGTTCAATGCCATTGTTATTTCCTCCAAATAAGTTTTTAATTTTTTAGTATTTTTTCGTAGCTAGGCTACGCTGCGTAGCTTAAGATTAAGCTGCGTCTTCTTTGTTGTCTGCAACTGCTTTGACTGCAAGAGCAACGTTGCGCACTGGCGCTTGAAGTACAGAAAGGAGCATAGAAAGAAGTCCTTCGCGGTTTGGAAGAGTTGCAAGTGCAACAATTTCTTCTTTAGATGCGACAGCACCTTCGATTGCACCACCTTTGATTTCAAGTGCTTCAGCGTTTTTAGTAAAATCGTTCAAGATTTTCGCAGGTGCGATAACATCTTCGTTAGAAAATGCTACTGCAGATGGTCCAACAAATACTGATGCAAGATCTTCAAGACCAGCTTTTTCAGCTGCACGACGTAAGATTGAGTTTTTAATTACTTTATACTCAACTTCGCTTCCACGAAGCTCACGACGAAGAACAGTATCTTGTTCAACTGTCAAACCACGAGCGTCAACAACGACGATTGATGCAGCAGCTTTCATTTTTTCAGCTACCACGTCAACTAGTTCCGCTTTTTTAGCAATAATAGCTTCACTCATTTAGTGTTTCACCTCCGTAATTATTTTGCTTGGGAAATTTTCCTAAAAGAAAAACGCGCCCAAACCTAGACACGAAAGTACAATACGCTTCTTTTTACATGATACGTTTTGTCCTCGGTAGGATGTTTATGAGTCTAACTCCCCTACTGTCTTAGGCAGTTTTTTCAAACCATCAATAATTATATCAAAAGGAAAAAAGATTGCAAGCTTTTATACAATCTTTTTAAAATATTTTTATTAAAACTCTTATTTATCAAGATAAGGAGCCAAGTCCTGCAGGGCGCGCTCAGCAATCTTCTCATAACGCTCTTTTTTGTCACGAATCCGAGGGCAATCTAGCTCTTTGATAATACCAAAATTGACATTCATGGGTTGGAAATGCTTACTATCAGCATGTGTTATATAGTGTGGTAGACTTCCAATAGCTGTTGTTTCTGGAAAGACAAATGCTTCTTCTCCCTTGAAGAGTCGAGCGGCATTGATACCAGCAACCAAACCAGAAGCCGCTGACTCGACATAGCCTTCAACTCCAGTCATTTGACCTGCAAAGAAAAGATTTGGCTGTTTCTTAGAGCGGAAAGTCTTTTCCAGCAGATTTGGAGAGTCCATATAGGAGTTGCGATGCATGACTCCATAGCGGACAAATTCTGCATTCTCAAGGCCAGGAATCATTTGAAAAACGCGCTTTTGCTCGCCCCACTTGAGATGAGTTTGGAAGCCGACGATGTTGTAAAGACTGCCTGCTGCATTGTCTTGACGAAGCTGCACCACAGCGTACGGCGTCTTATATTCACCATCTCGAGGTCCTTGGTAGTCATCTGGATATTCTAAACCAACCGGCTTCATCGGTCCATAAAGCATGGTTTTAATGCCTCGCTTAGCCATAACTTCAATAGGCATACAGCCTTCAAAGTATTTTTCTTTTTCAAAAGAATTGAGCGGTGCTTCCTCGGCATTGACCAAAGCATCATGGAAATTCATAAATTCTTGTTTGGTCATTGGCGCGTTGAGATAGGCTGCTTCTCCCTTATCATAGCGGGATTTGAGATAAACCTTGGTCATATCAATGGTATTGACATCAACAATTGGTGCTGCTGCGTCGTAGAAATAAAAACCATTGCCTCCATTGAGCGCGTGGATTTTTTCTGCTAAAGTATCACTGGTCAAGGGGCCTGTCGCAATGACTGTGATGGCATCCTCCGGAATTTCTGTGATTTCTTCACGAATGACCTCGATCAGTGGATGATTAGTCACTAGCTCTGTCACCATCTGTGAAAAGCCTTCTCTATCAACCGCTAGAGCGCCACCTGCTGGTACCCGAGTCGCCTCTGCTGACTTTAAAATAACCGAGTCCAACCGCCGCATTTCTTCCTTGAGCAGACCGACAGCATTGGTCAGCGCATCTCCTCGTAGAGAGTTAGAGCAGACCAATTCTGCGAAGTCCGCAGTTTTGTGTTGAGGCGTTGACTTAACGCCCCGCATTTCATAAAGTTTGACTGGGATTCCACGCTTAGCGATCTGATAAGCTGCTTCACTACCAGCAAGACCAGCACCGATAACATTGATATAGGATGATGACATGATACTCTCCCTTGGGTATTTCTAAATTTTCACTCCGACCATTATAACAAAAAGAAAGTAAAAAAGACAGACAGGAGGATTCCCGTCTGTCCATTATTATGTCATTTTTTCTAAATAAGCAATCTTAGCAAAATCCTTATCATTGTTATTTTCATTTCGGTAAGAATCTTGGGAAGAGGCGCGGTAGATAGCTAAAAATTGCTCTGCAGTTGGCAGTAGAAACTCTACACCTTCTACTTCTTTTCGAGACAAGTCCGCTATTAGCACACCTGAGAATGCCTCCAGCGTTTCCATGACCCCAAATTCAATAGATAAGCCTTCTTTTTGAAACTCATGTTCATGCAAATCTACCAGTTCATAACCCAACTTCTCCATCATGGGCTCAATCTTATCCATATCATAAATACGCTCTTCATCTGGTGCTTCCCAGCCACGTTCATCACCGTGAACATGAATATCAATATCCCGCGCCCGCCAGTCCTGACCAGTAACCTGCTCCAGCCCCAAGGAGCCCATCAGCAGTGGAACAATTCCCATCTTATTCAGTTGAGACGCGATTTTTAGAAATTCTGTAAATTTATTATTCATACTATTTTCTTTCAAAACTTTATTTTATACCAATCCAGGCGGCAAGCAAGGCTGACAAAATGCTGACCAAGGATCCAATCAAGTAATACTCTGCAAATGCAGGACTTTCTGATATTTTGTTATAGCGGGCAATGGATTTAGCTGTAAACACTAAACCAATCGAAGCAAACTGTCCATAAAGAAGACAAGCTCCGATAACCAAGCGCTCTAAGAAACCAATCATGGCTCCTGCTCCATCTATCGTATCCAACTCCTGACTCGTTTCAGGTTGAAATTTACCAAATAAAATTCTAAAAGCAATATTGACCGGCTTTCCTACCAATAAGACAAACAAAATAATTTTTAAGAAAGTAAATGGAAAGAAAGCTGGCAAAAGCTCAGTATTCATATTGGAAAGCCCATAGATAACAGTTAAATGAAGGACTTGATCAAGTATGAAAATGATAGATGTTTTTACGCCAAGGATCCTTTGCAGGATTGGTTTTAAAAAATCAATAAGAGCATGACTTAAGAAAACAATGAAAGTCTTCCACCACAAACTTGGTATTATAATAGTTAAGACAAATAAAGGTAGTCCTACAAGTAAAATATGAAATGTAAGGACTCGAACGTTTTTATCCTTTTTGTCAGCCATTTTTTGACTTTGAAAGTAATAATCTGATAACAAATGACAAATCAACAAAAGCACGAAAAGGTGGTATGAATCCATACTAGAAAATCCGTTCATTCTGACTTCCTTCTGTAATATCTATAGCTTGGATAGCTGCAAGTGCAGCCGCTCGACTTCGAAGATAGACTCTGATGCTACTACTTTTTAGTCGTTTGGAAAGGGCACTAGGATTTAATGAAAGTCTCTGAGCTAGCTCTTGCTGACTAAAATCCTCACTATAGATGGACAGTTTAAGTAATCCCCTTAAAAGTTCTTCCTGACTTTCTCGCCAGTCTGATTTGATTGCCTCACCTGAAGCTAATAAAGCATTTATTTGAAAATCTTCTTTTTTTCCACTAGAAAAATACAACTGAGTATTTCCATAATCATTCTTTTGATGAACCAAATTAATGGCTGCTCGCGCATTCCAGTAGGCAGGACCATCAGCACCAATACTCTGTAAAGGGTCAATGTCAGTCACTATTTTCCCCAAACCAATTCCAAAGCGTAGCTGCGCAGGCTTTAAATCTTGACGTAGGGAGTCAATAATTTGGAAAATTGGTGCATCTAAGGTAAACAGTGCCTGAAATTCATCCCCAAGAGTCAGAGTTAACCGCGAAGCTAAATAAGTTTCAAAGCGATTATTCGTATGAAAGAGAACTGCTTCCAACTTCTTTTGTAAGTCTGACCTCTCTTTAAATTGTTTTGAGTCAATAACGTCTGCAATTAAGGCTATGTACACTCTACCACCTCCTTATGTCTATTATAACAGATAAAACAAAAAATGTCTATTAAAACAGACATTTTTGTTTTTGCCGTTAAAATGGCTAAATCGATTGGTAAAAAGACTTATTTCACTTTTTCTTCTTCATAATCACCATTGCTGCAGACCACTTGCTTGCCGCCACCACGGACTTTCTTTTCAACCAGATAGTGGTCACATTTTGGACAGTTTCGTCCGACCGGCTTGTCCCAGGATGTAAAGTCACATTCTGGATAACGATCACATCCATAAAAAATGCGATTTCGCTTAGTCTTGCGTTCAATGACATGGCCTTTTTGGCACTGCGGGCATGTTACACCAATTTCCTTAACGATAGCTTGGGTATGGCGACAGTCCGGGAAATTACTGCAAGCATAAAATTTCCCAAATCTCCCTAGCTTGATAACCATCGGACTACCACAAACATCACAGTTAAAGCCTGCCGGCTCATCCTTGATTTGGATTTTTTCCATTTCAGACTCGGCTTTAGCTACTTCCTTTTCAAAAGGTCGATAAAACTCGTCAATAACCTTCTGCCATTGCTCTTTTCCGACTTCTACATCGTCCAGTTTTGCTTCCATCTCAGCTGTGAACTTTACATTCACAATATCTGGGAAAAATTCAACAATCAATGAATTGACAATTTCACCTAATTCTGTAGGTTCAAACCGTTTGGAAACCAGCTTAACGTAATAGCGTTTCTGAATAGTCTCAATGGTTGGTGCATACGTAGACGGCCGTCCAACTCCATTTTCTTCCAAAGTCTTAATAAGAGTCGCTTCAGAATAGCGTGCAGGTGGTTGGGTAAAGTGCTGTTCTGGATTGGTATTAACTCGCTTGACTGTATCTCCCTTTTCCATGTCCGGTAGCATTTTATTCTTGTCAGAGTCGTTATAAATAGCTAGATAACCATCAAATTTGACCTGACTACCATTGGCTGCAAATTGGACGCCATTTTGCCCCAGCTTGACATTCATAGTATCAAAGACTGCGGCTGTCATTTGGCTAGCTACAAAGCGGTTCCAAATCAACGTATAGAGCTTAAGCTGATCCTTATTCAAATATTTTGCGATGCTTTCTGGTGTATTGAATACACTAGACGGTCGAATAGCCTCATGCGCATCTTGAGCGCCAGAAGCGTTCTTAGCCTTACTACCATGTTTGGAATATTTAGCGCCAAATTTATCCGTGATAAAGCTTGCTGCTTCATTTTGCGCTACTGGACTGATACGAGTCGAGTCAGTACGCATATAGGTAATCAGACCTTGTACGCCAGAACCGATATTAATCCCCTCATAGAGCTGCTGAGCGACCATCATGGTCTTACGAGTCCGGAAGTTAATCTTATTAGCGGCATCCTGTTGCATAGAAGATGTTGTATAAGGTAGGGGAGCATTCCGTCTACGCTCTTTCTTTTCGACACTGTCAACTGTAAAATCATCTCCTTTAAGATGGGAGAGTACTTTTTTGACCTCGTCGTTGTTGGTCAGCTTCATCTTTTGACCATTCATGCCATAAAAGCTAGCCTGGAACTGACGTGTTCCTTTCTTAAAAGTTCCGTCAATAGTCCAATATTCTTCAGGTTTGAAGGTATTAATTTCGTTTTCACGATCGATAATTAGCTTGAGTGCGACTGACTGGACTCGACCAGCTGATAGGCCTTTTTTGACTTTCTTCCAGAGAATAGGAGAAATAGAATAACCAACCAAGCGGTCCAGAACTCGACGAGCCTGTTGGGCATCAACTAGATCCATATCAATCTGGCGCGGTTCTTTGAAAGCATTTTTGACCGCATCTTTAGTGATTTCGTTGAAGACGACACGGTTTTTTTCTTTTTCATCCAGATTAAGAATGTGGGCGAGATGCCAAGAAATAGCTTCTCCTTCACGGTCCGGGTCACTTGCTAAAAAGACTTGCTTGGCTTTCTTTGCCTCTTTTTTCAAGTCATTAATCAAAGGACCTTTACCACGGATATTGATGTATTGTGGCTCATAGTTATTCTTAATATCTACAGACATAGTGGACTTTTTCAAGTCACGAATATGCCCCACACTGGCCAGAACCTTATAGTTTCGTCCCAAATATTTTTCTATTGTTTTTGCCTTTGCTGGCGACTCTACGATGACAAGATTTTTTTTGGTCGTAGTGCCTTTCTTTGTTTTTGTTACCAATTTATACACCTTCTATTAGAAATAAAATCTCATAGAGTGTAAACTATTTTTTTAGCTTGTCAACTAGTAACTCTGTCTATAGGAAAACTTATTTTAAAATTCAAACTCAGAAAGCACGTCTGAACCTGTCATAATGCATTTTGCACCCTCTTGAATTAGGTGATGACAACCGTCAGATTTCCCATCTAAAATAGACCCCGGAATGGCAAAGACATCCCGTCCCTCTTCCATTGCCCTCTCACAGGTAATAAGGCTGCCTGAGCGCATCTTGGCTTCTGCCACAATGACACCTCGACAAAGTCCTGCAATTATTCGATTTCGCTCTGGAAAATGATATTTTAAAGGCTGTTCATCTGGCCCATACTCCGTTAAAACAAGATGATTCTTACCAATGTAGGACTGCAATTTTTTATTTGCTCTAGGATAAAAGACATCTAGACCTGTTCCAATAACAGCGATTGTACGTCCACCGTTTTGTAAAGCTGCCATATGGGCAGCGGTATCAATTCCACGCGCCAATCCACTTACAACAATGAGTTCATTATTCAATTCTTTGATGATTTTTTGGACAGACTGATTCCCCACCTTGCTACTATCTCGGCTACCAACTACTGCTACTTTAGGTAGATCTAAAAGTCGTAGATTTCCTTGATAAAATAGCAAAGCAGGCGGATTATAAATCTCACTCAAATCCCAAGGATAGCAATCATCCAAGATAGAAAATGATGGAAACTTCTCAAATTCTTCCTGTAAAAAATCATCATCAATTTGATTGTAACGTTCCATAAACAAGGCTGGATTTCGACATTCTGATACGACAGCAATATCGCGCAATGGTATCTCTTTATCCTTTGTTTCCGCGTATCTTAGGACATTTAAGACTTGAGCGTTCGTCAAGCCTGCTTGTTTCATTTTGTAAATTTCATAATTGTTCATTTTTTCACCTCACTAATACTATTCGTAAATAAAATAAAAAAAACGATAAAATTATCGTTTTTTCAACTTTTTATTTCTTTAATCACTCGTGCTGGGTTACCTGCTAAGACTACATTGTCTCCAAAAGACTTGGTTACTACTGATCCAGCACCAACTACAACATTGTCACCTAAAGTTACACCTGGCAGAATTGTCACGCCACCTCCAGCCCAGAAATTATTTCCAATAGTAATTGGCGCTCCGTATTCAATGCCAGAGTTTCTTTCCGTTGGATCAAGTGGATGTAAGGGAGTTAAAAGCTGACAATTAGGTCCAAGAAGCGCATTATCTCCAATGCGAATCGGACAAACATCTAATAAGGTCAAATTCCAGTTAGAACAAAAATTTTCTCCTAAATGAATGTTAATTCCGTAGTCGCAAACCAAATCTGGCTTCATAGCAAGATTATTTCCCGTACTGCCAAACCATTCTTTGATAATAGCACTTCTCTTGTCGCTGTCTTGCTCGTGGTTGAAACGATATTGAAATTCTTTGGAGCGTGATCTAATTTTTCTTAAATCTTCGTCTTGCGGTCTGTAAATCTCTCCAGCAATCATTTTTTCGTATTCGCTTTGCATGTCATCCTCCTTTTCATGCTTATTCACACATTGATTTTACGGGTTCAAATGTCTTGCGATGAATAGGAGTTACGCCGTTTCGCTCCAAGCCCTGCAAATGGCTCTTAGTGCCATAACCAGCATTTTGCGCAAAATCATAGCCAGGAAATTCCTTGTCATAGTCTATCATCAGCTTATCCCGAGTAACCTTAGCAACAATACTAGCTGCTGCGATAGACAGAGAATTGGCATCGCCTTTGATGATGGACTCTTGCGGAATATCAACATCCAGTTTCATAGCATCAATCAGCAGATAATCTGGCTTGAAACTCAACTTAGATAAAGCATCTTTCATAGCAAGCTTGGTCGCTTCGTAAATATTGACTTGGTCGATCACCGTATTATCCATGATACCAATACCAATCGCCAGAGCCTGATCCATGATTGCTTGATAGATGGCCATGTGTTTTTCTTAGGAATTTTTTTACTATCGTTGAGCCCCTTAATTTTACATTCTGGAGGTAAGATAACAGCTGCAGCGACAACTGGTCCAGCTAGTGGACCACGACCAACTTCATCAATACCTGCAATAGCTTGGTAGCCGGCTTTATAAAGCTCCTTTTCATACCGTAGCATTTGCTCCAGACGCAAATCCTCGTTTAACTCTGCTTGAATGGCTCTTTTACGCTTTTCAATCGCCTTTTGAACTCCGCTACGCTGGTCATTCACCACTTCTGCCAGAAAAGGATCACTCAAATCTGTCACTGACTCTAAACGTTGCTGAATTTCTTTAATCGTTGCCATCTAGTTCTCCAACTGTATCTAAGCAATAACGACCTAACTTACCATCACGGACATCTTTGACAAAAAGACTATAAAAACGGTCATAGTCATCACGGAAGCCAAGTTTTTGAGTCATATCCATAATCATATCAGGCGCCTCCTGACTTAGATCCAGCTGCTTGAAGCGAGCTGTCAGCTCTTCAGGATAGTGCTCCTTAAAGTAATTAAGACCAAAAATCGTCACCTCATCCATAGGGAGTAAGTTGTCCTTGATAGCTCCAGTTAGAGCAAGTTTGAGAGCAACCGTTTCATCTTCAAACTTAGGCCAGAGAATCCCTGGTGTATCCAAGATTTCCAAGTCTTTATTTGATTTGAGCCATTGCTGACCTTTAGTCACGCCAGGCTTATTCCCTACAACAGCGATTTTCTTACCTGCCAAGCGATTCATGAGGGTTGATTTACCGGCATTGGGAATACCGATTATCATAGTACGTAGGGTTTCGATGCGAATCCCTCTCTCTTTTTGACGCGCCAATTTATCAGCCATAAGTTTCTTAGCTGCGTCTGTTACTTTTTTTACTGCAGACTGCTCTTTGGAATTAATAGACAAGGTTGGAATCCCCTGAATTTCAAAATAGCCCTGCCATTCCTTAATACGCACAGGGTCTGCCAAATCGGCCTTGTTTAAAATCAAAAGCTTGGGTTTGTCACCCACAATCTTAGTCAGCATAGGATTTTGACTGGATAAAGGAAGCCTCGCATCAACCAGTATCGTCACAAAATCAACAAACTTAATATTTTCCTGTACCTGTCTCCTTGCCTTGGACATATGCCCAGGAAACCATTGAATCGTTGCCATAATTTATCCTTTCAATGAATATCATTGATAAAATTTTATATCTTTAACTATTTTAACATATTTCTAGAATTTAAGCGGGGGATTTCTAAAAAGAATCTCATTACCATAAAACAAAAAAGAGGCTGGGACAAAAGTCCTAGCCTCTCAATTGTCTTTGGATTGTCGAGCAAGAAGCAGTGGTTGAGTGGGCTCTACTACGCTGATTTCATCAACTTTTACAGCCCTACTCAACTGTGCGGAGGTGGGACGACGAAATCGAATTCTAACGAATTACCGATTTCTGTCCCACTCTCCTTTCTGATTTTATCTGACTTGTTCAAAATGCAGATGCACAGCAATATGATCTCCGTAGCCATTACGCTCTAAATCGCGTTGCAAACGATAAGAGATATAATGCTCTGCAATGGTAATATAACCCGCACCTAGAAGGCGACTTTCTACCATAGACTGGATCATACTGATTGTTGCACGCTCAACTTTTGCTTCTTGCAAATCCAAAGCAACCTTCTTTGTAACTTGAGCTAAATTCTGACGCAAATCATCTGTTAAAACATACACAGTCTGAGCCGCCTTCAAAATAGCTTGGTAAATTTTATCGGGGTCAAACTCAACCACTTCACCACTTCGTTTAATAACTTGCATAAAAAACTCCTTTAATTAAATATTTCTAATATAACGTAAATCTTTGGCTTGACTACTGTCAATCCAATTTTCTCGTGCTAATTCAAAAACAAATCCTTCTTTTTCGTAAAAAGAAATAGCATTCTGATTTCCTTCAGTAACTGTCACTGCTTGTTGCTTAGCCTGAAATCTTTCTTTTTGGTAAGTAGTTAATGTCTGTACTAAAGCATGGCCAATTCCCTTACGCTGAGATTGTGGCAAGACATAAAGAACATAAATATTTGCTTTATGATCCTCACTCATTCCTCCACCAATGCAGCCAAGTGGTCTACCATGCTCTTCAGCTAGCCAATAACCGTTCCATTCGAGAGAACATTCTGTCAAATCTTTTATCAAACGTTCTTTGCTATAAAAGATGCTAAAAATTTGTTCTATATATTGGCTTGAATAGATATTTTTATATGTCGTTTTCCAACTTTCCTTGCAAATACTTTGAATAGACTGAATATCATTTACATTTGCTTTGCGTATACTTAACATCAGCAACCCCCAAAGCCTAACTTTGCACTGCTATTACATCATTTTTATTTTATAATGCTGGTAGTTGAAATGTTCTTTTTAACTACTTTAATTCATAAACAAGTTCTTCAGTTGGACGAACTAAACCACGTTCATGTAAGGCCTCAGCAATTTGTACTGAGTTCCAAGCAGCTCCTTTAAGGAGGTTGTCAGATACAACCCACATGTGAACACCGTTTTCAACATCCAAATCCTTACGTACTCGTCCAACGAAAGTTTCTTTTCTTCCAACTGCATTAATTGCTTGTGGATAAATCTGATGAGCTACATCATCTTCTAAAATGGTGCCTGGAAAGGCTGCAATTGCTGCTTTTATGTCTTCGATAGAGGCAGGTTTTTTGGTTTCAATATAGACGGATTCAGAGTGACCTGACAAGACTGGGATTCGGACGCAAGTTGCAGAGACTTTGACAGAGTCATCTTCTAAGATTTTCTTAGTCTCCTTGGTCATTTTCATTTCTTCGTAAGTGTAGTCATTATCTGTAAAAACATCGATTTGTGGCAATGCATTAAACGCAATTGGATAATGCTTCTTGTCTCCGCCAGAAGGCAAGATAGTAGCAGTCAAATCCTTTGGAGCTACACCATCATTTAAAACCTGACGCAATTGTTCTTGCGTTTCAAGAATGGCACCCATACCCGCACCAGAAACAGCCTGATAAGTTGAGACAATCACGCGCTCGATTCCCCATTTGTCGGCAATTGCTTTGAGCGGTAGCATCATTTGAATAGTAGAGCAGTTTGGACAAGAAATAATTCCATTGTGGCGATCCAAAGCGTGGGCATTAACCTCTGGTACTACTAGTGGTGTTTTACTGTCTTGACGGAAGTAAGAAGTATTATCTACAACTACTGCCCCTGCCTTAACTGCATAAGGAGCATATTTTGCAGAAGTCGAGCCACCGGCAGAAAAAAGTGCAATGTCAACGCCCTCAAAAGCAGCTTCAGTAGTCTCTTCAATTACAATATCCTGCCCCTTAAACTGCAAAATCTTTCCAGCTGAACGTGCAGACGCTAAAAAGCGTACTTTATCAATAGGAAGACTTGATTCTTCCAACATTTTAATCATCTGAGCTCCAACGGCTCCGGTAGCACCCACCACAGCAACTGTATATCCCATAGCTTCCCTCACAGTATTTCAAAATTTTTATATTGCTAGTATTATACTATTTTTAGTATGAAATGTAAATTTTAGAAATATCTTTTCCTTATAATGCTAAATTTCTGAAAAATTTCTTATAATTATTTGAATCACAAGATTTTAAAAAAATTTACCAGTTTCCCCTCACGGTCAAAACCACATCAACTGCTCTACTACCCAACTGTCTTCTTCGAAGTCGTTTCGTCAAGAGCAATAGCACTCACGACGCCAACTGTCTCAATATCAATGTCTCTAAGCTCGGCTACGACTAGCCGTCTTGCCTCTCTAAGAGAGGGATCAAAGTTTACAGCTTTTGTTCTTACGAACAAAACTGCATCCACTGCTCTACGACTCAACTGCCTTCTTCGAAGTCGTCTCATCAAGAGCAATAGAAAATCCCCAATCCGAAGACTGGGGATTCGAGGCATCTTTCGATGAGAACAGCTGGTTCACACAACTGCTCAAGGTCCGCTCCTGCGTTACAATTAAATGTAGACCTCCTCAGCGCAAAAGGCTCCTAGGAGCCAATCGACTCATCGCATGAAGTCTAGTTTACCTTATCTTTCACCACTTTGTCAAGGTATTTAATCTAAAATATAAACAAAAACTTGTCTATCCTTCCACTCCTGTCCTTCTTTTTGGAATTGTTTCCGTACTCCTTCAAGATAGAAATCAGCTTGCTCTAGTAATTTTTGTGAAGGGATATTCTGTAGATTAACATGTGCTTCTAAACGATGAAATCCTAATTCACGACTGACTTGCTTGAGTTCTTCTAGCATTGCTCTGGCGTAGCCCTGACGCCAAAATTGATTATGTATCGTATAACCTATTTCCGCCCATTGAAAATCGTCTCTAGCTAACACAAATAAATTAACCATACCTACATGTTTTCCGCTTTTTGCGTCATAAATTCCCCAAATATACTGTTGGTCTTTCTCTCGGAAATCGCGGTGTTTAGCCACCAAATCCGCAAACCAACTTTCTGTACAAATTGTCATATCTAAAAGTCCATCATCAAACGGTGATTGGGAAGGCAGTCTATTGGAAAATCCTTCCAGCCAAACCGAGTAATCCTTATCTTCCAGATATTTTAAATAAACATGTTTCATAAATACTTACTTCCCTCTCGAATACTAAGCGCAGCCATTTCCACCCGATATCGTTCTATAAAATCCTTGACCCAGCCTGGATTGGTTTTAGAATAATCTCTCAGCGCCCAGCCAATGGCCTTGTTAATAAAGAATTCTGTTTGGCCTAGATTATTCACTAAAATCTTCTCCAAGAGCTCTGTGTCTGTTTCTTCTTTTCTAAGCAACTGATGATCAATAGCCAAGCGCCGCAGCCAGATATCCTCGTCGCAACTCCAAGTTAAAATAATCTCTTTGGTTTCTGGAAATCGAGCAATGATTGATCCAACCAAGCGGTCCAAAAAGTCAATGGTATCCCACCAAGATTTTGTTTGAGCCAGGTTTTTCAAACGTGACAAGTCAGATGGAGTCAATAGTTTCTTGCGAGTTTCCAGATAGTCCAGCGCAATGTACTGAAGTTCTCGATAGGGATTATTCCAAGCTTCATTTATAAAATCCCAGTCAATAACAGAGTCAGTCTGTTGTTTGAAAAAAGCCTTTGCGAGCTTCCGTCTAGCTGGAGTCTTGACTCCTAGGAACTCAAATTTATTTTTCATATAGGCTCTCATAGCAACTGCATCATCAGGGTTAGCTACTGCTTTCAGATTTTCAAGTAATTCTTCTACATCCATAACTTACTCCAGCAATTCACGGTCATAAATAGTGTAGTCGCAGCGGTAAATCACGAGGCGCTTGCCATCAATCAGCAATTCAGAAGTTTTAGGGGCATCAGATTTATCAAGAGAGACACGGTCGCCAGCATAAGCCGCTAGCGGAGTGCCGTTTTGAGAGCGAATCAAAATGACCTTTTTCTTTCCAGTAAAGTCGTTTTTAAAGATTGAAATCATACGATTTAAAACAGGGACAGAATGGCTATTCTCCTCAACATCTGCAGTCTTTTGATACTGGGCAAACACATCTTTCAAACCTTTTTCTTCTGCAATCAAGGAGGAGCCCACATGGTCAATCTCATACTTACCCAAGGTTATTTTGAGAACCGATGAATCTTCCTTGGAATTTCCTTCCGAATCAACTGAATCAAACTCCTCGTTACGCGAGATGGATAGGGACTTGCCCGACATCTGGTCAATAAGCTGAGAATTTTCATCATAGGTGCGAACCGTCATCTCTAAACCAATCCATTCCTCCTTGGCATTTTTAATCCAGTTTTCAATCATCTGACAACCAGATAAGGTAATTAAACCAATGGTTAAAAACAAAATAATTAGATATTTCTTTTTCATACTTTCTACTCCTTTTCTTTTAAAAACTTGATTGATTTAGCTTCCTTGTCTAAGGACTTTTGCAGCCAAACAATATCGTGCCA
Organism: Streptococcus sp. oral taxon 056 str. F0418; assembly: GCF_000220065.1. Taxonomy (GTDB): domain Bacteria; phylum Bacillota; class Bacilli; order Lactobacillales; family Streptococcaceae; genus Streptococcus. The sequence continues at coordinate 25,731 of NZ_AFQU01000001.1, read as the reverse complement.
ACGGTCGAATTTATAGCCGATTTTAGGGAAATGCGCTACTTGCTGGTAGCCTCTTTTTCGATGCAAAGCAAGACTAGCCTCGTTTGGAAGAGAAATACAGGCAAGAAAATGGATATAACCCATCTGCTTTAACAGGCCTTCTAGCGCATCATAAAGCCTAGTACCGACTCCCTGACCTCTAGCCTCTTGACTGACATAGACGGATAATTCCACCGCCCAATCATAGGCTGCACGCGCATAATAAGTCGAAGCATAGGCATAACCTAAAATTAAACCATCTTCTTCCGCTACCAGATAAGGATATTTTTCCAATGTTTTCGCAATCCTAGTTGCAAAATCCTCAATGGTCGGAACTTCATATTCAAAAGTGATAGCTGTATTCTCCACATATGGCGCATAAATATCTAATAAGGATCTAGCATCTGATGGCTTAGCAAATCTAATCTCCATAATGACTCCATGTTCTCCGTATTTTCATTATTATACCAAAAAAGACTCATAAAGAGCCTTTTAAACCATGATCAAAATAGACCAATCGCTGTGCCGTCTGACGCCACATCCATATTAAGTGCTGCAGGACGTTTTGGTAGGCCTGGCATGGTCATGACATCTCCCGTCAAAGCCACGATAAAGCCTGCCCCAAGTTTTGGTACCAACTCACGAATGGTAATTTCAAAGTTTTCTGGCGCACCCAGAGCAGCAGGATTGTCTGAGAAGCTATACTGTGTTTTGGCCATACAGATTGGCAGCTTGTCCCAGCCGTTTTTGACAATTTCACGAATCTGAGTCTGCGCTTTTTTCTCAAAGTTCACTTTTGAACCACGATAGATTTCTCTGACAATTTTTTCGATTTTTTCTTCAATAGATAAGTCATTGTCATAGAGGCGAGTGTAATGAGCAGGTTCTTCATCAATCGTTTTGACTACAGTCTCAGCTAAAGAAACACCACCTTCGGCGCCATCTGCCCAGACACTTGCAAGCTCAACAGGTACTCCGATTTCTGCACATAGGTCTTTAAGAGTAGCAATCTCAGCTTCCGTGTCTGATACAAATTCGTTGATGGCCACTACCACTGGAATACCGAACTTACGGATATTTTCAACGTGGCGTTTGAGATTAGCAAAACCTACACGGACTGCGTCTACATTTTCTTCTGTCAGTGCATCCTTAGCTACGCCGCCATTCATCTTAAGAGCACGAAGGGTTGCGACTATGACAACTGCATCTGGAGAAGTTGGTAAGTTCGGAGTCTTGATGTCCAAGAATTTCTCAGCACCAAGGTCCGCACCAAATCCTGCTTCTGTCACCGTATAATCGGCCAAGTGCAGTGCTGTGCTAGTCGCCAAAACAGAGTTACAGCCATGGGCAATATTTGCAAATGGGCCACCATGAACAAAGGCTGGTGTCCCATAAATAGTCTGAACTAGATTTGGCTTAATCGCATCTTTCAATACCAAAGCCAAGGCACCTTCGACTTCAAGATCACGGACATAGACAGGTGTACGGTCATAGCGATAGCCAATAACGATGTTAGCCAAGCGCTTTTTCAAGTCTTCAATATCCGTAGCTAAGCAAAGAATCGCCATAATTTCAGAAGCAACCGTGATATCAAAACCATCTTCGCGTGGAATACCATTCACCGGACTTCCTAGACCAACAGTCACATGACGAAGAGCTCGGTCATTCAGGTCCACAACACGTTTCCAGATAATACGACGCTGATCGATTCCCAGAGTATTTCCCTGATGCAAATGATTATCAATGAGTGCAGACAAGGCATTGTTAGCCGTCGTAATAGCGTGCATGTCTCCAGTAAAATGCAAGTTAATATCTTCCATGGGCAAGACTTGCGCATAGCCACCACCAGCTGCTCCTCCTTTGATCCCCATAACAGGACCCAAAGAAGGTTCACGAATGGCAATCATAGTCTTCTTACCAATTTTATTGAGCGCATCAGCAAGCCCAATGGTAATAGTCGATTTCCCTTCTCCAGCTGGAGTTGGATTGATTGCTGTTACCAAAATCAACTTTCCCACAGGATTTTTCTCTACTTCACGAATTTTATCAAAACTTAGCTTGGCCTTATACTTACCATACAGTTCCAAATCGTCATAACCAATACCAAGTTTCTCCACAACATCAACAATCGGTTGCAATTCAACACTCTGAGCAATTTCAATATCTGTCTTCATCATAAGCTCCTCTACATTTTATAAAACGATTATAACAAAAAAGAGTAAAATCTGCACTTTTAAAAACTATAATTCTTTTAATGTTCGGATTTTAAAAATAGTTATGTCATAATCAATTCTTTAAAACGATCTCTTTACCATAACATTTATTTTACTATTTCTTTGATTTCTTGTAAAATAAGTCTATGAACATATTGATTACCTCTGGAGGGACTAGCGAAAAAATTGATCAAGTCCGCTCTATTACCAATCATTCAACAGGTCAGCTAGGAAAAATCATCTCAGAGACTTTCTTAACAAAGGGCGACCATGTGACGTTAGTAACGACTCCCAAGGCAACTCGACCTGACTCTCATCCAAATTTAACCGTAATACTAGTCGAAAATGTTGCAAGTCTTCTCAAAACTTTGGAACCACTTGTTTACACGCATGATGTATTGATCCATGCAATGGCGGTCTCGGATTACAGCCCTATCTATATGACTGATTTTGATAGTGTAGCAACTAGCTCTAACTTAACAGAATTTTTACATAAAACCAACTCTGAAAGTAAGATTTCTTCTCAGGATGATGTCCAAGTCCTATTTCTCAAAAAGACCCCAAAAATTATCTCTTTAGTGAAAAATTGGAATCCCGATATTCGCTTGATTGGCTTTAAACTACTAGTTGATGTTGCTGATGAAGAGTTACTCGAGACCGCACGAGCTAGTCTCATAAAAAATCAAGCAGAACTCATCGTCGCTAATGACTTGACTGAAATTTCAAACCAGGAGCACAAAGCCTATCTTGTCGGAAGCAATACTACCATTCAAGCACATTCTAAAAAAGAGATTGCCCAGCTCCTTTATCAACAAATGCATAAGGAGGAAAGACAATGACAAGCATTACTCTTGCTGTTAGCGGAAGTATATCTGCCTATAAAGCGGCTGATATTATCAGCAAACTCAAAAAAGAAGGATTTGAAGTGACAGTTCTCATGACAGAGGCTGCAACAGAATTTATTACACCCCTGACTCTGCAGGTTTTATCTCAAAGACCAGTAGCAACTAATATAATGCAAGAACTTGAGCCCAACAAGATTAATCACATTGACATCGCTAAAAAATCTGATCTATTTTTGCTAGCACCTGCTACAGCCAACACCATTGCTAAACTAGCAAACGGCTTTGCTGATAATATGGTCACAACTACTGCTCTGGCATTGCCCCCTCAAGCAAAAAAAGTCTTAGCTCCAGCAATGAACACAAAGATGTATGAAAATCCACTAACTCAGCATAATTTGGAGCGTCTTGAGCGTTTTGGTTGGAAAATTATCCAACCACGTGAGGCAGCGCTAGCCTGTGGTGATCAGGGGACAGGTGCTCTAGCTGAGATTGATACAATAATTGATACAGTAAAGGAACTTATTTATGAAAAAACAGTCTAAAATTGCTCAAGTTGCCATCTTTTTTGCCATTATGTTGGTGCTTCACCTTCTCAGTACAGTAATTTTCAATCTATTACCTTTACCGATTAAACCTACAATTATTCATATTCCAGTCATTATTGCAAGCATTCTCTATGGACCAAGAGTTGGTGCAACCTTGGGCGCCCTTATGGGGATTATTAGTGTGATCACAAATACCTTGATTGTGCTACCAACTAGCTACCTCTTTAGTCCGTTTGTACCCAATGGAAATCTATCTTCATTGCTCATCGCTATGTTGCCTCGCATCCTTATCGGTATCACCCCTTACTATGTTTATAAAAGTATGAAAAACAAGGTAGGATTGGTCATAGCTGGCTCCATTGGCTCTGCTACTAACACTATTTTTGTCTTGGGAGGGATTTTCTTTTTATTCTCAAATGTTTATAACGGAAATATTCAGACACTTTTAGCAGTTGTACTTTCTGCAAATTCCACTACTGAATTGGTTGTTTCTGCAATTCTTACAGTAAGCGTTGTACCAATACTTGAAAAAATAAGAAAATAATTACGCTATTTTGTGATTTTTTTATTAAAACATGCTATAATGAAAGCGATTAATTATAAATTTTCTGTGTGTATAGTTTTCAACATAGATTAACAATAAGGAGAAATAAAATGACTTATCAAGATAACTTCCAAAAATGGCTTAATTATGCTGAACTTCCAGACTATCTTCGTGAAGAATTGAACAGTATGGATGAAAAAACTAAGGAAGATGCCTTTTATACTAATCTTGAATTTGGTACTGCTGGTATGCGCGGTCTGATCGGTGCTGGTACTAACCGTATCAATATTTATGTTGTCCGTCAGGCAACGGAAGGTTTGGCTCGCTTGATTGATGAAAAAGGTGATGAGTTCAAAAAACGCGGTGTTGCGATTGCTTACGATAGTCGCCATTTCTCACCTGAGTTTGCCTTTGAATCTGCTGCTGTTTTAGTTAAACACGGCATCAAGTCCTATGTCTTTGAAAGTCTGCGCCCAACTCCAGAACTTTCATTTGCGGTACGTCATTTAGGAACTTTTGCTGGTATCATGATTACAGCCAGCCACAATCCTGCTCCATTTAACGGTTACAAGGTTTATGGAGAAGACGGTGGACAAATGCCTCCACATGACGCGGACGCTTTAACTACATACATTCGTGCTATCGAAAATCCATTTACTGTGGAAGTTGCTGATGTAGAAGCTGAAAAAGCTTCTGGCTTGATTGAAGTGATTGGTGATGCTATTGATGCTGAATACCTCAAGGAAGTGAAAGATGTCAATATCAACCAAAAACTGATTGATGAATACGGCAAGGACATGAAGATTGTCTATACTCCACTGCACGGTACTGGTGAAATGCTGGCTCGTCGCGCTTTGGCTCAAGCTGGATTTGATTCTGTAGAAGTTGTTGAAGCTCAAGCTCTAGCTGATCCAGACTTCTCTACTGTTAAGTCTCCAAACCCTGAAAGCCAAGCAGCCTTCGCTCTTGCTGAGGAATTAGGTCGCAAGGTTGGCGCAGATGTATTGGTCGCAACTGACCCAGATGCTGACCGTGTCGGTGTTGAAGTTCTGCAAAAAGACGGTAGCTACCTCAACCTTTCTGGCAACCAAATCGGGGCTATCATGGCTAAGTACATCTTGGAAGCTCATAAGAGTGCTGGAACTCTGCCAGCTAACGCAGCTCTCTGTAAGTCTATCGTTTCTACTGACTTAGTGACTAAGATTGCTGAAAGCTATGGCGCAACCATGTTCAATGTCTTGACTGGTTTCAAATTTATCGCAGAGAAAATCCAAGAATTCGAAGAAAAACACAATCACACCTACATGATGGGATTTGAAGAAAGCTTCGGCTATTTGATTAAACCATTTGTACGTGATAAAGATGCTATCCAAGCTGTTTTGGTTGTAGCTGAGCTTGCTGCCTACTACCGTTCACGTGGCTTGACTCTGGCTGACGGTATCGAAGAAATTTACAAAGAGTATGGTTACTTTGCTGAAAAAACAATCTCTGTAACCTTATCAGGTGTTGATGGAGCTGAGCAAATCAAGGCTATCATGGCTAAGTTCCGTAACAATGCTCCAAAAGAATGGAATGCAACAGCTATCTCTATCACAGAAGACTTCAAAGCGCAAACAGCTACAGCAGCTGATGGAACTGTCTCAACATTGACTACTCCTCCTAGTGACGTTTTGAAATACACCTTGGCTGACGGTTCTTGGATTGCAGTCCGTCCTTCTGGAACTGAACCAAAAATCAAATTCTATATTGCTGTTATCGGCGATAGTAATGAAGATGCTCAAGCAAAAATTGCTACTATTGAAGCTGAAATTAATGCTTTTGTAAAATAAGAAATTATAAAAGATGAGACCAACCAATCTCATCTTTTTTCGTATCAAATTTAAGCAATTTTAGAAACTTTATGGCATACTAGTTTTATCAAAAGAAATGAGGATGATTTATGGAACAATTTGCTCAAAACATTAAAGACTTAGAGGTCACAACTGTAGACCGAGCTCGCCAAGTGATTGCTGACAAAGAAACAGCAACTTTCTTCGTTGGTCGCAAAACTTGCCCTTACTGCCGTAAATTCGCTGCTACTCTTGCTGGCGTTGTCGCTGATACCAAGGCGCATATTTTCTTTATCAATAGCGAAGAAGCCAGCGAATTAGAGAAACTACAAGCATTCCGCTCTGAATACAGCATTCCGACAGTTCCTGGTTTTGTTCATGTTCAAGATGGCCAAGTATCAGTTCGTTGTGATTCTTCTATGACTGCAGATGAAATTAAAGCTTTTGCAAACTTGTAAAATTGATTCAAAAAAATCTGAGACCAAATTAGTCTCAGATTTTTTATTTATTTCTAACATCTTGAAAAGCCTCCCACATCTTCTGCTGGGGCTTGGCGAAGGGGTAATTTCCAAAATCTTCTGGATGAAGCCACAAGACCTCTCCATCAGCTGCGATCTGGCTATCGTTAACTCGGCCATAAGCTAACTGGATATGCCACTTACGATGACTGAAGACATGTTTCACTTTTGAAAAGGACTGCTGCTGCCAATCAACCTTCAAATCATAATCCTGCTCAAAGCTTTCTTGAGGAGACAGATCCAGACTTGGCTGATTTTCAGCTTCCTCAAATAAGGACATCTGATTTTCAGTTTGAAATTCCTCGACTTCAATCAAGGGAAAATGCCAAAAACCAGATAACAAGCCAGCAGCCTCATTCTTCTCAAGCAAGAATTGTCCCTGTTCGTTTTCAATAATCAATCCCTGCAGATAGACCGAAACTGGCTTCTTTTTAGGCGCTTTGATTGGATATTTATCCATAGTTCCGTGCAAATAAGCTGCGCTAAATTCCTTTACAGGACTGTCTTCTGGACGAGGATTAACAGGAGCTTCGATATCTGACCCCAGATCCATCAGTGCCTGATTGAAATCTCCAGGTCTGCCTGGATCAATCAGAATCTCCATCATAGCCTGAAATACCTTCCGATTGCTAGGTTGGCCAATATCTAAATCAACTTCAAATAATCGACTCAGCACCCGCATAACATTGCCATCTACCGCAGGCTCAGCTAGACCAAAGGCAATACTAGCAATGGCACCAGCCGTATAAGGTCCAATCCCTTTAAGGCAAGCAATTCCTTCATAGCTAGCAGGAAATTTTCCAGAAAAATCCGTCATTATCTGCTGAGCTGCTTTTTGCATATTTCTCACACGCGAATAATAGCCCAACCCTTCCCAAGCCTTGAGCAGCCTATCCTCTGGCGCATATGCTAAGTCAGCTACAGTCGGAAACCAGTCAAGAAAACGCTCATAGTAAGGAATCACCGTATCCACCCGAGTCTGCTGCAGCATAATCTCAGAAACCCAGATATGATAAGGATTATTTGTTCTACGCCAAGGCAGGTCACGTTTGTTTTCATCATACCAAGTTAATAATTTCTCGCGAAAAGAGGCAATTTTATCTGCCTCCCACATCTCAATTCCATATTTTTTCAAATCTAGCATAAATCTAGTATAGCATAAGAACTCTTGAGCAACAAAAAAGGAGTATTGACTCCTTTTCATAAATTAGTGAACAGCCTGTGCAGCGGTAATGAGAGTTAATTTATAAACATCATCAGAGTTGCAACCACGTGATAGATCATTAACTGGCTTATTAAGTCCTTGTAATACAGGTCCAACTGCTGCAAAACCACCTAGACGCTCAGCCATTTTATAACTGATATTTCCCGCCTCAATACTTGGGAACACAAATACTGTCGCATGTCCTGCTACTTTGCTACCAGGTGCTTTCAATTCTGCTGTAGCTGGTACAAAAGCTGCATCAAATTGTAGTTCACCATCAATAGCTAAATCTGGTCGTTGCTCTTGGGCGATTCGTGTTGCTTCTACTACTCTATCTACATCTTCTCCAAAGCCACTACCTTTTGTTGAATAACTTAACATAGCTATTTTAGGATCAATCCCAAACATTTTAGCTGTACTTGCAGAGTTAATAGCGATCTCAGCCAAAACATCGGCTTCCGGTTTAATATTAATAGCACAATCACTAAAAATATAACGTTCATCACCACGAATCATCAAGAGAGCTCCAGAAGTACGTGAGATGCCTGGCTGAGTTTTAATGATTTGCAATGCTGGGCGCACAGTTGCTGCTGTTGTGTGAATCGCTCCTGAGACCATTCCATCAACCAATCCCATATATACCAGCATGACTCCAAAATAGTTGACATCGTCAATCAAAAGTTTACGAGCATCTTCTTCTGACAGTTTTCCCTTACGTCGTTCAACTAAACTTGCAACCATCTTATCAAATTCATCATAATGATGAGGATCAATCACTTCATAACCATCCATGACTCCCTCAATCTCTAAATAAATCTTGATTTTTTCTGGGTTTCCAAGTAAAACTGGTGTGACTTCTGACTCTTTCACCAATCTTTTTGTTGCTTGAAGGATGCGTGGCTCTTCTCCTTCTGGTAATACTACACGCGCATTTTTTCCAGATAGGCTAGCATTTAATTGTTCAAAAATTTTCATAAAATAAGAATCTCCTAAATAAATAAAGTACGTTTTAATGCGAAAGTTTATTGATAACTGTTTGAAAATCATCTGGCAAAGGACTTGCACGACCAACTTCTTCACCATTAAAAGGGTTGTAAAAATTTAAGGAATGGCAATGTAAAGCTTGACGAGTAATGCCATCAGACAAGCTTCCGCCATACAAGTCATCTCCTAAAAGCGGGAAACCAATATGAGAAAAATGTACCCGAATCTGATGAGTACGTCCTGTATGCAAGTGGATATCTACCAGATAAATGTTGCCGTATTGTTCTAAAATCTTATAGCTAGTATGAGCGTATTTCCCACCTTTTGCGACTCTTCGAGTAATAATACTGTCTTCATCTCGTGCAATGGGAGCGATAATGTCGCCTTCCTTTTCCAAATCCCCAGCACCTTTAACCAGAGCAAGATAGCGCTTCTCAATTGATCGGCTTTGTAGTTGTTTATCTAATCTGGCATGTGCATAACCGTGTTTAGCAAACAACATTAAGCCACTGGTATCCTTGTCTAAACGTGTTACTATATGGACTTGATGATTCTCATATCCTGAATGTATATAATAAGCCTTGACATAATTCGCCATTGTATTGGAGTGATTTGCACTAGGAATACTTGCCACACCAGCAGGTTTATCAACAATTAAAAAATGGTCATCTTCATAAATGATTTCCAAGTCTTCAGAAATTGGTTTCAGCGTTTCAAATCCATCTTCTCTCGGAATATCTATTGTAACTTTATCACCAATATCCAATAAATAAATAGCATTTTGCGGCGTATCATTCACTAGAATAGAGCCGCCTGCAAATTTTATTTTAGCAAGAAGCCCCTTTGAAACATCATGTTTCTTTAGAAAAGTTTTGACTTTAACGTGTTCATCAGCAATAAACTCAAATCTCATCATCAACCTCTCCAATAAAGGCATCTTTCACACGATTCCAAAAACTTGTGTGACTTGGACTGGCTACAAAATGAATCTTATGGTTGTCAATTTGGAATTCAACTTTTTCAATATACTTAAAAGTATATGTTTGGTTATCAATCGAGATAGTATGTTCATCATTTCGAGTTGGCACAATCTCAATTTTATCTTTTTTAGGAACAATAATAGAGGATCCCAAGGTTCGATAAACACGGTTATTTAAACTAGCTACTTCTGCAATTTGTAAAGCCTCGATCGTTGGATGAAGAACTGCTCCTCCCAAGGATTTATTATAAGCAGTGCTACCAGTTGGAGTCGAGACAGAAATACCATCGCCACGGAAACGTTCAAATGGCACATGGTTAATGACAACATCTGCCACCATTGTTCGATCAGAACGCTTAATAGTCGCTTCATTCAAGGCCAACATGCTGTGTATTGAACCATCCTCTAACAAGATACGGATATTTAAAATGGGATAAGAGACCTTAGCACCAGTATCCAATTTCAAATTATCAATCAGCTTGTCAATCTCAAAATCTCTATAATCAGTGTAAAATCCTAAATGCCCTGTATGCACACCAACAAAGCGCACTTTATCCAATTGATCTTCATACTTATGAAAGACTGATAAAAGCATGCCATCGCCACCTATCGAAATGACTATATCAGGATTTTTATCAGTTAGTACAAAATGATTCTGACGTAATTTTTGAATCAATAGCTGACAAATTTCTTTGCTTTGTGGCTTATGATTGCTAAAAATAGCAATTCGTTTATCTATATTCTTCATCTGTGTCGTCACTATTCCCTACACCATCATGTAACTTACGATACGGTGGATCAAAAAGAGCTTGCGCTTCTTGTATATCATGTCGAATTTCCCCCATCGTCTTATCTAATTCATAAGCGATGCGAGCAGTCAATTCTAGCCGTTCTTTAATCTCTTGAGGAAATTCTCCCTTATATTTATAATTAAGCGAATGTTCAATCGTCGCCCAAAAATTCATAGCTAAAGTCCGAATTTGTATTTCAGCCAAGACAAGCTTACTGCCATCAATAGTATCTACAGGATACTCAATGATAACATGATAGCTACGATAACCGCTCGGTTTCTTATGAGTGATATAATCGCGCTCCAGCACAATTCGCATATCCTGTCGCTGATGTAAAACTTGTAGGACTTCTGCGATATCATCTTCAAACTGGACCATGATCCTAAGACCAGCAATATCTTGCATATCTTGTGCGAGATTCTCCAAATGAATTCCTTGGAGCTTCATCTTTTCTTGGATACTCTCAACAGATTTAACTCGTCCAGTCACAAACTCAATTGGCGAGTGACGTTGTTGTTTCCGATATTGCTTTCGAATCCCACGCAGCTTAATTTTTAATTCTCCAACCGCCTGAACATACGGATCTAAAAATTCTTCCCATTCCATAGGCCTATCACTCACCTTGTCTTTTTCATTATTATCTTATAAAATAAATACGTCTATTATTATAACATAAATCGCTTTCAAACAAAAGAAAAGGAACTATTATGAACCATTTGGAAATCGAATTTAAATCTGGTTTAACCAAAGAACAATTCTTAAGTATACTACCACTTTTCAAGGATATACAACCCATAAAACAAACGAACTACTATATTGACACACCTGATTTTGCTATCAGAGATCACAAAATGGCGCTGCGTATCAGAACTTTTGAAAACTCAGCTGAATTAACCTTAAAAGTTTCACAAACAATTGGAAATATGGAATACAACCAACAGCTAAAAGCCTCAGAAGTAAAGCTTCTTTTAGAAGAGCTTGTATTTCCGCCAGGAGAAATTTTAAATTACTTACTTGAAGCGACAATTCCTATAGAAAATTTAAAAATCCTAGGACATCTCACAACGATTCGCCGAGAAATGGAACATAAAATTGGCTTGCTAGCATTAGACGAAAATTCATATTTCGACATTACTGACTATGAAATTGAGCTAGAAGTCCAAAATCCAGAAAAAGGAAAAATTGATTTCTTAAACTTTTTAGAACAAAATAAACTTCCATATACGCACCTAAAAAGCAAGATAGCTAGATTTGCTAAAAACTTGCCAAATAGCTGAAAAAATATCATATTTTTGATAAAATAGAAAATAGAAAATTAAAGGAGTTATCTTTAGGTATGTTCGCTTCAATTCAAGACAAAAAAAACATGAAATTGTTCTCTCTAAACTCAAATCATGCTATTGCCGAAAAGATTGCAAACGCAGCTGGTGTTCCACTTGGCAAACTTTCATCTCGACAATTTTCAGATGGTGAAATCCAAGTAAATATAGAAGAAAGCGTTCGTGGTTTTGATGTTTTTATCATTCAATCTACCAGTTTTCCTGTTAACAATCACTTAATGGAACTACTGATTATGGTAGATGCATGCAATCGTGCAAGTGCAAATTCTGTCAATGTGGTAATCCCTTATTTTGGCTATGCTCGTCAGGATCGCACTGCTGCACCACGCGAACCAATCACAGCTAAACTTGTTGCAAATATGCTTGTAAAAGCAGGAGTTGATCGTGTTTTGACGCTTGATTTGCATGCTGTACAAGTACAAGGTTTCTTTGATATTCCTGTTGATAATCTCTACACTGTTCCACTATTTGCCAAACATTATTGCGATAAAGGATTAATTGGTGAAGATGTTGTGGTCGTTAGTCCTAAAAATTCTGGTGTTAAGCGTGCTCGTAGCCTTGCTGAACACTTGGATGCTCCTATTGCTATCATTGATTATGCACAAGATGACACTCACCGGAATGAAGGTTATATTATTGGTGATGTCGCTGGGAAAAAGGCTATCTTAATTGATGACATCTTGAATACTGGACGCACTTTTGCAGAAGCTGCAAAAATTGTTGAGCGAGAAGGAGCTGTCGAAATCTATGCCGTCTCAAGTCATGGTCTTTTTGTAGATGGTGCCGCTGAAAGGCTAGATGCTGCTCCAATCAAAGAAATTTTAGTCACTGACTCCGTTGATACCAAAGAGAAAACTCCAAGAAATATCCAATATATAACAGCAAGTGAGCTGATTGCAGATGCAATTATACGTATCCAAGAGAGAAAACCAGTCAGTCCACTCTTTGCATATAGCAAAAAATAAGGATGCGACATGATTTATTTTGACAATGCAGCTACAACTCCCTTATCAAAAGTCGCCATTAATACGATGATTGATTTAATGAGTACAGTTTACGGAAATCCTTCTAGCACACATCATCATGGTCGTGAAGCTAGTAAAATACTAAGACAAGCACGTTTAACCATTTCTCAAGCATTGAGAACCAATCCAAAGAATATCCTTTTTACATCAGGGGGAACCGAAAGCAATAACACTGTACTGAAAGGATATGCCCTCAAACACCAAGATCTTGGAAAGCACATTATTACAACTACAATTGAGCACCATTCAGTCTTAGAACCCTTACACTATCTAGCAAGTCAATTTGGTTTTGATATAACCTTTATTGAGCCAGTTGAAGGGAAAATTCGAGTCGAAGACATTGAACAGGCGCTCCGACCGGACACGATCTTAGTTTCGACTATGTTTGCGAATAACGAAACAGGCTATCTCTTACCAATAAAAGAAATTGGCCAACTATTGAGAAATCACCCTGCCAAGTTCCACGTAGATGCTGTACAAGCAATCGGTAAAATTCCTGTTTATCCTGAGGAGTTGGGAATTGATTTTCTAAGCGCTTCTGCTCATAAATTTCATGGCCCAAAAGGTGTTGGATTTTTATATACCAAAGACCTTGATTTTGAGAATTTATTACATGGTGGTGATCAAGAAGACAAGAAGCGTGCAAGTACAGAAAACCTCATTTCTATCGCAGGAATGGCTGCTGCCCTTCAAGAAGATATAACGCAGATGGATACAAATCTTACTCACGTTCAGAATCTCTATCAAGAACTTATAAAAGGATTAGATGGTATTCACTATTATCTCAATGAAGAAGACCCTCATCTACCTTATGTCCTTAATTTGGGAATCCCAGGTAAAGCAAATGATCTCTTACTAATGCAGCTTGACATAGCTGGTATCTCTATCTCTACCGGTTCAGCTTGCACTGCCGGCGCCATAGAGCCTAGTCACGTTTTATCTTCTCTCTATGGAAAAGATTCACCTCGACTCAACGAATCATTTAGAATCAGTTTTTCGGATCAAAATACTATCCAAGAAATACAAACCTTCACAAAAACTTTAAAAGAAATTTTAGGAGAATAACATGGCCTTTGAAACATCTATCACCTTAAAAGATTGCCTCTACACCTATAAGCTTCATCCAAACGTAAAAAAATTTACTCTGAAAGATAATACATTTGCGGAAACAAAAGTTGGAAATTTTGAATTAAGTCGATTATTAGAAGAAATTCCAAATAGTGGACAAGGTTTTTTACTAAAAATCATTTTTAATAAAGACCTATCTGGATTTAAAATCAATATCACTGATAAATCTGGACTTCGCTTGGTGAACATCTTTAAGTCCGAATCTCAAAAAATAATTCAAGAAAAATTCTATTTTCTGATGGATAGTCTAGTAGAAAGAGACATTTTCATAAAAGAAGAACAAACAAAATAAATCATTTGCCAACCAATTAAAGAGGAATAGCCATGATTAAATTAAAATATCTAGATTCCTATCACATAGAAAGAACCGTTTCTTATGAAGACTACGATGAATTTCTATTAGCCTTCTCAGGTTGTGTCACCATCCCAGATAGTTTCACCGTTCTTTCATTGAGCTATAACGACCAACTCCTTCCCTTCCAAGGAAAGATTGGGGAGCTTTATCGATCTATGTCACAATTCGATTTGACATCCTATAAAAATAAAAAAGAGAGTGGGACAGAAATTGGTAATTCATTAGAATTCGATTTCATCGTCCCACCTCCGCACAGTTGAGTAGGGCTGTAAAAGCTGATGAAACCAGCGTAGTAGAGCCCACTCAACCACTGCGTCTTGCTCGACAATCCAAAGACAATTGAGAGGCTAGGACTTTTGTCCCAGTCTCTTTTTCTGTAGAATTTCAATTTTTAAAATAGTTGATTTTTTCACAAACTTTCTATAAAATAGAAAGGAAAGGATGTGATTTTGTGAAAACAGAAAAAAATTCAAGCATTCCTCGTGCAACCGCAAAACGTTTATCACTTTACTATCGAATCTTCAAGCGCTTTAATGCAGAAAAAATAGAAAAAGCCAGCTCCAAACAAATCGCTGAGGCCATTGGCATTGACTCTGCTACTGTTCGTCGAGACTTTTCATATTTTGGTGAATTAGGTCGTCGAGGTTTTGGCTATGATGTCAAAAAACTCATGAATTTCTTTGCAGATTTACTTAATGATAACTCTATTACTAATGTCATGCTCGTTGGGGTTGGGAATATGGGCCATGCTTTACTACACTATCGTTTCCATGAAAGAAATAAGATGAAAATCGTCATGGCCTTTGATATGGATACCCATCCAGAAGTTGGTACAGCTACTCCTGATGGAATTCCAATTTATGGTATTTCACAAATCAAAGAAAAATTAAAAAATGCAGATGTAAAAACCGCTATCTTGACTGTACCAAGTATCAAAGCTCAGGAGGTGGCTAGCATACTTGTTGAGGCTGGTATCAAAGGAATCCTTAGTTTTTCACCAGTCCACCTTCACCTTCCTAAAGACGTTGTTGTCCAGTATGTCGACTTAACCAGCGAACTTCAAACACTCCTATACTTTATGAGAAAAGAGTAACATTAGAAAGAGATTATTCCATTTATGAGAAAACCAATTATTGGTATTACTGCCAATGAACGATTAAATCCGGAAGATAATTTTGCAATGATGAGCTATGCTGCAACTGGATTCGTTGAAGCAGTCACAAAAGTAGGTGGCATTCCTGTTATTCTCCCTATATCAGATGAGAAAATGGCTCGCCATTATGTTAGCATAGTTGATAAAATAATCATAACTGGTGGTCAAAACGTTGATCCTAAATTTTACGGAGAAGAAAAACAATTGACAGTGATGACTATCACCTTGATCGTGATTATTTTGAATTGGCAATCATCGATGAAGCAATCAAGCAGAAAAAACCGATTTTCACTGTCTGCCGCGGAACCCAACTTTTTAATGTAGCTCTTGGAGGAAGCCTCTTCCAAAGTATTGATAATCATTGGCAAGAACTCTCTGCAGAACATCGCACACAAGAAACTGCTATAAATAAAGGGAATATTCTCTTTGATATCTATGGAAACTCAACAAGAATCAACTCTTTTCATCACCAAAGCATCAAAGATTTAGGAGATGACTTAGAAGTTATCGCTTACGACCCACGTGACAATATTATTGAAGCAATTCAAACTACAAATGACATTGCTTTCTTAGGTGTTCAGTGGCATCCAGAATTTCTATTTGATAGCCAGAAAAAAGGCTTAGACTTATTTAACTATGTCGTTAATAAGCTTTAGATTAAATCCGTTTCCTCTCTGTAGCTATAATAGTTTTCTCCTGCTACAATTAAATGATCAAGTAAAACGAAGCCCATCATCTCGCAGGCTTCTTTTATTTTTGTAGTCACATGATCATCATCTCTGCTAGGCCTAGCTGCACCAGATGGATGATTATGCACTAATATAATTGATGTCGCCATATGCTTTATTGCATAATGAAGAATTTCCCTAGGTTCTGCCATGCTACGTGTCAAACTACCGATAAAAATTGTCTGTTGATGAATAATTTGGTTTTGTGTATTTAGATATAGTGCTACTAAATGCTCCTGTTTCTTATGACTCAATTCTTGTTGCATTTTCTTTGCCAATTTTTGACTGCTGAGAATTCGCTCCCTTTCCAGTGTCTCTGCTTTAGAAATACGGTTTCCTAATTCCATCATAGCTTGTAATTCGATAGCTTTTACTCGACCAATCCCAGAAATAGTTTGTAACTCAGATAAAGTCATATGACGTAATTCTGTTAAACTAGAAACAGAAGCTAACATTCTACTTGCAACTTGAAAAACTGTCTCTTTTTTATTTCCAGTACGAATCAGAATAGACAGCAACTCCTGATTGCTTAATTGTTCAGCTCCTTGCCGAACCAAACGTTCACGTGGTAATAATGATTCCTCTTGAAATGATATACTGTACATAAAATCCTCCTCATATTTATATTCGCAAAAAAAGAATGAAGAAAGCCATTAAAAACCTTCTTCATTCTTTTTAAAGTTGCATTTGATTGTATGATCTATTGAAATAATCCAATATTTCTTTAGAAGTATCTTTATAAAGTGATTCTTTTTCTAGGACACCTTTGACAATTGTCCGAGAGGTTGCTTCAGCATCTTCGCAGGTCACAAGCGTTACTTCACTTGTCCCATCTGGAGCATCATCAATGACATCTACTCGCTCAGGTGTAACATTTTGAACACTCGTAATAGTATAAGTATATACTTTATCTTTGTCCGTTAAATAAATCTTCATGCCAGCTTGAGCACGATCCAATGGTGAGAAGAGCATTTCATTTGCACCTGTAATGCCAAAAACATGATGGCTAGCCAAAGCATAATTGCCTTTTCCCATCTGCTGCTCTTCTTTCATAGTACCAGCGCCATAGTAGAGTCCAGTATTATCCAAACCATTAAAAATAGGCAAGTTCAAAGATAATTCTGGAATAGCAATCCCTCCAATAACGGGTAATTGCTGAGCCTTCCATTGAGCATTTAGCACTGCTTCTGTTGAGACTGGCTCTACTTTCTCAAAGTTAAAGTTCCCTTTTTTGTTTTATTTGTTTCAATTTCTTTCTTAGAAACTTTTGAAACTTGGTACTTATTCGTATTCCAAACCATAATCATATTTCTAATGGAAGAATTGAAAATCAAAGCCAGAGCCAGCAAAACTAAAATTGAAGAAGCTACATTGATAATAAGATTACGAATACTGAACTTCTTCTTTTTCTTATGTAATGCCATATTATCTCCTTATTCCGCTTCTTCTACTTGAGAATCTTCCTTATCGTCAGCTTCTACAGTTGTGAAGGTCACAATTTGTGCATTCTGATCTAGACGCATCACTTTCACTCCCAATGTAGCACGTCCTGTTTGCGAGATATTTGCTACATTCGTGCGAATAATCACTCCTGTGTTCGTGATAATCATCAGATCTTCTTCGCCTTTAATCGTCATCAAACCAGCTAAATATCCGTTTTTATCCGTAATATTCGCTGTTTTGATTCCTTTACCACCACGACCTTTTGTAGGATACTCGCTTGCAAGAGTACGTTTACCATATCCTTTTTCAGTAATGACAAGAACCTCATCGGTATCAGAAATCACGCCTGCTCCGACTACTTGGTCTCCTTCACGTAGATTTACCCCACGAACACCAGTTGCAATACGGCTCATATTCCTTACAGCTTCTTCATTGAAACGGACAGAGTAACCATATTTTGTCCCAATAATGACATCTGCTGACCCATCTGTCAAGAAGACATTAATTAACTCATCATCTTCTTTTAGATTTAAAGCTCGTAGACCATTTTGGCGGATATTAGAAAATTCTGTTACGCTGGTTCTCTTCACGACACCATGACGAGTCGTAAAGAAAAGATAGGAATCTTCGCTGTGATTTTGTTCTACATTGATGATGGTTTGAATCGTCTCCCCTTCGTCAAGTTTTAAAAGATTGACAATAGGCAAACCTTTTGCTGTCCGTCCATACTCTGGAATTTCATAGCCTTTAAGCCTATACACTCTACCTTTATTAGTAAAGAAGAGCAACCTATCATGAGTACTTGTTGAAACGAGTTCTTTAACAAAGTCATCATCTTTGACGCCCGTCCCTTGAACACCACGGCCTCCACGCTTTTGAGCGGTAAATTCAGCTTGGTTTAAACGTTTAATGTATCCTTTATTAGATAGGGTAATGAGAACATCTGCTTCTTCAATTAGATCCTCATCTTCTAAAGAAAGCACTTCACCAACCATAAGTTCTGTACGGCGATCGTCGGCAAATTTACGCTTCACTTCGTCCAATTCTTCTCTAATAATAGCGAGAACTCTCTCAGGTTTAGCTAGGATATCCGTCAAGTCAGCAATCAGAGCAATCAATTCGTCGTATTCTGACTGGATTTTATCACGTTCCAATCCTGTTAAACGACGAAGACGCATATCAAGGATTGCTTGGCTTTGACGCTCAGATAGTTCAAACTTAGCCATTAACTGAGCTTGTGCTTCTGCATCTGTCTCACTATTACGGATGATCCGAATCACTTCATCAATGTGATCCAAAGCAATCAAAAGACCAGCTAAAATATGAGCTCGCGCTTCTGCCTTTTCTTTATCAAAAACTGTACGACGTGTTACCACTTCTTTTTGATGCTCAATATAGGCCAACAGAATCTCACGAAGAGACAGAATCTTCGGCACACCGTTTTGGATAGCCAGCATATTGAAGCTAAAATTGGTCTGCATCTGAGTCAGCTTAAAAAGATTATTCAAAATAACATGAGCAGATGCATCACGTCTAACTTCAATTACAAATCGCACTCCCTCACGATTTGACTCGTCACGAACAGCTGTAATACCATCAATGCGCTTTTCTTGCACCAAACGAACAATATGCTCATGCACCTTGGTCTTGTTGACCATATAAGGAAATTCTGTTACGACAATTCGTTCACGCCCATTCTTAGTTTCTTCAATCTCAGTTCTAGAACGAAGAACAATTGAACCTTTTCCAGTTTCATAAGCACGGTGAATGCCTGATTTCCCCATGACAAGAGCACCAGTCGGAAAGTCTGGTCCAGGCAAAACTTCCATGATGTCACGAGTAGTAGCCTCTGGATTATCCATGACAAGCTTAACCGCATCAATGGATTCACCTAAATTATGTGGTGGAATATTAGTAGCCATCCCAACGGCAATACCAGTTGCTCCATTGACTAAAAGATTTGGAAAACGAGCTGGAAGGACAACTGGTTCTCTTTCATTGGCATCATAGTTATCAATAAAATCAACTGTATTTTTATTAATATCACGTAGCATTTCCAGAGCAATCTTGCTCATACGTGCTTCTGTATAACGTTGAGCAGCGGCTCCATCTCCATCCATGGAACCAAAGTTCCCATGCCCATCTACAAGCATGTAGCGATAGCTCCACCACTGCGCCATACGGACCATTGCTTCATAAATAGAAGAATCCCCGTGAGGATGGTATTTACCCATAACGTCACCTGTGATACGGGCTGATTTTTTGTGAGGTTTATCAGGTGTCACACCAAGCTCATTCATACCATAAAGAATTCTCCGATGGACAGGCTTCAGACCATCGCGCACATCCGGAAGAGCACGAGAAACGATGACACTCATAGCATAGTCAATAAAACTCGTCTTCATTTCACTAGTTAGATTGACATTTACTAAATTCCTATCTTGCATTAAAAAATGCCTCTTTTCACTTTAAATAACTGTACTATTATACCATATTTTGAATGATTTTTCAGTAAAGAGGCTTTAAAGTAAAAACGTTTACATCCGGTAAACTGACACATCTGCCGTGACAAAGCATAGTAAAAGTGATAGAATAGGTTTGTTTGGGATTACCCCTTAAAAAAGTAAAGGAGATTTGAGAGAATGACTCTTGAAAAACAACATAAAAAAGTTATCCTTGTTGGTGATGGTGCTGTAGGTTCATCTTACGCTTTTGCCCTTGTCAACCAAGGAATCGCACAAGAACTTGGTATTATTGAAATTCCAGCTTTATTTGACAAAGCTGTTGGTGACGCTGAAGATCTTAGCCATGCGCTTGCTTTCACATCACCTAAAAAAATCTATGCTGCTAAATACGAAGACTGTGCAGATGCTGACCTTGTTGTTATCACTGCAGGTGCTCCACAAAAACCAGGTGAAACACGCCTTGATCTTGTCGGAAAAAATCTTGCTATCAACAAGTCTATTGTTGAACAAGTTGTTGCATCAGGATTTAATGGTATTTTCCTCGTTGCAGCAAACCCAGTTGATGTTTTAACATACTCTACATGGAAATTCTCAGGATTTCCTAAAGAACGTGTTATTGGTTCAGGTACTTCACTTGATTCAGCTCGCTTCCGTCAAGCACTTGCTGAAACAATTGGTGTTGATGCCCGTTCTGTACACGCCTACATCATGGGTGAGCACGGTGACTCTGAGTTTGCCGTTTGGTCACATGCTAACGTTGCAGGTGTAAAATTAGAGCAATGGTTACAAGCTAACCGCGACTTGAATGAACAAGATCTGATTGATCTTTTCATCTCTGTTCGTGACGCAGCATACTCTATCATCAACAAAAAAGGCGCTACTTACTACGGTATCGCAGTAGCTTTGGCTCGTATCACAAAAGCTATCCTTGATGATGAAAATGCTGTATTACCTTTGTCAGTCTTCCAAGAAGGCCAATACGGTGTTGAGAATGTCTTCATTGGTCAGCCGGCTATCGTTGGTGCTCACGGTATCGTACGTCCAGTAAACATCCCACTTAACGATGCTGAAACTCAAAAAATGCAAGCTTCTGCTAAAGAATTGCAAGCAATTATTGACGAAGCATGGAAGAATCCAGAATTCCAAGCAGCATCTAAAAACTAATGATAAAAACATCTCCTAATAAAAGGGGATGTTTTTTAGTTGCTTTATATGGATTATTCGGCAAAAATCTCAAGAAAAAAAGACACAAAGTACTCCTTATGCCTTCCAAAGAAGTAATCCAGACAAAGCCTAAATGCTCTTCTGAATCTAATATAATATCACGCTCTTCCAAAATCTCGCCAGCATCTTTTATAGAGTCAAATTGACTATCTTCATGGATAATCCTATTAATCCGAATCTTTTGATTTACCTCCTCCATAGCCTCATGTAGTGCTGCTTTTCTTAGTAGTTCATTCCCTTCTACACTCCCGCCTGAAATATCCCAATAAGCCGGATTGCTTTAGGGAGTTTCTCCTTTATTTTCGAAAATTTGATAAGCAAGTACTTCCCATCTTGCTTGGCAAAGTATGGCGGTTAATTTCTCCTTCAGTATATTTTCCTTCCCCAAAAAGAAAAAAGACTCCAAAGAGTCTGATTTAAATCATCCACCCTGAGAGAATCGAACTCCCATCTCAAGAACCGGAATCTTACGTGATATCCATTACACTAAGGGTGGCTAACTTAATCATTATAAACAATTTTCAATAAAAATACAAGCAAAAAAAGACCCGTGTATCGGTAGAATTTTTTAGAATGGACAATTCCAATATATTATGAAGGAGAAACAAAAGCAAGAATAGAACGAAAAAAGACTGAACCATTTTTTTGCTCAGTCTTGACATATGATTCCTGATGATCCTGATCTTCCATCTCTACTCTATATTGCTTTCTTGTTCTAGCGCTAAGTGCATAAGATTGATCAATGTATATACAAACCCTATCACGGTTATATTCTGTAAATAAATCCGAAGCTGGTCGACATTCAAGTTGTACCTATTTTAAGCGCAAAACTAACTTCTGAATAATACCGAGCAATTAATTCCAATACTTAACTGCAGGAGCTTCTCTCGCGCATTCAGTCCCACTTCCAGCCTGATTTTTAAAATTACGGAAACCATGAGAAATCACAACCACCCGTTAGACGGGTGGTTTATTTTTTCGTACCTAACCGAGCGAAACGGACTGAAAATAACATATTGAAAAGCGACCAAACCATCATTAGAAAGAATCTTATAGAACAATTAAAATTTATCGCAAACTTACTTGGAATTAAAGACTAGAACACCACTATCTTGGATTATTTTGATGCTGGAACACACAAAGAAATTATCACTAAGCTTGAATTATCCTGTGTCTAAATCCCCTTACTATACGGGAAAATGACTTAATATGACTTCCAGAAAGACTCAAAAATAACTTACCCAGAATACGAGAGATATAAAAATCTCATTCACCTAAAAAACAACGTTTTCGCTGTAAAGGCTACGGGAAAATTGCTTTTTCAAAGATTTCCTTAGTCAAGAAGAAACGCCAAATTACATCTATCGCTAAAAAACTAATCGAAAAGATCCCCATGACTACCATCACTGAAAGCTTAGCCGTTTCAACTTTAACTGTCATCCGAAAACTGAAGAAATTGGACTTCAAGATGAATCTATTCATTTTCGAGAAAAGCACATTGGCCATTTTTATGAATTGTTCAAGCAAGCAATTTCCTTTATAAATCCTAACTTTTAGACTATTTTTAGCCCCCTTTTGAGAGATAGGAGCAAGATCATTTACAATGCACTGGAACCGCCCTACTCAAATGCAAGGCTAGAAGCTACTAATAACCTCATCAAAGTCATCAAGAGAAATGCTTTTGGCTTCCGGAGCTTTGAAAACTTTAAAACTAGAATTCTCATCGCTTTAAACATCAAAAAAAGAGAGGACCAATTTGGTCCTCTCCAGGTTGTAGCTTTTCATCAACCCACTGCAGTTGATAAAGAGCCGTTTTTGTTTCTAGTTAAGAGCAGAATTAATCTTCCAATTCCACTTCTTCAGAAGTTTTTTTCTTTTTCTTAGCTAGAAGTGATACACCTGCTAATGCTGCAACGCCTAAACCTAATGTACCGTATTGTGCTTCGATGCTTCCTGTTCCTGGAAGGGCAGAAGAAGGTGAAACCACTCCATGAGGAACACCTGTTGGTGCTGGCTGTGGTTTCGGCACAAGAGATCCTGCTTTAGACAGACTAGTAGAAGCTGAAATAGAATCACTTAATGAAGTACTTGTGCTCAAGCTACGTGATAAGCTATCGCTGAGTGACAGACTTGTAGAGACACTAGTTGAGAGACTGTTGCTCAAGCTAATAGACGCACTGATTGATGGGTTAATGCGGTTAGAAACTGAAGCTGAATCGCTCAATGAAGTACTTGTGCTCAAGCTGTCTGACAAGCTACGTGATAAGCTATCACTGAGTGACAGACTTGTAGAAACACTGGTTGAGAGACTGTTGCTCAAGCTAATAGACGCGCTGATTGATGGGTTAATGCGGTTAGAAACTGAAGCTGAATCGCTCAATGAAGTACTTGTGCTCAAGCTGTCTGATAAGCTCGTGCTAGTAGAAACACTATTGCTTAGTGAGATACTGTAACTTGCAATATTAAAGGTTGGCTTAGATGTGCTTGCTGGCTCACCCTTACTTGTTACAACAGAGTGTGATTGCAATGAGCGGCTTGTGCTCAGTGAGTTACTAATTGATATAGAAGTACTTGTGCTTACTGAAGCGGAGTTAGATGCACTGATTGATGCTGACTCGCTCGCACTTACTGATGCACTTGTGCTTGCTGATACAGAGTTACTTACTGATGCTGAAGTACTTGTGCTTACTGATGCAGAGTTAGATGCACTGATTGATGCTGAAGTACTTGCACTTACTGATGCACTTGTGCTTGCGCTTACTGATGCAGAGTTAGATGCACTTACTGATGCTGAAGTACTTGCGCTTACTGAAGCAGAGTTAGATGCACTTACTGATGCAGAGTTAGATGCACTTACTGATGCTGAAGTACTTGCGCTTACTGATGCACTTGTGCTTGCTGATACAGAGTTACTTACTGATGCTGAAGTACTTGCGCTTACTGAAGCAGAGTTAGATGCACTTACTGATGCAGAGTTAGATGCACTTACTGATGCTGAAGTACTTGCACTTACTGATGCTGAAGTACTTGCGCTTACTGATGCAGAGTTAGATGCACTTACTGATGCTGAAGTACTTGTGCTTACTGAAGCGGAGTTAGATGCACTGATTGATGCTGAAGTACTTGCACTTACTGATGCACTTGTGCTTGCGCTTACTGATGCAGAGTTAGATGCACTTACTGATGCTGAAGTACTTGCGCTTACTGAAGCAGAGTTAGATGCACTTACTGATGCTGAAGTACTTGCACTTACTGATGCTGAAGTACTTGCGCTTACTGATGCTGAGTTAGATGCACTTACTGATGCTGAAGTACTTGCGCTTACTGAAGCAGAGTTAGATGCACTTACTGATGCACTTGTGCTTGCTGATACAGAGTTACTTACTGATGCTGAAGTACTTGCGCTTACTGATGCAGAGTTAGATGCACTTACTGATGCTGAAGTACTTGCGCTTACTGATGCAGAGTTAGATGCACTTACTGATGCACTTGTGCTTGCTGATACAGAGTTACTTACTGATGCTGAAGTACTTGCGCTTACTGATGCAGAGTTAGATGCACTTACTGATGCTGAAGTACTTGCGCTTACTGATGCAGAGTTAGATGCACTTACTGATGCTGAAGTACTTGTGCTTACTGATGCACTTGTGCTTGCTGATACAGAGTTACTTACTGATGCTGAAGTACTTGTGCTTACTGAAGCGGAGTTAGATGCACTGATTGATGCTGAAGTACTTGCACTTACTGATGCACTTGTGCTTGCGCTTACTGATGCAGAGTTAGATGCACTTACTGATGCTGAAGTACTTGCGCTTACTGAAGCAGAGTTAGATGCACTTACTGATGCACTTGTGCTTGCTGATACAGAGTTACTTACTGATGCTGAAGTACTTGCGCTTACTGATGCAGAGTTAGATGCACTGACTGATGCTGAAGTACTTGCACTTACTGATGCACTTGTGCTTGCTGATACAGAGTTACTTACTGATGCTGAAGTACTTGCGCTTACTGAAGCAGAGTTAGATGCACTTGATTGATGCTGAAGTACATGCACTTACTGATGCTGAAGTACTTGCGCGTTACTGAAGCAGAGTTAGATGCACTTACTGATGCTGAAGTAGATGCACTTACTGATGCTGAAGTACTTGCACTTACTGATGCAGAGTTAGATGCACTTACTGATGCTGAAGTACTTGTGCTTACTGATGCACTTGTGCTTGCTGATACAGAGTTACTTACTGATGCTGAAGTACTTGCGCTTACTGATGCACTTGTGCTTGCTGATACAGAGTTACTTACTGATGCTGAAGTACTTGTGCTTACTGAAGCGGAGTTAGATGCACTGATTGATGCTGAAGTACTTGCACTTACTGATGCACTTGTGCTTGCGCTTACTGATG